>NZ_RYFI01000001.1:0-4184 GCF_004103825.1 Hansschlegelia zhihuaiae
GCGTAACTTGACCCAAAACACGGAAGATGCCCCGATCGAGTCCGGGCATGACGAGGGCGGCGCCCCTGCCCCGCACGAAAGACCCCGCGCCGGTCGCCCCCGGAGCGGGGTCCCCGACCTACTCCACGATCCAGGACGGACGCCCGGCCGCGTAGCTGTCGAGGCGGTTCTTGGCCAGGAACTTGTCGAGCAGGCCGGCGACCTGTTCGTTGTCCATGTCGGCGAAGGGGATGTGGGTGCTGCCCCAGAGCTTGGCGTCGCGCCCGAGCACCAGCACCCTGGCGTTGCCGCCATAGCGGTTGATGAGCTTGGCGGCGAGCCGCGACTGGATGACGAAACGGTCGGTCTCGGGCCGGTTGTCGCCCCAGACGAACTGGATCGCGGTCAGCTTGGCGAGCTTCTTGAAGTCCGCCAGCGGCACGTGGATCGGGCCGAAGGCGCAGATCGGGCCCGGATCCGTGCAGGCCGGCGGGGCCTCGGGGTCGCCCTCGGGGAACACGTAGCCGATGCTCTCATAGGTCACGATGCCCTGGATGTTGCGCTTCGTGGCCTTGGTTGTCGTCACCATGGCCCGGAGGCCACCGGCGGAGTTCGTGAGATAGACGATGCTGTCGCCGAGCTTGCCCGAATCCGCGGCGATCGCCGCCGCGTCGGTCTGGAGCTGGATGTTGGCGCCGGTGTCGAACTCGTCATAGCGCGCGCGGGTCGCCTGGTTCCAGGCCTCGGCGTTGGTGGTGGGGAACTGCACGCCCGGATACCAGTCGCCGGGCTTCGGATAGCCCTGCGGCCGCAGCGGGCCGAACAGCCAGGCGGTGAAATTGCCCTGGTCGCGATAGGACGGCACGTAGTTGATCGGCTCGCAGCTCCAGTTGGCGCGGCCCACGCGCGGCCCGTCCCACAGGAAGACCGGATAGTCGCGGCGCAGGAACTTGTCCTTGTAGCCCTCGCCGCCGTCCCAGCGGTTCTGCCATCCTTGCGGGCTCGAGGAGTGCCACATCACGAGGCTGGTGCGGCGCGGTCGCCAGGGGATGAAATACTCCATGTAGCCGTGGTCGCAGGACAGCGTCTCGCCGGCGTTCTCCGGATTGGCGATGACCTGGCCGCCGACCGCGAAGCCGCCGGAGCGCCAGAGCTTGATGGGCTTGAGCTTCTCGGCCGCGAAAGCCGCGCCGGCGGAACCTAGGATGAGCGCGGCGGCCAGCAGGCCGAGGCCGAGGCGTCCGCGCCGCCCGGCCTTGACCGCTTGATTTTTATTCTTGTTCATTGCGTTTCTCCCGATTGTAACGGCGCGTCTTTTACAATCCGATCTGCAGTCGTGCGCGCGCCGATGGGAGGAAAATTAGGGATATACGTAAGACGGAACTACAACGATCTTGCTTTTTCGAGCACGATCCTGCCGGCGCCTATCTTTTCATCGGCCCGCCCGGGAAGTCCGGAGAGGCGCGTGCGGGGCGCGGCCGACATCGGGAACGTCGCGCGGAGGCTTGGTCTTCGCCGTCGTCGAAGTTCGTTGACAGCGACTTTGCGAGCCCGAATGTTTCAGTCGCTCACAAGGTGGACCCAGGCCGATGAGAGCGGAGCGGATCCAGTACAGCTCGCAGGGACGACGCGTGCCGTTCTTCCGCGCGCCCGAGCTTGCGAGCGCCAGCCTGCGCTGGACCGGCTTCAGCTTCGAGGAGGCGAGCGGGCCGAACGAGCCGCTGCCGGCCCACGCCTGGGCGAAGACCACCCTGCTCTATGTCACGGACGGCCAGGCGTCGCTCAGGTGGAAGCATCGCGGCGTCTGGAACGGCGACCTGATCGAGCGCGGCACGGTGTCGATCATCCGCCGCGACGCCGAGATCCAGAACGCCGTGCCGGACGGCGCGATCGAGATGATGGTGCTGCAGCTCGACGGCGCGCGGCTCGAGACGCTGGCCCCCGACGAGGTGTTGGCGATCGAGCGGTCTCTGGAGTCCGCCCAGGTCACGCAGGACCCGCAGCTCGCGGCGCTGATGGCCGCGATGCGCGCCGAGGTCAGGGGCGGATGCCGCTCGGGACGGCTCTACGCGGAGTCGATCTCGACCGCCCTGCTGGCCTATCTCGCGGCGCGCTACGCCGCCCCGCACGCCGAAGCCGGCGCCGCGTCCGGCCTGTCGCCGGCCGAGATGCGGCGGCTCGTCGGCCATATCCGCGAGAACCTCTCGGGCGCCATCTCGGTGACCGAGCTCGCCGCGCTCGCGCGGATGAGCCCGTCGCATTTCGCGCGCGTCTTCAAGGCGGCGTCCGGCATGACGCCCTATCAATGCGTGATGCGCGAGCGCGTGGCGCGGGCCAAGACGCTTCTGGCTGAGAGGATTCCGTCGGGCCGCGTGGCCGCCGAGGTCGGCTTCGCGAGCCAGAGCCATTTCGCGAAGGTTTTCCTGCAGGTCACCGGCGTCACGCCGAAGCGCTACCGCGCCGACTGCTAGCCCGGCGCCTTGCACGGCTCGCGACTCTCGGCGCGGGCGCCTATATTGCCCCCCATGCCAAAGACCTCCCGCCGTCCCGGCTTCGCCGAAGCGCCCCAGGCCGACTTCGAGGGCGAGGCCGTCGCCCAGGCCGACGCCGCGCTGCTGAAGGCGCTCGGCCGCGGCTCCGCGGCCGCCGACCAGGCGCGCGCCGAAGTCGCGGACCGCGAGACCGCCAAGGCCGCGAGCGAGCTTCCGGCGACCTTCGGGGCGAAAGCGTCTCCGTCGTCGTCCTCGGGCTTGACCCGAGGACCCATCTCCGGCGCGGACGCGCCGGGAGCGATGGATGCCCGGGTCAAGCCCGGGCATGACGAGGCGGGTTCTGCAAGCGCGCAGCCGAAGCGCGCGGCGCCCAAAGGCAAGCGGCGGCAGCTGCAGGACCACGAGCCGGCGCCCGACCCACAGAAGGCGCCGCGCGGCTTCGGGGCCACGCCGGAGACCGACGTCGGGCTGCTGCCGGCGGATTTCGACCCCTCGGCCGGCGTCTCGGCGACCGTCGCGGCGCTCGAGAACCTGATCCAGCACGGGCGACCGGAGCTGAAGGGCAAGCCGTGGGTCCCACACCGCCCGCCCCGGCCCGAGAAGCTGGAAAGCGGCCAGACATTCCGGCTGGCGAGCCCGTTCGAGCCGAAGGGCGACCAGCCGACGGCGATCGCCGAACTCGTCGACGGCGTCCGCCGCGCCGAGCGCGACCAGGTGCTGCTGGGCGTCACCGGCTCGGGCAAGACCTTCACCATGGCCAAGGTCGTCCAGGAGACCCAGCGGCCGGCGCTGATCCTCGCGCCGAACAAGACGCTGGCGGCGCAGCTCTATGGCGAGTTCAAGTCGTTCTTTCCAGACAACGCCGTGGAGTACTTCGTCTCCTATTACGACTACTATCAGCCGGAGGCCTATGTGCCCCGCTCGGACACCTATATCGAGAAGGAATCGTCGATCAACGAGCAGATCGACCGGATGCGCCATTCGGCGACGCGCTCTCTGCTGGAGCGCGACGACGTCATCATCGTGGCCTCGGTGTCCTGCATCTACGGCATCGGCTCGGTCGAGACCTACACCTCGATGACCTTCACGCTGAAGGTCGGCGAGACCATCCCGCAGCGCCAGTTCATGGCCGACCTCGTGGCGCTGCAATACAAGCGCGCCGACATCAACTTCGTGCGCGGGACCTTCCGGGTGCGGGGCGACACGATCGAGGTTTTCCCGGCGCATTACGAGGACCGCGCCTGGCGGATCGGCCTGTTCGGCGACGAGATCGAGAGCATCCAGGAGTTCGACCCGCTGACCGGCGCGAGGACCCAGGACCTCTCCCAGGTCCGCATCTACGCCAATTCGCATTACGTGACGCCGCGCCCGACGCTCAACCAGGCCATCAAGGGCATCAAGGACGAGCTCAAGATGCGCCTGACCGAGCTCACCAAAATGGGCCGGCTGCTCGAGGCGCAGCGGCTGGAGCAGCGCACCCAGTTCGACCTCGAGATGATGGAGGCGACCGGCTCCTGCGCCGGCATCGAGAACTATTCGCGCTGGCTGACCGGCCGCAAGCCCGGCGAGCCGCCGCCCACTCTGTTCGAATATCTGCCCGACAACGCGCTGGTGTTCGCCGACGAGAGCCACGTCACCATCCCGCAGATCGGCGGCATGTATCGCGGCGACTTCCGAAGGAAGGCGACGCTCGCCGAATACGGCTTTCCGCGG
>NZ_RYFI01000001.1:4237-90404 GCF_004103825.1 Hansschlegelia zhihuaiae
GCGGTTCGAGGAATGGGACGCCATGCGGCCCCAGACCGTCCATGTCTCCGCGACGCCGGGGACATGGGAGATGGAGCAGACCGGCGGCGTGTTCGTCGAGCAGGTGATCCGGCCGACCGGCCTGATCGACCCGGTAGTGGAGCAGCGGCCAGCGCGCAGCCAGGTCGACGACCTGCTGGGCGAGGTGCGCGAGGTCGCGGCCAGGGGTTATCGCTCGCTGGTCACGGTGCTGACCAAGCGCATGGCCGAGGACCTGACCGAATATCTCCACGAGCAGGGCGTCAGGGTGCGCTACATGCATTCCGACATCGACACGCTGGAGCGCATCGAGATCATCCGGGACCTCAGGCTCGGGGCCTACGACGTGCTGGTCGGCATCAACCTGCTGCGCGAGGGGCTGGACATCCCGGAATGCGCGCTGGTCGCGATCCTTGACGCCGACAAGGAAGGGTTTCTGCGGTCCGAGACCTCGCTGGTCCAGACCATCGGCCGCGCGGCCCGCAACGTCGACGGCAGGGTCATCCTCTACGCCGACCACGAGACCGGCTCGATGAAGCGCGCGATCGCCGAGACCGACCGCCGCCGCGAGAAGCAGCTCGCCTACAACGCCGAACACGGCATCACGCCGGAGAGCGTCCGACGGGAGATCGGCGACATCATGAACTCGGTCTATGAGCGCGACCGGGTCACGGTCGACAAGGGCTTCTCCGAAGACGCGCCGAAGATCGGCCACAACCTCAAGGCCACGATCGCGGACCTCGAAAACCGGATGCGCAAGGCCGCGGCCGATCTGGAGTTCGAGACCGCGGCGCGGCTGCGCGACGAGATCAAGCGGCTGCAGGAGACCGAACTCGCGCTCGCCGACGACCCGATGGCGCGGCAGGCCGCGGTCGAGACCCGCGCCGGCGCCTATTCGGGCGAGCGCAAATATGGCCGCTCGGCCAACACGCCGCCGAAGGGCTCGAGGCTCGCCGCCCCGAACCTCGACGACATGGGGCCGGGCACCGACCGCGTCACGCCGCTCGCCGAGGGCGACGCCCCGCGCCGCGAGCGGCCCGACATGATGACCAAGAACTTCCGGCCCGGCGGGCGGCGGCAGGGGCCGCGGCGGCGCGGGTGACGCGCGTCGCAGTCGGCGCTTTTTTTCATGTGTCAGATTCGGCAGGAATCTGAGAAAGCCGCGCAGACATCTACAAGACGCGGCCTTCCCGACCCGCTTCCATCCCGTCAGGGGGAACCGGAGGGAAGAAACATGCAATTACACTTAAATCTCAGAGCCGCGCGTGAAGCGGCCCGACCAGCGCTGGCGATCCTCGCCGTCGCCGCCGTGAGCGGACTAGCGTCTCAGTCGGCCCTGGCCGACGACAAGAAGAGCGAGCCGATCGTCATCCAGGACCAGGGCGCCTTCGCGTTCGCGGGCAAGACGATCTCGAACAATGACGGCGGGACGCTGCACTGCGACCACGGCTATGCGCAGTACAACATCCCGGTGAAGCCGCGCGACCTGCCATTGGTGATGTGGCACAGCGCGAGCTCGATCACCTGGGAGCACTCGCCAGACGGCCGCGACGGCTTCCAGCAGATTTTCCTTCGGAAGAAATACCCGGTCTACATCATCGACCTGCCGCGGCAGGGAAAGGCCAGCTGGGCCTGCGTGCCGACGGCCTATGAGCCGGAGATTGGACGCGACCAGGCGACCTTCGAAGGCTGGCGCTTCGGCACCTGGCCGCTCGGCGGCAAGCCCAAGTTCTTCGACGGGGTTCAGGCGCCCACGAACGATCCGCAATGGCTCGACCAGTTGCTGCGCGCGCGCTACCCCGAGTTCGAGGACGCCGCAGCCGACCAGTTCGAGGCCGACTCCGTCGCCGACCTCCTGAAGAAGATCGGGCCGTCGGTGCTGATCACCCACTCCGGCTCCGGCGTGCGCGGCTGGGTCACGGCGCTCACCACGCCGAGGGTGAAGGGCATCGTCTCCTTCGAGCCGAGCGTGTTCCGCTTCCCGAAGGGCGAGGCGCCGAAGCCGATCAAGAGCGCGGCGAATGGCGACGTCATCCCGCCCGGCGAGGAGGTCTCGGAGAAGGAGTTCAAGAAGCTCACGCGGATCCCGATCCAGATCATCGTCGGCGACTACGTCCCCAACAAGCCGAGCGAGCTGGCGGGGCCCGAGCGGCGCCGCATCACGGTGGTCTACGCCAAGGCCTTCATCAAGGCGATCAACGACCGCGGCGGCGACGCCGAGCTGGTCGAGCTGCCGAAGAAGGGCCTGACCGGCAACACGCATCTCATGATGCTCGACCTCAACAACGACAAGGTCGCGGAGATCGTGGCGGACTTTCTCAAGAAGAAGAATCTCGACAAGCGGACCAGCGCCGACTGAGTCGAGCAGGGGCGCCCGCTGAGCTCGGGCCATCCTTTCAAGCGTGAACTTCGGGCCGTCCGCGCTGCGGGCGGCCCATTTTCGACGGACACGCGCGTCCGGACAGCGGTCCGTTCGAATGTGCGCAAGTTTCTGACAAGCGCGCAGGATCATGAAATACGCCGCGCGGCCGGCTCCCTAAGACCTCCCCATCAACAAAACAAAAAAGGGGGAGGACCGATGTCAGACCACGACCATGAAGTGCCGGGTCACGACCATCACGATTGCTGCGGCGGCGCCACGCGCCGCGGCGTGCTGGGGGCCGGCCTTGCGGTCGGCGCCGGCGCGTTCCTGTCGCAGATCGTGTCCGGGGAGGTGAAGGCCGCGCCCTCGGACGCCACGCTGTCGGCGCTCGCACGGGCCGGCTCCTCAGCCCCGATCCTGCTCAAGGGCGGGATCGTGCTGAGCATGGATCCCAAGGTGGGGAACTTCGAGAAGGGCGACGTGCTGATCCGCAACGGCAAGATCAAGGCCGTCGGACCGAAGATCGACGCCCATGCGCTCGAGATCGACGCCCGGGGCATGATCGTCATGCCGGGCTTCATCGACACCCATCACCACCAGTACGAGACCGCGCTGCGCAGCATACTGGCCGACGGCCTGCTGTCCTCGACCGAGGACATGCCGGTGAGCTACATCTCGCTGATCCAAGGGGTCTATACGCCGCTTTACACGCCCGACGACGCGTATATGTCGGTGCTGGTCGCCTCGCTTAGCCAGCTGAACAACGGCACGACGACGACCGTCGACACCTCGCAGGTCAACAACTCGCCCGAGCATACCGACGCCATGGTCAAGGCGTTGCGGGACTCCGGCCGCCGCGCGCTGTTCGCCTATTCCGGGGGCGTCGGTCCCGACGCGAAGTTCCCGCAGGACATCGTCCGGGTGAAGGAACAGTACTTCTCCTCGAAGGACCAGCTTCTGACGCTCGGGCTCGGAACCGGCACGGACCAGACCCTGTGGGCGCTCGCCCGCTCGATCGACGTGCCGATCATCTCGCACATCGTCGGGCCGTTCGGCTCGGAGCCCGGCCTGATGGCGGCCTACAAGGCCGGCGCGATGGGGCCGGACAACGAATACATCCACTGCACCGAGCTGTCCGACGACATGTGGAAGGCGATCGCCGACACCGGCGGCAAGGTCTCGATCGGGCCCGCCATCGAGATGCAGATGCGCCACGGCATGCCGCCCTTCCTCAAGGCGCTGAGCCTCAAGGTTCCGCTCAGCCTCAGCGTCGACGTCGAATGCAACATGACGGCCGACATGTTCACCATCATGCGCTCGGCCTTCACGCTGCAGCGCGCGCTCGTCAACCAGAAGCGTCTGAACGGCCAGACCAGGACCCAGCCGCTGCTGACCTGCAACGACACGATCAAGCTCGCGACGCTCGGCGGCGCCGACTGCGCGCATCTCGCCGACAAGGTGGGCTCGCTGACGCCGGGCAAGGAAGCCGACGTCATCCTGCTCAACGCCAATCTCATCAACGTCTTCCCGCTCAACAACGCGCCCGGCGCGGTGGTGACGCTGATGGACACCAGCAATGTCGACACGGTGTTCGTCGCCGGCAAGCTGAAGAAGTGGCGGGGCCGCCTGGTCGACGTCGACATCGGCGCGTTGCGGCGGCGCATCGACGCCTCGCGCGACAGCCTGCTGGCCAAGGCGGGGCTCAGCCTCGACCTGTTCGGCTCCTGTTGCCAGGCCAAAGGCGCGCTGGATTAGGGCGTTATCCGACCGGTTTGGATCGGGGTTGGATTCCCGAGGGCGTTCTATCGCGATTCAGACTGCCGGCCGGAAGGAGGCCGGCAGTCATGGCGACGCCTCTTTCGACAGGGTGTTCAAGGTCACCGGCATGGACGTCTTTGAAGTCCACGTGCGCTGTACGCCGATAAATGTTCGCTACGCGCCAAGTCGAAATAGTTCCGGACGTTTATCGTAGTCATGCATATGTGCAAATATAATCTACCGGTTGGCGGCAATAATAATGCACATGCGCAAGGATAGGCTATCAGCGAATAGCCAAAATAATGAAACGCCTGCCAGCGCCGCATCGGTCGACGGCCCGTCGCGCGAGGCGCCCGTTCGTTCACAAAAAACTCGATACGGGAGGAAATGCAGATGCGTCGGAGATCGAGATTGATGGCTGCCGCGGTCGCGGCCGTCGCGGCGACCATAATGCTTGGAAATCAATCGGTGCGCGCCCAGTCCGGCGGCATCGATCCGGACACCTGGGTGTACGGGCCGCGCAACGACGACACGACAGGCGGCCTGATCTGGAACCCCGCCAAGAAGCAAATGAACAAGGGTAGAATCGTCATCGGCCGCACGGTCAGCACCTCTGACCTCAGCGCGATGAATGAGACGTACTGCTCCCAGGCGAGTCAGGGCAACGCCGACTTCACCTGGACCGAGATGCAGCATTCGGCGATCGACTGGGGCGACGCCTGGCGGATGTGGGCCTATGGATCGTCGGACAAATGCGCCGGCCGGAAGGCTGTGCCGGGGGTCCGCGTCGCCTACACCGACGAGCGCGAGATCCAGCATGCGCTCGATGGCGGCGCCATGGTGCTGGTCGTGCCGACGGTCGACACCGTGGAGGAGGCCCGCGAAGTCGTGCAGTGGGCCTATTTCCCGCCCATGGGACGACGCAGCCAGGGCGGCAGCCAGACCGCGACCGTGCTCGCTCCCTGGCTCCCCGCCGACGTGAGCTACCGACAGACGTTCAACAACAACCTCGTGCTGATCGTGATGATCGAAACCATCGAGGGCGTGAAGAACGCGGCCAAGATCGCCCAGGTTCCGGGGATCGACGGCGTGTTCGCGGCCTCGAGCGACCTCGGCAACTTCTCGGGCTATATCGAGGGAGACCCGCAATACGAAAAGCTGATCAAGCACATCAGCAAGAGCACGCTGGGGGCGGGCAAGCGCCTGTGCGGGCCGGTGCGCTGGAAGGGCGTTCGGCCGGGATTCACCTGCTTCCAGGAATGACCGCGCGCGCCTGACGGGTCGAGCGACGACACGACCGTCGCTGGTCGACGGAGGCTGCGTCCGGCGTTTGACCGGACGCAGCCGGATCATTTTCGCGAGCGCCAGAAGCGCGCTCCGCTGTCGGACGCCGGTTTTCCCTCACGCCACGACTGGGGCGACGAGCCCTGCGATCCAAGTAGCTGGTGGACGCCAGACCACCGTCGGGCATGACGGCTGGGGCCCTACCCCTCCGTCGCCTGCAGCTGGTAGCGGCCAGGCGTCGTCCCGACCGCGCGGCGGAACGCGTAGGTGAAATGGCTTTGGTTGCAGAAGCCGACCGCCAGCCCGATCTCGGCGAGCGGCAGCCGCTTTTCCCGCAGCAGCCTTTCGCTCTCCCGGATGCGCTCCTGCATGACGAAGCGGTGGGGGCTGAGGCCGGTCGCCTTCTTGAACATGCGGGCGAACTCGAAGGGGCTCTGCCCGAGCAGCGCCGCGAGGCCCGCGAGGCTGATCTCGCTGTCGAGGTGTGACCGCACCCAGTCGCTGACCCGGGAGAGCTGCTCCGCCGACAGCCGCCGGTCGACCAGTTCGACCGAGCCCGCGCCCGAGTAGCGCGCCCGCAGATAGGACAGCAGCGAGAGCGAGGCGTATTCCGAGAAGGTCGGTCCCGAGGGGCAGCCGCGGTCGAGCTCGGCCAGCATCTCGTCGATGAAGCAGGACACCACTTTGTCCTCCTTCTTCACGAGATGCAGGAAGTTCGGCTTGGCGAAGCGCCTGTCGTCCCCGAACAGGCGGCCGACCAGCGGCCCGCTCAACTCGACCACGATGCGCTGGCGCTCACCCTCCACGCGGGGCGACTGGATCTCGTAATGTCTCGGACAGACGAACACTGTGCCGCGCGCCAGCCGGTAGTCGTGCGGCGTCCGCCCGGTCCCGTAGCGGACCCTGCCGGGGCCAGTGTGGATCATCAGGATGTCGCTCGGCAGCCAGACGCATCCGACCGGCTCGGTCCGCGCGGAGAGCTTCTCGATCAGGAAGCCCGACCATGGCGTGCGGTCGCTCGAGACGGGCGGATCGTCGACGCCCAGGCTCTCCTGAACGCCGTCCACGATTCTCTGGATGCGCCTCACGGTCTTTAGGCTCCGCCCTTGCCGCCCGACGAGAACAATAAATGACGACTGCGTGCGCAGCGCGCGTCAAATCTCTTTCTTGTTAACGACGAGATCCTGTCGCGCTTCATTGTCCTCGACTTACCCGTTCGAGTAGAAAACCGCATGATGTCTCCCGCGCGCCGACTCGAATATCGGGGAGATCATCGCCAGTGCGAGAACAAGACTTTTGCGCTGCACAAAATATATATCGCGGTGCGAGATTGGGGGAATCGGCGACCCCCTGCGGGCTGCGTCTTCACGCGGGGCGAGCCCGACGCGCCGACATCTCATGCGTGTAAGTACGTATTGAATACACGTAATGATTGTTTAACGTCTCGGCTTCAGCCGGGGCGCGCAGGTGGCGGACGAGGTCGGATCATTCATCGCCCGCTGGACCGGCCGGGAGGGCGGCGCCGAGCGGGCCAACTACCAGATGTTCCTGGCCGAGTTCTGCGACATCCTCGGCGTCGCGCGGCCCGAGCCCGCAGGGGCCGAACGGGAGCGCAACGATTACGCCTTCGAGCGGGCCGTGCTGCCGCGCGAGGCCGAGGGCGGCCGCAAGCGCATCGATCTCTACAAGCGCGGCTGCTTCATCCTGGAGGCCAAGCAGTCGCGCCTGCCGGGGGCCGCGAAGGCGCTGCCCGAACAGGCGTCGCTCTTCACGGACACGGCGCCGCTCGGCCGCCGCTCGGCGGCGCGCGGCTGGGACGTGATGATGCAGAACGCCCGCCGGCAGGCGGAGACTTACGTCTTCCTGCTCGATGCCGACCATCCGGCGCCGCCCTTCGTCATCGTCTGCGACGTTGGCCATTGCCTCGAGCTCTACGCCGACTTCAGCGGGACCGGCCGCGCCTATGGCTATTTCCCGCATCGGCAGGGCTTTCGGATCTATCTGGAGGACCTGCGCGGGCCCGAGGCCCGTCAGCTTCTCGCCACGGTCTGGACCGATCCGCTCTCGCTCGACCCGGCGCGGCAGGCCGCAAAAGTCACGCGCGACGTCGCGAGCCGCCTCGCGGCGGTGTCGAAGGCGCTGGAGAAGCATCGCCGCGCCGAGGACGTCGCGCATTTCCTCATGAGGTGCATCTTCACGATGTTCGCCGACGGGGTCGACCTCCTGCCGCGCGGCTCGTTCACGGCCTTGCTGGAGGAGTGCCTCGAAAATCCGGACGGCTTCGCCCCGATGCTGACGGAGCTCTGGGCGCGCATGGACGAGAAGGACGGCGAGCGCTTCTCCACCGCGCTCGGCCGGCATGTGCGCCACTTCAACGGCAATCTGTTCTCCGGCGCCCGCGCCTTCCCGCTCGCCCGCGAGGAGATCGGCGAGCTGCTGGCGGCGGCGAGATACAGCTGGACCGAGGTCGACCCCGCGATCTTCGGCGCCCTTCTCGAACAGGCGCTCGACAAGGACGAGCGGCGGCGGCTCGGCGCGCATTACACGCCGCGCGCCTATGTCCAGCGTCTGGTCGAGGCGACCGTGATGGTCGCGCTGCGCGCCGATTGGCAGGCGGCGCTCACGATGGCGGAGGCCGCGAAGGAGGCCGGCGACGAGAGGCGGGCCGTCGCCATCGTGCGCGCTTTCCTCAGGAAGCTCTGCGCCACGCGGGTGCTCGACCCGGCCTGCGGCACCGGCAATTTCCTCTATGTCGCGCTGGAGCTGATGAAGGCGCTCGAGGGCGAGGCGCTGGAGACGCTGGCGAAACTCGGCGAGCCCGAAAGCATGGAGTTCGACCGCGAGACCGTAGACCCGCACCAATTCCTCGGGCTGGAGCTCAACCCCCGAGCGGCGGCGATCGCCGAGCTCGTGGTTTGGATCGGCTACCTCCAGCAGCACTACCGCACCCGCACCGGCCACCCGAGCGAGCCGATCCTCCGCGCCTTCAAGACCATCAATTTCGGGTCCGGCGCCCCCTACGACGCCGTGCTGACCTGGGCGGGCTTCCCGCTTCCGAAGGTCGAGACCAAAGCCGGCCGGCGGGTCGAGACCTATCCGAACGCGCGGCGGCCGGAATGGCCGGAGGCGGAGTTCATCGTGGGGAACCCGCCGTTCATCGGCGGGAAGGACATTCGATCACGGCTCTCGGCCGGCTACGCCGAAGCGCTTTGGCGCGCGCATCCGGAGATTAACGAAAGCGCGGACTACGTCATGTTCTGGTGGGATCGGGCGGCCGACCTCCTCACCCGAGAAGGCGCCGCGTTGCGCCGGTTTGGACTGGTCACCACCAACTCGATCAGCCAGGTGTTCCAGCGCCGCGTCATGGAACGACGCCTTGCGGCCAAGACGCCGTTGTCGCTCGTCTACGCCGTGCCCGACCATCCCTGGACCAAGGCGACCGCCGGCTCCGCCGCTGTCCGGATCGCGATGACGGTCGCGGAGGCCGGATCGGCCGACGGCGTCCTGGCGGAGACGACGTCTGAACGCGGCCTCGACACCGATGCGCCGGAGATCGCGATGCACGTCCGGCTTGGGCGGATCAACGCCGACCTGAGTATCGGCGTCGACTCAACCCAAGCGAAGAAGCTGATGGCGGCCGAAGGCTTGTGCTCGCCCGGAGCCAAGCTTCACGGCGCCGGCTTCCTGATCTCTCGCAGCAAAGCCGCCGAGCTGGGATTGGGCAGGCGACCGGGATTGGAGCGCCATATCCGGCCCTACCGCAACGGTCGGGACCTGACGTCTCGTCCACGCGACGTGCTGGCCATCGATTTGTTCGGCCTCTCGGCGGAAGACATTCGACGGCGATTTCCGGAGGCTTACCAACATCTCGCTTTAACGGTGCGCCCCCAGCGCGAAGCGCAAGTCGCAAGGTCGGCGACCGCGGACGCTGTCGCCTATCTCGAGAAATGGTGGCTATTCGGAAAACCTAGACCCGAACTTCGCGCAGCGCTGGTCAGACTGCCCCGTTACATCGCCACGGTCGAAACCGCGAAGCATCGCGTCTTTCAGTTCCTCGATTCAGTAATCCTTGCGGACAACATGCTCATCGTCGTGGCCGACAACGACGCGGCGACGCTCGCTGTCTTGTCGAGCTCTGTCCATCGGGTCTGGACGTCTGCTTCAGGTGGATCGCTCGAGGACAGACCCCGCTACACGAAGTCTCAGTGCTTCGATCCCTTCCCCTTCCCCGACCCCTCGCCCGCCCTCCGCGCGTCGCTCGCCGCCGCGGGCGAGGAGCTCGACGCTCTGCGCAAGAGCGTGCAGGCGGAGCATCCGGACATCACGCTGACCGCGCTCTACAACGTGCTGGAAAAGCTTCGCGCCGGGGCGGCGCTGACCACAAAGGAGGAGAGCGTCAAGACACGGGGGCTCGTGCTGATCCTGAAGGAGCTGCACGATGCGATCGACCGGCTGACCCACGATGCCTATGGCTGGCCGCGCGATCTCGCCGAGGGCACCGTGCTGGAGCGGCTCGTCGCGCTCAACGCCGAGCGGGCGCGGGAGGAGGCCGCGGGCTTCGTGCGCTGGCTGCGGCCCGACTATCAGGCGCCCCGCTTCGGCAAGGGGGCGGTGGCGAGGACCGGCGAACTCTCCCTGCCGAAGGCCGCGGTCGCCCGGCCCGATAGGCCGTCCTTTCCAAAGAATCCCTATGAGCAGCCGCTTGCAATCGAGGCCGCGCTCGCCGCGGCCGGCCGGCCGCTCGCTTCCTCGGACATTGCGGGCGCGTTCCGCGGAGCAGGAGCGGCGCGCCGCGAGCGGGTCGATCAGGCGCTCGCGACGCTCGCGCTCTACGGGCGCGTCACGGCTCTCGGCGACGGGCGCTATGTCGCCGCGCGGGGGCATGGGGAAGCGCGCTAGGGAGATCATCTCTTCTTCGACCAACGCCGAAAGCCACCCGCGCTGGCATTCCGGGCTTGTCCCGGAACCCATTTTCCTCTGCGCGTCAATCCCTTGGCGTCGTCTGAGGAAATGGGTCCCGGCGCTCCGGCCGGAACGACGGACGGGGTTTCACCGGCTCGATCTGAAGGCTTTTCGCTTTAGCAGTCGCGCGTGGCGGAGGGCGTTCGGCCGTCCGGGCAGGTCGGGTTGCCGTCGCCGCCCGCGTCGCTCTTCGCGCCGCGATCGCCAGCGCCGCCCGACCGGCCCCCGCCGGAGCCCGAACCCGACGACGATCCGGACGCGCCTGCTCCCGCCGCGGAGCCTGCGCCCCCGCCTGCTCCCGCGCCGCCGCCGGAGCCGGAGTCGCTCGCCCCGCCCGAAGAGCCCCCGCCGCTCGAGGCGCCGCCGGACGCTCCGCCCCCCGAACCGCCTCCCCCACCACCGCCTCCGCCGCCGCTTCCCCCGCCTCCGGCGAGGGCGAGACCGAGGCTTGCGAGCAGCGCGACGGCTGCGAGCGACGGCGCGGCGGTCTTGCTCAGGATCGACATGGGAAAATCTCCTCGGGTCGCGGAGTCATGGACATGCGGGGCGGCGGAACCCGTTCCGCTCCAGGCGAAGCACGCTGGTCGCGGCTCATTCCGGGCAGGCGCCGTTGGCGGGCGGGCGGCCGTCGTCGCATTGCTTGATCAGGCCGGGCGTTCCGGCGGGCGCGCCGGGCGCAGGGCCCTGCGTGTTCTCGCCGGCGGGCTTCGCCGCGCCCGGCGCGCCATCGCCGGGCCGAGCGTCGCCCGGGCCCTTGGCGGTCCCGGATTCCGTGTTGTCCTGACCCATGCCGCTGCCGCTGCCGCGCCCAGACGCGCCAGAGCCGCGCTCCTGCGCGGCCGCGCCGGCGAGCGCGGCCGCCACCGCCATGGCCGCCAATGACGGGGCGGCGAGCTTGCGCGTGAAAGCCATGGGACCGATCCTCCTGATCCGTTTCTCTTTGGCCAACGAGCGCGCCGGGTCATCGTTCCTGCCGGCTTCCTCTGTCTCGCCCGGACCTCGCGCATGATCCGCGTCACCGAAACGCTCTCCCTCGACGAGGAGGAGCTCGAATTCTCCTTCGTGCGGGCCTCCGGACCCGGCGGCCAGAACGTCAACAAGGTCTCGACCGCGGCCCAGTTGCGCTTCGACGCGCGCCGCTCGCCGTCGCTTCCGAACGACGTCGCGATCCGGCTGATGCGGCTCGCCGGCGCGCGGCTCACCAAGGACGGCGTGATCGTGATCCTGGCCCAGTCGCGCCGCACCCAGGGCGAGAACCGCGAGGACGCGATCGAGCGGCTGGTCGCGCTCGTCCGGCAGGCCGCGGAGCGGCCGAAGCCGAGGCGGGCGACGCGGGTTCCGGCCGGGGCGAAGGCCCGCCGGACCGACGCCAAGGCGCGCCGCGGCGCGGTCAAGGCCCTGCGCGGCCGCCCGATCGAGTGACAGGCTGGGGCGTTCCGGTCACATCAGCCATGCGTTTGCTGGAAAATGGCCGGAAGCCGTTGCATTTTCAGGCCGCTCCGCTTAAGTGCCAGCCGTTCCGAAACAGTGAGAGGCCTGCACGCTTCATATGATGAAGGAAGACACCTTCCAGTCCCGCCAGGACAACGCCCGCGACGCCAAGCAGAAGCTCTTGGAGCGGTTCCGCGCCATCGCCAGCGACCCGGCGATCGAGGCCAAGAAGGCCGAGCGCGCAGCCGTGGTCGCCGCCCGTGAGGCGCGCCTCGCCGCAAAGGCCGAGGAGCAGCGCCGGGCCGCCGAGGCGAAGGCCGCGGAGGAGCGTCGCATCGCCGAGGAGAAGGCCGCCGAGGAGCGCCGGATCGCCGAGGAGAAGGCCGCCGAAGAGGCGCGCCTCGAGGCCGAGCGGCTCGCCGCCCGCCCGAAGATCATCGCCGCGTCCAAATATGCGCTCGCGGCCCGCGCCATCGCGGGCATGAACGCGCCGCGCGGCGGCGACCGCGACGAGCCGCGCCGCAAGGCGTCCTGAACCCAACGCCCTCGCGTCGCGCGAGGGTGGAGAATCAAAGAGCCCGCCGACGGATCGTCGGCGGGCTCTTTTCGTAAGCGGCGGCTGGCCGGGCGCCGGCCGCGCCTGGGATCAGGCCGCCTTGCGGTTCAGGCCGCCTTCCGCAAGCGTGTTGAGCTTGCTGTCGGCCGCCTTCTCGTCCTTGAGGGTCTTCTCGAGCACCGACGCGCAATCGGCGCGGCCGAGCTGGCGCGCCCACGCGATCAGCGTGCCGTAGCGGGTCATCTCGTAGTGCTCGACGGCCTGGGCCGAGGCGATCAGGGCGGCGTCCAGCACGTCCTTGTCCTCGATCTCGCCCGCGACTTCGTTCGCCTCCGAGATGATGCCGTTGATCGCGGGGCACTTCGCCGACTTCTTCTCGGCGCCGTGCATCTCGAACACCTGCTCGACCCGACGGACATGCTCCTCGGTCTCGCGCAGATGGTGCTCGAACGCCTGCTTCAGCTCGGGCGCCGTCGCCTTCTCGATCATCTTCGGCAGCGCAGACAGAATCTGCTGCTCCGCATAATACACATCCTGCAGCTGGTGAACGAAGAGGTCATCGAACGTCTTGATGTCTTTGGTGAACAGGCCCATGGGGGAGCTCCTCTATGTCTTTTGCTTTAGGGGGTCCGGCGGTGACTGGGTTCGCCGTGTCCTCACATGCAAAAATGCTTTGTCGGCCGGATCGTTCCAAGCCTCGCCACGCGTTCTGTCGCAGCGCGCGGCGCCGCCTTCGCGACGCAATCCTGCAGGATCAGGTAGCGACGGCGGGTCCGGGGTTCGGACGATACGACGGAGGCGGGACATGAGGTTTCGGGGGATTCTTGGGCTGGCTTCGGCCGCGGCGGGCGCGGCGATCTGGCTCGCCGCCACGCCGGCTCATGCGGCCGACGCGGCGCCGTCCGCGGTCGCCGTGTCGGGCGAAGGCATGGTCGCGACGGCGCCCGACATCGCGATCGTCACGACCGGCGTGGTCACGCGCGCCGGGGCCGCGGGCGCGGCGCTGAAGGCCAACGCCGCCGCGATGACCAAGGTGCTGGCGGCGATCAGGGCCGCAGGGATCGAGGAGCGCGACGTCGGGACCTCGGGCCTGAGCGTCCAGCCGCAATATGACTATGGCGACGGCGGGACGCCGCAGGCGCCGAAGCTCGTCGGCTACGAGGTCCGCAACGTTGTGACGGTGCGATCACGCGCGGTCGACCGGCTCGGCGAGCTGATCGACTCGCTGGTGCAGGCCGGCTCGAACCAGATCGAGGGCCTCGCCTTCGACGTCTCCGACCGCGAGGCGAGGCTCGACGAGGCGCGCCGCGCCGCGATCGCCGACGCCAGGCGCAAGGCCGCGCTTTACGCCGAAGCCGCGGGCGCGCGGCTCGGCGGCGTGCTGTCGATCGAGGAGGACCCGTCGGCGGACGAGCCGGTCCGCCCGTTCGCGGGGCGCGCCAAGGCCCTCCAGGCGGCCGCTCCCGCGACGCCGATCGCCCGCGGCGAGCAGGAGCTCAGGGCGCGCGTGACGGTGCGCTGGCGGCTCGAGGGCTGATCTCGGAAGCTTCGCGCCGGTCATTCCGCGTTAAGGACGCCGTCGGATACTTGGGTCCGCAAGAATCGCCGCAGAAGGCGGCGTCGGGGATGAAAGCGGATTCACCATGACGTTCGGATTTGGACGCCCGGCTCAGCTCGAGGCGAAGAGCGCCCCCGCCGGCGCGACCGACAACGCCGCCAGCCTGGTGGCGCAGGCGAGCCTGATCGCCGCGCTCGACGCGATGAAGCGCGGCGCGCAGCCGGCGGAGTGGCCCGAGGGCGACGCCGGCGCGGCGCTCAAGGCCTTCGCGGCCGAGCTCGACCGCCGCGGACGCGCCGACGTCGACGCCATCGTCTCGTTCGCCGCCGAGGCGGCCGCCACCGGCGCGTCGGTCGGCTGGGTCACCCATGACGTCCGCCAGGTCGCCGACGGCGCCTCGACGATCGCAGGCGCGGTCGAGGAACTGGCCGCCTCCATCTCCGAACTCTCCGCCATGAGCCGCTCGGGCGCGGACGACGCCGTCGCGGCCCGCGACGAGACCGGCGCCTGCCTCGACGAGATGCGCCAGGCGGCCGGCTCCATGGACGCGATCCGTGACCGTGTCGCGGCGATCGCCGACCGCATCGGGGTGCTGGAGGACGCGGTGCGCCAGATCGCCGACATGGCGGGCGCGATCGAGGCGATCTCGAGCCAGACCAACCTGCTCGCGCTGAACGCCACCATCGAGGCGGCGCGCGCGGGCGACGCCGGCCGCGGCTTCGCGGTGGTCGCGCAGGAGGTGAAGTCGCTGTCGGGCCAGACCGCCAAGGCGACCGAGCAGATCCGCGCCCGCATCGCGACGCTGATGGAGGAGACCGACGCGATCAAGCGCGCGACCGCAGAGAGCGGCGACGCGGTCGCGACCGGCGAGGCGACGATCCGCGCGACCGGCGGCAAGGTCGAGGAGGTCGGCCGGCACGTCTCGGTCATCACCTCGAACATGCACGCGCTCGCCGACGTCCTCGGCCAGCAGCGCGCCGCCACCAACGAGATCTCCGAGAACGTCACCCGCATCGCCTCGACCGCCGCCAAGACCCGCGGCGAGATCGACGAGGCGCTGGGCAAGCTGCTGGCCGCCGAGGACGCCGCGATCGCCGGCCTCGACGCCGCGGCCGCGCGCAACGTGCCGGCCTATGACTGCCTGCGCATCGCGGCCGACGCCGCGGTCGCGCGGCGCCGTCTCGGCTCCATCCTCGTCGGCCTCAACCCGCCAACCTTCGACTGCGAGAGCTTCGGCGCGCGGCTCGACGCGGCGCCGGCCGCGAGCCGCCCGGCGGAGCTGATCCGCGCCCGCGACGCGGTTCGCCGCGAGGCGGCCCGCATGATGGCGGCCGTCAAGACGCAGGACTGGGGCGCGGCCTCCGACGCCTTCCAGGCCGCCGAAAAGGCGCTCGACGCGACCAAGAAGGCCGCGGCCGACGCCGCGCGGATGTGGTGAGATCGGCGGTCGGCTGAGCCCGACCGTCAGACCGCCTCGAGCTCTTCGAAGGAGACCGCCAGCTCCGCCGGCGCATGCGCCGGCGCGAGCCGTTCGGCCGCTCCGCGCTCGACCACCGAGCCATAGCGCCCCGACGACAACCCGCCATGCACATGCACGACGCGGCGCTTCACGTCGATCACCCAGAGCTCCCTGACGCCATAGGCGGCGTGGATAGCGGCTTGCGCTTCAGGTCGTAGTCCAGCGAGGAGTCGGCGACCTCGACCGCCAACAGGACGTCGGGGCCCTTGAGGAGTCCGCCACCTCGACGGCCAGCAGGATGTCCGGCCCCGTCACCGCGCTCCTCCGGACGAAGCGCGGGAAGACAATGAAGTCGGGCTCCAAATAGGTCCGCTCGTCGAGGCGCAGTCCGGTCTCCGGAGCGATGGTCACAGCCGCCGGCGCCCGCTCGCGCCAGAACTCCAAGATGGCCACCTTGACGTCCTCGTGCCGGCCCCCCTTCGGCGACATCGGCACGATCTCCCCGTCCAGCACCTCCAGACGCTCGTCCTCCCCGATCAGGCCGACCTCGACCATGCGCATCACGTCCGCCACCGAGAAGCGGCGGCGGGGCAAGCCTTCGACGAGGGCGGTGGGGGCGTTCATGAGGGCATTCTACCGCGACGGGCGAGGACTCGCGAGCGTCTGGCTCGAAAGCGTCAGAAGGCTTATCCGGCCTCGGAAATGAGACTGATCGCCGGCTTCAGGGAGCGGCCCTCAACGACATGTCCGAACAGATCCCTGGCCGCCTCGTCCCGCACCTGGAAGCCGATCGACGTCCCGGCCAGGCTCGCCATCTGAAGGTCGCTCTTCGTGTCCCCGACCACGACGGTGCCGCGCCGGTCGATCCCGAGCTCGGCCTGCACCTTCTCCAGCGCGCGGTCCTTGTAATTGTCGTCGACCTCGACCCTCACCGTCCCGTCGAACGCGCCGTCGTCGCCGACGCCCAATCTGTTGGCGCGGAAGGCGTCCACGCCGAGCTCCTCATGCGCCCGGCGCGCGAGGTGCCAAGCCCCGGAGGTGATGATCGCCGTCCTGTACGAAGAGCGCTTCGCGTGAGCGATCAACTCTCTCACGCCGTCGAAATACGTTCTGCGGTCGATCATCCGGAAATATTCGGCGCTCGGCCTCCCCTTCCACAAGGCGGCGGTCAGTTCTCCGAGCCTCGTATAGTCGCTGGCTCCGAATCTGCGCCAGAGATCGAGCGCGGCCTCGGCCGTCCCCATGCGGTGATGGAATTCGAGCCAGAAATTGGCGCCCCTGAAGACGACGCCGTCCATGTCGAACACGAGGAGCTTCATCGGCGCGCCTCCTCCTCTCGCCCGACCGAGTATGAGAGAGGATTCGGCGCGCGTGAATCCCCTCCGCGGCCGCCGTCGCCCCAAAGGTAAGCGCCGGGCGTAAAGCGGCGTTCAACTTAGCAGCGGCCGGACATGACGAATATAGCCCGACAACGAATGTCGCTTCCCGAGGCCCAACACGTAGTTCGCGACAAGGTAGGCCGCATCCCACGCCTCCTCCGTCGCGGGGCCACGCATTTCCACGTCCCCGACGAAATCAACCAGCACGAGATAGGCGTCGAGACCGCTCTCCCGCAGAAACCAAAGATGCGCGATGCGATTGGCGAGCTGGTAGAAGCCATCTGTCCACGGCGCGAGCGGCTTGGCGCCGAGGCTCTCCGCCGCCCTTGCCAGAGAAGCAGCGATTTTTTCGAAGGACCGCTCGCCGGCCTGCGTGCCCGGCGAGCACACCTCGCCGACATGCGCCTTGGCTTCGATCAGCAGGACCTGGCCGGCGTCGGTCGTCCCAAGCGCGTCCCATTGCGGCCCTCGCGACGGCCAAAACTCGGCAAGGTCAGGCGCGAGTTCGGGACGACCTATCTTCGCGACGAACGCCGCGTCGCGATATTCGGCGTAGCCGTCGTCGCGCAGCGGCGAAAGCCATCTGATCGTCCTGGCTCGGGGAAGCTTTGCGAGGACCAGCGGATCGAATGACGACGCCTCGTCGTTGATCGCCCGCTGGATCCATTTGAGGCTCCCTCGCGCGCCTTCGGGTTGGACCACGCGCACGAGGGAATGCCTCAGTTGTCCAGGAAGCTCCGGAGCTTCCGCGACCTCGACGGGTGCTTCAGCTTCCTCAGCGCCTTCGCCTCGATCTGGCGGATACGTTCGCGCGTCACCGAGAACTGCTGCCCCACCTCTTCGAGCGTGTGGTCGGTGTTCATGCCGATGCCGAAGCGCATGCGCAGCACGCGCTCCTCGCGCGGGGTCAGCGAGGCCAGCACCCGCGTGGTCGTCTCGCGCAGGTTCGACTGGATCGCGGCGTCGATCGGCAGGATCGCGTTCTTGTCCTCGATGAAGTCGCCGAGGTGACTGTCCTCCTCGTCGCCGATCGGCGTCTCGAGCGAGATCGGCTCCTTGGCGATCTTCAGGACCTTGCGGACCTTCTCGAGCGGCATCGCGAGCTTCTCGGCGAGTTCCTCCGGGGTCGGCTCGCGGCCGATCTCGTGCAGCATCTGCCGGCTCGTGCGGACGATCTTGTTGATCGTCTCGATCATGTGGACCGGGATGCGGATCGTCCGCGCCTGATCCGCGATGCTCCGGGTGATCGCCTGCCGGATCCACCAGGTCGCGTAGGTCGAGAACTTGTAGCCGCGGCGGTACTCGAACTTGTCGACCGCCTTCATAAGGCCGATGTTGCCCTCCTGGATCAGGTCCAGGAACTGCAGGCCGCGGTTCGTGTACTTCTTGGCGATCGAGATCACGAGACGCAGGTTCGCCTCGACCATCTCCTTCTTGGCCTGCCGGGCCTCGCGCTCGCCCTTCTGCACCATCTGGACGATGCGGCGGAACTCCTGGATCTCGAGGCCGGTCTCGGTCGCGAGATTGTGGATGTCTCCGCGGATATCCTTGACCAGATCCTTTTCAGAGGCGACGAAGCCCTTCCAGCCCTTGGTGCCGAGATTGGCGACGCGGCGGATCCAGTTCGGGTCGAGCTCGTAGCCCTGGTACTGCTTAAGGAAGTCGACGCGGTCGACGCCATAGCTGTCGGCGAGCCGCAGCAGTCGGCCCTCGAGCGCGACCAGCCGCTTGTTGATGTCGTAGAGCTGCTCGACCAGCGCATCGATGCGGTTCTGGTTGAGCGACAAGGACTTCACATTGACGATGATGTCGTCCTTGAGCTTCTTGTATTTGCGGTCCTGCGCCGGCGACAGCGTCCTGTTCTGCAGCCGGTTCTCGACGTTCTGATCCTGCAGGCGGCGCAGCTTCTTGTAGTCGTCGGCGATCGCGTCGAAGGTCTCGACGACCTTCGGCTTGAGCTCGGTCTCCATCGCGGAGAGCGAGACGTTGTTCTCCATGTCATCGTCGTCGATCTCGCCTTCGGGCGCGGCCTCGGCTTCACCTTCGCCGTCGGCCTTGTCCTCGCTCTCCTCGGTCGCGCCGTCCGCGGGAGCGGCGCCGGACTTCGCGTCCGGACCGGCGTAGGTCGCCTCAAGGTCGATGATCTCACGCAGCAGGATCTTGGCGTCGTTGAGCTCGTCGCGCCAGATGATGATGGCCTGGAAGGTGAGCGGGCTCTCGCAGAGCCCCGCGATCATCGCCTCGCGGCCGGCCTCGATGCGCTTGGCGATCGCGATCTCGCCCTCGCGCGACAACAGCTCGACCGAGCCCATCTCGCGCAGATACATGCGCACCGGGTCGTCGGTGCGGTCGGTCGGCTCGGCCTTTTGCTGGACCACGACCGCGGCAGGACGGGCTGTTTCGACGAGCTCGCCGCCCTCGGCCTCGTCGTCGTCGCCGCCCTCGTCGCGCTCCTTGTCCTCCGCGTCCTCGGACTCGACCACGTTGATGCCCTGCTCGTTCAGCATCGCCATGATGTCTTCAATCTGGTCGGTCGTGTTCTGCTCCGAAGGCAAAACCTCGTTCAACTCGTCATAGGTCACGTAGCCGCGCTTCTTCGCGGCCTTGATCATGCGGCGGACGGCCTGATCGTTGAGGTCGAGCAGCGGGCCGCTCTCCGTCTCCGGGGCGCCCGTCTCGACCTCGTCTTTCGCCTGCAATTTCGTCGCCATATCGTCTTCGTCTCCGGGCCCGGACGTCCGCCGACCAGCCCCACGCGCTCGCTCACATCATCACGCCGCCTGACGGCGAAAAGCCGACGGCGGCGGTCCTACGCAAATTTCAGCTACCGCGGATTCGCCTTTCGCCCGCGTTAACCAAACAGCCCGCCGCTCCGAAAGCCGCCGACGCATCCCTCTATAGGTCAAGCGGTCGACATGGCTACATCGGACGGACCGTCCGCCCCGACGCGCCGCCAAATCCCTCGATCGACGCCTCGGCCCCCTCCGCGGTCGCGAGCTGGCGCTGGATCTCGACGATCCGACGGAAATTGCCGTCGGTGAAATCCCGCCCAAAGTCCTGCTCGGCTGCGCGGAGCTCCGTATGTAACGCTCGCACCTTGACATGCAAGGCGGCGGCGTGCCGCCAGGCCATGGAGACGTCGGCGGCATCGGCCGCAGCGCCCACCCACCAGTCGCCGGCGAGCAGCGCGGCCTCCGCCCGGGCGAGCGCCGCGCTCTCCGCGCCGCCCTCGAGCGCCGCGCGCATCGCCTGGCGGTCCTGCGCGCCGGCCGCATAAGCCTCGAGCGCCGCGCGCCTGAGGCGGTCGAGCTCGCGGGTCGTGATCTCGATCTCCGCGAAGGCCTCGGCCAGCTCGTCGAGCAGGACCGGATGATTGATGAGCGCGAGCGTCAGCGCGACCTCGCGGCCCGAAAGGCGGCCCGCCCCCTGCCCCATCATCGGGCTCTGCCTGAGATTGGCCGACGGCGCGAGCGGCGGCGCGTCAGCGGCGGTCGGGGTCCAGCCGCTGCGTCCGCCCGATGTCCCTGCGCCCCGCCGGCGGCCCCTCGCAGCCGCCCGGCGCGCGCCGCCCTCCGCCCGGCCGAAGCGGGCGAGCCGGCCCTCGATCGCGATCTGGTAATGGCGCCGAACGGTCTCGTCGCGGATCGAGGCGAGCCCGTCCTTCAGCCTGCGCTCGAAGGCGGCGGCGCGCTCCGGCGTGTCGGTCGGGCCAGCGTCGAATTCGCGCGCCCACAGCATGTCGACCAGCGGGGCCGCGCCCGCGAAGGCGGCTTCGACCGCGGCGCGCCCCTCCGACCGGACGAGGTCGTCCGGATCCTTGCCCTCGGGCAGGAAGGCGAAGCGCAGCGAGCGGCCGGGCTGCAGCAGCGGCAGCGCGGTCTCGATCGCCCTGAAGCCCGCGCGCCGGCCGGCCTTGTCGCCGTCGAAACACAGGATCGGCTCCGGGGCCATGCGCCAGAGCAGTTCGAGCTGGTCGGCGGTCAGCGCCGTGCCGAGCGGCGCGACCACATGGCCGATCCCCGCGGCGCCAAGCGCGATGACGTCGACATAGCCCTCGACCGCGACGACCGTGCCCACCGTATGCGCGGCGACCCTAGCGCGGTGGTGGTTGTAGAGCGTCGCGCCCTTGTGGAAGAGCGGCGTCTCGGGCGAGTTCAGATATTTGGCGGGCGCGTCGGCCTGCATGGCGCGGCCGCCGAAGGCGATGACCTTTCCGCGCACGTCCTCGATCGGGAAGATGATGCGGTCCCGGAAGCGGTCGAACGGCTCGGGGATGTCGTCGCCCGCGACCATCAGCCCCGCCTCGACCATGTCGGCGACCGGGACGCCGCGGGAGCTCAGATGCCGCTTCAAAGCCGTCCGGTCGCCGGGCGCGAAGCCCAGCCGGAAGGCCGCCTGCGTCTGGGGCGCGAGCGCGCGTCCGGCGAGATAGCCGCGCGCCGTGGCGCCGCCGCGGCTCTGCAGCTCGGCCTCGAAGAAGGCCGCGGCCATCTCCATCACGTCGAGCAGGCTCGCCCTCGCCTCGGCGCGGCGCGCCTCCTCGGGGCTCTCCTTGGGCATCGGCACGCCGGCCATCTCGGCGATCCGCTCGACGGCCTCGGGGAAGGTCGCGCCCTCGACCTCCATCAGGAAGTCGAAGACGTCGCCATGCTTGCCGGACGAGAAGCAGTGGTAAAAGCCCTTCTGGTCGTTCACGAAAAAGGAGGGCGTCTTCTCCTTGTTGAAGGGCGACAGGCCGGCGTATTCCCGCCCCTGCCGTCTCAGCTTGACGCGCCGGCCCACGACGTCCGAGACCGGAAGCCGCTGGCGAAGTTCGTCGAGGAAGGCGGGCGGGAAGCGCATGGGCGCGGCAAGGTCCGGCTCGGATCGATCGGGTTTTATATAACACTGCGTGAGTCGCCGGGAGCCGATGCGCGGTCGCGCCCGTTATTCACAGGGCGTCGAGCGTCATCCCGGACGGGCTCAGGGCGATCCGGGGTCGCCCTGCTTGAGCGTCGCATCTTTCCCGCGATCCCGGCTCTCGCTGCACTTGGCCGGGACGACGATCTCCCGCCCGCCCGCCGATTGACGCCCGCCCCCGCTTCCTCTAGACACCCGCCCATCGCGCGGGGCCCAAAAGCCCCGCGTGGTTTTTTGCGCACCCGTGGTCCGGCGTTCTCGCGACGACCGGGCCTGTCGGCTTCCAGCAGGAAGCAGCAGGAGGGCGCGTTCCTCAATTCCGACAGGAGGACGCGATGTCGAAGCGACACGCCTCGAAGTACAAAATCGATCGCCGCATGGGCGAGAACATCTGGGGCCGCCCCAAGAGCCCCGTCAATCGCCGCGAATACGGCCCCGGCCAGCACGGCCAGCGCCGCAAGGGCAAGCTCTCGGACTTCGGCGTGCAGCTGCGCGCCAAGCAGAAGCTCAAGGGCTATTACGGCTCGATCTCGGAGAAGCAGTTCCGCCGGGTCTACGCCGAGGCGACCCGCATGAAGGGCGACACCTCCGCGAATCTGATCGGCCTGCTGGAGCGCCGGCTCGACGCCGTCGTCTACCGCGCGAAATTCGTGCCGACCGTGTTCGCCGCCCGCCAGTTCGTGAACCACGGCCACGTCAAGGTGAACGGCCGCCGCGTCAACATTCCGAGCTATCTCGTGAAGGTCGACGACGTGATCGAGGTCAAGGAGGCGTCGAAGCAGCTCGCCATCGTGATCGAGGCCGCGGCCTCCGGCGAGCGCGACGTGCCGGACTTCCTCGAGGTCGACCACAACAAGATGACCGCGAAATATGTCCGCGTCCCGGCCCTGACCGAGGTGCCCTACCCGGTGCTGATGGAGCCGAACCTGGTGGTCGAGTACTATTCGCGCTGACCACGATCGATCGTGATCCGACAAGGCCGCCTCAGGGCGGCCTTTTTCGTTTATGCTCGACCCCGTTCCGATCCGGGAGGCGTTTGGATGGGCCCGCTGATCTACAAGATCGTCGAACATGACGGCGGTTGGGCCTACAGGCTCGGCGACGTGTTCTCCGAGACCTTCCCGACCCGCGAGCTCGCCCATGAGGCGGCCGAGATGGCGGCCGAGGAGCAGCGCTCACCGGGGGAGGACGAGGAGATCGAATGGGAAGACGAGCGCGGCTCCTGGCACGACGAACACTCGGACGGGCGAGACCGGCCGGAGACCGCCGTCGAGGACTGAAGCGCTGCGCCGAGCGCGTTTTTGAAGCGCTTTCTTGGATCGACGGTTCTGCGTGCTTCGAGACGCCCGCGAAGACGCGGGCTCCTCAGCATGAGGACCGTAGAGGGCGCCAAAGCGCAGGCCGTCCTCATGCTGAGGAGCCGTCCGTCAGGACGGCGTCTCGAAGCACGCAGGACATCGCCGCAATATCCAAATAGGCGCCGGAAAACCGGCTTCGGTCTGGCGTCAGGTCGTGAAGCCGAGCAGCATGCTGGCGAAGCCGCCGGTCAGAACGAACAGCGAGACCAGCGCGTATCCGACCTCGTAGCGCTGCTTCGCCCGCAGGAATTGCGCGGGGCCGCCCTCGACCGGCCTCGCGATCCAGAGCATGGCGAGCCCAAGCGCGACCAGCCCCGCTCCCACGACCTCGAACAGAATGTGCTCCAGCATGACTCGCCCCGCCGGTTTCCCGATGCAGGGACCTTACCCTGCGCCCGGCCTCGCGCGCCATCGGAACTTCCGTCGGCTCGACCGCGATCGGCCGTTACGCGGCGAGAGTCCTGCGTCCCAGCCGCACCCGCACGATCTCGGGCGGCACGCCGAAGCGCACCGGGATGATCGACATGCCGATGCCGCCGGAGACGATCATGTGGCGCCCCTCCTCGACGATGTGGCCGTAGCGGAAGCGCTCGCCATAGCCCGAGGGGATCCAGGGGTTGGGGAAGCCCGGAATGTGGACCTGCCCGCCATGGGTGTGGCCCGCGAGGGTCAGCGAGACGCGCGCGGGGACCTGCGTGAAGATGTCGGGCTCGTGGACGAGCAGCAGCACGGGGTCGTCGGTCGTGACCTGCGCCATCGTGCCGGGCAGGTCGTCCTCGCCCGCGAACGTGCCGCGGCCGCCGAGCCAGTGCGCGAGCTGGTCGCCGATCCCCGCCAACCAGAAGCGCTTGCCCGCATGATCGAGCAGCTCGGCCTCGTTCTCCATGACGCGGATTCGGGCGCCGTCGAGCGCTTGCCGGATCTCGCGGGAATTGTGCCACCAGTCATGGTTGCCGAGTATCGTCCAGAGGCCAAGCGGCGCCGAGAGGTCGGCATAGGCCGCCGCCCATTCGCGCGGCGGCACGCGGGCGCGCACGAAGCGGTTCGTCGCCTCATGGTCGCCGAGATGGACGACGAGGTCGGGCTTCAGCCGGTTGACGGTCTCGACGATGCGCGTCACCCGCGCCAGCGGGACATAGGGCTCGTTGACATGGACGTCGGCGATCACCGCGACGTCGAGCGCGAGGTCGTCGGGCCAGCCGGGCGGCGTCAGCTCGTAGGTCGTGACTCCGAGCAGCATGGTGGGCTCGATCAGCCCGGCATAGGCCCCGCCCGACGCCGAGACCAGGAATCCCGCGCCGGCGGCGGTGAGCAGAGAGCGGCGGGTGACGAGCGGCATGGGTTTCGGACACGAGGCTGACGAGCGGATATGCGCGGAGCCCGTCCCGCCTATCGCGGAGGCCGGCGCCGGTCGAATCACGTCATCGAACGTGGTTACGCGTCCTGTCCCTGCGCCTCGATCGCGTCGACGTGATGGCGGGCGCCGTCTTCGGAGAAGCAGCAGAACACGATGCGCTCGACGGACGTAGCCGTCTTCAGGGCGTCGAGCGTCGTCGCCACCGCGATCCTGGCGGCCCGCGCGGCTGGAAAGCCGTAGATCCCGGTCGAGATCGACGAGAAGGCGATGGATTTGAGCCCGGCCTCGTCGGCGAGCCGCATGGCTGTCGCGTAGCAGCCGGCGAGCAGACGGTCCTTCTCGTCCTTGTCGCCGCCCCAGACGGGACCGACGGCGTGGATTACGTGCTTCGCCGGCAGCCGGTAGCCGCGGGTCATCTCTGCGGAGCCGGTCTCGCAGCCGCCCAGCGTCTCGCATTCGGCGAGGAGCTCTCTTCCGGCCGCGCGGTGGATCGCGCCGTCGACGCCTCCCCCGCCGAGCAGCGTCTTGTTCGCGGCGTTGACGATGGCGTCGACGTCGAGCGTCGTGATGTCGGCGACCAGGACCTCGAGGATCGCGTCGCCGAGTTTGCGGGAAAGACGCGTCTCAGGCTGCTTCGCCATGATGCGAACCTCGAAGGTTCGTCATTCCCCGGCTTGTCGGGGAAATCCAGCCAAGTTGGTGAGGCGAGCGTCAGCAGAGCGCCCCGGACGAGCCGGGGCATGACGCAGAGCTAAGCCTTCACGCCGTCTGCTTGAGCTCGACGCCGGCCTCCTTGAGGTGGCTCTGGAGCTCGCCTGCCTGGAACATCTCGCGGATGATGTCGCAGCCGCCGACGAACTCGCCCTTGACGTAGAGCTGCGGAATCGTCGGCCAGTTGGAGAATTCCTTGATGCCCTGGCGCATCTCGTCGGAGGCCAGCACGTTCACGCCCTTATAGGGCGCGCCGAGATAGTCGAGAATCTGCACGACCTGGCCCGAGAACCCGCATTGCGGGAACTGGGGCGTGCCCTTCATGAACAGCACGACGTCGTTCTCGGCGATCGCGGAGGCGATCTGGTCCCTGGCGCTCATCTCTCACATGCCTTTCGTGGCGTCTTGCTGGGCGATCGGGCCGGCGCTGGTCTGCAGCGCGAGCGCGTGCAGCTGGCCGCCCATCTGGCCCTTGAGGGCCTGATAGACGATCTGGTGCTGCTGCACGCGGCTCTTGCCGCGGAACGTCTCGGACACGACGGTGGCCGCGTAATGGTCGCCGTCGCCGGCGAGGTCGCGGATCGTCACCGAGGCGTCGGGCAGCGCGGCGCGGATCAGCTCTTCGATCTCGCGGGCGTCCATCGGCATCGGTCGTGGTCCTTCTTCGTGTCAGGCGTCGACGGCGGGGCCGGCCATATAGCGCGGGAACCAGCCTTCGTGGGCCTCGCGCAACTCGTCCAACAGGATGGGGGCTTCCTCGCCCGGAATCAATCGGTCGCCGCCCGTCGTCCCAATCCGCGTCGCGGTGATCCCTGCCTGCGCGGCCGCGTCGATCACGGTCGCGGCGTTCTGCTCGGACGTCGTCACCACATAGCGCGCCTGGTCTTCGCCGAACCACCAGCCATGCGGGGTCGCGCCCGCCGGCGGCGCGTAGAGGCGAGCGCCGATTCGGCCCGCGAGCGCCATTTCGGCGACCGCGACCGCCAGGCCGCCGTCCGACACGTCATGGACCGCGGTCGCGACGCCGGCCGAGATCATCGAGCGCACGAAATCGCCGTTGCGCTTCTCGACTGAAAGGTCGACGGGCGGCGGCGCGCCCTCCTCGCGTCCAGCCACCAGCCAGAGCCAGCAGGAGCGGCCGATCCAGCCCTTGGCGTCGCCGATCACGATGACGGCCTCGCCTTCGCGCTTGATCGCGATCGTCGCGCTCTTCGCGACGTCATCCAGCAGGCCGACCGCCCCGATGGTGGGCGTCGGCAGGATCGCGCGCCCTTGCGTCTCGTTGTAGAGCGAGACGTTGCCGGACACGACCGGGAAATCGAGCGCCCGGCAAGCCTCGCCGATGCCCTTTATGCAGCCCACGAGCTGGCCCATGATCTCGGGCTTCTCGGGATTGCCGAAATTGAGATTGTCGGTCACCGCCAACGGCTTCGCGCCGACGGCTGTCAGATTGCGCCAGGCTTCCGCGACCGCCTGCTTGCCGCCCTCGAAGGGGTCGGCCTCGCAATAGCGCGGCGTGACGTCGGCGGTGAGCGCGAGCCCCTTCGGGCCGCCCTCGACCCGCACCACCGCAGCGTCACCGCCCGGCTTCTGGACGGTCTCGCCGAGGATGATGTGGTCGTACTGCTCCCAGACCCAGCGCCGCGAGGAGAGCTCCGGCGAGCCGACCAGCGCCATCAGCGCCTCGCGCGTATCGAGCGGCGCGGCGACCGAGGAGGCCACGATCTCCGCCGCCTTCGGCGTCTCGACATGCGGCCGGTCATATTCGGGCGCCTGGTCGCCGAGCTCCTTGATCGGGAGATCGGCCTTGAGCTCGCCGTTCAGGAACACCTTGAAGCGCAGGTCGTCGGTCGTATGCCCCACCACCGCGAAGTCGAGGCCCCATTTGGTGAAGATCGCCCGCGCGACGTCCTCCTTCTCGGGGTGAAGCACCATGAGCATGCGCTCCTGGCTTTCCGACAGCATCATCTCGTAGGCCGTCATGCCGGTCTCGCGGACCGGCACGGTCTCGAGATCCAATCGAATCCCGAGGTCGCCCTTGGCCCCCATCTCGACCGCCGAGCAGGTGAGGCCGGCCGCCCCCATGTCCTGGATCGCCACCACGCTGCCCGACGCCATCAGCTCGAGGCACGCCTCCAGCAGCAGCTTCTCGGCGAATGGATCGCCGACCTGCACGGTCGGGCGCTTCTCCTCGGAGGCCTCGTCGAACTCGGCCGAGGCCATGGTCGCGCCATGGATGCCGTCGCGGCCGGTCTTGGAGCCGAGATAGACGACCGGGAGTCCGACGCCAGTCGCCTTGGCGTAGAAGATCGCGTCGGCCTTGGCGAGGCCGACCGCCATGGCGTTGACCAGGATGTTGCCGTCATAGCGCGGATGGAAGCCCACGAGCCCGCCGACCGTCGGAACCCCGAAGGAATTGCCGTAGCCGCCGACGCCCGCGACGACGCCCGACACGAGATGGCGGGTGCGCGGATGGTCGGGCGCGCCGAACCGGAGCGCGTTGAGCGCCGCCACCGGCCGGGCGCCCATGGTGAAGACATCCCGAAGAATGCCGCCGACGCCGGTCGCCGCGCCCTGATAGGGCTCGATGAAGCTCGGGTGGTTGTGGCTCTCCATCTTGAACACCACGGCGTCGCCGTCGCCGATGTCGACCACGCCGGCGTTCTCGCCCGGCCCCTGGATGACCTTCGGGCCGGTGACCGGCAGGGTCTTCAGCCAGATCTTCGAGCTCTTGTAGGAGCAGTGCTCGTTCCACATCGCCGAGAAGATGCCGAGCTCGGTGAAGCTCGGCTCGCGGCCGATGAGCTTCAGGATGCGGTCATACTCGTCCGGCTTGAGCCCGTGGCTCGCCACGAGTTCGGGCGTGATGGCGGGTTCGGCTGAGGACATCGGACCTTGCAGGTTCGCACTTGGGGGCGCGGCCTTGCTAACCCACCACGGCGCCGCGCGCCAGCGCCGCTCAGCCCTTCACCCTCTCGATCATCGCCATCGCGCCGGCCGGATTGCGGACCTTCGCGCCGGAGATGAAGAAGCAGAACACGTCGCGCGGCGCCTTCGCCGTTTGGTCGCCCGTCAGCGTCGGCAGGTCGTCCGGGACGCCGCCAGCCGCATAGGTCTTGAGGCGCTTCGCCCAGGCGTCGAGTTCGTCGGCCGGGTAGCCGGTCTCGACGTCCTCGCGCGAGCGCTCGAGCCTGAGATAGACGAAGTCGGCGGTGACGTCGGCGATCGTCGGATGGTCCGGATCGTCGATCACCACCTGCGTCACCTCGGCCTTCGCCTCGCGCAACAGCGCGACGAAGGCGGGGTCGGCGAAGCTTTCGTGCCCGGCCTCGATCACGTGGCGGAGCGTCACGCCGTCATGGCTCGCCGGCAGCAGCTTGAGGAAGGCCGCGACGTCGTCCTTCTCGAAGCGTTTGGTCGCGGGCAGCTGCCAGAGGATCGGACCGAGCTTGCCGCGCATCGCGGTCGGCTCGGTGGCGAAGAAGCGCTCGATCGATTCCGCGCCTTCGGCCAACACGCGGCGGCTGGTGCAGAAGCGCGACGCCTTCAATGGGAACCTGAAGCCCTCCGGCGCCTCTGCGGCCCATTTGCGGAAGGTTTCGGGTTTCTGCCCGCGATAGAAGGTGCCGTTGATCTCGATCGCGGTCAGGCGCTCGGCCATGTAGGCGAGCTCCCGATCCTTCTTCAGGTCCTTGGGGTAGAAGGTCCCGCGCCAGGGCTCGAACGTCCAGCCGCCGACGCCGACGAAGATGCGGCCCTTGTCCGCACCCCGGGCCATCAGGCGGCCTTGGCCAGCCCCGAGAACAGCGCGAGCCCGTCGGTCCCGCCGACCGCCGCGTCCACGAGGTTCTCGGGATGCGGCATCATGCCGAGCACGTTGAGCTTCTCCGAATAGATGCCGGCGATGTCGTTGACCGAGCCGTTAGCGTTGGCGGTCCCGCCGAGCGAGCCGTCGGCCGCGCAATAGCGGAAGGCGACGCGGCCCTCGCCCTCCAGCCGCTCGAGCGTCTCGGGGTCGGCGAAATAGTTGCCCTCGCCATGCGCGCAGCAGACCTCGATGATTTGGCCTTCGGCGTATGTGCGGGTGAAGGCGGTGTCGGCGCGCTCGACCTTCAGGTGCTGGGACTTGCAGATGAAGCGGAGGTCCTTGTTGCGCGTCAGGATGCCCGGCAGCAGGCCGCTCTCGACCAGAATCTGAAAACCGTTGCAGATGCCCAGCGCGAGGCCGCCGCGCTCGGCGTGGGCGCGCACCGCGTCCATCACCGGAGCGCGCGCCGCGATCGCGCCGCAGCGCAGATAGTCGCCATAGGAGAAGCCGCCCGGCAGCACCACGAGGTCGGTCCCCTCGGGCAGCGACGTCTCGGCGTGCCAGACCATTGCGGGCGCGTGGCCGGTGGCGCGCGTCAGCGCCTTTGCGACGTCACGCTCGCGGTTCGAGCCGGGGAAGACGAGGACTGCGGCTTTCATGGCAGGTCAGCCCGCGATCTCGTATCGGTAGCTTTCGATCACGGTGTTGGCGAGGAGCCTCTCGCACATCGCCTTCAGCGTCGCTTCGGCTTCGGCCGGGTCGGAGGTCTTGAGCTCGACGTCGAACAGCTTGCCCTGCCGCACGCTCTCGACGCCCGCGACCCCGAGCGAGCCCAGCGCGCCCTCGATCGCCTTGCCCTGCGGGTCGAGAACGCCGGTCTTCAGCGTGACGGTGACGCGCGCCTTCATGTCGGCATCTGCTCCGGTTGGTGATCTCGGACGCCATCGTTTAGGCGCTCGCGCCGCGAAGCGCCAGACGGACTAACGAAAAGCCGTCGTCTCACGGCGCAGCGTCAAGCGCCGCGCCGATCGCCTCGATCGCGCGGGCGCGCACGGCGCCGGCCTTCGCGCCGTCCATCGACGAGGCCACGATGCTGACCATGCCGGGCTGCCGCTTGTCGAACAGGGTGGCCATCATCAGCGTGAGCCCGCTCGGGCATTCGCCCCGCATCTCGACGCGGGAGCCCGTGTCGCCGGCCTTCGAGGCGGTGAAGTCGGAGAACTCGCAGGCCTTGTTGGCGGAGTTGTTCTTGAAGCCCTTTTCGTAGCCGGCGAGCGTCCCTTGCGGATCGGCGATCACCTGATCGCGCGCGGCGTCGGGCGCCGGACGGATGGCGACCGCGAGCTCGCCGGCGGGCGGACAGGCGGGCGTCCCGCAGACGAAACGCACGAGATCAGGCGCCGCGCTCTTCGCCCGCCAGTCTCCGCCGAGGGGATTGGGCAGTTTCGAGAGGTCGACGGCCAGACCCGGCGATGCGAACCCGGCCACGACAGCAGCACTGATAAACAGCGAACGGATGACACCAGTCATGAGCTTCCCAACACGGCGCGCACCAGTGTTGCCTAGCGCCGGACAAGTTCCGCGTCGAGCTGAGCTGTCAGCCAGCGCCCAACCCGCTCCTGAGCGCTCTTCGCGATATTGGCGTAGGCTGAAAGGACAATCACGGCAGGATCAGCAGCCGCAAATTGGTTACCGACCATCCAGTTCCGAACGCCGTCAGCGCGTCGTGCCGCGTGAGAACCAGCTCACGCGGCTCAGCGCTAACCCAAGACGAAAACAGGGTGGCGACACCGCATGTCGCTGCATACCGCCACCCTGTCTTCATATAGTCGAACCCAATTAAAAGCGCCGGTGTCGATCGCGTTCAGTCCTTCGACGTCACCAGCACCGGCCCGCGGCCGTTCGGGATCTCCGATTCGGGCAGAATGCCGAGCCGGCGCGCCACTTCCGAATAGGCCTCGACCAGCCCGCCCATGTCGCGGCGGAAGCGATCCTTGTCGAGCTTGTCGTTCGACTTGATGTCCCACAGCCGGCACGAATCGGGGCTGATCTCGTCGGCCACGACGATGCGGACCGTGTCGTTCTCCCAGAGCCGGCCGGTCTCCATCTTGAAGTCGACCAGACGAATGCCGACGCCGAGGAACAGGCCGGACAGGAAGTCGTTGACGCGGATCGCCAGCGCCATGATGTCGTCGATCTCCTGAGGGCTCGCCCAGCCGAAGGCCGTGACGTGCTCCTCGGAGACCATCGGGTCGTTCAGCGCATCGTTCTTGTAGTAGAACTCGATGATCGAGCGCGGCAGCTGGGTGCCTTCCTCGAGACCGAGCTTGGTCGCGAGCGAGCCGGCCGCGACGTTGCGCACCACGACCTCGAGCGGGATGATCTCGACTTCGCGGATCAGCTGCTCGCGCATGTTCAGCCGGCGGATGAAATGCGTCGGCACGCCGATGTCGTTCAGATTCTGGAAGATGTATTCCGAAATCCGGTTGTTGAGGACGCCCTTGCCGTCGATGATCTCGTGCTTCTTGGCGTTGAAGGCGGTCGCGTCGTCCTTGAAGTGCTGGATGAGGGTGCCGGGCTCGGGGCCCTCATAGAGCACCTTCGCCTTGCCTTCATAGATGCGGCGGCGGCGGTTCATCGGCGTGTACCGTGGCTTGAGGAAATCCATGTCACCTGTGCCGGTTGTTCTGGCCTGACCGGAGAGGGTCGTACAATTCCGGCGCGCGCGGCTCAGGGATCGTCGTCGCAAAGCGACGCCCGCGCGAGCGCGGAACATAGGCGATCAGGCCCTGCCGCACAACGAGGGCGGAGCTCTGAAGACTCGGCTATAAGGACGCGGCCGCCGCCTGCGTCTCACGTCACATCAGCAGCAGCAGGCTCCGCCCCGCCACCGAGAGCGGCTCCTTCCCGCCGCTGATCTCGCGGGGCTCCGCCTCCGGCTGGTCCGTGTCGACCAGAACGCTCCAGCCCTCGCCGCCGTCGCGCTCGGGCAGGACGAAGGGCACCGGCCCGTCATGGCTGTTGAAGATCAGGATCGCCTCCTCGCCGTCCAGGATCTTCAGGTGAAGCCCGATGCAGTCGGCGTTGGGGTCGTTCCAGTGTTCGGGCTTCTGCTCGCCGCCGCCGGGGTTGAGCCAGACGACGCCCATGCCGTCGCGGAAGCTGGCGCGGCGCAGGATCGAATGGTCGGCGCGGAGCCTCGTGAGCTTTTGCGCGAAGGTGAGCAACTCCTGGTTGTTCTGGTTGAGATCCCAGTTCACCCAGGAGATCTCGTTGTCCTGGCAGTAGCCGTTGTTGTTGCCCTTCTGCGTGCGGCCGAACTCGTCGCCTGCGAGGATCATCGGCGTGCCGTGAGAGAACAGGAGCGTCGCGAGGAAGTTGCGTTTCTGGCGCTCGCGCGTCGCGACGATCCCTTCGTCGTCGGTCTCGCCCTCGACGCCGTAATTGTAGCTGCGGTTGTCGGAGTGGCCGTCCTTGCCGTCCTCGCCGTTCGCCTCGTTGTGCTTGTCGTTGTAGGTGACGAGGTCGTGCAGCGTGAAGCCGTCATGGGCCGTGATGAAGTTGACGCCGGCCCACGGCCTGCGGCCATGACGATCATAGACGTCGCCCGAGCCGGTGACGCGAGCCGCGAAATTGCCCAGGCTGTCCGCGCTCTTCTTCCAGTAGTCGCGGACCTCGTCGCGATATTTGTCGTTCCATTCCGCCCAGCCCGGGGGGAAGCCGCCGACCTGGTAGCCCCCGGGGCCGATGTCCCAAGGCTCGCCGACGAGCTTCACACGGCGCAGCACGGGGTCCTGGTTGACGGCGTCGAAGAAGCCGCCGCGCGGGTCGAAGCCGCCCGGCTCGCGGCCGAGGATCGTGCCGAGGTCGAAGCGGAAGCCGTCGACATGGCACTCCTCGACCCAGTAGCGCAGCGAGTCCGTCACCATCTGCAGCACCCGCGGATGGCTGGTGTTGACCGTGTTCCCGGTGCCGGTGTCGTTGATGTAGTAACGGTGCTGGTTCGGCATCGTCCGGTAGTAGCTGAGGTTGTCGATGCCCTTGAAGGAGAGCGTCGGACCGAGCTCGTTGCCTTCCGCCGTGTGGTTGTAGACGACGTCGAGGATGACCTCGATGCCGGCGTTGTGGAACGAGCGCACCAGATGCTTGAAACTCGCGAGCCGAGCGCGGCCGGACTTGTTCTCGCCGCCGGCGTAGCGCTGCATCACCGAGAAGAAGCCGACCGTGTTGTAGCCCCAGAAGTTCCGGAGCCCCTTGGCCTCGAGATGCTGGTCGTCGAGGAAGGCGTGGATCGGCAGCAGCTCGACCGAGGTCACGCCGAGCGCCTTGATGTGCGCCACCACATCGCGATGCGCGAGGCCGTCGAAGGTCCCGCGGATCTCCTCCGGCACGGCCGGGTGCAGCATCGTGTAGCCGCGCACATGAGTTTCGTAGAACACGGTGCGGTCCCACGGCACGTCGGGCTTCACGTCGTGAGCCCAATCGAATGCAGTGTCCGGCACCTCGCATTTCGGCATGAAGGGCGCTGAATCCCGCTCGTCGAAGCTGAGGTCCTTGTCCTCGGCGTCGAGCCGGTAGCCGAAATGCGCGTCGTTCCAGCGCACGGAGCCGACCAGCGACTTGGCGTAGGGGTCGAGCAGCAGCTTGTTCGGGTTGAAGCGATGGCCCTCTTCCGGCCGATACGGGCCGTGCACGCGGTAGCCGTAGCGCTGGCCGGGGATGATCCCCGGAAGATAGCCGTGCCAGATCTCGTCGGAATATTCCGGCAGCGTAATCCGCTCGACCTCATTGTCCTTATCGTCGAACAGACAGAGGTCGACCCGCTCGGCATGGGCCGAAAACAGCGCGAAATTCGTGCCCTCGCCGTCGAAGGTCGCGCCAAGCTGCGTCGGCCGCCCGGCTTCGGCCCGGCGGTCGGTCCTGATGTCGCTCATGAAACTCCGTCGTCCTTTCTCCGAAGGCGGGGACGCCTCCGAAATCCCGTCACCGTCCGAGGAACGGCGCGCAACGCCCCCCGTTCCTGGTGAGCAGGCGATCAGCTAGGGCCGTCGCGGCCGTCCGACAGCGGGACGGGCGGCGTTTCAGGCCTTCGCCCTGGAGGGCTTGCCTCCCTTGCCGGCCTTCGGGATCTTGTCCTCCTTGGCGGCCTTCTGGATCTTGGCGGCTTTCTCCACCTTCGGCTTTCCGGCGGCGAGCCCCGGAGCCGGAGCGGCGGCCGCGCCTTCGACGTCCTTCTCCGAGGCGGAGGGCTTTCGCTTCATCAAGGCCTCGGCCTTCTTGCCCGCGGCCTTCTTCGCGCCCTTGACCGTCGCCTTCCCGACGTCGGCCGCGACAGCGCCGGCTGCGCCCTTGGCGGCCGGTTTGGGCGTCTTCTCGCTTTTCGGGGTCTTCGTCTTCTCGAGCGCCGCAGCTCCGGCCTGATCGGCCGCGCTCACGCGCTTCTCGGCTTCGCTCCAATGTCGCCGCCCCTGACCTTCGGGGCGTCCTTCCTCGACCCAAATTCGGTAGGCCTCGTCGCGGATTCGAGTTTCACGATCGTTCATTCCGCCCTCCTCGCCGGCCCGTCAGGGGGTTGCCGGGAACAACAGTCGACCGATGTGTGAGGTTCCGGAAGGTCCGCCTCTGCCCCGAGGCCGCCGCCCGCATCGCCGAATCAACCCGCTGACGCCGTTCGGAGAATCGCATGCCTGACGCCTCTGTCGACGCCGCCGAAGCCGCCGGGCGGCCAAGGATCGCGATCGAGGCCGTCACGCCCTCGGTCGACGCCGGACGGTTTCCGGTCAAGACGATCATCGGCCGCGCCGTGACCGTCGAGGCCGACATCTTCGCCGACGGACACGAGGTGCTGCGCGCCGAGATTCTATGGCGCGGGCCTGACGACGCCGACTGGCGGCGCGAACCGATGGCCGAACTCGTCAACGACCGCTGGCGCGGCGCCTTCACGCCGACGGGGATCGGTCCGCACAGCTATGCGATCGAGGCCTGGCGGGACGATTTTGGGACATTCCGTCGAGACCTCACCAAGAAGCGGGAGGCCGGAATCGACGTCGCGCTCGAGACCGACGAGGGCCTTCAGCTCCTCGAGGACCATGCCTCCGCCGCGCCGGCCGAGCTCGCGCGGCCGGTGGCCGACGTCGTGCTGCGGACCCGGCCGTCGGACGTCTCGGCGCGCGTGACCGCACTGCTCGACCACGCGACGGCGGCCGCGGCGAAGGCCGCTGACCCCCGGGCGCATGCGACGCGCAGCGCGCCACTTCCGCTCGAGGTCGAGCGGATCCGAGCCGAATTCGCGAGCTGGTACGAGCTGTTCCCGCGCTCGGAGAGCGGCGATCCCGCGCGCCACGGCGCCTTCCGCGACGTGATCCGGCGCCTGCCCATGATCCGCGACATGGGCTTCGACGTGCTCTACTTCCCGCCCATCCACCCGATCGGCAAGACCAACCGCAAGGGTCCCAACAACACGCTGACGCCCGGTCCGCAGGACACCGGCTCGCCTTACGCGATCGGCTCCGAGGAGGGCGGACACGACGCCATCCATCCGGAGCTTGGCACGCTCGAAGACTTCCAGGCGCTGGTGAGGGCGGCGAAGGAACACGGCCTCGAGATCGCGCTCGACTTCGCGATCCAATGCTCGCCCGACCATCCCTGGCTCAAGGAGCAGCCCGGCTGGTTCAAGTGGCGGCCCGACGGCTCGATGAAATACGCCGAGAACCCGCCGAAGAAGTATCAGGACATCGTCAATGTCGACTTCTACGGCCCGGACGCTGTGCCGGGCCTGTGGGAAGCGCTGCGCGATGTCGTGCTGTTCTGGGCCGAGAACGGCGTGAAGACCTTCCGGGTCGACAACCCGCACACCAAGCCGTTCCCGTTCTGGGAGTGGATGATCGCCGAGGTGAAGCGCAAGCACCCCGACGCGATCTTCCTGTCGGAGGCCTTCACCCGCCCGAAGGTGATGTATCGCCTCGCCAAGATTGGTTACTCGCAGTCCTATACCTACTTCACCTGGCGCAACCACAAGCACGAGCTCGCCGCCTATCTGACGGAGCTAACCACCACTGCGCCGAAAGATTTCTTCCGGCCGCATTTCTTCGTGAACACGCCGGACATCAACCCGTTCTTTCTGCAGACGTCTGGCCGGCCGGGGTTCCTGATCCGCGCGGCGCTCGCTACGACGCTTTCAGGGCTCTGGGGCATGTATAACGGCTTCGAGGTCTGCGAGAGCGCGCCGCTGCCGGGCAAGGAGGAGTATCTCGACAGCGAGAAGTACCAGATCCGCATCCGCAACTGGAACCAGCCCGGGAACATCATCCAGGAGATCACGCGGCTGAACCGCATCCGCCGCGAGAACCCCGCGCTGCAGAGCCATCTCGGCGTCGAGTTCTTCAACTGCTTCGACGACCAGATCCTCTATTACGGCAAGCCGCGGCCCTCGGCGGACGGCGCGGAAATCCAGGACATGATCCTGGTGTTCGTGACGCTCGACCCGAACTACGAGCGCACCGCGCCTTACGAGCTGCCGCTCTGGCGCTTCGACCTACCTGACGACGGCACGGTCGCGGTCGAGGACCTGATGCGCGGCAACAGCTTCACGCTGACGGGCAAGAACCAAACGATCTATCTCAATCCGAACGAACTGCCATTCCATGTCTGGAGGCTGACGAAACAGGGAGCCGCCATATGAACGCGCCCGTCGCGCACGCCGCGCTCGCCAAGCCGACCGGAACGGTCGTCTCGAGGGAGGGCGTCGATCCGCTCTGGTACAAGGACGCGATCATCTACCAGTTGCACGTCAAGTCGTTCATGGACTCCAACGACGACGGCATCGGCGACTTTCCCGGCCTGATCTCGAAGCTCGACTACATCGCCGATCTCGGCGTCAACGTGATCTGGCTGCTGCCGTTCTATCCGTCGCCGCGCCTCGACGACGGCTACGACATCTCGGAATACACCGGAGTTTCGCCGGACTACGGCACGCTCGCCGACGTCAAGCGTTTCGTCTCCGAGGCGCATAAGCGCGGAATCCGGGTGATCTCCGAGCTCGTCATCAACCACACATCGGATCAGCATCCCTGGTTCCAGCGTGCGCGGACCGCCAAGCCAGGCTCGGCGCACCGGAACTTCTACGTGTGGTCGGACCACGACACGCTCTATTCCGGCACCCGCATCATTTTCCTCGACACCGAGCGCTCGAACTGGACCTGGGACCCGGTGGCGGGGGCCTATTTCTGGCACCGCTTCTACAGCCACCAGCCGGACTTGAACTTCGACAATCCCCAGGTGCTGAAGGCCGTCTTCAAGGTGATGAAGTTCTGGCTCGACATCGGCATCGACGGCCTCAGGCTCGACGCCGTGCCGTACCTGATCGAGCGCGACGGCACGTCGAACGAGAACCTGCCCGAGACCCACGACATCCTGAAGAAGATCAGGGCCGAGCTCGACCGCACCTATCCGGACCGCTTCCTGATCGCGGAAGCCAATATGTGGCCGGAGGACACCAAGGATTACTTCGGCGAAGGCGACGAATGCCACATGGCGTTCCACTTCCCGCTGATGCCGCGCATGTACATGTCGATCGCGCGCGAGGACCGCTTCCCGATCACCGACATCATGCGGCAGACGCCGGAGATTCCGGACAACTGCCAATGGGCGATCTTTCTCCGGAACCATGACGAGCTGACGCTCGAAATGGTGACCGACAAGGAGCGCGACTACCTCTGGAACACGTATGCGACCGACCGGCGGGCGCGCATCAATCTCGGCATCCGGCGGCGCCTCGCGCCGCTGATGGAGCGCGACCGGCGCCGCATCGAGCTGATGAACTCGCTGCTGCTGTCGATGCCCGGCACGCCAGTGATCTATTACGGCGACGAGATCGGGATGGGGGACAACATCCATCTCGGCGACCGCGACGGCGTGCGCACGCCGATGCAGTGGTCGATCGACCGCAACGGCGGCTTCTCGCGCGCGGATTTCGCCTCGATCGTGCTGCCGCCGATCATGGACCCCCTCTACGGCTACTTCGCCATCAACGTGGAGGCGCAGGGGCGCGACCCCCACTCGCTGCTGAACTGGATGCGCCGCATGCTCGCCACGCGCCGCCAGCACCTCGCCTTCGGACGCGGTTCGCTCCGCTTCCTGTTCCCCTCGAACCGGCGAATCTTGGCCTATCTCCGCGAGCATGACGGAGACGTCATCTTGTGCGTGGCCAATATGGGCCGCAGTCCTCAAGCGGTAGAGCTCGAGCTCTCGGAGTTCGAAGGCCGCGTGCCGATCGAACTCACGGCCGGCTCCGTCTTCCCGCCGATCGGCCAACTGACCTATCTGCTGACGCTGCCGCCTTACGGCTTCTATTGGTTCCTCCTCGCCGAGGAGGCCAACTCGCCCTCTTGGCACACGCCGGCTCCCGAACCCATGGCTGATTACGAAACCCTCGTGCTGCGCGCCGGCGTCGACGACGCGATGCAGGTCGAGGCGCGCAAGACGCTCGAGACGGCGGTGCTGCCGAACTACCTCGCCAAGCGCCGCTGGTTCTCGGGAAAAGACCAGAAGCAGGTCATCCCGCGCATCAAGGCGATGAGCCGCTTCGAGGGCCGAGGCCAGCCCATCGGGCTGATCGAGGTCGAGGTCACGGGCGGATCTGAGCCCTCCCGCTGGCTGCTGCCGCTCGCCGTGGTCTCCGAGGACGAGCCGATCTCGGCGCTCGCCAGCCGCCTGGCGCTCGCCCGCGTGCGCCGCGGCCGCGAGGTTCAGCTCCTGACCGACGCCTTCGCGCTGCCGGGCTTCGCCCATGCGGTCGCGAAGTCGCTGAAGGACGCCGCGCGCCTGAAGAGCGGCGAAGGCGAGATCGTGTTCGAGCAGGCCGAGGGCGTGAAAATCCCGACCCTGCCCGAGGACGCCGAGATCAACTGGCTGTCGGCCGAACAGTCGAATTCCTCGCTGATCGCCGGCGACCTGATGATGATCAAGGTCTTGCGCAAGATCGCGCCGGGCAAGCACCCCGAAGCCGAGATGGGCCGCTATCTCACCGAGAACGGCTACGGCAACGCCGCGCCCTTCCTCGGCGAGATGGTGCGGGTCGCAGCCGATGGGACGCGCGCCACGCTCGCCATCATCCAGGGTTATGTCCGCAACGAGGGCGACGCCTGGAGCTGGACGCTCGCTCATCTCACCCGCGCGCTCGACGATTTCGGCGCCCGCGGCGGCGGCGAGATGTCGGAGGACGAGCGCTTCTCCGAATACACCGCCTTCGCAGCGACGCTCGGGACCCGGCTCGCCGAGCTTCATGCGGTGCTTGCGCGCGACAGCGACGACCAGGCTTTCGCGCCGGCCCCCGCCTCGACCGCCGACGTCAAGAGTTGGCAGGCGCGCGCGAGCGGGCTGCTGACCGGCGCCATCCAGGCGTTGCGCGGCAAGGAGCTTTGGGAGGACCCTGCCGCCAGGCAGCGCGCCGACTGGCTGATCGAGCGCTGGGAGCCGCTGCAGGCCGCGATCGGCCGGCTCGCGGAGACAGGCGTGGGCTCGATCATGACGCGGATCCATGGCGACCTGCATCTCGGTCAGATCCTTGTCGCGACCGGCGACGCCGTCTTCATCGATTTCGAAGGCGAGCCGGCGCGACCGCTCGACGAACGGCGCGGCAAGGCTTCGCCGCTGCGCGACGTCGCGGGCGTGCTGAGGTCGTTCGATTACGCGGCCGCCATGGTCGGACGCAACGAGCAGGCCTCTCCGCATGTCAGCGGCGCGCGGCGCGACGATTTCCTCGAGCGTTTCCGCGCCGATGCGGCTGCGGCCTTCCTCGACGCCTATCGAAAAGGCGTCGAAAAATCGGGCGGCGCCGTGTCGGCCGATCTGCTCGACATGTTCCTGATCGAGAAGGCCGCATACGAGATCGGTTACGAGGCGGCGAACCGGCCGACCTGGATCGACGTTCCTCTCGGAGGTCTCTGCGCCCTCGCCGCGCGTCTCGCGCCAGAACAAGGAGGCCGATCATGACGATCGCCCGGATGTCCGCAAGACCCGTCGAAACGCCGAGCCATCCGACGCCCCTCGACCGCGGGACGCTGGACGCGCTCGCGCACGGGACGCACCGCGACCCGTTCGGGGTGTTGGGACGCCGCGACGACGGCGACGGGCCTTATATTCGAGCCGTGCTGCCGGGAGCGCAGGGCGTCGAGGCGGTCGACGCCAGGACCGGCGATTCGATCGGCCGGCTGATGGAGATCGAGAACACCGGCGTGTTCGAGGGCTGGGTGAAGGGCGCCGATCCCTACCGGCTGAAGATCGCCTGGCCGGGCACTGTCCAGGAGACCGAGGACCCCTACTCCTTCGGCTTGCTGCTCGGCGAGCTCGATCTGCATCTGCTCGGCGAGAGCCGCCATTTCGAGCTGGCCTCGGCGCTCGGCGCGAATGTGATGGAGTTCGACGGGGTCGCGGGCGTGCGCTTCGCGGTCTGGGCGCCCAACGCCCGCCGCGTCGCCGTGGTCGGCGACTTCAACTCGTGGGACAAGCGCCGCCACCCGATGCGCCTGAGGCACCCGTCCGGCGTCTGGGAGTTGTTCGTCCCGCGCATCGGACCGGGCGAGCGCTACAAATTCGCGATCCTCGGGCCGGACGGCGCCGAACTGCCCGACAAGGCCGACCCGGTGGCCAAGTCAGCCGAGAGCGCGCCCGGCACGGCGTCCGTGGTCGCGGCCCCGACGGCCTATGAGTGGACCGACGACGCCTGGATGGCGGCTCGCTCCGCCAAGCATTTACCCGACGCCCCGCTGTCGTTCTACGAGGTCCATCTCGGCTCCTGGATGAAGGACGGCCGAACGGTCGACTGGAATTTCGCGATCGACAAGCTCGTGCCCTATGCGGCCCAGATGGGCTTCACCCATATCGAGCTGCTGCCGGTCGCCGAGCATCCGTTCGGCGGCTCGTGGGGCTACCAGCCGCTCGGCCTGTTCGCGCCGACCGGCCGCTACGGCAAGCCCGAAGACTTCGCCCGCTTCGTGAACGCCGCCCATGCGGCGGGCGTCGGCGTGGTGGTGGACTGGGTGCCGGCCCATTTCCCGACCGATCCGCACGGCCTCTACCGTTTCGACGGCACCCCGCTCTACGAGCACGCCGACCCGCGCGAAGGGTTCCATCAGGACTGGAACACTGCGATCTACAATTTCGGCCGGCGCGAGGTGCAGAACTTCCTGATCGCGAGCGGGCTGCACTGGCTCGAGCAGTTCCATGTCGACGGGCTGCGCGTCGACGCCGTCGCCTCGATGCTCTACCGGGACTATTCGCGGAAGGAGGGCGAGTGGGTCCCGAACCATCTGGGCGGGCGCGAGAACCTCGAGGCGATCGGCTTCCTGCAGCACTTCAACGCCGTCGTCCGCGAGCGCGTCCCCGGCGCGATGACGATTGCCGAGGAATCCACCGCCTGGCCCGGCGTCACCCGTTCCACCACCGAGGGCGGCCTCGGCTTCGACTACAAGTGGAACATGGGCTGGATGCACGACACGCTGAACTACATGGAGCAGAATCCGATCTACCGCTCCTACAATCATGACGGCATCACGTTCGGGCTGGTCTACGCCTTCTCGGAGAAGTTCGTGTTGCCGCTCAGCCATGACGAGGTGGTGCACGGCAAGGGGTCGCTGATCGGCAAGATGCCGGGCGACGCTTGGCAGAAATTCGCCAATCTGCGCGCGCTCTACGGCCTGATGTGGAGCCATCCGGGGAAGAAGCTGCTGTTCATGGGCGGCGAGATCGCCCAGTGGAGCGAGTGGAACCATGACGCGCAGATCGACTGGCCCGCGCTCGATGACCCGAACCATGCAGGCGTCCAGCGGCTGATCCGGGACCTCAATCGCATCTACGTCTCCGAGCCCTCGCTCTACAGGCGCGACTGCGAAGAGGCTGGCTTTCGCTGGGTGATCGGCGACGACCGCGCGAATTCGGTCTTCGCCTTCCGCCGCCACGGCGCCGACGGCGACCCGCCGATCCTGGTGGTTGCAAACATGACGCCGGTGCCGCGGCACGGATATCGTATAGGAGTCCCCGTGGCCGGCCGCTGGAGCGAGATCATCAACACCGATTCCGGCCTTTATGGGGGTTCGAACGTCGGCAATGGCGGCGGACTGGAGACGACGCCTGTCGAAAGCCATGGCGAAGCGCAGTCGCTCGAGCTGTCGCTGCCGCCGCTCGGGGTGGTGGCGCTGAGGGCGGGGTGACGTGACGGCTGCTGGGGACTAGAGCTTGGGGGGACTGACGGTGCGTGCTTCGAGACGCCCGCTTGCGCGGGCTCCTCAGCATGAGGAGCGTCGCGGACGCCGGACGTCGGCGAGACGTCTCGGCGTTCCTGCCCTTTCCGCCATCCTGATCGCTCCTCATGCTGAGGAGCGGCGCAGAGCGCCGCGTCTCGAAGCACGCAGACCGGCGACGCAGCCCCGATGAGCGTCCTGGAAGCCGGCTCGCCCTATCCGCTCGGGGCGACCTGGGACGGGCTCGGGGTGAATTTCGCGGTCTTCTCGGCGCATGCCGAGCAGATCGACCTCTGCCTGTTCGACCCATCCGGACGCCGCGAGATCGCGCGCGTCGCGCTGCCCGAGAAGACCGACGAGGTGTTCCACGGCTATCTGCCGGAGGCGCGCGCCGGCCTGCTCTACGGGTTCCGCGCCCACGGCCAGTACGACCCGCAGCACGGCCACCGCTTCAATCCCAACAAACTGCTGCTCGACCCCTACGCCAAGCAGATCGCCGGCGAGGTGCGCTGGTCCGACGCGCTCTACGGCTACCGCCTGCACTCGCCGCGCGGCGACCTCTCCTATGACCGGCGCGACAGCGCGCCCGGCATGCCGAAGGCGGTGGTGGTGGACGACGCGTTCAACTGGGGCGACGACCGGCGGCCCAACACGCCGTGGCACGAGACCGTCATCTACGAGGCGCATGTCCGCGGCCTCACCATGCTGAGGCCGGACATCCGCCATCACGAGCGCGGCTCATTCGCTGCGCTCGCCAGCCCGCCGATGATCGAGCACTACAAGCGGCTCGGGATCACGGCGGTCGAGCTGCTGCCGATCCACGCCTTCGTGCAGGACCGCCGGCTCGTCGAGCAGGGCCTCCGGAATTACTGGGGCTACAACACGATCGCGTTCTTCGCGCCCGAGCCCCGCTACCTCTCGGACGGCTCGCTCAACGAGATGAAGGTCGCGATCCGCCGGCTGCACGCCGCCGGGATCGAGGTCCTGCTCGACGTCGTGTACAACCACACGGCGGAGGGCTCCGAGGAGGGCCCGACCCTGTCGTTCCGCGGCCTCGACAATCTGAGCTACTACCGGCTAGAGGAGCATGACTGGCGGCGCTGCGTGAACGACACTGGCACCGGCAACACCGTCAATCTCAGCCATCCGCGCGTGCTGCAGATGGTGATGGATTCGCTGCGCTACTGGGTCGAGGCCTATCGCGTCGACGGCTTCCGCTTCGATCTCGGCGTCACGCTCGGCCGCGAAGCGCACGGCTTCGACCCGGGGTCCGGCTTCTTCGACGCTGTCCGGCAGGACCCCGTCCTGCAGCGCGTCAAGCTGATCTCGGAGCCATGGGACATCGGGCCCGGCGGCTACCAGCTCGGCGCCCACCCGCCGGGCTTCGCCGAATGGAACGACAAGTTCCGCGACTCGGTGCGCCGCTTCTGGCGCGGCGACGCCGGTCAGCGGCCCGAATTCGCCGCCCGGATCGCCGGCTCCTCGGACCTGTTCGACAAGCGTTCGCGCAAGCCCTGGGCTTCGGTGAACTACGTCGCGAGCCATGACGGCTTCACGCTCGCGGACGCGACCGCTTATGTCGAGCGCCACAACCGCGCCAATGGCGAGGACAATCGCGACGGCCACGGCGAGAACTTCTCCTCGAACTGGGGCGTCGAGGGGCCGAGCGCCGATCCCCAGATCCGCGCGACCCGCGCCCGCGTCGCCCGCGCCATGCTCGCGAGCGTGTTCTTCGCGCAGGGCACTCCGATGCTGCTCGCGGGCGACGAATTCGGCCGCACCCAGAACGGCAACAACAACGCCTACGCCCAGGACAACGAGACCTCGTGGGTCGACTGGCGGCGGGCCGACACGCCGGAGGGCGCGGCGCTCACCGCCTTCGTCGAGCGCCTGATCGCGCTGCGCAAGGCGCACCCGATCCTGCGCTGCAAGCATTTCCTCCACGGTCGCGAGCAGCCGGCGCCCGGCGTGCTCGACATCGCCTGGTTCGACGAGCGCGGCCACGAGGTGCCCTCCGCGGCCTGGAACGACCATGGCGAGCGCACGTTGATCCTGCGACGCGCCGCGCGGCGGGAGGACGGCGCGGTTCCGCTGATCTCCCTCATGCTCAATCCGACCGAAGAGGCCCGCGCCTTCACGCTGCCGCCGCCCTCGCTCCCCACGTCGCTGCTGCTCGACACGTCGCGCCCCGACGCGCCCGAGCAGCCGATCGACGGCGACAGGGTCGAGGTCGCGGCGCGATCGGCCCTCCTGCTGATGTCGCTGCACCCTGCCCCGCCGCCCCCCCGGACGAGGCCGTCGGAGACCGGAGCCTGACCGTTTGACCGCCAGTTTCGAGCGCCGCCTGCCGCTGGGAGCCACCTACGCCGAGGGCGGCACGACGTTCCGGTTCTGGGCGCCCGCCCATGCGGAGGTCCGGCTCGAGATCCGCGACCGCGATCCCATCCGGATGGAGCGCGACGACGAGGGCTGGTTCTCGCTCACGCTCGACGCGCCCGCGGAGGCCCGCTACCGCTACCACCTCCCAGACGGGCTGACCGTGCCGGACCCGGCCTCGCGCTTCCAGGACGGCGACGTTCATGGCTGGAGCGTGCTGGTCGACCCCCGAGCCTATCGCTGGCGGACGCCCGACTGGGCCGGACGGCCATGGCGCGAAGCCGTGATCTACGAGCTCCATGCCGGCTGCTTCGGCGGCTTTGCGGGCGTGGCCGAGGCTTTGCCGCTGCTCAAGGAGCTCGGGATCACGGCGATCCAGTTGATGCCGATCGCGGATTTTCCGGGGAGCCGGAACTGGGGCTACGACGGGGTGCTGCCTTACGCCCCCGACGCCGCCTACGGGACGCCGGACGAGCTGAAGGCGCTCGTCGACAGAGCGCACGGGCTCGGGCTGATGATGCTGCTTGACGTCGTCTACAACCACTTCGGGCCGGACGGGAACTATATCGGGGCCTACGCCCCGCCCGTCTTCCGCGAGGATTTGGAGACGCCGTGGGGTGGCGCGATCGACTTTCGCCTGCCGGAGGTTCGCTCCTACTTCACCGAGAACGTCCTCTACTGGCTGATCGAATACCGCTTCGACGGGCTACGCTTCGACGCGGTCCACGCCATCTCGGAGCAGGACTGGATCGACGAGACCGCGCGCGCCGTGCGCGCTTCGCACGAGCTGCGCGACCGCCGCGTCCACCTGATCCTCGAGAACGAACGGAACGAGCAGAGCCATCTCGCAGCGGACGTCGACGCGCAGTGGAACGACGACTTCCACCACGTCTTCCACGTCCTGCTGACGGGAGAGCATGAAGGATATTACGAAGACTTCTCAGATGATACGGCGGGCAAGCTCGCGCGCTGCCTGAAGGATGGGTTCGTCTATCAGGGCGAGGTGATGGGCCATATTGGCGAGCCCCGCGGCACCCCGAGCGGCCATCTGCCCGCGACCGCCTTCGTGTCCTTCCTGCAGAACCACGACCAGATCGGCAACCGCGCCTTCGGCGACCGGCTGACGACGCTCGCGCCGCCCGAAGGCGTCGAGGCCGCGACCGCCGCGATGCTGCTCTGCCCGCAGGTCCCGATGATCTTCATGGGCGAGGAGGTGGCGAGCGAGACCCCCTTCCTGTTCTTCACCGACCATGAGGGCAAGCTCGCCGAGGCGGTGCGCGAGGGACGGCGCAAGGAATTCGCGAAGTTCGCGGCGTTCGCAGGCGCTGAAGTCCCCGATCCGAACGCCGAGAAGACATTCGAGGACTCCATCCCCGAACCGCATCCCACGCGGGCGGAGGCGCGCACCGCGCTGTTCAGGACGCTGCTGGCGATCCGCGCGGCCGAAATCTCGTCGCGCGTCGTCCGGCCCGAGGCTGAGGCCGAGGCGATCGGCCCCAAGGCCGTGAAGGCGACTTGGAGCTTCGAGGGCGGCGCGCGGCTGACGCTGCTGATCAACCTCGCGGATGAAGCGCTCGACATCGCGCCGGTCGAGGGCCCCCCGCTCTACGAACCGAGGCCCGGGGCCGCCGACGCCGCCCGCGCCGGCCGTCTGGACGGCTTCACCACGATCGCGCTGATGGAGCAGCCCGCTTGAGCCACGACGATCTCGTCCGCGAGCTCGCGACCCGCGCCGGCTTCTCTGTCGACTGGACGGACCAGTCGGGCGCCGCCCAGACCGTGTCGCCGGAATCGCTCAGGCGCCTGCTCGGCGTCATGGGTCTCGGCTGCGAGAGCGAAAGCGAGACGAAGGACGCCATCGCGCGTCTCGACCGGCTCGACGCCGTCCCGAAACCGCTCGTCACCGCCCGGGTCGGCGAGCCCTATCCCGTCGACGCAAGCCCCGGAGCCGCCGCGAAGCTGACCCGCGAGGACGGCGAGGTCTTCGACTTCAAGCTCGCCGAAAGCGAGGGCCGGGCGCTCGGCCGGCCGATCCTGGAGCCGGGCTACCACCGGCTGGACGTCGGCGGAACGTCCATCGCCCTCGCGGTCGCGCCGCCGCGCGGCCGCACCATCCTGGACGCCGGGCGCGGTCGCCGGATGTGGGGCCTCGCCGCGCAGGTCTACGGCCTCACCCGCAAGGGCGATGGCGGGATCGGCGATTTCGGCGGCGTCGCGGCGCTCGCCGAAACCGCGGCGCTCGCAGGCGCCGACGCGCTCGCTCTGTCGCCGGTTCACGCCAACTTCACGGCCGACCCGAACCATTACGGCCCTTATTCGCCGTCGAGCCGGCTGTTCCTCAACCCGCTGCACGCCGATCCGGACTTCATGTTCGGCGAGGCGCGGGTCGAGGAAGCGGTCAAGGCGGCCGGCGTCGTCGCGTTTCGCCGCCGGCACGAGACCGCAGGGCTGATCGACTGGCCGGCCGCTGCGGCCGTCAAAATCGCGACGCTGCGGACGCTCTATGCGAGCTTCCGCGCCGTCGAGCTCTGCGAGACCCCGCCCGGCCGCCTCGCCCTCGACTTCGCGCTGTTCCGCAAGGAGGGCGGCGACCTGCTCGAGGCGCACGCCCGCTTCGAGACGATCCATGCCCGCCGCTTCGGCGACGATCCCGGCCAGTGGGACTGGCGCAGCTGGCCCGAAGGCCTGCGCGACCCGAGCCATGGCGAGGTCTCGGCCTTCGCGGCGGCGAACGAGTACGAGGTCTCGTTCCACGTCTTCCTGCAATGGATCTCGGACCGCAGCTTCGCGGCCGCCCAGACCGTCGCGCGCAAGGCCGGCATGGCGATCGGGCTGATCTCGGACCTCGCGGTCGGCATGGACGTCGGCGGCAGCCACGCCTGGAGCCGGCACGACGACCTTCTGGTCGGCCTGTCGGTCGGCTCTCCGCCGGACCTGTTCAACCCGAACGGACAGGCCTGGGGGCTCGCCGCCTTCTCGCCGCTCGCGCTCAAGCGGACCGGATTCGCGCCCTTCCTCGCGACGCTCAGGGCCTGCATGCGGAACGCCGGCGGCGTCCGCATCGACCACGCGATGGGCTTCCAGCGCCTGTGGGTCTCGCCCGACGGCGCGGACCCGAAGGACGGCGCCTATCTCTCCTACCCGGTCGACGATCTGCTGCGGCTCACCGCGCTCGAATCGACGCGCAACGACTGCGTCGTGGTCGGCGAGGATCTCGGCACCGTGCCCGATGGCTTCCGCGGCAAGCTCGCGGAGGCCGGCGTCGCGGGCATGCGCGTGCTGCAGTTCGAGCGCGACGACCGGCGCGGCTTCTTCCCGCCGCCCTGGTATTCGGAGGATGCGCTCGCCATGACCACGACCCACGACCTGCCGACCATGGCGGGCTGGTGGTCGGGGCGCGACATCGAGGTGCGGTCGATCGTGCCCGGCGGGCAGTTCGGCGAGACGACCGAGAACGACCTTGCGACCCGCGAGAGCGAGCGCGGCGAGCTCTGGCGGGCCTTCGAGGAGGCCGGCGTGGCGGACGGACCGCGACCAGAGCCTGGCGATCCCGCGCCCGCCGTCGCCGCCTCCATCCGCTTCCTCGCGGCGACGCCCTCGAAGCTCGTGCTGCTGCCGCTCGAGGACGCGCTGGCGCAGGTCGAGCAGCCCAACCTGCCCGGCACGCTCGACGAGCATCCGAACTGGCGGCGCCGCCTTGAACGCCCCGCGCCGGAGCTGCTTTCGGAACCGGAAGCCGCCGAGCGGCTTTCAAGCCTCAACAGGAGACGCGCCGAGTGACCTCGCCTGCCATCGCCGCTCCGCCCCGCGCGACGATGCGGATGCAGTTCCACAAGGACTTCCCGTTCGAACGGGCGGTCGCGCTCGCGCCCTATCTCAGGCGGCTCGGGATCAGCCATCTCTATTCGTCGCCGATCCTCACCGCCCGCGCAGGCTCCAACCACGGCTACGATGTCATCGACCCGACGACCGTCAATCCGGAGCTCGGCGGCGAGGAGGGGTTTCGTGCGCTGGTCGCGGCGCTGCGCGCCGAGGGGCTCGGCGTGGTGGTGGACATCGTGCCGAACCATATGGCGGTGGGCGGCGACGACAATGTCTGGTGGCTCGACGTCCTGACCTACGGCCAGGGCAGCCGCTTCGGCCATTTCTTCGACATCGACTGGGAGCCCGCCGACCCGGCCCTGCACGGCAAGGTGCTGATCCCGACGCTCGGCAAGCCCTATGGCGAGACGCTGCGGTCGGGCGAGCTCAAGATCACCCGCGAGGGCCGGCATGGCGGCCTGACGCTACGCTACGCCGACCATCTCTTCCCGCTGCGCCCCGCCGACCGGATCGAGATCGAGACGGCCGGCCTAGAGGCCTATGACGGCGCGACCGAGGAGGGCCGCGCGAGGCTGCACGATCTGCTTGAGCGCCAGAACTGGCGGCTCGCGCATTGGATGGTCGCGGGCGACGAGATCAACTGGCGCCGCTTCTTCGACGTCAACGAACTGGCGGGGCTGCGCATCGCCGACCCGGCGGTGTTCGAGGCCACTCACCAGAAGCTGCTCGACCTTTATGCCGAGGGTCTGATCGACGGCTTCCGCGTGGATCACGTAGACGGGCTGATGGACCCGGGCGGCTATACGAGGCGCCTGCGCGAGCATCTCGACCAGCGCCAACCGGGGCGGCCGGGCGAGCTCGCAAAGCAGCGCGCTTACCTCGTCGTCGAAAAGATCCTCGGGCCCGGCGAGGAGCTCGCGACGGACTGGGAGGTCGACGGCGCGAGCGGCTACGATTTCATGGACGACGTGAGCGCGCTGCTGCACGCCCCGGCCGGCGAGGAGAAGCTCGGCGCCTTCTGGGCGGAGATCAGCGGCCGGCCGGCCGACTTCCATGCCGAGGAGGAGATCGCGCGGCGCGAGATCCTCGACCGCTCCTTCTCGGCCCAGCTCGACCAAGCGGCGCACGCGCTCCATGCGGTCGCCCGGCTCGACTACGAGACGCGCGACACGCCGCTCGCGGCGATCCGCCGGGCGCTGGTGGAGCTGCTCGCGCATTTCCCGGCCTACCGCACCTACGCCAACGCCGCCGAGGGCCGCACGGAGGCCGACCGGCCGATCTTCGCCCGCGCGCTCGAAAAGGCGCGCGAGACCATCCTGCCGGCGGACGCGCCGGTGCTCGACCAGCTCGACCGCTGGCTCGGCGGCGAGACGGCGCCCGAGGACCAGCGCGCCTTGCGCGACAAGGCGATCCGCCGCTTCCAGCAACTCTCCGCCCCCGTGGCGGCCAAGGCCGTCGAGGACACAGCCTTCTACCGTTACGGCCGCCTGCTCTCGCGCGCCGATGTCGGCTTCGACGTCGCGACCTTCTCGATGGACGTCGCGACCTTCCACGAGAAGGCGGCGGCGCGCGGCAAGGCGTTTCCGGACGCGATGCTCACCACCGCGACCCACGATCACAAGCGCGGCGAGGACGTCCGCGCCCGGCTCGCGGCGCTCTCCGAGATCCCCGACGAATGGGCGGCGGCGGTCCGGCGCTGGCGCGAGGCTTCCGCGCCGTTGCGCTCGGAAGCTGGCCCGTCCGCGGCTGACGAGGCGATCCTCTTCCAGACGCTCGTCGGCGCCTGGCCGCACGATCTCGAACCCGACGACGCGGAGGGCTGCGAGGCCTTCGCGAAACGGGTCGCCGGCTGGCAGGAGAAGGCGCTGCGCGAGGCGAAGCTCGTGACGGACTGGAGCGCGCCGAACGAAGCTTACGAGGGCGCGGCCCGCGACCTGCTCATGGGGGTGATGACCGGTCGAGATACGGATCTCCGCGCCGACGTCGCGGCCTTCGCAAAGCGTATTGGCCCGGCCGGCGCGGCCAACGGCCTGATCCAGACGCTCTTGCGCCTCACCCTTCCCGGCGTGCCCGACACTTATCAGGGGACCGAGTTCTGGGACCTGTCGCTGGTCGACCCGGACAACCGCCGCCCGGTCGACTACGCGGCCCGCCAGTCGGCGCTCGAGGCCGGCGGCGCCGTGCTCGACCTCGCGCCGCGCTGGCGAGATGGCCGGGTCAAGCAGGCGCTGATCGCGACCGTGCTGGCCGAGCGCGCGCGGCGGCCCGACCTGTTCGCCCGCGGCGCCTACGCACCGCTTGCCGTCGAGGGGCCGCACGCCGACGACGTCGTGGCGTTCTCGCGCGAGCTCGCCGGCGAATCTGTCGTCGTCATCGCGCTTCGTCGCCCGCTGAGCGCGCTTGGAGCGCCCCAAGGCCTCAGCTTGCGCGCAAATCTGTTGCAGAATGACGTCATCTCGTCGTCAAACGCCTTGGACGATCGGCTGATGACGGACCGTCTGACGGGTCGCGAATTCCGCCTCGGCGCCAAGACGTCCTTGGGCGAGGCGCTCGTCATGCCGGTCGCGTTTTTCACCGGCTGAGGCGTCGCATAGGCCGTTATGTGTATGTCAATTCCTTAGAAGCGTGATTCAATTGGGTGGTCGGCGTTTCGGCCGATGGGCGCAGTCTTCGCGGGCGCGTCGAGATTTACACGCTTAGGCGCACAGCAGCGGGGCGCGGCGCCATGGACGACCAACTCAAACTCTCCTTGTCCGAGCCGGACGCCGAACTTCTCGGCCAGGCGCTCGACGTCTACGCCACCACCCTGATGTGCGCGCCTCTCGGTCTCGGGCTCGAACTTCTGGTCGCGGTCCGCGCCCTGCGCGGTCGGCTGGAGGACGCCGCAAGCCGCCATGTCGCGGTGCGCGAGGCGGCCGAAGACCCGGACGGCAACGTGCTGATCTTCGCCCGCGCCTGACGCCCGGGTCGGATCGAGCCGCCGACGGCGCGTCGACGTCGTGGTCACGCGGCTGACATCATAGGGTTGCCTGAAGGCCTCCGCTTGTCATTTACTGCGATGCAGCAAGCGCAGCGTCGCGCTCCCCGGCTCGCACGGCCGCGCTGCGCTCGGGGCCATCAGCCTATGGAGACCGCGTATGACTGACGTCGCCGTCGCATCCCCGGACTCCCCCGTCGCCCGCCCGCAACGGGCCGCGGCGGCCGATGGAGCCGAACCGGGCGTCGACGTCGGCAAACTGCGCAAGGAGATCCTTGCCGAGCTGATCTATTCAGTCGGCCGCACGCCCGAGACGGCCAGCACCCGCGACTGGTTCGTGGCGACCGCGTTCGCGGTCCGCGACCGCATCGTCGACAAATGGGTCAAGGACCACGCCGGCCCGCAGCCGCAGAAGCGCGTCTACTACCTCTCGCTCGAATTCCTGATCGGCCGCCTGCTGTTTGACGCGCTCAACAATCTCGGATTGACGGAGCAAGTCACCGAAGCGCTCTCCGGCCTTGGCGTCGACATCGAAAAGGTGCGGGCCGCCGAACCGGACGCGGCGCTCGGCAATGGCGGGCTCGGGCGGCTCGCGGCCTGCTTCATGGACTCTATGGCGTCGATTGGCGTGCCGGCCTTCGGCTACGGCATCCGCTACGATCACGGGCTGTTCCGCCAGGGAATGCGCGATGGCTGGCAGCAGGAATATCCCGAGGACTGGCTGAGCTTCGGCAACCCCTGGGAGTTCGCCCATCCCGAGATCGACTATCGGATCGGCTTCGGCGGCTATGTCGAGCAGGTGATGGACGGCGCCGGGCCGCGCCATGTCTGGCGGCCGGCCGAGACCGTCGAGGCGGTGGCGTTCGACACGCCGGTCGCCGGCTGGCGGGGACGCCACGTCAACACGCTGCGGCTCTGGTCGGCCCGCGCCCCCGACCCGATCTCGCTCGACGCCTTCAACCGCGGCGACTATGTCGGCGCTCTCGCCGACCGTGTCCGCATCGAGTCGATCTCCAAGATCCTCTATCCGTCGGACGAGACCCCGGCCGGCCAGGAACTGCGGCTGCGGCAGGAGTATTTCTTCGCCTCCGCCTCGCTGCAGGATCTCATCCACCGCCACCTCCACGAGCATGGCGAAGTGAGGCGGCTGTCCGACCACGTCGCGATCCAGCTCAACGACACCCATCCCGCGATCGCGGTGCCGGAGCTGATGCGCATCCTGATCGACATCCACGGCCTGCCCTGGGGCGAGGCCTGGGACATCACGGTCGCGACCTTCTCCTACACCAACCACACGCTGCTGCCCGAGGCGCTCGAGAGCTGGCCGGTGCCGCTGATGGAGCGGCTGCTGCCGCGGCACATGCAGATCATCTACATGATCAACGCGCTCGAGCTCGAGGCCGCGCGCAAGCGCCGCCCGGGCGACGACGAACTGCTGTCGACCATCTCGTTGATCGACGAGAACAACGGGCGCCGCGTCCGGATGGGCGTGCTCGCCTTCACCGGCTCGCACAAGGTCAACGGCGTCTCGGCGCTCCACACCGACCTGATGAAGAAGACCGTGTTCCGGGAGCTGCACGCGCTCCATCCGGACCGCATCGTCAACAAGACCAACGGCATCACGTTCCGCCGCTGGCTCGCGCAGGCCAATCCGCGCCTCACAGCCACGCTGATCGAGGCGATCGGGCCAGGCCTGCTGGACGACCCGAACGAGCTCGAGAAGCTCGTGCCGCTTGCGGGCGACTCCGCCCTGCACGACAAGCTCGCCGAGGCGCGTCGCGCCAACAAGATCGACCTCGCCCGGGTGATCGCGGAGCGCAACGACGTCTGGGTCGACCCCGACGCCCTGTTCGACGTCCAGATCAAGCGCATTCACGAATACAAGCGGCAACTGCTGAACCTGCTCGAGACGGTCGCGATCTACAACGCGATGCGCGCCCAGCCGATGCGGGCCTGGATGCCGCGCGTGAAGATCTTCGCCGGCAAAGCGGCGGCGAGCTACCGGCAGGCGAAGCTGACAATCAAGCTCGCAAATGACATCGCGCGGACCGTCAACTCCGACCCGACGATGCGCGGCCTGCTCAAGGTCGTGTTCCTGCCGAACTACAATGTCAGCCTCGCCGAGTGCATCATCCCGGCCGCCGACCTCTCCGAGCAGATCTCGACCGCCGGCATGGAGGCCTCAGGCACCGGCAACATGAAGCTCGCGCTGAACGGCGCGCTCACCATCGGCACGCTCGACGGCGCGAATGTCGAGATCCGCGAGCATGTCGGCGACGACAACATCTTCATCTTCGGCCTGACGGCCGAGGAGGTGGAGGCGAGGAAGCGCCGCGGCTTCGACGCCCGCGCGGCGGTCGAGGCCTCGCCGATGCTGCGCCAGGTGCTCGACTCGATCCGCGACGGCGTGTTCTCGCCCGACGACCCGACGCGCTATCGCGATCTCGTCGAAGGGCTGCTCAACCACGACACCTTCCTGGTGACGGCGGATTTCGACGCCTATTTCGCGGCCCAGCGCCAGGTCTTCAAGAAATGGCGCGACCGTTCGTCCTGGATGCGCTCCAGCGTCATCAACACCGCCAAGGTGGGCTGGTTCTCGTCCGATCGGACGATAGGTGAATACGCAAGCGAGATCTGGAACGTGACGCCCTCGGTCGGCTGAGCCCGGCCGCTTCGGCGGCCTTATCCGGACGCCGATCGAGGAGACGTTCCGCATGCCCCCGTTGAGCCCGCTCGGCCCGCCTTACGCCAGGACCGCGATGGCGTTCGTGCTGGCGGGGGGGCGCGGCTCGCGGCTGATGGAGCTGACCGACCGACGCGCCAAGCCCGCGGTCTATTTCGGCGGCAAGTCCCGGATCATCGACTTCGCGCTGTCGAACGCGCTGAACTCCGGCATCCGCCGCATCGGTGTCGCGACACAGTACAAGGCCCACAGCCTGATCCGGCATCTGACCCGCGGCTGGAACTTCTTCCGCACCGAGCGCAACGAGAGCTTCGACGTGCTGCCCGCGAGCCAGCGCGTCTCCGAGGACGCCTGGTATCTCGGCACGGCGGACGCGGTCTATCAGAACATCGACATCGTCGAGGACTACGCGCCGCGCCACATGGTCATCCTGGCAGGCGACCACGTCTACAAGATGGACTACGAGCAGATGCTCGCCCAGCATGTCGAGAGCCGCGCGGACGTGACCGTCGGCTGCCTCGAGGTGCCGCGGGCCGAGGCGTCGGGCTTCGGCGTCATGCATGTCGACGAGACCGACCGGATCGTCGAGTTCCTCGAAAAGCCTAAGGACCCGCCCTCGATGCCCGGCAGGCCCGACATGGCGCTCGCCTCGATGGGCATCTACGTCTTCGACACGCCCTTCCTGTTCGACCTGTTGCGCAAGGACGCCGCCGACCCGAACTCCTCCCGCGACTTCGGCAAGGACATCATCCCGGCGGTGGTGAAGGGCGGCAAGGCGGTGGCGCACCACTTCGCCAAATCCTGCGTGCGGTCGAGAACCGAGCAGGAGCCGTATTGGCGGGACGTCGGCACGGTGGACGCGTATTTTGAGGCGAACATCGACCTCACGGACTTCGTGCCCGCGCTCGACATCTACGACAAGGACTGGCCGATCTGGACCTTCGCGGAGATCACCCCGCCCGCCAAGTTCATCCATGACGACGACCACCGGCGCGGCCGAGCGATCTCCTCGCTGGTGGCGGGCGGGTGCATCGTGTCCGGCGCGGGCGTGAAGGAGTCGCTGCTGTTCACCGGCGTGCGCGCGAATTCCTATTCGGAGATCGAGCGCGCCGTGATCCTGCCTTACGTCGACATCGGCCGTTCTGCGCGGCTGAAGAACGTCGTGATCGACGCCAGGGTGAAGATCCCGGAGGGGCTCGTGGTCGGCGAGGACCCGGCGCTCGACGCCGAGCGCTTCCGCCGCACCGAGAAGGGCGTGTGCCTGATCACCCAGGCGATGGTGGACAGGCTGTAGCCTCCCTGCCGCCTTTAAGCATCGCACGAGGTCGTGGTTGCGCCGGATGCCCGGGGCGCAGAGAGTGCGCCCACCACGTCTTCCGCTCGCCCTGATGCCCCTCCCCGTTCTCGCAGTCGCCTCTGAAGCCTATCCGCTGATCAAGACCGGCGGGCTCGCCGACGTCGTGGGCGCGCTGCCCGCGGCGCTGAAGCCGCACGGCGTCGACGTCACGACGCTGCTTCCCGGCTACCCCGCGGTGCTCGACCGGCTCGGGACCGCGGAGGCGGTGGCGCGATTCGGAGACCTGTTCGGAGGAGCCGCGACGCTGCTCGCCGCCGAGGTCGAGGGGGCGGAATTCCTGATCCTCGACGCGCCCCATCTCTACGCCCGGGAGGGTGGTCCCTATGTCGGGCCGGACGGAAGCGAGTGGTCCGACAACGCCTTCCGGTTCGCGGCCCTCGGCAAGGCCGCGGCCGACATCTGCTGCGGCGCAGCAGGGCTGCCGCTGCCGCAGATCGTGCATCTGCATGACTGGCAGGCGGGCCTCGCCGGCCCTTACCTGACCCACGGGATCGAGGCGCGGCCGAAGATCGTCGCCACCATCCACAACATCGCCTTCCAGGGCTGGTTTCCTGCCTCGTTCGCGGCGCGGCTCGGCCTGCCCGAGGAGGCGATGTCGATCGAAGGCGTCGAATATTTCGGCGGCGTCGGCTTCCTCAAGGCGGCGCTGTGGTACGCCGACCGCATCACCACGGTGTCGCCGACCTACGCCTGCGAGATCCTCGAGCCGGATGGCGGAATCGGCCTCGACGGCCTTCTTTCGGGGCGCGCCGAAATCGTGTCAGGCGTGCTGAACGGGATCGACGTCGGAATCTGGAACCCGCAGACGGACGAGCGCGTGCCCGCGCGCTACTCGGCGGAGAGCCTTGCGGACCGCGCCGAGAACAAGCGCGCTCTGGCGCGCCGCTTCGGCCTCGACGAGCAGTCCGGCCGGTTGACCTTCGGCGTCGTCAGCCGGCTGTCGAGCCAGAAGGGCCTCGACCTGCTGGCCGAAGCCGTGCCGACCCTGCTCTCGCTCGACGCCGACCTCGCGCTGATCGGCGCCGGTGACGCCTGGCTCGAGGACCGGTTCCGGACGCTCGCCGCCGAGAACCCCGGCCGCGTCGGGACCTTCATCGGCTATGACGAGGACCTTGCGCATCTCATGCAGGCGGGCGCCGACGCGATCCTCGTGCCGTCGCGCTTCGAGCCCTGCGGGCTGACCCAGCTCTGCGCGCTGCGCTACGGGGCGGTGCCCGTCGTCGCCCGGGTGGGCGGCCTCGCAGACACCGTGATCGACGCGAACCCGGCGGCGCTCGCCGCGGGCGTCGCGACCGGCGTGCAGTTCTCGCCGGTCTGTCAGTCGGCGCTCGAGGCCGCGTTGCGCCGGACCGCGGCGCTCTGGGCCGACAAGGCGCAGTGGCGGCGATTGCAGGCGAACGGCATGGCGACCGACGTGTCCTGGGACGCGAGCGCGAAGGCCTATGCGGCGCTGTTCAGGGAGCTGGCCGGCAGCTGATCGGCCTCAGCCCCGCCAGCGGCAGGAATAGCGCGCCCGGTACCAGCCCGGCGTCGCCGTAACGCTGTCCACGATGTCTGCGACCAGGCAGGCGGTCACGCCCCCTGCATGCTTTTCGCGGCTGATGCGGCAGTTGGCCGGCTCCGCCTGAAGGCAAAGCGCCACGACAATCTCGATCACGCCCATGCGAGGCTCCGAACAGTTTGTCAAAAGCTAAAGGCTTCAGCTTCGACGTCTGTTCCGCCGGGACCACGCAAGTTTTCACCGGATCAAGCTCTCCACAGCATCTTACCTCTTGCTTTCGAGAACGAGGGAAAGGGCGGCGGAGACAGCAGAACGCCTCTCCCGCGCGAACGGGAGAGGCGATTTAAGCCGCGGGACCAGCGGCGTTGGGGAAGCGGCCGCGGCCTACTCCGCGGGCGCGAGCGCGACCTCGGCGCCGGGGGCCTCGAGCTCATGCGCGATGTCGCCCTGCTCCATCTTGATCTGGCTGACCAGGAAGTAGACCAGGAACGCCGCCGCGATCAGCGTGAACAGCCACTCGAAGCCCGCGAAGGGATAGACCGCGCCCATCTCGGCGAGGTTGGCGAGGGAGGTGACGCCTGTGCTCATGCGATATCTCCTATGACAGGTGGGCGAGGACGCGTCAGGACTTGGCCTCGGCGCGCTGGATGGTTTCGAACTGCGCCTCGAGACCGGACAGGCCGGGATATGTCTCGGGGATGCGCTTGCCGTCGAGACCGTGGATCTCGACCGCGGGCGGCACGCGCAGCATGCCGAGCGACTTCAAGAGCTTGCCCAGCACCCAGCCCGGAGCCAGGCCGAAGCCGAGGGCGAAGACCAGCGAGCCGATGATGTTGCCGAAGGGCGTCACGATCGGCAGGCCTTCGGCGTTCGCGCCGAACCAGCCGACGCCCTCGCCGAGCGTGATGGCCGCGCCGGCGGAGGGCATCACGGCCGGGTAGCCCCAAAGCGCGAAGCCCGCCACCACGCCTCCGAACAGGCCGCAATAGCCATGCACCGCGACCGCGCCGACGGCGTCGTCGATCTTGAACTTCTTTTCGACCCAGTAGTGCATCTTGAACGCCATCACCGTGCCCGCGATGGCGATCACAAGCGCGATGATCGGGTGGTAGAGGTCGTTGCCCGCCGAGGCGCTGATCAGGCCGGTGAGGCCGCCCGAATAGGTCCAGAACGGGTTGCCCTTCGAGACGACATAGGCCGTCACCATGCCGCCGAACAGCGCGAGCAGGAAGTTCATGGTGACGCCCGAGAGGGTGATCGGCACGCCATAGATGTTGGTGGCGGTGAAGTACGGGGTGGCGCCCTCGGCCGCGACGTTGGCGATCGGGATGTGGCAGGCGGCGTAGAAGCCCCAGAAGCCGATGAAGATCATGAACAGGCCGATGGTCACCAGCCACGGATTGTGCGGCGGGATCTCGCGCGGCGTGCCGTCGGGCGCGAATTTGCCGATTCGCGGCCCGAGATGCATCAGCACGCCGAGCGTCGCGAAGCCCGCCACCGAGTGCAGCACGGCGGAACAGTACTGGTCGTGGAAGCCGAGATACTGGGCCATCCAGCCATTGCCGGCCCAGCCCCAGGCCGCCGGCACCACCCAGGCGACGGCGCCTACATAAATGGCGATCAGGAAGAACGCCGAGGTCTTGGTCCGCTCAATCAATGAGCCGGAGACGATCGACGCCGCCGTCATTCCGAACAGCGCGAAGGCCGCCCAGAAGACGCCGGAGATGCGGTCGGAGAGGTTCGGAGCGATCTTCGACGACCAGGGCTCGAACCCCGTCGCGAAGCTCAGCGACAGGCCGTTCACCGGCCACCCCTGAAACGCGATGTATATCCACATGCCGAACAGGAAGAAGCAGAGCCCGACCAGCGGGATCGCCATGGTGTTCTTCAGCAGCGTGTGCTGGACGTTCTTCGTCCGGGCGACGCCGACTTCGTACATGCAGAAGCCGACATGGATGAAGAACATGAGAACGACCGTCAGGAAGAAATAGAACTCCGTGAAGATCGTGGTGAGGGCCCCTAATTGCTCCGTCATTCGTGGTCTCCGAATGTCCCCGCCAAAGCCGCCCGACGCCGCGCGGGACGCACCGCGCGCGACGCCGGGCGCTTAACGAAAAGCAAACGGCATGCCATGGGGGCGAAAATGTTTCCGGAGAGGAAACGATGGGCGGGCCACGGCGGCCCCTCCCGCGCGGAGAAAGGCGTCCCGCCGCCGATGTCCCGGCCTTGAGCCGGGACCCATTCGGCTCGGTCCTCGCAGGCCAGAGCGTCGTCGCGCGGAGCGCCCACGCTGGCGTCGGTCGCGCCCAATGGGTCCCGGCTCAAGGCCGGGACATGCGCGGGGCGTTTTTCGACGGCGCCTCTCCGATTGTCCTGAAAGGCGCGCGCGCCCCTCCGTCCGCCGGCCCGGTTCGGCCGCCGTCGCATCAGGTCTCCTCTCGTCAGACAGCGCATTCGATGGGAAGGCGCAGGGCGCCGGGCCACCACATGCCGTCAGTCTTCGGCGATCCGGTCGCCCGGCGCCCCGCGCGCGACGTCTTCTCACCGACCGCTTCGCCAGCTGCTCCGGAACGGAGGTCTGGGCCGTCAGGCCCCAAGACCCCGCCCTTAAGGCGTCTCGATGACGCGGCCCCGTCATAATGCGGGACGGGCGGCTTTCAGAGCGGGCGGCCCAGGCGAGACGTTGCCGTCCCGTCAGACCCATCGCCCCAGCGGCCGGCGTCCCGGGACCGCGAGCTCCGGTGCTCGCAGGCGCAGGCGCCGCCCCTCCCCCGCACGCCCGGCCGGTCCGGACACGCCTTCCGCGACGGGGAAGGGTGACGCGATGACAGCATGAATGAAAGCGGATTTCAAGGAATAATTTCTTACTACAATATGCGGGCGACGGCAGCCCTCTCTGCTCCAACATCCTCGTCGCCGTCGCTAAGGCTTCATTACGCTAGCCGAACCGGTTCACCGCGAAATCGATGAAGGACCTCAGCTTCGGCGTCAGCCTCCGGTCCGGCGCGAACAGCAGATGCATCGGGCGGGTCGCCGGCTCCCAATCAGGCAGGACCCTGGTCAGGCGCCCTTCGGCGACGTCGCGCGCAGTGAGCTCCTCGGCCTGCAGGATGATCCCGAGGCTAGACAGCGCCGCCTGCCGCAGCGCCTGGCCGCTGTTGACGGAGAAGCGCGGCCTGATCGGAACCAGGACCTCTCCGTCGCGGCCGACCAGCCGCCACGCGTTCTCCAGCGTCGAATCCGAGAAGCCGAGGCAGTCATGCGCCGCGAGGTCCTCCGGGCGTCGCGGCTCGCCGCGCGCCGCGAGATAGTCGGGCGAGGCGCAGACCGTGAAACGGAGCGGGCGGAGCTTGCGGGCGATCAGCGTGCTGTCTGCAAGCGGACCGACGCGGAACACGCAGTCATAGCCCTCGTCCACCAGGTCGACGATGCGGTCAGCGAGCGTGAGCTTCACCGTCACGTCCGGGTTCTCCGCCATGTAGTCCGGCAACACGGGGGCGAGCCCGTGCGTGCCGAAGGTGAAGGGCGCGTTGATGCGGAGCTCGCCGCGTGGCTTCGCGCGGCTTTCGGCGGCGAGCGCTTCGGCCGCCTCGACCTCCGCCAGCACGATGCGGGTGCGCTCGAGAAAGTCCTTGCCGGCGTCGGTGAGGCTCTGCCGCCGCGTCGTGCGGTTCATCAGCTTCACCCCAAGATGTTCTTCGAGCTGGCGGATGTGCTTGCCGACCATCGCGGCCGAGACGCCGACGGCGTCCGCCGCGCCCACGAAGGAGCCGGTCTCGGCGGCCTTGGCGAACACCTCCATGCTGGCGAGTCGGTCCATCCTATTCCTGACTGATGGTTTGGAGTGTCGCGATCACACCGTGATTTATCACGAAGCGCGACGGCCTCATATCGCCGCCACACGCCGACGACGTCGTCGGCTGAAGCGAAATGGAGGACGTCATGACCGTCGCAATCATCGGAACCGGCAAGATGGGATCGGGCATCGCGAAGCTGCTCGCCGGCAAGGGCGAGAAGGTCGTGATCGGCGCCCGCGACCCGGCCAAAGCCTCGGCGCTCGCGGCGGAGATCGGCGGAGACGCCGAGGGCGGCGGGATCGAGGCGGCCGTGAAGCTCGCCGATTTGGTCATCCTCGCGGTCTGGTATCAGCAGTTCGAGGAGACCGTCCGCGCGGCCGGCGACCTTTCGGGCAAGGTGTTGGTCGACATCTCCAACCCCATCACCGAGGACTTCAAGGGCTTGCGGATCGGCCACACGACCTCGGCCGCCGAGGAGCTTCAGGCGCTCGCGCCGAAGGCCAAGGTGGTGAAGGCGTTCAACACGATCTTCGCCGAGCTGCTGCCGGCCGAGGCGCGCGAGGGCCGCGATCCGGTCCAGGTGTTCGTGGCGGCCGACGACGAGGCGGCCAAGACGGCGGTCTCCGACGTCGTCGCCAAGGGCGGCTTCCAGCCGGTCGATTCCGGCCCGCTCTCCAACGCCCGGTTCCTCGAGCCGGTCGGCGAGATCAACATCTGGTTCGGCTTCTTCCTCGGCTGGGGCACGAGCGCCGCGCCGGCCTGGATCAAGGGTTGACGCGGCCTCGTTCGGCCGTGCGTCGGACGGTGGGAGATCGAGCGAACTGAGCTCGACGCCCGCCCCTCCACCGCTTCGCGGCGCCCCTCCCCGCTCGAACAGACGGCGATAGGCGCCGGCCTAGCGGCGGGGAGGCGCGTCGGCGAGGACGAAGCTCGTGGCGCTGATTCCAGCCATGGGCTCCCTCCTCCGGCAGCGGTTCGGACGAAGTGTGAAGTCAGTGTTTATACGTAGCCGATTCGCCGCACAAGCGTCGCTCGGGGCCCTTGACGTGACCGTGACCACCGTCCTGCGGTCAAAGAAAAACGCCGCCGATCTGAAGGTCGGCGGCGTCTCATAAAAGGTGACAATCTATTGCTGGATGCTTAGTGGAGCGTAGGCTCCGGAGATTTGAGGCGCACCATCTCGTCCTTGATCTTAAGCTTCTTGCGCTTCAAGGTCGAGACCTTGGCATCATCGGAGTTCGGATGCATCAGCTCCGTCTCGATTTCCTTCTCGAGGGCGCGATGCTTCTTCTCGAGCTCAGAAATGTGCGACTCGATAGACATCAAGCACGTCTCCCTTTTTCAGTTAGACGTAGCGAGTGTGTCACGGTCCAGTCATGCTGTCGACGGAGATCGGGGGCGTGGCGATCAAACCGATGTGCGGCCTTAACGCCCCGTTCCAAGGGCGCGCTTGCCGCCCGGCGCGGCGATGGGCGATACTCCCGGCCGGGCACGGGTGGCGTTCGACACGGGGCGTGGATGGCGGTTCGGGACGACGAGGCGCGGGCCGCTGAAGCGGCGGCCCGGGAGGAGCTCGCCCGCCTGCGCGAGGAGCACCGCGACCTCGACCACGCCATCGAGGCGCTGGAGCGCGTCGGCGCCGGCGACCGCCTGCAGATCCAGCGCTTCAAGAAGCGCAAACTCAGCCTCAAGGACCGCATCAGCTTCCTCGAGGACCAGCTGACGCCCGACATCATCGCGTGAGGGCGGTCGGCGAGACGCCCGGCGCGTCGCTGTCACGGCGCCGCTGGCTGGCGGACGAGCCTCGTCGCCCCCTCCACCGCTTCGCGGTTCCCCCCGCTGACGCGGGGGAGGAGCAGAGACGGCGCCGCTTCGGGTCCTCCTCCGCGTCGCGGAGGAGGGGGACCATGCGCAGCATGGTGGAGGAGGCCTGCGTCACGCCTGCTGACGATCGCGGCGCGACAAGCCCTCGGCGCTCACGCCGCCGCGGCCCGCTCGCCGAACATCGCCTCCATCTCGCGCCGCACGCGGACCGCTTCGCTGTCCGGCACCGCGACGTCGTCCCAGCGCAGGATGGCGCCGGCCTCGACCGGCCGCTTCAGCTTGACCTTGTGCGCGAGCCCGATCGGCAGCGCGCCTTGCGCGAGCGAGTCCTCGGCCGTCATCAGCCGGCCCCAGACCGTGAAGCCGCCCTCGCCGTCCAGCATCTCGCCCTCGGCGAGCGGCTTCTTGGCGCAGGCCGCGACGTCTCCGCGGAAAGCCGTTGGCGAGCCCGTCGCCTCGCCGCGGATCGCCGCCGACGCGACGCTGACGCCAAGCTCGAGGCCGATGAGGTGCGAGGGCCGCCACAGCGCCGCCACGCGTCCCGCCGGATCGGTCGACACGCCATATTCGCGGAAGCAGCGCCGGGCGTAGTCGCCCCGCCCGCCGGCGTCGGCGGGCTCGAAGGTGACGTAGACGCCCCAGCGCAGATCGTTTTCCACTTGCGAGCCGTCGCGCCTGAGGCTCGACACCACCTCGACCATGCCGGCCTCGTCGAGCGCGCCGCCGTCGGCCTTGGGCCGCAGCACGGTCGCGAGCTCATGGACGCTCGCGGGCGGGAACTCCAGGCCGCCGCGCGGAGCCTTCAGCCCCGTGCCGTTGGCGATCGCCGCCATCTCGATCGCGGACTTGGTGCCGTCCAGGAAGGAGTTGAACATCTGCGGGTTCATGCCGGCCACTTTCGCCTCTTCAGGCGAAAGTCCGTAATGCGACCAGACCGTGTCGGGCGTCGAGGCGTGATAGCTCGGCAGGTATTTGGTGCCCTTGCCCGCCGCCACGACCCTGAAGCCGCAGGCCCGCGCCCAGTCGACCATCTCGCAGACCAGCGCCGGCTGGTCGCCATAGGCCATCGAATAGACGAGCCCTGCCCGCTCGAACTTTTGCGCGAGCAGCGGGCCGGCCAGCACGTCGGCCTCGACATTGACCATCACGATGTGGCGGCCGTGCTCGGCGGCGAGCAGCGCGTGACGGATGCCGGCCGCTGGGCTGCCGGTGGCGTCGATCACCACGTCGAGCCCGTCGGCGCGGATCAGGGCCTCCGAGTCCTCGACCAGCATCACGCGGCCGGATTTTCGGGCGTCCTCGAAGGAGGACGCCACGGCGGCGTCCGCGTCCCATCCGGTCGCCGTCAGCGCGGCCTTGGCGCGCTCGGTTGAGAGGTCCGCGATCGCCATCAGGTGAAGCCCCCGCGTCGTGCGGACCTGCGACAGGAACATCGAGCCGAACTTGCCGGCGCCGATCAGGCCTGCGCGGACAGGCCGGCCTTCTTCGGCCCGGCGGATGAGCTTTGCGGCGAGGTTCATCGGCGTCGTCTCCCTTGATCTTGGTTTTGCGGGGAGGAGACGGGATCGCGGCGTGAGGGTCAATCCGCGATCGGCGCGGACCTGCCGACGCGAAATGCAAGCTCGGCTTGCGCCGGCCGCGCGCGCTGCCTATCGTCCGTCTCCGAAATCCCCCGCACCGGAGCGCCTTCAGATGGCCGCGGCACCCCGCGCCGATCATCCCGCCGTCGCCATCGTCATGGGCAGCCAGTCCGACTGGACGACGCTCACGCACGCCGCCGAGACGCTCGACAGGCTCGGCGTCTCCTATGACGCGCGCATCGTCTCCGCCCACCGCACGCCCGATCGGCTGGTCGCCTTCGCCAAGGGCGCCAAGGCCGAAGGGTTCCGGGTGGTGATCGCGGGCGCGGGCGGCGCCGCGCATCTGCCCGGCATGGTCGCGGCCATGACGCCGCTCCCGGTCTTCGGCGTGCCGGTGCAGTCCCATACCTTGTCGGGGCTCGACAGCCTGCTGTCGATCGTCCAGATGCCCGCCGGCGTGCCGGTCGGCACGCTCGCGATCGGCCGCGCCGGCGCGATCAACGCGGCGCTGCTCGCGGCCGCCGTGCTGGCGCTCGGCGACGAGGCGCTCAGCCAGCGGCTCGACGCCTGGCGCGCCGCGCAGACGGACGGCGTCGCCGAGGCGCCTGCAGCAGGAGCCTGAACAGCATGGCGTCCCCCCTCCCCCTCGTTCCCGGCGGCAGGATCGGGATTCTCGGCGGCGGCCAACTCGGCCGGATGATCGCGCTCGCCGCGGCGCCGCTCGGGCTGAAGACGCATGTCTTCGCTCCGGACCCGAACAGCCCGGCCTTCGACGTCGCCTCGGAGCGCACCGTCGCGGCCTATGAGGACGAGGCGGCCCTGACCCTGTTCGCCGACGCGGTCGACGTCGTCACCTACGAGTTCGAGAACGTCCCGGCCGAGACCGCGCGGCTCGTCGCCGCCCACAAACCGCTGTTCCCCAACGAACGGGCGCTCGCCACCACCCAGGACCGGCTGAGCGAAAAAACCTTCCTGCGCGACCTCGGCCTGCCGACCCCGGCCTTTGCGCCGGTCGACGACCGCGGCTCGATGGCGGCGGCGCTCGGCGCGGTCGGCCGCCCCGCGGTGCTGAAGACGCGGCGCTTCGGCTATGACGGCAAGGGCCAGGTGCTGGTGCGCGAGGGCCTCGGCATCGACCAGGCGGTCGCCATGATGGGCGGCCAGCCGGCGATCCTCGAGGCCTTCGTGCCGTTCCGCGCCGAGGTCTCGGTGATCGCCGCGCGCAGCCGTTCAGGCGAGTTCGCGGCCTATGACGTCGTCGAGAACCGCCACGAGAACCACATCCTGCGCTCCTCTCACGTCCCCGCCGCGATCAAGCCGGAAACGGCGGCCTCAGCGGTCGCGATCGCGAAGAAGATCGCCGAGGCGCTCGACTATGTCGGCGTGCTGGGCGTCGAGCTCTTTTTGGTCGACGGCCCGGCGGGCGAGAGGGTGGTGGTCAACGAGATCGCGCCGCGCGTCCACAATTCCGGCCACTGGACGATCGAGGGCGCCGAGACCAGCCAGTTCGAGCAGCATGTCCGCGCCATCGCAGGCTGGCCGCTCGGCTCGACCAGGACGCGGGGACAGGTGGTGATGACCAACCTGCTCGGCGCCGAAGCGAACCAGTGGCGCGACCTGCTCGCCGAGCCCGGCGCCGCCGTCCACCTCTACGGCAAGGGCGCGCCCGAGCCGGGGCGGAAGATGGGGCATGTTACGAGGGTGAGGAACTAGACGGCCGGTTATTCCGAGCTTGGAAGCTTGGCGCTTGGTCCCACGACCGGCAGCCAGGTGACTTCCGTGGAAACTGGATCGTATCGTGCAATCACCGCATCTTGGCAGTTCTCCCACGTCGAAATGACGGCTTTACCGGTTGCTTCGCCTAGGAGCGTCATAAAGCGGGCGATGTCCTCTGCTTCCGCGAGACTGTTGACGAACCGAGGATCCAGATCGAACTCGATCTGCGATTCATCGAAGAAATGACAGTTGAACGTGATTTTGCCGAACGCGACGCCGAGATGGGCGCGGCCGCCGGCAAGCTGACCCGCCCAGTCGAACGACTTCGGCATCGGCCCGGAATAATCCGCACTGTTGAGCGCCGGCCTCGGGTTAAGATCAAAGAGACAGTTCCAGACCTTGCTCCAGTCCGGCAGCGCGGCGTCGAGGACATAGATGTCCCGCCACGAACCGTCGAACTCGAAATCGGCGGAGAGGCGTCCCCAATGCATCGCCGTATCACCGCCTCCTTCGAGCGTCGTCCGCATGGACAACCCCCCGGCCGTTTGCTAAACACGACTCAATGATGACGCCGCGCCTGAACCGCGCGAGCGTCGTCTTTTTGTTTCGGCGCCTTCGGGGGCGCCTGTTCCGAAACGCAATTCGAGGCGACACGTGCAGGTTCTCGTCCGCGACAACAATGTCGACCAGGCCCTCAAGGCGCTCAAGAAGAAGATGCAGCGCGAGGGCATCTTCCGCGAGATGAAGCTCCGCGGCCATTACGAAAAGCCCTCCGAGAAGCGCGCCCGCGAGAAGGCCGAGGCCGTCCGCCGCGCCCGCAAGCTCGCCCGCAAGCGCGCCCAGCGCGAAGGCCTGCTGCCGCAGAAGAAGAAGTGAGTCGCGGCCGCCCGCTCCGGGCGGCGCGGCTTTCGACCTGATGAGCGCCCGCCCGGCCACACCCGGCGGGCGTTTTCGCGTCTGAAGGGCGCCGGTTCCCGAAACGAGGGGCGCGCAACGCAATCTCGCCGCAATCCGCCTGTGTCTGAGAGGCGTCCGCCGAGCGCGGCGTTTCGGCGCTATGGGCCTCGGCCGGCTTCTCTCCTGATCACGAGCGGTAGGATGTTGGGGATATGACAAGCGTGACGGGCATCGGGACGGCATGGCGCGCGGCCGCGCTGATCGGCGCCGCGCTCGCGCTCGCCGGCTGCGACACGATGGGCGCCGGCGGCTCGGCGCGCGACATCGACCCGGACGTCTACGCCGCCCGCTCCTCGGACCTCGGCTCGCTCAGCCAGGTGGTGGCCAACAACCCGAACGACCCGGAGGCGCTCAACATGCGCGGCTCCGCCTACGCCCGGCTCGGCCAGTACGACAAGGCGATCGCCGACTTCAGCCAGGCGATCCGGATCAACGGCTCCATGTCGAAGGCCTACGCCAACCGGGCGCTCGCCTACCGCTCGATGAACCGCACCAGTGAGGCGCTCGCCGACTACAACCGCGCGATCGACGCCGACCCGAACTACGGCGCGGCCTATGTCGGGCGCGGCAACCTCTACCGGACCACCGGCCGCACCGACGCGGCGCTCGCCGATTTCGAGAAGGCCGTCCAGGTCGATCCGAACAATGCGCAGGCCTGGCACAATCGCGGCCTGATCCACCAGGCGCAGGGGCGCCATGACGACGCGATCGACGACTTCACCAAGTCGACCGCGATCGCGGTGACGGCGGCCGAGCCCTATATCGGCCGCGGCTACTCCTATCTCGCGACCAACGACTACGCCGCGGCGATCGACGACTTCAACACCGCGCGCACGCTCGCGCCCAAGAACATCGACGCCTGGATCGGCCGCGGCATCGCGTTCGAGAAGCGCAACGAGCTGGGCAACGCCCGCGCCTCCTTCGCCCAGGCGCTCAACATCAACGAACGCGACCCGCGCGCCGTCGAAGGGTTCCGGCGGGTCGGCGGCGAGCGGGGCGAGACCTATACGGAGCGCTAGACGGGTCAGCCGCCATATCCGGAAACCGCCATGCTCCCGCCGCGTTTGCTTCGGGCGGAGCGCGAGGCGGATGGCGGGATCACGGACCAGACGGAGCGGCAAGGGGCGCTGGCGCGACCGCCGCGGTCTGGATCGCGGGCTCGATCGGTTTCTCGTGGTACGCCGAGAACCTCGCCAATTTCGACAAGACCTACGGCTCGCTCGGCGCCGTCATCGGCTTCATGCTGTGGATGTGGATGTCGGTCGTCGTCGTGCTGCTCGGCGGCGAGCTCAACGCCGAGAGCGAGCACCAGACCGCGCGCGACACCACGACCGGCGCGCCGAAGCCGATGGGGCTGCGGGGCGCGAGGATTGCGGACACAGTGGCGGAATGACGCCAACAGGAGAGCAGCTTCGGGCTTGAGGGCGCTCGTCGGCCGCTACTAGCAATTTCAGCTGTCCGCGCCGGCCCCCTCCACCGCTTCGCGGTCCCCCTCCCCCGCCTTCGGCAGGGGAGGATCACAACGGCGCCGCTTCGGATCCTCCTCCGCATAGCGGAGGAGGGGGACCATGCGAAGCATGGTGGAGGAGGCCTCGCGAGCCTTCGACCGTCACTCCGCGGCGTCGACGTAGAGCTTGCCGCCGCCCTCCAGAAACTCCTTCGACTTCGCCTCCATGCCGGCCTCGGCCTCCAGCGCCTTCCGCTCGTTGTCGCCCATCGCCTTGGCCTCCGCGCGGAGCTCCTGGGTGATCTGCATCGAGCAGAATTTCGGCCCGCACATCGAGCAGAAATGCGCGACCTTGTGGGCGTCCTTGGGCAGCGTCTCGTCGTGGAAGCTTCGCGCTGTGTCGGGGTCGAGCGCCAGGTTGAACTGGTCCTCCCAGCGGAAGTCGAAGCGCGCGCGCGACACCGCGTCGTCGCGGATCTTCGCCGCCGGATGGCCCTTGGCGAGGTCGGCGGCGTGGGCCGCGATCCGGTAGGTGATGACGCCGGTCTTGACGTCGTCGCGGTTCGGCAGCCCGAGGTGCTCCTTGGGCGTCACGTAGCAGAGCATCGCGGTGCCGAACCAGCCGATCATCGCGGCGCCGATGCCTGAGGTGATGTGGTCGTAGCCCGGCGCGATGTCGGTGGTGAGCGGCCCGAGCGTGTAGAATGGGGCCTCGCCGCATTCGCGCAGCTGCTTGTCCATGTTCTCCTTGATCTTGTGCATCGGCACGTGGCCGGGGCCCTCGATCATCACCTGGCAGCCTTTGTCCCAGGCGATCTTGGTCAGTTCGCCCAGCGTCTCGAGCTCGGCGAACTGCGCGGCGTCGTTGGCGTCCGCGATCGAGCCGGGGCGCAGGCCGTCGCCGAGCGAGAACGAGACGTCATAGGCGCGGCAGATGTCGCAGATCTCGTCGAAGCGCTCATAGAGGAAGCTCTCGCGATGCCCGGCGAGGCACCAGCGCGCCATGATCGAGCCTCCGCGCGAGACGATCCCCGTCACCCGGTTCGCGGTCAGCGGCACATGGCGCAGTCGGACGCCCGCATGGATCGTGAAGTAGTCGACGCCCTGCTCGGCCTGCTCGATCAGCGTGTCCTTAAACACCTCCCAGTCGAGCTTCAGCGGGTCGCCGTCGACTTTTTCCAGCGCCTGGTAGATCGGCACGGTGCCGATCGGCACCGGCGAGTTGCGGATGATCCAGGAGCGGATGTTGTGGATGTTGCGGCCGGTCGACAGGTCCATGACCGTGTCCGCGCCCCAGCGGATCGACCACACCAGCTTCTCCACCTCTTCTGCCGCGCCGGAGGTCACGGCGGAGTTGCCGATATTGGCGTTGACCTTGACCAGGAAGTTGCGGCCGATCGCCATCGGCTCGAGCTCGGGGTGGTTGACGTTGGCCGGGATGATCGCCCTGCCCCGCGCGACCTCGTCGCGCACGAATTCCGGCGTCACGAATTCCGGGATCGCGGCGCCGAAACTGTCGCCGTCGGCGTGGCGCGCGGCCGCCCCTTCCAGCGCAGCCTCGCGCGCAAGATTCTCGCGGAACGCGACATAGACCATCTCCTCGGTGACGATCCCGGCCTTGGCGAACTCGTACTGGGTGATCGGCACGCCGGCCGGCGCGCGCAGCACCTGGCGCTCGGCGGGACATGAGGCGACCAGCTTGTCGGCCGCGACATTGCCGTTGTCCTCTGGTCTCACTTCGCGGGGCGTGACGGCCTCGAGCCCGCGCTTCGCGAGCCATTCGGCGCGCACCTGCGGCAGGCCCTTCGCGAGGTCGATGGCCGAGTCGGTCTCGGTATAGGGGCCCGACGGATCGTAGACCCGGACCGGCGGCTCTTTGGGATCGGTCAGCCGGATCTCGCGGAACGGCACCTTCAGGCCGGGATGCGACTTCGGCTCGGCGTAGACCTTGCGCGAGCCCTGGATCGGGCCGGTGGTCACGCTGTCGGGCGCGGCGCGCACGTCTTTCGGCGGCACATAGACGTTCATGGGGATCTCCTCCTCGAAATCATCGTTTCGGAGACCCGGGGGAGTTCGACGACGTCTGGGGCGAACGGAAAGCGTGGAGCTTGTTCGCAGGTTCCCGTCCCTTCGCCGGCATGACCCGGATCAGGTTCTAAGGGATCGGCGTTTCGCCATCTCAGCCCCGCATCGCAGCGGGACGCCCCTCGGACCGGCGCGAAGGTTAGAAGCGATAGGGGCGGGAGTCGAGCCGCTTTTGTGACGATCACCCAGTCTGGCATGCCAATCCTCCGCGATCGAGCGGTTGACACGCGAGGGCGATGCTTTCAGAATTTGGAATTCCGAATTCATTGATTCAGCGATGATCCCCGTCGACGTCCAGCCCAATCTCATCCAGCAGGTCTACGACCGCATCCTGTCCGCGATCGTCGATCATTCGCTGGCGCCAGGCCTGCGCATCCGCCAGCACGAGCTCGCGGAGCAGCTCGGCGTGTCGCGGCAGCCGGTGAGCCACGCTCTCCATCTGCTGCGTCGCCAGAACCTCGTGGTCGAAAGCGGCCGCAAGGGGTTCGCGGTCGCGCCGCTCGACGGCGCGCGGATCCGCCAGATCTACGAGGTTCGCGCCGCGCTCGACGGGCTGGCGGCGCGGCTCGCTGCGGGCCGCGTCGGCGCCGAGGGGCGCGCGGCGCTCGAGGGCGCGCTTGCGGCCGGCGACGCGATTTCGGAGGACGCGCCGCTCGCCGAGCTCATCGCGCTCGACGCCGCGTTCCACAGGACGATCTACCGGCTCTCCGGCAACGCCGCGATCGAGGAGACCGCCGCGCCGCAATGGCCTCACGTCCGGCGTGCGATGGCGGCGGTGCTGATGGACGGCCCCTACCGCGCCCGCGCCTGGGCCGAGCACCACGCGATCGTGGACCGCCTGCTCGCCGGCGACGCAGAGGGCGCTTCGGCCGCCGCCGAGGCGCACGCGCTGAGAGCCGGCCGGGCCATCGAGCAACGCCTCGGGCCGACGCAAGAAGCGGCCTGAACATCGACAGATTAGGAAACGTAGAACAGGAGGAGACGATGAAGCTCACTCAGGACCAGCTCGACCAGTTCGAGACCGAAGGCTGGCTGCTGCTGCCCGAGCTGTTCACGCCGGAAGAGGTCGACCTGCTGCGCCGCGAGGCGGTCGCGATCTATGACGAGCAGCGCCCCGAGGTGTGGCGCGAGAAGGACGGCGCGCCGCGCACCGCCTTCGCGGCCCACAAATACAACGAGGCCTTCCGGCTGCTGGGCCGCCATCCGCGCATGATCCGGCCCGTCGAGCAGGTGTTCGGCGAGAGCGTCTATCTCCACCAGTACAAGATCAACGCCAAGTCGGCATTCACCGGCGCGGTCTGGCAGTGGCACCAGGATTACGGCACCTGGAAGCGCGACGACGGCATGCCGGAGCCGCGCGCCATGAACATCTCGATCTTCCTCGACGAGGTGATGCCGATCAACGGCCCGCTGATGCTGGTGCCCCGCAGCCAGACCGCGGGCGACCTCGAGGCCTCACACGACCTCGAGACCACCTCCTACCCGCTCTGGACGCTCGACGAGAAGACCGTGACGCGGCTCGTCGAGCAGGGCGGCATCGTGGCGCCGACCGGCAAGCCCGGCTCGATGCTGATGTTCCACGGCAATCTGGTGCACGGCTCGGCCGGCAACATCACGCCCTATCCGCGCAAGATCGTGTATCTGACGCTGAACGCCTGCTCGAACCACATCCGGACCCCGACGCGTCCGGAGTTCATCGCCCATCAGGACTTCGCGCCGATCCAGTGCGTCGACGACGACGCGCTGGCGAAGCTCGCGCGGAGCGGCCAGAAGGCGGCTGCGTAAGGACGTCGAGCGACGCCCTTAAGCGTCCTCGGCCGCGCGTCGCGGGAGCGTCAGATCCTGTTTCACGAGCCGCTCGCCGTCTTCGGCGAGCGCGTAGACCAGGATCTGCGCCGTGCCGATGTTGACGTTCTCGATGGTCTCGGGATCGATCCCGTCGAGGCGCATGAGCATCGAGCGCAAAGCGTTGCCGTGCCCGACGAGCAGCGCGCGCCCTCCGCTCCGGATCGTCGGGGCGATCTCGCGCTCGTAGAACGGCCAGACCCGGGCCGCGGTCATGGCGAGGCTTTCGCCGCCCGGCGGGACGGCATGGTAGGATTTCCGCCAGACGCGGACCTGCTCGGCGCTGAAGCGCTCGCGGGCCTGCGTCTTGTTGAGGCCGGCGAGCGCGCCGTAGTCGCGCTCGTTCAGGGCGGCGTCCTCCCGCACCGGGAGATCCGGCTGGCCGAGTTCCGACAGCGCGAGCCGCATCGTGTCCCGGGCCCGCCTCAGCACGCTCGTGAAGCCGTGCGTGAAGCTCAGCCTGAGCTCCGCCATGGCGCGACCGGCGGCGCGCGCCTCCTCGGCGCCCCGGGCGGTCAGCGCCGGATCGCGCAGGCCGGAGAACAGATCCCGTTCGTTGTCCTCGCTCTGCCCGTGGCGGACGAGAACGAGAAGGCCGGAGCGTTCGATCGTCATGCCGACGTCCGAGGTGCTTCGATCGGGGGCGCGGTTGGGGGGTCGCTTGATGCAGAAAGGCCGGACCTCGCGGCCCGGCCTCTCCGGATCGACGGCGGCGGAAGCCGCCTCAGAGCGCCTTGACCACCGCCTCGGTGACCTTCTTCGCGTCGCCGAACAGCATCATGGTGTTGTCTCGGAAGAACAGCTCGTTGTCGACGCCGGCGTAGCCCGAGCTCATGCCGCGCTTGATGAAAAGCACCGTGCCGGCCTTCTCGACGTCGAGGATCGGCATGCCGTAGATCGGCGAGGTCTTGTCGGTCTTGGCCGCCGGGTTGGTGACGTCGTTCGCGCCGATCACGAAGGCGACGTCGGCCTCGCGGAACTCCGGATTGATGTCCTCGAGCTCGAACACCTCGTCATAGGGCACCTGGGCCTCGGCGAGCAGCACGTTCATGTGGCCCGGCATGCGGCCAGCCACCGGGTGGATGGCGTATTTCACCTCGACGCCGGCCTCCTTCAGCTTGTCGGCCATCTCGCGCAGCGCGTGCTGCGCCTGCGCGACCGCCATGCCGTAGCCCGGCACGACGATGACCTTGGAGGCGTTCTTCATCAGGAAGGCCGCGTCTTCGGCCGAGCCCTGCTTGACCGGCCGCTGCTCTCCGCCCCCGGCCGCTCCGCCGCCGGCGGTCTCTCCGCCGAACCCGCCGAGGATGACGGAGATGAAGGAGCGGTTCATGCCCTTGCACATGATGTAGGACAGGATCGCGCCCGAGGAGCCGACCAGCGCGCCGGTGATGATCAGCGCGAGGTTGCCGAGCGTGAAGCCGATGCCGGCCGCCGCCCACCCCGAATAGGAATTGAGCATCGACACCACGACAGGCATGTCGGCGCCGCCGATCGGGATGATGATCAGCAGGCCGAAGGCGAGCGAGGCGAGCACGATCAGCCAGAAGACCGCGTGGCTCTCGGTCAGGCAGAAGATCACGCCCAGCACGACGATCAGCGCGAACAGGCCGGCGTTGATCAGGTGCCGCATGGGCAGCATGATCGGCGCGCCGGACATGCGACCGTCAAGCTTGGCGAACGCGATGACGGAGCCCGTGAAGGTGATGGCGCCGATCGCGACGCCGAGCGCCATCTCGACCAGGCTCTGGCCGTGGATCGCGCCGACCGAGCCGATGCCGAAGGCCTCCGGCGCATAGAGCGCGCCGGCCGCGACTAGCACCGCCGCCATGCCGACCAGCGAGTGGAAAGCCGCGACGAGCTGCGGCATCGCGGTCATCGCGATGCGCTTGGCGATCAGGGCGCCGACGCCGCCGCCGATGGCGACGCCGAGGACGACGAGGATCCAGCCCGAAGCGCCGTCAGGCGGCGAGACGATCAGGGTGGTGAGCACCGCGAGCGCCATGCCCGCCATGCCGAAATAATTGCCGCGCCGCGACGAGGCTGGGCTCGAAAGCCCCTGCAGCGCCAGGATGAACAGGACGCCGGCGGCGAGGTAGAGGATCTGGCTGAGGTTGAGCACGGCGCCGTCAGCCCTTCTTCTTGTACATGCCGAGCATGCGCTGGGTGACCAAGAAGCCGCCGAAGATGTTCACGCTGGCGAACACCAGCGCCACGAAGCCGAAGGCCCTCGCCCACCACGGGCCGGAATGGCCCGCGAGCTCGACGCCGACGGCGAGCAGCGCGCCCACCACGATGACGGACGAGATCGCGTTGGTGACGGCCATCAGCGGCGTGTGGAGCGCCGGCGTCACCGACCAGACCACGTAGTAGCCGACGAACACCGCGAGCACGAAGATCGCGAGCCGGAACACGAAGGGATCGATCATCCCGCCGGTCGCGCCATGGGCGACGGCGCCCGCCGCGTCGGCGATCTGGTCGGCATAGGTCTGGGCGGCGTTCGCGCTCTCGCGGGCCGCGTCGGCGGCGGCGCGGGCGCGCTCAAGCGCCTGTTCGGGCGTGAGTTCCGCCATCAGCTCGACTCCTTGGGCTGATCGTCCGCAGGCTTCGGCGCTTCGGCCGGCGCATCCGCGGGCTTCAGGATCGGGTGGATCACGGCGCCGTCGCGCGTCAGCGCCGTCGCCTTGACCAGCTCGTCGTCCCAATTGACCTTGAGCGACTTGGTCTCCTTGTCGATCATGGTCTCGAGGAAAGCCGAGAGATTCTTGGCGTAGAGCGCCGAGGAGGAGGCTGCGAGGCGGCCAGCCCAGTTGACGTGGCCGACGATCTTGACGCCCGCGACCTCGACGACCTCGTCGGGTTTGGCGCCCTCCACGTTCCCGCCGCGCTCAACCGCGAGGTCGACCACCACGGAGCCGGGCTTCATGGACTTCACCATCTCGGTCGTGACGAGCCGCGGCGCCGGTCGGCCCGGGATCAGCGCGGTGGTGATGACGATGTCCTGCTTGGAGATGTGGCTCGCGACGAGCTCCGCCTGCTTCTTCTTGTACTCGGCCGACATCTCCTTGGCGTAGCCGCCGGCGGTCTCGGCCTGGCGGAACTCGTCGTCCTCGACCGCGACGAACTTCGCGCCGAGCGAGGCGACCTGCTCCTTGGCGGCGGGCCGGACGTCGGTGGCCGAAACCTGCGCGCCGAGGCGGCGGGCGGTGGCGATCGCCTGCAGGCCCGCGACGCCCGCGCCCATCACGAAGGCCTTGGCGGGCGGCACGGTGCCGGCCGCCGTCATCATCTGCGGGAACGCCCGGCCGAACTCGGCCGCGGCGTCGATCACCGCGCGGTAGCCCGCGAGGTTCGCCTGGGAGGACAGCACGTCCATCACCTGCGCGCGGGTGATGCGCGGCATCAGCTCCATGGCGAACAGCGCGGCGCCGGACTTCGCCAGCGCGCCGATCTCGTCGGCCTTGCCGTAAGGGTCCATCACGGCCAGCACGACCGCGCCGGACTTCAGCCCGTCGAGCCCGCCGGGCTGCGGCCGGCGGACCGCCAGCAGCACGTCGGCGTCCTTGAGCGCCTCGGCCCGGGACCCGACGATCGTGGCGCCGGTCTCCTTATAGGCCTCGTCGGTCGCGCCGGCGCGCAGACCCGCGCCGGTCTCGACCACGATCTCGCCGCCCAGTCCTGCGAGCTTCTTGACGGCGTCAGGGGTCAGCGCGACGCGCGGCTCCGCGGCGTCGACTTCCTTCGCGACGGCGATCCGCACCGCGTCAGCCGAACAGCAGCCAGAGAGCGACGACGACGGCGGCCGCCACGATCACCGGCGTGATCGTGCCCTTCTCGCTCATGCCGCCGATCACGCCGGTGACGAGCGCCAGCACGATGCCGAGGCCGGCGAGGCCCCAGCTGCCTTCTACGCCCCCGATGCCGAGCGAAATCAGGATCAGAACGAGCGCCGCAGTCGCCACCTTGGCGAGCTTCATCACCATCGCATAGGTGCGCTCGTGCTCGGCGTAGTCGTTGCCGGTCGCGGTGGCGTATTCGTGGACGTGCTCGGCCATTCTGGCGTTCCCTCAGCGTGGCGTCTTGGGTGCGTGTTCTTTCGCCATGTACCGGAAAGAAACCCTCCCGGCAATTCCCCTAAGGGTCTGGCATGCCAGATTTTGAACGACATTCGACAGTATGAAAAATGAGGCGTTTTGGCTCAGGCGCCGGGATCGCCTTCGAGCGGATCGAGACCGACCTCGGCGAGGGCCGCGCGCTGGCGCCGGGCGACCTCGTCGACCGAGAAATCCGCCATCGCGTCCCGGAACAGTCGCGCGAAGTTCAGCTTCGCCGCGAGATGCAGGAAGACGCCGCCGAGGCCGATCGCGGCGCGGTCCATGAAGACGAATTCGCGCGGCACGGTCACCGGTCCCTTGGTCTTCAGCTCCTGCGCGACCTGGAAGGCTTGGCGGCGGCCGTATTCGCCGGGCGACACGCCGTCCGCGATGGTGCGGACGCGGTCGTCGAGCAGCGGGCCGTAGATGAAGCGCGCCCAGATGTTCAGCACGTCGATGAGCTCGCGCTTCAGGCCCTTGAAGCCCCAGACCTCGTAGGCGTGCACGACGCGATCGTCGTCGCCGTCGCGCAGCCCCTCGTAGAGGTCCACCACCCCGCCCACGAAACGCGGCGGGAAGACGCGGATGCAGCCATAGTCCAGCAGGTTGATGCCCTGCGGCTCGCCGCCGTCGAAGAAGGCGGCGTAATTGCCGAGATGTGGGTCGCCATGGATCACGCCGTAACGCGAGAACGGCCGCCACCAGGCCTTGAACATCGCGACCGCGAGCCGGTTGCGGACCTCCAACGGCGCGGTCTTGAAGTCGAGCAGCTTGCGGCCCTCGAGCCAGTCGAGCGTCAGCAGCCTTCGGGTCGAGAGCTCCGGATGCACGGCCGGCACCCTGACCTCGGGCGTATCAGTGAGAATCAGGCGATAGAGCGCAGCGTTCTTGGCCTCGCGGCGATAGTCGAGCTCCTCCCGGATGCGCTCGCCGATCTCCTCGACGATCTGGCTGGTGTCGATCGAGGCGTCGAACCGGCGTCTTATGTCGAACAGCAGCCGGAGCTGGCCGAGATCGGCCTCCACGGCCGAGGCCATGTCGGGATATTGCAGCTTGACCGCGACCGGCGTTCCGTCCCGCGTGGTCGCGCGATGCACCTGCCCCAGCGAGGCGGCCGCAGCCGGCTCCTTCTCGAACGACCCGAACTTTTCGAGCCAGTCCGGCCCGAGCTCGGCGGCCATGCGCCGGCGCACGAAGCCGTAGCCCATCGGCGGCGCGTCGGACTGGAGCTGGGAGAGCTCCGCCGCGTATTCGGGCGGCAGCGCGTCCGGAATGGTCGCGAGCAGCTGCGCGACCTTCATGATCGGGCCCTTCAGCCCGCCGAGCGCGATCCGGAGGTCGGCGGCGCGCTGGTCGCGGCCGGCCGCGCGGCCGATCGACTGCGCATAGGCGATCCGCGCCGCCACCCCGCCGACATTGGCGCCGACGCGGGCGTAGCGCCCGACGCGGGCGGAGAGGCGGTTTCGTTCGAGATCGCGATCGGACGACATGGCGCGTTTACGTCGGGCGCGCCGCGGCGCTTGACCAGAGGATGCGGCGATCACGCCTTCGAAGGGACAGACGCTCAGGCCTGCCTGGCCTTCCGAATCCGCACGATCTTGAAGAAGCCCGCGGGGAACACCGGCTGGACGTCGATCACCGACATGTCGCCGGTCTTGGCGGCCCAGGCTCGTAGTCGGCTCACCTTGAAGTCGGACGACCAGCCCATCCGGGCGACGATCGGCGCGATCGCGGTCTCGACCTTCATTGGGAAGCCGCCCTCCGCGCCCATCTTGGAGGCGATCACGATCTCGCCGCCGGGCTTCAGGACCCGGCGCATCTCGTCGAGCGCGCCTTCGGGATCCGGCACCAGCGTGATGACGAAGGGCACTGTGACCGCGTCGAAGCTCGCATCCGGCAGGCCGAGCCGACAGGCGTCCATCGCGACGAGGCCGCGGACCTGGGAGAGGCCGAGGTCGCGGACCTTTTCGCGCGCCTTGGCCAACATGTGGACGGAAAGGTCGACGCCGACCACGCGGCAGCCGGCAGGGTAATAGCGGAGGACGAGGCCGGTCCCGACCCCGACCTCGAGGATGTCGGGCCCGCAGGCCGCCGCCGCGAGCGCGGCCTTGCGCTGCCCGTCGGCCAGCAGCCTGACATAGACCTTGTCGTAGATCGGGGCCCATTTCTCATAGGCGCGTTTCTGGCCCTCGAGATCGTACTGGACGCTCACGCCGCCGCCTCGCTGACCCGTCCTTCGCGCGCCGCCTGAACGCGCGGCGCGGCCTTGATGGTCCCGCCGCCGAGCACGCGCTCGCCGGTCGCCTCGTCGTAAAGCGCGCAGGCCTGGCCCGGCGCGACGCCGGCTTCGCCCTCGACCAGCTCGACCGCCGCCTCGCGGCTCCCAAGTGGACGGATGACGGCGGGCGCCGCAGGCCGCGTCGAACGCACCTTGGCGCGGACCGCGAGGCCTTCGGGACCAATGTCTTCCAGCGCCCCCTCGCCGAGCCAGTTGAGGTCGCGGATCACGATCCGCCGCACGCCGAGCGCTTCGCGCGGTCCCACCACCAGCGTACGGGACGCGGCGTCGACCTTGAGAACGTAGAGCGGCACCCCGCCCGCGAGCCCGAGCCCGCGGCGCTGGCCTACCGTGTAGCGGATGACGCCGTCGTGCCGGCCGATCTCGCGGCCGGACTGGTCGACGATCGGCCCCGGCTCGGCGGCGCCCGGCTTCAGCCGCTCGACGACGCTGGCGTAGCCGCCGGTCGGCACGAAACAGATATCCTGGCTGTCCGGCTTGTCGGCGACGGCGAGACGGAGTTCATGGGCAAGTTCGCGCGTCTCCGGCTTGCGCAGCCCACCGAGCGGAAAGCGCAGCATGGCGAGCTGCTCGGGCGTCGTGCCGTAAAGAAAATAGCTCTGATCGCGCGCCTCGTCCGCGGCGCGGAACAAGCCACGACCTCCGCCGGGCAGCGCCTCGGAGCGGACATAGTGGCCCGTGGCGAGCGCCGCCGCGCCGAGATCCTTCGCCATGCCCAGCAGGTCGAGGAACTTGACCGTCTGGTTGCAGGCCACGCAGGGAATCGGGGTCTCGCCCTTCACGTAAGCCTCGGCGAAGGGCTCGATCACGGCCTCGCGGAAGCGCGCCTCGTAGTCGAGCACGTAATGCGGGATGCCGAGCCGCGCCGCGACGTCGCGCGCGTCGTGGATGTCGCGGCCCGCGCAGCAGGCGCCCTTGCGGGCGACCGCGGCGCCATGGTCGTAGAGCTGCAGCGTGACGCCGACGACGTCGTAGCCGGCGCGCTTCACGAGCCCAGCGACCACCGAGGAATCCACGCCGCCCGACATGGCCACCACCACGCGCGTCGCGGCGCGCGGTCCTGGAAGGTCGAGGTCGAGGTCGGCGCTCATGATGGCGGCTGCGGGGTTTTCACTCATTGTCGGGACGCGCGGTTCTAGCCCGAGAAGCCCTATGATGAAAGCGCCGCCCTTATGTCCCGGCCCTGAGCCGGAACCCATTCGGCTCCGCGGGCGAAGGGAGCGCTTCCAATGCAGAGCTCTTCATCCATGGGCCGCGCTGGATGGGTCCCGGCTCAAGGCCGGGACATCGGCGCGCGTGTTCAGCTCGCCGGGACCGCCTTGACGGACTTCAGCGCGCCGAGCGGCACGCGCATGTCGCCGATCAGCAGCACCGCCTGGCCGGTCGAGAGGTCGACGCCGTCGACGACGCCCGACACCTCGGAGGTCACGTCCACGAGGTTGCCGGCGACGTTCCGCGCCTCGATCGAGAGCGTGTAGAGCCCCTCGGCACCGCGCGAGCCGTCGGTCTTCTTGCCGTCCCACTCGAAGCTCTGGTCGCCATAGGCGAGGTCGACGTCCCGCTGGTAGACGACCGCGCCGTTCGAATCCCGCACCGTCACCGTGCCGGTCACGCCGTCGGCGGGCGAGGTCAGCTTCCAGGTCGCCTTGCCGTCGTCGAGCATGGCGGTGTCGCCGAAGGCGGTGATCGAGCGGCCGACGAGCCCGAGCGCCGTGCCGGCCTGGCTCGTCTGATTGGCGGCGAGCAGCGCCGTCAGCGTGTCGTTGGTCTTGAGCTGCTGCTCGACGCCCGCGAACTGCACCAGCTGCTGGGTGAACTGGTTGGTGTCGAGCGGGTCGAGCGGGTTCTGGTTCCTGAGCTGGGTGGTGAGCAGCGTCAGAAAGGTCTGGAAATTGCTGGCGAGCGTCGCGCCGGTGGACGATCCGGAGTTCGCCGTCGCGTTCGTGGTGACGCCTGCGAGGCCATCGACCGCCATCGCCCTCTCCTCTCAGACCGTCATGTCGACGCCGCCGGCGCCATGGCGCGCGGGGCGGCGATAGGGTTCGGCCGCCGCGGCGGCCGGTTCATCGGCGGATTCCGGCGAGCCCGCGGCCGTCGCGGTCGGCTCGGGCGCCTGCCACGTGTCGCGGCGACCGTCGCGGAGCTGGAAGGCGAGCCCGCCCTGCCCGAGCTGGAAGCCCGCCTGCTCGAGCTGCCGGGCGAGGTCGCGGGCGTCCTGGCGCAGCAGGTCGAGGGTTTCGGGCCGGTCGACGATCAGGCGCGTCGCGAGCCGCCCGTCATGGCCGATGTCGAGACGCACATCGATGCGGCCAAGCTCCACGGGGTCGAGCCTGACCTCGAAGCGCGTGCGCCGCGCGCCGGCGGCCGAGGCCAGCTGGGAGACGACCTGCGTCGCCGCTTGGGCGGCGAGCGGCGCGGTCTGGCTCTGCTGGGCGGACGGCGCGGAGCCCTGCGGGTTCGCGGGGGTCGAGGCGGCGGCCTGGGCCGGCGACGACGAGGCCCGGTCCTGCGCAGGGGCGGACGGCTTGTCTGCACTGGCCTCGTCCGCCGGCTCACGCGGCCCGCTCGGCGCTTCGGCGGCGTCAGCCCGCCCGGCGCCGTGCGCCGATGCGGTCGGCTTGGCGTCTCCGGCCGAGGCGGACGAGGAGGCGTCGCCCTCCCCTTCCTTCGCCTTTGCGGTCGCCGCGCCGCCCGTCGCCGGCGGCTTCGGCGCAGTCGGGGCGGCAAGCGCGGTCGTCTTGGGATCCTGGACGGCGGCCGCGACGTCGCGGGCCGCGGTCTTCGCCGCGACCGCAGCCTCGCCGTCGGCCGAGGCGCCGGCGTCCGTGGCGCCATCGGTCTTCGGCGCAGCGCTCGTTCCATCCCGATCGACAGCGTCACGGACGGACGCCGATTTCCGGAGGCCTGGCGCCTCCGGCTGAGCGTCTGACGGCTGCTGGATGGAGCTGTTTGGGGCGGCCGCCGGCATGACGGCTCCGACCACGGAAACGGCGCCGCCAAACGGCGGCGGGGCGGCCGCCTGGGTGGAGGCCGGCGTTTGCGCCGAAGCGCCGGTCTGCGTTCCTCCGGACGAGGCGGCGCCAGCCGCCTGAGAGGCCGGAGTCTCGGCGGACGTCGCTGGCTTCGCGCCCGACAATGTCGGCGCTGCCTCGGACGGCTCTGTCTGAGCAACCCGCGGGCTCTCCTGGGAGACGATCTCCCCCGACGGCGCGGGGGCGGACGGCGCGGGTCGCATGAACGCCGACGCATCGGGGACCGCGGCCGGGATTTCAGCGGTTGGCTCTCCGACGGTCTCGGACAAGGCGGCCGCGGCCTGCAGCGCAGCCGGGACGGGAACGAACGCCGCCGCGACCGAGACGACGCCGGCCGACCCGAACGAGACGTCGGTCTCGCGGCCTGTCTCCTCATCGGCCACGCCGTCGCTCGCCGCGAGCTCGCCTTGGATCGCCGCCGCGCCGGCGCCGCCTCGTCCGGACGCCGCGGGGCCCGCGAACGGACCGGCCGCGGTCCGGGCCGCAGGAAATGGAATCGCCGGGCCGCCCGGCGCGGGTCCCGCCGCCGCCTCGCCCAGCAACGCCGCGAAGCCCTCCCCCTCGCCCGCCTCGCGCGCGACGCCGGGCAGGGCCGCCGCGAGGCTGACGGCGAGAGTCGCGGCGATGGCTGTCATGGGGACGTCCGGAACGCGAGACGGGAGACCGGACAGGACGAGCAAGCGACGTGCCACGCAGGCTGCGCCCTGAACCCCTGATTCCTCAACGGTCTTCGGGGCGCGGCGCCCGGCGTTTTCTGCCTGTCCCGGCAAATCCTGCCGGCCCCGCGAGGTATCGACCTAGGGCAAAAGGAAAAGGTTTCGTTAGTATTTGAATTACTGGTTTTTAACCTTTGGGAACCCGCAGAAATCAGCGAATTCGCTTAGTCAAATGTTAAATGACGGCTCGTAACGTCTCATCCAACGGTTATTCGCGTGTGAGAGTACCTATGAGCGAAATGCCTCGCGGACGAACCAAATATGTGATCGGCCCCGACGGCAGTCCGTTGACCATTGCGGATTTGCCGCCGTCCGACACGAAGCGCTGGGTCATCCGCCGCAAAGCAGAGGTCGTGGCCGCCGTTCGGGGCGGGCTGCTCAGCCTCGAAGAGGCGTGCACGCGCTACACGCTCACCGTCGAGGAGTTCCTGTCGTGGCAGGCCTCGATCGATCGTCACGGCCTCGCCGGCCTGCGGACCACCCGCATCCAGCAGTATCGCGCCTGACCACGATAAGACTTCCGTAAGGCTTTCCGCGCCGGCCCTCGTGGCCGGCGTCGCCGTTTCGGGGCCCGCCGCCGCCCGAGTTAACGAGCCGTTTACCATAGACCGGGCAATTCTTGCCGGGCGGAGCGGTCCGTCACGCCGCGCCGCTTCGGGGGTCGTGGCGGGGTCGGTCGGCAGGTCTCGGTGGCAAGTCTCGCGCAGTTTCTGAGATCGTTCGGGGCCGGACGCCTCGCCGCGATGGGCGTGGTGACGCTCGCGCTGGTCGGCTTCTTCGCCTTCGTCATCGTGCGCTTCACCGCGCCCACGATGGTCCCGCTGTTCTCCGACCTCTCGCTCCAGGACTCGGCCGCCGTGGTCAAGGAGCTCGAGAGCCAGAACGTGCCCTACGAGCTCCGCCAGGACGGCGCCGGAATCCTCGTCTCGAAGGACGACGTCGCGAGGCTGCGCATGCGGCTCGCGGAGCAGCGCCTGCCGGCGGGCGGCGGCGTCGGCTGGGAGATCTTCGACAAGGGCGACGGGTTCTCGTCCACGAGCTTCGTCCAGAACGTCAACCATCTGCGCGCGCTCGAAGGCGAGATCGCGCGCTCGATCAAGTCGCTCGACCGCGTCGCCTCGGCGCGCGTCCACCTCGTCGTGCCGGAGCGGCCGCTGTTCACCCGCGACGCGCCGCAGCCCTCCGCCTCGATCGTGATCCGCGCCCGCGGCGAGCTCGGCCAGGGCGAGGTGCGCGCCATCCGTCATCTGGTCGCCTCCGCGGTGCAGGGCCTGAAGCCCGAAAAGGTCTCGCTGGTCGACGAGGGCGGCCGGCTGCTCGCCGACGGCGCCGAGAGCGAGGACCAGGCCGGCGCGCTGGGCGAGGAGCGCACGGTCGCGCTCGAAAAGCGGCTGCGCGAGCGGGTCGAGGCGATCGTCGGCCGGGTCGTGGGCGCCGACCGCGCCCGCGTCGAGGTGCGGGCCGAGATCGACCGCATGCGTTCGACCCAGACCTCCGACACCTTCGATCCCGAAAGCCGCGTGGCGCGCTCGACCCAGACCCGCGAGGAGAACTCGCAGTCGAGCGAGCCGGCCGATCCGGGCGTCAGCGTCGCGAACCAGCTGCCGAACGCGAACCAGCCGCCGGCCGGCGCGCAGGGTCCCAAGGAAGCCGCGAACAAGAACGAGGAGGTCGTCAATTACGAGATCTCCCGCGTCACCCGCACCGAGACGCAGGACGGCGGCCGCGTGAAGCGCCTGTCGGTCGCGGTGCTGGTCGACGGCGTCTACAGCCGCGCCCAGAACGGCGACATGGCCTATGCGCCGCGTCCCCAGGAGGAGCTCGACCGGATCGGCGCCCTGGTGCGTGCGGGCGTCGGCTTCGACCAATCCCGCGGCGACACGGTCGAGATCGTCAATCTGCGCTTCGCCGACCTGCCGGGCGCGACCGCTGGCGACGCCGGCCAGGACAGCTGGTTCGACGTCAGCCGCGCCGACATCATGCGGGCGGTGGAGCTCGGGGTCCTGGCGCTGCTGTCGCTGCTCGTGCTGCTGTTCGTGGTGCGCCCGCTGATGCGCAAGGCGCTCGGGGTAGATGCGCCGGCGTCGTCGGCGCTCGTGGCGGGCGCCGATCCGGCCGGCGGCGTCGACGGCGCGGACGGTGAATCGATCGGCGAAGGCGCGGCGACGGCCTCCGGCCAGCGCGTCCTCCAGCATGTCGAGGTCGAGCCCATCGTCATCGGCGCCGACGGGGTCGGCCGCAAGCTCGCGGTCGCGCAGGTCGCGGGCAAGATCAAGGCCGAGTCGGTGGAGAAGATCGGCGATCTAGTGCGCAACAATCCGCTCGAGAGCGCGAATCTGATTCGCCAGTGGATGCAGGACCCGGCGTAACCCATGGCGGCGAACGAGCAGCAAACCGCCCTCCTGGCCCAGCGCCTCGCGAAGAATCGCGCGCTGACCGGGGTCGAGCGCGCCGCCGTCGTCATGTTCGCGCTCGGCGACGTCCACGGCGCGCCGGTCTGGGACCAGCTCGACGATCTCGAGATCCGCGAGCTGTCGGCCGCGATGTCGTCGCTCGGACCGGTCGCCCCCGAAACGGTCGACGACCTGCTGATCGACTTCGTGTCGCGCATGTCGGCGACGGGCGCGCTGAACGGCAATGTCGAGTCGACCGAGCGCCTGCTCGCCTCGCTGCTGCCGAAGGACCGGGTCGGCCAGATCATGGAGGAGATCCGCGGGCCGGCCGGCCGCACGATGTGGGAGAAGCTCTCCAACGTGCAGGAGAACGTCCTCGCCAACTACCTGAAGAACGAATACCCGCAGACGGTCGCGGTGGTGCTGTCCAAGCTGCGCGCCGAACAGGCCGCGCGCGTGCTCGCCATCCTGCCGGAAGACTACGCGCTCGACGTCGTGCGCCGCATGCTCGCTCTGGAGTCGGTGCAGAAGGACATCCTCGAGCGCATCGAGAAGACGCTCAAGACCGAGTTCATGGCCGGCCTGTCGCAGTCCTCGCGGCGCGACGCGCATGAGCAGATGGCCGAGATCTTCAACTCCTTCGACCGCCAGACCGAGACGCGTTTCCTGTCGAAGCTCGAGGAGGCCGCGAAGGAAAGCGCCGACCGCATCAAGCAGCTGATGTTCACCTTCGACGACCTCGCGAAGCTCGATTCCGCCGGCATCCAGACCCTGCTGCAGGAGGCGCCGCGCGACCGTCTCGCCGTCGCTCTGAAGGGCGCCAGCCTGTCGATGCGCGAATTCATGATGAGCAACATGTCGAGCCGGGCGGCCAAGATGCTGACCGACGACATCGAGGACATGGGGCCGGTGCGCCTGCGCGACGTCGACGAGGCCCAGGCCGGCCTCGTCGGGCTCGCCAAGGATCTGGCGGCCGCCGGCAAGCTCGCGATCTCCAAGAGCAAGGGGGAGGACGAGCTTGTCTATTGAGGCCTCGCAGCCGTCGCGGGGGCGCGCATGACCCGCCCGGCCCGCTTCCTGTTCGACGCCGACTTCGGCGCCCCGAAGGCGCAGCCGACGCCCGGCCCGAACATGGTCCCGCTCGCCGACCACGAGGCGGCGATCGCCGAGGCCGAGTCGTCGGGCTACCGGCGCGGCGAGGCGGACGGACGGAGGGCCGCGCGAGAGGCCGACGCCGCAAGGCTCACGGCCGCGATCGAGACGCTCGGCGGGCGGCTCGCCCAGGCGCTCGCCGAGGCCGGGGCGCGCGACGCCCGGATCGAGCGCGACGCGGTCTCGGTCGCGCTCGCCTTCGCCAGGAAGCTGGCGGGCGCAGCCGTCGCGCGCTTTCCGCTCGCGGAGATCGAGGCGGCCGCCGAGGCCTGCTTCGTCGAGCTCCGCAGCGCCCCGCATTTCGTCGCGCGCGTCGCGCCGGACTTCGTCGAGGGCGTGCGCGCCCTGCTATCGGCGGCGGCGCAGGAGCGCGGCT
>NZ_RYFI01000001.1:90536-110229 GCF_004103825.1 Hansschlegelia zhihuaiae
GATCGGCGCCGCGATAGAGCGCGCCATCGCGCAGAGATTCGAGATCCGCGATCCCGCGGTCGACCAGGGAACGGAGCCATGAGCGCCGACAAATCCATGCCGCTGCCCGAACTCGACCAGGGCGACGACCTCGCGCTGGTCGAGCAGGACAAGCGCGCAGAAGGCGGCTCGGAACCGCGGGCCGCCGCCGACCTCGAGGCGGTGTTCGACGTGCCCGTCGCGGTCTCGGCGGTGCTCGGCCGAGCAAGGCTCGAGGTGCAGCAGCTGATGCGGCTCAAGCCCGGCGCTGTGATCGAGCTCGACCGCAAGATCGGCGAGGCGATCGACATCTACGTCAACGACCGGCTCGTCGCGCGCGGCGAGGTGGTGCTCGTCGAAGAGAAGCTCGGCGTCACCATGACCGAGATCATCAAGCCCGACAGGGCCTGAGAGCAGGAGAGGAGAGCCCCATGCGCCTCACCATCGTCGGCCATCTGAAGGGCCAGCTCACCGCGGCGACCCGCATCGCCATGGACCGCGGCGCCGCCGTGACCCACGCCGAGAGCGTCGACCAGGCGCTCAGGATCCTGCGCGCCGGCCGCGGCGCCGACCTCATCATGATCGACGTCGCGCTCGACGTCGGCGAACTCGTCCAGGCGCTCGAAGGCGAGCGCTTCCACGTGCCGGTGGTGGCCTGCGGCGTGGACAACGACGCGCGCGCCGCGGTCGCGGCGATTCGGGCGGGCGCCAAGGAGTACATCCCCCTCCCCCCCGACCCGGAGCTGATCGCCGCGGTGCTGGCTGCTGTCGCCGACGATTCGCGCGACATGGTGTTCCGCGACCCGTCGATGGTCTCGCTGGTCCAGCTCGCGACCCAGATCGCGGCGTCCTCGGCGAGCGTGCTGATCACGGGCGAGAGCGGATGCGGCAAGGAGATGCTCGCCCGTCACGTCCACGCCAAGAGCCCGCGCGCCAAGGCGCCGTTCGTGTCGGTCAACTGCGCGGCGATCCCCGAACAGCTGCTCGAGAGCGAGCTGTTCGGCCATGAGAAGGGCGCGTTCACCGGCGCCTCGGCGCGGCGCATCGGCAAGTTCGAGGAGGCGAGCGGCGGCACGCTGCTGCTCGACGAGATCTCGGAGATGGACGTCAGGCTGCAGGCCAAGCTCCTGCGCGCGCTGCAGGAGCGGGTCATCGACCGCGTCGGCGGCGGCAAGCCGGTGCCGGTCGACATTCGCGTGATCGCGACCTCGAACCGCATCCTCGCCGAGGAGGTCCGCAAGGGGACGTTCCGCGAGGACCTGCTCTACCGGCTGAACGTCGTGAACCTGAAGATCCCCCCCTTGCGCGAGCGGCCCGCCGACGTGCTCGCGCTCGCGACGCATTTCGCGAGCAAATACGCCCGCATCAACGGCTTCCCGCCACGGCCGCTCTCGGCGGAGGCGCGCGGCGAACTCGCGCGGGCTCGGTTCGCCGGCAATGTCCGCGAGCTCGAGAACACCATCCACCGCGCGGTGCTGCTCGCCTCCGGCCCCGAGATCGGCGTCGAGGCGATCCGCACGCCCGACGGCGCGCCGATCGCGGCCCAGGGGCCGGCCGCCCGCGCGGTCGAGACCGCGGAGCAGGTGACCCGCTCCTTCGTCGGCCGGACGCTCGCCGACGTCGAGCGCGACCTGATCTTCGACACGCTCGGCCATACCCGCGGCAACCGCACCCACGCGGCCAACATCCTCGGCATCTCGATCCGGACGCTCCGGAACAAGCTCAACCAGTACGACGACGAGGGCTTCGAGGTGCCGCCGCCCCAGGTCGGCGTGGCGGCGGCGTGAGGACGCCATGACGATGACAGAGGCTTCCGAGTCCGGGGCCGTGGACTATGTCCGCGCAATCGAAGAGGCTCGCGCCTATCTCGCGCGTCGCGACAGGCAGGCGGGATCGCGCGCGCCCGGCCGCGGGGGCGTCTGGGCCGCCATGCCGTCCGACGGCGACCTGCGCTACCCGATGCCGGCGCTCGACCCGGCGAGGCGGTGAGCTCAGACTGAGCGTCGCGTCAGGGCCTCACGCAGGCGCCGCCTCCCCCACCACGCGGTCGCGGCCGAGGCGCTTGGCCTCGTAGAGACGCTTGTCGGCCTTGGCCAGGAGGCCCCGCAGGTCGCCGGCGCCAAATTCGGAGCTCGCCACGCCGAGGCTGACCGTGACCCTGCGCCCGCCCGCGGCCTCGACCTCCTGGGCGATGGCGACGCGCAGCCGCTCGGCGATCTCCATTCCGCCGCGATGCGCGAGGTCGCGGAACAGGATGACGAACTCCTCGCCGCCATAGCGGAACACCAGGTCGTCGTCGCGCACATGCGCCTCGAGCGTCCGGCCGACGGCGCGCAAAACGGCGTCGCCGGCCGCATGGCCGAGTTCGTCATTGATCTCCTTGAAGCGGTCGATGTCCGCCATCGCGACCGTAAGCGGCCGCGCGTCGACGGACGTCCGCTCCAGCCGATCCCGGCAGGCCTGCTCGAAGGCCGCCCTGTTCCTCACGCCGGTAAGCTCGTCGATCAGCGAGCGCCGGAGCAGCTCTTCGTAGCGGCCGCGATAGGTCAGGGCCTGGAAGACGTCGCCGATCGGACGGCCGCCTTTGCGGCCGTCCGCGGCCTCGAAACGCAGATAGGCCGCGAGCATCAAGCTGTAGAGCGCCGCCGCGCCCATCTTCGCCACCCAGCCGCCGGTGAGCGCCGAGAAGGGCGTGCCCGTGACCCAGTGCAGCACGGGGAAGAAGGCGAGCTGGTCGAAGGTCAGCACCGCGGCCGAGCCCACGAAGGCGCTCGCCAGCGCGTTCCGGCGGAACAGCGACGACAGCTTCTCGTAGAGCAGGATCAGCATGATGCAGTCGACGAACAGCAGCAGCGTGCCCCAGACCATCAGCACGCCGATCTGGTCGAGGAATTTGAGGTCGGGCGCGTAGCCCGGCATCTGCACGACGTCGGTGTGGAGGCGCAGCACCAGCGCCAGCACGACGAGCAGCAGATTGCCGATCAGCAGCCCGTAGATCGGCTGCCGCACCACCTCCGCATCCTCGCGGATGTAGAGCATGAGGAACATGATCAGCTTGCCGGAGAACAGCACCGTCGACCCGGGCGACAGCAGACCGAACGGCAGCTCGATGAAGAACACCGCCGCGAGATAGGTCTCGAGGAAGTGCATCACCCCGAGCGCGCAGACGAACAGTCCCACGCCATAGGTCTTGCGGGCGCGCAGCAGCGCCGCCATCACGCCGAAATAGATGACGGCCTGGATCGTAAGGAGCACGAGGCCGGGCATGTCCAGTCCCAAGCGAGAGGTGGCGGCCGCGCGCTTTGGTCGGCTCGGACAACGGTGAGATCACGGCCTTACGCCGGGACGACCGACGCCGGGTTCTGTAACAGAGCTTCGCCGACTTTCAACGGACGCGGCGCCGCATTTTCAGGGTGAGCCACACCGCGCCGATCGCGATCAGCGTGAAGAACACGATGTTGAACCACGGGACGACCGTGTCCGCGGGGTCCCAGCGCCGCACGCTCACCGCGTTCGGGAACCACGAGAACAGCTGGGCCCGCCAGCCATATTTGGTGACGAGGGCCACGCCGCGCTCGGCGGCGATCGACGACGCCACCGCCTGGACGTCCGCGCTGTTGAACTTGAAGTAGAACGGGAAGCCCCAGCCGGTGTCCTCGTTCCGGTAGACGCGCGGACTGCGGTCGTCGACGTCTTCGGCGTAGACGTAATAGACGTCCCGGCTCGTCGCCGGATTGTCGCCGGAGCCGATCGGCTTGCCGGACGCGTCGACCCTCCGGACCTCCGTGTTGACGATGCGGACCACGTCGTGGCGCGGCAGCACGTAATGCAGCCCCGCGGCGATCGGCGCGACGATTGCGACCACGGCGATGGCGAGGATGCGGAAGGACATTGGTCTGGCGGCTCCCCTTGGCGGAGCGCCAAGCCTCCGCGCCCCGGCATATATGGAGCGGGCGCCCGCTCGTCATCCGCGCAATATGCGACGTTCCTTGCGAGCATGCCGAGAGCCTGTCCGTCAACGGCAAAACCTTGATGCTCCAAGTTGTCGGCTGAAAATTGACGGTAGCTCAAGCGCGTCCCAGGCTGCGCCCACAATTTTTTGCCGACTAAACCTCGAGACAAGGCGATCGACGCAATAACGTCACAAGAAGACGACGTCGTCGTCTCGACGACGGCCCCCGAGAGCCCGCAATGGAGAGAGACATGGCGAAGACCATCCTTGGCGACAACGACGACAACGAATTGACCGGGGGCAAGAACGCGGAGCGCCTTTTCGGCCGCGGCGGCGGCGACGACATCGACGGGGGCGGCGGGAACGACACGATCGTGGCCGGCGACGGCGACGATTTCTCGATCCGCGGCGGCAAGGGCGCGGACACCTTCGTGTACATGTCGGGCGACGGTCAGGACCAGATCGTCGATTTCTCGATCAAGCAGGGCGACCGTCTCGACCTCAGCCTGACCGGCTTCGGGCTCGAGGACCTGCAGGACCGCGACGCGGGCGGCGACATCAACGACGCCGACCGCGACGGCTATTACCTGCGCGAGACCTCGTCGAACGGAAAGCCGGAGATTCAGTTCTTCTTCGGCGACGACGAGGGCGGCTTCGACCAGATCACCCTGGTCGGCGTGAGCATCAAGCAGCTGCTCAAGGACATCGACAAGCACCCAGACCACTACGACTTTTTCAGCTGAGTCGGCCTCCGCGCGGGCCCGCCGGCGCCCGTTAACCCCCCGCTAACCATGCGCCCGGCAATTTCTGCCGGGCGTTTTGCGTCGAGATTTGGGGGGCGGCATGTCGGACGTGACGGTGACGGGCGGGGGCAAGCCCGCTGCCGCCGCGAGGCCCGCCGCCTTCGGCGGGCTCGATCTCAAGGACATGGCGCTGAGCGCCTGGGAGACGGTGCGCCGCGGCGACATCGGGCTCGCGCTCGGGGTGCTGGTCATCCTGTGCGTGCTGATCGTCCCGCTGCCTCCGCTGCTGCTCGACCTGCTGCTCGCGGTCTCGATCATCCTGTCTGTGCTGATCCTGATGACGGCGCTGTTCATCGAGAAGCCGCTCGAGTTCTCGGCCTTCCCGACGGTGCTGCTGGTCGCGACCATGCTGCGGCTGTCGCTCAACCTCGCCTCGACGCGCCTCATCCTCGGCCATGGCCATGAGGGCACGGACGCCGCAGGCCACGTCATCGAGGCCTTCGGCTCCTTCGTGATGGGCGGCAATTTCGTGATCGGCGTGATCGTGTTCTCGATCCTGCTGATCGTGAACTTCGTCGTCATCACCAAGGGTTCGGGCCGCATCGCCGAGGTCGCGGCGCGCTTCACCCTCGACGCCATGCCGGGCAAGCAGATGGCGATCGACGCCGACCTTTCAGCCGGACTGATCGACGAGGCGACCGCCAAGGCGCGGCGCAAGGAGCTCGAGGACGAATCGACCTTCTTCGGCGCGATGGACGGCGCCTCGAAATTCGTGCGCGGCGACGCGATCGCGGGCCTGCTCATCCTGTTCGTCACCGTCATCGGCGGCATGATCGTCGGCATCGCGCAGAATGGCCTCGGCTTCGCGGAGGCCGCGCATTCCTACACGCTGCTGTCGATCGGCGACGGCCTCGTCAGCCAGATCCCGGCGCTGATCGTCTCGACCGCCGCGGGCCTGCTGGTGTCGAAGGCCGGCGTCTCGGGCTCGGCCGACCGGGCGCTGGTCCGGCAGCTCTCAGGCTATCCGAAGGCGCTCGGGCTCGCGGCGGCCGTGATGGCCGTGATGGCGCTGCTGCCCGGCATCCCGCTGATCCCCTTCATGGGGCTCGCGGCGGGCGCCGCCTATCTCGCCTGGCGCGCCGAGAGGGCGCACCGGGTCGCGGACGCCGAACGCGTCGCAAAGACCGTGAGCGAGGCCATGGGCGACGCGACGGCGTCCGAAGAGCCGGCGTCCGCCGCGCTCAAGATGGACGAGATGAAGATCGAGCTCGGCTACGCGCTGCTGCCGCTGGTCGACGCGTCGGGCGGCTCCGACAAGCTCACCGAGCAGATCAAGGCGCTGAGAAAGACCATCGCGGCCGAGATGGGCTTCGTGATGCCGCAGGTGCGCCTCGTCGACAATCTGCAGCTCGCCCCCAACGCCTATTCGGTCAAGGTCAAGGAGGTCGAGTCCGGAACCGGCTCGGTCTACCCGGCGCAGTTCATGGTGATGGACCCGACCGGCCAGCAGGTCGGGCTGCCGGGCGTCCACACGGTCGAGCCGACCTTCGGCCTGCCGGCCACCTGGGTCGACCCCAGCCTGCGCGAGGAGGCCAACATCCGCGGCTACACGGTCGTGGACGCCACCACCGTGCTCTCGACTCATCTCAGCGAGATCGTCAAGGCCAACATGCCGGACCTCCTGACCTATGCGGAGGTCTCCAAGCTGCTCAAGGACCTGCCGAAGGAGCAGCAGAAGCTGCTCGAGGAGATCGTCCCGAGCCAGGTCTCGACCACCGTGGTGCAGCGTGTGCTGCAGCTGCTGCTCGCCGAGCGGGTGTCGATCCGCGACCTGTCGGCGATCCTGGAGGGGATCGCCGAGGCCGTCGCCTTCACGCGCTCGCCGCTGCAGATCGTCGAGCACGTGCGGACGAGGCTCTCGCGCCAGCTCTGCGCCCAGAACCAGGCGCCGGGCGGCTACGTGCCGCTGATCGCGCTCTCGCCCCATTGGGAGCAGGCCTTCGCCGAGTCGATCGTCGGGACCGGCGAGGAGAAGAGCCTCGCCATGGCGCCGTCCAAGCTGCAGGAGTTCGTCGTGGGCGTACGCGACGCCTTCGAGGAGGCGGCGAAGCTCGGCGAGGCGCCGGTGCTGCTCACCTCCGCCTCCGCGCGGCCCTTCGTGCGCTCGATCGTCGAGCGCTTCCGCAACCAGACGCCCGTGATGTCGCAGAACGAGGTGCATGCGCGGGCGCGGCTGAAGACGGTGGGAAGCGTGTGAGCACGCTCAGGCGATCTCGGGCCGCGCGAGGCAGAGAGCGAAGAGAGCCAGGGCGGGCGGCGCGAGGAGGCAGAGCTCCTTGAACGTCACATAGCCGAGGGCGCCGGCGCCGCAGCCGGTCGCGAAGGCCGCGACCGCAAGCGCGATCGGCGCGGCACGGCTCTTCGCCGCGGCGCGCCGCTCCGGCGGAAGGCCGAGCGTCAGGTCGGCGACGTCGATCGTCATCTGCGTGATCGGCCCGGTCAGAATGGTCGAGGGCGGCATGCTGGTGAGCCACGTCCGGTGGGCGGCGTTCTGCAGCGCCATGGCGGCGACGAGCGCGCCTCCGGCGCCGAGCGCGGGCCATGAGTCGCCGTCCGGAAACGGTCCGAGCTTCGCCGCGATCAGGGCTCCGAGAGCCAGCAGCGCGACCTGCAGGCTGAACAGGATCCGCAGCGACGGCCAGCCGCGCTTCTCGCAGGCGCGGTCCCCGATCCGCGCCGCCGAGACCACGGCGAAGAACAGGGGCAGCGCGAGCAGCTTCGCCAACACGCCCGACGCCCCGAACGCCAGCGAGGCGCCGAGCGTCACGAAATTTCCCGTGATGTGGGTGGTGAAGAGGCCGTGCAGGGCGAGGAACCCCGCGGCGTCGACATAGCCGGCGTTCAGGCTGAGCAAAGCGAGGAGCAGGAAGCGCATCGCGCGATCTGGCGTGGAGTTCGCTCCGCCGTCAACGCGGACGCCGGCGACGTCACTCGACGAGCTGGTAGGTGACCGGCAGCCAGCGGAACGCCCCGCCCGCCCGCTCGACGAAGCCGACCGACGGGAACGACGTATGATAGCCGAGCACCGGAAGGCGCTCGGTCGCGGCCATGTCGTAGATCCGCCGCCGGGTCGCGCGGCCCGCCTCCTTGTCCATGTCGAAGAAGGCGCTCCATTCGGGATGCGCGAGCGAGGCGACCTCGTGATGCGCGCAGTCGCCCCACACCAGCAGCCGCTTCCCGCCGCTTTCGATCATGAAGCCGAGATGCCCCGGCGTATGTCCGAAGGCCGCGACCGCCGAGACGCCCGCAACGACGTCGGCGCCCGGCTTCACCAGGCTGACGCGGTCGCCGAGCGCCGGCGTGATGTCGCGGAACAAGGCTGCGGATTTGTACTCCGTCGAGCCCTTGTCGGCGGAGAGCCGGTCGTCGCTCTTCCAGAACGCGTGCTCGGTCTCGCCGACGACGTAGCGCGCATTGGGAAACTGCGCGCGGCCCGTCTGCACGAGCCCGCCGATATGGTCCACGTGGCAATGGGTGAGCGCGACGACGTCGATCTGCTCCGACGCGATTCCCGCCGCCCGGAGATTCGCGACCAGCTGGCCGCCGGCCGGCGGCGGCAGAAAGCCCTGCGAGCCGTTGCCGGCGTCGATCAGGATCTTTTCGCGGCCGGTGTCGATCACCACCGGGCTGAAGCCGGGCTGGAAGCGGGACGGCGGCAGGAGATTGTCCCGCATCAACGCTTCGACCTCCTCCTTCGGGCGGTCCTCCCCTACGATCGGCCAGGGGCCGTCGATCATCGCCACGCCGTCGGAGACGGCGGTGAGCTCGAAGCCGCCGAGCCGGAACCGGCGGAAGACGGGCTCCGTCGGCCGCGCCGTCGCCCCGGCCGCCGCCCGCGCCGGTTCAGCGGCGCGGCCCACGATCAGCGGCGCGGTCAGCGCCCCGCCGGCGGCGATGGCGCGCCGCCTCGTCCAGATGACCTTGTCGGTGAACATCGCTAGCCTCGCTCGCCTCGCGTCTTCGGGCGCCGCGAAGCTAACCTCCGAAGGGTGACGCTGCTTGTACGAACCGGCTGCGCCGATCGAACCGAACCGGCCGCTCTGGCGACTCGACGCGGCCCGGACGCTGTTCGTCGGCCCGCTCGACTACAACGCGCCGCACCAGCATGGCGCCCCGGTGTTCCTGTCGGGGCTCGGCGGCCCCTTCGGGCTGAGATTGGGCGACGGTCCGTGGCTGTCCTGCGACGCCGCCATGGTGCCGGCCGGCGGCGTGCACGAGCTGCATCTCGGTCTCGAGCCGGTGCTGGTGCTTTATGTCGAGCCGAGCGCGGCGCGCGCCGACATCTTCGCGCCGCTGATGCGCGACGTGGAGGAGACCGGCGGCGCGCTGGTCGGGCGGTCTAACCTGCGGTCGCTCGCCCGCGCGCTCTACGAGGACCCCGACAGCCTGCATTGGGCGGGCGAGGCGCTCGACGACGTCGTCGGCTTCGCGGGGCCGAAGGCGCGCCGGACGATCGATCCAAGGGTCGCGGCGGCGGTCGCGGCGATCGAGCGGGACGACGATCCGCCGTCGCTGGCCGATCTTTCCAAGAGCCTCGGCGTGTCGCCGTCGCGGCTGCAGCACCTGTTCACCGCGGAGGTGGGGGCTCCGTTCCGTCGCTATCGGGCCTGGACGCGCATGCGGCGCGCGATCGGGGAGGTCGTGGCCGGCGCGAACCTGACGGGCGCGGCCCACGCGGCCGGCTTCGCCGACCAGCCCCATTTCGCGCATGACTTCCGCCGCACCTTCGGGGCGCCGGCGTCACGGAGCCTGACCGGCGTCCGCCGCTGACGCTCAGCGCGCGGACGGGGTCTTCGGCAGCGGCTCGAGCTTGCCCGACCACAGGACCGGCCCGGTCGGCGCCCCGGTCTTCGAACCGCCGCGCGGCTCAAGGCTGACGGCGTAGGTCGCCGCCTCGAAGGTCGCCGGGTCGTATTGGGCGAGCGCGGCCCTCGACGCCTGGCCGCCGACGAGGCCGAGCGACACCGGCTTGCCGACCTTGTCGGAGACGAGCCAGAGCTCATGACTGCGGTCGGCCGGCGTTTCTGCGCCGACGCGCCGTATGGTGAGCTCGCGCTTCGCGACATCGACGCTGATCAGATAGGCCGGCCCCTTGCCGTCGGCCGAGAGCGCGGCGACCAGCGGCTCGCCCGGGATGGACCGCTCCATCATCCGCTCGCGCACGAACAGGCCGCCGAGCGCCACGGCCGCGATCGTCGCGGCGATCGCCCAGATCCGCCAGGCGCCGGACGGCTCCTCCTCCGGCGTCGCGACGCTTTCCTTGACGACATGCAGGGCCGGCCTGCCGCCCCCGGCGATCGCCGCGACCCGGCGCTCGATCGCAGGCCAAAGCCCGGCTGGCGGCTCGACCTCGGAAACGGCGAAGGCGAGCGGCGCGAGCCTCGCCTCCCAGCGCGCGACCGCCTCGGCGAGCTCCGGATCGAGATCGAGCCGCGACGCGACCTCGGCGCGCTCCACCGCAGACAGCGTGCCGAGCGCATATTCGGCCGCCACGCCCTCGCGGTCCGGGCCCTCCAGGCCTTCGCCCGTATCGTCGGTCGCGCTCATGTCTCCAGGCAGCGCCTCAGGCTCATCAGGCTGCGACGCAGCCAGGTCTTCAGCGTCCCGACCGGACGGCCGAAACGAGCCGCGAGTTCCTCCCGGCTCCAGCCCGACCGATAGGCGAGAAGCACAGCTTCCCTGCGGTCGCTCTCAAGCTCTTCAAGGCATGCGGCGAGCCGCCGGAGCTCATCGTTGAGCTCCGCCTCGGCCTCCGGGCTCGGGGCGTCAAGGATCGCGTCTCCCGCGTTCGGGGCGTCGTCGAGGGGCGCCTCGGTCTTGAGCCGCGCGATATCGAGGGCGCGGTTGCGGGCGATGGCCGCCATCCAGGCGACCGCCGACGCGCGCGCCGGATCGAAATCGGACGCCCGCCGCCAGATGCGGACATAGGCGTCCTGCACGGCCTCTTCGGCGAGGTCGCTCCGGCGCAAGATACGCAGCGCGATGCCGTAGAGTTTCGCGGAGCTGGCCTGGTAGAGGCGCGCGAAGGCCTCGCGGTCGCCGTCCGCGCAGGCGCCGAGCAGACGGGACAGGTCTTCGGAACGGCGGACGGTGGGCTGCACGGTCTTCTTGGGGCCGTTTCAATTACGCTTGGCGCATTATAGGCCTCGCGCAGCGGCCGGATAGACGGACGCCGCGCCCGGCGGTCAGCCGGGCGCGGCGCCCTTTCGGCTAAGTCGTCGATTACGAGCCTGGCTGCGCCTCGACGCGCCAGCGGACCGCGCCGGCGGTCGTGCGGCCGCCCTGGCTCTGGATCTCGGCGCCGTTGGTGGCGACGCCGGCGACCGCGTAGTGCATCGCGCCGACCGTGCCGGGGCTGTAGCTCGCGACGAGGTCGGCCTGGGTGCGGCCGGTTTCGCCCTGCGGAGCGTCGACGGTGGAGACGAGCTCGCCCGCGAAGGCGACGGCCGGGAGGGCCGCCAGCGCGGCTGCGAGACTGAGGGTGGCGATACGGTTGGTCATGGGAAGTCCTCGAATTCCGCCTCGGCGGGGCCGATCCCCGTGGCGTCTTGAGACGCAATGTGATTAGCCTTTCGTCATTAATCAAACCGATATCGTGCATAATGGCTATCGATTACACTAATCTTAACCGGCTCGACCTCAACCTGCTGGTCGCGTTCGACGCGCTGATGGAGGAGCGCAGCGTCACGCGGGCTGCGGCGCGGGTCAGCCTCGGCCAATCGGCGATGAGCCACGCGCTCGGGCGCCTGCGCGCGGCGTTCGGCGACGACTTGCTCACGCGCGGGCCGGACGGCATGACGCCGACGCCTCGGGCGCTCGCTCTGATCGAGCCGGTGCGGCGCGCGTTGCGCGACGTCGAAGCGATCGTCGCTCCGCCGAAGCCGTTCGACCCGGCGACGGCCGAGCGCGTCTTCACGCTCGGGCTTCCGGACTCGACCGAGGTCCTGCTGATGCCGCGGCTGGTCGCGCATCTCAGGGCGGTCGCCCCGGGCGTCACCATCCTGCTGCGCAACGTCGACCGCATCCGCATCCTGCAGGATTTGGATTCAGGCCGCGTCGATCTCGGCATCGGGCTGTTCGAGGAGGGCCGGACGCATCACAAGCGCCGCCTGCTCCATCGCGACAACTATCTCTGCATCTTCAATCCGGAGCTCGTCGGCGTGACGCCTCCGATCTCGCTCGACGACTATGTTCGCCTGCCCCACGTGCTGACGAGCCTGGTCGAGAGCCCGCACGGCGTCGTGGACGACGCGCTCGCCAGGATCGGCCGCAAGCGCGTGATCGCCCTCACCTCCCCGCGCTTCACCGCCGTGCCCTTCGTGGTGCGGGCCGCGCCGGTGATCGCGACGATGCATTCCCGCGTCGCGCTGTTCTTCGCCGGCGACATGGGGCTCGCCGTCAGCCCGGCCCCGATCGAGCTGCCGGACATCGCGATCTCGATGCTGTGGCATTCCTCGTTCGACGACGACCCGGCGCACCGCTGGCTGCGCGAGACCATCCGTACGCTTCGCGGCGGCCAGCCGGCGCTCGACTGACGCTCAAGGACCAAAAGCCGTGAACGGCCGAAAGCTCTTGGGATGACCACGCAGCGCCTGAGAAATGCGTCCCAAATCTGGCGGGCCACGTTCTGGCCCCATTTAAGGGCGACCTAAGGCGCTTGTGCGTCGGCGCGGGGACGGGGTTTTGAAGGCTGCGACGATCGGAATTGCGCTTGCTGCGGCCTGCGCGCAGAGCGGGGCTTGCGCGGAGCGCGCGGCGCCCGCGCAGTATGACGCGGTCATCGCCAAGCATTCGGCGACGACGGGCGTGCCCGAGGCGCTGATCCGCCGGGTGATCGTCCGCGAGAGCAAGTACAATCCGTCGGCGCTGCATCGCGGCCATTACGGCATGATGCAGATCAAGCCCGCGACCGCGCGCGCCATGGGCTATCGCGGCGCGCCGACCGGCCTGCTCGACGCCGACACCAACCTGACCTACGGGGTCCGCTATCTCGCCGGCGCCTACAAGGTGGCAGGCGGCAATCACGACCGCGCCGTGCGGCTCTATGCCAGCGGCTACTATTACGACGCCAAGCGCAGGGGCATGCTCACCGCGATCGGCCTCGGCCGCGACGGCAAGATGAAGACGGACCCGGCGCCCGCTCCGGCGACGGGGGCCATGGCGCAGGGTCCGGCGGCGCCGACGCCGCCCGCTCCTCCGGTCCAGACGCAGCTCGCTTTCGCCGCGACGCCGGCGGCGCCCATTCCGCCGCTGCCGCCCATCCGGGGCGCGGCGTCGGCCGTGGCCAATGTCGCCGCCGTGCCGCTGCCGGTCGCGCGCGACGTCACGCCGGTCCAGGCCGTCGCCTCGGCGCAGCCCGCCCGCGTGCAGCCGCCGGTTCGTGCGATCGATCCGAAGGCCGCGCCCGTCGCGCTCGCCTCAGCGGCGCCGATCCCGCGGCCGCGGGACCTGCCGATCGTCACCGGTTCGGTCACGCCGCGTCCCGCTGTCCGCCCGCAGGAGCCCGCGAAGGTCCAGACCGCCGCCGTGGCGCCGCCCACGGCGCCTTCGGCCGCTGCCGCTATCCCGATGCCCGCTCCTCGCGATACGGCTTCGATCAAGGCGAAGGGCCCCGAAGGCCAGCGCCCGCGCGTGATCGCGGTCGACACGGCGCCGGCGCTCGCGGCAGCGGGCCCGCTGCCGTCCGCTCGCTCGAAAACGCCCGCGGCTCCGCAGAAGCCGGCCGCCTCGGCGGAGCTGCGGACGGAGGCGCCGGTCCTGCGTCGCTGAGCGACGCGCCGCGCGGCGCCAAATGCACGCGCGGCCGGCATCTATCGGTCAAATGTGGGATTGGCTTTGGCGGGCCGCGCGCGGGTTCCGGCGATGCGGCCGTAGCAAGCGCCGATTCGATTCAGAAGGGGTGCAGGTCGCCGCGCCCCGACAGCGCGATGCGGTCGAGTTCGGCCTGCTCCCGCGAGCCCTCCGCGATGCGATCGCGCGACGCGCCCCGCTCCTCCAGCAGCTCGACTTTCTTGAGCTCCTCGAAGGCCGCGGCCAGCGCGTCCTGGGCGTCCGTCAGCTGCCCGGCCAGTTCGTCGGCCGAGCGCTTCAGATTGTCCCGCCGGCCCATCGCCGCCTTGGCGTAGGTCGGATAGGCGTAATGCCCGATGTCGTGAATGCCCGCGCGTTCCTGCTCGTGCAGGATCTCGCGGTCGAGGTCGGCCGCCATGCGCTCGAACTCGGCGATCATCGTCTCGATCTGAGCGACCTGACGACGCTTCTCGTCGACCTGAAAGCGCTTCAGCCGGATGAGTGTGTCTCTGGACTTCATGTCGGCATCTCAGCACGCCACCGGTTAGCGACCGGTATCCGCCACGCTTAAGATCGAGCGGAGTTGCGCATAAGCCTCACCCAGACGGGTTGCTTCTTCCTTACCCTGGGCGAGGAAACGCTCGAGCGGCTCGTGCAAAGCGATCGCGTCGTCGACCTCGGCGCTCGAGCCAGGGCGGTAGGCCCCGAGACGGATCAGCTCCTCCATGTCCGAATAGGTCGCCATCACGCGCCGCGCCTCGGCGACGAAAGGGCGCTCCTCCTCGGGCGTCGCCCTCGGCAGAGTGCGCGAAACGGACTTCAGCACGTTGATCGCCGGATAGCGGCCGCGCTCGGCGATCGATCGCTCCATCACGATATGGCCGTCCAGGATGCCGCGCACCGCGTCGGCGACGGGCTCATTGTGGTCGTCGCCGTCGACCAGCACGGTGAACAGCCCGGTCGCCGTCCCCTCGCCCATGCCCGGCCCCGCGCGCTCCAGCAGCCGCGGCAGTTCGGCGAAGACGGTCGGCGTGTAGCCCTTGGCGGTCGGCGGCTCGCCGGTCGAGAGCCCGATCTCGCGCTGCGCCATGGCGAAGCGGGTCACCGAGTCCATCATGCAGAGCACGTCGTCGCCCTCGTCGCGGAAATATTCCGTGAGCGCGAGCGTCAGATAGGCGGCCTGGCGGCGCTTCAGCGCCGGCTCGTCGGAGGTCGCGACCACGACGACGGACCGGGACAGTCCGGCTTCCCCGAGGTCGTCCTGCAGGAACTCCTGGACCTCGCGGCCGCGCTCGCCGACCAGCCCGATGACCGCGACGTCGGCGGCGGCGTTGCGCGCCAGCATCGCGAGCAGCACCGATTTTCCGACACCGGAGCCCGCGAACACGCCCATGCGCTGGCCGCGGCAGCAGGTCAGAAAGGCGTTGAGCGCGCGGACGCCGAGGTCGAGCGGCGCCCCGACGCGCTTGCGCGCATGGGCCGGGGGCGGCGAGTTGCGGTAGGGGTAGACCAGCGGCCCCTGCTCGAGCGGGCCCTTGCCGTCGATCGGGGCGCCCATTGCGTCCACCACCCGGCCAAGCCATTTGCGCGACGGCCGAACGCCGGGCTCCGCCGAGCCCACCACGGCTCGGCAGCCCCGCCGCACGCCTTCGAGCGGCGCGAACGGCATCAGCAGAGCGCGCTCGCCCTGGAAGCCCAGCACCTCGCAGGGCGTCTCGCGACCGGTCGCGTCCTCGATCACGACGCGGCCGCCGATCGCCATCGCGGAGAGCGGCCCGGCGACCTCGACCAGAAGGCCGCGCACGCCCACCACCCGGCCGTAGACCTGCCTGTCGGGAACGGCCTCGACGGTCTGCAGCAGCCCGCGCATCGCGCCCATCGGCGGAAGACCTCGTCGAATCACGGAGAACCCTGTGGACAGGGTAACTCTTCATTTACCGAAACGCCCAATCATGGCCCTGAACCTTAAGGCTCCGGAAACCGTGACTCCGCCTGAAACGTTGAGTCGGATGAATCAGTTAGCTTTGTTTCTTAAGAAATGAGACCAGCTGACTAATTGTCCAAAAGACGTTTTGTGTGAATAGGTTACGTGATTTTTGGGGCGAACCGAGATCGAGCTTGCGGCAGCGAATCACATTCTGTTAACCTTTCGCCGTTAAGCTTGAATCGGACTGGAAACGATCGGTTCACCGTACCGCCCGGCGCCGCCAGGGCAGGTCATGCGGGCATCGGTGGAGGATACGCATGCGCGTTCTTCTCATAGAAGACGACAGATCGACGGCCCAAAGCATCGAATTGATGCTGAAGTCCGAGAGCTTCAACGTTTATACGACCGAGCTCGGCGAAGAAGGCATCGACCTCGGCAAGCTCTACGACTACGACATCATCCTTCTCGACCTGAACCTGCCCGACATGTCGGGCTACGAGGTGCTCCGCGCGCTGCGGGTCGCGAAGATCAAGACGCCCATCCTGATCCTGTCCGGCCTCGCCGGCATCGAGGACAAGGTCCGCGGGCTCGGCGTCGGCGCCGACGACTACATGACGAAGCCGTTCCACAAGGACGAGCTCGTCGCCCGCATCCACGCCATCGTGCGCCGCTCGAAGGGCCACGCCCAGTCGGTGATCTCGACCGGCGACCTGATCGTCAATCTCGACACCAAGACCGTCGAAGTCGGCGGCGCCCGGGTCCATCTGACGGGCAAGGAATACCAGATGCTCGAGCTTCTGAGCCTGCGCAAAGGCTCGACGCTCACCAAGGAGATGTTCCTCAACCATCTCTATGGCGGCATGGACGAGCCGGAGCTGAAGATCATCGACGTCTTCATCTGCAAGCTCCGGAAGAAGCTCGCCAACGCCACCAACGGCAAGAACTACATCGAGACGGTCTGGGGCCGCGGCTACGTGCTGCGCGAGCCCTCCGAGGACATGCGCGCCGCCGGCTGATCCGCCGGGCCGCGATCGTCGTTTGGGACCCCGCGCCTCGGCGCGGGGTTTTTCGTTGCGCGGTCGGCGAGGTTCGCGTGAGCGACGCCGCGACGCGTCAGCGCCAGCCCGCGCTTCCGACGACGGACAGCGGCGGGCGGTCGGCGGCGAGCGCCGCCGCTGCGATCACGGGGCGTTCGGTCTTCTCCGGGACGCGGTAATGAACGCCGCCGCGACCAGGGGAAGGCTGGAAGCTGGTCGTCAGCCCGATCGTCGTCTCGGCGGCGCCGAGCACCAGCGCGCCGTCCGGAGCTATCTGGCGCGAAAGGCGTTCCAGCACGTCCGCTTTCGCGACGTCGTCGAAATAGATCAGCACGTTGCGGCAGAACACGACGTCGAAGCGGCCGAGCGAGGAGAAGTCGCGCAGCAGGTTCAGGGTGCGGAACTGGACCTGCTGGCGCAGCGCCGGCTCGATCCGCCAGCGGTCCCCTTCCTGCACGAAGTGCTTGAGCAGCAGCTTGATCGGCAGGCCGCGCTGCACCTCGAACTGGGAGAACAGCCCCTCCTTGGCGCGGTTCACCACGTCGCTCGACAGGTCGGTCGCGACGATCTCGACGCGCCAGTCCTTCAGCAGGTGCGAACGCTCGGCCAGCAGCATGGCGAGCGAATAGGCCTCCTGCCCGGACGAGCAGGCCGCCGACCAGAAGCGCAGGCGCTTCTCCGCGGCGCGCGCCGCGATCAGCTTCGGCAGCACCTCCTCGGTCAGTCGCTGGAACGGCGCGCCGTCCCGAAAGAAGTAGGTCTCGTTGGTGGTCATCGCTTCTGTGACGGCCTGGGCGAGATCGAGGTCGCCGCCGCGCGCCAGCAGGTCAACCAGCGCGCCGAGCGAGGCGACGCCGCGCGACCGGGCGACCGGGCCAAGGCGGGCCTCGGCCAGATATCGCTTGTCCTCGCCGAGCACGAGCCCGGAGCGTTCCTTCAGGAAGCGCGCGAGCGAGGCGAACTGAATCGGCGTCATCGACGTCCCCTGAGGGTCTCGCGGACCAGCCATGGCCCGATCTCCTTGAGCGGCAGCACCTCGGCGCAGGCGCCGGTCGCGACCGCAGCGCCCGGCATGCCCCACACCACGCTCGACGCCTCGTCCTGGGCGATCACCCGTCCGCCCGAGGCCGCGATCGACGGAACGGCGCTCGCGCCGTCGCTGCCCATGCCGGTGAGCACGACCGCGGCGAGGCCAGATTTGAAGATGCGCTCCGCCGACCGGAACAGCGGGTCGACCGAAGGCTTGCAGAAATTGATCGGCGCTCCGTCCTCGATGCGGGCGACGGCGCGGGAGCCGTCGAGATCAAGCGAGAAATGTCGTCCGCCGGGCGCGACATAGGCCGTCCCCGAAAGGATCGGATCGCCGTCCATGGCCTCCCGGACCGGGAAGCCGCTGGTCTCCGTGAGGTGTTTGGCGAGGGTCGCGGTGAAGCCTGCCGGCATATGCTGGACGATCACGATCGGAGCATGCGCGGCTGCGGGCTTCAGGGCTCTCAGCACTTCGGCGAGCGCCTGCGGGCCGCCGGTCGAGGATCCGATCGCGATCGCGCGGATCTGCGAGGCGCCGGATCTGGAGGCCCCGACCGCCGGCGCGGCGGCAGGCGCGGGGATCGGCTTTTGGCGAGGCGCGCGCGGGACGTCCTTGGGCGCGGCGACCGCCGCCTGGCCGGCGCGGCGGCGGGCGGCCGGTCCAAGCGCGCGCACCTTGGCCATCAGGTCGCGGCGGTACTCGTCGGGCGAGCCCGACGCCTTCGAGGGCTTCGCCAGCACGTCGGCCGCGCCGAGCGCGAGGCACCGCAGCGACAGGTCGGCGCCATGCGTCGTGAAGCTCGAATTCATGATCACGGCGAGGCCGGGCTTCGCCGCAAGCAGCAGCGGGAGCGCTTGGACGCCGTCCATGTCGGGCATCTCGACATCGAGGATGACGACGTCGGGCCGCGCCGCCGCGAAGCCCGAGATCGCCTGCAGGCCGGAGCGGCAGCTCGCGACGACCTCGACGCCGTCCTCTTCGGAAATCCAGCGGGCCGCAAGACCCCGGACGAACACTGAATCGTCGACGATCATCACGCGGATGAGGTCGGACGGATCGGACGCTGCCGCTATGGCCATGTGGGCGCTCGCGCCGGGGTCGTGGTTCAGAGCAGCCCGACCTCGGCGAATTTGGACGCGATGATCTCGCTGTCGAACGGCTTCATGACGTATTCGTCGGCCCCGGCGCGCATCGCGCGGGTGATATGGGCGACGTCGTTCTCGGTCGTGCAGAACACGACCTTCGGCATGTCGCCGCCGGGCAGCGACCTGAGCTCGCTCAGGAAGTCGAAGCCGTCCATCACGGGCATGTTCCAGTCGAGCAGAATGCCGTCGGGCATCGCCTGCTTGCAGAGCGCGAGCGCGCTCTGGCCGTTCTCGGCCTCCGAGATCCGCATCTCGTGGCTCTCGAGGATGCGGCGGGCGACCTTGCGGATGACGCTCGAGTCATCGACGACGAGGCAATGCTTCATGGCTGCGGCTCCGGTATTCGCCCGACAGCGGGGGGCTCAGGCGGCGAGGTCGGCGTCGGCCGCCGCGAGCGCGCGGTCGACGTCGAGGATGAGCAGAAGGCGGTTTTCCTGGCGATGCACGCCCTCGACGAGGCCGGCCCAGCTCGGGTCGAGCGTCGCGGGCGGCGTTTCGAGCGCCGAGCGGTCGAGATCGACCACATCGCCCGGCCGGTCGACCAGCAGCGCGAAGGCCTCGGACTTGTGGTCGACGCCAATCGCCATCGGCCGGGCGTCGGCGTCCGCCGCCGGCATGCCGAGCCGCCGACGCATGTCGATCGCCGTCATGATGCGGCCGCGCAGGTTCAGGACGCCCGCGATCTCGGAGGACGACAGCGGCACGCGCGTCAGGCGCTCGGGCGCGAACACCTCGCGCACCCGGCCGATCGGGATGCCGAAGGCCTGGTCGGCGATCTCGACGGTGACGTAGGAGCGACGATCCTCGGCCGAGCTCATGCTGCGTTCCTGTAGGCGGGCGCGTGGACCTTCAGCGCCTCGATCAGGCCGGGGCGATCGAACTTCGCGACATATTCGCTGAAGCCCGCCTGCCGGGCGCGCTGCACCACGTTCGAGGCGGCGAGCGACGACAAAGCGAGGATCGGGACGCCCGCCGCGAGCGGCTCCGCGAG
>NZ_RYFI01000001.1:110275-124947 GCF_004103825.1 Hansschlegelia zhihuaiae
GCCGTCCATCTCCGGCATCTCGATGTCCGAGACCACGATGTCGTAGCGGCGGCCGCGCTGGATCAGGTCGAGGGCGGCCGCGCCGGAATCGACCGGCGTGACGCGGTATCCCGCCGCGGTCAGCACCGGCGTCAGCATGTTGCGGAAGAACGCGCTGTCGTCGACCAGCATCACGGTCGGCTGGGCGCCGGTGTCGGCCGGCCGGTCCTTGCGCCTCAGCCAGTCGTCGAAGGCGAGGGTGAGGTAGTGGGCGACGTCGACGATCTCGGTCGCGCGGCCTGCGATCACGGCGGTCCCGAGCGTGCCCTCGACGATCGACGAAACGCCGATCTCGATCCGCTGCTCGACGATGTCGAGGATCTCGTCGACGATCAGGCCGACCGAGCGGCCGTCATCGACGAACACCAGCAGCGGCTGGTCGCCCTCGGTCTTGAGCGAGACGCCGACGCCCGCCGGAACCAGCGGCATCAGGCCGCCGCGATACTGCGCGAGCATGCGGCCGTCGGCGACTTCGACCTTCCGCACGTCGATCATCTCGAGGCGGGTGACGAGCGCGAGCGGCACCGCCTTCGGCGCCTCGGCGCCGGCGCGGAACAGCAGCAGCGGGACGACCGAACCGGTCTCGGCCGCGTCCTGCGCCGAGGCGGCCTGCGAGAACCGGGCGTCCTGGCGGGCCGCCGGGCCGATCGCCTGGGCGACGCCGTTCGGGTCGAGGATCAGGATCACCGAACCGTCGCCGAGGATCGTGGTGCCGGCGAACAGCGGGATGCCCTTCATCCGCGACGCCATCGGCTTGACCACGATCTCCTCGGTGTGGAGCACGTCGTCGACCACGATGCCGAAGGCTTCGTCGCCGGCCTGGGTCACGACGATGAAAGCGTCGTCCTCGGCGGGCTCGTCGACGCCCAGCAGGCTGCCGAGTTTGACCAGCGGCAGCAGCCGGTCGCGCAGCCGAAGCAGCGCCGCGTCGCCGATCCGCTCGATCCGGTGCTCGCCGCCGGGGCGCGCATGGACGAGCTCGAGGACGGCGAGCTGCGGGATCGCGAACACTTCCGCGCCGGCCTTGACGGTCAGAGCCGGGATGATGGCGAGGGTGAGCGGGATGCGGATGACGACCGCCGAGCCCTTGCCCGGCGTCGAGCGGAGGTCGATCGAACCGCCGATCTGCTCGATGTTCGAGCGCACCACGTCCATGCCGACGCCGCGGCCCGACACGCTCGTGACCTGTTCGGCCGTGGAGAATCCCGGCGCGAAGATGAAGCGCAGGATCTGCGCCTCGGGCATCTTCTCGATCTCGGCCGCGCTGGCGAGACCGTTGGAGATCGCCTTCTTCTTGATCTTCTCGATGTTCAGGCCGCGCCCGTCGTCGGCGATCTCGACGATCACGTAGCCGCCCTGATGGAAGGCGGACAGCCGGATCGTTCCGATCTCGGACTTGCCGGCGGCGACGCGCTCGGCCGGCGTCTCGAGCCCGTGGTCCGCGCAGTTGCGGACCATATGGGTCAGCGGGTCCTTGATGAGGTCGAGCACCTGGCGGTCGAGCTCGGCGTCGGCGCCCGAGGTCACGAGCTCGATCTTCTTTCCGAGGTCGGAGGCGAGGTCGCGCACGAGCCGCGGCAGCGCGCGCCATGCGGCGCCGATCGGCTGCATGCGCGTCTTCATGACGCCCTCCTGCAGCTCGGCGGTGACGTGGGAGAGCCGCTGCAGCGGCAGGCCGAAGCCGTTCTCGCCCTGGCGCCGGACGATGTCCATCAGCTGATTGCGGGTCAGCACCAGCTCGGAAACCATCGTCATCAGGCGATCGAGCGTGTCGACCCCGACGCGGATGGTCTGGCCCGCGACGCCGCCTTCGACCTTCTCGTCGCCGGACGCGGGGGCCTGCGCGACCGCGACCAGCTTCGGCGTCGGCGCCGGCAGCTCGGGTCCGGGCGTCTCCTGGAATGCGCGCTCGAGCTCTTCGAGCGAAACCTCTCCGGGCCGCAGTTCTCTGCCGAGAGCGTTGAGCTGCGGCGCGGCCGGCTCCGCCTTGGGCGCGGCCTCCGCCTGCGCGGCGGCGTGCTCGAGCTCGGAGACGAGATCCTGGTCGTCGCCGTCCGGCTCGACCCCGGCGCGCTCGAGGTCGGCGAGCAGCTCCTTGATCCGGTCGATCGCGGCGAGGATCAGCGTCACGGCGTCCGGCGTCGCGAGCGCGCCGGAGCGGAACTTGCCCATCAGCGTCTCGGCGGCGTGCGCCAGCGCCTCGAGGCGCGGCAGGCCGAGGAACCCGCAGGTCCCCTTCACGGTGTGGACGAGGCGGAAGATGTTGCCGAGGATCTTGGCGTTGTCGGGCTCCTGCTCGAAACGCACGAGCTCGACGTCGACGAGATCAAGATTCTCGGCGGTCTCGGTCAGAAAATCCCGCAGCAAGTCGTCCAACGCACGTCCCCCCAGGCGCGGACGTCACGCGGCCGGCCATGGGTGATAGTGCCGTGAAATGCATAACGGATGGTTGAGCGATCGGCAGCCTCGATCGCTATAGCTGAGGCTTAAACCGGCCTCGCCCGGGTCACGACCTTTTCGCCCTCGACCTCGGACTCGATGGTGACCGACATGCCCGCGGCGCGGGCCACGAGCCCCGCATAGAAGGGCTGGATGACGTGGGCGTCGACACGGTCTTCAGGCGCGCGGCCGGCCAGCAAATCGAGCACATTGGCGGGCACCCGCGCGCTCGGGCCGGTGGTGGTCAGCTCGAATTCTGTGGCGTCGCCCTCGCCGGCCGACGTCACTCTGATCTCTCCGCCGCGCGGGATCGTGGTCGCGGCCACCAGCACGAGGTTGAGAAGAAGCTTCACCTTGTTCTTGGCGAGCAGCTGGCGAGGCGTCTCCCAGACGAGCTTCGTCTTCTGGTCCTCGACGAAGCCGCGGGCGACCTGCTCGGCGTCGCCGAGGTCGAGCTGGGCCGCGGCCGAGCCCGCCGCGCCGAAAGCGATTCGGCAGAACTGCAGCCGCGCCGAGGCCTGGGCCGCGCTCTTCTTGATCAGGTCGAAGGCGAAGCCGCGCATGCCCTCGTCCTTCTCGTCCTCGAGGATCTCGAGGCCATTGACGATGGCGCCGACCGGACTGATGACGTCGTGGCAGACACGGCTCGCCACCAGCGCGGCGAGATCGAGGCCATCGAGCGTGATGACGCCGCCCGGGGGCGTCCCATCGGAGGTTGACATCGCGGCTCCCGGAGAGGCTTTGGGTCGCGCCGCAGCGGATGAGAATCCGGCTGCCCGCAGCGTCTCAGCCTGATACACGCTGCGCTCCGTCGCCTCAAGGCGCGCCGCCGTCGCGCCGCCGATCCCATCCGGAGACGCTCCATGCACGACGCCGCCCGCGACGCCAAGCTCCTCGCCGCGCTCGCCGCGCTCGCGGTCGAGGCCGGCCGCGCGATTCTCGACGTCTATGAGGGACCGGAGATCGCGTCGCGCGCGAAGGACGACCGCAGCCCCGTGACAGACGCCGACGAACGCGCCGAAGCGATTCTCATCTCCGGCCTTGCGGCGCTGTTCCCGAACATGCCCGTCATCGCCGAGGAGGCCGCCTCCCGCGACGGCACGCCGGAGGCCGCGCCCGAGACCTTCCTGCTGGTCGACCCGCTCGACGGCACCCGCGAATTCCTGGCCCGCAACGGCGAGTTCACGGTCAATGTCGGGCTCGTCGACGGCGGCCGGCCGGTGCTCGGCTGCGTGTTCGCGCCGGCGCTCGGCGCGATCTGGCTCGGCGCCGAAGGGCTCGGCGCGAAGACTGCGCGGGCCGACCTCAGGGCGGAGCCGGCGCAGGACGCCTATCGGCCGATCGCCGTGCGCCCGGCGCCGGAGGCCGGCCTCTGCGCCGTCGCGAGCCGCAGCCACGCCGATCCGGCGACCGAGGAGTTTCTTGCCTCGCTCAAGGTGGCGAACCGCCGCTCGGCCGGTTCATCGCTCAAATTCTGCCTGGTGGCCGAAGGCGAGGCCGACGTCTATCCGCGATTCGGTCCGACCATGGAGTGGGACACCGCGGCCGGCCACGCCGTGCTCGCAGCGGCCGGCGGCGTCGTGCTGAAGCCGGACGGATCGGAGTTCGGCTATGGAAAGTCGGAGACGGGGTTCAGGAACGGCGCCTTCGTAGCCTGGGGCCGGCGCTGAACCGTTGCACGTTAGTTGACGACCAGTTCGGCCGCGACCTTGGGCCATGCGACGTCGGCTTCTCCAGGACCCGCGAAGGCGTCGCGCTCCGAGCGGGAGCGGAACAGATAGAGCCGGTCCCGCTCGACGCGGAACAGCAGAGGATGGCCGGCGACCGCGAGCCCGCGCGCGACGCCAGCGGGATCGTAGCCGCCGAAGCGCGGAGCGTAGACCTCCGGCGCAGAGAGGAAGGCGGCGCGGTTGGCCTCGCTCGCGAAGCGCCAGGCCGCGCCGTTCCACTCCGTCTCGACGTCGCTGCGGCCGCGCACCGGCCGGCCTTCGGTGAAATAGGCGACCGGGTCATAGCCATAGAGCGCGACGCCGGTCGCCGGGTCGGAGACGACGCGTTCGGTGAGACCCGGCAGCGCATCGGCGGCGAAGGGGAACAACGCGACGCCGAGGCTCAAGGCCGCGGCCTTGGCCAGATTGATCAGACTCATTCCCGCCGTCCCCCGACCGCGTCTTGCGCGCGGCTCGCCTGCCTTCCTTCGTCTAATCAAGGCGCGTTCACCTTCCAGTAAAGTCGATCGCTCAAATTGTTCCTATCTGCGCGATTTGCGGCCGGAGCAGGCCTCACGTCACGCGCGAGAAAAAGGACGACGCGATGAACTGGAAGACGCTTGTCGCGGGCCTCGCCATCGGCGCCGCGCTCGCGCTGCCGACCGCGGCCGCCGCCCAGAACGGCGGCCCGCGCGCCACCAACGCGGCCTACTCGGAAGGCGACTACGGGTCGCCCCGCAACACCTATTCGGCGGGCGAAATCGTCGAACGGGGGCACTCGTTCTTCGGCTCGACCACACGCGGCCTCGCGAGCGTCGTCGAGAAGGCGAATTCGATCTGGGGCGAGCCCGACGCCTACATCCTCGGCGAGGAAGGCTCCGGCGCCTTCGTCGGGGGCCTGCGCTACGGCGAGGGCAAGCTGTTCACGCGCGGCGGCGAAGGCGACCGCCACGTCTACTGGCAGGGGCCTTCGCTCGGCTTCGACTTCGGCGGCGACGGCGCCCGCACGATGATCCTGGTCTACAATCTGAACTCGCCGGAGGCGCTGTTCTCGCGCTTCGTCGGGATCAACGGCTCGGCCTATCTGGTCGGCGGCGTCGGCATGACGGCGCTCAAGGACTACAACGTCGTGCTGGTGCCGATCCGCACCGGGCTCGGCGCCCGGCTCGGCGTCAATGTCGGCTATCTGAAGTTCACCGACCGCTCGACCTGGAATCCGTTCTGAGATACCTCGGGGCGGCCCGTCCGCCGCCCCGCCTTGCTTGGCGCGGCCCAGCGGCTGTGCCATCCTGAGCGCGCCGTCCTCGCCCCGCGGGACATCCGGTCCGAGGGGTCAGTCCAGCCGCGCACAAGCGCCAAGCGAGCCTGAATGGTCGAGCCGATTCTCTACGCCTCACTCGGGGCCCTGCTCGCCGCGCTGGCCGGTCTGCTGTTCCTTCCGGTGTTCTGGCGGCGCGCCGTGAGGCTCACCACCAAGCGGCTCATCGACCGGCTTCCGATCTCCGCCGGCGAGATCGTCGCGGCGCAGGATCGCTTACGCGCCGAGCACGCCATGACGATGCGCCAGGTCGAGCGCAAGGCCGAGCGCACGATGGGCGACGCGACCCGCGACCGCGTCGAATCGGCGCGCGCGCGCTCGACCGAGCTCGGCCATCTCGCCGACATCGCCGACCTGAGATCGCAGATCGACCTGCTGGTGGCCGAAGGCGCCCGGATGCGCGGCGAACGCGACAAGTCGGGCGAGGAGGCGGCCGCCGCCTATGACGCGCTGAAGGAGGCGCGAGCCGCCGCCGACGCCGCCGCGCGCGACCTTCAGGCCGCCCGCCCGGACGCCTCGGCCGCCCGCCGGGCGACCGAGCAGGCGCGCGTCGAGTCGTCCGCCCGGGAGGCCGAGATCCGCGCGCTCCGCGACCGGCTGGCGGCGGTCTCCGGACAACAGCCTGCGGCCAGGCAGGCCCAGACGTCGTCGGCCAGGGCCGACGGCAAGTCGCCTGCGGCGCGTCCCCATTTGCCTCGCGCGGAGACGCCGTTCGGCGGCTCCGCCGACGAGCCGCCGCTCGCCGCGAGCCCGCAGCCGGCCGCCGCAGTCACGGCTCCCCTCCCCGCCGCGGCCGAGCTCGCGGAACTGCGCAAGCGGCTCGACGAGGTGGCGGACGCGATCGTCGAGGCGGCCGAAACAGAGGAGCCGTCCCGCGGCCGCGGCCTGAGCGAGCCCGCGGCGCTGCCCGAACCGCTCCGGGTCGCCGAGCGCGCCGGCGCCTGAGCTCTACGGCTTCAGCGTTCCGACGACCTCAAGTTCCTCGCCCTTCTTCCGCACGACCACGATCTCGCCGGACGCCGGATATGCGCCCGTCAGCGCCGTGACGTTGACCTGATGGGTCACGAAGACGGTGACCGGCCCCGGCGTCAGCGCCTCAAGCACGGCCTCACGCGACGCCGCGACAGGGCCCTGGCGGTCGCCGGCGTCGAAGAAGGAATTGACGCGCGGCTCCTCGACCACCGGTCCGATCGCCATCTCGGCCGCGGTGTCGCGGGCGCGGCACCATTGGCTTGTCGCGACCTTGCGCGCCGCCACGCCGTTCCGGCGGAAGCGCTCGCCGACGGCGCGCGCCTCTTCGCGGCCGGCCGCGCTTAGGTTCCTTTGGGTCGAGCAGTCCCCGAGCCGGAAGCCGGGCGGATCGCCGACGCCGGGCGCCGTGGCGTGCCGCATCAGCGCGACATGCCCGCCCGAGGCGAGCGCCCGCCATAGCGCGGCGTCGTCGGCGCGTGCGGACGCCGGCGCCGCCGTCGCGAGGAGGAGACAGATAAGTCGAGCCGGACCGCACATCGGCCGGACATGTCGCCCGGCCGAGACGACCGCAAGACGAGGGCCGTCCTACCGCTCGATCACGATCCGCGGCGCGGCGCGGCCCGGCGCGCCGGTGGAGAGCCGCTTCCAGACCGCCTCCGCGATCGCGCCATAGGCTTTGGCGTGCTCGCCGTCCGGCTGCTGCGCGACGATCGGGGAGCCGGCGTCCGAGGTCTCGCGGATGGCGAGCGCGAGCGGGATCTCGCCGAGGAAGGGCGCGCCCATCGCCTGCGCCTCGGCCCTTGCGCCGCCATGGCCGAACAAATCGGCCCGATGGCCGCAGTTCGGGCAGCAGTAGTAGCTCATGTTCTCGACGATCCCGAGGATCGGCACGTCGACCTTGCGGAACATCGCGACGCCGCGCCGAGCGTCGGCAAGCGCGAGGTCCTGCGGGGTCGAGACGATGACGGCGCCCGAGAGCTTCACGCGCTGCGCCATGGTGAGCTGCGCGTCGCCGGTGCCGGGCGGCATGTCGACGACCAGCACATCGAGCTCGCCCCAGGCGACCTCGGTCAGCATCTGGGTCAGCGCCGACATCACCATCGGCCCGCGCCAGATCATCGCCGTGCCGGCGTCCACCAGGAAGCCGATCGACATGATCTTGAGGCCGTGCGCCTCGAGCGGCTTCATCTGCTTGCCCTCGACCTCCGGCCGCTCGTTGAGCGCGAACAGCGTCGGGACCGAGGGGCCGTAGACGTCTGCGTCCATCAGGCCGACCCGCAGGCCCTGCTTCTTGAGCGCGAGCGCGAGATTGGCCGCGGTCGTCGACTTGCCGACGCCGCCCTTGCCGGACGCGACCGCGATGATGTGGCGGACGCCGGGCACGCCTGCGCCCTGTGGGCCCGGCGAGGGACGGGCCGGCGCCGCGGCTCCCGGGGCGGCGGGACGGGCGCCGCGCGCCGCCATCGGCGAAGGCTGCGGCTTCGGGGCAGGCGCCGATCCCGGCGCGCGCTCGGCCGTCAGCGCGACCAGCACGTCCGAGACGCCGGGCAGCGCCTTCACGGCGGCCTCGGCGGCGCGGCGGATCGGCTCGATCGCGCCGGCCTGCTCCGGCGTCGTCTCGATCGAGAAGATCACTCGGCCGCCGCCCATCACCGAGATCTTCGAAAGCGCGGGCGACTGGGCGAGGCTCGGCGCGTCGTCGGGGGCCGGAACCGCCCCAAGCGCGCGGCGCACGTCGTCTTCCGTCACGGCCATGGTCTTGGCTCCTTGAACTGTCGCGCGCCCTATGGACCTTCCCGCCGCCCGCGGTCAAATGACTGCATGACGTCCGGCTTCCCTCTCCCGGCCTCCGGCCCGTCCGCCGTCGCGGGCCTCGTCCTGATGGGCGGGCGGGCGAGCCGCATGGGCGGCGGCGACAAGGCGCTGATCGCGATAGCCGGGCGGCCGGCCCTCGACAGGCTGCTCGAGCGCTTCTCCCCTCAGGTGGGCGCGCTCGCGCTCTCCGCCAATGGCGATCCGGCGCGCTTCTCGGCCTATGGGCTCCCGATCCTGGCGGATGCGCCGGACGGCCCCGAGGGCCCGCTCGCCGGCGTGCTGAGCGGCTTGGCGTGGGCGTCCACGATCCCCCGCGCGACGCATCTCGCGACTGCGCCGGGCGATGCCCCCTGCCCGCCCCTCGACCTCGTGGCGCGCCTGTCGGCGGTCGCGGGCGAAGGCGCGGCCGTCGCCGAAGGCGCGCGCGGTGTCGAGCCGCTGCACGCGCTGTGGCCGCTCGGCGCCGTCTCGCGCCTGAGGACGCTCGTCGCGGAAGGCGTCGCGTCCCCGAAGCGCGCCCTCGAACTGCTCGGGGCCGGTCGGGTCGCGTTCCACGATCCGCTCGCCTTCGCCGATCTCGACGAACCGGCGGACGTCGCGCGCATCGAACAAGCGATCCGCGGCCGGTGACGCGTTGCGCGGGCGAGCGCCCGGTGTGATCGTCCGACGGACGGCTCACCTTGTGATTCTCTCGATGACGCTTCGCGGCCTCTTCTTCTGCGCAGGACTTCTGGCCGCGTCCTGGGGCGGCGCCGCGCCGGCCGTCGCGAAGGACTGGTCGCAGATCCGCATCGCGGCCGAGGGCAGCCATCCGCCCTTCAACTATCTCGACGAGAGGGGGCGGCTTCAGGGCTTCGAGATCGATATCGCGCGCGCCGCATGCCGCAAGCTGAACGCGAGTTGCGACTTCGTCACGCAGGACTTCGAAGGCCTGATCCCCGCGCTGATCGCGGGCCGCTATGACGCCATCTTCTCGTCGCTTTCGATCACCGAGCAGCGCAAGGCGTTCATCGCCTTCTCGTCGAAATATTACGAGACGCTCTCGATGTTCGTCGCCGCCAAGCGCGACGGCAAGATGTCGACCGAGCCCGAGGCGATGAAGGGCAAGACGATCGGCGTCAAGCTCGGTTCGACCAACGCCCGCTATCTCGACGCGAGATACGCCCCCGCCGGCGCGAAGATCAGGCCTTACCTGACCGCCGACGAGGCCCGGCTCGATCTGGCCGAGGGCCGCATCGACGCGATCCTGGCGGACAAGACCGCGCTGCTCTACTGGCTCGAGAAGTCGCCTTTGGGTCGCTGCTGCCAAATGGTCGGGCGCGACGTCTCGGACCCGACCTATTTCGGAGAGGGGATCGGGATCGGGCTGCGGAAGTCGGACCCGGGGCTCAAGGCGATGTTCGACAAGGCCATCGCCACGCTGCGCGCCGACGGCACCTACGAGGCCATCAGGACGCGATACTTCCCCTACGACATCTACTGATCGGCCGGGTCAGTCCGGCTCGTCCTTGTCGATGCTGCCGCGCTCGGACTCGGGCAGGTCAGGCAGCGCGTCGACGATCGCAGTCTGGATGAGGCGCTGGAAGTTGGCGACCTTTTCGCGCGAGGTGGCGAAGGCCGCCTCGATCCGGTTCTTGTCGAGCGGCTGCTCGCGGATCGCCTGTCGGGTCTCGCGGCGCGCGGCCTTCATTTCGTCGAGCGCGACCGCGATCTCCTTTCGCCGCGCCTCGAGCTTCTGGCGCACGGCTTCGCCAACGGACTTCGGGTAGCGGCTCGCCACGAAGTCGATCGTGCTCTCGACGGTTCGCGGCTGCCGGTGGCGCTCGCCGCCCCACTTCTTGGAATAGCCCCAGCCGACCAGGTAGCCGGCGCCGATCAGATTGATCGCCAGGGACAAAGCGAGCAGGGCGTAGATGACGCCGTGCGGACGTCGTGACATCGTCAGAGGTCGCCGTCCGCGAGCGTGAGCGAGAACATCGCGCCGAGATCGATGTCGCCCGAGTCCGCCTGGGCCGGCTGGCTGACGGCGCCGAGCGCGACGCCGAGCGCGAGCGCCACGACGCAGAGCCCCGCGCTCGCCCATCTGAAGCGCTCCGGAGAGCCCATCAGCCAGAACAGCCGGTCCGCGCGCCGCGACTGCACCTCCGCGACCACGCGGAATGCGAAGCCGTTCGGCGCGTCCGCCTGCGCGGCTTGGGCGACGAGTTCTGAGAGCCGCCGCGCATCAGCGTGGCGAGCCCGCGCGTCGGGCGAACGCGCGATCAGCGCGCGCGCCTGCTCGGCCTCGTCCGCCGGCCAGCGCGAAAGCTCCGGCCCCCATGCGTCGAGCCGCTCCGAAAATTGTTCGATCCGCCTCTCGTCGTCCATCTCACGTCTCCTCGCGCATCGCGAGCCGGGCGCGAAGCGTCCGCCGGGCGCGCACAAGCATTGATTCCACCGCCTTCTCGGTCGTTTCGAGCACTTTGGCGATTTCCGCGTTCGAACGCTCGCCGTCCGCCGACAGCAACAGCGCGGCGCGTTGACGCGCCGGCAGCGCCAGGATGTCCTCTCGCACCCACGCGACGGCGTCGCGGTCGGCCAGCGCATGCTCCGGATCGGCCTCCTCCGAAGGAGGGTCGAACGTGTCGGCGAAGGGCAGCCAGTCCCGGATGCGCCGCCGCCGAGCGCGATCCACGCACAGATTGACCACGATCCGGTGCAGCCAGGTCGTGAAGCGCGCGCCGCCGGGCGTCCAGCGGGCGGCCGAGCGCCAGACGCGCCAGAACGCCTCCTGAACGACGTCTTCCGCCTCGGCCGCGGAGCCCGTGAAACGGTGGGCCAGCGCCTGGGCGCGCGGGCCGTGGCGAGCGACGAGGCGCGAGAAGGCGCGCTGGTCGCCGGCCGCGACCCGCGCCATCAGCGCGTCGTCCTCGTTCGCCTCAGGCCTTTCGGCCCGCTCCGCCTCACCCGAAGCCACGCGGCGTCCGTCGAACGCCAGGACAGTCGCGCCGACCGAAGCCATCACCCGGCACCTCCGCCCCCCGCAAAGCCCACCCGTCCAGTCATTCCTGATCGCCGCCGCGACGCCGGCGTTGCGGCCTGTCCGCAAAGGCGTCGATCTCCTCGCGCGTCACCCGCCCGTCGCGGTCCTCGTCGGCGCGCCGGAACCAGGGCGGCGTGCGTGACAGGAATTCGTCGCGCGTCACCCGCCCGTCACGGTCCCTGTCGGCGCGCTGGAAGCGCTTCTCGACCCGGCCGCCGCGCGCGCTGTTGCGGCGCGACGCCTTCTCGCTCAGCGCCTTGACCTCGTCGGAATCGACGACGTCGTCGCGGTTTCTGTCCGCCCGCTCGAAGACGCGGGTCATGGGCCGCTTCGCCTCGGTCTCGTCCAGCGCGCCGTCCCTATTGCGGTCGAGACGATCGAAGCGCTGCTTGAGCCGATCTCCGCGCTTCTCCCTCCTCTCCGAACGGTCCGCGGAGCCTCTGTCCGAACGATCCGCGCCGTCCTGCGCCGCCGCGGGAGCGAAGACCGCGCCGCCCGCGCCGATCGCGAACGCCACGGCCGCGGCCGCTGCCAGATGTCGGATCATCAAGAACTCCTGTGTCGCGTTCGAATGTTCGACGCGCATGTCACGACCCGCGCGGACGCGCCCTGCGCAGGCAATTAAGATTCGACATGCCGCGCGGCCAGGGCGCGCCGCACCATCGCCTTCACAACTGGGATCGTTTCGGCCTCGAACCAGGGATTGCGCTTAAGCCACGCGTTGTTGCGCCAGGACGGATGCGGCAGCGGCACGACCTTCGGCAGGCTCGGCCGCGCGACGATCCGCTGCCAGTCGGCCACCGCCGCGGTGGCGTTCGCCCCTGCATCGCCTCCGAGGTGCCAGACCTGCGCCGGTCGGCCGATCGCAAGCAGCAGCTCGACGTTCGGCAGCCGCGTAAAGATCAGGTCGCGCCAGGCGGGCGCGCATTCCCGGCGCGGCGGACGATCGGAGCCGTCCGCGGTCTGACCGGGAAAGCAGAAGCCCATGGGCACGATCGCGATCCGGCTCTCGTCGTAGAATTCCTCCTCCGACGTGCCGAGCCAGGCCCTCAGCCTGACGCCCGAGGGATCGGTGAAGGGCGTGCCGCTCGCATGGACGCGCACGCCCGGCGCCTGGCTGCAGATCGCGATCCGCGCGCTGGCCCGCGCCCTGAGAACGGGACGCGGCTCGTGCGACAGCGGCCGTCCGAGCGGACTGTCGCGACAGATCGTGCATCCCCTCACGCGGCGCAGCAGCGCGTCGAGCTCCGCCTGGTCGGCCGGTTGCGCCAACTGAATTCCTCCCGGAATCGATCGATCACGTCAGCGAGGTCTTAAACGTTTCGGAGCCATGTTCGACGCCTGCAACAGGCGCCCGGGACAGGCTCTTCAGACGTGGACATGGTCGATCTCCCGGCGGAGCGCGGCTCCGACCGCCGGACGAACGAGACGTCCGACCGTCGCCGGCTCGTGACCCAGAAGGTCCGCGCCGCGCGCGAGAGTTTGACGTCGTCCTCCGGACCGCGCCCGGAATTCGGGCTCGAGCTCGCCCGCATCTACGCCCAGAACAGGCTCTCGGCGGTCCTGATCGTGCTGACGCTCGCGGCGGTGATCGCCGGCGTCTCGACGATCTGGATCGCGATCGAGGTCGCGGCGGTCTGGCTGGTCTCGGTGCTGGCCGGGCATGCGCTGGTCGTGTTCTTCGCGCGCCGCTTCATCGCCTCGGCCGTGGAGCCCAAGCAGGTCCACGGCTGGACGCTCCGCTTCGCGGCGGCCGAGACCCTGAACGGCTTCGCCTGGGCGTCGATCGTCGTGCTGCTCGCGGGCTCCGCCTCGACCGGCGAGGCCGCCGAGATCGTGTCGCTGTTCGTGATGCTGGTCGGCGTCGCGGTCGCCACGATGCTGGCCGCGAGCGTGCCGATCGCCGTCTGCGGCGCGACGCTGCCGATCGCGGGCGTCGTCATCCTCGTCTACATCCTGAAGGGCGGCGCGGCCGCCAACGCGGTCGCGGCGATGTCGGCGGGCGCGGAAATCTATTTCCTCATGCTCGCCCAGCGCCTGCACGCCACGGCGCTCGAGACGCTCGAGTTCCGCGCCGAGAAGGACGCCTTGATCGGCGAACTCGAACAGGCCAAGGCGAATTCCGACGAGGCGCGCCGCCGCGCCGAGGAGGCGAACCTCGCCAAGTCCCGCTTCCTCGCCACCATGAGCCACGAGCTCAGGACGCCGCTGAACGCGATCCTCGGGTTCTCGGAGGTGATGAAGTCCGAGATCTTCGGCGCCCACGTCACGCCGACCTACCGCGAATATGCCGGCGACATCCATCAGTCCGGCCAGCACCTGCTCAACCTGATCAACGAGATCCTCGACCTCTCGCGGATCGAGGCGGGCCGCTACGAGCTCAACGAGGAGAGCCTGCGGCTCCCCCCCATCGTCGAAGACTGCCACCATTTGCTGAAGCTCCGCGCCAAGAAGCGCGGCATCGCGATCCGCGAGACCGTCGAGCCGAACCTGCCGCCGGTCTGGGCCGACGAGCGGGCGATGCGCCAGATCGTGCTGAACCTGCTGTCGAACGCGATCAAGTTCACGCCGCAGGGCGGCGAGATCCGCCTCAAGCTCGGCTGGACGGCGTCGGGCGGCCAGTATGTCTCGGTCGCCGACAACGGCCCCGGCATCCCCGAGGAGGAGATCCCGCTGGTTCTCGCCTCGTTCGGCCAGGGCAGCCTCGCGATCAAGACCGCCGAGCAGGGCGCGGGGCTCGGGCTGCCGATCGTCAAGGGACTGATCGACCTCCATGGCGGCACCTTCTCGCTGAAGTCGAAATTGCGCGAGGGCACCGAGGTGATCGTGACGTTGCCGGCGAGCCGCGTCATGAGCCCGCTCGCCCCGGTGCCCGAGAAGGCGACGCCCGCGCGTGACCGCGCCGAGGCTCCGGCGGCCGCGCTGAGGCGCACGGGATGAGCGCTTACGCTGTCCTTACGGCGGCGCCCGCTGCGGCCGATCGAAGGCTTACGCGACGCCTCGTATCTCGGAGCCGCGGCGCACCATCCCGCGCCGTCGAACCCCCGATGCGACAATGAGCGATCTCCAAATCATCTCCCACCCTTCGGCCCGCCGCTCCGCGCGGCTCAAAACAGCTTTCGTGGTCGGCCAGAACCGGCTCGGCCAGTGGCTCGCCATCGCGACCGACGGCCTCGGCGGCGGCATCTTCGCAAGCCAGGACGCCGCGCTGCGCTACGCCGAGAGCGAATGCGCCGGCTCCGCCGGCCGGGTGCGGCTGGCGCGCGGGCCGATCGAGCTCAGGATCTAGCCGCCGGCGGTCGACCGGCCCGAGACCGCCGCCTCCGCGAAGGTCGCCATCCCGCTATGGCAGGGCGCC
>NZ_RYFI01000001.1:125025-131547 GCF_004103825.1 Hansschlegelia zhihuaiae
CTCTCCGAGCCGCATGCCGAGATCGAGGATCGGCCTCAGCTCGAGCCTTTCGAGAAGCCGCCGATGCGCCGACTCGGCGGAGAGATGACCCGCAACGCAGTGGTCCAGCGCGCTCGCGTCGAACGCATGCAGGACGGCCGCTGCGGCGGTCGCCACGAAGCCGTCGATCACCACCGGCACCCGCTCGATGCGGGCCGCGAGGATCGCGCCGCAGATCGCGGCGAACTCGCGGCCGCCGACGCGCCTCAACGCCTCGAGCGGATCGCCGAGATGCGCCTTGTGAAAGGCGCGCGCGGCCGCCACCGCCTCGATCTTGCGGGCGAGGATCGCCTCGTCGGCGCCTGCGCCGCGGCCGACCCAGTCTTCCGGCCGCCCGCCGAACAGCGCGTGGCTGAGGGCGGCCGCCGTCGTTGTGTTGCCGATGCCCATCTCGCCCACGACCAGAAGATCGACCCCGCCGTGGATCGCCTCCATGCCGTAGGCCATGGTGGCGGCGCACTCGGCCTCGCTCATCGCCGGGCCTTCGCAGAAATCCGGCGTCGGGCGGTCGGCTGCGAGATCGAAGACCTTGAGCCCGATGTCGAAGGTCTTGCAAATCTGGTTGATGGCCGCGCCGCCGCCCGAGAAGGTCGCGAGCATCTGGCGGTTGACCTCGGTGGGATAGGGCGAGATTCCGCGGCCGGTCACGCCATGGGCGCCGGCGAACACCGCGACCAGCGGGCGCGCCACGGTCGGCGGGCTGCGGCCCTGCCAGGCGGCGAGCCACTCGGCGATCTCCTCGAGCCGGCCGAGCGCGCCGGCCGGCTTCACCAGCTCGGCCTCCCGGGCGCGGACGACCGCCGCCGCCGCGGCGTCCGGACCCGGAAGCCGCGCCATCAGCGCGCGGATGTCGTCGAAGGGCAGGCCGCTTGCGGGGAGCGGAACGGCTTCGTGGGGAAGCGCCATGACGATCCGGAGCGATCAAAGGGACGCGGGCCGAATAGCCGAACAGCGCGGGGCGGCCAACCCCCCGCGACGTCGCGGGTCCGGGGACTGGCGGGACGATCCGCTTTCGGGCTAGCTCGCCGGCCCGGACGCACTGGACCGACCCCACGGCGATGACTGACCCTTCCCGACCGGGCGACGCGCGACGCACGGTCGTCGAGCGCGCCTGCGACGCCGTCGCGGACGCCGTCCGGTTCTTCACGCGCCTGCCCGCGCCGCAGGCCTGGGGCGCCGCGGAGGCGGCCCGCCGGAACGACGGCGTCGCGATCGCCGCGCCGGCCGCGGGCGCGCTGGTCGGGCTCGGAGCGGCCGCGGCGCTGACGGCGTCGCTCGCGATCGGCCTCCCTGCCCTGCCCGCCGCGTCCTTCGCGGCGGCGGCCGCCCCCCTGCTGTCGGGCGCGCTCCATCTCGACGGGCTCGCGGACGTCGCCGACGGCTTCGGCGGCGGCAAGACCCGCGAGGCCAAGCTCGCCATCATGCGGGACAGCCGGCTCGGCTCCTATGGCGGCGTCGCGCTCGCGCTCGCCCTCCTGATCCGCGCGAGCCTCGTGGCCGCCTTGGTCGAGCGTACCGGCGCCGACGGCGCGGCGCTTGGCCTGATCGCGGCCGCGGCGCTCGCCAGGCCCCTCGCGTTCCTGCCGGCGACCGTCCTGCCGCCCGCGCGCCCCGACGGGCTCGGGCGTTCGGCGAACCCGCGCAAGGGCGCGGTCGTCGTCGGCGCCGCGCTCGGCGTCGCCGCCGCGATTCTGCTCGGAGGAGCGGCCGCCGGCCTCGCGGCTGCGGCGCTCGCCTGCGGCGCCGCGGCCGCCGTCTCCGCGATCGCGCATCGCCAGATCGGCGGCCAGACGGGCGACGTTTGCGGGGCGGCGGCGGAAGCCGCCGAGATCGCGGCGCTTGCGGGTCTCGTCGCGGCTGCCGCCTTCGCCTGACGCGAAGTTCGGTTGCGTCCCGGCCCCTCTTGCGCCAAGCATCGCGACATGCTCGCCCGCCCCCCGATCAAGTCGCCCTGCATCCAGGTCTGCGTCGTCGATCCGGCGACCGGCTGGTGCGAGGGCTGCTACCGCTCGCTCGCCGAGATCGGCGGCTGGATGCGGTTCTCGGACGAGGAGCGCGACCGCGTGATGCGCCAACTCGCGGCGCGCCGCCGGACGGCGCGCGAGACGCCGCCGCGGGAGTGCGCCGAATGAAGGGCGGCGTGTCCGAGATCCTGATCGCGGTGGTGCTGGCCGCGATCCTGACCTTCGTGCTCGCCGATCTCGCCGGCGGGCTCGGGACGTTTCCCAACGAGCGCTGGGCGGCGGCGATCGCGATGGTCTGCCTGGCGGTGTGGATCGGGCCCGGCCTGCTCAGGCGCTACACCGGAGACGCCAGCGCCGCCCTCAAGGCGGTCGCGCTGTGGCTCGCGATCTTCTGCGGCCTCGCCCTGCTCTACGTCTACGGCAAGGACTTCCTGATCTCGCTCGGCGTCAACGTGCCCTGAGCTCAGGTCGGGAAGAGCGTCTCGCCGCTTGGCGACGAGCGGCCGGCAAACCATTGAAAAGTGAGCGAGTGACGTTGGGCGTTATCGGCGCCTGAAGGCGCTTGCTTTCCAAATTGCTCCCATGGAGCCACCAAACGGTTGGCAGGACCGACGGCGGGGCTCACCAGGACCAAAGAGCCTAGCTCCGAGAATTTTTGTTCGTTCCCGCAACCGGCCAATCGCACTGTCTGCAGCGCGCATTCCACAACCGTCCGGTCCACCTACGGCCAAGGCCGCGAATCGAGCGCAAAATTGTGACGGCGCCACCGCTGCCGCTATTGCGAGCGTCGTCGGCGGGAAAAGGCCAATTTCGGCGTCTGCCGCAGCTTAATTCTTTGCATATCGCCCGGTATTTCGCTGGAAACTCCATTTTTTAGTGGCGTCATCCTCTTCATGAGTTCATGCATGTTTTTCCAAAGCGGGAGATGGATTTCATGACTGATTCAACAGATCGGATCACGCTGACGACAGACGTGGTCAGCGCCTATGTCAGCAACAATTCGGTCGCGGCGTCGGATCTTCCAGCGCTGATCGCCAGCGTCCATCAAGCGCTGACGACGGCGGCGACCGGCGTCGTGGAAGAGGCGGCCGTCGAACTGAAGCCGGCGGTCACGGTCAAGAAGTCGATCACGCCCGACTACATCATCTGTCTCGAGGACGGGAAGAAGTTCAAGTCTCTGAAGCGCCACTTGCGCACGCAGTACGACATGTCGCCGGAAGACTACCGGGCGAAGTGGGGCCTGCCGGCCGACTATCCGATGGTCGCGCCCAACTACGCCGCCGCGCGCTCCGAGCTCGCCAAGAAGATGGGCCTCGGGCAGCAACGCGCGAAGTCAGCCCCCGCCAAGCCCGCGGCAGCCCCCGCGAAGCGCGGTCGCAAAGCCGCAGCCTGACAGGCGGTCCCGATCAAGGCCTCGCCTTCGACGGCCGATGCTTCCGTGTCGCGTAGCGTTCGCTCGTAAGCCGCACGCTTGCCGAGCTCGAAGCGGCCCGGCGCGCGACAGCGTCGGGCCATTCTCATTTCTTCATGCGCTTATGACCTGAGCCGTCGTCCGGACCGCGCGCGAACCGGTTCGATCAAAGCCTTTTTGTTCGCCGACCCGTTTTACATGCCGCCTCCGAGAGCCCAAGTAAAAGCTGGCCGGCTCTTCGGCGATCATGGATGAGCAAGAGCCTCGCAAGCTCTTCAACGCGATGCGACAATGGCGCCTCAGCCGCCACGTCAGGCAGCCTCTGGTGACGAGCCCGCGGAGGGCGCGCGGGTCGAATCTGCCGAGGCGCGCGGCGAGGTGCTTCTGTCGGAAGAGGGGCGGCTCGTCGCGCCGAATCCCTCGATGCTGGCGGCGCTCGGCCCGGAGGACCTCGCCCGCATCAGGGCGCATGGCCGCTCCGTCTCCTATGGCCGCGGCGAGCTCATCCTGCGGCAGGGCGCCCGCCATGACGGGATCGCGCTCATCGAGCGCGGCCTGGTGCGCAGTTTCTACGCCGCCCCTCAGGGACGCGAGATCACGCTCGCCTATTGGCGGCCCGGCGCCTTCGTCGGCGGTCCGGACGTGTTCGGCGGCGGGCGTCATATCTGGGCGGCCGAGGCGGCGCGGCCGACCGACGTGCTTCAGCTGCCGGGCGCCGGACTGAGGGCGCTCGCCCGCGAGGTCCCGGACCTCGCTCTCGGCATCATCGATGCGCTGTCCTACAAGGCGCTCTGCTATTCGTCGCTCGCGCAGATGCTCGGCACCCGTTCGCTCGGCGAGAGGCTGGCGCAGGTGCTCCTCCATATGATGCAGGTTCACGGCGTGTCGGACGACGATCCCGCAAAGGGCGTCGCGGTCGCCGCCTCCTTCACCCATGCCGAGATCGCGGCGCTGATCGGCGCGACGCGGCAATGGGTGACGATCAGCCTGAACCGGCTGCAGCGCGACGGCGCCCTCAGCCAGAAGCGGGGCGTGATCCGCATCCTCAAGCCCGAGACGATCGTCGCTCTGGCGGCAGGCGGCGGCGCGCGCTGAGCCGCCCGCCGATTGGAGCAGGCGCGAAAGCGGGCGGGTCAAACGCCGGCGCCGCCCGCAGCCGGATCATTCGGCGGATCAAGGAAATTTTCTGACATTTCGCGCGGTCGGGGTCGGCTTAGGCTCGGCTTTCAACGGTCTCGGGCCGCAGCCCGGCCGGCGTAAAGCTGCGAACGTCGCTGGCACGGGGTTTGCGGTGAGCCTCCAAGACCCTTCGCTGGACCCGGATGAGCATGACCCTCGGCCTTCTCGCTTCGCATGACGTCACCGAACTCGAACGCCGCGCGCTGGCGGCCATCACCGAGGAGGCCTGGCTCGAGCTCGCCTGCGCGCTGATCCCGGCCGGACAGCCCGAGGCCGAGAACCCGCTCGATCCGGACGAGGAGCCGGGCTCGGAGGAAGGCGCCGCGATGTTCATCGCCGACATGCTCGCCGAAATGGGCTTCGCGGTGGAGTTGCCGACGAAACGCGCTGGCCGGCCGAACGTCGTGGCGTCCCTGCCGGGGGCCGGCGGCGGGGCGTCGCTGATCGTCAACGACCACCTGGACACCTATCCGGCGGGCGACTGGTCGGCCTGGACCATGACCGGGGGCCACCCCTTCCGCCCGACCCGCCACGGCGACCGGCTCTACGCCCGCGGCACGTCCGACACCCGCGGCAACCTCGCCTGCACCCTGCTCGCGACGCGCGCGATCCTCGCCGCCGGCGCGCGGCTGAAGGGCGAGCTCAAATGCGTCTACACCGCCGACGAGGAGAAGAACGGGCCGGACGGCTCGATCTTCCTGCTCGACGAGCAGGGCCTCGACGCCGACTGCGTCATCGTCTGCGAGCCGACCGCCTGGACGGCCGAGGACGGCAGCTGGGGCATGGGGATCGCGGTCGCCAATGGCGGCAATTTCCTGGTCGAGATCGAGACCCGCGGCGACAAGCTGCATCTTTGGCGGCCGGATCTCGGGATCAGCGCGGTGGGCAAGATGGCGCGGCTGCTGCCGGCGCTCGAGACCATGACCTTCGCGCATCAGCCGGCGCCGCTTGAGGGCGGCACCCCGCCCCGCACCACCATCCTGCGCATCTCCGGCGGCGTCCGCCGCGAGATGCAGTTCACGCCCGACGTCTGCCGCGTCGTGCTGGGCGTCGTCGGGATCCTGCCAGGCATGACGGCGGACGGCGTGATGGCCGACATCGAGGCCGTGATCGCCCGCGCGATGCGGGACGACCCCGAGCTCGACGCCTCCGCCCGGCCCTATCCGGGCGCGCTGTTCGTCGACGGCACGATGGAGCAGGACGCCGACGCGAACCCGACGGCCGCGCTCCGCAAGGCCTATGGCCGCGTGCTCGGCGGCGAGCCCAGGCTCTACCGCAAGAACGCCTTCAACGACACGATCCGCTTCGCCGAGCGCGGCAAGGCAGCCGTCACCTTCGGACCCGGCGACGACGGCTGGGCGCCGATCAACGAGAGCATCCACATCGGCAAGGCCGTCGCGGCCACCAAGGTGCTGGCGCTCGCCATGCTCGACATCCTGGGGGTGGCCGAATGAACGCCTCCCCGCCCCGTTCCTCCTGGAGACGACCCATGATGCGCGCAGTCTCTTGCGTGAGCCGCCGCCTTGTCCTGCTGGCGGGCCTCGCGCTCGGAGCGGCCGGCCCGGCCGCCGCGGCCGACGACCTCAAGCCGATCCGCATCGGCTTCCAGACCGGCGAGATCAACGTGCTGCTGAGCTACGCGCTCGGCTCCGGCCTGTTCAAGAAGGAGGGGCTCGAGGTCTCCACCAAGCCGTTCCCCGCCGGGCCGGCCATGCTGCCGGCGCTCGCCGGAAACGAGGTCGACCTCGCCTGGATGGGCGAGTTCCCTTCGGTCACCGGCTATTCGAACGGCCTGCCGATCGCGATCCTGTTCATGGAGCGGATCGACGCCACCAATGTCCGGCTGGTCGCCAACCCCAAGTCCGGGATCGAGAAGCTTGAGGACCTCAAGGGCAAGAAGATCGGCGTCGCGATCGGCTCGACCAGCCA
>NZ_RYFI01000001.1:131611-154924 GCF_004103825.1 Hansschlegelia zhihuaiae
GGGCTCAAGGCCGAGGACGTGACCATGGTCAACCTCTCGCCCGCCAACATGCCGCCGGCCTATGTGGCGGGCCAGATCGACGCCGCCTTCGTGTGGGAGCCGAATGTCGGCGCCATGGAGCGCGAAGGCGCGAAGCCGATCGCCAACACGAAAAGCCTCGGCATGATCACCGGCGGCGTCTGGGTCGGGCGCCGCGCCGTGCTCGACGGCGAGCCCGAGACCATGCGGCGCTTCCTGAAGGCCTGGGACCAGGCGCAGAAGGACTACCGGGCGAAGCCCGCGGAAGTCCGCGCCTTCGAGGCCAAGCGGGTCGGCATGACGGCGGAGCAGTTCGACAGGCTGGTCGAGGGCCAGAGCGTCGCGCACCCGACCTTCCAGGAGACGCTGACGGCGCACTTCCTCGGCGCGCCCGGCAAGGAGCTCGACTCCCGGCTGATGAAGCACCTCCAGAACATCGGCGGCTTCCTGGTCGAGCAGAAGCGCATCCAGGCGGAGCCGAAGGACTGGGCCGGGCTGTTCGACACCAAGCCGATCCAGGCCTATCTCGCGAGCGCTTCGCAGTGATCCTCGCGGCGCGCTCCGTCGCTCCCGCGGAACCCGCGCCGACGCCGCCCGCCCCGGTCGTCGAGACGCTTCCGCCCGTGCTCAAATTCGAGAAGGTCGGCTTCGCCTATGACGGCCGCACCATCATGCGCGACGTCTCGTTCTCGGTCGCGCCGGGCGAACTCGTCTGCCTGCTCGGGCCGTCCGGCTGCGGCAAGACCACGATCCTCAACATGGTCGCGGGCTTCCTGCGCCCCACCGAGGGCGCCGCGATCGTCGACGGGCGGGAGATCGTCGGCCCGGGGCCGGACCGGGGCGTCGTGTTCCAGGCGGCGGCTCTGTTCGACTGGATGACGGTCGCCGAGAACATCGCCTTCTCGCAGCGCTGCGCGGGCGTCCGCAAGGCGAAGCGCCGCGAGGTCGCGCGCGAGATGGCGGCTCTGGTCGGCCTCACCGGCTTCGAGGACGCCTATCCCTACCAGCTCTCCGGCGGCATGCGGCAGCGGGTCGGGCTCGCCCGCGTGCTGGCGTCCAAGCCCAAGGTGATGCTGATGGACGAGCCGTTCTCGGCGCTCGACGTCCAGACGCGCGAGACGCTGCAGGAGGAGGTGCTGCGCATCCGTGACCGCACCGGCTGCACCATCCTGTTCGTCACCCACGCGATCGACGAGGCGGTGTTCCTCGGCGACCGCATCTTCCTGTTGAACGACCTCAAGACCGGCGCCTTCGACGCCTTCGACGTCGCGCTGCCCGCGCCGCGCTGTTCGCCCGAGAACCGGCTGCACCCGTCCTTCCTGCGGCTGCGCGAGACGATCTACCGGAGGATGCGGCATTGACCGCCGACGAACGCCGCGCGCGCCTGCGCTATCTCGTCGTCGCGACGCTCTCGCCGCTCGCGATCCTGGGCGTCTGGTGGCTGGTCGCGGCGCGCGGCCTCGCCTCGCCGATCGTGCTGCCGCCGCCCTCGGCGATCTGGGCGAGCTTCGTCGACATGGCGGCCAACGGCTATTCGGGCGTCTCGCTCTGGACCCATGTCGGCGCGAGCCTCGCGCGCGTTTCGGTCGCCTTCCTGGGGGGCGCGGCGCTCGGCGTCGCGCTCGGCCTGCTGCGCGGCCGCTCGCGGATGATCGACGCCGTCCTGCTCGCTCCGTCGGAGCTGCTGCGGCCGATCCCGCCGCTCGGCCTCATCCCGCTCTTCATCCTGTGGTTCGGCATCGGGGAGACCTCCAAGGTCCTGCTGATCTTCCTGTCGGTGCTGCTGATCATGATGGTGAACGCGCAGGCCGGCGTCCGCGCGACCTCGCTCGACTCGCTCAGGGCCGCGGAATCGATGGGCGCGAACCGCTGGCAGGTGTTCCGCTTCGTCGTGCTGCCCTCGGCGCTGCCCCAGGTCATGACGGGGCTGCGCGTCGCGATGGGGACGGCGCTCACCATCCTCGTGGCCTCGGAATTGCTCGGCGGCGACCGCGGCCTCGGCTTCCTGATCCTCGACGCCTCGAGCTTCTTCCGCACGACCTACGTGTTCGCGGGCGTCGCCGTCATCGGCCTCATCGGCCTCGCAACCGACCGCGCCCTCGCCTGGGCCGGACGCAACATCGTTCACTGGGAAGGACGGCGATGACCACCGCCTCGATGCTCGCGGCGCCTGCGCCGGCCGACCTCGACGACCTGCCGCTCGGCTTCCCTTCGATCCGCGCGGCCATCGCGCAAGGCGCCGATCCGGTCGCGATCGTCCTCGAAAGCCGCCGCCGCGCCGGCGCGATCGCCGACGAGGGCGTGTTCACCGCGCTCGTCCCGGAGGAGCTTGTACGCGCGAAGGCCGAAGAAGCCGCGGCGCGCGCGCGCTCGGGCGAAGCCCTGCCCCTGCTCGGACTGACCTTCTCGGTCAAGGACAACATCCACGTCGCCGGCATGACGACGACCGCGAACTGCCCCGCTCTCGCGATCGAGCCGCGCGAGACTTCGGCCGCCGTCCTCGCGCTGGAGGACGCCGGCGCCGTGCTGATCGGCAAGAACACGCTGGACCAGTTCGCGACCGGCCTGAACGGCACCCGCAGCCCCGAGCCGCTCTGCCGCAACGCTGTGAACCCCGACTACATCCCCGGCGGGTCGAGCTCTGGATCCGCCGTCGCGGTCGCGCGCGACGTCGTGGCCTTCTCGCTCGGCAGCGACACCGGCGGCTCCGGCCGGGTGCCCGCGGCCTGCAACGGGATCGTGGGGATCCGGCCGACCATCGGCCTCGTCAGCAACCGGGCGGTGATCTTCAACAGTCCGTTCCTCGACTGCATTCCGATCTTCGCCAGGACGATCGCGGAGGGGAACGAGATCCTGCGCACGATCGCGGGCTTCGACGCGCTCGATCCGTGGAGCCGGCGCGACGCCGACGCGATCGACGTGACGCCCGCGGCGCCCGAGAGCAGGCGGATCGCCGTCCCCCGGCGCGACCAGCTTCGCTTCTTCGGCGACGCCGAAGCGGAGGCGGCCCACGACGCCAATCTGGCTACGCTGGAGCGGCTCGGCTTCACGCTGGTCGAGATCGACTTCGCGCCCTTCGACGAGGCGGGCCTGCTGGTGTTCCAGTCGGCGCTGGTCGCCGAACGGCTGGTCGAATATGGCGACACGCTGGCGAGCCGGCCGGACGACGTGCATCCCGCGGTCCGCGCCTCGATCGAGCCGGGCCTCGCTTATTCGGCCCGCGACGCCTTCGAGGCGCTCTACAGGATGCGCCGCTTCGCGCGCTTCGCCGAGGGCGCGCTGGACGGCTTCGCGGCGTTGGTGACGCCCACGATACCGACGATCTACCGGATCGACGAGATGCTGGCCGAGCCGATGGCGCGCAACACCGTGATGGGGACCTACACCTACTACGTCGCCCCCATGGACCTCTGCGCGGTCTCGGTCCCCGGCGCGCCGCGCGGCGACGGGCTGCCGTCGGCGATCAGCGTCGTGGGGCTGGCCGGAAAGGACGGCGAGGTCGCGGGGATCGCCGCGGCCTTCGAGGCCGGCGCAGCGGCTGGCTGAGAGCGGGGTCTTCAAGCGACGTGGACTGATCAAGTCCAGAAGCGCGTCATTCCGGGCTTGTCCCGGAATCCATTAACCGCGCGCTTTCAATAACTTGGCGTCGTTTGCGGCAATGGGTCCCGGCACTTCGGCCGGGACGGCGGGGGAGGTTCGCTGACCCGTTCTGAGGCGTCGCCGGCTAAAGCACCCTGCCGCCGTCCGGCGTCAGGCGGCCTCGAAGGCCTTGGCGCTCTGCTGCCGGATCAACTCCAGGCACTCCCGGCGCAAGGCGACGAAGTCCGGTTCGAGCGACTGCTCGACGCTGCGGGGCCGCGGCAGCTCGACCTTGATGTCGCGCAGGATGCGGCCCGGCCCCGCCGACATGACCAGCACGCGGTCGGCGAGCAGGATCGCCTCCTCGATGTCGTGGGTCACGAACACGATGGTGGCGCCGACCCGCGCGCGGACGCGCAGCAAATTCTCCTGCATGAGGGCGCGGGTCTGCGCGTCAAGCGCGCCGAACGGCTCGTCCATCAGCAGGATGCCGGGCTCGCCGGCGAGCGCGCGGGCGATCGCGACGCGCTGCTGCATGCCGCCCGACAATGTGTGGGGGAGCGCGCCGGCGAACCGGGTCAGCCCGACGATGTCGATCAGCCGGTCGGCCGTCGCCCGCGCCTCGGCGCGCGACGCGCCCATCATCCGCGGACCATGCGCGACGTTGGCGCGCACGGATTTCCAGGGAAACAGATGCGGCTGCTGAAACACGACTCCGCGGTCCGGTCCCGGACCCGCGACCTCGGCGCCGTCGACCAGCACCTCGCCCCAGGAGGGCCGCTCGAAGCCCGCGATAGCGTTGAGCAGCGTCGACTTCCCGCAGCCCGAGGGTCCGAGCAGGCAGACGAACTCGCCCTTCCGCACCTCGAACGAAACCCGGTCGACCGCCACCATGCCGCCATACGCGATGGTGACGTCGCGGACCTCGATCGCGAGGTCGAGAGCCGGCGTCATCGCCACCACACCATGCGCTGCGCCGCCGCGGCGAAGCTGCGGTCGGCCAGGAAGGAGAGCAGGCCGAGCGCCATGAGGCCGCCGAACACCTGGCCGGTCTGCATGTTCTGCTGGGCGATCTCGATCCGGTAGAAGACGCCCGAAAAGGCGCCCGCGAGCTCGGCCGCGACCAGCGTGTAGAACGAGATGCCGACCGCGGTCCGCAGGCCCACGACGATGACCGGCAGCGCGCCGAGCAGCACGACCTCGCCGAGCAGCCGCCAGCGCGGCGTGCCGAGCATCTGGGCGGCGCGGATCAGGCCCTGGTCGACCTTCTGGACGCCGAGATGCGCCGAGATCCAGACCGTGAAGAACACGCCCCACACGATCAGGAAGACCTTGCCGCCCTCCGACAGGCCGAACCACAGGATGACGATCGGCACGAAGGCGATCGGCGGGATCGGCCGGAGGATCTGCAGCACAGGGCCGAGCAAGGCGGCGAAAAATCCGACGCGGCCGGTCAGCACGCCGAGGCCGACGCCGAGCGCCGCGCCGATCACGAAACCGATCGCCACGCGCCGCAGGCTCGCCGCGAGGTCCGCGGCGAACTCGCCGCTTGCGACCCAGTCATAGACCGCCTGCGCCACCACGGTCGGCGGCGGGAACAGGATCGCGTTGACGATCTCGGCCGAGGCGACCCATTGCCAGACGGCTAGGAACAGCGGGATCGACGCGATCCCGACCGCCACGTTCAGCCGCCCCGCGGCTCCGCCGCGACGGGCGGGATTTCGCCCGACCTCGGGCCGAGACGTGCGAGCCGGAGCCTTCGGAGCCGGCTCGTCGGCCGCGGCGGCGCTGATGGCGGCGTCGGTCATCCGTGGTCGAGCTCAGCTCTGCGGATAGGTGACGCGCGCGGCGTCGAGCTTCTTCAGCGGCTCCGGGAAGATGACCTTCGAGAAGTCCGGCACGGCGTTCACCCCGGGCGGGTGGTTCTTGCTCTCGAGCCGCCATTCGGCGTGGGTCTTCAGCGCATCGAGCTGCCGGGAGCCGATCGCGACCTGATAGGCGTAGTCGCTCCAGATCGCCTTCAGCTCCTCGGGCTTCATCCCGACGGCCTCGGCGATGACGTTCGCGGCCGCGTCCGGGTTCGCCTTGATCCAGCCTTCGGCCTCGATCAGCGCGGAGAGGAACTTGGCGACGGTCTCGCCATTGGCCGCGAGATAGGGCTGCAGGACGACGATGTTGAAGGTCTCGGCATAGACGCCCTTGGTGTCGAGCACGGCGGCCTTGTCGCCCATCGCCTTTTTGGCGTTGGAGACATGCGGCTCCCAGGTGTCGAAGGCGTCGATCGACCCGGCGAGCAGCGCCGGCAGCATCTCCTGCGGGCGCAAATTGACGAGCGTCACGTCGGCCTTGGTCAGCCCCGCCGACTTGAGCAGCTGCATCGTGTAGACCTCGCTGCCGGTGCCCGCGGTGTAGGCGATCCGCTTGCCCTTGAGATCGGCGCGCGTCTTCACGCCGGCTTCGGCCGAGGTCAGCGTCTTGACGTCGGACGCGTTGATGCCGGCGAGGAAGGCGATCGGCTGGCCGGCCATCGCGGCGGCGGTGATCGGCGCCTCCGCCGTGGTCGCGAAATCCGCCCCGCCGCCGATCACGGTGTCGAGCGCCTGCTTGCCGCTGGTGAAATTGCTGACCGCGACGTCGAGGCCTTGGCTTTCGAAAAAGCCCTGCCGCTTGGCCACGATCGCGACGCCCGAGATCGGCGAGAGGTTCTGGGCGAGCCGGGTCTTGATCGGCTCGGCCGAGGCCGCCCCGGGCGCGAAGGCGAAAACGGCCGACAGGGCGGCGCCGGCGAGCAGGCTGAGGCAGCGCATTTGCGTTCTCCCGCGCCGCTCCCGCGGCTTCCGCACGAAACCATTGCAAGTCCGACTGGAGGCGCGACCGTGGGCGTTCCAGCCCCGTCACGCGCCATTCGTGGCTTGCGTCATGGTTCCAAGCGCCCGGGGCCTCGCGAAGCAATTAGTTGCCGCCGTTGCGAGAACCTGCCGATTAGCAGACCGCTGCGCCTGTCGCGCCGTCGGCCGTTCGGCCAGCCCTTATGGAATCCGGCGTGCTTGGTCTGTGTCGCCGGACAGGACGTCGGGGCGATCCTCGTGCGCGAGAGGCATGCGAACCATGGCGGCTCGGGCGGGCGGAGAGGCCGCTGCGGCGCGGAGGGTGATGCGCCCGTCTTAACGGGCGCCCTTGCCGTCGCCGTCGCGGGGCTGGCCCATCGGCTCCTGGACATGCGCCTCGATGAACCAGAGCTGCTTGTCGACCGCACGCGAGAGCGCGGTGAAGATGTCGGCGGTGTCGGGCTCGCCGGCTTCGTCGACCTCGTCGATATTCTTGCGCACGGCGTTCGCGAAGGTCGCGTAGCGGTCGATGAGCGCCGCGAGGTGGTCCGCGATGGCGTAGACATCCGTCGGATAGGCGGCGAGCTTCGAGTTCTCAGCGACGATCTGGGTGGTGCCTAAAGCCGTGCCGCCCAACTGGACGGCGCGCTCCGCCATGTCGTCGTTGAAGCCGTCGAGCTCCGTGCGAAAGCCGTCGAGCATCTCGTGGACCGCGATGAACTGCGGACCCTTCAGGTTCCAATGCGCCTGCTTGACCGCGAGAGCGAGATCGATCCCGTCCGCAAGACGCGCGTTGAGAGTTTCGATCGCGACCTTCTTTGCGTTGGTCGGGGTCTCGTTTCTCGTCTGGTGCTGACGGGCGGACGGCTTCTTGGCCATGTGGCTGATCCTTCGTCTTGGTGAAGTCCAACGCCCAAACGGGCGTCGCTGGCGCTCGTGCCTGGCGGTTTCGGCTCGGCGTCACGCGACGCCAAGGCCTCCTCGCCCGCTTCCCGTATAGGCGCCGGCCGCGATCCATACTCCAGCGATCGTGACGAACAGTCGTAGACTATGTCCATGCGTTCACAAGCGCGCCTGGGCCGGCTAGACCGCGCCGCGCGGATTGGCCTCCATCTGGCAGAAGATCTGAAAGGCGGCGACTTCGAGAATTTCGCGCCGGCGCAGCTTCCGGCGACCGCTCCGGACGACGACCCCGGCCTCGAGGTGGAGTTGGCGGGGACCGGCGAGATCCTGCCGCTGCGCCCCGGCCAGTCGGTCCTCGACGTCCTCAGGACATGCGGGCATGACGTCGAAAGCTCCTGCGAGGCCGGGACCTGCGGCGCCTGCAGGACGCGGGTGCTCGAGGGCGACGTCGACCATCAGGATTTCGTCCTGACCGACGACGAACAGCGCGACTGGATGATGGTCTGCGTCTCGCGGCCGAGGAAAGGCCGGATCAAGATTGATCTCGATCCCGCTTGACGCGCCCTGAGCTCAGGTCAGCACGTCGTAGAAGAAGCGCGCCGAGATCAGCGCCAGGAACAGCCCGAACGCGACCTCGAGCGCCCGCCGCGACAGGCCATGGGCGAGCCGCACGCCGAGCGGCGCGATCAGCGCCGAGACGGGCGCGATCAGCGCGATGCCGATGAGCGACACGAAGCCGAGCGACAGCGCCGGCATCTCTGCCTGATGCGGCCAGCCCGCGATCACGAAGGCGACGGCGCCGGGCAGCGAGATGATCGCGCCGAGGCCTGCCGACGTCGCGAGCGCCTGATGGATCGGCCGGTTGTGCAGGGTCATGATCAGGCTGCCGAAGCTGCCGCCGCCGATCCCCATCAGGGCCGACACGATCCCGATGAACAGGCCGTAGCCCGTCATGCCGACCCGGCCTGGCAGGTCGTCGGAGATCGTCCAGCTGGCCTTTGCGAACAGCAGCCGCGCCGACATCAGAAGCGCGAAGACGCCGAAGACGGCCTTGAGCCATTCGGACCTGAAGGAGGACGCGAGCGCGGCCCCGATCACGCAGCCGAGCAGCACGCCCGGCGCCCAGGCCTTCAGCACCGCCATGTCGACCGCGCCGCGCGCCCGGTGGGCGGCGAGAGAGCGGACCGACACCGGCACGATGATGGCGAGCGAGGTGCCGACCGCAAGCTGCATCTCGAAGCCCTTGGCGAGGTCCAGATGCTCGAACAGCGCGACCAGCACCGGCACGATCACGGCCCCTCCCCCGACCCCGAACAGGCCGGCGAGCAGCCCCGTCAGGACGCCCGCGACCAGCAGCCCAACCGCGAGCGACGTCAATTCGCCCGTCGGAATCGACGCGAAAAGATCCATCGGAAACGGGCTCTGGCGTTACGGGAGGGTCGGCCGATCAGGCCGCATTCCGCACAAGCGCCCGATCGTCGACGAGGTCAAGGGCCCGTTCCAGCATGGCGACCCCTGCGCCGGCGCAATGCGCGTTCTCGCTGAGGAAGCGCCGCCATGCGCGGGCGCCCGGCCGGCCCTGGAAGAGCCCCAGCATGTGGCGCGTGACATTCGACAGCCGCCCGCCCTCCGAGAGATGCGCCTCGATGGCCGGGAACAGGCTCTCGACCGCCTGTCTGACGGAGCCATGCGGCGCGGCTTCGCCGAAGACCAGCGGATCCACGGCCATCAGCAGCTCGGGGTTCTGATAGGCCGCGCGGCCGAGCATCACGCCGTCGAGCGCCACGCCGTCGCGCGGCTCGAGCAACGCCAGCGCCTCGTCGAGGCCGTCGATCCCGCCATTGATCGAGACAGGAACATCCGGCAGCCGCGCCTTCAGCCGGAACACCCGGCCGTAGTCGAGCGGCGGCACGTCGCGGTTCTCCTTGGGGCTCAGCCCCTTCAGCCAGGCCTTGCGGGCGTGGACCACGATCGCGTCGCAGCCGGCCGCGACGACCGCGTCCGCGAGCCGGTCGAGCGCCTCCTCCGGGTCCTGGTCGTCGATCCCGAGCCGGCATTTCACCGTGACCGGCACGTCGACCGCCGCCTTCATGGCGGCGACGCAATCTCCGACGCGCTCCGGCTCGGCCATCAGACAGGCGCCGAAGCGGCCGTCCTGCACGCGGTCCGACGGGCAGCCGACATTGAGGTTGATCTCGTCATAGCCGAACTCGGCGCAGATCCGCGCCGCCTCGGCGAGTTCGCCGGGCTCGGAGCCGCCGAGCTGCGCCGCGACCGGATGTTCGCAGTCCGAGAACCCGATGAGCCGCTCGCGCGGGCCGAAGCGCACCGCGCCGGTCGTCACCATCTCGGAATAGAGCATCGCGCGACGCGTCAACGCGCGGTGGAACGTCCGGCAATGCCGGTCGGTCCAGTCCATCATAGGCGCAACGGCGAATCTATGTGCTTGATATTTCATTGTTTTTTAGTAGAATCAAATCGTTAAGTCCACCGTGCGCCCATGGAGCGCACACGAAAAATGGCCGCCTTCACGAAGCTCCCCTCCGGCTCCTGGCCTGTCAGGTCCGCCGGAAAAGCCGTTATGTAAGCGAAACCTTCCTGCGACGCGAGGATGCGCGGCGCTGGGCGACGGACGCCGAACGGCAGATCGACCGCTGCGAGACCGCATATCGGTCAGCGCCCGGTTCACACGGACCTGTCGGAAACTGAAGATCGAAGGCCTCCACTTCCGCGACCTCCGGCACGAAGGGACGGGGTCTCGCCGCTCGGCCGGCGCCTGTTGGGCAGTCGCGCCGTCACCTCATGACCTCGGCCAGGCCGACGATCACCTGGATTGGGCCGTCGCGGCCGCGACCCCGGCGGGTGACCGTCCGGACGCTCGAGACGCCTGCTTCGTGCCTTTGTCGGTCCATTCCGGCGGCAATCCGAGCTGCCCTCCGACGAAGCCGGTGAGCCCCGGATAGCGGCCATACTGTTCGCATGCGGCCTGCTTGGGACGGAGACCCATCGTCGAGTTGATCTTCTGCCAGGATGGAAGGTCGATGCCTGAACTATCGAAAGGACTTCGCCCTTTGACAAGCAGGCGCCCGAAGCGCCGGGATCCATTGCCGCTTACGACTCCAAGCTATTGAAGACGCGTCGTTAATGGATTCCGGGACAAGCCCGGAATGACGGTCTCCGGGTTGGATCGGCCGACCCAACCTCAACGCATCACGCTTTGGATGATGGCGGCGCGAAGCCGACGGCGCGGCATGCTTGGGAAATCATCGGCCGTTCGCCGGGTCGCCTGGGACAAGGCGACGGCCGACCGGAGCGAGGCGTCCAAAACGGTCGGTTTCCGCATCCGGAGCCCGAACGGCCGAGACCGGGTGATCCGCGCCGATCCGCGGACCTGCCGAGAACAGCTTCTCCCGCAGGGTCCCGGGCGCGTAGGTCTGCTTGTAGACGCCCCGCTTGCGCAACTCGGGCGTCACCAGGTCGACGAAGTCGACGTAACACTCCGGCATCACCGTATAGGCGAGATTGAAGCCGTCCACACCCGTGGCCGCCATCCAGCCTTCGAGCTCGTCCGCGATGCGCTGCGGCGAGCCGGCGATGACGGGTCCCGCGCCTCCGATGCCCGAGAAGTCCGCCATCTCGCCGATCGTCCAGGTCTTGTCGGGATTGGCCGAACTGAAGCGGTCGATCGCGGTCTGCATGCTGTCGGTCTTGACGTGCCGGACCTGCTCGTCCGGGTCGAGCCTGGAAAAATCGAGCCCGCTCCAGCCAGATAGCAGAGCGAAGGCGCCGTCGCGGCTGACATAGCCCCGATAGTCCGCGAGCTTGGCTTCGGCCTCGTCGTCCGTCGGAGCCGCGATCACCGTCATCATGGTGAAGATCAGGACGCTGTCGGGCGCGCGGCCCTGGCTGGCGAGGGCTTCGCGGATGCGGCGGACATACGGGCCGATGACCTCCTTCGAAGGCCCGTTGATGAAGATGCACTCGGCGTGACGTGTCGCGAAGCCCATGCCCTTGGGCGAGGCGCCGGCCTGGTAGAGCACCGGCGTGCGCTGGGGCGAGGGTTCGCACAGATGGATCGCTTCGACCTGGAAATACGGTCCCTCGTGCTGGATCTTGCGGATCTTCGCGGGCTCAGCGAAGACGCCGGTCTCGCGGTCCTGGACGATCGCGTCGTCGTCCCAGCTCGCCTCCCAGAGCTTGTAGACGACGGACATGTAGTCCTCCGCCATGTCGTAGCGCTCGTCATGGGCGATCTGCTTGCGCATCCCGGCAGCGCGGGCGGCGCTGTCGAGATAGCCCGTGACGATGTTCCAGCCGATCCGCCCTCCCGTCAGATGGTCGAGCGTCGACATCCGGCGGGCGAACACATAGGGGGCCTCGTAGGTCAGCGAGCATGTGACGCCGAACCCGAGATGGTCGGTGGCGGCCGCCATCGCGGAGACCAGCATCGTCGGATCGTTGATCGGGATCTGCGCCGCCGCGCGGATCGCGGCCGATGGGCTTCCGCCATAGACGTCGTTCACGCCGAGCACGTCTGCGATGAACAGACCGTCGAAGAGCCCCCGTTCGAGCGTGCGCGCGAGCCCGGTCCAGTAGCCGAGCGTCCGATAGTCACGCGACGCGTCGCGGGGATGGCGCCACATGCCCATCGATTGATGGCCGATGCAGTTCATCACGAACGCGTTGAGGCGGATTTCCTTGGTCATGTCGGCTCGATGCTTCGCGGGCGGCGCGCAGGACGATCAGGCGGCGAGCGCGGCGTAGCCGCCGCAGTGGTAAATCAGCGGCGCGGCGGCCGTGACGCTGACGTCTTCGAGGGCCCCGACCACGATGGCGTGGTCGCCCGCGGAGAATTCGCTCGCGACGCGGCAGCGCGCGGCCGCCAAGGCGTTGCGGAGCGCCGGCGCGCCGTTTTGATCGACGCCGTCAAGATGCGCCGAATAGGCCTCGCGACGCCTGCCGGCGAAGGCCTGCGAAACGGCGTCCTGCCCGGCGGCCAGGACGTGCAGGCGGAAGCAGCCGGTCTGCCGAATGGCGGCGAGCGTGTCGGAGGCGTGGGCGAGGCAGATCAGGACCAGCGGCGGGTCGAGCGAGAGGGAGACGCTTGCGCTGATCGTCGCCCCGTTGGGTTCGCCGTCGGCGTCCGACGCGGTGACGACGAAGACGCTCGACGCGATCGTCCGGCCGAACGCCTTGAGGGCGTCCTGGGGCCTCGTCTGCGGGGGCTGGCGTTCGACTGGCGCCATGGCGCGCGGGCTCCTGTGTCGGAGCCACGCTAGGAACCGGTCCATCCAAGAACAAACGATAAAAAATGCGTTTGTTCTATCAGTTTTGCTCAACTTTTGGCGCGGGCGCTCCCCGCGACCGTTTCGGGAAGGTGCTGACCTCGTGGGAGATCGCCGCGACCATCCGGGCCGTCGCCGTGAGGTTGTGACGTCGGAAGACGGCGAAGAACGGCCCGTCGATCGCCGCTTCGGGATCGATGATCCGCAGCGCGCCGGCCGCCAGTTCCGACTCGTAGCAGAATGTCGGCAGCAGGCTGATGCCGAGCCCCGCGGCCGTGAGCGCCGCGAGCACATTCATGCTGTTGCAGGTGTCGATGCGGCGGGGGGCGATCTGGTTTCGCCTGAACCAGGCGTCCGCCACGCTGTTGATGAAGGAGTTTTCGGCGAACAGCAGCACCGGCGGCGATTGCGGCTGCGAAAGGTCCCAGTCCCAGCCCGCCTCAAGCAGCGACGGCGAGGCCACCCAGTGGAATTTGACCTCGCCCAGCGACACCGAGTCGAGCTCGGAGCCGAAATGGGTTCCGGGCGTCAGCGCGAGGTCGATCTCGCCGGCCTCCGTGCGTTCGACGACATGGTTCGCCAATCCGACCTCGAGCCGCAGCTGGAGCTTTGGAAGGCGGTTGCGCAGCGCGTCGACCAGCGCGGGAAGCCACGTCACCGCGACGAGTTCGGTGACGCCGAGGCGAACCGTGCCCGACACCGCCGCCTCGCTGCCGAGCGCGAACTTCATGTCGTTGACGGCGCCCGTCACCGCCGTCGCGTGATGCACCAGGCTGCGTCCCTCCGCGGTCAGCACCGCGCGCCGGCGCGAACGATCGAACAGCGCGACCCCGAGGTCGCCCTCCAATTCGCGGATCCGCAGCGAAATCGCCGATTGGGTCATGTTCAGCTGCTCGGACGCCGCCGCGAAGCTGCCGGAGCGAACGATCGCCAAGAACGCCTCGAGCCGCCGCGTATTCATTCAGGACTCCGAAATAATCGCTTTTCCTCATCGATAAGCATCGGAAAAACGCTCTTGAACCGATGATGACGGGTTCGTAGCCTCATTTCAACGGCACGAGAATTGCATGTTTTTATGCTGAACGCTCCTGCCGGAAGCATGTCCGTCGAGCTCAGGGCGCATCCCGGGGCAAGGCGGGCGCTGAAGCGGACCTCTCGCGGACGCCATAGAGCGCAGTTCCCCCAAGGCGCCTCTTTTAGCGCCAGCGAGACTGGCCGGGCGGGCACCGGCATTGGAGCGAACGCCATGTCTCGCCTTGGGCTCCTGTTGCGCGCCGGCTGCGCCGCGCTAGCGATCGCCTCCGCCGCGCCCGCTGCCGAGGCAGGCCCGGACGACCCGGTCAAGATCGGCGTGCTCACCGATATGAGCGGCCCGTATTCCGACGTCGGAGGGCCAGGCTCGGTCGAGGCCGTGAAGATGGCCATCGAGGATTTCGGCGGCTCGACGCTCGGCAAGCCCGTCGTGATCGTCAGCGGCGACCACCAGAACAAGGCGGACATCGGCTCCAACATCGCCCGCAAATGGTTCGACGTCGACGGCGTCGACATGGTGACGGACCTGACGAATTCGGCGGTCGCCCTGGCGGTCCAGGCGCTCGCCAAGGACCAGAAGAAGATCAACCTCGTCTCCTCCACCCACACCACGGAGCTGACCAACAAGGCCTGCTCGCCCTATGGCGTGCACTGGACGTTCGACGCCTATGCGCTCTCCGCCGGCACCGCCGGCGCGGTCGCCAGGGAGGGGGCGAAGAAGTGGTACTTCATATCGGCTGACTACACCTTCGGCCGGAATCTTGAAGAGAACGCCGAGAAAATCCTCGCGAAATACGGCGCTCAGACCATCGGCAAGAGCCGGCACCCGCTAAACAACAGCGACTTCTCGTCGAACCTGTTGCAGGCGCAGGCCTCCGGCGCCGACGTGATCGCGGTCGCCAACACTGGAAACGACCTGTCGAACCTCATGAAACAGGCTGCGGAGTTCCAGATCGGCAAGTCGCAGAAGCTCGTGATGCTGTCGGCCTTCGTGACCGACATCCACGCCATGGGGCTCGACAACGCCAAAGGCAGCGTCCTGACCGAAGCGTTCTACTGGAACCGCGACGCCGACAGCCGGAAATGGTCGGAGCGCTTCTTCAAGAAGATGGGCAAGATGCCCACGATGATCCAGGCCGGCTCCTATTCGGCGACGCTCCACTACCTCGCGGCGGTGAACGCGGCGGGCTCAAAGGACGCCGACAAGGTCATGCAGAAGATGCGTGACACGCCGATCAACGACATCTTCTGGAAGAACGGCCGCATCCGCGAAGACGGCGTGATGACGCACGACATGCTGCTCATCCAGGTCAAGTCGCCGGAGCAGTCGAAGGAGCCTTGGGATTATTACGACGTGGTCGGCGTGATCCCGGGCGAGCAGGCGTTCCAGCCGCTTTCCGAAAGCGCCTGCCCCCTGATCAAGCGCTGACGGCGGCGCGTGGCCCGTTCGGAGCCGGGCCACGCGTTGCCGCGCCGCTGCGGCGCGGGCGACCTTCGAGTTCGAGCATGACCGACGACTTCCTACTCGAGACGCGCGGCCTGACCCGGGAATTCTCCGGCTTCACCGCGGTCAACAAGGTCGATCTCCGGGTTCGGCGTCACAGCATTCACGCGCTGATCGGTCCAAACGGGGCCGGCAAGACGACCTGCTTCAACCTCATCACGAAGTTCCTGCAGCCGAGCTCCGGCGCGATCCTGCTCGACGGCCGCGACATCACCCGCACGAAACCGGCCGACGTCGCCCGGCTCGGCATGGTCCGCTCCTTCCAGATCTCGGCGACCTTTCCACAGCTCACATCGCTCGAGAACGTCGAGGTCGCGCTGCAGCGGTCCCTCGGCAGGTCGTTCCACTTCTGGCGGTCGAAGCGCACGCTGGCGCCGCTGCGCGAACAGGCCATGACCCTGCTCGATGACGTCGGCCTGGCCTTCGCCGCGAACCGCGTCGTCGCCGATCTGCCCTATGGCCAGAAGCGGGCGCTCGAGCTCGCCACCACGCTGGCCCTTAACCCCGAAATGCTTCTGCTCGACGAGCCGACCGCCGGAATGGGCCGGGAGGACGTCGCCCGCACCGTCGCCCTGATCCGGCGCATCTCGCCCAACCGCACGATCCTCATGGTCGAGCACAACCTCTCCGTCGTGGCCGATCTGTCGGACCGCATCACGGTGCTCGCGCGCGGCGAGATTCTCGCCGAAGGGGCCTATGGCGCGATCTCGACCGATCCGAGGGTCAAGGAGGCCTATATGGGCAAGGGCGAGCCCGCCCATGTCTGAGCAGACCGCGCTCGCGATCTCAGCGCTTCATGGCTATTATGGCGAATCCCACGTCCTTCACGGCATGGAGCTCGAGGTCCGCGCCGGCGAGGTGGTCACGCTGCTCGGGCGCAACGGCGCGGGCAAGACCACGACGCTCCGCGCCGTCATGGGCCTGCTGCGCAGCCGGTCGGGCTCCGTCAGGGTCTGGGGCAAGGAGACCATCGGCCTGAGGCCGGATCTCGTCGCGCGGCTTGGCGTCGCCTTCTGCCCCGAGGATCGCGGGATCTTCGCCTCGCTCTCGGTCGAGGAGAACATGCTTCTGCCGCCCGTGATCGCGCCGGGCGGCATGGCCGTCGCGGAGGTCTACGAGCTGTTCCCGCGCCTGCTGGAGCGCCGCTCCAGCCAGGGCACGAAACTGTCGGGCGGCGAGCAGCAGATGCTCGCCGTCGCCCGGATTCTGCGCACCGGCGCGCGCATTCTGCTGCTCGACGAGCCGACCGAAGGTCTCGCGCCGGTCATCGTTCAGCAGATCGGCGACCTGATCCGCACATTGAAGGACCGCGGCTACACGATCCTGCTGGTCGAGCAGAACTTCCACTTCGCCTCGACGGTCTCCGACCGGCATTACGTCGTGGAGCACGGCGCCGTCGTCGAGGCGTTCAAGAACGCCGAGCTCGCGCGGAACGCCGACCGCCTCACGGCCCTCCTCGGCGTATGAAGACCGCAAGCAACGCCTGCGAGGCCTGAATGTTCGAACTGATCGGCGTCGCGCCACAGGCGCTCTTCGGGCAGCTCCTGCTCGGGCTCATCAACGGCGCGTTCTACGCCATGCTGAGCCTCGGCCTCGCGGTCATCTTCGGGCTCCTGAACATCATCAACTTTACCCATGGCGCGCAGTACATGATGGGCGCCTTCGGGTCATGGTTGCTGCTGAACTACCTCGGGACGCCGTTCTGGGGCGCGCTGCTGATCGCGCCTCTGATCGTGGCGGCCGTCGGAATGGCGATCGAGCGCGTGCTGCTCAGCCGGCTCTATCATCTTGATCATCTCTACGGCCTCCTCCTGACCTATGGAGTGGCGCTCGTCATCGAGGGGCTGTTCCGGCGCTTCTACGGCGCGTCCGGCATGCCCTACGCCAATCCGATCCCCGGCGGCGCCAATCTCGGCTTCATGTTCCTTCCCTATTACCGCGCCTTCGTGGTCGTGGCCTCGCTGGCGGTCTGCATCCTCGTCTGGCTCGCCATCGAACGCAGCAAGCTCGGGTCTTATCTGCGCGCCGCGATCGAGAAGCCTGACCTCGTCCAGGCCTTCGGGATCAACGTCCCGCGCATGATCACCCTGACCTACGGCTTCGGCGTCGGCCTCGCCGCGCTCGCGGGAGTGCTCGCCGCGCCGATCTACCAGGTCAGCCCGATCATGGGCTCGCATCTCATCAACGTCGTGTTCGCCGTGGTCGTGATCGGAGGCCTCGGCTCCGTCGCGGGCTCGGTCGTCACCGGCTTCGGCCTCGGCGTCGTCGAAGGCCTGACCAAGGTGTTCTACCCGGAAGCCTCGTCCACCGTGGTGTTTCTGGTGATGGCCGTCGTGCTCACGATCCGCCCGGGCGGATTGTTCGGCGCGACCCGCTAGGAGGCGCGCCGCATGTCCAAGATCCCGGGCGCTCTCCCGGCCCGGCCCGCCGGCTCCTCGCTCGGCGTTTCGCGCGGCCTCATTCTCGTCGCGGTCGCCGCGGCCCTGCTCGCGGCGCCTTTCGTGTTCTATCCCGTGATGCTCATGAAGGTGCTGTGCTTCGCGCTGTTCGCGACCGCGGTGAACCTGCTGCTCGGCTATGCGGGCCTGCTGTCCTTCGGACACGCGATGTATTTCGGCGGGGCGGCCTATGTGTGCGCTTACGCCCGCAAGGAGCTCGGCTGGACGCCCGAGGCCAGCATCCTGGCCGGGGTCGCGTTCTCGGCGGTCTTCGGGCTGCTGACCGGGCTGCTCTCGATCCGCCGGTCGGGAATCTATTTCGCGATGGTGACCCTGGCGCTCGGCCAGCTGTTCTACTTCCTTTGCCTGCAGTCGCCTGCGACCGGCGGGGAGGACGGCATACAGAGCGTGCCCCGCGGGCTGCTTTTCGGCGCGCTGGACCTCGAGAACAACGTCACGCTGTATTACTTCGTCCTGGCCGTGACCGGGTTCGGCATGCTGGCGGCCTACCGCGCGATCAACTCGCCCTTCGGTCAGATCCTGACCGCGATCCGCGAGAACGAACCCCGAGCGATTTCGCTGGGCTACCGCGTCGCCTGGTTCAAGGCGCTCGCCTTCACGCTCTCGGCCGCGCTCGCAGGTCTCGCGGGCGCCACCAAGGTCCTGGTCTTTCAGCTGGCGTCCCTGACCGACGTCTCCGCCCCGATGTCGGGCGAGGTCGTGCTGATGACGCTCGTGGGCGGCATGGGCACGGTGCTCGGCCCCGTGGTCGGAGCCGCGATCATCGTCAGCATGCAGAACTATCTCGCCGACGTCGGCGAATGGCTGATCGTCATCCAGGGGCTGATCTTCATCGCGACTGTCTCGCTGTTTCGCCGCGGCGTCGTCGGGGAGATCGCCGCCCGCCTCCGGCGTGGCCGGGGGACCTAGAACCGCGTTCCGCGAGGCGACGGCCGTGGAGGAACCACTGCGGATCGGGCGATCGAGCCAGCGTTCTCACCCAGACGCTTCCTGGGCCGCCCGAGCGGGATGGCGTCACGTCATGTCCGAAGTCGCAAGTCGCGTGTCTCGGCCCGCCCGGAGCGCGTCCGGCGTGGGCGTGCGAGCTATGCAGTTCCTGGAATGCCGGACCAAGCGACGTTGCGTCGAAACCGCGCGCGGCGCGACGACTTGGCCCGCCGGGCGCCATTTCAACGTCGTCGAATGTGCCTTATCGTCGTCACGTCTTCGTAAGCGCGCCTGATCCGGAAGCCGCGTCCATGCGTAACCATCTTTTTGGCGCGGCGCTCTGCTCGCCGCACCGCGTCTGTTCATCGTCGTTTTCGATCGCCATCCCGCCGTATCCGCGGACGTCCGCCGCGCAGCGGTCCGCAGGGACGCCTGGCGCATGAGCGAACGTAGCGCCCTCCTCGCCTGCGACCTCGACAGTCAGGTCTTCGGCGCGCTGCCGCTCGCGCTCGCCTTCCAGGCGCGCGGATGGCGCGTCACCTTCGCGGTCGAATCCGCTCGGACGTTGCCCAAATCGCTGCTCGAGCGGCTGGCCGGCCAGTTCAGCGTGCTGGAGCGCTCCATCAACGCGCTGCCGACGGACGACGAGGCCTTCCGCCACGCAGCGATCGGCGTGTTCGTCACCGGGAGCCGTCTCGCGCTGTTCCGGCACACGCTCGAGATCGCCGCGCGGGCCAAGAGGCTCCCACGGCCGGCCCTGTTCTGCGGCTTCAACGGGCTGGTGTTCGAGAAGTTCGAGGAGGGGGTGGCCTGGCGGCTCGGCTACGACGTGATCGGTCTCAACGGCCCGCGCGACCAGGACGCCTTCGTCGACTTCGTGCACGCGACGGACTTCGAGCAGCAGCCCAGCGTCATCGTCGGCCTCCGGCGCAAGACCGACGCTCCGCCGCGCCCGCTCAAGATCCCGCAGTCGGTCGTCCCGGAGGCTGACGAGGACCGCGCCAACGACGCCGCGGATGCGGACGCAGATGCGGGAGAGGACCAGGAGACGGATGGCGCGTCGAATGTCGCCCGGTCCGAAGACGTCGCGTCCGGCGCGATCGCCGAGACCGTCGACGAGGCGCCGCCGCCCGACAGCGACGACGTCTCGTCGGACGAGGATCGGAGCTCCGAGACCCGGTCGAGCGATCGGGCGATCGGCGACGACGAAAAGGACCGGAGCGAGGACGACGAGGAGCCGGACGGCGACGAAAGGGACCCCGACTCCGAAAACGGCGAGGGCGAATCCGAAAACGGCGAGGCCTCGACGAATGGCGAGGATGCGGCGAACGGCCTCTCCGCCGTCCCGGCGGCGGCGCGACCGCCGAAGAAGCTCTTCGTCTTCGCCGAACAGGTCGTGGTGCCGCGGACCCTCAAGGAGCGCGAGGCGCTGGTCGCGACGCTCGCGCGCCTCGCCAAGGCCAGTCCGGGCTGGGACATCGCGCTGAAGGCGCGCGTCCGTCCGGAGGAGCAGACCTTCCACAGCCAGCCCAACCACATCTCGAAGCTCATCAATGCGGTGCGCTCGAAGCCCAGGAACCTGTTCGTCACGTACAAGCCGCTCGACGAGTTGCTCGAACGCGCCGACCTGTTCGCGACGATCTCGTCGACCGCGCTGTTCGACGCCTTCGATTACGGCGTCCCGAGCCTCGTCGCGACCGATTTCGGGCTACGGAACGCCGACGGCGCGCATGTCTTCTTCGCAAGCGGGCTGCTGGTCCGGCTCTGCGACCTGGAATCGCTCGACGACGCGCCGATCCACGGGCCTGATGAGCGCTGGGTGCGGCGCATGGGCTATGGCGAGCCCTATTCGCCCGCGGCGCTGATCGACTGGCTGGAGGCGTTCGACCCGGCGCAGCCGATGCCGCCGTCCTTCGTATCGTTTGAGGCCGCGGCCGGCGTCGCGGCCGGCTCGCCGCAACGGGCGTCTGCGATCTGCAAGGCCTATGCGCGCACCAGCGACGCGCTGGAAGAGCTCGAGGCCGAGGAGCGGATGCTCGCGGCGGGGGCGGCCGAAACCCGCGCGACGGATGACGACGCCCTCGCAGCCGATGATCCTGCCCTGGCCGAAGTCTCTCCAACGGTCGAAGATCCTCTCCCGGTCGAAGAGTCCGAACTCGCCAAAGAGCCGACCACGCCTCGGGTCCCGCCGGCGGCCGAACCGCCGGTCGCTGCTTCGGTCCCCGTCGCCGTCACGGCGCCGGTCGCACCGTCCAGGCCGCTGCCCAATCCAAATGCCGAACTCGCGATGCTGGGCTTCGCGATCACAGCGGCGCTTGCGTCAAAAGCTCCGCCGTCTTCGTCCCCGCGCCCGCCCGGAGCGGCGAAAGCGTCCGCCAAGGGGGGAGCGCGCAAATATGAAGGCCCGGTCGAGGCCTTCTCGCGCAAGCTCGGCATGTATTGGCTGGTCAAGCGGACGCGCCTGCGCCTCGGCCTGCCGATCTACGCGCCGCGCGACTGACGCCGGCGCGCGCGGCTCAGGCGGACCGCGTGCGGATCAGCGCTTCGCAGAGCTCCCGAAGCGCGCCGCGGCCGCCCTTCGCCTTCGTGACGTATCGCGCGATCTCCAGGGCCTCGAGACACGCGTCGGCGGGCGCGATCGGGAAGCCCACCGCCCTCATGCAGTCGAGGTCGTTGACGTCGTTGCCCATATAGGCGGCTTCGGCGCGCGAAATTCCGTGCTCGGCGAGCCAGCGGTCGAGCGCCGGCAGCTTGTCGTCGATGCCCTGCCGCACCTCGATCGCGAGCTTGCGGCCGCGCGCCGACACGACGGGGTTCGGCTCCTTGGACAGGATCAGCAGGCGGATGTCGGTGAACTTCTTCAGCCGGCCGAGCCCCATGCCGTCGGAGCGGCTGGCGAACACCGCCTCGCGCCCATCCTGGTCGACGAGCACGCGGTCGTCCGTGAACACGCCGTCGAAATCCATCACCAGCGCCTTCAGGCCGGCCGGGATCGCAGGCGCCTCGACCGCGCCGCGCAAGGCAAGCATCGCCTCGGCGAGCGCGAAATCCTCCTCATGGTCGATCTCGACCGGCGCCGCCGCGACCGGCACGAGCGCGGCCGGCCCGCAGAAGCGCACGCCCGCGGCCCGGAACGCGATCGCGTTCATCGCATAGACCGAACCGGTCTCGCGGAACTGCGGCGGCAGGTCCTGACGGCGCTTTCGAGGCTGCGCATGGTCGTGGTTCATGCCCACCGCGAAGCCGTCGTCCCCGATCGTCCAGAGGAAGCCGTGGTCGGGGGCGGCGGCGAAAGAGCAGACGGCGCCGTCGCGCCCGACGGCGGCCGCACAGGCGTCGATCTCATTGGACGTGGTGAAAGGCGAGGTGCATTGCAGGAAGACCAGCACGTCGACCGGGTCGCCCTCGGCCTCGATCATGTCGAGGGCGTGCAGGAGCGCGCTTTCGGACGAGGCCTCGTCGCCCGAGATCTCAGCCGGACGGTCGACGACTTCGGCGCCTGCGGCGCGCGCCGCCGCGGCGACTTCGGCGTCGTCGGTCGAAACGTAGACGGCGTCGACGAGCTCCGCCGCGCGCGCCGCCGCGATCGTGCGGGCGACCAGCGGCATGCCGCCGAGCGGCCGCACATTCTTGCGCGGGACGCCCTTCGACCCCCCGCGAGCAGGGATGACCGCAACGCAGCGCACCGTATGATTCCCCCGAACCCAAGAAGAAGGGCGGCTGTCGCACGGGCCGAGGCCCGTCGCAAGCCGCCCTGCGACCGATGCGTCAGCTCAAACCGGTCAGCCGACCGCCTTGAGCTCCGGCTGCCACTTCAGCTTCTTGCGCTGCACGTCCTCGACGTCGAGCACGTCCTTGGACTTGAAGGTCAGCGCGGTCTCGACATGGCGCAAGTCGCGGCAGAGGCGGCGCATGCCGTCCGGCTCGAGCGAGGCGGCGTGGTCGGTGCCCTTCCAGGTGCGGTCGAGCGTGAAGTGCCGTTCCACCCACTCGGCGCCGAGCGCGAGCGCGGCGACGTCGGCCGCGATGCCGAGATGGTGGCCCGAGAAGCCGATCGACTTGACGCGGTCGGCGTATTTGCCCCTGAGCCGCTCGATCTCGCGCAGGCACAGGTCCTCGAACGCCACCGGGTAGCCCGAGGTGCAGGAATAGACCACGAGATCCTTGGCGCGGCCGCGATCCTCGTAGAACTTGATCACGTGCTCGATCTCGTCGCGGGTCGTCATGCCGGTCGAGACGTGGATCTCGCCCTCGTAATTCTCCGCGAGGAAGCCCTGCAGCTCCCAATTCAGGTTGGTGGCCGAGGGAATCTTGATCAGGTCCGGCTTCAGCGCCGCGATCTCGCGCGCCGAGGTCATGTCCCAGACCGAGGTGGAGTAACCGATCCCGAGGCCATCGCAGAACGCCTTCAACTCGGCGTGCTGCTCGACGGTGAACTCCAGCGCTTCGCGATGCGCGCCATAGGTGTCGCCATAGGAGTTGGCGGGAACCGGGTGCGGCGCATTGTACTGCGCCGGCGGCAGCAGCTCGCGATTGTTGCGCTTCTGGAACTTGGCGTAGTCCGCCTTGCACACATGCGCCGCGACCGAGATCAGCTCCTTGGCGATCTCCATCTGGCCCATATGGTTGCAGCCGATCTCCGCGATCACTTTCACCATTGAGTCTCTCCCAAAGCCATCCCACGGCGCGCCGCTGCGCCCGCTGCCTGCGCGCCGCGCAATGCGAGCACAAGGCGGCCTGACATGGCGGCTACGACGGGTCAATCACCGTGGCGTGAC
>NZ_RYFI01000001.1:154999-191161 GCF_004103825.1 Hansschlegelia zhihuaiae
CGGCGGCGGAATGTAGCACCTCGCCCGCCTTCTAGCGTCGCGTGGGCGGGCGGCGCGCCTGGCGAAGCCGCGCCGCGACCGCGCCCACGAAGCCGAGGCCGCGCGCCGGCCTGTCGAGCAGATGCGGCGCATGCACCGCCACCGGCCCGCCGATCCCCAGCGCATATCCCAGCCAGCCGGCCGATCCATAGGCCGGCGAAAGAGGCCGCAGAGGCAGCGCGGATCCCAGTCGCTCCTGTCCCCCGATCAGCGCGGCGCACTGCGACAGCAGCGCCTCCGGGTCGGCGGCCGCGCCGGAGCGTTTGCTGAGCCAGTCGGACTTCGCGACAGCCGGGAGATCGGGCGACAGGTCAGCGAGCGCCGCGAAGCAGCCCGATCCGATGAAATAGGAGGTCCCGAGCGCCTCCGAGACTCCGAAGTCCGACACGATCCGCGTCGGCACGCCGCGCGCCATCGCCTCGACCGCGACCGTCGAGCTCACGGTCGCCGCCAGCGAGACGCGATCGAGCAGATCGTGGGCGGGCTCGTGGGTGAAGTTGAGATTGGCGGGCCTGCCGCCGCGCGCGAACAGCTCGCGGGCGATGTCCTCCAGATGGAATCGCGTCTGATGATGGGCGGTCTCGTCGCGCGCGTGGCGCAGCTTCACCAGCACCTCGACGTCCGGCGACCGGCGCGCGAGGTCGATCAGGCCGGCCAGGAGGTGCGTGCGCTGCATGCGCCGGGCGGGGATGACCGGCTGCTCGAAGAAGGCGATCGAACGCTGTCCCGACGGAGAGCCCGCGCGCGGCCGAACGTCGAGGCCGAGCAGGCCGGTGACGATCGCGTTTGTCGGGTCGACGCCGATCTCCTCCGCGGCCGCGTAATAGAGCACGCGCTCGCCCTCGGCGTTGAAGCAGAGCACGTCCGCTGGCGCGCGGCTCATGAAGCCCTGCAGATGCTCGGTCAGCGCGACGCCGGGCGACGCCACGGCGATAATCGGGCGCGACGCCTCGCGCGCGAGATCCGCGGCCGCGCAGGCGAGGAACAGCTCGCGCGCCCGCCCGCCATCGATCACCGCGATCACCACATGGGCATCGCGGAACAGGCGGGAGGCGACGAGCGCCTCGGCGGCGAGCACGGGCACGCTCTCGTGGACGCCGCCGGCGCGGAGCTGCCGCGACGAGAGCTGTCCCGTCGTGGCCGAGGCGGCGAGCGCCGCGATCCTCAGGCTCGCTCCCTCGGCCTCGAACAGGCGGCCGATGACGGCTGCGGTGCGGATGAAGCTGTCGAAGGTGCCGAGCGCGAGCACGCGCCGTCCCGCGAAGCGGCCGGACCGTTGATCCGAGGTCGTGTCCGTATGGCTTGCTGACATGCCCTCGGTCGGTCTCACGGCGCGGCGACAGGCTCCGGCGCGATCACGCGCAGCCTCGGATTGAACGCGTCATGGGCGAGAACCACGGCCCGAATGTGGTCCGCCCGCTTCTTCAGATAGTCGTCCGGCAGCGCGATCCGAGCGATCTCGAGCTCCGGGTCGAGAACCGAGAGCGAGTCGATCGCCGAGGAGGCGAGCGCCGCCGTCATGGCGGGACGCTCCCCAGTCTGCAGATAATCGAGCTCGACGGGAAACGTCGAGAGCCCGAGTTCCATGGCGCCCACCTCCGCGATCTCCGCGGCCTTGCCGGGGCGCTCGCCGCGGTGGGGACGATAGACGATGCGCCGTCTGCCTTCGGCGCGGAGCGCCGCGGCGGCGCCGAGCACGACGCGGCGATAGGACTGAGGCTCGCAGATGCCGGCTTCCGCATGGTCGGAGCCAAGCAGCCAGACGGCGTCGCCCCGCGGCTTGGCCGGTGCGGCCTCCCGCAAGGCCGCATAGGCGTTCGGCGCGATTCTGTCCCCGGGGGCGAGCCGCCCCTCGAGCAACGGCCCGTAGATCGTGAAGAAGGTGAGCCGCTCGGGATCGGCCAGCGCCGTCTCGCCGAAGGCGCGCCGCGCGAGGCGCGTGCGGAACCAGGAGAGGTCGAACTGGCGCGGCTCTGGCGCGCTCGCCCGGTCGGCGCGGTAGGCGGCCGTCTGCGGCGTCACCGATCCGTCGTCGAGCAGCACGTGGGCATCCGCCGCGAGCCGGGCGGCGAGCAGCCGCTGGGAGACGTTGCGGTAATCGCCGATGACGACGGCGCCGCAGCGCTCGCGCGACAGCTCCCGGGCGAGCGCTTCGAGGCTCCGGCGGTGACCGGCGTCCATGAGATCGCGGACCAGGAACGGGACGAACCGCGACGGTCGGGGGCGCCGCGGGTGGCGACGGACGGACCTCCAGGGCGACTTCAGCCTCATCAGCGCCTCGATGGCCGCCGCGCCGCCATGGCGGTCGCCGACGATCACGAGGTCGGCGGGCCGCCCTCCCGTCGCCGCGCGCTGCTCCACTGCGTTCATATATTGCAGGGGCGAGGAGACGATCACGATGTCGGCCGGGTCGGTCATGCGTGGGACCGCTGCGGCGCGTCGGTTCCCGCGGCCTCGTCCCATACGCCTGCGAGCTGGTCGGCGAGCCTGCTGGGCGCATAGGCCTCGGCGACGCGGGCGCGCCCCGCCTCGCCCATCCGCCGCCGGGTCTGCGGGTCGGCCGCGAGGTCGGCGAGCGCCTCCGCGAAGGCGACGACGTCGCGCGACGGCGCGAGCCGGCCGGTGACGCCATCGAGAACGTTCTCGACTAGGCCGCCCGAGGCGTAGGCGACGACGGGCCGACCGGCCGCGCCGGCTTCGAGGGGAACGCGCCCGAATGGCTCGGACCACAGCGTCGGCAGCGCGACCACGTCGCAGTCGCGATAAAGCCGGGCCAGGGTCTCGCCGGTGACGTGGCCGTGCAGCGTGACCCGGTCGGTCACGCCCAGGCGCCTCGCGACGCGCTCGATCTCGCTGCGCGCCTCGCCCTGCCCTGCGAAGTCGATGCGGGCGTTCGGGATGCGGGCGACGATCTCCGGCCAGGCCTCCAGCAGATGCGCCTGTCCCTTGTTCCTGGTGAGCGTGCCCACGACCAGAATGGAGAAGCTCTCGCCGCCCGCGCCCAGACCATGCTGCGGAAGCTCGACCGGCTCGAGCGGCAGCCGTTTAAGACGCCCGGCGGGCACGATCTCGGCGAGCGTCTCCGCGAGATGCGCGCTGGTCGCGATCACCGCCGTCGCCCGCCGCAGGCAGGCCTGACGATAGGCGAGCGCCGCCCGGGCGCAGCGGGCGGCGAGCCGTTCGCGGAACGTCAGGGCGTCGTCGGGCGGCCCGAGCGCCTGATCGAAGCGCAGGCTGGTGAAGCGATGGTCGCGAACGAACGCGACGAGCGGCTCGGCGCGCTCGGCGAGCACGTCGGCCGCCATCATGATCGAGCGTGCGTTGTCCGCATGGACGACGTCCGGCCGGACCGCGTCCAGCACGGTCCGGATCTCCGGCTGCACGCGTCCCTCCGGCACGGTCGCGTGCGCCATGCGGACGCCGCCCGGCGGATCGCCCACGAGCCGCAATCCGAGAGCCGGCCCATGGATCTTGGGATCCCGCAGGGCGCAGGCGGCTGCTTCGGCGAGAAACTTGGGCCATTTGAGGCCGTAGCGCCGCGCCTTCAGGCGCTCCACCTGATCCTGCGACATGCGGTGCAGCGGCCAGGCGGCGTTCATCGGCAGGGCCAATACGTCGACGCCGTCGATTTCGCGGCGGCGCGGCCCGGGCAGGGACTTGTCGAAGGTCACGACCAGCGACTGGTCGCGCAACGCCGGCTCCCGCATCAGCAAATGCAGGCTGAGCTCGGCGCCGCCGCCGGAATCCGGCGGATAGCGGTCGGACAGGACGACGACGCGGCGCCGGCCGATCTCGGCCGCGATGCGCTGCAGGTCGCCAACTCTCATGCCTCAACCCGCCGCCCCACCCCGCCGCGCGAGTGCTCGGCCGATCGCGCGACGTGGTTGCCGTCGCCGGGCGGCGACGTCAAGCGGGAAGGCGCGAGCCGGGCGGACCTCAGGCGGTCGCGATGTAGTCCCGCATCGCCGACGCCTCGGCCTCGATCGACTCGATCCGGTGCTTCACCACGTCGCCGATCGACACCATGCCCACCAGACGGTCGCCAGCCATGACCGGGACATGGCGGAACTTGCCGCGCGTCATGCGCTCCGACACGTCGTCGATCTTGTCGTCGGCGTGCGCCGTGACGACCTCGCGCGTCATGAGCTCCGACACGAGCGCGGCGAGCGCCTCGGCGCCGCGGCTCGCGAGGGCGCGAACCACGTCGCGTTCGGTGATGATGCCCGCCACGCCGCCGTGACCGTCCGTCACGACGACCGCGCCGATGCTTTTTTCGGCGAGCGTCCGGACCACGTCGGCGATCGTGCTTGCGGCCTCGACGGTGGTCACGTCGCGGCCCTTGGCGGCGAGAATGGCTTCGACCCTCATCCCAATCCCTCCTTCCGCCGTCTGGCGCGGCGTTGGGCCGGCGCGGCCCGCTGGAGATCGGAAGGGGCCGGCGTCGGCGGCGTCAGCTGTCCCGGCCCGGGCGCTGGGCCGGGCCGGCCCCGCCATCATGGGGGCGATCGCCGTCCGCACGCAAGCCGTCATCCCATGCGCCATCCGGATGAGACGCGAAGGGATGAGGCGCTGGCTCGCCCCTCACCGGGTCGAACAGCGGGAACAGCGCGAGCCCCGCCAGGAAGCCGCCGATATGCGCCTCCCAGGCGATCGAGGCGTCGCCCTCGCCGATCGCTATCGCGCCGAGGCCGAACAGGATGTTCATGCCGAACCAGGCGACGAAGAACACGATCACCTGCGGCCGCCTCAGCGCCTGCATGAAGGGCTCGGCCGGCGCCATGAAAGCGCCGTGGCCGGCCTGGCGGAAGGCGCTGAGCGGGCCTCCCACCTCGAAGATGAAGCGGGTCGCGGCCGCCATGTGGCCCGAAATCGCCGCCGACGCGCCGATGACCGGCGTCGGCTCGCCAAAATGGAACAAGAGATGCGTGGCGGCGCCCGCCGCGGCGGTGAGCGCCGAGAACAGCAGAAAGCGGCCCGGGCCGAACCGCCAGGCGAGCGCGCTTCCGAAGGCGAGCATCCAGACCGAATTCACCGCGAGGTGCATCCAGTCGCCATGCAGGAACGCATAGCTGACGAAGGTCCAGAGCTTCGCCCCCTCCCCGCCCAGCATGTCCGAGGCGTATTGCGAAGCCGCGTCGTAGCGCGCCGGAATGAACGCGAAGCGCAGCAGCAGCCCGATGTCCGTCTCCTCGGAGACCACGCTCCGGAGCAGGTGGATGGCCACGAAGGCCGCAAGCGCGACGAGCACGACGCGCGGCGCGTTGAAGGCCGGTTCGCCGGGTGGTGGCACGGGCTTGTGGACCGATCGTTCGAGGACGGGGACGGCCGGGCGCCGCGCGGGATAGAACTAGCTGACGTGAAGTTCTGACGATTGCAAGGCGCGGCGAGGGGCGACGAGACGGATGGCACGGACCCTGCTCAACCAGCTGTTAACCGCAATTTCCGGCCCGACTCCGTCCCAGATCGGGACGGACCGGACGGACGCAGACCCGACCGTGAGGTCAGACAGCATGAAAGCCGCCGCCACCAAGGATCTGTTCGGCTACTGGAATCGCATCCGCGGCGCCCGGGCCGCGCCCGAAAGAGCCGACGTCGATCCCGCCGCCATCCGCAAGACGCTCGGCGACACCTTCATCCTCGAGGCCGACATCGGGGGCGGGTATCCGTTCCGGCTGTCCGGCTCGCGGATCTGCGCCTTGATCGGCCATGAAATGAAGGGCGAGACGTTCCTGTCGCTCTGGCGCGGACCCGACCGGGCGACGCTGCTCGGCACGCTCGCCACCGTATCCGACGACGCGGCGGTCGCGGTGATCGGCGCGCAGGGCTTGACGGAGCTCGGACGCAGGATCGATCTCGAGATCGGCCTGCTGCCGCTCCGGCACCGCGGCCGCACCCATGCGCGGGTGCTCGGCTCCCTCGCGGCGGTGGAAACGCCCTACTGGCTCGGCGCCTGCCCGGTGACGCGCTTCGAACTGACGTCGCTCCGGATGATCTGGCCGAGCGGGCGGCGGCGTCCGCTGGAGCCGACTGATCCCGCGCCTGTCCCTGGCCTCTCCGCAATGGGCCGCCGGATCGGTCGCTTCCTCGTGTTCGACGGCGGTCGCTGACGGCTTCCGGCGCAGCGAAGTTACGGCGCGTTAACGCCGTTCATTTAGCTTTACGGATGCGTCGGACGGAGCGTCCGACGGCGCGCGCCATCTTCCGGAACGCCAGCGATGTTCTCACTCAAAGTCCCGCTCTCGGACGAGCGTCGCCGCCATCAGCGCGTGAAGGTGGCTCTGCTCGGCCGGTACATGTTGTCGTCGCGGCGCGAATATCCGTGCCAGACGATCGACATGTCGCCGGGAGGACTCGCGCTGATCGCGCCGGTGCCGGCGCAACAGGGCGAACGCGTGGTCGCCTATCTCGACCATATCGGCCGCGTCGAGGGCGTCATGGTGCGGGCGATCCCGAACGGCTTCGCCATGACGGTCGGCGCGACGATCCGCAAGCGCGACAAGCTCGCAGCCCAGCTCACCTGGCTCGCCAACCGCTCCATTCTCGGCCTGCCCGAAGATCGCCGGCACGAGCGCGTCACGCCGCGCAACCCGCGCGCCATGCTGATCACCGAGGACGGGACCGAAACCGAGGTGCGGATCATTGACGTCTCGCTCTCCGGCGCCGCGGTCACGACCACGCTCGACCTGCCGATCGGCGCGCCCGTGATGCTCGGACGCACCGCCGCCCGCGTGGTGCGCCATTTCGAGAAGGGCCTCGCGGTCGAGTTCGCGCGCACGCAGAACCAGGAACAACTCGCCGAACAGTTCGGCTGACCGCAGACCAGCGCCATTCCCGACGACGACGCGCCGCCCCTCGGGGCGGCGTTTTTGCGTTCGGAGGGGTCTCCGGCGTCGGCCTTGGACGCTCTGGGCGGCCATCGGCGCCGCGGCCAATGAACGGCCATTCAGAAACATGGTGAACACTTCGACAAACGACCCCCCGGAAAAGCCGCGGGCGTTAACGTTTAGCGCACCAAGTCGACCCTTCAACCTCTTGCAGACGGCGCTCGTGGTAAACAAATCAGCCAATGAATTTCTAAACAACTGACTTCCAATACGTTTCCAAAATCCAAATCTTGTCGCTAAAACCCCCGATTTCGACTTAGACCGACAGCAAAACCAATGTGAGACTTTGTTTCCCGGGACAGGACGGGAGACGGAAGTGCTCAATTCTCTCAAGAAGAACACGATTTATATTCTGTTTGGACTGGTTGCCGGCGGATTCACCATCGCGCAGCCGGCCGCCGCCAGCGAGCGGCTCCGGGTCGCCGCCGCGACCCCGATGCTGGTCGACGGGTCTTCGAAGGCCCCGATCGGCTGGATCGACTTCTGCAAGGCGAGCCCCGCGGAATGCGACGCCAAGCCCATGAAGCCGGCGCGCGTGAAGATGACGCCGGCGCGCTTCGCCGAGCTCGACCGGATCAATCGGAAGGTCAACGCCGAGATCGAGCCGCTGACCGACCAGGAGCTCTACGGCGTCGAGGAGCGCTGGACCTATCCGGACGGCGCCAAGGGCGATTGCGAAGACTTCGTGCTGCTGAAGCGCCGCCTGCTGATGCAGGCCGGCTGGCCGCGCCAGGCGCTGCTGATCACGGTGGTGCGCGACCTCAAGGGCGACGGCCACGCGGTGCTGACCGTGGTCACGGACAAGGGCGACTACGCGCTCGACAACCAGGCCGAGGACGTCAAGCCCTGGTTCGAGACCGGCTACAGCTTCATCAAGCGCCAGTCTCAGACCGACCCCAACCAGTGGGTCCTGCTTGGCGACGGCGTCGGCCCGGTCGGCGTCGCGGCCGCTCCGTAAGCCCACACGATTTCAGGGACGCTCGCGGCCGGTCGCCGTCCCCACTCCCGCCCCAGACCGACCGCAAGCCAGAGGCCGGCTCCTTCCCAGGAGCCGGCCTCGACGATTCCGGCTCCGAAAGCAGCGGAGATCTATCCGATCCGGATCATGCCGTCCTGATAGCGCCTTCCGTTCGCGACATAGCGGCCGGCGGTGCCGAGCAGCCGGATCTCCCATTCGGGCCCGAGCGTCTTCACGGCCTTGGCGGGCGAGCCCAGGATCATCGAATAGTCCGGGAACTCCTTGCCCTCGGTCACCAGCGCGCCGGCGCCCACCAGGCAGAACTTCCCAAACTTCGCGCCGTTCAGCACGGTCGCCCCCATGCCGATCAGCGTGCCGGTCCCGAGCGTGCAGCCATGGACGATCGCGGCGTGCCCGATCGTGCAGTCGGGCCCGATGACGACCGGGAAGCCGGGGTCGGTGTGCAGCACCGAGCCGTCCTGGACGTTGGAGCGGGCGCCGACCGTGATCGGCTCGTTGTCGCCGCGCAGCGTCGCGCCGAACCAGACGCTGGCGTCCTCCTCGAGCGTGACGTCGCCGACCACGACCGCGTTCTCGGCCACGAAGAAGCGGCCGTTCCCGGGCGTCCTCGGGCTCACCCCGTCGAGCGAATACAGCGCCAACCGATCTCTCCCATGCCACGTCCCGAGACGGTCGTTTAGTTGACGGCCGCGCGCGCGTCCAACGGGATGGCGTCGGCGCCGGGTCGTCACAGACCGGTCGCTTGCCGGCCTTATTTGACTCGCTCGAACCAGGAGGACGCGCGATGGCGGGCGATTTCGAGAACGGCGACGAACGGTCGGGCCTGCGGCTGACGCGGCGCGAAGCGCTGAGGCTCACGGTCGCGGCGGGCGTTTCGGCGACCACGCTGACGCTCGCGGTCACGGACCCTGCGGTCGCGGCGCGCGCCGGCGCCTTCCTGCACGGCGTCGCGAGCGGCGATCCGAAGCCGCGCCGGGTGATCATCTGGACGCGCGTCACCAAGGCGGACGCGCCGGCCGAGATCCCGGTGACATGGTCCGTGGCGGAAGACGCGCAGATGCGGCGCGTCGTGCAGAGCGGCGAAGACGCGGCGCGGATCGGCCGCGACCACACCGTGAAGGTCGACGTCGTCGGGCTCGAGCCAGGCAAAACCTACTATTACCGCTTCGAGGCTGAAGGCGATGTCTCACCGGTCGGCCGCACCAGGACGCTGCCCGAGGGCGCGGTGAAGCGCGCGAAATTCGCGGTCTGCTCCTGCTCGAATTACGAGCTCGGCTACTTCAACGCCTATCGCGAAGCGGCCCGCCGCGACGATCTCGACGCGGTGCTGCATCTCGGCGACTACATCTACGAATACGGTCCCGGCCTCGAGGGCTACACGACGCCCGCCACAGCGCTCGGCCTCGCCCCGAAGCCGCGCGACGGCCTGCTCGAGCCGCGCGAGGAAATCGTCGCGCTCGAGCAATACCGGGCGCGCCACGCGCTCTACAAGACCGACCCCGACCTGCAGAAGCTGCAGCGCCAGAACCCGTTCATCCATATCTGGGACGACCACGAGGTCGCGAACGACGCCTATGTGAACGGCGCCGAGAACCATCAGCCGGAGACCGAGGGCCCATGGAGCGCGCGCCGGCGCGCCGGGATCCGGGCGTTCTACGAGTGGCTGCCGGTGCGCGAGCCGTCCGACGGCTTCCGTCTTGATCCGGAGACCGGGCGACCCGACGACCTCTACCGGGTGTTCGACTTCGGCGACCTCGCGCGCCTCGTCATGACCGACTCCCGGCAGGCCGGCCGCGAGAAGCAGCTCGCGACCGAAAAGCTCGTCGCCGCCTATACGGGCCAGCCGCCGCAGGGTCCCTTCCCGCTCGACGTCAACGGCAAGGGCGAGACCCGGACGCTGCTCGGCGCCGAGCAGGAGAGCTGGTTCGAGAAGCGGATCGCGCAGTCGACGCAGACCTGGCAGCTGATCGGCAACCAGGTGCTGATGTTCTATCAGGCGGCGCCCGACATCAACGGCTCCACGGTGCTTGATGCGACCCAGAAGGCGCAGATCATCGGGCTGCTCGACCAGATCTTCGGCGCGGGCTCCGGCGCCCAGATCGCGGCGCTCGGCGCCGCGGGCCTGCCCTTCCCGCTCGCGGCCGACGCCTGGACCGGCTATCCGAGCGCCCGGATCAAGATGCTCGAGGCGCTCTCCAAGGCCCCGAACCCGGTCGTCCTCACCGGCGACTCGCACAACGCGTGGACCGCCAATCTGGTGCTGCCGTCCGCCGAAGGGGCAAAGCCCGTCGGCGCGGAGTTCGGCGGGACCTCGATCAGCTCGCCTGGCATCGAGCAATATCTGCTCGGACTGCCGCCGGAACTCATCGCCGCAGTGCTGGTCGAAACCAGCGCCAGGCATCCGAACGACAAGCTGATCTTCACCGACCAGGGGCGGCGCGGGTTGATGCTGGTCGACGTCACGCCAAAGGCCGTGACCGTCGACCACGTGTTTGTCTCGACCGTGTTCGAGAAGGGCTACGCGACGGAGACCAAGCGGTTCCGGGTGCCCGTCGGCAAGAAGGCGGCGGAAGAGGCCGTCTCGTCCTGAGACGCCGCGCGGCGTCGGCTCTCAGACGAACGCCGAGAGCATCGCGGCTCCGATCACGAGGCTCCAGAGCCCCGTGACCACCGTCCCGGCCGCGACCGCCCAGGCCGGGCGCTTGCGGCCGAACAGCACGTTGCGCGCGAGGATGTAGGCCGCGCCGAGCGTCACCACGGGCACCGCCGCCACGGCGGTGACGTCGGGCGCGCGCAGCATGCCGAAGCCCGCGCGCTTGCCTGTCGCCCCCTCATAGGCCGAAGCCGTCGCGCCTGACACGGCGAAGCCGAGCACGATGGTGAGAACGCCGGACAGGAACGACATGGGCCGAAAGCCTCCTGCGGCCGGCGCAGCAAGAGGCGGGCCGTCCCGTTCCGGGACAGGGATCAGTCGAGATCGGTCTCGAGGATCGCCATAGAGAAATTGTACGAGAGGTCGCCGTCCTCGTCGTCGCGGAACAGCACGCCGACGAACTCCTCGCCGAGATAGACCTCGGCGGAGTCGTCCTTGCGGGGCCGCGCGACCACGCGGAAGGACGGGTTCTGGAACTGCTTGCGCAGATAGGCCTGCACGCGCTCGAGCTCGCGTTTGTCCAACGTCGGCGCTCCTTGGATGTCGCTCGGGAAGTCCGGCGACGCTTGCCACGTCAGCAGGCCCGAGGCAAGCCGCCAGCGCTAGGCCCGACGCGATACTGCTTGGAAAGGCCTGTGGAACCAGACGGCCGCCGCGCAAGTTATGGCCGGCGATCCGGCGCTCTCCCACTGGCAGGGTGCGTTGATGCTGCTTTAGGATGAGCGGTAATCGATTGTTCAGCGTTGCGGTCGACCACATATGCGGCGTCAATTTTCGCAGTCGTTCGCTCGAGGAGATTCGATGGCGGTGCAGTTCAAGCCAGGCGATCTGGTGACCCTGAAATCCGGCGGTCCGGGGATGACCGTCGACGCCGTCGAATACCTGAACGGTCTGGAACGGGCCGTCTGCTTCTGGTTCTCGGAGGAGCAGGCGCACAAGGCCGTTTTTGCGGTCACGTCCCTGGAAGCGCTGGAGCAGGAGCCGGCCGAGGCTCGCCGCCCTGAGCGCGGACGTACGAGCGCCCCGGCTCGAACCCGCCGGAGACCGGCGCTCCAGATCGCGGCAGAGTAAGCTCGGCGCGCAGCCCCGGAGCATTGTCGGAGAGCGCAAGCTCGCCGCCGTGAAGCCGCGCCACCGCCGAGGCGAGCGCGAGGCCGAGGCCCGAGCCCGGCCGCGAGCGGCTGGGGGCGAGCCGCACGAACCGCTCCATCGCGCGCGCGCGATCGGCTTCCGGAATGCCCGGCCCGCGATCCGCGACCGTAAGGACAGCGGCCGTAGGCTGCGCGATCGCCGAGACGGTCACCTCGTTCCCTGTCCCTTCGCCGGTCGCGTAGTTCAGCGCGTTCTCGACGAGGTTCGCGACCACCTGGCCGATCAGCTCGCGGTTGCCCGTGACGCCGATTGAGACCGGGGCCTCGACCTTCAGCGTCGCGCCGCGCTCCTCGGCGAGCGGCTCGTAGAGCTCCGCGACCTCGCGCACGACGTCCGCGACGTCGACTTCGGCGAGCTGTCCCCGCGCGCCGCCGGACTCGGCCCGGGCGATCAGCAGCAGCGCGTTGAAGATGCGGATCATGCCGTCGGCCTCGGCGATGATCTGTTCGGTCGAGGTCTGCCAGTCCTCGTCGGTGCGGGCGTCGCGCAGCGCCGCCTCCGCTCGGTTTCTGAGGCGTGTGAGCGGCGTCTTGAGGTCGTGGGCGATGTTGTCCGAGACCTCCTTGAGGCCCGCCATCAGCTCGTTGATGCGCTCGAGCATGGCGTTGACGGCCTCTGCGAGCCGGTCGAACTCGTCGCCGGATCCTGTCACCGCGAGCCGGCCGGACAGGTCGCCCGCCATGATCGAGCGGCTGGTCTCGGTCATGGCGTCGAGCCGCTTCAGGACGCGCCGCGCGACGAACACGCCGCCCGCGAGCCCCAGCACAACGACCAGCGCGAGCGACCACTGCACCGCGTTGGCGATGACGCCCGCGAGCCGCTCCCGTTCCTCGGTGTCGCGTCCGACCAGCAGGCGGTAGCCGCCCGGCAGCACGAAGACCCTGACCACCGCGGGATAGGGCGCTGTCTGGTCCTCGCCGACCCGCTGATAGGGCAGCTCCCGCTCGCCGGCCTCCGCGAGCGATGCGCCCGGAAGCCCCGAGACGTTGCCCGCGAGCGTATCGCCCGAGAAGGTCGTCAGCAGGTAGATCGAGCCGTTGCCCGCGCGGTTCGAGCGCTCGTCCACCACGGCGACGAGCTTGCGGATGCCGCCCTGCCGGTACTGCTCGGCGAGACCGGTGATCTCGGCGTTGACGGTGGCGTTGAGCTGACCCGCGATCAGCGCGTTGGCGTGCCACGACACATAGGTCAGCACCACCATCGACAGCGTCGCGAACACCGCGAGATAGGCGAGGGCGAGCTTGAAGGCGGTTGTTCGGAGGAGCTTACCGAGCGCCGTCACGGATCATGTATCCCGCGCCGCGCACCGTGTGCAGCAGCTGCCTGTCGAAGCCTTTGTCGATCTTCGAGCGCAACCGGGAGACATGGACGTCGATCACGTTGGTCTGGGGATCGAAATGATAGTCCCAGACATTCTCGAGCAACATGGTGCGCGTGACCACCTGGCCGGCGTTACGCATCAGATATTCGAGCAGGCGGAACTCGCGCGGCTGCAGCGGGATGTCCTGCCCGCCGCGCGTGACGCTATGCGACAGCCGGTCGAGCTCGAGGTCGCCGACCCGGTAGACGGTCTCGGCCGCGGACGCGCCGCCGCGCCGCGACAGCGCTTCGACGCGCGCGAGCAGCTCGGCGAAGGCGTATGGCTTGGTGAGATAGTCGTCGCCGCCGGCGCGCAATCCCTGCACGCGGTCGTCGACCTGACCGAGCGCCGAGAGGATCAGCACCGGCGTCTTGGACCCCTCGGCCTTCAGCCGGCCGATCAGCGTCAGCCCGTCGAGCTTGGGGAGCATGCGGTCGACGACCAGCACGTCGTAATTGGCGCCGCTCGCGAGCTCATAGCCCTGCTCGCCGTCGGCGGCATGGTCGGCGACGTGGCCGGCTTCGGAGAACGCCTTGACCACATAGGCCGCGGCCTCGCGGTCGTCCTCGACGATTAGAAGCTTCATGGCCGAGGTCATGGCGCGCCGCCAGATCCGCTGCAAGCGAATTGAGGGGAGGCCGGCCCGCCCGCGCGCTCTCGTCGAAGAGGGGGGACAACGAAAGCGCGCGGGGGACAGGCCGTCGACGAAGCGGCGCGCGGCCGGGGGAACCGCGCGCCGCCCGCAGAATGGCCCGGGGACGGATCGGGGGAGGCCGTCCTCCGGGTCCAACCGGCGCGGGGCTTACCCGCGGCCGATCTCGATCGCGACGAAGCGGGTCTGGTCGTTGCGCTTGACCAGCAGGAGAACGGACTTCTTGCCGTTCTTCTGCGCCTCGTCGAGCTGCGCCGTGACGTCGGGAATGCTCGACACCGCCTTCCCTCCCACGCGCAGGATCACGTCTCCCTGCTCAAGCTTGCCAGCCGCCGCGCCATCGTCGTCGACATCCGTCACCACCAGGCCCTGGTCCCCTGCGCCCGCCATCCTGGACGCGGGCGAGACCTCGATGCCGAGCTTCACCTTGCCGCTGTCGGGCGCGGCGTCGTCGCCTTCGTCCGGCGTCAGCGCCGCCTGCTTGGGCTCGTCCGGAAGCGTGCCGAGCTTGAGCTCCTTGGTCTCCTCGCGACCGTCGCGCCAGATCGTCAGCGTGACCGGCTTGCCGGGATCCATCGAGGCGATCCTGCGCGACAGTTCGCGGGCGTTCTCGATCTCCTGGCCGTCGACCCTGAGGATCGTGTCGCCGGACTTCAGCCCGGCCTTCTCGCCCGGCGTGCCCTTCTGGGCCTCGGCGACCAGCGCGCCATGCGGCTTCTTGAGGCCGATCGACTCCGCGATCTCGTCGGTCACCGGCTGGATCTGCACGCCGATATAGCCGCGCGCGATCTTCCCGCCGTTCTTCAGCTTCTCGACGATGCTGGTGGCGACGTCCGAGGGAATCGAGAACGCGATGCCGACATTGCCGCCGGACGGCGAGAAGATCGCGGTGTTCACGCCCACGACCTCGCCCCTCAGGTTGAAGGTCGGGCCGCCGGAGTTGCCGCGGTTCACGGCCGCGTCGATCTGCAGGAAGTCGTCATAGGGACCGGCGCCGATGTCGCGGCCGCGCGCCGAGACGATGCCGGCCGTGACCGAACCGCCGAGGCCGAACGGATTGCCGACCGCGATCACCCAATCACCCACCCGCGCGGCGTTCGAGTCGCCGAACTTCACATATTTGAAGTCCTTGCGGTCACCCTCGACCTTCAGCAGCGCGAGGTCGGTGCGGGCGTCGGTGCCGACGACCTTGGCCTTGTAGGTGGTGTCGTCGTCGGAGGCGAGCTCGACCTCCTTGGCGCCCTGCACGACGTGGTTGTTGGTGACCACGTAGCCGTCCTCGGAGATGAAGAAGCCCGAGCCCTGGCTCATGCCGCGCGGTCCCTGCTTCTTGGGACCGCCGGGTCCGCCGCGCTGGCCGAACTCCTTGAAGAACTTCTTGAGCGGGTGGCCGTCGGGCAGCTGGTCGAGGCCGGGAATCTGGGGCATGCCGCCGCCGGGGCCGCCGGCGACCTCGTCTTCGGTCGACACGTTCTTGACCTTGACGCTCACGACCGCCGGCTTCACGCGGTCGACGACGTCCGCGAAGCTCGGCAAGGCCGGGGCGGCCTGCGGCTGGATCGCGGTCTGGGCGTTCGCGGGAACGGTCGTCGAGGTCAGGGTCTGGGCGCCCAGGGCGCCGGCGAGCGCAAGCGCCAGGGCGGAGGCCACGAGCGGCTTGCGGCGCCGGGACAGGAATCCGCCGGCGGCCGCCTGCTCTGAAGGCTTCTCGATCGTCATTTGGGGGACATCTCCGATAAGGTGTCGTCTCGCCTCATATGGGCGCGTCCTGCGAAGATTCACGCCGTCTGGCTTACGGGCCGCTGTCGGCGGCATGAAATTTACGTAAGCCGAGAACCCGGCGGGTTCGCGGCCCCGCCTTCGCCGCCTGCGGCGAGCAGCGCCTCGAGCCGCTTCCGCTCCGCCTCGCTCAGCGACGGGGCCGAGGGGCGCTCCTTGCGCCTGCGGAACGCCCAGACGAGGTAGCCGACGAGACCAATCCCAAGAATAGCAGGCGCGAGCCCCCAGAGCAGCAGCGTTTCGCCGCGCAGCCGCGGCCGGAGCAGCACGAACTCGCCATAGCGGGCGGTGAGGAAGGCGAGGACTTCGTCGTCGCTGTCGCCCGTCTTGACCCGTTCGCGCACGAGCAACCGCAAATCTTTTGCGAGCGGGGCGTCGGAATCGTCGATCGACTGGTTCTGGCAGACCATGCAGCGCAGCTCTTCCCCGAGCGCCCGGGCGCGCGCCTCGAGCTTCGGGTCCTGCAGCTGCTCGCCGGGCTGCACGGCGAGGGCGGGGACAAAGTCGAAAGCAGCAGCGAGCACGACAAGCGCTGCGCCGAGGTAAAGCCTGCGTAGAGGTGCTGCGTGCTTCGAGACGCCTCGGCTGGCGCCGAGGCTCCTCAGCATGAGGAGGGAAGCGCGCTGCACCATCGACCGCTGCGATCCGCCGTTTCGTCTTCCAACTTCGCTTCCGCCATCCTCCGCGCTCCTCATGCTGAGGCGCCGGCCGGAGGCCGGCGTCTCGAAGCACGCAGCACGTCGGAGCCGGAGCATCACTCCGCCGGCTGCAGCGCGGGCGCGGGGCGGGCCGCGGCTTTCCGCGGAGCCCCCACCCTCAGCCGCCGGTCGGCGAGCGACAGCGTCGCGCCGAACGCCATGACGACGGCGCCGAGCCAGATCAGCAGCACCAGCGGCTTGTATTGCAGGCGAAGGCCGGTCGCGCCGTCGGTGCGGGCCTCGGCGGTCGCGGCGTAGAGCTGAGACAGGCCGAAGGTCGCGATGCCGCTCTCGGCGAGGTCCATGCGCCGGGCCCGGTAGATGCGCCGCGCGGGCTCGACGGTCGCGACGACGCGGCCGCCCTCTCGCACCGTCAGATGCGCGACCGAAGACGCATAGTTCGGCCCGGGGCGTTCCCGCAGCCCGTCGAAGGTGAGTTCGAAGCCCGAAAGGGCGACGGTCTCGCCCGGCTTCAGCGCCACTACCTTCTCGCTCGACCAGGCCGAGGCCGCCACCACGCCGATCAGCGTCACGCCCATGCCCGCATGGGCGAAGGCCGCGCCCCAGGAGGAGGTCGGCAGGCCCTTCAGCCGCGCGAGGCTGTCGGCCGCCGGCGCGCGGAACAGTTTTGTCCGTTCGACGATCTCGGCGAAGGCGCCGCAGATCGCGAACAGGCCGATCCCGATCCCGATCGGAGCGAGCGTGGGGCCTCCGCGGACAAAGCCCGCCACGAGGCAGGTCGCCACGATCGCGATCCCGAACGCCGCGACCAGACCCCTGGCGGCGCGGCCGATGTCGCCGCGCTTCCAGGCGAGCAGCGGCCCGAACGGCATGATCAGCATCAAAGGCAGCATGATCGGCCCGAAGGTCGAGTTGAAGAAGGGCGGGCCGACCGAGATCTTCTCGCCCGTCGCGGCTTCGAGCGCGAGCGGGTAGAGCGTGCCGACGAACACCGCGGCGGTCGCGGCGGTCAGGAAGATGTTGTTGACGACCAGCGCGCCCTCGCGGCTCACCGGCGAGAACACGCCGCCCTGTTTCAGCGCCGGCGCGCGTAGCGCATAGAGCGTGAGGCTGCCCCCGACGAAGACGGTGAGGATGATCAGGATCGCGACGCCGCGCGCGGGATCGACCGCGAAGGCGTGCACGGAGGTCAGCACGCCGGAGCGCACCAGGAAGGTGCCGAGCAGCGACAGCGCGAAGGTCAGCAGCGCCAGCAGGATGGTCCAGACCTTGAGCGCCTCGCGCTTCTCCATCACCACGGCGGAATGGAGCAGCGCGGTGCCCGAGAGCCAGGGCATCAGCGAGGCGTTCTCGACCGGGTCCCAGAACCAGAAGCCGCCCCAGCCGAGCTCGTAATAGGCCCAGTAGGAGCCCATCGCGATGCCGAGCGTGAGGAAGCCCCAGGCGGTCAGCGTCCAGGGCCTCACCCAGCGCGCCCAGGCGGCGTCGATCTTGCCCTCTATCAGCGCCGCGACCGCGAAGCTGAAGGCCATCGAGAAGCCCACATAGCCGAGATAGAGCAGCGGCGGATGGATCGCGAGGCCGGGGTCCTGCAGCAGCGGGTTGAGGTCCTGTCCCTCGATCGGCGCGGGCGCCACCCGGGCGAACGGGTTCGAGGTGACGAGCACGAACAGCAGGAACGCGGTCGAGATCATCGCCTGCACGCCGAGCACGTCGGCCTTGAGGCGCTGCGGAAGGTTGCGGCCGAAGACCGCCACCAGCGCGCCGAACAGCACCAGGATCAGCACCCAGAGCAGCAGCGAGCCCTCGTGGTTCCCCCAGACGCCGGAGAACTTGTAGACCAGCGGCTTCGCCGAATGGCTGTTCTCGACGACGTTGAGCAGCGAGAAGTCGGAGGTGACATAGGCGTGGGTCAGCGCCGCGAAAGAAATCGCGACCAGCACGAACTGCGCGACCGCGAGCGGACTCGCGAGGCCCATCAGCGTCGCGTCGCGCGCCCTCGCGCCCCAGACCGGCAGAACGGACTGCAGGATCGCGAGCGCGAGCGCGAGGACGAGCGCGTAGTGGCCGGTCTCGGCGATCATTTCGGCGCCCCGGCCGGGGCGTCGCCGCCGCGCCATTCGCCCTGCGCCTTCAGGCGGTCGGCCACGTCCTTCGGCATGTAGTTCTCGTCGTGTTTGGCGAGCACGCTGTCGGCCTTGAACACGCCGTCCGGCCCGACCGCGCCCTCGGTCACCACCCCCTGCCCCTCGCGGAACAGGTCGGGCAGCATGCCGACATAGACCACCGCCTGGTCGGCCCTGTTGTCCGTCACCGTGAAGCGGACCGTCGTGCCCTCATGTGCGACCGAGCCCTGCTTCACCAGGCCGCCGAGCCGCATCCGGGTGCCGGGCGCGTCGGCCCGCTGGGCGATCTCGCTCGGCGTGCGGAAGAACACCAGCGTGTCCGTGAAGGCGTTGAGGATGAGCGCGGTGGCGGCGGCGAGCGCGAGGCCCACCAACGCGAGCAGGGCCAGGCGGCGGCGCTTGCGGGCGCTCGCCCGGCGGCGCGGAGAGGGGAAGGCTGAAGCGTCGATCGTCATCCGGGACCCCTTACGCGCCGCGGCCTTCGAGGCCGAGGCCGAGCGCCAGCGCCTCGAGCCGCATCGCGGCGCGCCCGTCGCCGCCGAATTTCTCGCGCGCGCTCTTCAGCGCCTCGCGGGCCTTCTCGACGTCGCCGAGCGCCGCGCGGGCACGCACCAGCCTGAGCCACTCGCCGACGTCGCCGCCGTCCTTCGACAGGCGCTCGCCTAGGCCGTCGACCATCGTGCGGATCATGGCCATCCGCTCCTCGGGCGTCTTGGGCTGCTCCATCGCCGACTTCGAGGGCATCGGCATCGCGGGCACGTCGGCGATGCGCTGCAGTTCGCCCCTCAGCGCCTCGAGATAGGGCGCATCCTCCGGCGCCTTGGCGACCAGCGGCCTCAGCCGCGCCACCGCGCCCGCCATGTCGCCGTCCTGCTCGGCGGCGCGGGCGAGATAGAACGAGCCCTTGACCGAAGGATCGTCGCCCGCGACCGAGGCCTCGAAGGCCTCGCGGGCGCCAGCCGTGACGACGCCGTCGGCGGCCGCGAACAGCGCCTCGCCGAGATCGGCCTGCCGGTCGGGCGTGGAGCCCAGAAGCCGGATGGCGTTCGCGTAAGCCGTCGCTGCGTCCTGCGGACGGCCGAGCCGCATATAGACCGGCGCGACCACGGCGTAGCCCCGGCCGTCATTGGGGTTCTTGGCGATCGCCGCCTCGACCCGCATCGCGAGGTCGGCGAGGTTCTGCAGGTCCGGCGTCTCGCTCTGGCGCGAGGCCAGCGGAAGGTCTGGCAGGTCCGGCTTGCCGAGCGCGCCGTAGAAGCCGAGCGACACCGCCGGGATCACGACGAGCGCCGCGAGCGCCGCGATGCGCCGCCGCCGGGTCGCGCCTTCGGTCGCGACGATCTCGTCGGCGCGCTCGGAGGCCGCGATCAGCCTGCGCGCCACCTCGGTCCGCGCGCCCTCGGCCTCGCGCTCGTCGATCAGTCCGCGCGCCCGATCACGCCCGATCTCGTCGATCTGGTCGCGATAGACCGCGGCGTCGGCCTCCGCGTCGGCGGTCGCCGTCCGCCCGCGCGCAAGCGCGCCGAGCACGACAAACGCCGCCGCGCCGGTCATCAGCGCGAAGGTCAGCCAGAGAGCGGTCATTAATCCGTTCGTTTCCTTCCCTGGGCCTGTAATTAGAAGCGTTCGACGCCCGCGGGAAGAGACACGCGGTCGCGCGGGGCCCGCCGGGTCCGCGAAAAAACGTGATCGACGTGGCTGATCGCACGGCTTTCCCGCCATATAGAGTGGCGTTCCCGCCTCTTCCCTCGCTTCTCCATCCGGAACGGGCCTTGATCTCTCGCGACCTCCTGTCCGCCGTCCTGAGACGCCGCCGTCCTCGCGACATCTGGTCCGCCCCCGAGACCGCGCCCGAAAGCTGCGACGTCGCCGTGGTCGGAGGCGGGGTCCGGGCGCTCGGCGTCGCCCGCGCCTGCGCGACCGCCGGCGCGAAGGTCGCGCTGTTCGCGTCGGGCGAGATCGCGGCGGCCGGCGACGAGCGCGCCTGGCCGGTCGTGCGCGCGGCGCATGTCGACAGGCTGCGGTCCGCGACCGACGCCGCGGCCCCTGCGATGCTGCGCCGCGTGGCGAGAAGCCTTGGCGGCGTTCCGATCGACGTCTCGGGCTGCCTCACGCTCGCCGAGGATTCCGAGGCCCTGGGCCGCGCTGCGGCGCGGATCAAGGCGGACGGGGCCGGCGCCTGGATGGTGCCGGAGCGTGAAGTCGTGGCGCTGAGCCCGCCGCTCGCAGGCTTCTCCCACGCAGCGCTCTACGAGCAGGCCGCGATCACCGTTGACGCCGACGCGCTCGCTCTGGCCCTTGCGGGAGCAGCCGTGGCCGCCGGGGCGCGGCTGTTCGCAGGCCTCGGGGCGACCGCGCTCGAGCGCGACGGCCCGGCCGCGACGGGTCTTCTGCTCGGCGACCGCGCAGTGCGCGCCGGCGCGATCGTGCTCGCCGACGACTTCGCGGCGATCCGGCTGATCCGGGAAGGCAATGGCCGCCTCTCACTGACCCGCGAGGAGCGCGTGACGCTCGTCACCTCGGGCGGCGCGCCCGCGATCGGACCGGCGCTCGCCGTCGAGGACCTCAGGATCTCGCGCGACCGAGCCGGCGCGCTCTCGGTTTCGGGCCCGCTCGGAGCCGACGCGCTGGCGCGCCGCCTGCTCGTCCTCGCCCCTGCGCTCGCCGGACTGACCGTCACCGACACGGAGCCCGTGACGGTCTGGACGGGCGTCGACGGCCAGCCGCAGATCGGGGCGGCCGGAATCGACGGCGTCTGGCTCGCGCTGGGCTTCGGCCGCGAGGCGCTGTCGCTCGCGCTGCCCGCAGCCGAGCATCTCGCCGCCGCGATGTCCGGCGATCGCGGTTCGCCGGCCTTCGAGCCGTTCGCGCCGACCCGCGGTCCGGGCCTGCGCCTCGAGGAGCTGGTGCGATGAGCGGCCCCTATCGCCTGCCCTCCTCCGCGCCGAGCCGGTTCGGATCGGAGGTCGACCGCGCCGAGCCGGTGGGATTCCGGTTTGGCGGCCGCGCGCTCTCGGGGCTCTATGGCGACACGCTCGCGAGCGCGCTCGCGGCCTCAGGCGTCGCCGTGCTGGGGAGCAGTCCGCTGCTCGGCCGACCGCGCGGCCTCATGGGGCTCGGCCTCGAGGACCACATGCCGCTCGCGCTCGAGGGGGACCACGGCCCGTGGAGCATGGTCTCGGGCGACGAGATCGTGGTTCGCGAGGGCCTCAGGGCGCGCGCCCAGGGACTCGGGCAGACGCTCCGCCGCCTCGCCGCCCCGGCCGCCGCCGACCGGCGGGCGCTGCCGGTGGTTCAGCAGATGATCGAGCGGCTGCGCCGCGCGCTTCCGCTGCCCGCCCCGCGGCTGCCGGCGGGGGAGGCTTTCGCCGACGCCCGGCGCGAGACCTGCGACGTGCTGATCGTGGGCGCAGGCCTCGCGGGGCTTTCGGCCGCCGCGGCCCTGCGCTCGGCCGGCCTCGACGTCCGCATGGTCGAGGCGTCGCACCGCCCCGGCGGGATCGCCGACCTCTATGACGGCCGGATCGACGGTCGACCGCTCGCCGAATGGGCCGCGACGCGGGCCTCCGCGCTCCGCGACCGTGGCGTGCTTCGTCTCTCCGCCACGGCGATCGCAATCGATCACGATGGCTCGGTGACGGTGATCGAGCGTCCCGAGCCGCAGCGACCGGGCCGCGTGTCGCTGCGGCTGATTTCGGCCGGCGCCGTCGTGGTCGCGACCGGTTTCCGGGAGCGGCCTCTGGTCTTCGCCGACAACGACCGGCCGGGCGTGACGCTGGCGACGACGGCCCGGGCGCTGCTGCGCCGGCACGCCGTGGCGCCGGGCCGGAAGGCGCTGGTCGCGACGTCGAGCGACGAGGGCTACCGCACGGCGATGGATCTGCGGGACGCCGGCGTCTCGGTCCAGATGGCGCTCGACGCCCGCGACGATCCGCAGGGGTCGGTCTTCGACATCGCCAAGGCGCTCGGCGCGCCCATCAGCCTGTCGACGCTCGTCACGGGCGTCGAATATGAGGAGCGCAAGGGCGGCCTGACGGGCGTGCGCGCCCAGAACCGCTTCGGCGAGGGCGCGAGCGCAGGCGCGCGGGTGCTTTCGGCGGACGTCCTCATCGTCTCGGGCGGGTTCGCGCCGCGCGACGAGCTTCTCCGCGGGACGGGGCTCGACGCAGAACACGGCGTCCATGCCGCGTTGAGGGGGCCGAACGCCATCGAGGCGGTCGCGGGCGGCTGGGCGGCGGGCGCCGCCGCGGCGGCCCAGCTCGGAGCCCCGCTTTCGGGCGCAGAGCCCGAGGTCGAGGTCATGCCGGACGAGCCGGGCGAGATCGTGCCGCCGTCGCCCGAAAGCTTCCGCGGGCCGGGCGCCGACGGCGCCTTCGTGGATTTCGCGGCCGACGTGACGCTTGGCGACCTGCTGCGCGCCGTCGAGCGCCGCGGGCCCGCCCCCGCCGCGATCTCGCGCCGCCTCGGGCTGACGCTCGGCCCCGACGCCGGGCGGCTGTCCGCGGATCTCGCCGCGATCGCGTTCCGGGCGCTTGGCGGGCCGGGCGACGTCGCCGGTCCCGCGGCCGGGCGGCCGACGCTGAACTTGCTCGCGGCGCGGGCGAAGGTCAGAGACTGAGACGCCGCGTCTGTCGAACGGCGGCGCGCTCAAACGGCGGGCAGCGTCAGTTCACCCCTGAGCCCGCCCTCCGGCGCGCGGCCGAGCGTGAGCCTTCCGCCATACATCGAGGCGAGTTCGCTCACGATGGCGAGGCCGAGACCGGAGCCCGGCTTGGTCTCGTCGAGCCGGCGCCCGCGCGCGAGCACATGAGCGGATTGCTCCGGGGTCAGCCCTGGACCGTCGTCGTCGACGAAGATGCGGATCGCGCGGTCCGACTTGCCGCCCTTGCCCTCGGCCGTCTCGGCCGAGATCGACACCAGGTTGCGCGTCCATTTGCAGGCGTTGTCGACGAGGTTGCCGACCATCTCCTCGAGGTCCTGCCGCTCACAGCGAGCCCGGAGGTCGTCCGCGATCGAGACCGTCATCGCGAGATCCCGGTCGCGGTGAATCTTCTCCATGGTGCGCGCCAGCCCTTCGACGATCGGGCGGAGCTCGCTCGTCTCGCCCGCGAAGGCGATGCCCGCCGAGAGCCGCGCGCGCTCCAGATGATGGTCGATCTGCCGCCGCATCAGCAGAGCCTGCTCCCGCACCTTGTCGGCGAACGGCCCCTCGCCCGCGTTCGACTCGTTGGCGATGACCGAGAGCGGCGTCTTAAGGCCATGCGCGAGGTTGCCGACATGGGTGCGCGCCCGCTCCACGATCTCGCGGTTGGAGTCGATCAGCGCGTTGAGCTCGGCGGCCAGCGGCGCGATCTCCCTGGGGAACGCGCCGTCTAGACGCGCCCGGCCGCCAGTGCGGATCTCGACGAGCTGGGCGCGCATCCTCGACAGCGGGCGGAGGCCGAAGCCGACCTGGAAGCCGGTCGTCACCACGAGACCGAGACCGAGCAGCGCGAAGGTCACGAGCAGCGCGAAGTTGAAGTCGGCGACATCCTTTTCGATCTCGCCCGAGGCCGCGCCGATCGCGATCAGATAGCGGCCGTCCTGACCGAGGTCGATGATGCGCTCGACCATGCGCAGCCGACGTCCTTCGGGGCCCACGGCGTAGCCGTCGCGGGCGGTCGGCGAATTGCCGGCGTCGGGCAGACGGGGCAGTTGATCCTCGAACAGCGATTTCGACGTCGTGGCTTCCGGCGGGTCGCGGTCGAGCCGCGTGATCTGCCAGTACCAGCCGGACAGCGGCAGCTCGAAGCGCGGCTCCCCGAACGAGCCCGGGTCGTCGCGTCCGAAGCTGCCATCCGCGACCCCCGTCACGAGCGTCTTCAGATAGACGTGCAGACGCTGGTCGAAGGCGCGCTCCACCGACCGGACGTAATAGGAGGAGAGCAGCACGCCGCCGATAACCAGGATCGCGGTCGCCCAGATCGCCGCCGACCCGAACAGGCGTGACGCGATCGAGGCCGGCCGGCGCCGGCGTTCTGCGCGCGTCCCCGCCTCCGCCGCCGGAGCCGCAGCGGCCGGCCCCGTCTCGGCGTGGACGCTCATGGGCTGTCGGCGCTCAGGAGATAGCCGAGACCGCGCACGGTCTGGATGACGTCGGAGCCGAGCTTCTTGCGCAGCCGTCCGACGAATACCTCGATCGTGTTGGAGTCGCGGTCGAAATCCTGGTCGTAGAGGTGCTCGACCAGTTCGGTGCGCGACACCACCCGGCCCTGATGGTGCATCAGATAGGCCAGAAGCCGGTATTCGTGGCTGGTGAGCTTTATGGCGCTGCCGTCGACCGTCACCCGACCCGAACGGGTGTCGAGCCGGACAAGGCCGCAATTGAGCTCGCTCGAGGCATGGCCGCTCGCGCGCCGCAGCAGCGCGCGGATGCGCGCGAGGATCTCCTCCATGTGGAAGGGCTTCGCGACATAGTCGTCGGCTCCGGCGTCGAAGCCCTGCACCTTGTCGGACCAGCGGTCGCGCGCCGTCAGGATCAGCACCGGCGTCGTCTTGCCGTCGCGCCGCCACTGCTCGAGCACCGAGATGCCGTCCATCTTGGGCAGTCCGATATCGAGAACGATCGCGTCATAGGGTTCGGTGTCCCCGAGGAAATGCCCCTCCTCGCCGTCCTGCGCACGGTCGACGGCGTAGCCCGCCTCCTCCAGCGCGGCGACGATCTGGCGGTTGAGATCGGGATCGTCCTCGACGACGAGCAGGCGCATGGCTTTAGGTCCCGACTTGTGAGGCGCGCCTGGAGGCGACGCGAAGCGGCCGTTCAGCGGTCGCGGCGCTCATCGCACGCCCACCAGCTTGCCGTTCGCCGCCTCGACGCGCACCCGCGCGACGCGGCCGTCCGTGTTGAGCAGAGTGAGCTCGTAGGCGAGCGCGCCGTCATAGGTGCAGAGCTTGTAGTCGATCACCTCGCCGTCCCACGCCTCGCGCGCGGCCCGCATCGCCTTGACCAGGGTGACGGCGCGGTTGGCGCGGATCGCGCCGCGCGCTTCGCGGGCCGACAGGCAGTCCTTGCCACCGCTGGAATCTGCTGCGCGTGCGGCCGCGCGGGCGCGCTCCAGTCCCTGAAGCCGCGGGTCGGCGGCGCGCGCCGCCGCGCGGGCCCGTTCGATCTCGTCTTCGGCCTCCTTGTCGTCGGCGGGGGCCGCGGATCGGGACTCGCCGTCGGCGTCCTTCGGCCCAGGGGGCGCCAGCAGGACGGCGGGCGACCCGCCGGGCGCGACCACGACCGGCCGGCCGTCGCCCGGGACCCTGCCCCGGTCCGACTGTCCCGGCGGCGCGACCGCGGGGCGGGCGTCGCTCGGATCCCGGTCCGACTGCCCCGGAGGGGCGGCGACGGACTGGTCCTGAGCGGACGCGGGCCCCCCCGCGCAGAACAGAAACATCAGCGCGGCCAGCCCGACTGATCGAGGCGACGACATGCACGTCTTGTGCTGGAGGCGCCCTGAACCCACGATGAATGTTCGCTCCCGCCATTGACGGCCTATGACCAAGTATGGACGCCTGAGCGTCCGCGCCAACCCCGTCAGCGTTCTGCGCCTGCTTCGGCGCGCTCAACCCTGGCGAGCCGTTCGCGGAGGTCGAGGATCACGTCGCGCGCGCCGTAGACCCCGCCGAGAGCGGATTTGAGCTCGTCGAGCTGCCTCTGGACCGAGGCGATCGCGGCGTCCTGGCCGCGCCAGCGCTCCTGGTGCTCGCCGCGCGGCACCACCGCCTCGCCGGCCGCGCGGGCGCGTCGCTCCAGCTCGGCGACGGCTGCGTCGACGCGCGCGAAGCGGGCGTCGAGGTCCTGCCGCCCGACCAGCCGGTCGCTTTCATAGGTCGCCTTGAACTCCGCGAAGCCCGAGGTCCTGACCGCCTCGCGCGTCAGGCGGTCGTAGTCGCGCTCGAGCCTCGCCAGCGCGTCGTCGACCGGCGCCTTGGCGAGCTGGCCGCCCGCGGTCACAATCGCGAGCACGACGCCCATCGCCGAGACGATGGTCGCCCAGGGCGTTCGCGAGCGTTCGTCGAGCTTGGTGGAGAGACCCGCGAGTTGCGCCGACACCTCCCCGATCCGCCCGGTGAACAGCTGGTTGAGGTCGTGGACGCCGCGCTCGAGCCCATAGACCCGCTGCTCGAGCGCGGCGAGCTTGGCGTCGTCGCGCAGGCCGCGCTCGACGACGTCGCGAACCGCCGAGGCCGACGCCATCACCCCAGCGTCACTTCAGCGGGCGGGTGGTGGTGGCTCGACCATGCCAGGCGTAGGCCGCGCCCGCGAGCGACACGAGCGTCGAGAGCGCGGTGGCGGCGTCGCCCTGGGCGATCTCGACGCCGGCCAGCCGGCCGATCGCGACCAGGAGGGGCGCGCCGGCCGCGATCACGAGGCCGCGGATCGTCTGGCTGTCGAAACGCGAGACCGGCGCGAGCGCCGGGGCGATGCGCGGGTCGCGCGCCACGTCGGCGGCCGCCTGCGAGGCCTTGGTCACGATGCGCCCCGCGCTCGGCGGCTGGGCCGCCGCGGTCTCGCGCAGCGCCGACGCGACCACGTCGGCGACCACCCGTTCGAGCTTCGGGCGGGTGATGGAGGTGTCGGGCATCTGCGGCTCCTTGAATTTTGGTCGAGGGTCACGCCGCGAGCAGCGCGGCGGTCCGGTCGCGGAACAGGTCGCCGACGGCGCGCGCGCCGACGACGCCGGGATCGAAGGCGAGGCGCGAGACGTCCCATTTGCCGCGCTGGCGCACGCCAAGCTCGCTCTCGACCTCGGCATGGCTGAGCACGGTCCTGCGCGTCACCGGGATGCGGTAGGCGCGGCAGATGTCTGCGAGGACTGGCGGCAGCCGATCCCACTGGACCGGCGTCATCGGCGCGGAGCCTGCGTGGAACGGCCGCTCGACGGCGCCCGCCATGCAGCAGAGCGCGACGCCGACGAAGCCGCGGTTGAGATTGAGCGTGTGGGCCGCGTAGGCGCCGTCAGCCGTCGAGGCGTTGGCGGCGATCGAATGCGTCCCCCGGACGAGCCGGCCGTCGCCTTCGATCAGCACGTGATAGTGGGCGCGGTCCAGTGCGGAGGCGCGGTGGCCGCCAGCCGTCCAGTGCGCCACGATTCCGCGCATGGCGGCGGGCGGCGTCCAGTCGGCCGGCAGCGCGCGTCCGGCGGCGCGCGGCGAACCATCCGGGTCCGCTGCGAGCGCCGCGGACGTGATTGGTCCGACGATCCCGTCGGCCGCAAGCCCCCGCGCCCTCTGGAAAGCCCGGATCGCGGCGACGGTGCGCGGCCCCCGCACGCCATCGAGCGGGCCGGGATCGAAGCCGAGCGCGGCCAGCCGTCGCTGGAGCTCCAGCACGGTCATGACGAAATCTCCAGGAAATGAGCGTCGGCCCTTCCGGCTCAACGGGATTTGCGTAGCGCGAGCGAGGGAGCCCCTGCACAATCGGGGCATGAACACATTCGCCAGATGGACGACGTTCGCACTTGCGACCGCCGTGGCGGCGATCGCAGGGGCGTTGCTGCTGCTGGTGATGGGCCGGCTTTACGGCGGGCTGCTGTCGCCCGAATTCACCTTCGGCGCGCTGGTCGCGTTCTGCGTTGGCGTAACCCTGGCCTCGATCGCCTACGGCTCGAAACTCGAAGACGAGCGGGCTGCGATCGAGGCGGCCGAGGCGGCGCTCATGGAGGGTCCGATCGAGCCGGAGGAAAGGCCGGACCGGTGAGGCCAGCCTTCGAAGGCGCTCCGAAGGAGGCGCGGCTCTTCGCTGCTCCAGGCGACGGCCGGCTCTCGGCCAGAGCTCAGCTCGTCACCTATACGAGACGACCCAGACTTCGCCCCGCGCGCCGTCGCCGCCCTTGCCCGACGACAGGCCGTTGCGGGCCGCGCCGCCGCCGCCGCCCAGACCGCCCGGCGCGCCGCCATTGCCGCCGGCGCCGCCATTGACCGCGGCCCCACCCGCGCCGCCGGAGCCGCCGGCCCCGCTTGCGAGCAGGAAGGTCTGCGACCATGCCGCCCCGGCGGCTCCGCCGGCGCCGTCGCTTGCGCCGCCGGCCGCGCCGTTGAGGTAATTGCCCGTGCCGGGCGACGAGGCGCCGGTGCCGCCGCCCGCGCCGAACACATTGGCGGCCGACACGCCGCCGCCTCCTCCGCCGCCGCAGGCGAAGCGGCCGGGCGCGTGGGTCGCGACGCCGCCGGCCCCGACATTGCCCGCGCCTCCGGCGATGTCCTGGCAGGGCGGAAGGCAGTTCCAGCCGTTCAGCACGCCGCCATTGACCGTCCCGGTCGAGCCCCCGAGGCCGTAGGCGTTCGATCCGAAGCCGAGCGCGCCGCTCGGATTGGCCCTGAGATAGGCCCCGAAGGCGCTGACGCCGCCGAGCGCGCCGTTCGCGCCGTTCGCGTCGTTCGTGCTGCGCGCCGCGCCGCCCGCGCCGCCGGCGCCGACCGCAATCGCGACCGTCGCCGTCAGATCCGCGGCCGGGAACTCGGCCATGCAGATCGTGCCGGGCGCGCCGCCGGAGCCGCCCGAGGCCGCGGCGCCCGGACCCCGGGTGGCGCCGGACCCGCCTCCGCCGCCGCCCGAGATCGCGATCACGGCGACGCGCGACGCCCAGGCGGGCTTTGTCCAGGTCCCCGCCGAGGTGAACTTGTCAATCTTCACGCGCTGGGTCGCGGGCGTCTCCACCGCTCCGGTCGCGGCGTCGACGGTGAGCGCGCTGATCCACGAAGAGCCGTCGCCCGAGACCTTCAGGCTGAAATCGTCGGAGCCCGCCAGCCCGAACTCCGCGCGTCCGGAAAAGCCTGTCTGGAACAGGAGGCTCGCCGTGTCGCCGGCCGCCGCCCTGTTGAGCTTCACCTGCACCCCGGCGCCGTCGTGATTGAACAGCACCGCCTCGGAGGCGACCGCCACCCGGTTGGTGAGGTCCGCCGTCGCATTGACCCCGAGCCTCGTCAGCGCCTCAAGGCTCGACAGCGAGCCGAGCGCGGAGACCCAGCTCCCCGACAGCCGGACCAGCAGTTCGCCTTCATCCGCCACATAGGCGAGCCAGCCGGGCTTCGGCTCGATGAAGACCCAGGCGCCGTCGAGGAAGGCCGCGATCCGCCCGTCCCGCCCGCTCCAGGCGCCGGTCGCGCCTTCGGCCACGACGTGGCGGTCGCCCTCTCCGGGGTCTTCGGGCGGCTCGGTCCTCGTCCGGTCGAGCGCGCCGAGCTGCACGATCGCGTCGAGCCGCCGGAACGCCTCGTTGACCGTGACGTGCTTCTGCGCCTGGGCGGGCGCGAGATAGCCGAGGCCGAGATGCGGGCTGTCGGACATCTTGTATCTCTGTGGTTGGACGTGGCGCGCCGCCGTCATGTCCCGGCCTTGAGCCGGGACCGATTTTTCGCGGCTGCTTCCGAAAAGAGCGCGCGGGCTGTCTTGCTCGGATTGAGCCGAATGGGTCCCGGCTCAAGGCCGGGACATGAGCGTGGCGTTACAGCGCGAAGGTTCCCTGCGTCGGCAGGCCGGGACCGACGACGGCGGAAAGCTGGCGGACCGCGATCTCCAGCAACGCAGGCGGAGTGCCGAAATCGGCGAGTTGATCGGCGGCGGCGTAGATCGCGGACGGCGTGTCCGTTTCGATCGTCCGGAGCGTCTCGCCGCCGGAGATCACCTCGACCTCGTAGGCCTCGCTCTCCTCGCCGAGGCGCACGTCCCGCGAGTCGAAATCGTCGCCGCCGATCCGGGTGCGGCGGATCCACGTGATCTCGACGTCGCCCGACGCCACCCGCTTCGCGCCAAGCCGGACCGGCGCCAGCGGCATGAGGCCTCGTGCGCCGATGCGGACGGCTGCTGCGACGTAGGTCGGATCGTTCCTCGCGCGCGAAGCCGGCCCCGCCCGCCAGCCAAGCTCGATGCCGCGCAGCCCCTCGCCGACCTCCGAAGGTGGCGTCCGCGCGTCGATCAGCACGAAGGCGGCGCCCGCGGGCGTCGGGGCGCCGATCGCCTCCTCGGTCCCGAACTGGCCGCGCAGCAGCGTCGCAAGCCGCCAGAAGCCCGGCGCGACGAGCTCCGCGACGCGGAACTGCAGGACCTCCCAGGCGCCGTCGGGCCCCTTGACCGCAGCGAGGTTCACGCCGCCAAGCAGGACGCGCTCGCTCACGCTTTCGAGCGCCTTGTCGCGGCCGATCTCGACCTCCAGCACATTGGTCCGGTCGAACCGCCCGCTGGCGTGGAAGTCGAGCGGCGCCGCGAGCCGCCCCATTGTCGCGGCGCGGCGCAGCACCTGGTCGAGCGCGAAGCGCTCGCCGTCGTCGGAGCGGAACACCGCAACTGGCGACCAGGGCCGCGAATAGACTGCGAGCCGCGGCGCGTGCGCCGGCGCCTCGCCGATCAGCGGCAGGTCCAGCACTTCGAAGACCGGCTGCACCGGCCGGCCCGGCCGCGGCGGCGGGCGGGTCTCGCCCGGGACCGTCGCGACGTCGCGCGCGTCGGGATCGCGGCGCGCCAGCTTTGCGGGCCGGACATATTCCTCGCCGATCTCGTCGAGCCGCATCAGCGTCGTGCGACCATGTGCGGTGAAGACCACGAGGTCGCCGGGCTCGAGCGCGAGCCGGCTCGGCGGCAACGCGAAAGCGCCCGTCTCGCGCGCGACCGAGGCCTCGATCAGCAGCCCGTCGGCGAGCGCCTGGGCCTCCTCGTTGGTCAGCGACAGCGCGAACGCCGCCTCGCGCACCGCCTTGCCTTCGCCCGCGAGCCGCCGCGCCTCGACGGTCCCCTGCCGGAAGTCGCGGTCGGGATCGACATGGCGGAGCTTCAGCGTCTCGGGGACTTCGGAAGCCTGAGCGCGGGTGAGCGTGAAGCCGGGCTTGCGCTCGCCGGGATCGGCGAGGTCGTCGGGCGTCAGCGCCGCGACCGGCGCCTTGCGGCGGTTCGCGATCCGGATCACGCCGCCGCTCGCGGACGCCTCTGCGCCGAAGGCGTCGATCAGCGGCTCGATCGCGTCGCGCGGGCTCATGATTCGTTCGAGCATGTAGCCGCGCACCAGCCCGTCGAGATCGTCGAGTTGAAGGTCCGCACCCAGGCCGCCGGCGATGTCCGCCACCACTTCGCGCAGGCCCGCGACGCCGAGCCGCCCGGTGATCCAGTGCCCGAGCCGCCAGTTCTCCGCGTCCGTCCAGACGTCGGAGAACAGCGGGAAGGCCGCGGGCGGCCGGGCGTCCCAGGTCCACACATGGATGCGGGCCGGGTCGATCATCCGCTCGCCGGTCAGCGACGAGACGGGATTGTGTCCGCCTTCAGGGTCCCAATGCGCGATCTGCGCGGCGAGACAGGCCCGCTGGACGAGGTCGTCGCGCCGCCCGCTGGAGAAATGCGGCAGCGCCGACTCCGACGACTTCGTATCGACGAAGACGTTCGGCTGGTTCGATCCCTTGTCGACCGCGGGGCACCCGATCTCGCAGAACACGATCGGCTTCGACTGCGGGACCCAAGGCGTGGGCGACGCCGCGCGGACGCCGCCCGGCCGGTCGTGATGGGCGCTCTCCCACCAGCTCCGGAAGTCCTTGGTCCGGAAGACCCAGTGCTCGCCATGGGCCGTGTCGACGATCGGCGTGCGAAGTTGAGCCGCGCGGTCGGCGGGGCTGGCGTAGTACCAGTCGAAGCCCTCGCCCCCTTCGATATTGGCGTCGAGATAGCCGGCCTCGGTCGGCCCCTTCCAGCCGGCCTCGGCGTCGAGATGGTCCGCGCCGTCGCGCCAGTCGGCAAGCGGCGTGTAGTTGTCGAGCCCGACGAAATCGATCGCCTCGTCGGCCCAGAGCGGGTCGAGATGGAAGGCGACGTCGTTCGAGCCGTCGGCCGGCCGGTGCGGCGGGAACTCGCTCCAGTCGGCCGCATAGCCGATCCTGACCTCTGGCCCCAGCATCGTCCGCGCATCCGCCGCAAGCGCCTTCAGCCGCGCGACCGCCGGGTAGGAGCCGGGCGCATCGCGCAGCGTCGTAAGGCCGATCATTTCAGTGCCGATCAGGAAGGCGTCGACCCCGCCCGCCGCCTGCGCGATCTTCGCGACATGGAGAATGAAGCGCCGGTAGCTGCGCTCGTCCTCGGACCCGTCGAACGAGACCGTCAGTTCGTCGTCGCGCCAGCCGAAGTCGCCCGGCTCGGCCTCGCCGAAGAAGGCGGCGACGTCGTCGGCGACCGCCGCCGTCCCGTCGGGCGAGCCCGGCTGACCCGGCGCCGGATGGCATGTGACGCGCCCGCGCCAGGGGTAGGCTGCCTGGCGTTCGCCGCCATAGGGGTCGGGCAGCGCGTTGTCGGCCGCCACGTCCATCATGATGAAGGGCGTGACCATGACCTTGAGCCCGCGCGCGGTCATCTCGCGGATCGCCTGATAGACGGAGCGGTCCGCCGGCGCGCCGCCGACCGCAGGGCCGCCGTCGATCAGGCTCACGATCGCGGTCTCGTCGCGCGTCAGCCCGCCGACGCGCCATTGGAAGGGCCGCGTGGTTTTGTCCGCCGTCTCTGCCTTCGGCCAGATCTCGCACTGGCCGACCCGCAGATCCGTGCCGTGCCAGGCGACGATCAGCGAGACGTGGGACACATTCGGCGCGACGGTCTGGAGCTCGTCGAGCGAGGCGATCAGGTCGGCGCGGCCGTCCGCGAGATGGGCGTTCTCGGCCTCCCAGGCGCCGAAGCCGTCGGCGCGCTCCACCACGTCGGTCGCATAGGCGAATTCCGAGGCGCCGGGGATCATTGTGACCGCGGTGACGAGGTCCTCGAGCGCGGGGCGCTCATCCTTCGGCCGTCGGATGACCTCGACGGTGATCTGCGGCACGCGGTTGCCGAAGCGTTCGAGCGGCAGCTCCTCGAACACCAGATAAGCGAGGCCGCGATAGGCTGGCGCGAACTCCTCGCCCTCGACCGCGACGATCTTGGGGTCCGGAAGCTGATCCTCGCCGCCCGTGTAGAGCCGCATCTCGAAGCCGTCGGGCTCGAGAATCTCGCCGTCGGCCCAGACGCGGCCGATCCCGTCGATCGGGCCTTCGCAGAGACCCACGGCGAAGCTGGCCGAATAGGAATAGGTGGTGGTCTCGACCCCGCCGCCGCCCTTGCCGCCATGGCTCTCGGTCTCGGAGGTCTCGCGGAAGCGGCTCGCCCAGATCACCTGCCCGCCGACCCGCATCCGCCCGTAGACGCGCAGGACGGCCGCCCCCTCGACCGAGGTGGTGATCTGCACGTCCTGCAGGCGCGGACCCGAGGTCTTCACCGTCGGGGCGAGCAGCGCCTGGTCGATGGCCGAGCCCGCGAGCCCGCCGATCGCCCCGCCGATCGCAGCGCCCGACAGCGTCGCGCCGAGCAGCGAGATTCCGGCCGGCAGCAACGCGCCGCCGAGCGCCGACCCGATCGCGGTGAAGGCGAGCACGGCCATGGGACGCCTCCCGTCATCCCGGACGGCGGCGAAGCCGCCGAGCCAGGATCGTCATCAGGATCAAGTTTCGGTCTGTTCGCGATCCCGGATCGGCCTGACGGCCGTCCGGGATGACGCTCGCCGCTCTTCCCCCATCCCCGGCGATAGCGAGGAGGGTAGGCTTAGCGATGGCAAGAGAGCGGGATTTCGGCAGCCGTCGCTTACGGGAGGGCGGCACTCCCCGTTTGGAAGAGGTGACTAGGTTAGCGCTTCAGTTTGAATTTAGTCGCTGAAAAGCGGTCGAGGGCCGCCCTAGTCAATAAGTGCCTTTCAGACGCTCTGTCACGACCCTTATCTGCTCAGCTCTTTCGTCACAGGTCAGGGTGTCGGCCGGATCCAAATAGTGATTTTAGCCAGAGGGATGTCGCCAAACAAGCGATATCGAGCCGTCAGCGCGAGGCATCGGCCCCATCGGCCCCATAGGGAACCCCAAGGCTCTCAGCGCTTTATCGTGCTCATCGACCGTCATGCGGCCGCGATGAGATCACGATTCTATTTAAATGCAATTATTAGATGCATGGGCCGCAAGGATATCCACCGGCACCACTGACCACGGCGCATCAATCTCCGGTTCGTCCTCAAGCTCACGCTGCTCCCATGTCGAGGGCACGGCCCGAACTTTTAGGCCGAGCCTTTCGCTAAAGATATGCTCTAAAGCGGCACCGACAGCAGCATGGATACCCTCGTAACCTTTTGCGGAAACGAACAGATCTGGCTCATTCGGGCTTGTGGCCGAAAACATACCAAACTTGCCCTCGCGGATATCAACGCGGACGAGGTGCGCCAGCTGGGGCATTTTCGGGGAGTCCAAGGGTTTGAATCGCATGGTGCGTTTAACTCGGGATGATCATGCGTTTGTCAAGCCCGAAATTCTCGACAGCGACTCACACAACCATAGTTAGATATCATTGGAAAGTCCCTTTAAAATCACTAACGGCCGACATTCCCGGTTCAAGACGAATTCAATGAGGCAATTGAGACACTCTCCAACACCGTAAGGGAGCGTGACACCGCCGGAAACCGGAAGCGCGCCGCGAGACGGTGGAGCCAGACATCCGGGACCTGCGTCTCGGCCACCGCGTGGCCGTCATAGGCGTGGACCATCGTGCGCGGACCGGTCGCGATCCCGCAATGTTTCGCGACGGTCCCGCGCGAGACCCGGAACAACAGCACGTCGCCGGCCGCGATCTCCTGCCCCGGCGCCGGGACCAGCCAGCGCTCCGCCGCGGCGAGCATCAGTTCGCCGGCGCCGTCCTCGGCCCAGCTCCGCGCATAGGGCGGCAGGCCCTCGGGCTCCGGGCCGACCAGCTCGCGCCACACGCCCCGCACGACGCCGAGACAGTCCGCGCCGGCGCCCATGACGCTCGCCTGATGGCGATAGGGCGTCCCGATCCAGGACCGGGCGGCGTCCACGACCTTTTCGGGACAGCAGCTTTTAGCCAACTCTTCATCCGGAGTCTCAGACAAGCCGGCCTCCATCGTGGTCCGGTCCCTGGCGCGCGGGGCGCGCCAGCCAGTCGTTCCCCGGCATCTGCGGAAAGCCACGAAAGTTCAGAATGTTGTCGAAGCGGTCTCGACAGCTGGAGAAGCCCTTGTCGCAGCCGGCCGTCACCGTGAAGGCGTCGCCCTCCGCGATCGGCATGGCGGGCGCCTCGGCGAGCTCGACCGAGCCGCCGGCGTGCCGCCGCACCTCGCAGGCCGCGCCGGAATTGGCGCCCGACGTCCAGACCAGCCGGCCGCGCTCGAAGACGTTTTGGCGATCCTCGAGCGCTTCCGAGACGAAACCCCGGACGCCGACGATCTCTCCGACCGCGCCCTCCGCGTGGTGAACGGGCAGCGTCAGGTCCACCTTGCAGCGGCCGTCGCCGAGGCTGGCGTCGCAGGCGCGCTGGTAGAGCCGGCCGCGCGGCTGGGCGAGCGCATGGGTCAGGCTGCGGAGCTCGGCCGTAAAGGCGCCGCGTTCGCGCGTCACTTCGCCGAGCGTCCCGACGAACAGCACCACGCGACTCGCGGGCTCGCTCCAGTCCACCAGGCTGAGCTCGACCGCCGCCCCGTCATAGGCGCCGCGGGCGAGGTCGGCGTCGGTGATCCCGTCGTCGTCGAGCGCGCCCGCGACCTCCAGCCCGTCGACCGCGAGGCCGAGCGCGGCCTCGGCCGCCGAGGCCGTCATGCCGCTCGCCGCGCGATGCGTGACGCCGCCGACAACGAGGTTGCCGTCGTGATCGGTGAAGCCGAGCGTCTCTCCGTCGCGCCGCGTCACCGTCCAGCAGCGCGCGAAGGTCGTGACGCCCGAGGCGAGCGCCCCCGCCATCAGTTCCGGGATCTGGCGCATGGCCACCCTCGCTTTTCCGGCGCATGGAGCGCCGCCGCCCATGTCCCGGCCTTGAGCCGGGACCCATCCATCGCCGGGCGAGCCATTTCGCGCGGGGTGCC
>NZ_RYFI01000001.1:191196-219891 GCF_004103825.1 Hansschlegelia zhihuaiae
CCCTCAGCATCTGCCTGAAACGGCTGCGCTCAATGGGTCCCGGCTCAAGGCCGGGACATGGGCGCGGCGCTCAGGGCAGCCTGATCTCCACCAGCGGCACGGCCGGCGCGGAGCCCGCCTCGAAGGCCGAATGATCGATCTCCAGCCGGTCCGTGTCGAAGCGGACTGGGACGTCGAACTCGAAGCCCGCGGCGACCGCGACGCCCGCATCCGGCGCTGCGTCCAGCACGACCGAACCGTCCGCGAGATCGAGCGCGAAAGCCGCGGTCTCGACGCCGCCGACCGCGACCCTCACGGTCCCGGCGACCGGCTTTCGCACCGGACGCCGGTAGGGGTCGAAGGCGCCGCCATAGGTCTTGCGCAGCGCGAAGCGCCGCGTCTCGCCGTCGCCCGCCCCAAGCAGCTGATCCACCGGCGAAATCCCTGCGCCTGGGGCCGCGGAGGAATGGTCGAGCGGGTCCCTGAAGCGGAAGCCGATCAGCCGGCCCCGCCGCTCCTCGAAGAAGGCGACGACGGCGGAAAGCTGCGCGAAGGTCCGCACGCCGAGCCCCGCGTCCCACCGCCGGCGCGAATGCGCCCAGACGGCGTTGCGCTCCTCGAAGCCCGAGCCCAGCGTCGCGATCTCGGTCCGCCGCTCCGGCCCGCCGCGCGCCCCGCGCGCGATGTCGGTCGGAAAGCGGATGTCGTGGAAGGGGGTCATTCAAGAAGATCCTTCTCGAGCGACGCCTGGTTTCAGCGCTCAGGCTGAAGCCGCTACGTGGAAGTCCCCCTCTCCCCCTTGCGGGAGAGGGTCGGGGTGAGGGGGCAGTTCAGGATGAGGCGCATTGTCGCCGTCGAGGATGGCCGAGACGCCCCTCATCCGGCCGCTTCGGGGCCACCTTCTCCCTCAAGGGGAGAAGGTTTCACAGCCCCCGCCTCCCCCGCGCGACGGCGCGGGCGAGCGCGGCGGTGACCTGCGCCTCGGAGCGCCGAAAACTCTCGGCGTCGGGCGTCGAGATATTGACGGTGATCGGTCCGGCGAAAGGCGTCGGCGCGGAAGCGTGCGAACCCTCCGAAGCGACGGCCGGCGCGGGCGGGACGCTCGCGAGGCCGGCGCCACCGGAGACCAGCGACGCCGGCGCGGTGAGCCCGCCGGCGCCAACCGGAGAGATCCCGCCGAGCGCGCCCCGCGTCAGGCTCGAGAAGATCGAGCCGAAGGCGTTCTCGACCGGCTTCAGCGCCGCCGACAGCGCGATCTCGGAGAGCCGGCTCCCGAGCCCGCGCAGCACGTCGCCGAGCGACCGTCCCCTGACCACGCCGGCCTCGAGCGCGTCGCCGAGCGCCGAGCCGAAGCTGCGCGACAGCCGCTCGGCCTCGGTGAGCTCGCGCCGCAGTGCGCTCGCGTCGACCTGGACATTGACGACGACCGGATCACCCTCAGCCATGTTTCGTCTCCGCATGATCGGGGAAGCGCGCCATCAGACGGTCGAGCTCGCCGCGCCGCATCGCCGGAGCCCGCGGCCCCGCCATTCCACGCGCCGCGGCCGCGATCTCGGCCGGGGTCGCGCGCCAGAACGCCTCCGGCGGCAGCCGCAGCACGCCGAGCCCGAAGCCCGTCACCTCGTCCCAGGGAAAGGGCCGCCCGCCTCCGCGGGCCCGCCCTCCCCGCCCCCGAAGGTCGCGCCGAGCAGGGCCGCGGCGGCGCGCACGAAGCCCGGCGCGCCGTCCCCATGGGCGAGACGGCCGACCTCGACGTCAGAGATCTCCTCCCCCGCGCCGCGCAGCCCCGCGCCCAGTATCCTGACGAGGTCGCGAGCCGACAGCCGGCCGCTCTCGAAGCGTTCGGCGAGCGCCGTCAGGTCGGTGACCTCGAACGCGCCTTCGAGCTCGGCCAGCGCGCCGAGGCTGAGGACCAGGCGGCGCGGCCGGCCGTCGAACACGGCCTCCACCTCGCCGCGGCGGCGGTTTAAGGGCATGAGCGATCCTTCAGAAGGCTGGCGCCGAACCGCTTCCCTCATGTCCCGGCCTTGAGCCGGGACCCATCCAGCGGATCGCTTTCGGAAGAGGCGAGACGACGGTCGAGCATCATTCCGCAACGACTGAGCCAAATGGGTCCCGGCTCAAGGCCGGGACATGAGGCGGCGGGTTCAGATCGCCGTGAAGCTCAGCGCGCCCGCGCTTTCGAGCGAGAGGTCGAACGCGACCTCGCCGGCGTGCTCTCCGCGGAACTCGAGCGCGGCGACCTGGAACGGCCCCTCCACGCGCCCGAAATCCGGGATCACGATCTGGAACTCGGCGACCTCGCCGGAGAACACCAGCCCGCGCACCAGCGCGTCCGAGGCGCCGTCGCGGAACACGCCGGCGCCCGCGACGCTCGCCCGCTTCACGCCGGCCCCCGCCAGCAGCTCCCGCCAGCGCCCGGCGCTCTCGGAATGCGTCACGTCGACGGTCTCGGAATTGAAGGCGAGCCGGCGCGAGCGCAGCCCGGCGACGGTCTCGAAGCCGCCCGCGCCGTCCGCAATCTTGAGCAGCAGGTCCTTGCCCTTCTGGATGGCCATCTTTCCGATTCCTTGATGATCTTGCGCGGTCGTCGAAGCCCCCTTCTCCCGCTTGCGGGAGAAGGTAAGGATGAGGGGGCGTCAGGATCCGGCGAAGAGGTCGATGGCCCCTCACCCCGACCCTCTCCCGCAAGCGGGAGAGGGGGATTGATTGGCCGCGCCCTACGGCTCCGGCTCGGTCACCGCGCGGAAAGTGACGACCGCCCGCCGAAGCTTGCCGTCCGTCTCCCGCGCGGCCTCGGCGCCGGTCCAGGCGAGCGAGGCGAGCCGAGAGCCGTCGAGCGCCAGCGCTGCGCCGTCGATCACCCGCGCCACGCGGTCGGAGACCTTCAGCGCCTGGGACAGCCCGCCCTCGCGCGACCAGATCTCGAGCGCGACGCGGTGCTCCTCGGCCGGCGTCTCGTCGCCCGAGACGTCCGCCGAGCGGCACTCGGCCAGCACGACGTAAGGCGGCGCGGCGCCGCGCGGCGGCTCGTCATAGACCCGCGGCCCGCCGAGCAGGGCGAGCAGCGGGCCGTCGGCGACGAGCCGGGCATGGATCGCGGCGCGGAGCGCAAGCGCGGGCGAGCTCATGGCGCGGTCTCCTCGCAGAGCAGCTCCTCGAAGCGCAGATCCGCGTCGAGCGGGCGGACCGAGAGCACGTCCAAGACGCGGCCGCGCCAGACCACCCGATGGCCGCCGGTGACGTCGCCGCGCGCGCGGATCGTGACGCGCCACAGCCGGTTCAGCCCGAGCGCCCGGCCGGCCTGCGCCTCATGCGCCGAAAGCGGCTCGACCGCGGCGAAGACCTGGGCCAGCGCCGCGAAGCCGCGCATCACGCCGCCGGCGCCGTCCGCGACGTCGGCCGGAGCCTCGATCGCGATCCGGCGGCGCAGCGCGCCCGGCGGGGCGGGCGCGCTCACAGCCGGATGTCCCGATAGGGATCGACGAGGCCGGACACGTCGACCGGCGGGCCGTCGGCCCCGGACCGACGCTCGAAGGCGTCGGCGGCGAGCCGCTTCACGGCGAGGCGCAGCGACTCCGGGACCTGGTCGGGATCGCCATAGCCGACCGCGAGGTCGATCTCCGCGCGACGGGCGGCCGCGGGCTTCAGGACCGTCAGCCGCTCGCCCGCCCAGTCGAAGCGCCAGTCGTCCTCGTCGAGCGTCTCGCGCGTCCCATCGGAACGGACCAGCCTGACGATCTCGACCTCGCGCACCGGCCGCGGCTTCAGCGCGATCGCGCCGCCGTCGTCCGGAATGGCGGCGTCGAGCCGCCAGCGCTGGGCGACCAGCACTCGGCGGGTGAGATTCTCGACCCGTGCGCGGGCGGCGGAGACGAGCTCCGTCACAAGCGCGTCCTCGGCGTCGTGCTCGAGGCGCAGAAAGGCTTTCGCCTCGGCGAGCGAAACCGGCTCGGCCGCGGGCGCGGTCAAGAGAATGGCGGGCATCGGGGCCTCTTTCGGGTCTGGCGTGACGCCGACAGGCCGCCAGCCGTCACCAAGTCGTCGTGTCGGCGCCGTCAAATACAGCGTCCAGTCGATTGTGAGCCGGTCGCCGCGGTGCTAGACATCCACCAGCTTCCGGGCGCGTCTCAGAAAGTCTTTATCGAACGATTATATCGGAGGGGCGGGATGTTGCTTATCATGAGGCGCGTCTGCGCCGCGTTCGGCGTCACCGTTCTTGCCCTCGCATGCCTGGCGGGGGCCGCCGAGGCCGCGAACTACAAGATCATCGCGCCGCTGAAGGGCAAGAGCCGCCCCGACCTGCCCTGCTGCGTCGGATACAACCTTTTCGGACCGCCCAGCATCTCCGGCGACTTCGTTGTCTTCACCTCGCGGAGCGGCCCGGCCGACGGGATCTGGAGCTACCAGATCTCCACCAAGAAGATCCGCAAGCTCGCCGGCACGGAGACCAAGATCCCGGGCGGCAAGGGCAAGTTCACCGAGTTCGGATTCTCCACCTCCGCGTTCCCGACCACCGTCGGAGGCGAGACCGTCGCGTTCTACGGCTGGGACAAGGACAGGGTCTTCGGCCTTTACACGGTCGGCGTGCGCGGCGGCGCCGTGTCGCTGATCGCTTCGACCAGGACCCGGATGCCGGGAGGCGGATCGCGCATCTTCAAGGATCTGCGCCACGCGTCGACGAACGGCGAGATCATCGCGTTCTATGGGTTGAGCCCCGACAACGCGACGGGAATCTTCAAGGCCAAGGTCGACGGGACCGGCCTCAAGACAGTGATCGACGCGACCGACACTTTGCTCGACGCCCGCACGCCGAACGGACCCGCCGACGACTATTTCGGCCTCTATTCACAACCCAGTGTCGGCAAGTCGGACGTCACGTTCTATGCGGGCGGCCTGTTCGACCCCGTCAGCGGCCCGAACGCTGTGTTCCGCGAGAAGGGCTTCGCGGACCTTTCAGACAACATGACCAAGCTCGAGGGCGGCGGGAAGGCGAAGCACACGCGGATCTTCAGCGCCTCCGCGGCGGTCGGCTCCAGCGAGATCGCCATCGCCGCGGACAATCCCGGCACGGCGCTCTACGGCCTCTTCAAGGTCAAGGATCTGGACTTCGCCGCCGCCTACGCGACGACCAAGACGAAGATTCCCGGCGGATCGAGCCTCTTCTTCAATTTCCTGGGCTACGGCCTCGACGCCAGCGGCCTCGCCTTCACGGCGAGCTACGATCAGGCAGGCCAGCTGCAGCAGGACGTGTTCTTCGTCGACAAGCCCGGCGGCACGATCCGGCGGGTGGCGCGCGGCGCGGACTACTATCTGCCCTATGTCGGCGACCGCTCGATCAGCCAGGGCCGCATCGTGTTCACCGAAGGCACCAACTTCGCCGACACCTTCTTCCTCGCGACGCCGAACTGATCGCGCGCCGACGGCGGCGCGCAACTTGATCCTCCTCCGCTTGCGGAGGAGCGGGACCATGCGGAGCATGGTGGAGGAGGCCGGCGCGACGACGCCAGACACTTCCACGTCGTCGCCGGCGGCCGCCCCCTCCACCGCTTCGCGGTCCCCCTCCCCCGCTGGCGCGGGGGAGGAAAAGCCACGCCCGCTCAGCTCACGCCGAACTTCAGCGTCTTGATGGCGTCGAAGTCCTGCACTCCGCCGCCGACCCTCTTGGTGGTGTAGAACAGCACATAGGGCTTGGCGGTGAACGGGTCGCGCAGCACCCGGACCCCGATGCGGTCCACCACCAGGTAACCGCGCCTGAAGTCGCCGAACGCGACGGCGTGCGCGCCGTCGGCGATGTCGGGCATGGCCTCGGCCTCGACCACGGGGAAGCCGAGCAGCGTCGCTGGCCCGTTCCCGCCCGCCGGCGGCTCCCAGAGATAGCGCCCTTCGGCGTCCTTGAGCTTGCGCACCGCGGCCTGGCTGCGGCGGTTCATCACGAAGCTCGCATTCTGGCGATAGCCCGAGCGCAGCGCGTAGACCAGGTCGAGCAGACTGTCGCCGGGCTCGTCCTCGTCGAAGGCGCCGGCGGTCCCGGTCGCCACATAGCCGATCTTGCCCCACTCCCAGGACGCGTTCGCGATCTTGGCCGGCGTCAGGAAGCCCTGCGGCCGCGAGGTCCCGTCGCCGGTCACGAAGGCGACGCTCTCCTGCTCGGCGAAGGCGGTCTCGACCTCTTGGGCGATCCACTGGTCGAGGTCGACCGCTGCGTCGTCGAGCAGCGTCTGGGTCGCGGCCGGCATGGCGTAGAGCTCCATGGCCGGGAAGGCGAGCTCGTCGAGCACCGGGGTCGCGGACTGCGAGCGGGTCGCGGTCTCGGCCGCCCAGCCGGAGGCGAAGCCTTCGGTCGCGAACGGCTTGCGGTAGACCGACGCCGTCATCGCCTGCACGGTCGCGATGGCGCGGATCGGCGAGACCTCGGCGAGGCGCCGGCCGATCTCCCGCTCCGTCACCTCCGGCACGACATAGCCGCCCTGGGCGTCGGTCCCGGCGACCAGCGCCTTGGCCTCCAGGCCTTTCAGCGACGCAGCTTCTCCGCGCCGGACATAGGCGTCGAAGGCGGCCTTATGCTCGCCCCGCGCCGCGCTTTCGCGGCCGCCGGCCTCGAGCGCCGGACGGCGGCTCTTGAGCGTCAGCTGGTCGAGCGCGCGCTGCTGCCGGTCGAGCGCGTCGTCGAGCCGGGCGAGCTTCTCGGTCGTCCCGGCGTCGGGCGAAAGCCGCGCCTCGATCTCGGCGAGCCGCTCGTCATTGACCTCCTTGAAGGCCTCGAAGGTCCGCATGAAGTCGTCGAAGGCGGTCACCACCTCGAGGCTCGACGGCGCGGCCTCGGCCGCCTTGGTCTCGGGAGAGCGCAGGTCTGCATAGGTCATCTTGTCGCCTCGTGGGGCTGGAGAAGCCGCGCTCGGGCGGCGGAGGACGGATGGGAGAGCTTCACGGCCGCCACCCGCGCGTCGGGCAGCATCGGGAAGGTCACGACCGAGACCTCCCAGAGGTCGATCTCGATCAGCCGGCGGACGCCGCCGGCCTCGCGCAGGCTCCGCACGGCCCGGAAGCCGATCGAGAGCCCGTCCAGCGCGCCCTGGCGGAGCAGCGCATGCACCTCGCGAGCCCGCCCAACCGCCATGTTGAGCCGGCCCGAGACATGCAGGCCGCGGACGTCCTCCGAGATCGACGTCCAGGCGCCGATCGGCTCGGCCGGATCGTGCTGGAACAGGAAGCGCACGCCGCGCGGCCCGCGCCGCACGAGGCTCGCCGCGAAGGCGCCGCGCTCGACCCGGTCGCGCCCGAGATCCACGACCCCGAACAGGCTGGCGTAACCCTCGATCGCGCCGTCGGCCGAGACCGCCGGCGCAAGCGGCAGGCGCTTCAGTTCAGGCGCAGGAGAGCGGACAGGCGCGAGCGCTCGCGCCCGAGGGAGCGGGTGGGGCATGGGTAATCCTGACGAACGGAGATCGCGAAGACGCACATGCATTGTGCACACGATGCATATGCATTATTTTTGCGGGCGGAGGACCCGCCATGGCCGGCGCGAACCGCGCTCAGAAGCTGGACAGCTTCAACTTCCGGGTCGAACCGGAGCTCAAGGCCGCCTTCACCGCGGCGACGGAGGCCGCCGACCGCCCGGCGGCCCAGGTGCTGCGCGAGTTCATGCGCGGCTATGTCGAGCGCCAGGAGCGCGCCGCGTTTCTGGCCGAGGCGCGGAGGGCGTCTCTGATCGTAGCGGCCGCAGAAGCTGATCCGGATAGCGACGGGGCTCAGCTTCAGCGAGAGCTCGACGCCAACTTCGATGACCTCATGCGCGACGAGCCCGACTATTGAAGCGCGGCGATCTAGTCACGGTCGCGTTCAGCGGCGATCTCGGCAAGCCTCGGCCGGCGCTGGTGGTGCAGTCGGACGAGTTCGAGCACACCCAGTCGGTGACCCTATTGCCTCTCACCACCCATCTGCTCGACGTCCCATCGCTTCGGATAGACGTCGTTCCGCATCGCTCCAACGGCCTCCGGGAGCGCTCGCAGATCATGCTCGACAAGATCAGCAGCCTGCATCGAAGCAAGGTCGGCGCCCGGATCGGCGCGCTGGATGAGGAGACGCTGGGTCGCGTGGATCGCGCTCTGGCGTCGTTTCTCGGTCTCGCCTGAGCGCTCACCCGCCCCGCGCCCCATATCCCACCGCCGCCCGCTTCTCGTCGTCGGTCAGGAACTCGGCGGCCGACACCCGCCGCCAGAGCGACTCGCGCTCCTCGGCCAGCGCCTCGACGGCGTCGAGGTCGGGCTTCAAGGTCAGCTCCGCCCCATAGGCCGGCGACAGCCAGGTCGCGACCGACTGGGCGATGCGGGACAGGAGCGGGATGACGGTCTGGCGCCAGAGCGCGACATTGGCCTGGGCGTAGTTCGCGTAGGTCGCGTCGCCCGGAATGCCGAGCAGCATCGGCGGCACGCCGAAGGCGAGCGCGATCTCGCGGGCGGCGGAGTTCTTGGCGGAGAGAAAATCCATCTCCTGCGGGGTCAGCGACATCGGCCGCCAGTCGAGCCCGCCGTCGAGCAGCAGCGGCCGCCCGGCGTTCGCCGCGCCGGAGAACTGCGCTTCGAGCTCCTCCTTCAGCCGCTCGACCTGGTCGTCCGAGAGCCCGCCGCCCTCCGGCCCCTTGTAGACCAGCGCACCCGAGGGCCGGGCGGCGTTGTCCAGCAGCGCCTTGTTCCAGGCGGAGGCCGCGTTGTGGAGGTCGACGGCGGCGGCCGCGGGCTCCAGCGGGCTGAGCCCGAAATGGTCGTCGAGCGGGTTGAAAAGCGAGAGATGCAAGATCGGCGGGATCGGCTCGGCGCGCTGATCGTAGCGCACGGCCTCGGCGCCGACGCGATAGAGATAGGCCTCCGGCCAGCCGTCGGGGCCGGCCTCGAGCCGCATCCGGTCGGGGCGCAGCGCGTGAAGCTCGCGCGGGGCGCCGTCGAGCGACACGGCCTCCACATAGGCGTCGCCGGCGACCAGCAGGTGCGAGACCAGCGTCTCGACCAGCCCGGCCTGGCCTTGGCGGGCGTTCGGGCGGGCCAGCAGATCTGCGAGCGGGTGCCGGTCGAGCTCGCGCTCGCCCTCGGCCAGCGTCAGCGGCACGCCACCGGCCGCCTCCGCCACCATGCGCACGGCGCGATGCACCACCGGATTGCGCTGATAGCCCTCGCGAGCGAGCGTCGCGGGATCGCGCGACGTCCAGACCGGACGGCCACAGGCGTGCAGCGCCACCACCGCGCCGAGCGGCGCGGATTTGCGCGACGGCCGCCATCCCAGCAATCGACCCAGATCGAGGCGCATGGAGGCTCCCTGACAATTATACTCGATGCCTGAAGCACTTCGTGGATCATCCACACCCATCCAAAGATGAATGGCGCACAATCCTGCTGCGCCGCAGCATCATTTGCGATCAGTCGAACGTGTTTTTTTCACCGATCGGCGCGGAACGATCGAGTGATCATCGCGTTCCGGCATCGAGGGCGCGCTAGGCGGCAGGCGGAGACGCAGCCGCAGAGGGCAAGTTTCATGAAAAAGCTGTTGTTGAGCACTGTCGCGGCGATCGCCATCGTCGCGGCCCCGGCGATGTCGTTTGCGCAGAGCGGCGGCGGCGGCGGCGGCTCACAGGAAAAATCCGGCGCCTCCAGCGGCGGCGGCTCGGGCTCCGGCGGGTCGTCGGGCGGTTCAAGCGCAGGCGGTTCGTCGAGCGGCGGTTCGAGTTCGGGCGGCTCCGGCTCCAGCATGGGCGGCTCGTCCGCGGGCGGCGCCGGCGGCTCCAGCTCGGGCGCCGCCAGCTCCGGCGGGTCCAGCTCCGGCGGATCCTCGATGGAGTCAGGCGCGGGCGGTTCGTCCTCGGGCGGCTCGTCTGCAGGCGGCTCGTCGTCGGGCGGCGCAGGCGGATCGTCGGGATCGTCCGGCAAGATGGATTCGGGCTCGGGCGCAGGCCAGGACGCCGGCGGCGGCTCGGGTTCGGGCTCGCGCTCCTCGGAGTCCGGTTCAGGTTCGGGCGCCGGCGGCGGCGAGAAGTCGAAGTCGGGCGCCGGAATGGGCGACGGCTCGGGCGGACAGAAGTCCGGGATGGACGACAAGTCCGGCTCGGGCGGCAAGTCCAGGTCCGACGACATGAAGTCGGGCGACATGAAGTCGGGCGACATGAAGTCGGGCGACTCCAAGTCCGACGGCATGAAGTCCGGCGACATGAAGTCCGGCGAGGGCCGCGGCGGCGAAAAGGCCGGCGGCGGCATGGACGACAAGTCGAAGTCCGGCTCATCGAGCTCCAGCAGCTCGACGTCGAAGAGCTCGTCCAAGACGAACGTCAACATCTCGACCCAGCAGAAAACCACGATCAAGCAGACGATCGTGAAGTCCGGCGGCGGCGCGCGCGTCTCGCGCTCGAGCCTCGGCGGCGTGTCGATCTCGGTCGGGAGTCGGATTCCGCGCAGCGGCGTGACGATCCAGCGGCTGCCGCCGACGATCGTCGAGATCGTGCCGGAATACGAATCCTACAGTTACTTCATCACCGACGACGACGTGATCGTCATCGTCGATCCGGACACCTACGAGATCGTCTACGTGATCGAGAGCTGACGGCTCCAACCTCGTTCGGCCGCGTTCTTCCCAGTCCGCGGCCGGACGCCTCCGGCGCGCCGGCCCACTCCCTCGGGGCGGCGCGCCCTTTTTTGTCCCGAGGCAGGCGTCACAGCGCGAGCACCCGCGGTCCCCTGCCCTTCGCCCCCAGCATCAGATGGGTCACTGCCCAGACCAGCGCGTCGACGCGATCGGGCGAGCGGCCGTTCGAGAGGCCGTCGAGGCCGAACCCCGCCATCTCGTCCTCGAGCGCGGGGTGCGGGCCGACATGGAGGACACGCCCCTGCGCATAAAGCGCGGCGACCGGCTCCGCCCTCAGCCACTTTCCGCGCGTGGCGCGGACCGCGACGACCGGGACGCCGGGGTCGACCCCGGCGATCACCGAGCGCACCATTTCGCCGCCCTGATTGACCTCCGCGACCAGCGCGTCGGCGCCGAGCCTGCGCCACAGCGCGACGGCGCGCGCGGCCCAGAGCTCCGGCCGCGAGGCGTGGAGCGTCTCGTCGGCGATCACATAGGCGCGGCCGTCCGTCCCGAGCCCGACCGCCACGAGCCCGCAAGCGTCCGAGCGGCGCGAACCGCCGGCCGGCGGATCGACCGCCACCACGATCCGCGTGAGCTCGGGCGCCGCGCGGACCCGCGCGCCCTCGATGGCGTCGCGCGACCAGAGCGCGTCTTCGCGATCCTCGATCAGCTCGCCCTCGAGCTCCTGCCGGCCGAGCCGCGTGCCCGCATAGGTCCCGACCACGGCCTGAAGGAAGCCCGGCGCGAGATGGGCGGCGTTGGCGCGGGTCGCGGCGCGGGTGACGACCACGCCGGCGTCGGCCATCAGCCGCTTGATCAGCGGCACGGCGCGCGGCGTGGTGGTGGCGACCTGGCGAGGCCGTGAGCCCAGCCGGAGACCGAACTGCAGCATGTCCCACGCCTCCTCGCCCTGGCGCCATTTGGCGATCTCGTCCGACCAGGCGGCCTCGAATTGCGGTCCGCGCAGCGCCTCGGGGTCCTCGGCCGAAAAGCCCAGAGCCACGACGCCGTTCGGCCAGAGAAGGCGCTTGCGGGTCGCCTCCCATTTCGGCCGCTCGCCGCCGGCGTGCACGGCCCTCAGGCCCGAGGGCCCGTCGATCATCACCTCGCGCAGATCCGCATAGGTCTCGCCCACCAGCGCGATGCGGCCGGTCGTGAGCGGCCCGAAGCCCGGATGGCCGAGCGCCAGCCCCCTCACCCATTCGGCGCCGGCGCGCGTCTTGCCCGCGCCGCGTCCGCCGAGCGCGAGCCACGTGGTCCAGTCCCCGGCGGGCGGCTTCTGGTCCTCACGCGCCCATTGCTCCCATTCGCCCGCGACCCAGGCGACGTCGCGCGGCCTCAGCCCCGCGAGGATCGCGTCACGCTTCGTGCTCTTCGCGCAGGCGATCAAGGCGTCGCGCAAGCGCATCGCGGAGGGCGTCGAGATCGGCGACGGCGTCATCCTCGTCCTCACCGCTCTCGGCGCCGCGGCGCCCGGCCGCCTTGCGGGCGTCGTCCTCGTCTATCCTCGCGAGCTCGCGCAGCGTCTTGACGAGGCTCGCGAGCGTCCGGGCCGAGCGTTCGACCGCGGCGCCCGGCGCGCCGTCGGCGCTCAGGACCCGCTCGACCTCCGCGATCTCGCGGTCGACCTTCGTGCGGATCGCCGAGACCAGCGCGCGCCGCTTCTCCGCGGCCGCGGGCCGGCGCCAGCCATGCTTCTTCGCAAGGCGGCACACCGTGACCCCATGGAGCCCGACCCGCTCGCCGATCCCGGCCAATGTCAGTCCGTCCGTCTCGTAGAGTCGCCGCGCCTCGGCCAGCGTCTCGGGCGACGTCGGGGCGTTCGCCGGACGGCGATTCCGTTCGCTCGCCATGAACGCCTCCCGAAGCCGGCGCCGGAGGACTTTCCCCTCCGGCGCAACTGTGGAGCATGACCAAAACCTACCCGATCAGCGTCACGCTGTCACTGCTTATTTTCCTACTATAGGAATTTTATTATTCGTGATGGTCGATTCAGGCGGAGGAAACGCCGGAAACCCCTGGCGAACCCGGGACCAGCGGCTCGGCGCAAGGCCGGTCCAGCGGCGGAACGCCCGCGAGAAATGCGCGGCGTCGGAATAGCCGAGGCGGTCGGCGGTCTCGGTGACCGACAGGCCTTGATCCAGCAGGGCCACAGCCTCCGCCGCGTCGGCCCGGCGCGCGACCTCCGAGAAGGTCGCCCCCCGCTCCGCGAGGCGTCTCTGCAGAGTGCGGACCGTCATGCCCATCCGGGCGGCGACCGCCGAAGCGCCGGAACGTCCGCAGAGCCGCTCCAGCGCGACCATGCGCCCCGCGACCGCCGGAACGTCGGTCGCGGCCGGAACCGGAGTCCCCCCATCCTCAAGTTTCGGGCTCCGGATCGGCGCCGGACAGTCGAGGAATTCGGCGGGAAAAGCGACCGCCGCCTCCGCGCCCGTGCGGACCGAACAGGCGAAGACATCCTCGATCGCGGCTCGCCCCGCGAGCCTCCCCGGAATCTCGACGCGGTCGGGAGCCCATGCGCTCCCCGCGAAGCGCCGGGCGACGTCGAGCATGTAGCCCAGCGCGAGAAGCTCGTTCTTCTGCCGGCCCACGGTGAGCGGCGCGGTGATGCGATAGGTCCAGACCGCCATGCCGTCCTGGACCCTGAGCTCCATCCGGGTTGAGGCCTGCAGCAGGCGGCCATAATCGCGATAGGCGAGCGAGATCGCCGATCCGAGATCGGGGAACGACATCACGTGGCGTCCATAGGGGCCGAGGCCGTCGAGCCCGGCCGACGCCGACAGCCGCGCCGGCAGGGCGTCGTCGCCGATCATCCGCGCGGCGCCCTCCACCAGTCGGAACTGATCGCGCAGCAGGATGAGGGAGTCCGGCCGGTCGAGCAGTCCGGCCGGCAGATCGGCGTCGCGGAACAGGCGGCGGACGGGCACGCCTGCCGCGCGCGCCATTTCGACCACCGGCCCGACCGTGCTGGCGCGGGTGAGCGCGTGGGTCATCCCGAACGCCCGCCCCGGACCGCCGGCGCCTTTTGGCGCGGAATGGCAAGCGCACGCCAGACGAGACGCCTAGCTTCGCCGTGAGGGCGCGCCCGACGCCCGACCACGGAGGACAGGATGCCCGAGTTCGGCTTCGACGACAGCGACATCACCTGGCGGACCATCGAAGGCTTCGACCACATCGCCTATTGCATCCTGAGCGTCGACGAGGAGGCGCGCATCGTCGACCTGCTCTTCAGGTTCGCCGCGAATGAGCGGATCGCGCTTCACAGGCACATGGCGGACTACCGGACCTTCGTGGTGCAGGGCGAGCTCAGGATCTACCGGCCGGACGGAACATTGAAGGAAATCCGCCCGGTGGGCAGCTACGTCGCGGCCGCCGCCGGCGGCGAACCGCACAGGGAGGGCGGCGGCGACCGCGACGCGATCGTCTATTTCACCAACCGCAACGTCGACGGACCGATCTACGAGATCCTCGACGACCGGCATGACATCATCGCGACCTTCGGCGTTCCGGAATTCAAGGCGCTGCTCGAGGCGCAGTCGGGATAGCCCCGGCGCCGATAGTTGGATGATCCAAGCCGCCCGAAAGATGCCAGACCCGAGATGATCGGTCGATCATTCGTTGCCGCATCGCGCGGGCCGGAAGGAGCGCGGCGACCGGAACGCCGGCGGTCGACGTCGCCTCAGCGCGTCGCCTGCCGCTCCCGCGCCTGGGCGACCGCGTCCCTGAAGCCCGCATAGTCAAGCGCCGCCGCGACCTTCAGCGGCCCGACGAGATAGACCGGCGTGCCCTGGAACAGCATGCCGCGCGCCTGGGCGTCGTTGCGCTTGAGCAGCGCCGTGATCTCGTCGTTATGGGCCGCGCCGTCGGCCTTGAGCCGCGTCATGTCGACCCCGGCCGAGATCAGCGCGGCGGTCATCTTCTCCGCCGGGACCTTGGCGCCGACGAGCCCCATCAACGCCTTGTGGGCGTCCTCGTACTTGCCCTGATATTTGGCCGCGAGCGCGAGTTTGGCGCCGACGATCGAAGTCTCTGACAGGATCGGCCAGTCCTTGTAGACGAGACGGATCTTGCCGTCGGTCTTGACCAGCTTCTCGAGCGCCGGCGCCGAACGTTTGCAGAAGCCGCAATTGTAATCGAGATAGGCCACGATCGTGACGTCGCCGTCCTTCGCGCCCCCGACCGGCGCGGCCGGATCGGCCAGGATCATCTCCCGGCTCGTCGCGCCGGGCTCCGCGCGGGAGGGCGCTGAGGCGAGAACGGCCACGAGGCCGAGCGCGAACAGGCGAGCGACGCGTCTCAGGGTCATTCGGACATCCTTCCGTCCCTCGCCTAGGCCTCGACGCCCGCCTGCGCAAGCCGTCGCGCTCACTCCTCGTCCCCGTCCGGGATCTTCAGCATCTCGCCGCAGGCTTTGCAGTGCACGGCGTCGGGGTCGTGGCGCATCAGCGCGCATTGTGGGCAGCGATAGGTCACCTTGTGCGGCCGGAAGATCGCCTGGGCGAGCCGCACGAACAGCGAGATGCCGACAATCATGGCGACGATCGAGGTGAGCTTGCCCGCCGTCCCCGGCAGCGTCACGTCGCCGAAGCCGGTCGTGGTGACGGCCGCGACCGTGAAGTAGAGCGCGTCCACATAGGACGAGACGCCCTCCGCGCCGCGGAAGAAGGTGTAGACGAAGCCGGTCGTCACGAACAGGAAGGTCACGAGGTTGACCACCGCCCGCGCCGGGTCCTCCCAGTCGCGATAGCCGCGGCGGCGCAAGGGCGCCCAGATCAGGTCGCTCTTCGACAGCGTCCAGATCCTCAGCACGCGCAGGAAGCCGAGATTGGCGAGCCACAGCGGCGCCAGCATGGTGGCGAGCACGAACATGTCGACAAGCGTGGTGGGCTGGCGCGCCCAAGCGCGCGCGTCATGGCTCGCGAGCGCCCGCGCGACAAGCTCCAGCGCGATGACGGAAGCGATGGCGTAGTCCAGCCATAAATAGAGCGGGTCGTCGACGATCAGCGGGCTCGCGATGAAGAACGCGATGATGCCGAGGTCGATCACGATCACGGCGAGCTGGAAGCGCCGCGCCGCGCTGCTGCGTCCATGATAGAGCCGGCGGAGCGTCTGGCGGAGCTCGGTCAGGCGGCGGCCTTCTCGGTCAAAGCGGGCCGCCGCTCATCTAGGGTGCGGTCCGGCGCCGGCGACCGCCCTCAGGCGCCCGAAATCTCGAGCGGACGGCGGACCCATTTCGCGAGCGCCGCGCGGTCGCGCGACATCACGAGCGTCGCTCGGGCGAAATCCTCGTCGGCGTCCTGCCCGTCGTCCTCGATCGCGACCGCGAGCCAGGGATCGGCTTCCGCGGCGGCCGCCACGATCCGCTCGGCCTCGTGGCTCCAGGCGTTCGGGCCTATGCGGACGAGCTTCCGCGTATGCTTGAAGTTCGCGACCGCGACGCCGCCGCCTTCGATCAGCGCGGCGAGATTGCCGAGATAGACGCCGAGCTCGCCCGGCGGCACGTGCTGCAGCACGGCGGTCGAGTAGACCAGATCCGGCCGGCGCGCCTTCGCGGCCTCGAGCCCCTCCGGCGAGATCACCGCGAATTCCGGGCGCTTCTCCGCGACCGTCTCCGGCTCGATCAGCGCCAACCCGTCGCGGTAGAAGGCCTCGACCACGTCGAGCCCCATCCAGCGCCCGGGCTCGAGGCGCCGGATGAAATGCTGGCCGATCCGCAGGCTGCCGCAGCCATAGTCGACGCAGGACATGTCCGGCGTCACGCCGCGCGAGAAGAACCAGTCGCGGTGGCGCGCCCCGCGCTGCGCGAACTGTTCCGTCGCGTATCTCCGCGCGGCCGCCCCGGCGTCCCCCGGCCGATGCACCTTCGCGCCGAGCGTCTTGTGCGAGCCTCCGCGGGCGAGCCGCGCGGAAAGCCTGTGGCCGTAATAGTCGCCATAGGTCTTGCCCGGATGGGCGCGCCGCCAGGCCGCGAAGCGCGCGTCGGCGAGCGCCCCCGCGAGCCTCGCCCCGACGCCCCGCTCGCTCGACCAGGACAGCCCGCCGGCCTGGCGGGCGACGAACAGCACGCCGAGCTGGGCGGCCGCGCCAGACAGCGCCGTGCCCACCACATAGGTCCAGGATTCCGCGAGATCGGCGGCGTCGAGCGCCAGCCCCCCGTCATCCGCGATGTCGGCGCCGAGCGCCACGAACTTCGCGAGCGCCGCGACGCCGAGCAGCGCGGAGGCGAAGGCCGGCAGCCGCCGGCTGCGCGACAGCGCGAACAGTGCGAGCGAGGCCAGCGTCCAGAGCGCGAGCGCGCCCCAGTCCTCGCCCCAGGTCTCGACGTCCCAATAGAGGATCTCGTAAGCCGCCACCGCCGCGAACATCGCGCCGACCGCGATCAGCGGCGCGCGCTGGGCGCGGGTCCCGCCCCCCAAAAGCCCCGCGCCGAGCCCGAAGACGGCGACCAGCACGAGGTTCGCGAGCTCGTAGACGCCGGCCGGCGAGCTCTGCTCCTCGGCCGGAAAGACGAAGTGGAACTGCGCGGCGACGATGGTCGCGAGGACGAGGAGCTGGGCCCCGGCTCCGAAGAGCAGGAGACGGCTTGCGACCCGAGGCTGTTCCGTGACCGCGACTGACGCCATGCGCGCGCCCTTTTTCCGTTTCGCCCCCGGAAACCGGACTAAAGCGCCACTGCGAACGAAATGAGGCCGCGCGGCTCAGCCGCGCCGGACCGGACCCGCGCCGCCTCCGGGCGCCGCCGCCCCCTCATGCTCGGCCAGCAGTTCCTCGAGCCGCGAAGCGAGCCTGTCGCGCAACACGTCGAGGTTCTGCTCGTGCTCGGCCTCGTCCGGCGCGCCGGCCTCCTCCTCGAAATCGAGGCGCCTGAGCTCGCGCAGCGTCCGCAGAAGGCTCGCCAGCGTGTCGGCCGATTCGCGCGCCGCCGCCCGCGCCGCCTTGGAGCGGCTGTGCGCCAGCGAGATCTCGACCGAACAGAGCTCCTTCTCGATCCGCGCCCGAAGCCTGGCCGCCACCCGCCCCTTCCGCGCCCTCGCGGTCGGCCGGATCCAGCCCTCCCGGAGAACGGTGCGGTCCATCAGCGAGCGGTGCAGCCCCGCCCGCCGCGCGATCTCGGTGACCGGAATGTCGGTCGTCTCGAACAGGTCTTTGGCCTCCGCCAGCACCTCTTCGGGAATGTGTTTGCGCGCATGCGCCGGGTTCGGCCGGCGCATAGAAGCGCGGCCCGGCGCGGGCCGGGCGATGTCGTCGCTCGTCATGGGACAGGCTCCATAGCGCCGGGCTCGGCCCAGAGGGCCGCCGCAGCGCGGGATCGTGGAGAATGACTGGAATCTACCCGAGCAGCGTCACGCTGTCAAGGATTTTTGTCCTACCATTATATTTTGCGTACCCATTGGAATTGGATTAGCCTCATGAGAACCAACGGCCGCTCGAAGGCATTTTTTGGCGGTCCTCTCTGGGGGGATTGGCCATTGCGTTACATCTTTATGGATGAGGCCGGCACTTCCGACCCGGAACCGGTTACTGTTGTTGTTGGGATAATTGCCTCTGCCGATGAACACGTTATGTCTGCAGAGGCATTAGTTCGAGAAATATATGATACTGTGCCACCGCAGTTTAAAAAAGATTTTGTATTTCATGCAACTGACATTTTGAATAAAACTAAATATCAAGATGGTTGGTCTATGACCGACAGGTTGGCATTATTAAAGTGTATGATGAGCGTTCCAATAAGAATAGGCATGTCAGTTTGCTTATCTGCTCGTTGGCGCGGCGCTTGTGATTATTCGAAAACTGACATGATGGAAATGTCGCCAGCACAATTGGACCATGCAATGGCATTTGGCCTATGCCTAACGACCGCAGATCGACATATTAGAAATCACGCTCATCCTCGCGAAGTGGCAACTGTGGTGGCTGAAGACGACCCTAAGATGAGGAAGTTTTTGAAAAAGCTCCCTATGGGTTTGAAGAACAATCCTATTCACCTATCTCCATCTCATCTTAGGTGCGTGCCAGCAGATGTTGAAGCTGGATATTGCGTACAGTCGGGAGTTGTAAGTATATCCAGAATACGAAATTCTGTTCATTTCGTGGAAAAGGATGAAGATCCGTTAGTTCAGGTTGCGGATGCTTGTGCGTTTGGATTCCGCCGTTTCTTTGCAAATGAGAAATTCGGCGAGGATTTTGCACGATCGATTATAGGTTCAGCAAAAGGTCTGGAAAATTTTGGAGCGCCCGCAGGCGCTCACTGTTGGTCGCCGATAGTCCAAAGTTATTTCCCCGAAGGTGGGCGGGCTAATTTTTACTCCGGCTAACGGGCTTCGCTTGTAAAATCCTACGAACAGCGAATTCAAATCCAAGACCACTCTCGTCAACCTCAAGCTTCCGAGCGGTTTCTATGAACCGCTCGGATTGCGCTTTCTGCTTCTCTTTCTCTTCGCTCTTAGGGCGGCGAGTTCTGGGCTTAGTAGCCATCCGGTCTCACCCTTCACGAGTCGTTCGGTAGGTCAGGCGCTTGCCGACGACGCCAAGGACAACCGCCTCAGTGCGCGCCACGTCATCGTGGCCGACTGCAATGCGGTGATTGTAGCGGAAGTCGTACTCAGCCAAATAGCGGTGAAGGTGCTTCTCAGAGCAATGCTGATAGATGCCCTTCATGCCCCGCTTGAAGATCGAGAAATAGCCTTCCGCCGAGTTGGTGTAGACGTCGCCGCGAGCATACTCCTTCGCGGAGTGCTTTACGGTCTCATGCGAGGCGAAGGAAGCGGCGACGTCGCCATAGAGGCGGCTCTCGTCAGTGTGGATGCGGGTCTCGCGGGCGATGTTCGCGCCGACGATCTGGTTGATGGTCGGCTTGTCGGCGTTCTCGACATGAAAGGAACGGACAGCACCGCCGCGCTCGACAAGCGAGACAATCGCGCGCTTGCCGCCCGGACCGCTGCGACCCGCCTTGGTGACAGGACTGTAGCGCTTGGTCTTCCGCTCGCGCGGGACGTCGTGCTTCCAGAGATAGGTTTCGTCGGCCTCGACGATGCCGCCAGCGCCGCCCATGGGCGCGAGAACGCCGTCGCGCATCGCTTCGCGAATGCGATGGGTCATGAACCAAGCGGTCTTGAGGGTGACGCCCAAGGTCCGGTGGATCTGATTGGAGCTGACGCCCTTCTTGGACGAGCTGAGCAGGAACATCGCCTGAAGCCAGAGGTGCAAGGCGACGTGGCTGGACTCGAAAATGGTCCCGACCTTCACGGTGAAGGGCTTGCGGCACGCGTAGCACTTATAGGTGCCAATCCGGGTGCTCTTGCCGCCCATCTTGCCGATGCGTTCGACCGAACCGCAGTGCGGGCAAGTTGGACCCTCCGGCCAAATGCGGGCCTCGACCCAGGCATAGGCTGCGACTTCGTCGTGGAAGTGTGGTTCGGAAAGGACTGACATCGGCTTAACTCCTAGTGTCTCTAGGATAAGGCCGCCGTGTGGGTACGTCAAGTATAATGTTGGGATTTTTGTCCTACGCTGCATTGAGCAGACGATCGAACTCCTTGGCGAATTCGAAGCGGAGCTGATTTGCTTCGTCGTCTGGCAGCCAGTTCGCCATCTGTGGGAACACCGTCCGCCACATGCGGGCGTCGCGGTCGGACCATGGCATCCTGTCGGCCGCGCGCGCCGTCTCCAACAGCGAGACAAGCCGCACCCTCACCTGCGCGGGATCAACGGTCACGGCCCGCGGAGGCGGCGCCTGCATGCGGTCCTCGCCCGAGCCGAACAGGCTCCCTTGCGCGGGCGAATGGTCGAAAGGGTCAGGCCGATCAATCAACGGGCGCCGCCGCGTCCAACCGTTCTGTCTCGGCTTCAAGGTCAGCCCGCCACCGCTCGGCCTCCTCTTCCGGAAGAAGGCGTAGCAAATAGGGCCACACGGTCTCGCGATTGAGCGCCACGCGCGTCTCCGACCAAGGCCAGCGCTCGGCGGCCCGCATGTCGGCGAGCATCTCGACCAGCCGGTTCAGCACGTGCTCGCGCTTCACCTGATAGACGGGACGCAGGGATTCGTCGCTCTCCCCGAACAGGTCGCCCTGCGGGGCAGGGAAGAGCTCACGCTGCGCATAACCCATGGGTCGCCGCCGAATCGTCTCGTCAAGCGCCAGTATGGCGGCTCAGGACGCCGGCGCGAGCGGAGCTTCGGCCTTATCCACGGCCGGAAAAGCGGCGAGATAGGCGGCGTCGATTCGCGCCATCTGCGCGATGGTGAAGGCGAGCGTCTCGGCCACTTTGCCGACATGCTCGATTTCGGTCAGCGAAAGCGTGCGGCCCTTGCGGCTCTTCAGGTATTTGTCGAGAACCTGATAGCCGCCGATATGGAAGCCCCAGACCTCCGCCGGCACGGGCGCAAAACGCTGGATCTTGTTGATCCAGATCGCATGCTCCTCCGGCGAGTACCGCACAGCCTCGACCGCGTGGTCGCCCTTGCCTTGATAGAGGCCGAGGCGGGGCTCGTGCTTCGGCGCCGCCTTCAGCAAGTGCGCCTGCACCAGGGTCCAGCCGAGGTCGGAAAGAGCGTCGAACTGCGCCTTCGCTTCGGGAAAGGGAATGCGGGGGAAATCAAGGCGCAGGAACTCGGCATAGCGGCTGCGGTAGCTCGGCGCGTAGAGCACGGCGTAGATGTAGCCGAGGAGTTCTTCCGGCGTGTAGTGATGGTCGTAGCGGGCGTCGAGGAAGGCGCGGAAGTCTGTGTCGAACGTCTCTATTCCTCCTCGCCATAACGGGAAGATGAAGCCGTTGTTTGACGTCAGCGGTGACATGCAGATCGCTTCGATCGGCTGATTGACAATCTGCGCGTGGCGGAAGCTTTCCCCCTTCGTCATGCGCGAGGTCACCAGAGCGACGTTCTTGCCCGAGAGCATCAGGTTCATCGCGCGCTCTCGCCTGTGAACGGCAACGTTGGCGTCCCAGATGGTCCAACGCGTATCGAACGGCCGATAAAGAACGTGCGTTGTTAGCTTCTCAAGATTTACAGTAGGCAGTTCTTGCATTGCTTTCTCGTATTTCCACTGCGACTGCGTGCAAAGCCGGAAAAGTTGTCGGGCTTCCGCTTCCGAACAGGTGGCGAGAAGGTCACCCACCTTTCGCTGCGCTTCTTCAGGTGTGAACGAGATCGCGAACTGGTCGTGAGTGGTTACAAAGCCCGGCGCGGGGGTGCCGAGAGGGCTGAATATGGCACGTATCGAGACGAGTTGACGGTATGCTTCGGCGGAGAACTTATCCTGCTCGGTCAACAGCCAATCGGGTACGTCAGGAGCAATGGCGTTAGGAATAGCTTGATTGACGCTCAGCTCGGCTGAGCGCTGATATTTCTTCAGCCTCTTACCCCAAACGTCGCCGCGCCACACGCCCTTCTCCAGTCCTCGCCGCTTCACGAAGAGACTGATCGCCACACCCTGTTCGATGTCGAAGACGTTCTCGTCTTTCGAGCCGTCCGGAGCCGTCTCCTTCTTCTTCGCGTTACCGTGCAGGTCGAGCACGTAGACGCGATCGAAGCTTTCAAGCAGAGACTTGCGCATCCCCTTGAAGGTCGGGTTGTCCAGCCAGGAATGGTTAGTGATGACGCCGACGATTCCCTCGTCTACCGCGTCCATCTTCATCTGCGCGAAGCGGATGAACTTGACGTAGTCATCCTGAAGCCATTTGCCCTGAGCTGGCTTCGACAGCTCCGGAAAGCCCTTGCGGTATTCGGCGATGCTGGTGGTAATCCAAGTTCCGTGGTTCTTTGAATGCCCGGAATAGGGCGGGTTCCCGGTGATCACTAGGATCGGCTTGTCCTTGACTGCCTGCGCCGCCTCCACCTCGCGACTCAACGCCGGCAGCATGAAGTCGCGCTGCGGCTCCACCGGCTCTAAAGTGTTCGTCAGGAAAACCTGCAGCCGCTCGCCGCCCTTCAGCGGGTGGCCCTTGTCCTTCAGGTATTGCGACAGCTTCAGGTGCGCGATGGTGTAGGGCGCCATCAGATATTCGAAGCCGTAGATGTTCTTCAGCAGATGCTCGCGCACGATCAGGTCGGCGGCACCGGCCTCCGGGCCGCCGATCGTCTCGAAGATCTTTTCGAACACTTCGAGCAGGAAGGTGCCGGTGCCGCAGGCGAAGTCCAGCACCGTCACCTGTTTGTGGTCGGCGAGGCCCTTCTCGATGCCGAAGCTGTCTTTCAGAATGTCGTCGATGGCCCGGATGATGAAGTTCACCACCGGCGGCGGGGTGTAGTAGACGCCGCGCTTTCTGCGCTCTTCCGGATTGAACGCCTTCAGGAAGTCCTCGTAGAAATAGATGAACGGGTCGCGCTCGAAGAGCCGATGTTCCTCCTCGTCCTCCGCCCGCACCTTGCGGCTGACGGCCTTGCGGGCGCGGAACGACAGGTCCTCGTGGATGGCGGCGAGGTCGACGCCGTTGACGATCGACAGCAGTTCCTCGATCACCCAGCGGATGTCGCCATAGGGCTTCTCGTTCATCTCGTCGAGAAACCGCACCAGCTCGCGGATCAGCGCGAAGCTGCCGGGGATGTGCTGGCGGACGTTGTCGAGCGTGACGGTCTCTTCGTCGCCGGCGTTCAGCCGCGCAAGGAACAGGCCGTAGGCCAGCATCTGGGCGAAGGCGTCGGCGAAGTCGCCGACGCCGAGGTCGTGGAAGACCTGTTTTCTGAACACCTCGTGGAGCGCGAGCAGCCGGCCCTCGCGGTGCTCCTTGATCTGCCGCTGCAACTCCTCCGACAGGAAGTCGCGCAGCATCGCGGCGCGTTTGGCCAGAGCGATCGCAAGAACCTGCCCCTTGTCGATGCGCCCGGGCGCGGCGGAGAAGAAGCCGCGCAGGAGCATGCGGACCGCCTCCACCCGCTCCGGCTTCAGCGCGAGCTTTCTCGTCGAAAGGTCCTCGGAGTGGGCGAGGCGTTCGCGGATCATCTCGCCGTCCGGCCTGATCCAGACGAATTCGAGATAGTCCGTCAGCACAAGATTGTCGGTGAGCGTGCGGTACTTCTTGATCTGCTCCGACTTCAGAATCTTTGAAAGATTTTCGTCGATCTGCTTGACCTCGACATAGCCTGCGATCCGGCTCGCCCGTGTGACCTTGAAGTCAGGCGAGCCTGCGCCCGCCTTGTCGCGACGCGGCTCATGCGTGATGCGAGCCCCCGGCTTCGCGTCGTCAGCCGCCGCCTTCAGCAGAACCTCGAGGGCGGCCCGGTCCGTGTGCTCTGTGCCGTCCTCTTCCCGATAGGTTCTTGCGAGCGCGCGAAAATAGGCTTCGAAGTCAGCGGCCACGACATCCCTCCAGAATCGTCGTCAGTCTAGCGAGTTGCAGGCTTCCGGTCGAAGCTACGTGAGCGCGAGGGCTGTCAGTCGCGCGTCAGGCATCCCCCCACCCGGCAAAATCTGCCTCCCGCTTAACGCCTCGTTAACCACGTCGGCGCGAGGCTCGGGGTCAACGGTTCGTTAACCGCCAACCCCGAGTCGGAACGCCCACGTGTCGCCAGCAGCCCTGCAGATCGTCCCCCAAAACGCCGAGCCCGAAACGTCAGCCAAACGCAAGCCGGTGCGGTTCGGGGGGCGGTCCTTCATGGCGCTGGTGCTGGCGCCCGAGCCGCCGGTCGATGAGTGGCTGGCCGAGCTCGACGAGCTCGCCGCGCGCTCGCCCGGCTTCTTCGGCTCGCGGCCCGTGGTGCTGGACGTCGCGGCGATCAAGCTGTCGCCCCGGATGCTGGCGGCGTTCATCGGCGAGCTGGAGATCCGCGGCGTGCGCCTGATCGGCGTCGAGGGGTGCGATCCAAAGTTCCTGGACGGGCCGAACGCGCGGCTCGCGACGCCGGTCGGCGGCCGGGCGGCGGGCGAGCTCTCGGCGCCGGAAGCCAAGGGCGCGGCCGGGACATCGCTCGTCGTCGACCAGCCGGTGCGCTCCGGCCAGACCATCTCGTTCAACGGCGACGTGACGATCTGCGGCTCGGTCGCGTCCGGCGCCGAGATCGTGGCCGCGGGGTCGATCCATGTCTATGGCGCTTTGCGCGGCCGGGCGATCGCCGGGTCTTCGGGCTCGCCTGCGGCCCGCATCTTCTGCCGCAGGCTCGACGCCGAGCTGCTCGCGATCGACGGCGTCTACATGACGACCGACGAGCTCGACCCGGCGCTCCGCGGCAAGCCCGCCCGCGCCTGGCTCGCCGGCGAGCAGCTCAAGGTCGCGGCGCTCGATTGAGTTTTTTTGTCCGCGTTCGTCCCGTGACGGTGATTTGGCGACGACGGCTTTCCTGGGGGAGTGAACGAAATGGCTGAGGTTCTGGTCGTCACGTCGGGCAAGGGGGGCGTCGGCAAGACGACGTCGACCGCCGCCCTGGGCGCGGCGCTGGCCCAGACGGGGCAGAGCGTCGTGGTGGTGGATTTCGACGTCGGGCTCCGCAACCTCGACCTCGTGATGGGGGCCGAGCGGCGGGTGGTCTACGACCTCATCAACGTCGTGCAGGGCGACGCCAACCTCAACCAGGCGCTGATCCGCGACAAGCGGATCGACACGCTGTCGCTCTTGCCCGCGAGCCAGACCCGCGACAAGGACGCGCTCACCGCCGAGGGCGTCGAGCGGGTGGTGAACGAGCTCAAGGGCCGGTTCGACTGGATCATCTGCGACTCGCCGGCCGGCATCGAGCGCGGCGCCTATTTCGCGATGCGGCATGCGGACCTTGCGGTGATCGTCACCAATCCGGAAGTGTCGTCGGTGCGCGATTCGGACCGCATCATCGGGCTCCTGGATTCGAAGACCGAGAAGGCCGAGCGCGGCGAGACCATCGAGAAGCTGCTGCTGCTCACCCGCTACGACCCCGTGCGGGCGGAGCGCGGCGACATGCTGAAGGTCGACGACGTGCTCGAGATCCTGTCGATCTCGCTGCTCGGCATCATCCCGGAGAGCCCGGAGGTGCTGAAGGCCTCCAATCTCGGCTCGCCCGTGACGCTGTCGAACCCGATCTCGGCGCCGGCGCGCGCCTATGCGGACGCGGCCCGGCGCCTCCGCGGCGAAACCATCCAGATGACGGTGCCGAGCGAGAAGAAGCGCTTCTTCGGCAACCTGTTCGGCAGGAGGGCGGCGGCATGAGCGTCCTCAGGTTCTTCACCCGTCGGTCGACGGCGCCTGCCGCCCGGGAAAGACTGCAACTCCTTCTGGCCCATGAGCGGGCGGTGTTCGGCCGCGCGGATCTCGTCGCCCTGCTCCAGGACGAGATCCTCGCGGTGATCGCCAAGCATGTGGCGATCGATCCGGAGAAGGTGCGGGTCAAACTGGACCGTCAGGACAGCTGGGCGACGCTCGAGGTCGACATCGAGATCCGCAGTCCCGCGACCGGCCCCCTCAAGATGGCGGGCTGACGCGCCTCCCCACGATTGCGCCTCAGGCGCATCTCAAGACCGCCTCTCGCCGGGGCGGTCTTTTTTTTCGCGTTTTTCTCGTGTTAGGGATGCGGGCGGGCGCGTCCAAACGCCGCCAGATCCTTTGGAGTTCTTACAATGACGCCAGCCGAAGCGCTCGCAAAGCAGGGCTTCTACCCGCTTCCCGGCGCCTTTTCCGCCGTGGCCGGGGATGCGGCCAAGGAGATCAAGCAGGAGCTCGCCTCGGGCCCCGAGTTCAACGGGGTCGTCGGCGTCGGCGACGCCTTCAACCGGATGAGCACCGTCCGCGACTTTCTTTTCCACGACACGGTCAGGCAGTCCTACGCCAAGGTCTTCTCCGACACGCCGGTCTTCCTCCAGGCGTCGGACATCCATAACGGTTTCGTCCAGGGCAACTGGCATCGCGACTGCGCGAACAAGGGCCTGAACAAGGGCCTGGACTGGGACGAGAAAGAGTTCATCTACCGCAACTACAAGCTGATGATCTATCTCGAGTGTGACGACTACTCGTTCTGCGTGAAGCCCCGCACCAATCATCGCAAGCTCAAGGACGAGAAGGACGGCGTGGACAACTACTTCACCGTCTCGGTGGAGGACGCCGCCAAGACCGACTTCGACAAGGTCGAGCAGCCGGTCCAGTTCATCCCGCAGCCGGGCGACGCGGTGATGTTCGACCTGCGCACCACGCATCGCGGCCAGGGCCTGAACTCCGAGCAGTTCTCCAAGCGCGCCTCGAACAAGCTGACGCTGTCCTACGTGTTCGCCGACCGCAACCCGCACGCCCACCGCTTCCACAGCTACCGGACGATGCTGAAGCAGGGCTATCGGCCGATCGCCGAGCAGCATCAGCAGAAGCTCGCCCAGGAAGGCCTGTGGTGGGACAAGCTGAACCAGAACTATTTCGACACGCACCAGGACGAGATGGAGTTCGTCGTCCTGAAGTGAGGCGATCGGTCCGCCTGTCCGGCCTGCGTCGAGCGCGGCCGGACGGCGGCTCCGAAACCGCGGTCGTCGGTCCAACGGACCGGGCCGCGACCTGACGTCAAGCGCGCGGTCGAGCGCAAGGACCGCCTGCAGCGCGCCCGTCGCGGAGCCGTCGGCGCTCCGCTGATCGAGGAACCAAAGCAGCGATGAGCGAAGCAGACATCAAAGAGACCGCCGCAGGCGGCGCTCCGAAGCCCGCGCGCGCCAGCGGCAAGCGGGCCGCGGCGCGCAGGGCTGCGGGCGAAGGCGCGAAGGGCGAAGGCGGACGAAAGCGCGCTGCGGCCGGCAAGGGCGCAGGCGGCGGCAAGGGCGCAAGCGGCGGCAAGCGGGCCGAAGGAGGCAAGGGCGCCGGAGGCGGCAAGAAGAAGGCGGCCCGTCTCGCCGCCGGGCTTGTCGGCGAGGCGAAGGTCGGGGCAAAGCCGCGTCGGGGCATGAAGAAGGCCGAGGGTCAGGGCGCCAAGGCCGAGGCCCGGAAAGAGGCGAAGCAGACCGAGCGGCTGGCGCGGAAAGCCGCCCGGGCCGAACAGACCGCGGCCGCGATCGCTGCGGCGGCCGGGCTCTCCCCTGACGTCGCCGGTCCCGGCCCCGACTTCTTCTGCGTGGGGCTGCAGAAGGGCGGCACGCAGTGGCTCTACGATCAGCTCCAGGGCCACGCTGATTTCTGGATGCCGCCCTATAAGGAAATCCACTACTTCGATCGGGAATTTCCCTACAAGAAGATTTCGAAGGCCGCACAGAAATTCTTCGCCAAGCCCAAGAAGGTCGCGAAGTCCCGCGAGGGACGCGGCGACGCTCCGGTCGACGACCGCGGCGCGATCTTCTTCCAGCGCGTCGCAGCCCTCGAAGGGCGGCCGCTCGACATCGAAGACTATGCCCGGCTGTTCGAGCCGAAGGGCGCGCTGCTGTCGGGCGACGTGACGCCCGGCTATTCGACCCTCGACGAGGACCTGATCGGGGCGCTGGCCAAGCGGTTCCCGGAGGCCAAGGTCTGCCTCATGCTGCGCGAACCGGTTTCGCGGCTCTGGTCGCAGTGGCGCATGGTCAACGAGAACGAGCCGGATCCGGCGCAGGCCGAGCTCAATTTCCGGCGCTTCAAGAACTTCGTCGATCGGCCGAATGTGGTGGCGCGCTCCTATCCGAGCGAGATCGCGCGCAAATGGTCGGCCGCCTTCGGCGACCGCTTCCGCTTCTTCTTCCTCGACGACGTCGTGAAGCGGCCGGACGAGACGCGGGCCGAGCTGCTCCGCTTCCTCGGCGGCGACCCCGGGAAGCCGTCCGTCGTGAGGCCGGATTTCAACCGCAAGGCCAAGGTCGCCGGAGCGGAGCGGACGGCCAAGATGCAGAAGCTGCTGCAGGCGCGGTTCGCCGAGGAGCGGCGGCGCTGCGCCGAGATGTTCGGCGGCCCCGCGGCCGGCTGGCCCGACGCGCCTTACTGAGGCGAAAACAGCGGTCGGCATTTTTTGTCGACCGCGCCGCAACCGGGAAGCGCCTTCGTCCGTACTCGACCGGTTCGGCCTACGGGGGCGCATGACGGATCGGGACGCGGAAGCGGCGCTGCTGGCGCTGCTCAGGAATCTCACGGACATCGACGACCAGGCGATCGCCGATCAGGCGATCCGCCTCTAACTCGACCGCTTCGGCGACGACGGCGCCGCGCGCATGGCGGCCATCCGCCGTCTAACGCAGTCGACGCTCGAACCCTTGAAGCCGGAGCGGCCCGCCC
>NZ_RYFI01000001.1:219956-234012 GCF_004103825.1 Hansschlegelia zhihuaiae
CGGCATGTCAAAGGAGGTATCGTTTTCACGCCTTCCATGCGATGAATTCTATGGGGGAAGGAAACGATCCACCGTGCACGATCTCGACCTGACGGCTTGCGACCGTGAGCCGATTCACGCGCCTGGGGCGATCCAACCCCACGGGATGCTGTTGCTGTCGGACGGCGCAGCCGAACGGGTGCTCGCCGCGGCGGGCGATGTCGAGAGCAGGCTCGCGGCGCCGGATTGGAGCGTCCGGACGCTCGCCCAGCTGATCGGGGCCGACGCCGCCGCCTGCGCGCGCGACGTCACCGGCGAACGACCGGGCGCCGTCTATCTCGGACAGGTGAAGAGCCCGTCCGGCGATGCGTTCGACGCGAGCGCGCACCGTTCCGAAGCCGGGATCATCGTCGAACTCGAGCCGGTCGTCGCCAGGCCGACGCCGTCCGGCGTGCTGCTGAGCGAGATCGAGGCGGTCGCCGGGGCCTTCGAGCGCGCTCCGACCATCGAGGCGCTGTGCAGGATCGCGGCCCAGGAGTTCCGTCGCCGCACCGGCTACGACCGGGTGATGATCTACCAGTTCCTCGACGACGAGTCGGGCTCGGTGCTCGGCGAGGACCTGTCGCCCGAAATGCGGCCGTTCCTCAACCACCGCTTTCCCGCAAGCGACATTCCCCGACAGGCGCGCGCGCTTTATCTGCGGAACCTGATCCGCGTCATTCCGGACGCCGGCTACTCGCCGGCGCCCGTGCGCTTCGCGGATAGCGAAGCGATCGAGCTCGATCTCAGCGACGCGTCCCTGCGCAGCGTGTCGCCGATCCATGTCCAGTATCTCCGCAACATGGGCGTCGCGGCCTCCGCGTCCGTCTCGATCGTGCGTGACGGCGTCCTCTGGGGGCTCGTCGCGTGCCACAACGCGACGCCGCGGACGATCGGCTACGACGAACGCGCGGCCTGCCGGGCGATCGCAGGCGCCCTCGGCCGGCAGTTGCGCGCCAAGGACGACACCGACGCCTTCCGCGAGCGCGTCCGCCTCAGGAGCTTCCAGGACGACATCGTGTCGCTGCTGTCGCGCGACGGCTCGCTCGAGGACGCGATCTCGAACCATGTCGACGAGATCCGGCGCGCGCTCGGCGGCGACGGCGTCGCGATCCTGCGCGGCGGCGACCTGCTGACCTCCGGCCGCTGTCCCTCCGACGGCGACGTCCGGGCGCTCGGGCACTGGGCTCTGAAGCGCGGCGCGGAGCAGGTCTATGCGACGGACCGGCTGGTCGAGGCCTATCCGACCTCAGCGGGCTTTCAGTCCGTCGCGGCGGGGATGCTTTCGGTCACGCTGTCGTTCAGCGACCCGTGGATCGTGATGTGGTTCCGCGCTGAGCAGGTCGAGACCGTCGAATGGGCCGGCAACCCGCACAAGGACGATCCCTCAGACCCGGAGGCCGTGCTGACGCCGCGGGCGTCGTTCGACGTCTGGCGGGAGACGGTCCGGGGTCGCTCCCGGCGCTGGACGACCGCCGAGGTCGAGGCCGCAGGCCGGCTGCGCGCCGCCGTGATCGAGGTCTGGCAGAGCCGCGGCCTGATGGAGCTGAACCGCCAGCTCGTGAAGACGATCGACGAGAAGGACCTGCTGATCCAGCAGAAGGAGTTCCTGATCGGCGAGGTCAACCACCGCGTCCAGAACAGCCTGCAGCTGGTGTCGAGCTTCCTCGCGCTGCAGGGACGCTCCTCGAACCAGCCGGGCCTCGCCCCCGCGCTCGAGGAGGCCCGGCGCAGGCTGACCGCCGTCGCGCTCGTCCACCGCCGGCTCTATCGCTCCGACCAGGTCGAGGCCATCGACCTCGCCCGCTATGTCGAGGAACTGGTCGCCGACGTCGTCCAGTCGCTCGGCGACGGCTGGGCGAGGGCGCTGTCGCTGAACCTCGCCCCCGTGCTGATCCCGACGGACCGCGCCATCAGCCTCGGGCTCGTGCTGACCGAGCTGATGATCAACGCCACGAAATACGCCTATGGCGGCGAGCCGGGACCGATCGAGGTCACGATCGACGAGCACGCGGGCAAGATCCGGCTCACGGTCGCGGACAAGGGCGTCGGGGCGCCCGCCCAGGGAGCGAGGCGCGGCTTCGGCTCGCGGATGATGGAGGCGCTCGTCAAGCAGATCGGCGGCGAGATGACGAGGACCGACAATCGTCCGGGACTCCGCGTCACCTTCACCGCCCCGGCGACGGCCGTCCAGAATCGGTCCGCTCCGGCGCAGCCGTCGGTCGCCGCCTTGGCGGCCTCGCCGGGCGCGTAACGCCCGCGACGGCGGCCGCCGCCGCCGTCAGAACCGCAGCGCCCGCGCCTGCTTGACGTGGTCGAGCGCCGCGACCTTGGCCACCACGTCTTCGGAAATCTCGCCGTCGACCTGGACCAGGGCGATCGCGTCGCCGCCCTCGGCCGCGCGGCCGAGATTGAAGGTCGCGATATTGACCCCCGCGGCGCCCAGCGTCTGCCCCAGCGCGCCGATATAGCCCGGCTTGTCCTCATTGGTGACGTAAAGCATCGAAGGCGCGAACGCCGCCTCGATCTCGATGCCCTTGATGTCGATGATGCGCGGCTTGCCGTCGGCGAACACCGTGCCGGCGACGTGGCGGGTCCAGCCGTCGTTCGCGACGGTGAGCCGGATCACGCTCTCGAAGGTCTGCGCCGCCTCGCGCCTGACCTCCTCGATCGCGATCCCCCGCTCGCGGGCGATCACGGGCGCGGAGACCATGTTGATGTCGGCGAGCTGCGGGCGGAGCAGGCCGGTGACCGCAGCCGAGGTCAGCGCCCTGACGTTCATGTCCGCGACCGCGCCCTCATATTCGATGCGCACGGTTTTGAGCCCGCTGTCGGTGAGCTGGCCGGCGAAGGAGCCGAGCCGCTCCGCGAGCGCCACGAAGGGTTTCAGCCGCGGCGCCTCCTCGGCGGTGATCGAAGGCGCGTTGATGGCGTTCTGGACGGCGCCGCGGATGAGGTATTCGGACATCTGCTCGGCGACCTGCAGGGCGACGTTCTCCTGCGCCTCCGCGGTGGCGGCGCCAAGATGCGGCGTGCAGACCACCGCCGGGTGCCCGAACAGCGGATTGCGCTCCGCCGGCTCGTCCACGAACACGTCGAAGCCCGCCCCCGCCACATGGCCGGAGTCGAGCGCGGCCCTCAGCGCTTGCTCGTCGACGAGCCCGCCGCGGGCGCAGTTGATGACCCGCACGCCCTTCTTCATCTTCGTAAGCGCCGCGGCGTCGATGATGTTGCGGGTCTTGTCCATCAGCGGCACGTGCAGCGAGACGAAGTCCGCCCGCTCGAACAACTCGTCGAGCTCGACCTTCTCGACCCCGAGCTCGACGGCGCGCTCGGCGGACAGGAAGGGATCGTAGGCGACGACGTGCATCTTGAGGCCGATCGCCCGGTCGGCCACGATCGAGCCGATATTGCCGCAGCCGATCAGGCCGAGCGTCTTGGCCGTGATCTCGACGCCCATGAAGCGGTTCTTCTCCCATTTGCCGGCCTGGGTGGAAGCGTCGGCGGCGGGAATTTCGCGCGCCACTGCGAACATCAGCGCGATGGCGTGCTCGGCGGTGGTGATCGAGTTGCCGAAGGGCGTGTTCATCACGATCACGCCCTTGGCGGTCGCGGCCGGGATATCGACATTGTCGACGCCGATGCCTGCGCGGCCGATCACCTTCAGGCGCGCCGCGCGCTCGAGGACCTTGGGCGTGACCTTGGTGGCGGAGCGGATCGCGAGCCCGTCATACTCGCCGATCGCCGCCGCGAGCGCCTCCTTATCCTTGCCGAGCTCGGGCTTGAAGTCGACCTCGACGCCGCGGCGCTCGAACACGTCGATCGCGGCGGGCGACAGCTTGTCGGAGACGAGGACGCGGGGAGCCATGGGACTAGTCTTCCTTCCGGGCGAATCAAGTCTGTCGGGACGGCTGCGTCGCCCTTCCCGTCATTCCGGGCTTGTCCCGGAATCCATTTCCTCAGCGCGCCGGTTCACCTGGCGGAGGCGGCGGTTATGGGTTCCGGGACAAGCCCGGAACGACGGCAGCAGTCCGTGCCGGCGGACGACGCTCAGGCCTTGCGATAGAACGGCGCGGCATCGCGCTCGAAATAGGAGTCCAGCGACGAGCCGGGCACGGGAACGAAATCGATCACGTCGGTGGGCTTGGCGACGCGGTCCAGCACATCGCCCATCCGGTCGAGCGCCTCGTCGAGGTCGCCGTCCTCCTCCAGCGCGAGCCCGATGACGAGCCGCTTCAGCCCGTCCGGCTCCGCGAAGAGCGACTGCGCGACATGGGCCGAGCGCACCTCCGGCATGTCGGCGAAGAGCTTGGCCAGCGGCGCGGTGAGATGCGTCGGCATCGGCGACGGCCGCACCACGGCGGTCGGCAGCGGCGCCTCGTCGTATCCGCCCTCCCCCGCGCCGTCCGAGTCGTCGCTTTCAGCCGCCTTCTCGAAATCGCCGGCGAGCATCGCGGCGACGTCCTCCGCCATGATCTCGCGCCCATAGTCCGAGCCGGGGTTGAGCACGAAATTCGCGCCCTCGACCTGACCGATGATCTGCCGGAAGGTCTGGCGCACGACCATCATTCGCTCGCGGCCGAACATCGCCTTCACGCGGCTGTCGGCGGTGAAGATTGGCACGAAGGAGAGGCCCTCATCGGTCACCTCGGGCACTTCATAGCCTTCCGAGCGCCCGCCGCCGGCTTCGACCAGCGCGAAGGACAGCTCCCCGTCGAGGAGAGATTTCAGGAAGGGGACGCGAGCAGCGGGATCCTCCGCGGCGCGCACCAGCGATCGTTCGAGGTCGTTCTCGGGCGTGAACATCGGCTTCCATCCGGCTTGGGCGGGGATCCAGGGGCCCCCGCCGGTGAGCGCGGGCGTCAGGCCGCCTGCGCCAGTCCCGCGCGCGCTTCCGCGTAGGCCCAGTCGAGCCATTCGGTGAGCGCGAGAACGTCGGAGGTCTCGACGGTCGCGCCGCACCAGATGCGCAGCCCCGGAGGCGCGTCGCGGTACGAGCCGAAATCATAGGCCACGCCGCGCGACTCCAGCATGTCGACGATCGACTTCGCGAACGCCGCCTGCGCGGCGTGCGGAAGCGAGGTCACGGCCGGGTCGACGATCTTGAGGCAGACGCCGGTGTTGGTGCGGGTCTCGCGGTCTTCAGCGAGGAAGTCGAGCCAGGACGAGCTCTCGACATAGTCGCCGAGCGCCGTGGCGTTGCGGGTCGCGCGGGCGATCAGCGCCTTGAGGCCGCCGATCGACTTCCCCCATTTCAGCGCGTCGAGGTAATCCTCGACCGCGAGCATCGAGGGCGTGTTGATCGTGTCGCCCTCGAACAGCGCCTCGTCGAGCTTGCCGCCCTTGGTCATGCGGAAGAGCTTCGGCAGCGGCCAGGACGGCGTGTGGCTCTCGAGACGCTCGATGGCGCGCGGGCCCATGATGAGCACGCCGTGCGCGGCCTCGCCGCCCATGATCTTCTGCCAGGAGAAGGTCACGACATCGAGCTTCGAATAGTCGAGCTCCATCGCGAAGGCCGCGGAGGTCGCGTCGCAGATGGTGAGGCCGCCCCGGTCGGCCGGAATCCAGTCGGCGTCGGGCACCCGGACGCCGGCGGTCGTGCCGTTCCAGGTGAAGATCACGTCCTTCTCGAAATCGACGGATGCGAGGTCCGGAAGCTTGCCGAAGTCGGCGACGCGCGCGACGGTGTCCGGAAGCTTCAGCTGCTTGACCGCGTCCGTCACCCAGATCGAGCCGAAGCTCTCCCAGGCCAGCACCTCGACGCCGCGCGGCCCGAGCAGCGACCACATCGCCATCTCGACGGCGCCCGTGTCGGAGCCCGGCACGATCGCGATCCGGTGCGTGGCCGGAACCTCGAGCACTTCTCGGGTGAGGTCGATCGATTCCCTGAGCTTGGCCTTGCCGAGCTTGGAGCGATGCGAACGGCCGAGCGCGGCGTCCGACAGGGCCTCGAGGGACCAACCGGGTCGCTTGGAGCAGGGACCGGAGGAGAAATTGGGATTGGTCGGCCGAACGGCCGGAACAGTCGTCGTCATGTCGTCCACCCTCTCAGATGGTCGCCCCTCGTTGGGGAGGGGTGGCCCGAGAGAGGCGATACTCGGCTCGCCGGCGCTTCGTCAAGCGGTCCGATGCGCGCCGCCGGCTTCCGTAACCGATCGTGAAAACGGAAACGGCGGGCTCGAGGCCCGCCGCAGCTGAGGTCCGAGATCGTCGCCGGATGTCCCGTCAGTCGATCAGGTAGCGGAAGCCGACGCGGAACTCGTGGGCCTGGATGTCATCGACCTTGACCTTGCCGCTGGAGCCGGCGGCCGGAATGGACTTGGTCTTCACCTGGCCGAGGTCCACGAAGCGATAATTCGCGTCGAGCACAAGATTGTCGGACACTTGGAAGCCGACGCCAGCCGTGACGTTCCATGCGAAGTTCCAATCGCTGTCGCCCTTGTAAGACGGATTCCCGACCGAGTTCGACCGATAGTGGTCGATGTCGAGATAGGCTGCGCCGACGCCGCCGCCGACATAAGGCGTGAAGCCGTTGAAAGTTGCGATGTCGAAGTAGCCGTTGGCGAAAATCGTGACGGCGTCGATCTTGGCTTTTTCTTGGGTTGTCCCGCCAGCGCAGGCTCCAGGGCAGAACAGGCGGCCACGGAACTTGGACGGCGTCTCGTAGTCCGCCGTCACGTCGGCGCGGAACCAGTTGTTGAACTTGTACCCCACGCCGCCGCCTATGACCGCGGCGTCGCCCATCTTCTCTTTGCTGAAGGACTGATTGCCGGCGAAGGCGGGATTGTCATAACGGGCTTTGGGGTCTCGATAGACCTTGTAGCCGACGTCGCCGCGGAGGTACCAGGCCGAGCCGAACTCGACCGGCGCCGTCGGCTCCCGCAGCGGCGGCTCGGGCAGATCGGCGGCATAGCCCGCGACCGGCGCGAGCGCAAAAGCGAGCGCGCCCGCAAGCGCGTAGGTCGAGAGCTTGGGCATTATGCCATGTCCTTGATCTGGCCGCCGCCCGACTGTCCCCGAACGGCGCTCCGTCATCTCACGACTGGCAATCTGACAGTCATTCGTTAATGACCGTTTAACCTTAACTCTTAACCGTGAAGACTCGGCCGGCGCGAAGTCTTTGCGGCCTTTCGGCAACAGATGCGTCGCCGCCGCCGAACGCCGATTCGGCTGCGGACCCCGGAATCAGGGGCGCCGGAACCTGGTTCAGGCGGCCGCCGTGGCGATCACGTCGACGACGTCGTCGACGACATTGACGACGAGATCCCGGTCATCGTGCTCGGCCATGACACGGATGACCGGCTCCGTCCCGGAAGGACGGATCACGAGCCGCCCCCCGGAACCGAGCCGGCTGGCGGCGTTCGCGATCGCGGCGCGGACCTTCTCGTCCTCGAGCGGCCGGCCCGCCTTGTAGCGGACGTTCTTCAGGATCTGGGGCAGCGGCTCGAAGCGGTGGCAGATCTCCGACACCGAGCGGCCAGCCTTCTGAACCACGGCAAGGAGCTGCAACGCCGCCACCAGACCGTCGCCGGTCGTGGCGTAGTCGGACAGCACGATGTGGCCGGAAGGCTCGCCGCCGAGATTGTAGCCCTGCGCGCGCATGCGCTCGACCACGTAGCGGTCGCCGACGGGCGTGCGTTCGAGCGCGAGGCCGATCGAGGCGAGGTAGCGCTCGAGGCCGAGATTGGACATCACGGTCGAGACGAGGCCTGGCGCGGAAAGCCGGCCATCCTCGGCCCAGGAGGCCGCGACGACGGCCATCAGCTGGTCGCCGTCGACCACCTGGCCCTTCTCGTCCACGATGATCACGCGGTCCGCGTCGCCGTCGAGCGCGACGCCGATGTCTGCGCGGGTCTCGCGGACTTTGGCGATCAGCGCCGAAAGCGCGGTCGAGCCCACATCCTTGTTGATGTTGAGGCCGTTCGGCTCGACGCCGATCCGCACCACCTCCGCGCCAAGCTCCCACAGCGCCTCGGGCGCGACCTTGTAGCCGGCGCCGTTGGCGCAATCGATCACGATCCTCAAGCCCTCGAGCGACAAAGCGCGATGCACGGTGCGCTTGGCGAATTCGATGTAGCGGGCCTGCGCGTCGTCGATGCGCTTGGCGCGGCCGATCTCGCCCGAGGTCGCGTATTTGCGCGTGAGGTCGGAGTCCAGCAGCCGCTCGATCTCGAGTTCGACCTCGTCGGACAGCTTGTAGCCGTCGGGCGCGAACAGCTTCACGCCGTTGTCGTCGTAAGGATTGTGCGAGGCCGAGATCATCACGCCGAGGTCGGCGCGCATCGAGCGGGTGATGTGGGCGACGGCGGGCGTCGGCATCGGGCCGACCAGCAGCACGTCGACGCCGACCGAGGTGAAGCCGGCCTGGAGGGCGCTCTCGATCATATAGCCCGAAAGCCGCGTGTCCTTGCCGATGACGACCCGGTGCCGGTGCTCGCCGCGCCGGAACGCGACGCCCGCCGCCATGCCCACCTTCAACGCGAAGTCGGGCGTGATCGGAAAGGTGTTGGAGCGGCCGCGTATGCCGTCCGTGCCGAAATATTTGCGCGTCATGCCGGACGGCTCCCCTTTGGCCCCGGCCGCTTGTTCGAAGCTCGTGAGGCGTCAGTAGGGCGAGGTTAGCACGGCGAGGTTCAGAAAAGGTGAGCGTGTTCCAGGCGCGTCACCCGCCGGCTGGGCCCGGCCCGGCGAGCTTCGTTCCGCGGTAGAGGTCGAGCACGGCGACGTCGAAGCCGAATTCGGGCAGCAGGAGGCGATCCTCCTCGCCGAGTTCGTCGGGCCGCCAGCCGGCCGAGCGCGCCCGATGAACGACCTTCACGGCGTCCTGCGAGACCACGAGGATGTGCAGGTTGTCCGGACCCTCGGCGTAGAGCTCGACCTTGCGATCGATCTTCTCGCGGTCGTTCGACGGCGACAGGATTTCGGCGACGAGCAGAAAGTTCTCGGTCCAATGGCCTGTCGGCGGGATCGCGGGAAGAACCAAAATGTCTGGCTCGGGTTGGAAATCGCGACGATCAGGCAGGCGAACGCCGGCCTCGTAATAGGCGAGCAGGTCCGAGCGCTTCGCACCGAGCGCCTGGTTCAACGCCATCAGCAGATTCACGCCGATCCGTTGATGAGTGAGGAGCGGCGGCGTCATGATGCGCTGCGCCACGCCGTCGACCAGCTGCCATTTCTCCTTCTCGGGCCGGCTTTCGAGGAACGCCATGAAGGCGTCCACATCGAAAGTCCCCGGCTGCACCATGCGTTCGGCGACGCCCATCGCATGCGTCCTCCCCGCAAGAACTCACGAGAAATGTAGCCCCGGGAGCACCAAAAGAAAAAGGCCGGGCTTGCGCTCGGCCTTTTTCGCTATTTCTCCAATGCCGCCGATCACGCGCTCGGCTGCGGCTCGAGGCCGCCGTCCGGGGTCTTGGGCCGCGGCTTGCCGGCAGTCGGCACGGCGGAGCCGCGCGGGGCCGGCGGCTCGTCGGCCGCGTCGCGCACCGGCGGGCGGCCCGCCAGCAGACCCTTGATCTCCTCGCCGGTCAGCGTCTCGTATTCGAGCAGCGCCTTGGCGAGCGTCTCCATCTCGTCCTTTTTCTCGGTGATGATTCGCTTCGCCGTCTCGTAGCCCTCGTCGATGAAGCGTTTGATCTCGTTGTCGATCTTCAGCATCGTCGTGCCCGAGACGTTCTGCTGGCGCGCGACCGACATGCCGAGGAACACTTCGTCCTGGTTCTCGCCATAGGCGACGGTGCCGAGCTCCTTGGAGAAGCCCCAGCGCGTCACCATCCCCCGCGCGATGTTGGTCGCGTGCTGGATGTCCGACTGGGCGCCGGCCGTCACCTTGTCCTCGCCGAAAAAGATCTCCTCCGCGACGCGCCCGCCCATCGCCATTGCGAGCCGCGAGGTGAGCTGCTCGTAGCTGATCGAGATCTGGTCGCGTTCCGGCAGGTACTGGACCATGCCCAGCGCGCGGCCGCGCGGGATGATGGTCGCCTTGTGGATCGGGTCGTTGGCCGGCGTGTAGAGCGCGACGATGGCGTGGCCGGCCTCGTGATAGGCCGTGGTCTTCTTCTCCTCGTCGGTCATGACCATGCGCCGCTCGGCGCCCATCATGATCTTGTCCTTGGCCGAATCGAACTCCGCCGAGGTGACCATGCGCTTCGAGCGCCGCGCCGCCAGCAGCGCCGCCTCGTTGACGAGGTTCATGAGGTCGGCGCCGGAGAATCCCGGCGTGCCGCGCGCGACGGTCTTCAGGTCGACGTCCGGCGCCAGCGGCACCTTGCGGACATGGACCTTCAGGATCTTCTCGCGGCCGACGATGTCGGGGTTCGGCACCACGACCTGACGGTCGAAGCGTCCCGGGCGCAGCAGCGCCGGGTCGAGCACGTCCGGACGGTTGGTCGCGGCGATCAGGATGATGCCCTCATTCGCCTCGAAGCCGTCCATCTCGACGAGCAGCTGGTTCAGCGTCTGCTCGCGCTCGTCATTGCCGCCGCCGAGGCCCGCGCCGCGATGGCGGCCGACGGCGTCGATCTCGTCGATGAAGATGATGCAGGGCGCGTTCTTCTTCGCCTGCTCGAACATGTCGCGCACGCGGCTCGCGCCGACGCCCACGAACATCTCGACGAAGTCGGAGCCCGAGATCGTGAAGAACGGCACATTGGCTTCGCCCGCGACGGCGCGCGCGATCAGCGTCTTGCCGGTGCCGGGAGGGCCGACGAGCAGCACGCCGCGCGGGATGCGCCCGCCGAGCCGCTGGAACTTCTGGGGATCGCGCAGGAACTCGACGATCTCCTCTAGATCGCCCTTGGCCTCGTCGACGCCCGCCACGTCCTCGAAGGTCACGCGGCCATGCGCCTCGGTCAGGAGTTTGGCCTTCGACTTGCCGAAGCCCATGGCCTTGCCGGCCCCGCCCTGCATCTGGCGCGACAGGAAGATCCACACGCCGATCAGCGCGATGAAGGGCAGCCACTGCAGAAGCAAGGCCACGAACCAGGGCATGTTCTCGCCGGGCGGCCGCGCGGTGATCGCGACGCCCTTGCCGTAGAGCCGCTGCACGAGCGAGGGGTCGCTTGGAGAGTAAGTCTGGAACTGCGCGCCGTCCGTGTATTGGCCGGTGATGTTCTGGCCCTCGATCGTCACGGCCCGCACCCGGCCGTTGTCGACCTCGGTCAGCAGCTGCGAGAACGAGATGTCGTTCGTCTGCGCGCGCTGGCCCGGGTTCTGGAACAGCGTGAACAACGCAAGCAGCAGCAGGACGATGATCACCCAGAGGGCGAAATTCCGGAAGTTCGGATTCATCAACGCGCCTTTCGCGACGGCCGCGCGAGTGGGAGGGGCGCGCAGTCCGACTGATCGCGAATGTAGGCGCGGCGGGCGGCCATGCCAAGCGGTCAGGCCAAGACGACGACGGCGTCGACGGCGCACGACGAAGGAACGAGGGACAGGAGCGCCGATCGCCTTGGTTCGCCACAATTGGCGGGTCTATTCTCGAGTCGAGGCCGGACCCGAGCGGCCCCGAGGAAATTCCAAGGACGGTGCGATGACCACCTTCGACGACCGCGAACATGCCCTCGAGGCGATGTTCGTCCACGATGAGGAAATGAAGTTCTGCGCGCTGGCGAGGCGCAACAAGCTGCTCGGCCTGTGGGCGGCCGAGAAGCTCGGCAAGGAGGGGGATCAGGCGACGGCCTACGCCAAGTCGGTCGTGATGTCGGATTTCGAGGAGGAGGGCGACCACGACGTCTTCCGCAAGATCCGGCTGGATTTCGACCGCGCCGGCGTCGAGCAGTCCGACCACCAGATCCGCCGCAGGATGGAGGAGCTTCTCGCCACCGCGATGACCCAGCTCGCCGCGGAGAAGTGACCTGACGTCCGCGTCCTCCGGCCGCGCATCCGACACGGGCCTCCGCCCCGGCGTCCTCGCAGCCGACTCGCTCGGCTTCGGGCGGCCGCATTTCAACGCCTGGATCTCGACGCCGGCGCCCGCGGTGGTGGAGGCGGTCGCCCGCGCGGGCTTCCACTCCGTCACCCTCGACGCGCAGCACGGCTTCGTGGATTTCGCGGGCGTCGTCGATGGAGTCGCGGCGGCCGCGCTCGCCGGGCGCCCGGCGCTCGTGCGGCTGCCGCTCGGCGGCTTCGCGCTCGGCGCGCGGGCCCTCGACGTCGGCGCGGCGGGCGTGATCGCGCCGATGATCGACGACGCCGATCTGGCGAGGACCTTCGTCGACGCCGTCAAGTTTCCGCCGGTCGGACGGCGGAGCTGGGGGCCGATCCGCGCGCTTGGGCTGCTCGGGCTCGAGCGCGACGACTATCTCGACCGGGCGAACCGGCTGACGCTTGCGCTCGCCATGATCGAGACCGGACGCGCGCTGGAGAATGTCGACGAGATCGCGCAGGTCGAAGGCCTCGACGGACTGCTGATCGGGCCGAACGATCTGTCGGTCGCGCTCACGCAGGGCGCGACCGTCGACCCGGCGCATCCGACCGTGGTCGCGGCCCTCGACCGCGTCCTCGCAGCCGCGCGGCGGGCCGGCAAGCCAGCGGCGATCTTCGCCAACACGCCCTCCTTCGCATCGGACTATGTGCGGCGCGGCTTCGCGATGATCTCTCTCGGCCCGGACGTCGCTTTCCTTGCGTCCGGAGCCGAACGCGCGCTGTCGGACGTTTTCGACGCGCCGGCGACCGGGGCCGGCTCGGGCGGGTGAACTCCGCCAAGAATGACGGAGGGCCCGCGCGGGCTTCTGACGCGGCGCGCGTGTCAGTTGCGAACGGATGCGCCGCCCCGCGCGTTTCCGGACCGACGATGCGCGCCCAACAGCAGGGACATGCGCGCCAAGGAGTTCCGGGCGGTTTGGACTCCGGCCGACACGATGAACATGAAAGGGAGTTCGGAAGCCATGACCATATCCCTGAAGGCGCTGCTCGCGTCGGGCGCGCTGCTCGTCTCGTCGGGAGCCGCGTTTGCGGCGACCGCGACCGCAACAGCGGACGTGAACGTCCGCACCGGGCCCGGGGTGCGCTACGCGGTGATCGACACGCTGCCGGAAGGCGAGACCGTAAGGGTCATCGATTGCGACGGCGACTGGTGTGAAATCAGCATGGGCGCGGACGGGACCGGTTTCGTCTCGGCCGCCTATCTCGACGGCCCCGCGTCGCGGATCACGACCCGCGTAGAGATCTATGACGACGAGCCTGCGGTGATCTCCGGCCTCGTTATCGGCGGCTACTGGGAAAACCGGCCCTACTATTTCCGGGACGGCTATTATTATTGGGGCGGCCGCTGGTATGCGGGGCGGCCCGGCCGCCCGGGTTGGCGCGACCGGTCCTGGCGACGCTGGGAGGACCGCCGCGAGGCGCGGATCGACAACCGGCGGGATCGGCTCGACGACCGCCGCGACAGGTTCCAGGACCGTCGCGAGCGCTTCCAGGACCGTCGCGACCGATTCCAGGACAACCGGGGAGATCGCGCAGAGCGCCGCGACGATCGGAATGATCGCCGCGAGCGGACTGAGCGTCGGGGGGATCGGATGGACGGCCGTGGCGGCGGCGGCCGCGCGGAGGCGCGCGACCGCGGCGACCGCGGCGACCGCGTCGGGCTTGATCGCGCCGGAGGCGGTCGCGGCGACGGCGGCGGCCGGGGCCGCGGGGGCCGGGGCGGCGACGGCGGAGGCCGTGGCGGCGGCGGCGACGGCGGCGGTCGTGGCGGAGACGGCGGCGGCCGCGGCGGCGACGGCGGAGGTCGCGGCGGCGGCGGAGATGGGCGCGGCGGCGGCGGTCGTTTCTGAAGCCAGCTTTCGAAGAGGATCGACGGGCGGCGTCAGCCGCCCGTTTCTGTTGCGCAGGTCAGCCGAACACCCGCTCGAACACTTGGTCCACGGCCCTGAAGTGGTAGCCGAGGTCGAAGGCCTCTTCGAGCTCCGCGTCCGACAGGAAGCCGCGGACCTCCTGGTCCGCCTTGAGCAGGGTCAGGAAGTCGCCCTCCCCGCGCCAGACCGGCATGGCGTTGCGCTGCACGAGCCGATAGGCGTCCTCGCGGCTCCCGCCCCTC
>NZ_RYFI01000001.1:234053-282654 GCF_004103825.1 Hansschlegelia zhihuaiae
GCGAGCAGAACGCGCTGCGAATGCACGAGCCCGCCGAGCCGGTCGAGATTGGCCTGCATCCGCTCGGGATAGACCAGCAGCTTCTCCACCACCCCGGCGAGCCGGTTGAGCGCGAAGTCGAGCGTCACGGTCGCGTCGGGCCCGATCATGCGCTCGACCGAGGAGTGCGAGATGTCCCGCTCGTGCCAGAGCGCGACGTTCTCCATCGCGGGCAGCGCGTAGGACCGCACCATGCGGGCGAGGCCGGTGACGTTCTCGGTCAGCACCGGGTTGCGCTTGTGCGGCATGGCGGAGGAACCCTTCTGCCCTTCGGAGAAGAACTCTTCGGCCTCCAGCACCTCGGTGCGCTGAAGGTGGCGGATCTCGATCGCGAGCCGCTCGGCAGACGAGGCCACGACGCCGAGCGTCGCGAAGAACATCGCGTGCCGGTCGCGCGGGATGACCTGGGTCGAGACCGGCTCGGGCGTCAGGCCGAGCTTCTCGGCGACGTGGGCCTCCACCGCCATGTCGATATTGGCGAAGGTGCCGACGGCGCCCGAGATCGCGCAGGTCGCGATCTCCCGCCTGGCGGCGATCAGTCGCTCTTTGGCCCTCGCGAACTCGACATAATAGCCGGCGAGCTTCAACCCGAAGGTCGTGGGCTCGGCGTGGATGCCGTGGCTACGGCCGATGGTGGGCGTCAGCTTGTGCTCGACCGCCCGGGCCTTGAGCGCCGCCAGCAGCCGGTCGACGTCGGCGATCAGGATGTCGGCGGCCCGCGCGAGTTGCACCGCAAGGCAGGTGTCGAGCACGTCGGACGACGTCATGCCCTGATGCACGAAGCGCGAGTCCGGCCCGACGAATTCGGCGAGATGGGTGAGGAAGGCGATGACGTCGTGTTTCGTCACGCGCTCGATCTCATCGATGCGGTCGACGTCGAACTTGGCCGCCCCACCCTTCTCCCAGATGGTCTTCGCCGCCTCCCTCGGGATCACGCCGAGTTCGGCGAGCGCGTCGCAGGCATGCGCCTCGATCTCGAACCAGATGCGGAACCGCGTCTCAGGCGACCAGATGTCGGCCATCTCGGGACGGGAATAACGGGGGATCATGGTCGGGCGCTCTGACAGTGGCGGGGCGGGCCGCGTCGTACCACGCGCCGCGCGGCGCGCAAGGCGAACGCAGGCGCCCTTGGCGAGATGCGAAATGCGTGGCGGGCCGAGCGGATCGGTCTCTAGCCGCCGTCGAGGTCCTTCAACGGCTTCAGATAGGTCCGTCCCCTGCCCTCCGGCCCTGGCCTGCCCTCGGACAGCGCCGCCACCATGCCGTGGAGCGTGCGGACGTCCTGCAGGCTCGGCTCCATACGGTGGATCATGTTGCGGATGTTGCGCACCATCGAGGCGCGCTTGTCGGGCGAACGGAAGAACCCGCTCTCGTCCAGCTCGCCTTCGAGATGGGCGAACAGCGCCAGCACCTCGTCATGGCTCGCGGGCGGCGACCGGGTCGGCATCTCGAAGGCCGGAGCGCCGCCCGTCGCCGCCTTGAACCATTCATAGCCGACCAGCAGCACCGCCTGGGCGAGGTTGAGGCTGGCGTAGGCCGGATTGACTGGAAAGGTGACGACCCGGCTCGCGAGCGAGATCTCGTCATTCTCGAGGCCGGTGCGCTCGCGCCCGAACATCACGCCGCATCGTCCGCCCTGCGCGGCCTCCACGACCATGAGGCGGGCCGCCGCCCCGGGCGCGTCGACGGGCTTCGCCTGGCCGCGCTCGCGGGCCGTGGTGGCAAGCACCAGGGTGAGGCCGGCGAGCGCGTCCTCGACCCGCTCAAAATGCCGCGCGGCGTCGATGACGTGATGGGCGCCGGCGGCGAACACCCGCGCCTTCTCGCCCTCGGCCTGCGCCCTGCCCCGCACGATCCGGAGCTCGGACAGCGCGAAGTTCGCCATCGCGCGCGCCACAGCCCCGACATTCTCGGCGAGTTGCGGCTCGACCAGAATGATCGCCGGCCCCGCGGGCAGGCTCGCGGCGAGGTCGGACTTGGTGCGGTCGGTGCCGGCCATGGCTCCTCGAAGCTCGACGACGGAAAGCGCGGAGCGATAGCACGCCGCCGCCGCGTCGCGCCAAGCTCAGTCGCGGCCGCGGTCGAACACCGCGAAGGCGAAAGTTGCAAGCGGCAGCGCCGCGCCGACCACCGCCACGCCCGGCCAGCCGTAGGCCGTCATCAGCGGGCTGACCAGCGTCGACCCCACGGCGCCGCCGAGGAACAGGATCGCGACATAGAGCCCGTTCAGGCGACCGCGCGCCTCGGCCGAGAGCCCGTAGATCGCGCGCTGGCCGAGGATCATGTTGAGCTGGACGCCGACGTCGACGACCACCGCGCCGACCAGCAGGCCCGCGACGCCGAGCCAGCCGTCCGCGCCGGCGACCGTGAAGCCGAGCGAGGCGAGGCCAAGCGCCGCGAGCGTGCCCGGATAGGTCAGGCCGCGGTCCGCGAGCCTGCCGGCCCAGGGCGCGACCAGCGCGCCGCTCGCGCCCGCGAGCGCGAACAGTCCGACCATCGTATGCGAGAAGCCATAGGCCTCAATCAGGCGCATCGGCGCGGCCGTCCAAAACAGGCTGAAGACCGCGAACATTGCGGCCTGGTAGCCGGCCCTGCGGCGCAGCACGGCGTGCCCGGCGAGCAGCCGCGGCATCGAGGCGAGGAACGCGCCGTAGCCCATGCCGCCCTGCGGACGGCGCGACGGCACGGCGGCGCGCACCACGACCGCGATCAGCAGCATCAGCGCGGCCGACAGCGCGAAGACGGCGCGCCAGCCGGCGAGGTCCGCGAGCACGCTCGACACGGGCCGCGCGAGGAGGATGCCGAACAACAGCCCGCTCATCACCGTGCCGACCACCTGGCCGCGCGTCTCTTCCGGCGCTGCGCTCGCCACGATCGGCAGCAGCATCTGGGCGGCGACCGACCCGACCCCGATAAGGAAGGATCCGGCGAAGAACACGCCGCCCGAGGGCGAGACCGCGGTGAGCGCGAGCGCGAGCGCCGCGGCGGCGAGCGTCACGGTCAGCAGACGCCGACTTTCGAACAGGTCGACCAGCGGCGCGACCAGGATGAGCCCGACGCCGTAGCCGAGCTGCGTCAGCGCGACCACGGAACTCGCGGCCGCGGGCGCGATCCCGAGGCCGGAGGCGATGAGGTCCACCAGCGGCTGGGCGTAATAGAGATTGGCCACGATCGCGCCGCAGGCGATCGCGGCGATCAGGACGAGGCGCGCGTCGACGGCGGCGGGCGCGACGCGGACGGCGGCGCAGTCGGCTTGACTCATGACAAGTCCTTAGGGAGGAAGCGCCGCCTTAGGTGAGCCCGCCGCCGCCGAAGGGAAGACGCTGATGCGCAGAACGCGCCATGCGTCTGCGCATGTCGGAGCTTTCGCGCCGCCGCGGGCTCGTGCTATCGAGCGCCGCATTGCCGCAGCGCAACCGTCGCCTCCCACCCGCGAAAGGCTGTCCGCTCATGTCGAAGATCAAGGTCGCAAACCCCGTCGTCGAGCTCGACGGGGACGAGATGACGCGGATCATCTGGGCCAAGATCAAGGACAAGCTGATCCATCCCTATCTCGACCTCGACCTCGAATATTACGACCTTGGCGTCGAGCACCGCGACGCGACCGACGACAAGGTGACGGTCGAGGCGGCCGAAGCGATCAAGAAGCACGGGGTGGGCGTGAAGTGCGCGACCATCACGCCGGACGAAGCCCGCGTGAAGGAGTTCGGCCTCAAGAAGATGTGGCGCTCGCCGAACGGCACGATCCGCAACATCCTCGGTGGCGTGATCTTCCGCGAGCCGATCATCTGCAAGAATGTCCCGCGCCTGGTGCCGGGCTGGACGCAGCCCATCGTGGTCGGCCGCCACGCCTTCGGCGACCAGTACCGCGCGACTGATTTCCGTTTCCCGGGCAAGGGCAAGCTGACGATCAAGTTCGTGGGCGAGGACGGCCAGACCATCGAGCACGAGGTGTTCGACGCGCCTGGCTCCGGCGTCGCGATGGCGATGTACAACCTCGACGACTCGATCCGCGATTTCGCCCGCGCCTCGCTGAATTACGGGCTGGCGCGTGGTTTCCCGGTCTATCTCTCGACCAAGAACACCATCCTCAAGGCCTATGACGGCCGCTTCAAGGACATCTTCCAGGAAATCTACGAGGCCGAGTTCAAGGACAAGTTCGCCGACAAAAAGATCTGGTACGAGCATCGGCTGATCGACGACATGGTGGCGTCCGCCCTGAAATGGTCCGGCGGCTATGTCTGGGCCTGCAAGAACTATGACGGCGACGTGCAGTCCGACACTGTGGCGCAGGGCTTCGGCTCGCTCGGCTTGATGACCTCGGTGCTGACGACCCCGGACGGCAAGATCATGGAGGCGGAAGCCGCCCACGGCACCGTCACCCGCCACTATCGCGAGCACCAGAAGGGCAAGGCGACGTCCACGAACTCGATCGCCTCGATCTTCGCCTGGACCCGCGGCCTCGGGCATCGCGCCAAGCTCGACGACAATTCCGAGCTCAAGGCCTTCGCCGAGATGCTGGAAAAGGTCTGCGTCGCGACCGTCGAGGCCGGCCACATGACCAAGGATCTCGCGTTGCTGGTCGGCGACGAGCAGAAATGGCTGACCACCGAGGGCTTCCTCGACAAGGTCGACGAGAACCTCCAGAAGGCGATGGGCTGAGGCGCGGAGGCTTTCGCGCCGCCTCGCTTTTCTTTAGAGCGGGACAGGAGACGTTTGGCGCGTTCAACCGCGCCCGTCATCCCGGCCGAAGTGCCGGGATCCATTTCCTCCGCGTGCGCCAGCCTTGCGCGGTCGGTGATAATGGGTTCCGGGACAAGCCCGGAACGACGGCGGCGTTTCTACGCCCAACCAGTGTGTGGACGCGCTCTAGCGGAGCGCGCCCTTCTTTCCCGACGAGACTTCGATGACCGTCCGCCGCGCCGACCTTACGCCCGCCCGCCTGCCGCGCGGCTTCGCCGACCGCGGCGCGGCCGAGCTGAAGACGCTGCGCGAGATGACCGAGCGCATCCGCGAGACCTACGAGCTCTGGGGCTTCGAGGGGCTGGAGACGCCGGTCTTCGAATACACCGACGCGCTCGGAAAATTCCTGCCGGACCAGGACCGGCCAAATGCCGGCGTGTTCTCGCTGCAGGACGACGACGAGCAGTGGATGTCGCTGCGCTACGACCTCACCGCGCCGCTGGCGCGCTTCGTGGCGGAGAACTTCCAGCGGCTGCCAAAACCCTATCGCAGCTACCGTTTCGGGCCGGTGTTCCGCAACGAGAAGCCGGGTCCGGGCCGCTTCCGCCAGTTCCTGCAGTTCGACGCCGACATCGTGGGCGCGGCGAGCGTCGCGGCCGACGCCGAGATGTGCATGATGATGGCGGACGCGCTCGAGGCCGTCGGCGTCAAGCGCGGCGACTATGTCATCAAGGTCAACAACCGCAAGATCCTCGACGGCGTGATGGAGGCGATCGGCCTCGGCGGCGAGGAGAACGCGGGGCGGCGGCTGACGGTGCTGAGGGCGATCGACAAGCTCGACCGGCTGGGGCCCGAGGGCGTGCGGGCGCTGCTCGGGCGGGGGCGCAAGGACGAGAGCGGAGATTTCACCAAAGGGGCGGGCCTCGACGACGAGGCCGCGCTCCGTGTGCTGTCGATCCTCAAGGCCAAGACGGCCGATAACCTTGAAACAGCCCGCCGTCTGTTTGAAGAGTTCTCCTCTACTGAGTCCGGCCAGGACGGAGCCCGCGAACTCTCGGCGATCGCAACCTTAATCGAGCAGGCGGGATATGAGGGTCGCGTCTCCATCGATCCCTCCGTGGTCCGCGGGCTCGAATACTACACCGGGCCGGTCTACGAGGCCGAGCTCACCTTCACGATCGAGGATGACGACGGCCGTCCCATCCAGTTCGGCTCGGTGGGCGGCGGCGGGCGCTATGACGGGCTGGTGGGCCGCTTCATGGCCGAGGACACGCCGGCGACCGGCTTCTCCATCGGCGTCTCGCGCCTTCTCGCCGCGCTTACCGCGCTGAAGGGCGAGACGGCGCCCGCCGCCGACGGACCTGTCGTTGTGCTGGCGCTCGACCGCGAGCATATCGGCCGCTCGATGGCCCAGGCCGCGAAGCTGCGCGAGGCGGGGATCGCCGCGGAGGTCTATCTCGGCTCGTCCGGCATGAAGGCGCAGATGAAATACGCCGACCGCCGCCGCAGCCCTTGCGTCGTCATCCAGGGTTCGGACGAGCGCGAAGCCGAGATACCGCAGGTGACGCTGAAGGACCTCGTCGAGGGCGCGAAGGCCGCGGCCGCGATCAAGGAGCGCTCGGAGTGGACCGAGAGCCGCCCCGCGCAGGTGACGGTGCCTGAGGAGCGCTTGGTCGAGGAAGTGCGCGCCATTCTCGCTCGGCACGGTTAGCGCCGCGCCCATGTCCCGGCCTCGAGCCGGGACCCATTGAGCGCTGAGGGTTCGAAAAAATGGCGTCGCTGGCTGCGCTGCGTCGGACGATCATCGCGGCGAATGGGTCCCGGCTCGAGGCCGGGACGTGAGGGCGGAGCTCGTTCGTCAGGCGTCTTCGCGGCGTCGCCCCCTCCACCGCTTCGCGGTCCCCCTCCCCCGCTTCGCAGGGGAGGAGCAGGGACGGCGCCGCTTCGGATCCTCCTCCGCGACGCGGAGGAGGGGGACCATGCGAAGCATGGTGGAGGAGGCCCGAGCGCGACGCGCTCTCTGCGCTCCCCGCCCCTACCGCACGGACGCGAGCGTCTCCGTCACGTCCGCTTCCGTCACCTGCGCCATCGGCTTCATGAACTTCACGGCCTCGGTCTTGCGCCCGACCCGCATCAGCAGAACGACCGTCTCGGCGCCGCCGCAGGCCGGGTCGCCGCAGGCGATCTCGCTCACCGTCACGGCGTCGTCCTCGCCGAGGCCCAGAGCCTCGCGGACGAGCGCAGCGACCCGGCGGGACGCGTCGGCGCGGGCCGGGTCTTCGCGGGATCGGCGGAACAGCAGGGCCATGGGCCGCAATCTAGTCCGCCGCCGCGGCGCGCCGCCAGAGGCGCGGCCGATAATCATCCGGCGCGAAAAGGGTCGCGCGGAGCGGGACGGCCTGCTAGAGGCACAATCCGTTTCGACGCCTTCGCCCCGTCATGCCCGGGCTCGACCCGGGCATCCATCATCTTCGCCAGGGGATGGATCGCCGGGTCAAGCCCGGTGATGACGGCTCATCCTGTCCGGCCCCTCGCACGCTGATCGCAGAACTCTAAGCCTTCCCATGTCCTCCCCCCGCGCCCTTCCCAGTTCCTTCGTCGAGCGTCTCGAGGGCGCGGGCTTCGCGCGCGTGACGCCCGGCGTGCTGCAGCCGGCCGAGCCCTTCCTCGACGTGATGGGCGAGGAGCTCCGCCAGCGCGTCTTCCTCACCAGCGACGCCCAGGGCCACGAGCTTTGCCTCAGGCCCGACTTCACGATCCCGACCGCGCTGATCCACATCTCGCGGGGGGCCTGCGACGCGCCGGGCGCTTACTTTTACGAGGGGCCGGTGTTCCGCCACGGCTCCAACGGCGGCGAGGCGCCCCAGGCGGGCGTCGAGAGTTTCGGCCGGGCCGACGCCATCGCGGCCGAGACCGAGGTGCTGGCGCTCGCGATCGAGGCGTGCGGAGCGCTCGGCCTGCCCGAGCCCGCGATCCGGATCGGCGACCGCGCGGTCGTTGAGGCCGCGGTCGACGCGCTCGACGCGCCGGTCGCGTTCCGCCGCCGGCTGAAGCGCTCGCTCGCCCATGGCGGCACGCTGGAGGCGCTGAGCGTCGCGCGCGCCGAGGAGGCCGAGCACGCCGGCCTGTTCGCGGCGCTCGCGGCCGCGGGGCCGGAGAGCGGGCGCGCGGTGATCGAGGACCTGCTGTCGCTCGCCGGCATCGCCGCCGTGGGCGGCCGCACCGCGGGCGAGATCGCAGAGCGCTTCCTGGAGCGCGCCGAGGCGCTGTCCGTCGAGCTTCCGGCCGACGCGCGGCGCGCGCTCGGCGCGCTGCTCGCCGTCGACGACCTTGCGCCAGAGGCGCTCGCGACGCTTCAGGCTCTGTCGGAGTCGGCCGGCGTGTCGACCGCCGTCGCGACGCTCGGGGAGCGGCTCGACACGTTCCGCAAAGCCGGCCTGCCGGTCGAGCGCATGCGCTTCCAGACCCGCTTCGGCCGCGGCCTCGACTATTACACCGGCCTCGTCTTCGAGCTTTCGGGCGCGTCGGGGAGCGAGCCGGTCGCCGGCGGCGGCCGCTATGACGGGCTTCTCACCGCGCTCGGGGCGCCGAAACGCACGCCGGGCGTCGGCTTCGCGCTCTGGCTCGAGCGTTTCCCTGGGGCGCGGCCATGAGCGGGAAGCTGTCCGATAAACTCATCCTGGGCGTGCCCTCCAAGGGCCGCCTGCAGGAGAACGTCTCGGCCTTCTTCGGACGCGCGGGGCTGACTTTCGTGCAGCCCGGCGGAGCGCGCGACTATCGCGGGGCGATCGCCGACGTGCCGGGCGTCGAGGTCGCGTATCTCTCGGCGTCCGAGATCGCGGGGCAGTTGGCGAGCGGCGCGGTCCACCTCGGCGTGACCGGCGAGGACCTGATCCGCGAGACCATCCCCGACGCCTCAGCTCGCGTAAAACTGCTGCAGCCGCTCGGCTTCGGCTATGCCGACGTGGTGGTCGCGGTCCCGCAGGCCTGGATCGACGTGAGCTCGATGGCCGACCTCGACGACGTCGCCGAGGACATGCGCCGCCGACACGGGCGCCGCCTCAGGGTTGCGACGAAATATGTCAATCTCACCCGCGGCTTCTTCGCCTGGAAGGAGCCGCGCGACGGACGGCCGGCGACCGGCGTCTCGAACTACCGCATCGTCGAGAGCGCCGGCGCGACCGAGGGCGCGCCGGCGGCGGGCGCGGCCGACGTCGTGGTCGACATCACCACCACAGGCGCCACGCTGAAGGCGAACGCCCTGAAGGTGCTGGACGACGGCGTCATGCTGAAGAGCGAGGCGCATCTGGTCGCGAGCCTGCGCGCGGACTGGACCGCCGAGGCGCGCGACGCCGGGCGTGCAGTCCTGGCCCGGATCGCCGCGGAGGTGCGGGCGCGCGCGGTGCGCGAGGTGCGGGCGCGCTTCCAGGGACGGGTGGAGCGGCTGATCGTCGATCTCGGCGCGCGCTTCGACGCGCGGGCGCCGTTCGGGCCGCCGGCGGAAGGGACGCCGCTGGTGCTGCACGCGCCCAAACGCAAGCTGTTCCCGCTGATCGAGGCGCTGCAGGCGGCCGGGGCCGGGGCCGTGACGGTCTCGACGCTCGAAGACGTGTTCGAGACCGAGCCGCCGCTGGTCGCGGCGCTGATGTCGGCGCTTGGGGATCAGACAAAATAAAAGGCGGAACCGCCTCGGGGGACAGCGGTTCCGCCTCATGAGGCTGACCGGTCGGGGGGGCCGGTCGCCTGACCAAAAGCTCTGTTGCGTGAGCTTTCGAGCATAGAACGCGGCCTTCGACCGCCGGTTCCGGCCCCCTGCAAAAAATTTTGGAACGGTTCAGGCAGCCGCCAGCCGGGCCGCCACCGCGTCGAGCGCCTCGGCCGCCTTAGCTCCGTCCGGACCGCCGGCCTGAGCCATGTCGGGCCGTCCGCCGCCGCCCGCGCCGCCGAGCGCGGCGGAGGCCGCGCGGACCAGCTCGACGGCGTTGAACTTCTCCGTGAGATCCGACGTGACGCCGACCACGACGCCGGCCTTGCCCTCGGCCGTCACCCCGACGATGGCCGCGACGCCGGAGCCTAGAGAGCGCTTGGCCTCGTCCACCAGCCCCTTCAGGTCCTTCATCTCGACGCCCTCGACCGTGCGGGCGAACAACTTGACGCCGCCGACCTCGCGCGTCGCGTCCTGACCCGACGCGCCGCCGCCCATCGCGAGCTTCTTGCGCGCCTCGGCGAGCTCGCGCTCGAGGCGCTTGCGCTCCTCGATCAGCGTCTCCACACGGGAGACCAGTTCTCCCTCGGGCGCCTTGAGCAGCGCCGCGATGTCGGCGACGCGCGCGTTCTGCGTCTCGAGATGGAGCCGCGCCGCCTCGCCGGTCAGCGCCTCGACGCGCCGCACGCCGGACGCCACGCCGCTCTCGCCCACGATCGTGATCGGGCCGATCTCGCCGGTGGAGCGCACGTGGGTGCCGCCGCAAAGCTCGACCGAGAACGCCTTGTTCGACCCCGGCTCGCCGCGGCCCATCGAAACCACGCGGACCTCGTCGCCATATTTTTCGCCGAACAGCGCACGGGCGCCCGACTCCATGGCGTCGGCGACCGGCATCACGCGGGTCACGACAGGGTCGTTCTGCCAGACCACGGCGTTGGCGACGCGTTCGACCTCGGCGAGATCGGCGTCGGAGATCGGCTTCGGATGGCTGAAGTCGAAGCGGAGGCGATCCGGCGCGACCAGCGAGCCCTTCTGCGCGATGTGGTCGCCGAGCGTGAGCCTGAGCGCCTCGTGCAGCAGATGGGTCGCCGAATGGTTGCCGCGCACGCCCGAGCGGCGGGCGTGGTCGACGATCAGCGCGACCTCGTCTCCGATCGAGATCGCGCCCTCGCGGACCTCGACCGAGTGGACGAACAGGTCGCCGAGCTTCTTCTGGACGTCCGTGACCGCGGCGGAGACGCCGGGACCGCGCATGGCGCCGTGATCGCCCACCTGGCCGCCCGATTCGCCGTAGAACGGCGTCTGGTTGACGACCACGAGGCCGCTCTCGCCCGTGGACAGCCGCTCGACCTCGGCGCCGTCCTTGACGATCGCGACGACGGCGGCCTGCGCCTCCTCCTCTGCGTAGCCCAGGAATTCCGTGGGTCCGACGCGGTCGCGCACCGAGAACCACACAGTCTCGGTCGCGGCCTCGCCCGAACCGGACCAGGCGGCGCGCGCCTCCGCCTTCTGCCGCGCCATCGCGGCGTTGAAGCCGTCGACGTCGACCGCGACGCCACGCGGCCGCAGCGCGTCCTGCGTCAGGTCGAGCGGGAAGCCGTATGTGTCGTAGAGTTTGAAGGCGGTCTCGCCCGGCAGGCTGTCGCCGTCCCCGAGCCCCGCGGAGGCCTCGTCCAGCAGCCCGAGGCCGCGCGCGAGCGTCTGCCGGAAGCGCGTCTCCTCGAGCTCGAGCGTCTCCTCGATCAGGCTTTCGGCCCGCACGAGCTCCGGATAGGCGCCGCCCATCTCCCGCACCAGCGCCGGCACAAGGCGGTGCATCAGCGGATCCCTGGCGCCGAGCAGCTGGGCGTGGCGCATCGCGCGCCGCATGATCCGGCGCAGCACGTAGCCGCGGCCCTCATTGCCCGGCAGCACGCCCTCGGCGACCAGGAAGCTAGAGGCTCTCAGGTGGTCGGCGATCACGCGGTGGCTCGCCCTGGCCTCGCCTTCGGCCGGCACCCCGGTCGCCTCGACGGCGGCGGCGATCAGCGCCCTGAAGAGGTCGATGTCGTAGTTCGACGACGCGCCCTGCAGGATCGCCGAGATGCGCTCGAGCCCCATGCCGGTGTCGATCGAGGGACGCGGGAGGTCGCGCCGGTCGCCGGGCGCGATCTGGTCGTATTGCATGAAGACCAGGTTCCAGAATTCGAGGAACCGGTCGCCGTCCTCGTCCGGGCTTCCGGGAGGCCCGCCGAACAGCTTGTCGCCCTGATCGAAGAAGATCTCCGAGCACGGGCCGCAGGGGCCGGTGTCGCCGGCCGCCCAGAAATTGTCGGACGACGCGATGCGGATGATCCTGTCGTCCGGCAGACCCGCGATCTTCTTCCAGAGGCCGTGCGCCTCGTCGTCGTCGATATAGACGGTGACGAGGAGGCGGTCCTTCGGCAGATCGAAATGCTTGGTGACGAGCGTCCAAGCCAGCTCGATGGCGCGGTCCTTGAAATAGTCGCCGAACGAGAAATTCCCGAGCATTTCGAAAAAGGTGTGATGCCGTGCGGTGTAACCGACATTGTCGAGATCGTTGTGCTTGCCGCCGGCGCGCAGGCATTTCTGGGCCGTGGTCGCGGTCGTGTAGGCGCGCTTCTCGAGCCCGGTGAACAGCGTCTTGAACTGGACCATGCCGGCGCTGGTGAACATCAGCGTCGGGTCGTTGCGCGGCACCAGCGGCCCAGACGGCACGACGGCGTGGCCCTCGCCCGCGAAATAGTCGAGGAAGGTCTTCCGGATCTCGTTGACGCCGCTCATCGTGCCCTGGAGGTTCGTCGCTTGGGTCCCGCGCCCGCGCCGGCCGAAAACGACCGGCGCCCCGTCATGCCAAGCCATTGAGCTTCTGCATCACGAGGCGCGGCGGCACCTTAGACAAGGCGGCGAGCCGCTGTCCAGAAAGCTGGCCCCGGCGCGACGCCCGGCCGCGAACTGAGCCAACCCTTGCTTCCGGAAACCACCCTTCACCTCTCCCCGTTGGGGAGAGGTCGACGTCGCGACAGCGAGGGCGGTTGAGGGGAGCAGGTCTTCCGCGAGATGGCGACGCCCCCTCACCCGGCCTTACGGGCCGACCTCTCCCCGCTGGGGAGAGGTGAAGGACGGCGCCGCGTCGCTCATGTGATCCGCCGGAGAGCGAAGGGCGCAGGCGACCCCGTCAGGCGTCGACGTCGGGGTCCGAGGGATCGACCTCGTCGAAGATCTTGTCGGCGATGACGCCGGCGGCCTGCCGCACCTCGGTCTCGATGCGACGCGCGACGTCCGGATTGTCCTTGAGGTGAAGCTTGGCGTTCTCGCGGCCCTGGCCGAGGCGCTGACTGTCGAAGGAGTACCAGGCGCCGGACTTCTCGACGATGCCGGCCTTGACGCCGAGATCGATGAGTTCGCCGGTCTTCGAGACGCCCTCGCCATACATGATGTCGAACTCGACCTGCTTGAACGGCGGCGCGACCTTGTTCTTCACGACCTTCACGCGGGTCTGGTTGCCCACGACCTCGTCGCGATCCTTGATCGCGCCGATGCGGCGGATGTCGAGCCGGACCGAACAGTAGAACTTGAGCGCGTTGCCGCCCGTGGTGGTCTCGGGGCTGCCATACATCACGCCGATCTTCATGCGGATCTGGTTGATGAAGATCACCATGGTGCGGGACTTCGAGATCGAGCCGGTGAGCTTGCGCAGCGCCTGGCTCATCAGACGCGCCTGCAGGCCGGGCTGCACCTCGCCCATCTCGCCCTCGAGCTCGGCGCGCGGGGTGAGGGCGGCGACCGAATCGACCACCAGCACGTCGATCGCGCCCGAGCGGACCAGCGTGTCGGTGATTTCGAGCGCCTGCTCGCCGGTGTCCGGCTGCGAAATCAGCAGGTCTTCCAGATTGACGCCGAGCTTGCGGGCGTAAACCGGGTCGAGGGCATGCTCGGCGTCCACGAAGGCGCAGACGCCGCCCTTCCTCTGGGCTTCGGCGATGGTGTGCAGCGCGAGCGTCGTCTTCCCCGAACTCTCGGGCCCAAAGATCTCGATGATCCGCCCGCGCGGCAGGCCGCCGACGCCGAGCGCGATGTCGAGCCCGAGCGACCCCGTCGACACCGTCTCGATCTCGGCCGCCGCCTGGCCCGCGCCGAGCCGCATGATCGAGCCCTTGCCGAAGGCGCGCTCGATCTGAGACAGCGCGGCGTCGAGCGCCTTGGTCTTGTCCATGGAGCTTCCTTCGACGAGACGAAGCGAGGGCTGGGGCATCGCGGGGCGCTCCTTATGGCACGGTGTGCGGCGGGGCTTCAACGCAACCAGATGTACCTGATTTGTTCACGGAACGCAAGGCGAACAAATTCGGCACGCGCGCTCCGCATTTCTTGTCAGCCGCGGCCCCAAAGCGTCGTCAGAGATCGGCTGGAAGCGGTTGAGCGCTTGTTCCGGCGGCTGCTTTGCTCCGGTCGCTCGACAACACGATTATCGTTTGACCGAAACCGCGCGACACTTGTTCAATTCTCGAGGTCTCATTGGCAGAGATTAAGAGTTTCATAAAATCTCAGAACTATATTGCGGTTTACGCCTTCCTTAGCTTATCTGGTCGGGCCAATCTCCAATATAATGCACACGTCATTATTGATAAGATCATAAAAAACGCGAATTGGGACGCCGACGCTCTCCACCCAAAAGCAAAACCGCCACTTCTTAAGCCCGGCATTACAAAATAATAGCTCAACAAGAGACCCACAATAATCCCGCCGCTTAAGTAAAAATATATGCTTGTACATTTAAAATAATTCAGTAAGAATATTGACGGAAGCCCTATCAAGACAGCGCACGCCAAGGACACCGTCCCCACCAACTGCATTGTCCATATTGCTAGTCGAAAGTTGTCGCCAAGCAACGTTAAGACGCACAGCAGTAAACCAGGAAACAGGGCGATCAAGAAGAGGCAGGCTACCTCCCTGGTGGATATGAATCTCTTCATGTAAAGGGCCTCACTCCGCCGGCGCGGCGGCCGCATGCCCTGATTCGGGCCGCCCGCCGCGCAGCCGGATCGCCAGCCGGTCGAGGTAGAGATAGACCACCGGCGTCGTGAACAGCGTCAGCAGCTGGCTCACGATCAGGCCGCCCACCATCGCGTAGCCGAGCGGCTGGCGGAGCTCGAAGCCGACGCCCGTTCCGATCATCAGCGGCACGCCGCCGAGCATCGCCGCCATGGTGGTCATCAGAATCGGCCGGAAGCGCAGCATGCAGGCCCGGCGGATCGCCTCCTCGGGCGCGAGGCGCTCGGCGCGCTCGGCGGCGAGCGCGAAGTCCACCAGCATGATGCCGTTCTTCTTCACGATGCCGATCAGCAGCACGATGCCGATCAGCGCGATCAGGCTGAACTCGAAGCCGACGAGATGCAGCACCCCGAGCGCGCCGACGCCGGCGGAGGGCAGCGTCGACAGGATCGTCAGCGGGTGGACGAAGCTCTCATAGAGGATGCCGAGGATGATGTAGACCGCGATCAGCGCGGCGAGGATCAGCAGCGGCACCGTCGAGATCGAGGCCTGGAAGGCCTGCGCCGTGCCCGCGAAGGAGCCGGTCAGCGAATCCGGCGCCCCGAGGCCGCGGATCGCGCTCTGCACCGCGATCGTCGCCTCGCCGAGCGCGACGCCCGGCGCGAGGTTGAAGGACAGCGTCACCGCCGGGAACATGCCCTGGTGGTTGATGGTGAGCGGCGCGGTCTCCTCGCGGGTCCAGGAGGCGAGTGCGGAGAGCGGCACCTGCTCGCCATTGCCCGGCGCCCGGACATAGAGGCGGTTCAGCGTCTCGATGTCGCCGCGCTCGACGGGCGGCGCCTCGAGGATCACCTTGTAGGTGTTGAGCTGGGTCGAGAACTGCGCGACCTGGCGCTGCCCGAAGGCGTCGTAGAGCGTGTTCTCGACGGCCTCCGGTTGGATGCCGTAGCGCGACGCCTGATCGCGGTCGATGCTGAGCGTCAGCGTCGCGCCGGAATCCTGGCTGTCGGTCGCGACGTCGCGCAGCTGAGGCAGCTTCTTCAGCGCCTCGAGCGCACGCGGAGCGAACTCGTTCAGCGTGTTGATATTGGCGTCCTGCAGCACGTACTGGTACTGCGTGCGGGTCCGCCGTCCGCCGAGGCGCACGTCCTGGGCGGACTGCAGGAACATCTGGACGCCCTCGACCTCGGCGAGCTTCGGCCTCAGCCGGGTGATGATCTCGTCGGCGGAGGCGTCGCGCTCGTCCTGAGGCTTCAGCGTGATGAAACTGCGGCCGGCGTTCGGCGGCGCAGCGCCGCCGCCCGCGCCGATCAGGCTTCCGACGGTCAGGACCGCGGGATCGGCGAGCAGGATCCGGTCGAGCGCCTGCTGGCGGTCGGCGAGCGCCTCGCTCGAGGCGTCCTGCGCCACCTCGCTCGAGCCGGTGATCAGCCCGGTGTCCTGCTGCGGGAAGAAGCCCTTCGGGATCGTCACGAACAGGTAGACCGAGGTCGCGATGGTCGCGAAGAACACCATCAGCGTCACGAACCGATGGCGCAGCACCACGTCGAGGGCCCGGCCATAGCCGGCGAGCAGCGCGTCGAAGGCGCGTTCGATGAAGGCGTAGACGCGCCCGTGACGAACCTCGTGCTCGCCCTTGAGGTGGCGGGAGGCGAGCATCGGCACCAAAGTGAGCGACACGACCGCCGAGACCGCGATGGTGATCGCGACCGTCATGGCGAATTCGCGGAACAGGCGGCCGATGATGCCGCCCATCAGCAGCAGAGGGATGAAGGCCGCGACCAGCGACACGCTGATCGACACGATCGTGAAGCCGATCTCGCCAGCGCCCCTGAGCGCCGCCTGTAGCGGCTTCATGCCTTCCTCGATGTGGCGGGCGATGTTCTCGATGACGACGATCGCGTCGTCGACCACGAAGCCGACGGCGATAACCAGCGCCATCAGCGAGAGGTTGTTGAGGCTGTAGCCGAAGGCGTACATCACGGCACAGGCGCCGAGCAGCGATATCGGCACCGCGAGCGACGCGATCACGGTCGCCCAGAGGCTCCGCAGAAAGACGAAGATCACCAGAACCACGAGGATGATGGCCTCGATCAGGGTCTTCTGGACCTCCTGGAGGGACGCCCGGATCGTGGTCGTCCGGTCGCTCATGATCTCGACCTTGAGCCCCGGCGGCAGCGAGGCGACGAGGCGCGGCATCTCGGCCTTGATGGCGTCGACGGTCTCCACGACGTTGGCGCCGGGCTGCTTGCGGACGACGATGAGCAGCCCGCGCTGGCCGTTGACCCAGGCGGCCTGATAGCGGTCCTCGGGGCCGGTCATGGCGCGGCCGACGTCGCGCACCCGGATCGGCGCGCCGTCGCGATAGGCGAGGATCACGTCGTTCCAGCGGTCGGCCTGCGCGAGCTGGCCGTCCGAATAGATCGTCAGGGCGTTCCGCCGCCCGTCGATCACGCCCTTCGGGCTGTCGGTCGTGACCGTCGCCATGACGCCGCGGATCTCCTCGAGAGTCAGGCCCTTGGAGGCGATCTTGGCGGGATCGATCTGGACGCGGATGGACGGCTTCTGCTCGCCCGCGATGGTGACCTGGCCGACGCCCGACAGCTGGCTGATCTGCTGGGCGATGCGGCTGTCGGCGAGATCGTTCGCCGTGGTCAGCGGCATCGTGTCGGAGCGCACTGAAAGCAGGAGGATCGGGCTGTCGGCGGGGTTGGTCTTGCGATAGCTCGGCGGCGAGGGAAGGTTCGGCGGCAGCTGTCCGCTCGCGGCGTTGATGGCCGCCTGGATGTCTTGCGCGGCGGCGTCGATGTCTCGGCCGAGCTCGAACTCCGCCGTGATCGTGGTCGCGCCGACCGCGCTGATCGAGGTGAGCTCGCTCAAGCCCGGAATCTGCGCGAACTGGCGTTCGAGCGGCTGGGCCACCGACGACGCCATCGTCTCGGGGCTCGCGCCCGGAAGGTTCGCGGTGATCTGGATCGTCGGAAAGTCGATCTGCGGCAGCGGCGCGACCGGCAGACGGCTGTAGGCCGCAAGCCCAACGAGCACGAGCGCCGCCATCGCGAGCCAGGTCGCGACGGGGCGCCGGATGAACGGGCCCGAAACGCCGCCCGAAACCTCCGCGCCGGCCGGCGCGGTCACTGGGTGGCCACTCCTTCGGCCGACGCAGGAGCGCGCGCCTCGGCGGCCCGCGAGACCTCGAGCCGGCTGCCCGGCTGGACGCGAGACGCGCCCCCCGTCACCACGCGGTCGCCCGCCGCGACGCCTTCACGGAGCACCGCAAGGCCGTCGGCCTGACGCGCGACCACGATCTTGCGCCTCTCCGCCTTATCCTCCGCGCCCACCACGAAGGCGAACGCGCCCCGGGGCCCACGCTGGACCGCCTCCTCGGGCACGGTGACGACCTCGCGCAGCGTGTCGACATGGACCCGCACGCTGACCGACTGGCCGGGCCATAGCGCGCCGTCCCTGTTCGCGAAGGTCGCCTTCGCCTTGAAGGTGCCCGTCGCCTGGTCGATCTGGCTGTTCAGCACCGAGACCACGCCGCGCGCGAGCTCACGGCCGTCGGGCGCGAAGGCGATCGCCTCGACCGCGCCGCGGCGCATCGCGGCCGACATGTCGGAGAAGTCCCGCTCCGGCAGGGTGAACACCGCGGTGATGGGCTCGATCTGCGACAAAGTCACGATCCCGGTCGCGTCGGAGGAGCGCACCAGATTGCCCTTGTCGACGAGCCGAAAACCCGTGCGGCCGTCGATCGGCGCGCGGATCGTCGCGTAGTCGAGCTGCGTCTGCGCGCTCTCGATCGCGGCTGCGTCGCCCTCGATCTGCGCCGTGAGCTCGGCGACCCGGGCCTTCTGCTGGTCGACCTGCTGGCGCGAGGCGTAATTCGACTGCGCGAGCTGCTGGGAGCGCGCGAGGTCGCGCTCGGCGTTGGCGAGCGACGCCTCGTCCTGCGCCTTCTTGGCCTTGGCCTGGTCGAGCGCCGCCTTGTAGGGGCGCGGATCAATCTGGACCAGGAGGTCGCCGGCCTTGACCTGCCTTCCTTCCTCGAAGGCGATCTCGGTCACCGCGCCGTCGACGCGGCTTCTCACCGTCACGACGTTGAGCGGCTGCACCACGCCGAGGCCGGACAGCGAGATCGGCACGTCGGCGCGCCGCGCCTCAGCGACCGTCACGGGCACCCGCGGGTCTACGCGCACGCTCGGGATCGCGGCGTCCGCGCCGCCCTGCATCCGCCAGACGCCGAAACCCGCCGCGCCCGCCAAGGCGAGCGCGAGGACGAAATAGGCGCGTCCTGCCATCTGTCGCTTGTTCCGTCCTTGCTACGGCGCGGCGCGGCGATGTCGGCCGATCCAACCCGCCGCCGGTTCGGCGTCGCCGCTAGACTCCACTCAGCGACAGCGAGAGTAACGCATTTTCACGCCCTATACGCCCCCTCCGCGATGACATGCGCGTGTCGCGCCCGGGACGGCCTCGCGCCGCCGTCGGAAGAAGCTCATGGCTTGCCGGCCCCGCAGGCGACGCCATATCCACACACCCGTGGCGGAGAACAACCATGCATTCATTCGAAATCGGCGAGACGGCTCATTTTCTCGGCAGTCCTGTAGGGGCCAAACCACAGGAGGCCGAAGTCATCGCGCGTCTGCCGCTCGAGGACGGACAGCCCGGCTACCAGGTCCGCTGCCTTGGCGACGGTCGGATCCGCCACGTGCTCGAGTCCGACCTCAAGGCGCCCGCCGCGAACTGACCCCGCCGAGAATCGGGCCCGTCAGGCGGCGCGCGCCACGCTCGGCGCGCCGCCATGCAGGCGGGCCGAGCGCCGGCCGGTCGATGGGTCGACCGTGAACAGCGCCCAGCGCCGTCCCGGATTGCGGTTCGCGGCGAGCTCCATCTGGAGGCGCCACCATTCGGGCGGCAGCGGCGCGGCGCCTGCCGGCGGCCTGCCGGGCTCGAGCGGCACGGCCACATAAACGAAGCGCTTGGCCGCGGCGAACAGCTCGTCCAGCGCCCACGCGACGTCCTCCTCCGGCAAGCCCGAGAGCGAGTCGATCGCCGCCACGCCGTCATGCGGCCCGACGACTTTCGTCGCGAACGGAGCGCTCGGCCCGACGGGCACGGTCTTGGCCCCGGCGAAGGCGCGGGGAGCGCCGTCGGCCGAGGGGGCCGAGACGTCCAGAACATCCTTCGCTCCGGTCGCCGTCACGAGCTTCGCCACTTCGGACGCATGGCGACGCTCGTCGCCGGCCGTCGCCGGCGCGGCGTTCCCTGCCCGCGCGATGGCGTCGGCGAAGCCGCCGCTCGGATGGTCGCGTGCGAAGGTCGTGAAGCGCGCCGCGTCCGCGGAGCGCTCGAGCGCGTGCCACACCTCGCCGTCCGGGTGCGGCTCATAACGGAGCTGGTCCGGGAACGGCCGCCAGGGCTGGGTCCTGAGCGTTGTGAAGTGGAAGCACTTGGACCGGTCGGCGGAATATTCGCTGTCCCGGGCGTTCCATTCGCCGGGCAGTTTCCCGAACAGGCCGCGCCCGTTCATGATTCCGAGGAAGAAGTCGCGCTTCAGCGGCTGGCGCGCGTCCTCGATCCGCCAATGCGGCGCCATCTTGGCGCAGTCGATGAGCGCGACCGAGGTCTCGTCCTGCTCGACGCACAGGATCGCCGCGTCGCCCATCTCGAGGTCGAACAACTCGGAGGGGTCGGCCAGATAGATCTGGTCGACGTCATTGTAGATCGCGCGGCCTCGCCGCCCCGCGAGCTCGGGGATGGCGTAGCGGTAGTTCGTGAAGCCCGTGGTCCAGCCTGACCGGTCGAACCCTTTCAGGTTCTTCATCAGATGGATCTCGTAGGCGCGCGACGGCTCGCGGACCTGCAGCACCGACCAGACGAACACGCGTTCGGCGCGCGCCTGCAGGGGTTCGGTGCCCAGAAAGATCCGCACCGGCGGTTTCGGCGACGGCGCGACGCCCGGCTCCGGGTCGAGGCGCACCACCTCGGGCGCTTCGCGATGGCCGGGCGGGCGCGGCCGGTCCTTGCGGAACCAGAACTTCGGGTGGCGATGATACCACCGCGTCTTGTACTTCTTGCGGGTGTCAGGAGTCTTGCCCACGTCCGTCTCTCTTCGACGTTTTGGGCGCCGCCAGGGGCTGGCGGGCGGGCCGGCACGCTATGCCGGGGGGTCGCGTCGCGCAAGCCGCAAGCCGTGCTCGCGGGACGGACGGCGCTGGCGCCGCGCCGCCCCCCTCGGATAGAAGTCGCCGGTCGAAGCTGGCGGCTCACAACCCTCCGCCGGCCATTCTGCATGGGCGAGACGCATGGCCGAAATCGCGATCGTCATGCCCGTCTTCAATCGCGAGCGCAGCGTCGGCGCCGCGATCGACAGCGTGCTGGCGCAGGAGTTCGACGACTTCGAACTGCTGATCGTCGACGACGGGTCCAGGGACGGCACGGTCGCGGCGGTCCGCGCCTATGACGACCCGCGGATCAGGCTGATCGTCCAGGACGTCAACCGGGGCGGCAACGCCGCCCGCAACCGGGGCGTCTCGGAGGCGACGGCGCCGCTCGTCGCCTTCATCGACAGCGACGACGCCTTCCTGCCGCACAAGCTCGGATATCTGGTCACGTTCTTCTCAGAACGTCCCGAAGTCGACGTGCTGATCGACAGTTTCGAGCTCGTCTATCCGCCGGAGACGGGAAAGTCTCCCGCCCCGCGCCTCAATCCCGTGCTCGACGGCAGCCCCGAGATCGAGCAGGCGATCTTCGACCGGCGGGTGTTCAAGGCGACGCCCGCGATCAGCGCGCGCCGGGACGCGATCCTGCGCGCCGGCATGTTCGACGAGACTCTGAAGCGCCGGCAGGATTTCGACCTGATGCTGCGGCTGACCAAAGTCGCGCGCTGCGCCACGACCGACGCGATCCTGTGGACCAAGCAGTGGTCGGCTGACGCCATCTCGGCCAAGGACGACACCTTCGCGGCCGCGACCATCGACCTCTGCCGCAGGCATCCGCAATATCTCGCCGACCCGCGATTCCGGCCGGGCCTCGCCCGCGACGTCGCGCGCCACTTCGTCCGGCTCGGCGCCAAGGGCGCGCTCGGGGTGGCGGCCGCGGACGCGCGACGCCTCGGCCAGGAGTTCGGCGCAAGGACGCTCGCCCGGCTTGCGGCGCAGGGCGTCGTGGAGATCGTCAGGCGGAAGCGCGAGAAGAAGGCCTCGCGCTGAGCGGCGTCAGCCGTGGACGAAGGCGGCGGGCGGCGTTCGCGCGCCGGGGCTCTCGGGCAGCGGGCCGAAGCTGCGCGTCAGCGCGCTCTGGAGCTGGCCGACCAGGGCCGCGCCGAAGAAGCCCAGCGTCACCAGCATGGCGAAGGGCCGCTGCCAGACCGGCAGGCCGACCTCGCCGCCCTTGGTGACGATGCGCTTCCAAGACCGGAACAGCTTCGACGCGAAGAACTGGAACGCGAAGCCGACACGGCCGAGCCGGCTCTTGGTCACCGTGTGATAGCCTTGGAAATCGCGGTCCATGCCGGTGGTCCAGGCGCGCCAGGCGAGGAACTTGTAGCCCGGGTGCGGCGCATGGATCGTCATGGCGTCCGCGGTGCGCGTCCATTTGAAGCCGCGCTGGTCGATGTCGCGCAGCCAGAAGCCGCACTGCTTCTTGAACGCAGGCAGGTCCGGGAACGGGTTGCTGCGGATGAAGTCGCCGCGGAAAGCGCAGTTGTTGGCGTGGATCTTCTTGCGCTTCACCGTCTGCTTGCGCTCGCTCGGCAGGTTGAAGATCCAGCTCAGCGCCATGGTGCGCGACAGGAAGTCCTCGTGTCCGAGCACGGTGAAGCCGCCGACCGCCATCATCTCGGGGTCGGCGAACGGCTTCAGCAGGCCCTCCAGCCAGCCGGGCTGCGGACCCGCGTCGCTGTCGAGCATGATGACGAAATCGGTGTTCGCCCGCGCGACGCCATAGTTCTTCAGCTTGTAGTAGGTGAGGCCCGGGGTCGCGACGAGCTCGATATCGGCCAGCGTCCGGAGCTTCGGCGCGACCTCGTCGATGACGTTGTCGATGGTCGAGGCGCTCACCGCGCCTTCGTCGTAGAGATACATGACGCGCGGCTTCACGGTCATGCGGTTGTGCGCGCGCTCCAGCTCGTCCTGGAAGCACGTCATGGCGCGCTTCGCCCACTCGTCCTCGACGTCGATGGCGTTCTCCCATTCGACGATCACGGTGAAGGGCGGAAGCGGAGCCTCGGTCGCGGCCGAAGGCGCAGTCTCGGTCATGGTCATGGATGTCGTCCTCGCTCGCGCGACGGATCGGCGGCGGCGTTCGCGCCAGCCTGCCTTTGGCCGACCCCATAAACCAGCGCGCCCGCGCGTTCAACGAAGAACGATTCTGACTTCGGCGGGCTGGAGGCCGGAGACACCGCCTTCGGCTATGTCCCGAGGACCGAACGCATCCGGTCCGCGAGCCGCTCGCGCTCGTCATGCGGGGCGGGAGACTTCCGGTTGAGGCGGCCGTCGAACACCCGGCCCCAGCCCCGCTCCTCGATCATCCGGTGGAAGGCCGCAAACTCGCGGCGCGGCGTGACGAGACCGTCGGACATGATCTTCCGGCAGAGCGGCGCGAACAGGCCTCCGCGGATCGCCGTGCGGGCGATCCAGGCCCGCGCCAGTGAGATCGGCCGCATTGGCGGCTCGTGCAGCGGATAGATCGTCAGCGGCCGCTGCGCCTGAATCGCCTCCGCGAGCATGGATTCGCTCTCACCCGTGACCACGAGCAGGTCGGCGTTGGCGAGGATCGCCAGATAGGGGTTCTTGGAGCGGTCCGGCGACCATTCGAACAGCCGCGCCTCTCCCGCCGCCGCGCGGATCGCAGCGACGGCGTCGGTCGGCGTCCGGGGGCTGGTGACGATCGCTAACCCACCCCCGGTCTCCGCCGCCGCGGCGGCGGTCTCCTGAGCCATGCGGCCGGCGAACTCAGCCGTGAGGTCGTGCTGCCCGGTCGGTCCGCCGACCAGAAAGGCCGTGCGCGGCCGCTGGAGCCCCGCCAGCGGGTCAGGCTCGTTCTTCGCGATCTCGTCGAGGCGCTCCCGATCGACCTGGGTCAGCGGCAGATCGATCTCGAGCAGCTTCGGGTCGGGAACCTGGCGGAAATAGGAGAGCCGCACGGTGAGGTCCGCGACTCCATCGGGCGTCTTGCGGCCCAGAAGCACCGCCTTGGCGCGGCCGCGGCTCGCCTGCTTGATCCAGCTCACGACCGGCACGGACCGCCGGCCGGCCGCGATCACGAGGTCGGGGAAAGGTGGCGCGATCTGTTCGCGGGACCGATCATCGAGAGTGTCGAGGGAGGCGCCGCGACGCCCGAACCAGCGGCTCTCGGGAGTCCGGAAGCAAAGCGCCTTCTCGATCGACGGCAGGCCGAGCGCACGGGCTGCCCCGAGCACCTGGGTCCGGTTGCCCGGACGATCGTCTGTGAGGAGCCAGACGATCGGTCCGGCGGAAGGCGGCTCGGTCATGAATTCTCTGGCGGAACTCCAAGCGGCGACGACCGCCGCCCGAACGCGCCGGTCATGACGGCCATGGCCGTCATGCAGCCGCGCACGCGGCTTCGTCAACGCCATGCGCTTGAGACGGCGCCCGAATGCTCATAGACAGAGCGCCGTCGCAAGGGTCCGAGAACCCGGGTCGCGCGCGCCCCGCGCGCCGCAGCCGAAATCGCCATGACGCCGAAGCGGACCGCAATCCTCACAGACGAAAAACGCGCCCGGCCGTCGACGCTGATGCGGATCGCCTCGGTGATCCCGCTCCGGCGCACGGTCGTGACGCTGGTCCTGCTCGTGCTCGCGGGCGCCGCCGAAGGCATCGGCATCGCGAGCCTGCTTCCGCTTGTCGCCGCGGTCGGTCCGGAAGCCTCGCAGCCCAAGGGCGCGAGCGGAAAGATCGCCCATGCGGTCGAGAGCATCGGGCTCGAACCGACGCTCGGACTGTTCGTCACGGTGCTGATCGTCGGCATGCTGCTGAAGGCAGCCCTCACCATCATCGCGATGAACCGGGTCGGGCGCGCGGGCGCCGACGTCGCGACCAAGATGCGCCTCGACCTGATCGAGTCGCTGCTCGCGGCGCGCTGGTCCTACTATGTGCGCCAGCCGGTCGGCCGCTTCTCCGCGTCGCTCTCGATCGAGGCCATGCAGTCGGGCGAAGCATACAACTCTCTCTGCAAGTTCGCCGCGGAGATGATCCAGGTCGTCACCTATCTCTCGGTGGTCACGCTGTTCTCGTGGCAGCTCGGGCTGCTGTCGGTCGCCGTCGGCCTGATCATGGTGCTGACGCTGAACCGCTTCATCTCGATGGCGAAGCGCGCCGCGCGCAAGCAGAAGAAGCGGGTCAGCGCGCTGGTCGGCGCCCTGACCGACCTCCTGGTCGGCATCAAACCCATGAAGGCGATGGGTCGGCAGGCGCGCTTCAAAGAGCTGTTCGAGCGCGACGCCGAGGCGATCCGCAAGGCGCAGCGCCGCCAGTCCTTCGCCCGCGACACCAATAAGGCGCTGCAGGAGCCGATCCTGGCGATCTTCATCGCGATCGGCGCCTATGTGACGATCGGCGTGATGGAGATGCCGACCGGCCAGGTCATCGTCATGGCGCTGCTGCTCGGCCGCACCGTGTCGACCATCGGCAAGGCCCAGCAGCAGCTCCAGTCGGTCCGCCTCCAGCAGGCCGGCTTCAACGCCATCAGCAACTCGATCGAGATCGCCCGCGGGATGCGCGAGCAGACCCGTCCGGGCGTCGCGCCGGCCTTCGAGCGCGGAATCGAGTTCCGCAACGTGTCCTTCGCCTTCGGGGACACCGAAGTGATCAAGGACGCGAGCTTCGAGGCGCCGAAGGGGCGGGTCACCACCATCACGGGCTCGTCCGGCGCCGGCAAGACCACGACGGTCGACCTGCTGCTCGGGCTGCACGAGCCCTCGGGCGGCGAGATCCTGGTCGACGGCGCGCCGCTGCAGTCGATCGACCTCCTAGCCTGGCGCAGGCTGACCGGGTACGTCCCGCAGGAGCTGATGCTGTTCCACGACACGCTGCGCGCCAATGTGACGCTCGGCCAGCCGGAATTCACCGACGAGGACGTGGCCCGCGCGCTCGAGCAAGCGGGCGCCGCCGATTTCGTCGCAAGCCTGCCGGAAGGCGTCGACACGGTGGTGGGCGAGCGCGGCTCGCGGCTGTCCGGCGGCCAGCGCCAGCGCATCTCGATCGCCCGCGCGCTGATCGACCGGCCGCGTTTGCTCATCCTCGACGAGGCCACCACCGCGCTCGACCCCGAGACCGAGGCCGCGATCGTCGCGAACGTGGTCGAGCTCACCCGGCGCACCGGCCTGACGGTGCTCGCGATTTCGCACCAGCCGGCCTGGGCGCGGGCGTCCGACAACGTCGTCCACCTCGCCAACGGCGTCGTCACCAAGATTGACAGGCGCGCCCCGGAGTGGTCGACCCCCGCGGAGCCGGAGACAGAACAGCCGCCGCGCGTGCGCGCGCTCGGCCCAATGTCCTGATCCCGATCCCGACCGACGCAGGAGGCACAATGACGTCGGACGTCGCCGACCTTGCGCGCCCGCTGACGAGCGCGGGCGCCGCGCCTACGATCCTCGACGCGCTCGAAGCCGCGGGCCGCGGACCGGAGGGTTTCAACTTCCATTCGGGCAAGGGCGTCCTCACCGGAGCCCTGCCCTTTTCCAGGCTCGTCAAGGAGGCCCGCGCGCTCGCTCTCAAGCTGCTCGGCGTCGGCGTGAAGCCCGGCGACCACGTCGCGCTGATCGCCGACACCGAGGGCGACTTCGTCCGGCTGTTCTTCGCCTGCGCCTATGCCGGGGTCGCGCCTGCGCCGATGCCGCTGCCGATGGCCTTCGGCGGGCGCGACAACTATCTACTCCACGTCCGCCGCATGATCGAATGTTCGGCCGCGTCGGCCGCCTTCGCGCCGGCCGCGATGAAGGATTGGCTCGTGGAGGCGGCCGACGGTCTGGACCTCCACCTCGTCGGAACGATCGAAGACCTCGCCGACGTCGCGCCGGCGCCGGGCCCGCTCACGCCGCCTGATCCTGACGCGCTCGCCTATCTGCAATTCTCGTCAGGCTCGACGCGCTTCCCGAAGGGCGTTTCGGTCACCCATCGCTCGCTGATGGCGAACGCCACCGCGATCAGCCGCCACGGGCTGAAGACCCGCGCCGGCGACCGCTGCGTCTCATGGCTGCCCTTCTATCACGACATGGGGCTGGTCGGTTTCATGCTGTCGCCCATCGTCGCGGGACTTTCGGTCGACTATCTCGCGACCCGCGACTTCGCGCGCCGCCCGCTGCTGTGGCTCGAGCTCATCGCTCGCAACAAGGCCACGATCTCCTATTCGCCGAGCTTCGGCTTCGAACTCTCCGCGCAGCGCGCAGCGACCGTCGACCTCGGCACGCTGGACGTCTCGTCCTGGCGCTGCGCCGGGATCGGCGGCGACATGATCCGCCCCCACGTGCTGCGCCGCTTCGCCGAACGATTCGGGCCGCACGGCTTCAGTCCCTCCGCTTTCGTCGCGAGCTACGGCATGGCGGAGGCGACGCTCGCACTGTCCTTCGCGCCGCTCGACGAGGGTCTCAAGACCGAGACCGTCGACCTCGACCGGCTGGAGCAGGAGGGAGTCGCGGCCCCCCCGACCTCCGCCGACGCCCGCTCGCGCGAATTCGTGCTGTGCGGACCGGCGCTTCCGGGCCACGAGATCGAGTGCCGTGGGCCGGACGACGCTGCGATGCCGGAGCGCCGGGTCGGCCGCGTCTTCGCCAGGGGCCCGAGCCTGATGCGCGACTATTTCCGCGAGCCGGAAGCGACCGCGGAGACGCTGTCGCCCGATGGCTGGCTCGACACCGGCGACCTCGGCTATCTCGTCCATGGCCAGATCGTCATCACCGGCCGCGCCAAGGACCTCATCCTCGTGAACGGCCGCAACGTCTGGCCGCAGGACCTCGAATGGGCCGTGGAAGCCGGCGTTCCGGGCGTGAGGAGCGGCGACGTCGCGGTGTTTTCGGTCGACCGCCCGGAGGGCGAGGAGGTCGTCGCGCTCGTGCAGTGCCGGAGCCAGGACCCGGCGGCCCGCGCGGGGCTCGCCGAGGAGGTCGGCAAGCTGCTGCGCCTGCAGTTCGGGACGCCCGTGACGGTGCGGCTCGTCGGCGCCCACGCGCTGCCGGTCACCTCCTCGGGCAAGCTCAGCCGAAGCCGTGCGCGGGAGCTGTTCCTCGCCATGCAGCCCGAGGCCGCCTGAACACATTCGGCGACGAAATATTTCAGTCATAAAGCAGTTTGCGCGCGTCATGCCCATCTGACGGCGGATCGGCGCCGCCGCAACGCTTGCGGCCATTGACCGAACGGTTCGGTCAAGCGGCCATAAACCTTTCTGTCACAAGCCGTTTTTGGCGGCTCGTCTGATCGACGCGGCGGCGGCAGACGGCTCCACTCTCGCCCCCCGGACGCGGCGCGGCGGCAGACGGCGCGAAGTGCATTTTGGCAACACCTGGCGAGCTATGAGGTCGAACGCCTTCTCGGCCTCGCTCGACTCATGGTTCAGTAAGGTAACGAGCGTGTAACATCCTGCATTGATTAGTGTTTTCGAACCGTCTTCGTGAACTTTACAGGGCCGGGAGCGCTCCCTAGGTTCCGGCTCGAGACTAAAGTTTGCTGTGGCGTTCCGCCAAGGCAATGAGATGAGTGAAGATCAAGCAGCGTTGATCGACGAGATTTCGGAAGTCCTTGAAGGCGTCTTGAGCAGAAGAATCGAGTTGAAGCCGGAAATGAACATCGTGAATGACCTTGGCCTCGACTCGATCGCCGTGATGAATTTCACCATGGCGCTGGAAGACAAGTTCGATATCTCGATCCCGCTGCATGACATGGCCAGCGTCGTGACCGTCCAGGACCTCCTGAGGACGATCGAGACGCTGCGGAGTGACGCGTAATGTCCATTCTCGACAAGTTCTCCCCGCTCGCCGGTCGTTACGACCGGATGCGCGACAGCGGAGCCGATCCGTTCTCGATCAAGTTCGACGACGTCGTGTCCTCGGTCGAGGGCGTGGTGAACGGCAAGCGCACCCTGCTGTTCGGCACCAACAACTATCTGGGCCTGACCTTCGACCCGCACTCCGTCGAGAAGTCGGTCGAGGCGATCCGGCTGCACGGCACCGGCACCACGGGCTCGCGCATCGCGAACGGCTCCTACAAGGGGCATGAGGAGCTCGAGGCCGCGCTCGCCGATTTCTACGGCCGCAAGCACTGCATGGTGTTCTCGACCGGCTATCAGGCGAACCTCGCCATGATCTCGACGCTGGTCGGCCAGAACGACCACCTGATCATCGACGCCGACAGCCACGCCTCGATCTACGACGCCTCGCGGCTCGGCCACGCGCCGGTCGTGCGGTTCCGGCACAACAACCCCGACGACCTCGCCAAGCGCCTCTCGCGCCTGAAGGACCAGCCGGGCGACAAGCTGATCGTCGTCGAAGGCATCTATTCGATGCTCGGCGACACGGCGCCGCTCAAGGAGTTCGTCGACGTCAAGCGCGAGTTCGGCGCCTATCTCATGATTGACGAGGCGCACTCGATGGGCGTGCTCGGCGAGACGGGCCGCGGCCTTGCGGAGCGCGAGGGCGTCGAGGAGGACGTCGACTTCGTGGTCGGCACCTTCTCGAAGAGCCTGGCCTCGGTCGGCGGCTTCTGCGTCTCGAGCCTGCCGGGCTTCGAAATCTTGCGCATCGCCGCACGTCCCTACATGTTCACGGCTTCGCTGCCGCCGGCCATCATCGCGTCGACGACCGCCGCGCTGGAGACCATGCGCTCCGAGCCGCAGCGCCGCGCGAAGCTGACCGCCAACGCCCGCCGCTTCTACAACGGCCTGAAGGGCGCCGGCTTCACGGTCGGCCCGGAGGCCAATCCGATCGTCGCCGTCATCCTCAACGAGGTCGACGTCGCAGTGGCGTTCTGGAAGCGGCTGGTCGACGAGGGCATGTATCTCAACCTCGCGCTGCCGCCTGCGACGCCGAGCCACCAGGCCTTCCTGCGGTCGTCGGTGAGCGCGGCCCACGAGCCGGAGCACATCGACTTCGCGATCGAGCTGATGACCCGCGTCGGCCGCGAATTCGGCCTGCTGCCCGAGAACGTGCACCCGTTCCCGCCGCGTCAGGTCACCGCAGAACGCCTTTCCGCCAGAGCCGCCACAATGCCGGCCCGGCGGCCAGCAGCGGATGTCGGCGCTGGAATGGCGTGACCTCGATCTTGTGGCCGGAGTGCCGCTCGATCTTCCAGGCGATGTAATCGGCGCCGCCTGAGAAGCTGAAGGCGGCCTTCGCGAGCCGCAAAAGGTTCAAGGGCTTGGCGAGCCGTTTTCGGGCGCGCCAGGCCCTTTCCGCATCCGCCCGCGCTTGTCGGCCGATGGCGGGCGACAACTCGCCGAGATCGTCGCGGAACGCGATCCCCTCGGCCGCCCAGGCGAGCCTGAGCGCCGCGTCGTAGCGGTCGGGCGCGGCCTCGACGATCGAGCCGGGACGCGACGCCCCCTCAACCCGGAGCTCCGACGAATAGGTCCGCGAGAACAGCGCCGACCAGAACCCGGCCGCCGATCCCTTCTCTGGTCCGAGATGCGCCGCCCACCAGGCCGCGCCCCTGACCGCGACCGCGACAGCCTCCGCCACCGCCTGCGCGGCGAAGGCGTCGCGGCTCCAGGCGAGCGCGGAGGGCTGAGCGAAGCGCGCCCAGATCGTTGTGTCGCGGCTCTGGTGGCGCGCGTGGCGGCGGAACTGGCCGAGCGTCATGACCGCGAGCTTCGAGCGCAGCGTCATGCCGGCCGCGGTGGTCTCGGCATATTCCACATTGGGCGGCAGATGGCGGGCGCCGAAGCGCAGCAGGGGCGAGGCGTCCCAGGCTTCGAGCCGGTCGAGCAGGACGTAGAAGTCGAGCAGGCCGTCTGTCGCGCCGGTGCGGAGCGCCGAGCCGTAGAACAGGATCCCGACCACCCCCTGCCCGCCCCGCGCGGCGAGCTCGGCCGCGAAGGTCGAGACAGCCGCCGGCACGGGCCGTGCGAGCTCCTCGGCGACGAAACGGACGAGGGCGGCCCCGGGGGCGGTCACAGCCGCACGAACCTGATCTCGGGCCCCGCGGTCAGCTCGACGCGGCCGTCGGGACCCGCCACGAAGGTGTCGCCGTCGAAGATGAAGGGCTCGCGGATCGTCAGAGACAGCCGGTCGGCCTTGTGGCTCTGATAGCCGGCCTCGGCGGCCCATGACGGCGGACGGCCCATGCCGGCCGTCGCGAGCGTGCGGATCAGGCGGCGGGGCGGCGCGGCGACCTCGGTGACGTCGAACGCGCCCTCGCCCGTTCCCCAGAACGGCCACAGACCAAGCATCAGGCGGTGGAGCGAGGTCGCGAGCAGCGCGAAGCTGTAGCGGGTCTCGGGATTCGAGCCGTCGATCGAGAGCGCGAGCGGCACGCCGTTCCGCCAGGCGTCGCGGTCCTTGCCGAGCGCCGCGGCGCCCGCCATGAGGACGCCGAGCGCGACGCCCATCTTCTGCGCGAAGCCGCGCGAGTGGACGCGCTCATTGGCGAGACGGGTGGCCCGCTCGAAGGCGCCCAGGCCGAACACGAAGCCCAGCATCTGCGCGCCGGCGGCCTCCACGCGGATCGGCCGGCGCGTCTGGGCCGGAAGCTCGGCGCCGGCGCCGACCGCCTCGGCGAGCGCCGCGAGCCGCTCCGGCGGCACGCCTCCGACGTCGGCCGCCGCCACATTGGTCTTGCCGCTCGGGACGATCGCGATCGCGGGCAGCGTCTCGCCGAACGCCCAAGGCAGCGCGCTCATGACGTCGCGCAGCGTCCCGTCGCCGCCGTCGACCGCCACCACGTCGACGCCCGCCTCGGCGAAGCGCCTCAGCGCATGCGGATAGTCGTCGAGCGTCTCGGGCGCCCCATACAGCACGCCGTCGCCAGCCGGCGCGAGCGGCGAGGCGCCCGCCCGGTTCCGCCAGCTCCGCGCGTTCGAGATGACGCCGAGCCGCGTCATGCGCTGCCGCCGCTCACGCGGCGTCGAGCCAGGACACGAGCCTCGCATGGCGGCTGAGGATCATCGCCTGCACGAGCTGGGCGAGGTGGACGACGAGCGACAGCACGATCCACGCGCAGACCAGGATCATGCCCCAGTCGGGCCTCCCGACGAGGGTCAGCGCGGTCAGGATCACGAGATTCGGGTTCCGCCGCGCGGTGATCAGCCGGAAGAACGAATCGAACGGCCGCCAGACATGCATGTGGAAGCCCCAGAGCCGGATGAACGCGCCTTCGAAGACCCGCTGCACGATGTAGCCGCCCACGATGATCCAGATCATCAGATCGGCGTGCGGAACCTCGAAGCCGGCCTTCGGCAGACCCCAGATCCACGCGATCCACCAGAAGGGCGGGTGGATGAGGTCGATGCCGTGGTCGAGAACGTCGCCGAATTTCGAAGACGTCATGGTGACGCGTGCGAGCTTGCCGTCGACCGTGTCCAGGAAGGTCATGATCCAGGCCGGGATCAGCCCGAGCAGGAAGTTCCCATTCCAGAACAGGAAGAGCGCGAGGAACATCAGCGCGAGGCCGAGATAGGTGACGGCGTTCGGCGTGATCTCGCGCTCCGCGCACCATTTGGTGACGGCCTTCGCCGGCCGCGGCCAGACATATTTCGTGACGACGTCGGTCACGCCCTTGTAGGAGCCCGCGAAGCTCCTTGCCTCGACCTCCGCCACGCTCCGCTCGTCGAGCGGGATCAAATAGGCGATCTCGCGCTTGCGGAGCTTGCGGTTGTAGGAGCCTGCGAGCCCTTCCGAGTCGAGCGCCTCGAGCCCGTCCGGAACGCGGCCCGCGCCGATCTCGGCGACGGCCTCAGCCGCCTGGGCGCCTTTGACGTTCGCAGCCGCCGCCGCGCCGCCCGCCACGAGCGCGACCCCGGGGCGTATCGCGAGCTCGTCGATCAGGCGTTGCTCATAGGCCCAGTCGAGGCGCAGAATCATCACGTCCGCGTCAGGCGAGACCCCTTCGGCGTCGGCGCGCACGTCTTGCACACCTGCCCGCGCGAGCTGGCGCCGGAGGCGTTCCGCCGAGCTCATGCCCCAGATGAACACCGTCGACGCGCCCGCCAGAACCGCGGTCGCCGCCCGGGCCTCGCTGCCATTCTCAGTCATTCCTCTTGCGTCGCTCCACGCTGCGGGACTATCGCGGTGTCGTTTAACGGCGAAATCCGCGCGGCGCCAGCGAGCCGGCCCCTTCATCGCGAAGGCGCAGGCCAGGGATCATGAAACTCTCATGACGAACGCCACGATGCAGAAGTTCGGCCATCCCCGCTCCGCGGTCGCGGATGTCGGGGCCTGGACGGTGCTCGTCCGTCCCAAGCAGCCGACGCTCGGGTCGCTGGTCCTGGTCTGCCGCGAGGACGCGAAGGCGTTCTCCGAACTGAGCCCGCAGGCCTTTGCGGACCTGCGGGACGCCGTCGCCGGGATCGAGCGCGTCCTCAAGGCGCATGTGGACTACCAGCGCATCAATTATCTGATGCTGATGATGGTCGACCCGGACGTCCACTTCCACGTCATCCCGCGCTATGACGGCGAGCGGCGGTTCGGCCAGGCGGCGTTCACGGACGTGGGCTGGCCGGGGCCGCCGGACCTCGGAACCGCCGTCGACCTTGACGACGCCGCGCTCGACGCGCTGGTGGCCGAACTCAAGTCGCGCTGGGCGGCCGCCTGATGACCCTCCTGCCTCGGATGCGCATCCTTGACCGTTATGTGCTCGCGCTGACGCTGAAGCCGATGATGGTTTCGCTCGGCGTGGTGCTGATGGCGCTGCTGCTCGAGCGCATCCTGCGGCTCATCGACATCCTGGCGACCGCCGGCGCCCCGATCTTCATCGCCTTCGCGCTCGCCGGAAATCTGGTTCCGCATTATCTCGGCTTCGCGATGCCGGCGGGCTTCGCGCTCGGGGTCTACAGCGCGATCTCCAAGCTCAGCGCCGGCGCCGAGCTCGAGGCGGGGCTCGCCTCCGGCGTCTCCGTCCGCTCGATCGTGCGGCCGCTGATCGCGCTCGGCGTGGTCCTCAGCGTCGTAAGCATCGTGGTGGTTGGATATCTCTCGCCGCTATGCCGCTACGCCTATCGCGAGATCATCAACCAGTCGGTCTCCTACGCCTGGCGCGCCCACGCGCCGGCCGCGACCTTCATCAGCGTCAAGGACGGCCTGACCATCACGGCCGACGAGGTCGACAAGACCGGCCGGAACCTCAAGGGCGTCTTCATCCAGAACCGCGAGAACGGCGTCGACGTCGTGACCTCCGCCGCCACCGGGTCGCTCGAGCTCACGCCCGACAAGACTCAAATCCAGCTCCGCCTCAAGAACGGCGCCGTGGTCCGCGACTACGGCGCTGAACGGCCGAGCACGCTGCGCTTCCAGGACTTCATCCTCGACCGCAAGTTCGACCTGAAGGCGCCGCCGTTCCGCGAGCGCGGCGGCAGCGAACGCGAACTCACCATGACCGAGCTCTGGAACGAGATGGACGCGCCCCTGCCCTCGCAACCACGCGAGCAGCTCGCCGCCGAGTTCCATTCACGGCTGGCGCGGTCGCTCTCGCTCATCTTCCTGCCGCTGCTGATCGTGCCGCTCAGCATGACGATGCGGCGCAACACGCGCATCGTGAACATGGCGGCGGCCGCGATCATGATGGTGGTCTGCCACAACGCGCTGCAGATCGGCGAGACGCTCGCCGACAAGGGCCTGGCGCCGGCCTGGATCGCCTGCTGGAGCCCGTTCGTGCTGTTCCTCGGCATCGCCCTCATCCTGTTCCGCACCAGCACGGACCGGCCTGGCGACACCATCATCTCACGCGCCATAGACGGGGTGAGCGACAGCCTCTCCCAGGCGACGCGCCGCGTCGTGGGCCGGTTCCGGACCGCGGAGGCCTGAATGCGGTTCTCGCGTTATCTCAGCGTCATGCTGTTCAAGCTCGCGCTGACGGCGACCTTCATCCTCGCCTTCATCGCCGAAATCCTCGACCTCGTTGAAAACGCCGGCGACATCCTCGGGGCGGGCGAAGGAGTGCTGGGCATCCTGCGCTACGTCGCGCTGCGGTTCCCGACCCTGCTGGTCCACGCGCTGCCGCTCGGCGCGCTGGTGGGCGCGCTGATCACGCTCGCGCTGCTCGCCCGCAACAGCGAGATCACGGCGATGCGCGCGGCGGGGCGAGGCGCTTTGGGCATGTTCCTGTCGATGCTGCCGGGCGCGCTCGCGCTCGTCATCGTGCATTCCACGCTGATCGACGTCATCGCGCCGCGCACCGAGGCCAAGCTCGCGATCCAGGCGACCAAGCGGCTGGAGAAGGCCGAGGAGGAGGGCAAGAACGCCAAGACCACATGGCTGCGCGTTGGCGACGCCGTGATCTCCTTCGACCGCGTGAGCGATCGCGGCCGCAGGCTCCGCGACCTGCGCATCTATGACCGAGACTCGAGCAAGATCGTGATCGCGCGCACGACGGTGGCGGAGGCCCGTTACCGCGACGGCAAATGGACGCTTTCGGGAGCCGAGCGCGTCTCCTGGGCGCGCCAGACGCTGAACGAAAAATCCTCCGCCGACGGCGTCTGGAACACCACCATGACGCCGGACGACGTGCTCGCGGCGCTCTCGCCCGAGAGCCGGATTTCGCTCACGGCCGCCCGCAAGGTGGTGGCGGGCGAGCAGACGCCGAACGCGCCGCTGCCGTTCTACGAGACGCTGATCGAACGGGTCTACGCCGCGCCGCTCGGCCTGATCGTCATGGTGCTGCTCGCGATGCCGGCCTCCCTGCTCAACTGGCGCGACGCCCGCTCGACATGGCACGGCTTCACGGCGCTGGCGGCGGGCCTGCTGTTCCTGCTCGGCGACGGCGTGATGACGACGCTCGGGCTGACAGGCGTGGTGGCGCCCGCGGTCGGCGCGTGGACCGGGCTCATCCTGTTCGCGCTGATCGGCGCGTGGCGGCTGTGGCGGATCGACGGCGGCTGGCCCGAACCGCGCGCTCCACGGCCTCCCGCGGGCCGCCTCGCGGAGGCGACGGGTTGAGCTCTCCCGAGATCCGTCCGGTCGATGGCGCGCGCGAACTCGACCGGTTCATCGCCCTGCCGAACCGGCTGCATGCCGCCGACGCGACCTATGTCGCGCCGCTGAAGCTCGAGCGTCGTCAGGCGCTGTCGCAGAAATCCAACCCGCTGTTCAAGCATGTCGAGGCCCAGTTCTGGATGGCCTGGCGGGATGGGCGCCCGGTCGGCCGGATCAGCGCGCAGGCCGACCCGCGGCTGGGCGAGGTCGGGCAGTTCGGGCTGATCGCGGCCGAGGACGACGGCGAGATCTTTCATGCGCTGTTCTCGACCGCCGAGGAGTGGCTGAAGTCGCGCGGCAAGACGCAGGCGCAGGGTCCGTTCAACCTCAACATCAATGAAGAGTCCGGGCTGCTCGTCGACGGCTTCGACACGCCGCCGATGCTGCTGATGCCGCACGACCTGCCTTACGTCGCGCCGCGCGTCGAGGCCGAGGGCTACGCCAAGGTCATGGACCTTTTCGCCTATCTGCACGACACGCAGGTCCCGTTCCCGCGCGCGATCGAGCGCATCCTGGAGCGGGAGCGTCCGGCCGACGTCAAGGTCAGGCACATGGACTGGTCGCGCTACCATGAGGAGCTCGCGACCGTCGTCGACATCTTCAATGACGCCTGGTCGGAGAATTGGGGCTTCCTGCCGTTCGGGCCGGACGAGCTCGACCACATGGCGAAGTCCATGAAGCTGCTGCTCGACGAGCGGCTCCTCTGGTTCGTCGAGGTCAAGGGACGGCCGGCGGCCTTCGGGCTGTCGCTGCCGAACCTCAACGAGATGATCAGGGATCTCGACGGCGAGCTGCTGCCCTTCGGCTGGGCCAAGCTGCTCTGGCGGCTGAAGCGCCGCACCTACACGTCGGGCCGCATCCCGCTGATGGGCGTCAGGCGCGAATTTCATTCGGGCTATCTCGGCAAGGTGCTGCCGCTCTTCATCTTCGAGAAGTTTCGCGAGGAGGGCCGCGCCCGCAACGTGCGGCACGTCGAGATGTCCTGGGTGCTCGAGACCAACAAGCCGATGCGCCATATCGGCGAGGCGCTCGGCGGCGGCAGGGCCTACAAGACCTACCGCATCTACGAGAAGGCGCTGGCGCGGTGACCGCCGCCCTGGTGCTGGCCGGGACCCGCAAGGGCGGCGACCAGCTCGCGGAGTTCGCGGGCGTCAGCCACAAGGCGCTGATCCCGGTCGGCGGCGAGCCGATGCTGGAGCGGGTCGTCCACGCGCTGAAGGAGAGCGGGCGGGTCGACCGCATCGTGGTGTCGATCAACCGGCCGAAGCTCGTGACCATGCCGGGCGTCGAGGTGATCCGCTCGGCCAGGACGCTGAGCGAGAGCGTGATCGACGGCCTCAGGACGACCGGCGGACCGACGCTGATCACCACCGCCGACCACGCGCTGCTCGAGCCCGAATGGGTTCGCTATTTCATGGATCATCGGCCGGCCAAGGACGTCGTGATCGGCGTCGCGCGGGCGGAGATCGTCATGGCGGCGGCGCCGGACACCAAGCGCACCTTCATCAAGCTCGCCGACGCCGCCTATTCGGGCTGCAACCTGTTCCACCTCGACAATGTCGACGCCGAGCACGCCATCGGCCTGTGGCGCGAATTCGAACAGCTCCGCAAGAAGCCGCTCAAGATGCTGCACAAGCTCGGGCCGAGCGCGATTCTGGCCTACGCCATGGGGAGGCTGACGGTCGCGCGGGTGATCGCCGAGGTCGAGCGGATCGGCGGACTGACGGCCGGCGTCGTCGAGATGCCGTTCGGCCGCGCCGCGATCGACGTCGACAAGCCGGAAGACCTCATTCTGGTGCGCCGCCTGGTCGAGGCGGCCTGAAGCAGCGCGCGACGTCGAAGCCCCCTTCTCCCGCAAGCGGGAGAAGCTAAGGATGAGGGGGCGTCATCCGCCCCGCCCTTTCCCAACCCTCTCCCGCAAAGGGGAGAGGGTCGGCGCGCGCCACGATCTACGCCCCCTCCTTCTCCGCGATCAGCGCCTCGAGGCTCTCCAGCCTGTCGGCCTCCGCGGTCGGCTTGTCCCAGCGGATGCGGGCGACCCTCGGAAACCGCATGGCCACGCCGGATTTGTGCCGCGTCGAGCGCGCGATGCCTTCGAAGGCGATCTCCAGCACGAGCCCCTGCTCCGCGGTGTGGACCACCTCCCGCACTGGGCCGAAGCGGTTCGTGGTGTTCTTGCGCACGAAGCGGTCGAGCTCGGTCAGTTCCTCGTCGGTGAAGCCGAAATAGGCCTTGCCGACCGGCGCCAGCCGCTCTCCTTCCTCGGGATCCGTGGTCCAGACCCCGAACGTGTAGTCCGAATAGAAGGACGAGCGCCGTCCGTGGCCGCGCTGGGCATACATCAGGACCGCGTCGACCGTCATCGGGTCGTGCTTCCACTTGAACCAGAGACCCTTGGGCCGGCCGACCACGTATGGGCTGTCGCGGCGCTTCACCATCAGCCCCTCGACGGCGGCCGCGTCGTCGCCGGCGCCCGCCGAGGCCGGGTCGAGCCGGGCGGCCGTGAGCCCGTCCCAGTCATCGAACGGGACGATGGCCGAAAGGTCGACTCGGCGGTTGTCTTCCCGCGCGATGAAGGCCTCAAGGCGCTTTCGCCTCTCTTCGAAGGGCCTTTCGCGCAAGTCCTCGTCGCCTTCGACGAGCAGATCGTACGCGCGGATATGAGCCGGGAACTCGGCCAGCAGCTTCGGCGTCACGCTCTTCCGGTTCAGCCGCTGCTGCAGCACGTTGAAGGTCTGCACGCGGCCCTCGCGCAGGATCAGCAGTTCGCCGTCGATCGCGCCATCGAAGGTCAGCGCCTCGACGAGATCCGGAAACGCGCCCGAGACGTCCTCGCCCGACCGGCTCCAGAGCCGCGCGACATGTCGCCCCTCCGCGTCGCGTCCGGCGGACGCCTGCACCCGGATGCCGTCCCACTTCCATTCGGCGACGAAGTCCTTGGGCTCGAAGGCCCGGAAGTTGGCGTCCTCGAGCGGGTGCGCGAGCATCGGCGGCCGGAACGGCGCCGGGTCCTCGGCGAAGGGCCTTTCGCCCCGCCCCTCCACCCAGGCGAACAGATCTTCGTAAGGCGGCGCCAGCCCCGGCCAGACCAACTCGACGTCGTCGGGTTTCACGTCCTCGCCGAGCGCCGCCACCGCGGTCTTGGCGAGCCGCGCCGACGCGCCGATGCGCAAGCTGCCGGTGATGAGCTTCAGGAGCGCCCAGCGGCCGGTCTCGTCGAGCGCGTCGAGCCATTGCGCGAGCCGTTTCGGCAGGTCGAGCTTGGCGGTCGACGTTAGTCCCTCGACGATTTCGGACAGCAGCGGCGAGCGATTGGCGCGGGTCTCCCCCGGCCACATCAGCGCGACGGTCTCGGCGAGGTCGCCGACATAGTCGTAGGACAGCCCGAACAGCACCGGGTCCGTCCGCTCCATGATGAGGCCGCGGATCAGGCCGGGCTTGGCGTGCCGGAACGACAGCGCGCCGGTGAGCGCCGCCAGCGCGAAGCCGCGCTCCGGGTCGGGGGTCTCGCGAAAGTACTCGGCCATCAGCCGGATCTTGGCGTTGCGCCGCGGCTCGTAGGCGAGGCGGTCGAGCAGGAAGGCGAAGCGGTTCACGGCGCGGCCGCCTCCTCGGCTGGCGTCTCGTCCCCCTCGTCGCCATAGCCCACCAGCCTGAGCGGCCGCGCCTTCAGCCCAGCGGTCCCGCACCAATGGACCAGCGCGTCCTCCTCGCCATGCGTGACCCAGATCTCCTCGGCGCCCGTGTCGAGGATCGTCCGGCGGAGTTCGTCCCAGTCGGCGTGGTCGGAGACGACGAGCGGCAGCTCCACGCCGCCCTGGCGCGCCCTGGCCCGGACCCTGAGCCAGCCGGAGGCCGCGACCGCCACGGGGTCGGGGAACTTGCGGGCCCAGAGTTCGCGGAGCGCCGAGGGCGGGCAGAGCACGATCGCGCCGGCGAGCTTGGCGCGGTCCGCCGCCGTCACCTGCACAGTCTCGCCGAGATCGACGCCGAGGCGCGCATAGGCCTCCGTCACCCGGACCATCGCGCCGTGGAGGTGGATCGGGCGGTCCCAGCCGGCGGCGCGCAGCAGCTTCATGAGCCGCTGCGCCTTGCCGAGCGAATAGGCCCCGACGAGATGCGCGCGTTCGGGAAACAGCTCGACGGAATGGAGCAGCTTGGCGATCTCGTCCTCGGCCGGCGGATGCCGGAACACCGGCAGGCCGAAGGTCGCCTCGGTGACGAACAGGTCGCAGGGGACGACCTCGAAATCGGCCGCCGTCGGATCATGGGCGCGCTTGTAGTCGCCCGAGACCACGGCCCGGAACCCCTTCCACTCCAGCCTGATCTGCGCGGCGCCCAGCACGTGGCCAGCGGGGTGGAAGCTGACCGAAACTTCGCCGACCCTGGTCTTCGCGCCATAGGGCGACGGTTGGCGCGTCCCGCAAAAATCCTCGCCATAGCGCGCCTCCATGATGGCGAGCGTCTCGGGCGTCGCCATCACCGCGCCGTTGCCGGGGCGGGCGTGGTCGGCGTGGCCGTGCGTGATCAGCGCCCGCTCGGCGGGCCGCATCGGGTCGATATAGGCGTCGGCCGGCGGGCAATAGAGGCCGCGGGGGGTGGGACAGAGCAGGTCTTCGGGGCGCATGCGGAGAAAGAGATATGCCTCGTTCCGTCAGGTGCGAGTCAAACCAGCCGGCACCCAATATGGTACCTCAGTATCCCATGCGTGCTTTTGCCGATCGCTGATCTTTGACACATCGCTCGACGCCTTCCCAATATGCGCCGAACGCATTCTTGCAGAACTGAACGATTGGATCTGCATCTTGCTGAGCGCGCGCCGCCTTAGCGTTCGCCTCGTCATAGGCCGACAGCGTGCCGCTGCGCTGGAGCAAGACGCAGTCGAGGGCCGCGGTCTTGGTCGCCTCGGACCCACATTCGCGCTGGCTATTCAGTTTCCAGCGGTCTGCGAACTCGGACTTCAGCCCCTCTTTATTCTCGGCGCCGAGATCGCCCTTGAAGTGCTTTAACCAACCGATCTCCGTGTAGCAGTTGATGGCGTCGCTCACGTCATCGAACCGACTGCAGAAGTCTTTCAGCTGATGTTCCGAGAGCAGCTGGATCGGCGTTCCCTTTGCCTTCGGTGCCTCACGGAGGCATTGCGAGATCAAGCCGCCGCTGCCCGAGAAGATTGCCCGGCAAGCCTCCGGGTTGTTGTCTCCGGCGGCGACAGGCTCGAGAATGCCGGTCATAATCAGCGCGACGGCAAGAAATGTTCGCGTCACAGCGACGACTCCGGCTCACCGAAATGCGGCGATGATCTCAGGCAAGCTATCAATCGGCAAAAGGCTTATCACGTCGGGCGGCCTTCGACTGGCTCGAGCGCGTCGCGCGCTTATATTATAGACCGTGTCCGCCCGCTGTCGCAGCGACGCAGCCGCGATCCTGCCCGACCGCTTCCTGCGCTGGTTCGCGGACCGCGGCTGGACGCCGCGCGCGCACCAGCTCGAGCTGATGGCGCACGCCCGCGCTGGCCGCGACGCGCTGCTGATCGCGCCGACGGGCGCAGGCAAGACGCTCGCGGGCTTCCTGCCGAGCTTGGTGGAGCTCGCCGAGGGCAGCCAAAGCGAGAACGCCGGACTCCACACCCTCTACGTTTCGCCGCTCAAGGCGCTCGCGGTCGACGTCGCCCGCAACCTGACGACGCCGGTCTCCGAGATGGGGCTGCCCATCTCGATCGAGGGTCGCACCGGCGACACGCCGCCTTCGCGCCGGAAGCGTCAGAAGCAGCGCCCGCCCGACATGCTGCTGACCACGCCCGAGCAGCTCGCGCTGCTGATCGGCGATCCCGGCGCGGTCCGCCTTTTCGAGACCGTGCGCCGCATTGTGGTCGACGAGCTGCACGCGCTCGCGCCGACCAAGCGCGGCGACCAGCTCGCGCTCGCGCTCGCCCGCGTGAAGGCGATCGCGCCGGAGCTTACGACCGTCGGCCTGTCCGCGACGGTGAAGACGCCCGCGGAGCTCCAGCGCTGGCTGAGCGATCCGAGATCGCGACGCGGGCCTGCGGAGCTGGTCCAGATCGCCGGCGGCGCCGCGCCCGACATCACGGTCCACGAGACCGACGAGCGGCTGCCCTGGTCCGGGCATGGCGGCCGCCACGCCATCCTCGAGATCTACGAACAGATCAGGCGCCACAAGACCACGCTGGTCTTCGCCAACACGCGCGCGCAGGCGGAGCTCACCTTCCAGGCGCTGTGGGAGGTCAATGACGACACGCTGCCGATCGCGCTCCACCACGGCTCGCTCGACGTCGGCCAGCGCCGCAAGGTCGAGGCCGCGATGGCCGAGGGGCGGCTGAAGGCGATCGTCTGCACCTCGACGCTCGACCTCGGGATCGACTGGGGCGACGTCGACCTCGTGGTCCAGATGGGAAGCCCTAAGGGGTCCTCGCGTCTGCTGCAGCGGACGGGCCGCGCCAACCACCGGCTCGACGAACCGTCGAAGTCGATCCTGGTGCCGGCGAACCGCTTCGAGGTCATTGAATGCCAGGCCGCGCGGGAGGCGGCGCTCGCCGGCGAGCAGGACGCCGATGCCGTGAAGCCCGGCGGGCTCGACGTGCTCGCCCAGCACGTCCTCGGGGTCGCCTGCGGCGGCCCTTTCGACGAGGACGCGCTGTACGAAGAGGTCGTCTCCACCGCGCCCTACGAGACGCTCGACCGCGAGACCTTTTCGGACGTCGTCCAGTTCGTCGCGACCGGCGGCTACGCGCTGAAGTCCTATGAGCGTTTCGCCAAGATCCGGAAGACCAAAGACGGGCTCTGGCGCGTCGCGAACCCCGCGACAGCGCAGCGCTGGCGCATGAATGTCGGCACCATCATCGAGGCGACGTCGCTCAAGGTCCGGCTCGGCCGCGTGCGGCGGACGGCCGCCGGCGGCGTCGGCCCGGCGGGCTTCGGCGGGCGGGTGATCGGCGAGATCGAGGAGTATTTCGTCGAGACCATGACGCCGGGCGACACCTTCATGTTCGGCGGAGAGATCCTGAAATACGAGGCGCTGATCGAGACCGAGCTCTACGTCTCGCGCTCGTCCTCCGAGGCCCCCAAGGTCCCGACCTATGTGGGCGGGCGCATGCCGCTCACCACCGACGTCGCCGCCCGGGTGCGGGCGATGCTGGACGACCGCGAGAGCTGGCCACGGCTGCCGACCCAGGTGCGCGAATGGCTCTCCTACCAGCAGGAGCGCTCCATCATCCCGAACCGCAACCGGCTGCTGGTCGAGACCTTTCCACGGGCCGGAAAGCACTTCCTCGTCGCCTACCCGTTCGAGGGGCGGCTCGCCCACCAGACGCTCGGCATGCTGCTGACGCGGCGGCTGGAGCGCGCCCACGCCCGCCCGCTCGGCTTCGTGGCGAGCGACTATGCGCTCGCGATCTGGGGACTTGGCGACGTCTCGGCGATGATCGACGGCGGCCTGCTCTCGCTCGACCAACTGTTCGACGAGGACATGCTCGGCGACGACCTCGAAGCCTGGATGGCCGAGAGCGCCTTGATGAAGCGCACCTTCCGGAACTGCGCGATCATCGCCGGGCTGATCGAGCGCAACGTGATCGGCGCGAACCGCAAGACCGGCCGGCAGGTCACCATGTCCACCGACCTGATCTACGACGTCCTGCGCCGCCACGAGCCGAACCACGTGTTGCTGCGCGCGGCCCGCGCCGACGCCTCGCGGGGTCTGATCGACCTCTGGCGGGTGGCGGACTTCCTGAAGCGGGTGAAGGACCATATCGAGCACCGGCCGCTCGACCGCGTCTCGCCGCTCGCCGTGCCAATCCTGCTCGAGGTCGGCCGCGAGCCGGTCTATGGCGCCGCGCAGGACGCGCTGCTGCGCGAGGCGGCCGAAACGCTGGTCGAGGAGGCGATGGGGCCGGAGGCGGCGGCGAAGGCGCAGGACCGAGGGCCGCCGTCGTTTCTGAGAGCGCTGTGAGAACGCGTCATCCCGGAAGGCCGACAGGCCGATCCGGGATCGCTTCAGAACTGGCCTCACGGTCTCGCGCCCAGTCCGGAGAACGATCCCGGCTCCGCGCGGCTTCGCCGCTTCGGCCGGGATGACGCTGCGCCCAGGTTCCTGCTACGTTCTCGCTCGATGATTCTTTCCGCCCTCCTCCACGACGATTTGGTCGAGCCTACGCTGTCCGTCGCGGGCGTCGCGCTCGTCGCCGATCCGTCGGGCGCGCTCTACGAGCCGCGCTCCGGGGCGCTCGTCGTGGCGGACCTCCATCTCGAGAAGGGCTCGTCCTTCGCGCGGCGCGGCCAGTTCCTGCCGCCTTACGACACGGCGACCACGCTCGGGCGCCTGGCGCGGCTGGTCGAGGCCTACCGGCCGCGGGCGGTCGTCGCGCTCGGCGACAGCTTCCACGACGGCGGCGGTCCGGACCGGCTCTGCGAGGCGGATCGCGCATCCATCGCCGCCTTCCAGCGCGGCCGCGACTGGATCTGGATCTCGGGCAACCATGATCCGGAGCCTCCGGCCGCCTGCGGCGGCGAGGCGGCGGCCGAGATGGCGCTCGGAGCGCTGACGCTCCGCCATAAGCCCCGCCCCGGCGCGAGCTCGGGCGAGCTCGCCGGGCATCTTCATCCGGTCGCCAAGGTCGCGATCCGCGGACACGGACTGCGCCGCCGCTGCTTCGCGACCGACGGCGCGCGCGTGGTGCTGCCGGCGTTCGGGGCCTATGCGGGCGGGCTGAACGTTCGGGACGCCGCGTTCCACGGCCTGTTCGCCGCCGGCGCGCTGACCGCCTGGATGCTGGGCGAGACCGGCGTCTACGCGGTCGCGGGCCAGGGCCTGAGGCCCGACTGACGCGCAGCGCGTCGCTTAACGGCCGTCAGCGGCTCACCAGCGGTAGCGCAGGCCGACCGTCTGGTATTGCGAGCCGCCGCCAGTCTTGTTGAACACGCCGAGACCGCCGCCGGAGCGGTGGTGGAAGCGGAACACCAGGTCGAGATTGGGCTGGCTCGGCAGACCGAAGGTGATCTCCGGCGATAGATAGTGAAGCACCTCGGACTGGTGGTCCCTGGACTTCTCCTCCTCGATCCGCGAGACGCCCGACGCCCAGTTCAGGCCGGTCGAGACCGCGATCGTGGTGCGGACATAGTCGTTCCAGGGAAATTTCTTCCAGCGGGCGTAGAGCGCGCCCCAGAGCTCCCATTCGTCCTGGTCGCCGAAGCGCTTGCCGGCGCCGAGCTCGGTCTCGAAGGCGAAGAGTTCTCTATACGTCAGAACCTCGCGGTTGAAGGCGCCGCTGACGAGGGTCGAGTCCTTCGTCTTCCAGTCCCAGGGCGGCGTGTTCCATTTAATGAAGATGTCCGTCATCGGCGTCGCAATGTAGCGCCCGAGGAACAGGGTCGCGGTGCAGTTCATCTCGCAGGGACCGAAGGGATTGATGATGCGCCAGCCGTTCTCGACGCGCGCCGTCGCCTCGATCGGGGCGGCCGGCTCGTAAAGATCGGCGGCGCGGGCGGGGGCGGCCGCCACGCCGAGGGACAGCGCGATCGCCGCCCCCAGCGGGCCGCGAATGGCCTTCAGACGCTCAAACACTGTTTCGCGGACTCCCCAGTACGCTCTTACGCCGCCCCATAGCGCGCCAAACCTAGCAGGTTGCGCGCAAAGAACCATATCATGCGGCTTCGGCAGCCGCTCGCGCCTTCAATTACCAGCGGCTTGCGACGCCATGACAACAGCTGCGGCCGCCGTCGCGATGGTCGAGAGGGCGGCGAGCAGTATCCGCAACCGCGGATACCAACGCGGCGTCGCGAAGCGCCCGGAGCGGACGCCGTCGAGGATGCCATGGGCCGCGAGCCCGGCCGCCATCAGTCCGAGGCCGGCGGCGCCGCCGACCAGAAGTCCAGCCCAGGCCCAGAGCGGCGGCATCATCGCCACGACGTAGAGCCCCGCCCGCGTCGTCGCCGAGGGATGGCGCAACGCCAGCCCCCAATGCACGCCGCCGAGGAAGGACAGGATCGTCGCGCCGTAGAACAGCAGCGCCGCCCCGGCGTCGATCCCGACGAGGTCGCGGTGCTGGAGCGCGACCGCAAGCGCGAGCGCGATGAAGGGCGCGAGCCCGGCGAGCCCGAGCGCCAGCGGCAGCGTCGGTATCTCGCGGTCGTCTCCGATCGGTTCGGACGCGATCAAGGTCATCGCGCGGCCCGCTCCTGGGAAGGCTCGGCCGGAGCCTTCAGTCCCGACGGAACATAACGCTCGCGAGCCAGCCGAACAGCAGCGCGAGCGCCACAGTGGCCGCGCCATAGGCCGCGCGGTTGGTCTCTGCGAGCCCGGCGACGCGCGCCTCGAAACCGTCCTTGGCCACGCGGAACGTCGTTGCTCCGGTCGCGACCGTCACGCCGGCGCGCATCAGCCGCGCCTCGATGCTGAAGTCTCCGAAGGGCACGTTGGGCGGGAGCGTGATGGCGCCCTTGAACAGCGACGATCCGATGACTTCGACGCCCGAGGCGTCCTCGCGCCAGAGCAGCCGGCGCTCCTGGAGACGCCGGAGGGCGGCGGAGAACTTGGCGTCGTCGCCCTTCAGCGGCGTCAGCGCGTTCGACAAACCGCCCGCCGCCACCGCGTCGAGGCCTAGGCCCCCTTCCCTCCTCCGCTGGAAGTCCGTGATCTCGTCGAGCGGCCGCGACGACAGGACGTTGAGGAAATAGGGGACTTCGCGAAACTCCCTGCCCGAGCGGTTGAGCCAGAGGCCGTGGGAGCGCGACTTCTCGCGAACCGTCAGCGTCTCGGCCGGTCCGCGCGTCGTCACGACGAGGTCGTAGTCCTCCACGGACTGCACGGCCCCCGAGGCGTCGACCGCCGCGCCGAACAGCGTCACCTCGCCGCCCTGGAAGTTCGAGGCGATCACGACCTTCGGCGTCGACAGGGTGAGCAGCAGGCCGTCGGCGCGCGCCGGCGCAGGCGCCAGCACGAGGCCGATGAGGAGCAGCGCCGCCCTCACCGTCCGCGCTCCGTGATCGAGACCGAAAAGCGCTCGTCGGGCGCGGCCGCGAGCTGGTGCAGGAAGCGGGCGCCGACCGCGAGCAGCAGGAGGGCGAGCAACAGGCGGAGCTGCTCGCCCGGCAGCTTCTGGCCCACCCGGACGCCGAACTGAGAACCGACCGCGCCGCCGATCATCAGCAGCGTCGCGAGCAGAATGTCGACCGAGCCGTTCGTCACGGCGTGCATCATGGTCGAGGCCAGCATGGTGACGAGGATCTGGAACAGCGAGGTCCCGACTACGACCGCGGTCGGCACGCGGAACACGTAGACGAGCGCCGGAACCAGCAGGAACCCGCCGCCGATGCCGAGCACCGCGCCGACGAAGCCCACGAAGGCGCCGAGTCCGACCAGCGGGATGGCGCTGACATAGATCATCGAGCGGCGGAAGCGCAGCTTGAGCGGCAGCCGGTCGGCGAGACCGCGGCCGCCCGCCGGGCGCTTCGGCTTCGGAGGCTCGCCTCTGCGCAGGATCGAGCGGATCGATTCGACCAGCATCAGCCCGCCGATCGCGCCGAGCAGCACGACATAGGCGACCGCGATCACGGCGTCGAGCTGGCCGGCGTTCCGCATCGCGTTGAAGAACCAGACGCCCAGGCCGCTGCCCGCGACGCCGCCCGCCAGCAGCACCAGCCCGAGCTTGAGGTCGATCGCCCGCCGTCGCCAATAGGCGAGCGCGCCGGTGAAGGCCGAGGCTGCAATCTGCGGCGCCTCGGAGGCGACCGCGACTGCGGTCGGCACCCCGATGAAGATCAGGATCGGCGTCATGAGGAAGCCGCCGCCGATCCCGAACATGCCGGAGATGAATCCGACCGCGAGGCTCGCGCCGAGCACGAACAGCACGTCGACCGGGATTTCGGCGATGGGCAGGTAGATCTGCATCAGACGGACGATCCGCGCCCGTCGGGACGCGGGCCGCAGCACTCAAGGCCCGCCCTTTGCGCGTCCGTCAATCCCAAGCACTTTGGTCGGACAATGCCTTAGGTTCCCGGATCAGGGCGTCCGCGCGTCCTTTTTCTCAGCGACCCGGTCCCACCCGCCGGCGGGCGCCGGAACCTCGTTGGCGGCGGCGTCCACCGCGCGCGGACGGAACTGCTCGACCGCAGCCTTGGCGACATTGATCGAGGAGCCGAGCGCCTTGCCGACCTCGTCGCGCTTGCGGGCGGCGTCCTGGTCGCCCTGGGCGGCCGCGAGCGCGAACCATTTGTAAGCCTCGACGAGGTCCCGCTTGCCGCCCATGCCGCGCGCGTAGAGCACCGCGAGATTGTACTGGCTGTCCACAAGGCCGCGCTCGGCCGACATGCGGAACCATGTCACGGCGGCGCCGAAATCCGGCTTTCCGAGTCCGCCTTCGGCGTGAACCACGCCGAGATTGTGCATGGCGCGGACATTGCCGGACGCGGCCGCCTGCTCGTACCAGCGGCGCGCCGTCTGGACGTCGCGGACCACGCCGCGCCCCTTCTCGTAGAGGCTGCCGAGCCGGTGCTGGGCCGGAGCGAGGCCCTGGGCCGCCGCCTTCTCGAGCCAGCGGGCCGCAGCCGTGGCGTCGGGCTCGACATTGCGGCCGTCGAGCAGGCGGTCGGCGATTTCGAGCTGCGCCGAGGGATCGCCGGAGGCCGCCCGCATTCGCAGGGTCGGACCGCCGATCTGGTCGGGGAGCTCGTCGCCGAGCCGCGCGACCGAGCCCGTGGTCGCCGGCTCGCCGATCTTCCAGGTGCCGCCGCGGGTCGTGGCCGGATCCGAGAAGGCGAAGCCGGTGAGGTCGCGCGCGGGGGCGCGGGGCGCGGTGATCTGGGCGGCCGGCTTCGGCGCCGGCGGAGGCGGAGCGGCCTCGGCCGCCGTTCCGGCCGGCCGCGCCTCGATTGGCGGCGCGACGTTCGCCGCGCCCCCGTCTTCCGGCTCCGGCGCCGCGAACTCGGGCGACGCTGCTGCGTCCTGACGTCGCGCCGCGTCCTCGGCCGCGGGACGAGGCTCGGGAGCGGGCGCAAGCCGCGACTGCCGGGCCGGTTCGGGGGTCGGGTCCGGCTGCTCGCCCG
>NZ_RYFI01000001.1:282685-286524 GCF_004103825.1 Hansschlegelia zhihuaiae
GCTGCTCGCCCGTCATGCCGCTCGCCACGTAGAGCGCGGCCAGCACGATGAATGCGGCCGCCAGACCGAGGATCAGCGGCTTGCGGCGCGCCTTCAGGGCGCCGAGCGCGCCGGCGAAGCGCGAGGGGCCGGTTTCGCCGCGGGGCGCGTCTTCCGCGACCTCGTCCTCGGCCGCTGGTTGCGCGGAGGCCCGGCGAGCCGCCGCAATGAGCGATGCGGTGACCTGAGCCGCCGTCTGCGGCGGCTCAGGCAGGCTTGCGGGCTCCCGCCGCGCGGATGCGCCGGGCTCGATCGGATGGTCGGGCGCGAGCCCCGAATAGGGCTTGAAGAAGGACGCATCGTCCTCCGAGCGCGGCATCCGCCGCGCGGGCGGGGCGGCCGTCTCGGTCTCGTCCATCTCCGCCATGGCGCGACGCGCCGCGGCGTGGGCCGCCTCCCTGGGGTCGGCCGGCTCCTCGGGCCTATGGCGCTGCTCGACATGTCGTTCTGCGCGCGGCGGCTCGGTGGGCGCAGGCGCGGCGACGGCGATCGGCCCGCGGTCCTCCATACGTTCGAGCAGACGTTCCAGCGTGGCGCGCACCGCCTCGATCGTGTCGGCGGCGCGCCGTTCGCTCTGCGCCGTCGAAGCGCGAAGCTCGACGAGGGCGCGCGCGATCTCGTCCTGGACGCCGTCGTCCTGCCGCGACTCTGCTCCCACCGCCTCGCGGGCGGCCGCGACGGCGGATTCGACGCAATGCGCGCCGAGATCGGCGCAGCTGCGCTCGATCCTGACGGCGAGCCCCGAGAACGCGGCGTGCAGGTCCTCCATCCGCTCGCCGCTCAGGTCGATGTTTTCGGCGATGCGCGCGACGTCGGCGGCGAGCGCGGGAGCCGCCTCCGCCTCCACCCCCGAAGCGACCCGCGAGGCGAGCAGCTGTTCGGCGATGGTGCGGACCGATTCCTCGATGCGCTCGAAGGCCACGCCGCGCGCGCGGGTCGCAGCCGCCATCGACTCCATGCGGTCGCCGAGACCCTCGATCCGGCCGGACAGGGCCTGGAACGGGGCGTCGCGGTCCTCGTCGCGGTCGGCCGCGACGGCCTCGGTCAGCGCGTCGATGCGGCCGGACAGCGCCTCGACCGCGCCCTTCACGGGCTCGGCACGCTGAGCGGAGATCGTCCTGGTCAGCGCCTCGATCTGCCGGCCGAGGCCGTCGAGCGCGTCGGCGCGCGCGACCGGCGCGATCTCGGCGCGCACGATGTCGGCGACGCGCTCGACGGCCTCGTCGCCGCGGTTCGCGATGTGGTCGAGCTTGAGGTCGACCGAGTCGACGCGGTCCGCCAGCCCTTCGAGCGCCTTGAGCGCGGGGCCGATGGCGGATCGTCCCTTGAGGCCCTCGGTCAGGGCGTCGATCTGACGGCCAAGGTCGGAGACCGTTTCGGCGCGCGGCATTCCGTCGATCTCGGCGCGGATCGCGGCGTTGACGCGCTCCTGGGCGTCGAGCCTGCCGATGAGCGACTGGATCTCGGCCGCGATGCCCTCGACGGCGGCGGTCCGGGGAAAATGATCGAGCTCTGCGCGGACCTCGTCGACGCGGCGCGACAGCGACTCGATCGCCGCCTCGCTCCGGGGCCCGAGCGTCTCGAGCCGCGACGAGATCGCGTGCAGTTCCTCGGCGAGCTCCACGATCATCTGCGGGCTCGCGGCGTCCGAGCGCATGCGGTCGACCTCGGCCACGAGCGCGTCGATGGCCCGGAGCGAATCGCCGTCGAGCCGCGCCGGACGGTCCTGGCCGAGGCGGCTCGCGAGCTCCGCCATCTCGCGCGCGAGGCCGTCGATCTCGGCGCGGGTCGGCAGGTCGCTCACGGTGCGGCCGAGCCGGTCGAGCTCGCTCCGGAGCTCGTCGACGAGGCCCGGCGCGCGTGGTTCGAGGGGCGCCGGCCGCGCCGTGGCCGGCGCAGCGGGCTGGACCGTCGGCTTTGGCGGCGCGGGGCGCTCCGGCTCGTCGGGGAGGTCGAGCGCCTTCTGCCGCGCGGCGATCTCGGCGAGCGCGGTACGGAGCGAGGCGACCGGGGGCGTCTTGGGCAGCGGTTCGGGCGCAGGCGCAGGCTTAAGCGCCGCCTTGGGACGATCGTTCAGGCTCTTGGCGAAGTCGGCGAGCCGCGTCTCGAGCTGGGCGGGCTCATCGACTCGGGCTGCTTCGTCGCGGGGCCGCGCCGGCGCGGGGGCCGCGACCTCGGCGGGGCTCGGGGCCGCGGCCTTGGCGCTTTCCGACCAGCGTGCCAGACCTTCGAGCGCGCTGGTCAACCGGTCGCCCGGCTCGATATCGCGCGTCGCGAGCAGCGAGACCAGCCGTTCGAGCTCCTCCGGCGCTGGATCGCCGGCGCGGCGCGCGTCTGCGAGGCGCTGAGCGAGGTCGGCGAGCGGGTGCTCCGCCCTCGCCCGATCGCCCGCCTGGCGGCCGACGTCCTGGCGGCCCCTCGGATCGCTCACGCTCATTGGTCCACCCCGAGCGCCCCCGCGTCGCGCACGGAGGACGGTTCGGCCGACCCAGCGCGACGCGCCGTTCGACCCCTTTCAGGGACTTTTTAGCGATAGGGTAAACAAGCCGTTAACCATGCTCCCTGCGCGTAAGGTTTTCTTAGCGGAAGTTACCATTTTCGACCGGAATCCGGATCGGCGGCGCCCCGCTCCGCGCAGCGCGCGGACGCATCGAGCCCCCGTGATTGGCTTTTCGGTCCCCGACGGATATGGATGAAGGCCGTCGGGGCGTCGCGCGCCGCTCGAAAGCAGACAGCGGCTCGCGTCCAATCACGAGTGTGACGAGTAGCCGATGACGACGACGATCCGCCGCCGTGTCGCGGCCGCCGCATTCGCTCTCCTTTGCGCGATGGGCGCCGGCCGGGCCGAGGCCGCTCCCCTGCTCGTGGTCGACCTCGCGAGCGGCCAGGTGCTCGAGGCCCGCGAGGCGACGACGCCCTGGTATCCGGCGTCGCTCACCAAGCTGATGACCACCTATGTGGTGCTGAACGCCGTGAAGGCCGGCCGGCTGACGCTCCAGACCCCGCTGGTCTACACCGAACGCGCGCAAGCCGAGCCGCCGAGCAAGATGGGCTTCCAGGTGGGCCAGACGGTGACCGTCGACGACGCGCTCAAGATGCTTATGGTTCAGTCGGCCAACGACATCGCCTTCCTGCTCGCCGAAGGCGTCTCGGGCGGCGTCGAGGCGTTCGTCGCCGAGATGAACCGCACCGCCCGCCAGATCGGCATGCAGAACACCAATTTCGTGAATCCCAACGGACTGCCGGTCCGTCCAGGTCCCGACCTGCAGCGCACCACGGCGCGCGACATGGCGGCGCTCGCGATCGCGCTCTACCGCGACCATCCGGAGATGGCTTCGCTGTTCGCGCTCGACGCCATCAAGATCGGCGACCGCACGATCCGCAACCACAACGGCCTGATCGGCCGCTATCCCGGCGCGGACGGCATGAAGACCGGCTATGTCTGCTCGTCCGGCTACAACGTGGTCGCGACCGCCTCGCGCGGCGGGCGGCGGCTGGTGACGGTCGTGCTCGGCGCCTATTCGCCGCTCGAGCGCTCCGAGATCGCGGTCGACGCTTTCGAGCGCGGCTTTTCGGCAGCCAAGGCCCTCGGCCCGATCGCCTCGCTGCCGACCCCGACGGCCGCTTTCCCGGTCGACCTCCGCTCGGAGATGTGCGGCAAGGAGGGCGCAAAGGTCCGGGCGGCGCGCCGGCTCCAGCTCGACGCCCATCCCTGGGCGGACCGGCTGAAGTCGAAGCCCGCCGTGTCGCCGGTGATGGTCTACGCGACCCCTGTGGCCGGCCAGCCGCAGGGCGCCGCC
>NZ_RYFI01000001.1:286584-305385 GCF_004103825.1 Hansschlegelia zhihuaiae
GCGCCGAACCCGCCCACCGCCGCGCCGGCGGTCTCGGGTCAGGCGGTCAAGCCCGGCTCCGCCAAGGTCCGCTCGCTCAAGGCGACCAAGGGCAAGGCCGCGAAGCCGAAGGCCACGAAGCAGAAGACCGGCAGGACCAAGATCGACCTCAAGCCCGCGATCGACGCCTCCGCCGGCGCGCAGCCAACCACCGGCGCGATCTACCGCAACGCCGCTCCCGACGGGCGCAATTCGGCGTTCTGAGGCGCGCAGCCGCGGCCGTCCTCTGATGCCCGAGCGTCCTGCTGCCATCCCGCTCACGGTGCTCACCGGCTTCCTCGGAGCCGGCAAGACCACGCTGCTCAACCGCCTGCTGCGCGACCCGGCGCTCGCGGACGCCGCCGTGCTGGTCAACGAGGCCGGCGAGATCGCGGTCGACCATTTGCTGGTGGAGCATGTCGCCGACGGCGTCGTGGCGCTCGCGGGCGGCTGCCTGTGCTGCTCGCTCCGCGGAGACCTGATCGCGACGCTCGAGGACCTGCTGCGCGCTCGCGATAATGGCCGCATCCCGCCCTTCGCGCGGCTCGTGCTCGAGACCAGCGGCCTCGCCGACCCGGGGCCGATCTTCCAGACGCTGATCCTCCACCCCTATCTTGCGATGCGCTACCGGCTCGCGTCGCTGGTCGCCGTCGCGGACGCGACCAACGCGCCGAAGACCGTCGAGGACCATCCGGATGCGCGCCGGCAGATCGCGATGGCCGATATGGTCGCAATTTCCAAGACCGACCTCGCGGCGCCTGAGGATCTCGCGCGAACCCGCGCCCTCATCGCCAAACTCGCGCCGCTCGCATCCATCGTCGACGCGACCGAGATCGACGCCGCCCAGCTCGTCGCCGAGGCGCCGATCCGCGCGCGCGACCTGACCGCGGCGCCGACCGGGCATGGCGCGATCTCGACGGTCTCGCTCGCCAGCGAGGCGGCGCTGACCCGCGCGTCCTACGATCTCTTCGTCGAGCTGCTGCGCTCGGCACACGGCCCGAAGCTCCTGCGACTGAAAGGTCTCGTGAAGATCGCCGAAGAGCCGGACCGCCCGCTCGTCCTGCAGGGCGTGCGCCACATCTTCGCCGAACCGCGATTTCTCGACGCCTGGCCGGACGGCGACGCGCGCACGCGCCTCGTCGCGATCGGCGAGAACCTCGCGCCTGACCTTCTGGCCGGCCTCTACGCCGCCTTCGCCGGGCAGGCCGCGCCGGACCGTCCCGATCGCGACGCGCTGTTCGACAATCCGCTCGCCCCGCGCGGGCGGGGGCTGCTCGGGTGACGCCTCACAACGTCATAAGGGGCGCCCGAACAGGGTGGACAGCGTCTCCCCGCGCAGGCTTCATGCTCGAAACGAGACGCTCTTCACGACCGCCGTCGCGGCGCGGACCCAAGAGCGCGCGTGAGGAGACCCCATGGCCGCGAGGTCGCGCATCGCACGGGAGTTCGCGTGTCTGTCCGGCGTGCTTCGCGCCCTGAAGGCCACCACCCACATCGGCAAGAACCGCAGCCGCGTATTTCCACATGTGATCGCCGAACTGGCCGAGACGCATCGCGGCCGGCTCGCGCTGATCTCGGAGCGAGAGACCTACACCTATGAGGAGCTGAACGGCCGCGCCAACGCCTATGCGCGCTGGGCGAAGCAGAATGGCGTCCAGAAGGGCGACACGGTCGCGCTGATGATGCCGAACCGGCCCGATTATCTGGCGTTCTGGGTCGGCGTGACCCGGATCGGCGGCGCGGTCGCGCTGCTCAACACCAATCTGTCGGGCGCGGCGCTCGCGCATGGCGTCACCATCGTGAGGCCGACGCACGTGGTCGTGGCCGCCGAGCTGGAGGCGGCCTACGCCTCTGCGCAGTGCCTCGTAGCCTGCGACCCTAGACCGAAGGTGTGGCTGCACGGAGCCGGCGAGAACGGCTGGCCGCGCATCGACGAGGCGGTCGCGGCGCTGCCGCGGGACGCGCTCCCGGCCAGCGACCTGCCGCAGCTCACCATCGAGGACCGGGCGCTCTACATCTATACGAGCGGCACCACAGGCCTGCCGAAGGCGGCGAACATCAACCACTACCGACTGATGGCGATCTCCCACGGCTTCTGCGGGGCGATGGGCATCCGGCCCGACGACCGGATGTATGAGTGCCTGCCGATGTACCACACGGCGGGCGGCGTGATCGCGGCCGGCAGCCCGCTGATCGCCGGCGCCTCGGTGGTGATCCGCGAGAAGTTCCAGGCGAGCCGGTTCTGGGACGACGTGGTCGAGAGCGGCTGCACGCTCGCGCAATATATCGGCGAGCTCTGCCGCTACCTGATCCACACCCCGGAATGCGAGGCCGAGAAGCGCCACAAGCTCAGGCTGGTCTGCGGCAACGGCCTCAGGCCCGACGTCTGGCCCGAGTTCCAGCGCCGCTTCAGGATCCCGACCATCCTCGAATGGTACGCGGCGACCGAGGGCAACGTCGCGCTGTTCAATTTCGACGGAATGCCGGGCGCCGTCGGGCGCATCGCCTGGTACATGAAGCGCAAATTCCCGGTGAAGATCGTCAAGTTCGACGTCGAGGCCGGCGAGGCGGTCCGCGGGCCGGACGGCTTCTGCGTCGAATGCGGCCCCGACGAGCCCGGCGAGGCGATCGGGCAGATCCTCAACGACCCGACGCGGCCCTCCGCGCGCTTCGAGGGCTACGCCGACCCGGAGGCCACGAAGCGCAAGGTGCTGGCCGACGCCTTCGAGACCGGCGACCGCTGGTTCCGCACCGGCGACATCATGCGGCGCGACGCCGACGGCTATTTCTACTTCGTCGACCGCATCGGCGACACCTTCCGCTGGAAGGGCGAGAACGTCGCGACCTCCGAGGTGCAGGAGGCGATCTCGGTGTTTCCCGGCGTCAAGGACGTCAATGTCTATGGCGTCGCGATTCCCGGCCATGACGGGCGGGCCGGCATGGCGATGCTGGTGCCGGAGCCGGAAGGCATCGACCTCGCAGGGCTTGCGGCCCATATCGAGCGGAGCCTGCCGGCCTTCGCCCGGCCCGTCGTCCTGCGGCTCGGCCGCGAGCTCGACGTCACCGGCACCTTCAAGCAGCGCAAGGTCGACCTCGTGCGGGAGGGCTGCGACCCGCGGCTGGTCTCCGACCCGATGTATCTCGCCTGCCCCGCCGAGCGGCGCTACGCCCCCCTCGACGCCGCGCTCTACGAGGACGTCGCGGCCAAGCGGGTGCGGGTGTGAGCACGCCGCCGGAAGCGCTCGGGGTCGTCGCGTTCTGGCGGGCGGCCGGCTACGATCGCTGGTTCACGAAATCCAGCGCGTTCGACGCGCTGGTGCGGCTGCGGCTCGGCGGGCTCCACGACGCGGCCGCCGTCGGCGCGCTCGACCATTGGGACGAGACGCCGCTCGGCGCCTGCGCCCTGCTGATCCTGCTCGACCAGGCGCCCCGAAACCTGTTCCGCGGAACCAGGCGCGCCTTTGCGAGCGACGCCCGCGCCGTCGCGATCGCGGCCGCCGCGATCGCCCGCGGGCTCGACCTGAGGGTCACCAACCAGATGCGCCGGTTCTTCTACCTGCCCTTCGAGCACGCCGAGGACGCCGTCCTCCAGCGCGAAAGCGTGCGGCTGTTCGCGAAGCTCGGCGACCCGAACGGTCTCGTCTACGCCGAGCTCCACGCCGACATCATCGACCGCTTCGGCCGCTTCCCCCATCGCAACGCCGTGCTCGGCCGGGACTCGAGCCCGGCCGAGACGGCGTTCCTGGCGGAAGGCGGCTTCGCGGGCTGACCGCCCCTCAGGCGGCCCTGGTCACTCCTTCACCTTCTCGGCGAGCCAGTCGAGCAGATAGTCGGCGACCTTCAGGTTGTTCCTGTCCTGCATCAGCATGTGGGTGTTGCCCTTGAAGCCGACGGAGGGAAGCTGGACGACCTTGGCGTCGCCGCCGGCCTTCCTGATCCGCTTCACGACCGCGGTGCGGCCGTCGAGCCGGGACTGGCCGGTCGAGCTCGGATTGCCCTCGACATTGTCGCCGAAGATCTCGAGGTCCGGCACGTTGCGATAGGCCGCGATCTGCTCGTCGGTCGGGATCGTGAGCTGGTTGCCCTCGACATTGATGACGGCCTTCACGAGGTCCGGGCGGCGGCCCACCACCATGTCGGCGGTCGGGCCGGACTGCGAATGCACCAGCAGGATCGCGGGGCCGATCTTCTCGAACAGCGCCGTGACGGCGTTCGCGTTCTGCACCAGCGCGCCGCCTTCGAGCGTCAGTTCGCCATAGGGCACGCCCTGGCCGGCGAAGTCGGTGACGTGGTCGAGCGGGTATTTCACCCCCGGATATTTCTTCTTGTATTCCGGACCGAAGCGGAACGACGCCCAGGCGTCGTTCAGCGTGGTGCGGCGGATCACCGGCAGGCCCGTGACGTCGCCGGTCTCCTTCGCCTCGTTGATCGCCTCGACATTGAAGCCCGAGCGGCCGCGGCCCGGAATGTCGACGACATAGACCGGGTAGCCCTTGCGCACGAAATAGGTCGCCCAGCCCTCGCGGCCGTCCGGCGTCGTCTCATAGGTCACGCCTGTCAGGCCGCCGCCATGCACCATGACGACGGGCGTCTTCTTGGCCGACACCGGGATCCGGTAGTGCACATACATCTGGTTGATCATCACCCTGCCCGGGACCGGGTCGGGCGAGGTCGGGTATTTGGCCTTGATGACGTCGCCATTGACGAAGAACACGCCCTCGTCCTTCAGGTGCATGGGCGATTTGAGCGTGTCCTGCGGAACCTCGCCGGCGGCCGCCGTCTGGGCGTCGTCCTCGTCGGCCCGGGCGGTCGTCGGCGCGCAGACCGACGCCAGCGCGAACGCGACCGCTCCGGCCAGCAAGGCTGACCGATGCAGCGATCGGAGTGTCTTGGTCATCGCCATCCCTTCATCTTCTTGATTGTCGCCGCGGCGCGGACCGCCTGGTCCGGCCGGCGCGGCCGCTCCTCGCCGGGAGACGGCCGCGCAGTCTGGCTCCGGCGAGGCGCCGCTGTCTGAGACGAGAGCGAACGGTTCTGTGCGCTGAGGGAACGGGCGGCGCCCTTCCCCCTCTCCCGCTTGCGGGAGAGGGCCGGGGTGAGGGTCTGTCATGGGCGAGACGCCGTCTTCCGGTCGAGGCGCCACGTCCTGAGAGCCCTCCGCCGCGCCCCCTCACCCTTACCCTCTCCCGCAAGCGGGAGAGGGGCGCGGCGAGCGCTGCTCCCTTCTCCCTGCCCCGCGGCAGCGGGGAGGGTGGACCTGAGCGAAGCGAAGGGCCGGGAGGGGGCTTGGGGCGTGGAGCGCACGGCGAAGGTCGAGCCTCATCCTGTCCGGTCCCCACCCGGCCGGGCTTCGCCCGTCCACCCTCCCCTTTGAAAGGGGAGGGAGAAGACGCGCCTCCTCGGCCGCCGGCCGGATCAGCCGTCGCTATCGAAGCCAGCTCTGGTCACGCAACCAAACCTCAGTGGGAAGGCGCAGGGCGCCGGGCCACCACATGCCGTCAGTGTTCGGCGATCCGGTCGCCCGGTGCCCCGCGCGCGACGTCTTCTCACCGACCGCTTCGCCAGCTGCTCCGGCGCGGCGTCCTGGGTCGGAGGACCCAAGACCCCGCCCTTAAGGCGTCTCGATGACGCGGCCCCGTCATAATGCGGGACGGGCGGCTTTCAGAGCGGGCGGCCCAGACGAGACGTCGCCGTCCCATCAGACCCACCACCCCAGCGGCCGGCGTCCCGGGACCGCGAGCTCCGGTGCTCGCAGGCGCAGGCGCCGCCCCTCCCCCGCACGCCCGGCCGGTCCGGACACGCCTTCCGCGACGAGGAAGGGTGACGGAATGAGAGCATGGGCGGGGGCGAATGTCAAGGAATATGTTCCTCGACCTTTGAGAGACGCCAGGCAAGCGCGGACCTTACAAAGAGCGAATTGCGGCTTGAACGCGACGAATATTTTTAACGCGATTTCATCGCGCATTTTGTTGCGCGAATGCACTGCGTTTTAGCGCTACGAAATGTGACATCGGCTAACGCTGGTAGCCTATCGAAATTAGGCCTATCTGTTGTATCCTGTACACGTGTTTTGAGAGCGATGGAGACGTTTGAAAAATGACCAAACGCACACTCCAGTGCTTTGCGTTTGGACGGCCCGGCGACATTCAGGCCATTTGCGTGGATTTGGATATCGCGGTGGAAGCGCGCACTTTCGACGAGGCGAAAGCGCGGCTGAACCAAGCCATTGGCGAATATATAAAGAGCGCGATGGCGGAATCTCCTGAGGTGGCCCAACAGCTTTTGCACAGGAGAGCGCCGCTTTTCCTTAGGCTAAAGCTGGCATTTGGCTACTTCCTGCATACGATGCGTACCGATTCTCGAGAAAGAGACGAAGTGAGAGCCGGTTTTGACATCGCGTGCCCAGCTTAAAATGCACGTACGCTGAATTTCTAGCTATTATCCTTGCTCACGGTTTTAAGCTTCATCGACACGATGGCGGGAGCCCGCTGCTATCGCGGTGAGCACAGTGGCAAGGTTTGGCTTGTAACCTATGCGCCCCACAACGAGAACGACGTTGTGGGACAATTTGTGCTGTCGTCGATGATTCGACAAAGCGGTTTGTCTAAGAAATTGTTCCGAAAATAACACCACGAAACTACCGGCGCGTGTCGGGCTTCTTATGTGCCGACATTAGCAGACAGGATTTTGCTGGTCTTATGGAAACCCGCGCCGGGCGTGCCGTCCTTGTTGACGATCCGATCAAACTCCAGCGGGCTAGCGATTTGAGCGCCCGGTTGGCCTTCAGTCGCTGCGACTAAGACCAGAATGTCCCGTACCTGCTGCTGGTGCCACGGCTCCCATTTACCGCCATCGGATATCAGTCCGATCGCTTCCGCGAACTGGCCATAGCGCATCTTGGTGTCCATGATCCGCAGGGCACGGAGGACGGCCACTGCGGCTCTGGCGTATTCAAGGCGGGCTTGGACGTCGATGGGTGTCGCTGACATGGCGCGAAGGTCGCGGGGCTTCGCAACCGTGTCAATGAGCGAAAAGAATCTGCGAGTCCCATCGCCCTCTTTTCCGACCGCCTTCCAGGGCCAAATTCAAACTGCGACACTATCTGGCGCTCGTAGCGCTTGACGTCGTGTGCTCCTGGCACCCGTCTCCCCTCCCTGCCGCGCAGAGAGGGGATCGCGCGTCCCTGCCAGCCCTCGATCAGGCCTCAGGCTCGAGGTCGACGCTGTACAGGTCCTTGCCGTCGAGGTCCTTGAGCGTGACGGTCAGCACGCCGGTGCGGCCCTTGATCGCCGCGTGGCCGAAGAACTGGTGGCCGTCCATCGGCGACAGGTTCGCCTGGCTGGCGGGCGGGACCTTCTGGAACACGACCTCGGGGCCGAACGTCATGTCGAGCGGGTTCGGGCCGAAGGTTCCGGCGTTGATCGGGCCGCCGACGAACTCCCAGAACGGGTTGAAGTCCTGGAACTTCGCGCGGTTCGGGTGGTAGTGGTGCGCCGCCGTGTAGTGCACGTCGGCGGTGACCCACACGGTGTTCTTGATCTCGCGGCGCTTGATGAAGCGCAGCAGCTCGGCGATCTCGAACTCGCGGCCCTTCGGCTTGCCGTCCTCACCGTTCGCGATCGCCTCCCAGTTGGTCCCGTCCGGGACCTCGAGGCCGATCGGCATGTCGGCGGCAATCACCTTCCAGGTCGCGCGGCTCTTCGCGAGTTGGTCCTTCAGCCAGCGCACCTGCCGCTCGCCGAGGATCGCAGTCTCCTCCGAGCGCGTGGTCTGGAGGTTCGTGGTGTTGGGGCCGCGGTAGCTGCGCATGTCGAGGAAGAACACGTCGAGCAGCGGCCCGTAGGACGCCTTGCGGTAGATCCGCTCGGGGTCCTGCTGGTCGATGCGGATCGGCATGTAGTCGAAGAAGGCGCGGCGCGCCCGGGCGGCGAGCAGGGCTACGCTCTTCACCTTGTACCGTTCGTCTTCGAGGACTTCCTGCGGATACCAGTTGTTGGTGGTCTCGTGGTCGTCCCACTGCGCGAACAGCGGCACCTCGGCGTACATGCGGCGGACATTGTCGTCCATCAGGTTGTATTCGTGCTGGCCGCGGAACTCGCCGAGCGTCTCGGCGACCTTGGACTTCGCCTCGGTGACGATGTTCTTCCAGCGGCGGCCGCCGCCGAGGTCGACCTCGGCCTGCAGCGGGCCGTCGGCATAGACCGTGTCGCCGGAGTGGATGAAGAAGTCCGGCTGCGTCCGGCGCATGGCCTCATAGGCCTTCATGCCGCCGAAATCGGGGTTGATGCCCCAGCCCTGACCCACCGTGTCGCCGGTCCAGACGAAGCTGACGTCGCGCGTGTTCGCCGGCGCGGTGCGGAAGCGGCCGACGACCGGCTCGCTGACGGCGCCGAGGTCCTTCAGGTCGGTGAAGCTCACGCGGTAGAAGATGTCCTGGCCTTCCGGCAGCCCGCGAAGATCGATGCGGGCCGTGAAGTCCGAGCCGCCGATCGCGTCGGGGCCCGCGACGCGCCGGACCTCCTTGAAGCTCTCGGTGGTGGACCATTCGACCGTCATGCGCGAGGCCCGGTCGGCGCGGCCCCAGATCATGGCGTTGTGGGCGCCGACGTCGCCGCTCTGCACGCCGGACGGCAGCAGGGGACGGCGGTTGGCGAGCGACAGCGCCGGACGGGGGAATACGGACAGCGCCGCGGCGCCGCCGAGGGCGAGCGCCGCGCGCGACAGGACGAGACGACGGGTGGGATCGGAAGGCTGACCGGGGCCGCGCATGAGGCGCTCCTTGGCGGGTGTTTCAGACCGCGAAGGACTAGGGGCTGGCTGTGACAGACAGTTGATAGTTTGACCGATTCCACATTACGCCGCCGGCTCGGCTGCCGGATCACTAAAAGGCGAGCCTTTCCGGAACGGCTTCGTTTACGCTCTTCCCGAACCCATCCTTAAACGCGTTCGCGCTAAGGACATCCGCGTGACGATGGGGACGAAGCCCGACATGCACATGGACGTGGGCGCCGGGTTCGGCGCAGGCGGCAAGCCGGGCGGCCTTGCGGGGCTCGCCGCGCGGCTGCGCGCGCTGCTGGCAGACCGGTCCGACACCGCCGTCGCCCAGAAGGTCGCGGGCTCGGCGTTTCTCATCCGCGTGGTCAACGCCGGCATCGCGTTCGCGTCGCAGATCCTGCTCGCGCGCTGGATGGGGCAGACCGAATACGGCGTCTATGTCTATGTCTGGACCTGGGTGCTGCTGCTCGGCGGCCTGACCAGCCTCGGCCTCGCCTCGGCTCCGCAGCGCTTCATCCCGGAATATTCGGAATCCGGCGAGCTCAAGCTGCTGCGCGGCTTCCTGCTCGGCAGCCGCGTCATGGCGATGGCGATCTCGACCTCGATCGCGGTTCTTGGGCTCGGCGGCATCTGGCTGTTCGCCGAGCACCTCGAGAGCTGGACCGTCATCCCGCTCTACCTCGCGCTGGTCTGCGTGCCGATGTACGTGCTGACCGACGTGCAGGACGGCATCGCGCGCTCGCACAACTGGATCGACGTCGCGCTCGCGCCGGCCTACTTCGTGCGCCCGCTGCTGATCCTCGCGCTGCTCGGCGCGCTGAGCTACGAGCAGTTCGCGCCGACCGCGACCACCGCGATGGCCGCGACCGTGATCGCCACCTGGGCGACCTCGCTGGCGCAACTGCTGATGCTCGGCCGCCGGCTGAAGCGGAAGGTCCCGCCCGGCCCGCGAGCCTACGCGCCCAAGACCTGGATGAAGGTGTCGCTGCCGATCTTCATGGTCGAGGGCTTCTACCTGCTGCTCGCCTACACCGACGTGCTGATCCTGTCGGCGTTCCACCCGCCGCACGACGTCGCGGTCTATTATGCGGCCGTGAAGGTGATGTCGCTCGTCGCCTTCGTGTCGTTCTCGGTGTCGGCCGCGGTCGCGCACCGCTTCACCGAATATGCGGTCGCGGGCGACCACGCCCGGCTCGCCACCATGGTGCGGGACGCCGCGCGCTGGACCTTCTGGCCGTCGCTCGCCGGCTGCGCGATCCTGCTCGCGGTCGGCTGGCCGATCCTGTGGCTGTTCGGCTCGGACTTCACCGAGGGCTACCAGCTGCTCTACATCATCGCGGTCGGGCTGCTCGCCCGCTCGGTGGTCGGCCCGCTCGAGCGGCTGCTCAACATGCTCGGCCAGCAGAACATCTGCGCGAGCGTCTATGGCGGGGCCTTCGCGCTCAACGTCGCCCTCTGCTTCACGCTGGTGCCGGACTACGGGATGACCGGCGCCGCGATCGCGACCTCGATCACTCAGGTCGCCGAATCCGTCATCCTGTTCTGGATCACCCGGCGCAGGCTCGGTCTCGGCGCGCTGCCCTGGGGCCGCGGGCCGGCCCCGCATCCCAACTCGGCGCGCATCGCGACCGGCGACGCCGTCACCGACATGCTCGCGCTGCCGATGCCGACGGGCGACGAGCTGGTCGCGCCCATGGCCCGGGCCGAGCCAGTCCGCTTCGAGCTGACGACCATCGAGGCTCTCGCCAAGCATCGAGCCGCCTGGGAGGACCTGTCGTCGCGCGCGCTTCAGCGCAACGTGTTCTGCGAAGCGGATTTCGCGATCGCGGCCCGTCATCTGAAATCGGTCCGCAACGTGCGGCTCGCCGTCGTCTGGGACGCGCTGGCGCCGGAACGCTTGCTCGGCGTCGTGCCGGTCGTCTCCTATCGGATCATGCCGGGGCTGTCGGGACAGACCAGCGCCCATTGGGCTTATTTCGGAGCGCTCGGCGCGCCGATGGTCGATCGCGAGCGCGCGTCGCTCGCAATCGAAGGACTGCTCGACGGCCTTTCGGAGATGGGCCAGTCGCTCTTCCTGTTCCGCTTCCTGCCCGAGAGCGGGCCGACCGCCGACGCGGTGCGCGCCGCGGTCGCCTTCACGGGCCGCTCGCTCGTGCGGATCGAGAGCCATGGCCGCGCCATGCTGCGCTCGAACGAGACGGCGGAAGGCTATCTGACCGCCTCGCTGTCCGCAAAGAAGCTGAAGGAGCTTCGCCGCCAGTTCCGGCGGCTCGCCGACGACGGCCCGACGAGCTGGCGCGAGTCGCGGTCGCCCGAAGACGTCGCGGCGGCGCTCGAGCGGTTCCTGGAGCTCGAGGCGGCAGGCTGGAAAGGCGAGAGCCGCTCGGCCATGCGCTTCCACGAGGACCAGCTCCAATTCGTGCGCGAGCTGTTCGCCGGCCGCGCCGGCAAGGGCGAAGCCCGCGTCCTCGAGCTCTTCGTCGGCGAGAAGCTGGTCTCGGCCGGGCTCGTACTCACCAGCGGGCGACAGGCCTGGTTCTACAAGGTCGCCTATGACGAAGGGCTCTCGCGGTGCTCGCCGGGCGTCCAGCTCACGCTCGAACTGACGCGGCGCATGCTCGACGACCCCGGGATCGACGCCGTCGACTCGACCGCGATCGCCAACCATCCGATGATCGACCACGTCTGGCGGGAGCGCCTGGTGCTGGGCGACTGGATGATCGCGCTGAGCCCCGGCGCCGCGCGCCTGCTTCCTCTCGCGGCCAGGACGGAGCGCGCCCGCCGCGCCGCCCGCCTCAAGGCCCGCAACCTCTACCACCGGCTGAAGGACCGATCCCGATGACCGCGCTCACCGCCGAGGCCGGCGACCTCGCCTCCCGCTACCCGCTCCGCCACTTCAAGATCGAGCACGACCTCGTCGGCCATCCGCTGCTGCAGCTGCCGCGGCTGATCGAGCTGACCCGCGAGCTGCCGCGCGACCGCATCGAATACAATTCCGGCAAGGTCTCGGTGAACCAGAAAGCCGAAGACACGCCCCTGGTCGACCTCTCGCCCGAGGAGGTGGTGCGCCAGATCGAGACAGCAGGCGCCTGGATGGTGCTGAAGCGCGTCGAGGACGTGCCGGCCTATCGCGAGATGATGGAGCAGGCGCTGCTCTCGATCGCCCGCCAGCTCGGCCATCAGAGCCTCGACGGCGCGAGCTTCCGCGAGATCGAGGGCTTCATCTTCGTCTCCTCGGCGAACTCCACGACGCCGTTCCATTGCGACAACGAGGACAATTTCTTCGTCCAGATCCACGGGCCGAAATTCTTCCATCTGTTCGACAATGAGGACCGCGCTCTGGTCTCCGAGGAGCTGCTCGAGAGCGCGCCCTCCAAGCACCGCAACCTGCCCTACGAGGAGCGCTTCGAGGCGCGCGCCAAGGTCTACGACCTGAAGCCCGGCGAGGGCGTGTTCGTGCCCTACCAGGTCCCGCACTGGGTCAGGACCGGCGACAGCTATTCGATCTCGATGGCCATCACCTGGCGCTCGGCCGACGTGGTCCGCCGCAACAAGCTGATCTTCATGAACGCGTGGCTGCGCGAGAAGGGCTTTCCGCAGGCCGCGCCCGGCGCGAAGCCCGCGCTCGACGGCCTCAAGGTCGCTGCCTACACCGCCGCCCGCTCGGCGCTCGAGCCGCTCCGCAAGAGCGAGACCATGCGCCGCCTGCTCCGCCGCGTCGTGTTCGGCGACAAGGCGAACTATTACGACGCCCAGCACAAGGCGGTGGAGCAGAAGAAGGCGGCGTGAGGCGCGCTACGCCAATGTCCCGGCCTTGAGCCGGGACCCATTCGGCGCGGCGGGGGCGGAAGACAAGCGTCGAAGCCGTCGATAGTCTTTAGGCCTCGAGCCGGGGCCCATTCGGCACGGGGGGCGGACAGCCCGTCACCGGCGGGGCCGACCTTCAGAGCGCGGAGCACAATGGGCCCCGGCTCAAGGCCGGGACATGCGGGCGGCGCTATCCCTGTTTCCCCTGACGATCTTGCCCAACATCAGACGCCGCCCTTGATCTGACCCGCCGCGCCCATGTCCCGGCCTTGAGCCGGGACCCATTCGGCGCAGCGGGGGGCAAGATGGCGCGTCACCGGCGGGGCCGACCTTCAGAGCGCAGAGCACAATGGGTCCCGGCTCAAGGCCGGGACATGCGGGCGGCGCTATCCCCGCCCCCTCAACTCCCTCCGGATGATCTTTCCCGTCGTCGTCAGCGGAAGCTGATCCACGAACGCGATCTCGCGCGGATATTCGTGGTGCGAGAGCCGCTGGCGGACGAAACGCTTCAGCTCCTCGGCCAGCGCCTCGGTCGCCTCGACCCCCGGCCTCAACTGAACGAAGGCCTTCACGATCTCCGTCCGCATCGGATCTGGCTTGCCCACCGCCGCCGCGAGCGCGACCGCCGGATGCCGGGCGAGGCAGTCCTCGATGTCGCTCGGGCCGATGCGGTAGCCCGACGAGGTGATGACGTCGTCGTCGCGGCCGACGAAGCGGAAATAGCCCTCCTCGTCCATGACCGCCTGGTCGCCGGTCCTCAGCCAGTCTCCGCGGAAGCGCGTCGCCGTCGCTTCGGGCTGGCGCCAGTATTCCAGGAACATCACCGGGTCCGGGCGACGAATGCAGATCTCGCCCTGCTCGCCCGGCCGGCAGGGCGCCCCCTCCTCGTCGAACAGCGCGACCTCGTGGCCGGGGACGGGCTTGCCCGTGAAGCCCGCGCGCGAGACGCCGAGCGACGCCGCCGAGGCCAGCACGTAGTTGCACTCGGTCTGGCCGTAGACCTCGTTGACGGGCACGCCGAGCGCCTCGCGACACCAGTCGAAGGAGGCCTCCGTCAGCCGCTCGCCGGCCGAGACCAGCGTGCGGAGCGCGATGCCCGGCCAGCGCTCGCGCGGCGCCTCGACCTGCGCCATCAGCCGCAGCGCCGTCGGCGGGATGAAGGCGTTTTTCACCTTCGCCTCCTCGATCAGCGCGAAGGCCGCGTTCGGATTGAACTTGGTCGTGGGCTGCGCCACGACGGCCACGCCCTCGTAGAGGCACGGCATCAGCAGGTTGAGCAGCCCGCCGGCCCAAGCCCAGTCGGCCGGCGTCCAGCCGCGGTCGCCGTCCCGCGGGAAGCCGTCATGGGTGAGCCCAAAGCCCGGCAGGTGGCCGAGAAGCACGCGCCCGCCATGCAGCGCGCCCTTGGGCGGGCCCGTGGTGCCGGAGGTGTAGATCATGAGCGCAGGATCGTCCGGCGTCGTGTCGACAAACGGAACCTCGCCGCCCTCCGCGACCAGCGCCCGGTAGTCGAGCGCCCCGCCCTCCGCGCCGTCGGTCGACACCACGACCGACAGCTCGGGCAGATGGGTTTCGATCTCGGCCAGCTTCTCGAGCCCGGCGGCGCAGGTCACGACCGCCCGGGCGTCCGCATCGGCTAGCCGGTATTCGATCGCGTCCGGCCCGAAGGCGAGCGCGAGCGGCACGGCGACGCCGCCGAGCCGGGAGCAGGCGAGATGGGCGACGACCGCCTCCGCGCCCTGCGGCAGCAGCACGGCGATCCGGTCGCCCCGTGCGACGCCCCGCTTCGCAAGCCCGGCCGCGAGCGCGTGCGAGGCGCGGGCGAGCTCGCCATAGCTCGTCGGCTCGAGGGCATGGCCGGGATGCTTGGTCAGGATCGCGAGGCGCTCAGGCTCCCGCCGAGCCCAGCGGTCGCAGATCGCTTCGGCGATGTTGAAGCGCTCGGGGATCTCCCAGCGGAACGCCGCGCGGAGGCGCTCGAAGGCGACGGCGTCGGGGGACATCAGGCGCGCCTCAGACCGCGCCTGCAGGCGCGGCGGCTCGCCAAGACCCGACGCGATGCTCTAAGAGACCCTGTCGGATCATGGGACGGAGCGATGGCGGAACGAAGCTGCGGCGGATGCACCATGTGCTGCAAGGTTCTGGGCATCGTCGAACTCGACAAGCCTGCCGCTCGCTGGTGCCCGCATTGCGACATCGGCCGCGCGTGCCGAATCTATGAGGACCGGCCGGGCGAGTGCCGAACGTTCCATTGCATATGGCTCCTGCGGGAGAGCTTCGGGCCCGAGTGGCGGCCCGACCGCTCCAAATTCGTCATGTATGGCAGCACCGACAAGGCGGCCTTCGTCATCAACGTCGATCCGACCGCGCCCGACGCATGGCGGCGTAAACCCTTCTACGAGAATTTCAAGCAGTGGGCGGTCGGCGCCGTCCGCGACCACACGCAGCTGATCGTCATGGTCGGGGACCGGGCGACCGTCATCCTGCCCGACCGCGACGTGCCGCTCGGACCCGTGGCCCCCGGCGACCGGATCGTGTCGCGCCGCGTCACGGTCGACGGCAAGGAGCGGATCGAACCGCGGGTCGATCGCGCGGCCGAGTGATCCCGTCAGCCCGCGAAGCGCGCGAAGGCCTTCGCGACCTGGACGTAGACGCCGCGCTTGAAGGGCACGATCAGGCCCGGGGTCTCGGCGAGCGTCGCCCAGCGCCAGGCGTCGAATTCGGGCTTGTGGCCGGGCGGCGACAGGTCGATCTCGCGATCGTCGCCCGTAAAGCGGAACGCGAACCAGAGCTGCGTCTGGCCCATGAACCGGCCGCTGCGGGTCCGGGCCATCAGCTCGGGCGGGAAGTCGTAGGTAAACCACTCCGGCGCCTCGCCGAGCAGCTCGACGGAGCGCACGCCGGTCTCCTCGGCGAGTTCGCGCCGCGCGGCGTCGAACGGGGCCTCGTCCCGATCGATGCCGCCCTGCGGCATCTGCCAGCGATGCGGCGTCTCGGCCGGATCGTCGCGCGAGGCGTTGCGGCGCCGGCCGAGGAAGACGCGACCCGAGCCGTTGAACAGCGCGACGCCGACGCACCGGCGATAGGGCCTCGTCGCCGACGGAGCGTCGTTCATGACGGGCCCGGCGATTTGAGCGCGGCGGTGACGGGCGTCAGCGTCACGCCGCGGGACTTCAGGCCGGTCCGCCAGGCCTCGATGCGCTTCAGCGTGAGAGGCGAGGAGCCGGCCCAGCCGACCGCGGTCCCGTTCGCCTTGGCGTCTCGCTCCAGCGCCGCGAGCGCGGCGTCGATCGCGGCGGCGTCGGGGACCGCGTCGATCGGCGTTCCGGCGCGGGCGAAGGCGAGGCCGGCTCGCTCGGCGACCGCGCCGAAGCGGCTCTCGGAGCCGGCCTGGCCCAAAAACATCAGGCCGCGCCGGGCGATCTCGGTGAAGACCGGCGCGAGCGCGTCGTCGGACTGCAGGAATTTCGCGCCGCTCAGCGGCGCGACGCCGACATAGCCCCGGGCGCGCCCGAGCGCCCAGCGCAGCCTGTCGAGATTGGCGGGCGCGGGCAGGCTGGTCAGCAGGGTCTGCGGGCCCGGATCGTTGGACGGATAGGCGAAAGGCTCCATGGGCGTCTGGATCAGCACCTCGTGACCGGCCTTGCGCGCCTCCTCCACGAAATCCGCGACGTCCGAGCCGTAAGGCGAGAAGGCGAGCGTCACCTCGGGCGAAGTCTTCAGCGCCTCGGCGGTCGCCTCGCGGCCGACGCCGAGCCCCGCCACGACCAGCGCGACCTTCGGGCCGGCGGCGCGCACGGCCCGCGCATAGGCGTCGAGCGGGCGGCGGCCGTCGGCCGCGATCCGCGGCAGCTGGCCGTGGCGGCTCTCCTCGAGCATCGCGGTCTGGACCTCGCCGGCTTTGGCCGGCGGCGCGCCGGCGCCGGACGGATCGTCCGCGCCCGGCACCCGGATGATGACGGGGCCAGCCTTGGGCATCGGGTCGCCCGGCCGCACGATCGGCACGCCGTCGCGCGATTTCGGCTGAGGGTCCTCGGGTTCGGGCGCCGCCGCGGTCTGGGTCAGGGGAGCGGCCGTGCGGCGCTCGATCGACGCGGTCGCGACCGGCTCGCCGCCGAGCGGATCGGTCACGAACAGCGCCCAGGCCGCCACCACGCCGAGCGCGCCGCAGGAGGCGAGCGCGAGCGCCGCGACGCCGCCGAGCCGCGGCGCGCGGCGGACGCGGGTCGCGGCTTTCGGGGCCAGCGGCTTTTTGAGCTCGTCCTGGGTCATCGGCTCCTCGCGCGGAACCATAAAAGATTCGCGCTCCGCCCGCCGAAGAAGTTGCGGGCCGCCCGACCCCTCCGTCCAAAAGCAAAAAACCCCCGGATCCTGGATCCGGGGGTCTTGGTCATTGGCGTCCGCTCGGCCCGCACCTAGTTCGCGCTGGTCTTGCCCTGCGGCGGGAAGTTGGCGTTCGACTGGATGCCGCGCATCAGGTCGAGGGCGTAGTTGAGCTGCTTGTCGTCCTTGCGCTCCGGCGGGACATAGGCCGAGGAGCCGGACTGCTCGTCGTCGCCGTTCTTGAGGTGGCCCTTCAGCCCGGCTTCGCCCTTGGTGTCGAAGTCCTTGTCCTTCATGTCCTCGGGCAGTTCCTGCTTGACCTCGATGTCGGGCGAGATGCCCTTCGCCTGGATCGACTTGCCGGAGGGCGTGTAGTAGCGCGCCGTCGTCAGACGGATCGCCCCGTTGCCGCCGAGCGGGATGATGGTCTGGACCGAGCCCTTGCCGAAGGAGCGCGTGCCGAGCACGGTCGCGCGCTTGTGGTCCTGCAGGGCGCCGGCGACGATCTCGGAGGCCGAGGCGGAGCCGCCGTTCACCAGCACGATCACCGGCTTGTTCTTGGCGAGGTCGCCGGGCCGCGCGTTGAAGCGCTGAGACTCTTCGGGGTTCCGGCCCCGCGTAGAGACGATCTCTCCGCGCTCGAGGAACGCGTCCGAGACCGCGATCGCCTGGTCGAGCAGGCCGCCGGGGTTGTTGCGCAGGTCGATGATGAAGCCCTTGAGCTTGTCGTTCGGCACCTTGGCCTCGATCTGGTCGAGCCCCCTGTTCATCATCTCGAAGGTCTGGGCGTTGAACTGGCTGACGCGGATGTAGCCGAGATCGTCGCCGATCACCTCCCACTTCACCGAGTCGAGCCGGATCTTGTCGCGGACGAGCTTCACCTCGACCGGCTTCTCGATGTTCTCGCGCTGGATGGTGAGGGTGATGGGCGTGCCGACCGGCCCGCGCATCTTCTCGACCGCCTGCTCGAGCGACATGCCCTCGACCTGCTGGCCGTCGATCTGGGTGATGATGTCCTTGGCCCGGATGCCGGCCTTCTGGGCCGGCGTGTCGTCGATCGCGCCCTCGACGCGGATCAGCTTCTCGAACATCTGGACCTTGATGCCGAGGCCGCCGAACTCGCCGTCGGTGTTGGTGCGCATCTCCTTGAACGCCTTGGCGTCCATGTAGCTCGAATGCGGATCGAGGCCCGACAGCATGCCGTTGATCGCCGCCTCGACGAGCTTTCCGTCGTCCGGCTTCTCGACATAGTCGGCCCGGACCCTCTCGAACACGTCTCCGAAAAGGTTCAGCTGGCGATAGGTGTCGGCGGATCCCGCGGCCTCTGCGGGCGCGCCGAAGAAGGCGCGGGGCTGAATCGCCATGCCCGCGGCGGCGGCGCCGACCACCGCGCCGAAGAGGACCAGAGAAACCTTTCGCATCATCCGCCTGCCTTTTCGCCTGGGGTCCCGGCCCACCAGGGCGAGGGGTCGATCGAGCCCTTGTCCTTGCGGAACTCGACATAAAGCACGGGCCGTTCGGACGATGACGTCGCCGGTTGTCCGTTCCCGGCGTTCGCGCTGCGCATCGTCGCCACGGGCTCGCCCGCGAGAACAAACTGGTTCAATGCGACGGAAATACGCTCCATGCCCGCAAGAAGCACATGATAGCCGTCGCCGGTGTTGAGGATCAAGAGTTGGCCGAGCGACCGGAACCGGCCGGCATAGACCACCCAGCCGTCCGCCGGAGCCGTGACCGGCGCGCCCGGAGACGCCGCGAATCGCACCCCCTTGGCGAACATGCCGTCGCCCTCCCCGAAGCCGCTCAGCCGTTTGCCCGACACCGGCAGCGGCAAAAGCCCCCTCGCCCGACCGAACGGCATGGCGGGGGGGGGGCGCG
>NZ_RYFI01000001.1:305449-306498 GCF_004103825.1 Hansschlegelia zhihuaiae
GCCGCCCCGGCCGCGATCCGCGCGCTCTCCGCCTCGGCGGCCTTGGCGGCGCGCGCCGCCTGCTCCTGCTCCATGCGCTGAATCAGCGCCTCGAGATCGCCGACGCCGCGGGCCATCTCGGCCGCCTTCTGCGCCTCGCCCGCGAGGTCCTGCTCCCGCGAGGCCTCCTGGCGCTGCCGCTCCTCGACCAGCGCCGCGAGCCGCTCGCGCTCGTCGGCGAGCTCCCCGACCTCGCGCGCCAGCGCGTCGCGCTCCTCGGTCATCATCGTCCTCAGCCGGACCATCTGGCGCAAGTCCGACCCCAGCGCCTCGGCCTCGGCCCGCATGCCCGGCACCACGGCGCCGAGCAGGATCGCGGAGCGCACCGCCTCGAGCGCGTCGTTGGGACGGACGAGAAGCGCCGGCGGGGGCTGGCGGCCCATGCGCTGCAGGGCCGCGATCACATCTGCGAGAACGTCGCGGCGGGCCATGAGCGAGGCCTTCAGCTGCCGCTCCGACTCGGCCAGTTCCTCGATCTTGCGACCGCGCTCGTCGACCGCCGGCTCCTTGGCCCGGATCGCCTCGACGGCCGCCGCCATGCTGGCCTGCAGCTTGCCGCGCTCGCCCTTGAGCCCCTCGACCTCGGCGGCGAGCCGGCGCCGCCGGTCCTCGACGCCCTTCAGATCCTCCCGCGCGGCTTCGAGCGCGCGCCGCTGCTCGGCCGCGGCGTCGGGCGCCCCGGCCGCGTCCTGCGCGGACGCCCCCGCGGCGGCCGAAAGGGCCGCTCCGACGAGGAGGGCGAAGAGAGCGGGACGGATCATCGAGCGATTAGAGCCGGCGGACTTTAAGCTTTCGTCAACCACGTGAGGCGCGGGCGCGCCGACAGCGGCTGATGTACCAGCCATTGCCGCAAGGGCACACCCGGCGCGCTGCTCTCTCTGTCCCTCCCCTTTCAAAGTGGAAGATGGCCTCGCGGCAGCGAGGGTCGGGTGGGGATCGTCCCGGACTGAGCTCGATCCTGCCCGATCCCCACCCGGCCTTGGCCTTGCGGCCAAGTCCACCCTCCCCTT
>NZ_RYFI01000001.1:306618-318601 GCF_004103825.1 Hansschlegelia zhihuaiae
GAACTCGGTGGTCCTAGAAAGTCGTGGATACCCGCGCTGCCGCGCGGGCATGACGTGGCCTCACCCCCGATGATACGGGTGCCCGGCCAGGATCGTCGCGGCGCGGTAGAGCTGTTCGGCGAGCAGCAGGCGGACGATCTGGTGCGGCCAGGTCATGGCGCCGAGCGCCATGCGGACATCGGCGGACGCGAGCAGAGAAGGGTCGAGCCCGTCCGCGCCGCCGATCACGAAGGCGAGGCCGGCCGCGCCGTCGTCGCGGCGCCGTCCGATCAAGCCGGCGAAATCCTCGCTCGACAGGTGCTTGCCGCGCTCGTCGAGCGCGAACAGCGCGAGCTTCGGGTCGAGGGCGGCCTTGAGCGCGGCGGCCTCATCGCGCTTGCGCTGGTCGGCGCTGCGCGCGCGGCTCTCGTCGAGCTCGACGATCTCGGGGGCGTCGAGGCCGACGCCCCGGCCGATCTGGCCGACCCGCTCGACATAGCGGCGCGCGAGCTCGCGCTCGGGCCCCGCCTTGAGGCGGCCGACCGCCGCAATGACCAGGCGCACCGCGTTCTAAGCGGCGCTCAGGACAGCGGCAGTTCCGTCGGGCGTCCCGCCGACCACATCTTCTCGAGATTGTAGAAGGCGCGGACTTCGGGCCGGAACAGGTGGACGATCACGTCGCCGCAATCGATCAGCACCCAGTCGCAATGCGGCAGGCCTTCGACCTTCACCTTGCCGTGGCCCGCATTCTTCAGCTCTTCGACCAGCTTGTCGGCGATGGCGCCGACATGCCGCGTGGCGCGGCCGGACGCGATCACCATCTCGTCGGCCAGCGCGGACTTGCCGCGCAGATCTATGACCACGGTGTCTTCGGCCTTGTTGTCGTCGAGCACGTCGAGGATGAGGTGAAGCAACGCCGGATGAGCCGCGTTCGCGGCGCCGGCGCCCAAGTGAGCCGCCACACGGGGCGTCTCCTTCAGCGCTATGGTGGACAGGGGTTTCGCCTTCCGTCTGCCGTCCTCAGGGCCGGGGACCATGCTCCGGCTCCGTCAGATTAAAGCCGATGGCTGCGACATTTCAACCACGGCGGCGCTAACGGCTCGGAAAGCTTTGCGCCGCGGCCTTTCGGCCACGCAGGGCGGTGGACGACAGATCGGACCTCGGACCGTGCAGGAAGGTCCAGGCCGGCGGCGCCATCCAGGCCAATCCCGCCGCGTCGCCTTCGTCGACGCGGAAGCGCGAAAGCGCCTGCGCGGCATGAGCCGAAAGCGGCGAAAAGGTCGCGCCCGGCCGGTCGACGACGGCGATCGGCGCGCGCGCCGCGATCTCCCACCAGCGGCCCCAGCGGTGGAACGTCGCAAGATTGTCCGCGCCCATGATCCAGACGAAGCGGACGTCCGGGCAGCGTGCCGTGAGATAGGCAAGCGCGTCGTAGGTCCGCGTCACGCCCATGGCGGCCTCGACGCCCGTGGCCTCGACCCGGGGATGCGCGAGCAGCCGGCGCGCGGCCGCGAGCCGCTCGTCGAGCGGCGGCAGCGCGGCGTTGTCCTTGAGCGGGTTGCCGGGGGTGACCAGCAGCCAGACGCGGTCGAGCTTCAGGCGCTTCAGCGCCGTGAGCGCGACCTTGCGGTGCGCCTCGTGCGGGGGATTGAACGAGCCGCCATAGAGCCCGATCGCCAAGCCGGGGGCATAAGGCGGGAGGCGGGGGGTGAGGAGGCGGGTCACTTCGGAACGGCGGCCGCTCTTCCCTTCTCCCCTTGAGGGAGAAGGTGGCCGGCGCCGAAGGCGGCGGCCGGATGAGGGGTGCGGGCGGCGCGCTTTCCGGAGACGGCGCCGCCGTCACCCCTCACCCCGACCCTCTCCCACCGCAAGTCGGATGTTTCCGACTTGCGCACGCAAGAGAGGCCAACTCCGCACCAGCGGAGTTGGCTGGGGAGAGGGGGACGGCGGCGTCGCGCCTTATCCCTCACGGCCGCGTCTGGCCGGTCCCGTGGACGCGGTAGTTGAACGAGGTCAGCTGCTCGACGCCGACCGGGCCGCGGGCGTGCATGCGGCCTGTCGCGATGCCGATCTCGGCCCCGAAGCCGAACTCGCCGCCGTCGGCGAACTGGGTCGAGGCGTTGTGCAGAACGATCGCGCTGTCGACCTCGGCCAGGAATTTCTTGGCCAGCCGCTCGTCGGCGGTGACGATCGCGTCTGTGTGGTGCGAGCCGTAGGTCTCGACATGAGATATCGCGGCGTCGATCCCGTCCACGACCTTCACGGCGATGATCGCGTCGAGATATTCGGTGCGCCAGTCCTCCTCGGTCGCCGGCGTGACGCGCTGGTCGGCGAGCTGCGCTTCGGCGTCTCCGCGGACGTCGCAGCCGGCCTCGATCAGGGCCGCGATCAGCGGGCCGAGATGGCTCGCGGCGACCGCGCGGTCGACCAGCAGGGTCTCGGCCGCGCCGCAGACGCCGGTGCGCCGCATCTTGGCGTTGAGGACGATCGACCTCGCCATTTCGAGATCCGCGTTGGCCGCCACATAGACGTGGCAGTTGCCCTCGAGATGCGCGAACACCGGCACGCGCGCCTCCTGCTGCACGCGCGCCACCAGTCCCTTGCCGCCGCGCGGAACGATGACGTCGACATTGCCGTCGAGGCCCGAAAGCATGGCCCCGACCGCCGCGCGGTCGCGCGTCGGCACGAGCTGGACCGCGTCGGTCGGCAGGCCGGCCTCGTCGAGGCCCTCGACCAGCGCGGCATGGATCGCGGCCGAGGATCTGAAACTGTCGGCCCCGCCCCGCAGGATCGCGGCGTTGCCGGCCTTGAGGCAGAGCGCGCCGGCGTCGGCGGTGACGTTCGGGCGGCTCTCATAGATCACCCCCACCACGCCGAGCGGCGTGCGGACGCGGTCGATGCGCAGGCCGTTGGGGCGGGTCCATGACGCAATGGTCTCGCCCACGGGATCGGCGAGGCCCGCGACCGTCTCGAGGCCCTCGGCGACCGCGGCGATGCGGGCGTGGGTCAGCGTCAGTCGGTCGATGAACGAACCCGCGACCCCCGCGGCCTTCGCGGCGGCGACGTCGGCGGCGTTGGCGGCGAGCACGGCGGCCTCGGTCTCGCGCAGCCGGCGGCCGGCGGCGACGAGCGCGACGTCCTTGGCCTCGCGGGACGCAAGAGCGAGCGTCCGCGAAGCTTTGCGCGCGCGGCGGCCGACCTCGCGCATGATCGTGGCGACGTCGTCGGCCTGGCGTTCGACCGCAAGGGTCATCGGAGGGCCTCCTTGCTTGCGAGGCCCTGCACTAGCGCGTTTGACCCGGCGCGTCACCAGATGGGGGGCCCTGCCCCGTTCTGAAACGAGACCCGGACCGAGGGTCTGCGTGCTTCGAGACGCATGCCTCCGGCATGCTCCTCAGCATGAGGGCCGGAGAGGGGCGCCAAAACTGAACCTACCTCATGGCTCGAGGAGCCGTCCGCAGGACGGCGTCTCGAAGCACGCAGGACGCCGAAGCAAGGCGCCCTGCGTCGTGTCACGCTCCCCGACTGCGCTCAGCCGCTCGTCCGCTTGGCGCCCGCGTCGGCCGTCGCCTTTGCGGGCGTCACGCGCCAGACCTTGTTGCCGACGTCGTCGGCGACCAGCAGGCCGCCGGCCTTGTCGACCGCGACCCCGACCGGCCTCCCTTGCGCCTCGCCGTCCTTGTTGAGGAAGTCGGTCAGCACGTCCTCGGGCGGGCCGGACGGCTTGCCGTCCTTGAAGGGCACGAAGATCACCTTGTAGCCGCTCACCGGCTTGCGGTTCCAGGAGCCGTGCTGGCCGACGAAGACGCCGTTCTTGTACTTCTCGCCGAACAGGCCGCCCTCGTTGAAGATCATGCCAAGCGAGGCGGTGTGCGGCCCGAGCGCGTAATCGGGCTTGATGGCCTTCGCCACGAGGTCCGGCCGAGGCGGCTGGACGCGGTCGTCGACGTGCTGGCCGTAATAGCTGTAGGGCCAGCCATAGAAGCCGCCGTCCTTCACCGAGGTCATGTAGTCGGGCACGAGGTCGGAGCCGATCTCGTCACGCTCGTTGACCGCGACCCAGAGCTCGCCGGTCACCGGGTTCCAGGTCGGGCCGTTGGGGTTGCGCAGGCCCGAGGCGAACAGGCGCGTGGCCTTGGCCGCGACGTCGACCTCGAGCACCGCGGCGCGGTCCTTCTCGGCGTCCATGCCGTTCTCGGCGACGTTCGAGTTGGAGCCCGAGGTCGCGTAGAGCTTCTTCCCGTCCTTCGAGGCCGTCAGGTCCTTGGTCCAGTGGTGGTTGAGCGGGCCGCCCGGCAGGTCGACGAGCTTCTCGGGCTTGGCCGCGATCTCGGTGTCGCCGTCCTTGTAGGGCACGCTGACGATCGCGTCGGTGTTGGCGATCCACAGCCGGCCGTTCGACAGCACGACGCCGAAGGGCGAGTGCAGACCCTTCACCAGCGTCGAGCGGAACTCCGCCTTGCCGTCGCCGTCGGCGTCGCGCAGCAGCGTGATGCGGTCGGCGCTCGGCACCTTGGCGCCGGCGCGCTGCATGAAAAGGCCGGCGATCCAGCCCTTGATCCCCTCATTGTGCCCCTCGTCGGTCTTGGCGGGCTCGGCCGTCTCGACCGCCAGCACGTCGCCATTCGGCAGGGCGTAGACCCGGCGGGGATGATCCAGGCCGCCGGCGAATTCAACGACCTGCATGCCCTGCCCGGCCGTCGGCTTCGCGTCGCCGCTCCAGCCCACCGCCTTGCCGACCTTCACGGTCGGCGTCCAGCTCGTCTTCGGCTCGGGAAGCGTCGGGTTGGGGCCGTAGCCCTGCGCGATCGGGACGGTCGCCTCCTGGCCGCAGCCCGCAAGCCCGAGGCCCAGAACTCCCAGGGCGAGAAATCGTGAGGCGGCGGAGGTCATGTCGTTTTCCAAACATGGCTGGAAGGGGCGCGCGGCGGCGCCCTCCTGAGATAGTTCGCGAACGGCTCCGTGAATCGATCCGTTCCCCTCCTCGCGCGGCTTTGATGCATGTCCGGAGCCGCGCCCGCGCACGGGAGCCCGGTAGGGCTTTTCGGAACGTCCTCGGTTTGGAAATGTTGTCATTCCAAACGGCTCCCGCCGCCGGGCGGGCTGTCGCCGGCCGGTCGTTGCGACCCAGCTTCGGGAGACTCCATTGGCAGACACGATTTCGGCGTCCGGCGCTTTGGACGCTGTCTCCGTCACGCTCACGGTGAACGGAGAGACGCGCAGCATCGACATCCCCCCCACCGTCACGCTTCTCGACCTGCTCAGGGAACGTTTTCACCTGACCGGCGCCAAGAAGGGCTGCGACCAGGGCCAGTGCGGCGCCTGCACCGTCATGGTGGACGGGCGGCGGGTCAATTCCTGCCTGCAGCTCGCCGTGATGAAGGACGGGGCCGAGATCACGACGATCGAAGGGCTCGGAACGCCGGACTCGCTGCACCCGCTGCAGGCCGCCTTCGTGAAGCATGACGCGTTTCAGTGCGGCTACTGCACGCCCGGCCAGATCTGCTCGGCCGCAGGAATGATCGCGGAGGGCCACGCTACGACCGCCGCGGAAATCCGCGAACTGATGAGCGGCAACCTTTGCCGCTGCGGGGCCTACACCAACATCGTCGAGGCGATCGAGGAGGTCATGGGCGCCGAGCGCGCGCCCAAGCTGGAGGCCGCGGAATGATGAACTTCTCCTACACCCGCGCGACCAGCGTCGGCGAGGCGATCCAGGCTGTCGTCCAGGACCCGCAAGCACGCTTCATCGCGGGCGGCACCAACCTTGTCGACCTCATGAAATACAATGTCGAGCGGCCGGGCCGGCTGGTCGACATCACCCGCCTGCCGCTCGACCGGATCGAGGAGACGCCGGGCGGCGGCCTGAAGATCGGCGCGCTCGTTCCGAACTCGGACCTCGCCTATGACGAGCGGATCGAGCGGGACTATCCGCTTCTTTCGAGCGCGATCCTGGCCGGGGCCTCGGCGCAGCTCCGGAACGCCGCCACCACCGGCGGCAACCTGCTCCAGCGCACCCGCTGCTACTATTTCTACGACGTCGGCACGCCCTGCAACAAACGCGAGCCGGGCTCCGGCTGCCCCGCCAGGACCGGCGTCAACCGCATCCACGCGATCCTCGGCGCGAGCGACGCCTGCATCGCGACTCACCCGTCGGACATGTGCGTCGCGCTCGCGGCGCTCGGCGCGACGGTCCATGTCGAAGGACCGGACGGTGAGCGGACGATCCCGTTCTCGGACTTCCACCGCCTGCCGGGAAGCGAGCCCGAGAAGGACAACACGCTGAGCCGAGGCGAGATCGTCACGGCCGTGGAGCTGCCGAAGCCGCGCTTCGGGAAGAACCACACCTATCTGAAGCTCCGCGACCGGCTGTCCTACGCCTTCGCGCTGGTCTCGGTCGCGGCCGCGATCGAGCTCGACGGCGACGTGATCGGCGAGGCGCGGCTCGCGCTCGGCGGCGTCGCCCACAAGCCCTGGCGCGACGAGGCCGCCGAAGCCTCGCTGAAAGGCAAGCTGCCCTCCTCCTCGGCATTCGAGGAGGCCGGAGACATCGTGCTCAGGAACGCCAAAGGCCACGGCCACAACGACTTCAAGATCGAGCTCGCCCGCCGCGCCATCGCGCGCGCGCTCGGGCAGGCGGCCGCCGGGACCCCGCAGGTCCAGGCGAACAAGTCCATCAACTGAGGGGAGACCGACATGTCCAACGTCCACCCCTATGTCGGCCGCGCCACGCCGCGGGTCGACGGCCCGCTCAAGGTTTCGGGCCTCGCGACCTACGCGGCCGAGTTCTTCGCCGAGGACATGCTCTACGCCGCCGCGGTCCCGGCGACGATCGCGAAGGGCAGGATCAAGCGCATCGACCTCTCGGCCGCCAAGGGCGCGCCGGGCGTCGTCGAGATCCTGACGCATGAGAACCGGCCCGAAATCCCCGAGGACGACGCCCCCTATCTGAACGACATGGTCGCGGTGCCGGGCAGCCCGTTCCGGCCGCTTCGGAACGACAAGGTTCTCTATAGCGGCCAGGCGATCGCGCTGGTGATCGCCGACAGCCACGAGAACGCACGTCACGCGGCCTCGCTGGTGACGGCCGAGTTCGAGGTCGAGACCCCGACGGTCGACGTGGCGGATGCGAGGTCGACCGCCTACGAGCCGCCCGTGCCCCGCGACGGCATCCCGCCCCCTCCCCCGCCGCGCGGCGACGCCGAGGCGACGTTCAAGGGCTCGGAGATCCGCCTGAAGCATGACTACCGGGTCGCGCCCGAACACCACAATCCCATGGAGCTGCAGGCCACGACGGTGGTGTGGGAGGGCGGCGGCGCGCTCACCATCCACAACAAGACGCAAGGGGTGATCAACCCGAAGAACTACATCTGCTCGGTCTTCAGCCTCGACCCCGAGAAGGTCCGGGTCGTGTCGCCCTTCGTGGGCGGCGCCTTCGGCATGGCGCTCCGGCCGCATTACGACCTGTTCCTCGCAGTGCTCGCCGCGATCAAGCTCGAACGCTCTGTCCGGCTGGTGCTGACGCGCGGGCAGATGTGGACCATGGGCTGGCGCCCCGACACGCTGCAGACGGTGGCGCTGTCGGCGGACGCGGACGGCAAGCTGACCTCCGTCAGCCACCACGCCATCCAGGCGACCTCGCAGTTCGAGGACTATCAGGAGCCGATCGTGAACTGGTCGGGCCTGATCTACGATTGCCCGAACGTCAGCCTGAAATACGAGCTCGCCAAGCTCGACGTCTCGACCCCGTCCGACATGCGGGCGCCGGGCGCGACCACCGGCGTCTACGCGCTCGAGGCGGCGATGGACGAGCTTGCCTATGAGCTCAAGATGGACCCGCTCGAGCTCCGGCTGAAGAACTACGCCGAGAAGGACGGCAATGACGACAAGCCGTTCTCTTCGAAGGAGCTCCGCGCGGCCTATGAGCAGGGGGCGAAGCGGTTCGGCTGGTCGGAGCGCAGCCCCGAGCCGCGCTCGATGAAGGAGGGCAAGGAGCTCGTCGGCTACGGCGTGGCGACCGGGTGCTGGGAGGCGATGATGCAGCCGCATTCGGCGCGCGCGGCGCTTTCCGCGGACGGCAGGCTCGAGGTGGCCTGCGGCACCGCCGACATCGGCACCGGCACCTACACGATTCTCGCCCAGATCGGCGCCGACGCCTTCGGTCTGCCGATCGAGGAGGTGACCGCGAAGGTCGGCGACACCTCCCTGCCGATGGCCCCGGTCGAGGGCGGCTCGTGGGCCGCGGCGTCGGCCGGCAACGCCGTCCAGCTCGCCTGCGCGGCGCTCAAGGAGGAGCTTCTGAAGGCCGCCCGCGGCCTCGACGACTCGCCGCTCGCCAACGCCGACGTCGCACACGTGACCTTCGCGGACGGCAAGATCGCGCTGACCTCGGACCCGGAGAAATCGGTCTCCTACGCCGACGCCCTGAAGGCGGCCGGAAGCGAGCGGCTGGAGGCGAAGGGCGATTTCGCGCCCGACGGCGAATTCGCCGAGAAATACGCCTCCTACACCCACTCGGCGGTGTTCGCGGAGGTCCGGGTCGACGAGGAGCTCGGCGTGGTGCGGGTGGAGCGGATCGTCAGCGCGGTCGCGGCCGGAAAGATCCTCAACCTCGCCACCGCCCGCAGCCAGATCCTCGGCGGCGTGGTGATGGGCGTCGGCATGGCGCTGCACGAGGAGAGCGTCTGGGACAAGTCGCTCGGCCGCATCATGAACGCCAATCTCGGCGAGTATCACGTGCCCGCGCATGCCGACATCCACGACATCGACGTGATCTTCGTCGACGAGGAGGACAAGGCGAACCCGATGGGCGTGAAGGGCCTCGGCGAGATCGGGATCGTCGGCGCGGCGGCCGCGGTCGCGAACGCCGTGTTCCACGCGACGGGCAAGCGCATCCGCGAGCTGCCGATCACGATCGACAAGCTGCTTTAGGGCGATCCGGCTCGGGAAACTCAGCGCGTCATCCCGGCCGAGGCGCCGGGATCCATTACCGCAACGACGGCAGACCTGCCGCGCGCTGTGGAAACGGATCCCGGGACGAGCCCGGAATGACGTCACTTTTTGCCAGCTAAGGAAGAACGCCGCGGCCCGGAGGCCGCGGCGTCAGGGACGCGCGGCGGGCGAAGCCGCTGCCCCTGATTTCGGGTCGCCCATGATGACCTGGTTGCCGGTGCCCCCGGCCGCAGCCGCCGTCCCGGACGCTGCCGGCTTCGATGCGTCGGCGACCGTTCCGATCGGCTTGCAGTCCGTCATGCAGCGCTCGGCCCTGGTGTCGGGCCGGTCGTCGCGGATGAAGCCGTCGCGGTTCGGCATCGGGATCTTGGGCATCGTCTGGGCGTTCATCTTGAAGTCCGCGGGCACCAGACCGTTCAGGTTGTAGATATAGGCCGCGACCGCATAGACCTCGTCGGCCGTCAGCGACTGCGGCGCGTTCATGGGCATCGCCCGGCGGACGTAGTCGAACAGGATCGGCGCATAGGGGTACATGCTGCCGGGGGTGAGCACCCGCGGGCTCTTGGTCATGCTGCCGATGCCGCCGACCATCGTCCCGTAGACCGGGCCGCCGGCCGCGTTCTCGCCGTGGCAGGCAAGGCACTTGGCCTCGTAGACCGCCTTGCCGGCCGCGACCGTTCCCTCTCCCGCCGGCAGGTTGCCGCCGCTCGGCGTCGCGATGTCGATGTCCCAGAGTTTCAGATCCGCCTCTCCGATCGGACGGCCGAAGCCGGCCTCGGGCCGCTTGCCGAAATCGGCGGCCTGGGCCGCGGTCGCGACCGCGAGCGTGACGCAGAGGGCTGCGACGGAGGATCGAAGGTCAAGCGATCGCATTGGCGACCTCCCCGCTCTGGGCGACCGACCACGGGAATATCCCGTTATGGTGCTGGACGAAGCCGACGATCTCGCGCACCCGCGCGATCTCCTCGACGGTCGGCTGGACGTAGCCGGTCGTATCCTTGGCGCGGCTCGCGATCTTGGCGGGGCTGCCGTCCCAGTTCCAGCGATAGCGGAAGCGCGTCAGGCACTTGTCCAGCACCGGCTCTTCGAGCGCGGCCTCCCGCCAGGTCCTGCCGCCGTCGAACGTCAGATCGACATTCGTGACCTTGCCGCGGCCCGACCATGCGAAGCCCTGCACCTCGTAGAGGCCCGGCCCCTTGAGCGACATCCCGCCCGAGGGATTCGTGATGACCGACTTGCACTCCATCTCCATGGAGTATTGCCGCCATTTGCCGTTCGGCATCGGATCGGTGTAGCGCGCGGTCTCGCCGCGGATCTGGTCGGGCTCGGTCACGACCTTGATGCGGCGGAGCCATTTCACGCAGGTGTTGCCTTCCCAGCCGGGGAAGAAGGCGCGCAGCGGATAGCCCTGCTCGGCGCGCAGCATCTCGCCGTTCTGGCCGTAGACGAGCAGCGCGTCGTCCATGACCTTCTCGATCGGGATCGAGCGCAGATGGCCGGAGCCGTCGCCGCCCTCGAACATCACCCATTTGCCCTCGGGCTTCACGCCCGCCTCGTCGAGCAGCCAGGACAGCGGCACGCCGGTCCACTGCGCGCAGGACAGCAGCCCGTGGCTCTGCTGCACGGTGACGGCCTTCGGCTCGCGCCAGTCGGTCAGCGTGTTGCCGGAGCACTCCATGAAATGGAAGCGCGACACCGACGGGTAGCGCATCAGGTCGCTCATCGAGAACGCGAGCGGCTTCTCGACCAGGCCGTGGATGACGAGCCGGTGCTGCTCGGGGTCGATCTTGGCGACGCCGTTGTGGTGGCGCTCGAAGAACAGGCCGTTCGGGGTCACGATGCCGACCTGCTGATGCAGAGGCGTCATGCTCCAGTCGGAATAGTTCTGCTTGTTCTTGAAGACGTCGCTGCGCCGCCGCTTGACGTGCGCCTCGAATTCGATCGGCATCCCGTAGGATTCCGGCGGGATCGGCGCGCCCATCTTCAGGCTGCTGGCCGGAACGGGCAGTTCCTCCGCCCGCGCGCCGGCCGCGACGCCGAGCCCCGCCGCCGCGCCGGCGACCAGGAACCTTCGGCGGGAACTGCCGGACGACCCCGGCGAGGCGCCCGGAGCGGGCGTCTGAGTGCGTTGCTCCTCGACCATTTCTTCTCCTTGCCCGCCGCCGCCCCGCCCCTTCGAGCAGGCCGGCGTTCGGAAAGCGGCGGTTTCTTAAGGACGCGCGTACAGACCCGCATCACAGCAAGATCAAACCAAGAAAGGAAATAGTTCTCGTCGATAATTAGAGAGCCGCGAGCAATGCCGCATCGCCGGAGTCCTGGACCGGCGGAGGTAAAGCAATCAGCCGCGTCTGGGGCGTCGGCCGATCAGAGGCTGCGCGCGCCGCGCCGTCGAGCGGCCGCGATGAGGCCGGCCATGGCGAGCGCAAGCGCCGGGCCTCCAAGAAGGTTGAAGAGCACCGTGCAGGTCCGCAGCCGCTCGAGGCCCGCGCGTTCGCGCCGCTCGGCCTCGCGCAGGATCTTGCGGTCGGGCGCGAGCGCTGAGCGAAGCTCCGCCACCCGCCCCTGCACCTCGGCGGGAAGCTGCGACAGGTCCGAGACGCCGGCCGTGGCCGGCAGCTGCGCGATCCGCGCCTCGATCTCGGCGATCCGCGTCATCGCGGCGGCCTGCGAGGCGCGATCGACGTCCGCCATGTCGCGCGCAAGGTCTGCGACGCGCGTCAAGGTCCGCCGCGTCCCGCCGCGGGATCGGATCGCGATCAGCCCGCCGCCGCCCGCGGCGCGCTCCACCATGTTGAGGAACAGGGCGACGTTCTCGCTGCGCGGACGGCGCGGAGCGCCCGGCTCGGTCTGCGGCTCGTAGGCGAACGGGTCGAGGATCCAGTCGACGTCGGCGATCCCGAACACCGCCGAGGCGCGGGTCCCGCGGCCGAGATGGACGGCCGCAGCGCCGCCAGGCGGCGTCTCGAACGCGCTGTCGAACGGCCCCTCGACCTCCGCAGCGACGACGCGCCGCCCGCCGCCGGGCGCGAAGGCCGCCGCAGCGGCGGGCGGC
>NZ_RYFI01000001.1:318685-327256 GCF_004103825.1 Hansschlegelia zhihuaiae
GTTGAAACCAGCGCGGCCGCGGGCGGAGCCGCGAAGCCGCCGGGCTCGACGAACAGCAGGTCTCCGAGCGCCGCCGTGACGCCGTGGGTCTCCGAGATCCGCCCGCCCCCGAACCGCATCCAGTAGGGGAAGCTCAGCGTCCGCCCAGACGCGTCCGCGACGGGCGTGGCGAGCGACAAATCGCCCACGACCTCGTCGCCGAGGTAGCGAAGTCCATAGGCCGCGAGGAGGTCGGAGAGATCGTCGACGTCGTCGGACGGCTGGGGCGGCGCCTTGTCGTTGGCCGGGGCGAGCCGCAGCCGTGGATCGATCATGGCGACGAGGCCCGCGCCCCGCATCACCGCCTGGTCGATCGAGTAGAGCATCTCGCGCTTCAGGAGATTCGCGCCGATCACGACGACGGCGTCGAGGCCGTCCGGAAGGCGGTCCGCGAAAGGCGGCACGATCGCGACGTCATAGGCGCGGCGGAGCTCGTTGATCGCGTTGAAGCCGACATCCGCGGCGTTCGGGTCGCCCGGCGCAAGCAGCGGCGTCACCACGGCGACGCGCGGCGGCCGCGTCCGGGCGAGACCGGCGAGCGCGGTGGCGGCGTCATATTCGAGCTGGCCCGCGCGGCGCTGGTCGAAATAGGGGATCGGGACGCGCTTGCCGTTCGCCGAGAAGCTCGCGCCGAGGAAGAAGGTGTCGCCGGAACTGAGCGGCACGCGTCGCACGCCGGCCGCTATCGCTCCGGACTCGCGCTCGCCGTCCGGCTCGGCGTCGTGCGCGTCGAAGACGAGACGCCCGTCGGATCGGTCGGCCATCTGGCGAAGGAGCTCGGCGACTTCTTCCGCATAGGCGCGCACGGCCGACGGGATGTCGGCGCCGCCGGCGCTCCAGAAGAGGTCGATCCGCGATCCCTCGGGCAGCCGGCGCAGCAGGTCGATCGTTCCGTCCGACAGCGTGAAGCGCTTGTCGGCCGTCAGGTCGAGGGCGACGCGCGACGGCACGAACGCGACGGCCGCCGCCGCAAGCGCCAGTCCCGCGAGCCCGCCGGCGGCGATCCGCGCGGACCGGCCGACGCCCCGACGCCCCAGGGGATTCAAAGCGGCCGCGGCGCCGGCCAGCGCGAGCGCGGTCAGGCCGACGAAATAGAGCACCGCGCGGAGCTCGACGCGCCCCGCCGCGATCCGCTCCATCCAGAACTTCGGCGAGGCGTAGGCCGCGACCTTGACCGGACCGACCGGCGCAGCGCCGGCGAACAGCCGTCCAAAGCCGTCCCAGCCGAACATCAGCAGCGCGAACAGGATCGCGAACGCGATCGCGAATGCGCCGATCTCGCTTCGCGCGGCCGCGGAGGCGAACAGGCCCACGGCGTAGAAGGACGTCAGCAGGAGCGCGGCGGCGAAGGCGCCGGCGGCCATGACGCCATAGTCGGGCTGGCCGAGCCAGGCGGCGGTCACGGCGATCGGCGCGGCGAAGGCGAGCGTCGCGACGAGCGCGAGCGAACCCGCCAGCCACGCGCCGATCACGATCGCGCCGGTCGGCAGCGGCAGGGGCAGCAGGAACTCCCTCTCGCGGTCGAGCGANCGGCAGGGTCAGCAGGAACTCCCTCTCGCGGTCGAGCGACCGGCCGACGAAGGTCTTCATGGCGAGCGCCGGCGTGAACACCAGCGCGATCCATGGCAGGAAGGAGAGCGGCAGATCGAGCGACGCCTCGTCAGCGGCGAAGAAGTCGCCGATCAGGAAGGTCGCGACCGGGAGCGCGATCAGGAAGGCGAGCTGGAAGACGAGCGTCAGCCGCGAATGGACGAGCAACCGCAGCTGATGGCGGAACACCGCCCCGACTGCGGCCAGGAACGAGGGCGGCGGGAGAGGAGCTACGGTCGACATGCCGCCGTCAGCTCACCCCAGCCAGCGTCTCGTAGGCGCCGGTCAGCCGTCCGCCTGCGTCGACGAGCTCGCTGATCGAACCATCGGCCGCGACCCGGCCGTCGCGGAACACGATCGCCCGGTCGCAAAGCGTCTCGGCCTCCTCGAGGATGTGGGTCGAGACGACGATCGCCTTGGTCTTCGCCGCCTCGCGCAGCCGCGCCCTGAGCCGACGCTTCTGGCCGGGATCGAGCGCGGTCGTGGGCTCGTCGAGGATGAGGACCGGCGGGTCGTGCAGAAAGGCCTGGCCGATCCAGGCGCGCTGGCGCCAGCCCTGGCTGAGCGTGCCGAGCGGCTGGCCGACGGCCTCGGCGAGGTCGCCGGCCTCAATCGCACGCTCCAGCGCCCGCCGCCGCGCCGCGCCCCGGAGGCCGCGCGCTTCGGCTGCGAAGACGAGGAATTCGCGCACCGTCAGGTCCGGAAAGCCGGTCGGCGATTCCGGCAGGTACCCGATCGACGCCCGCGCGGCCCGCGAAACGGGCCGCCCGAGGATCCGCGCCTCGCCTGCGTCCGGGGCGAGGAAGCCCGCGAGCATCCGCATGGCGGTGGACTTGCCGGCGCCGTTCGCGCCGAGCAGGGCGACGATCGCGCCTTCCGCGGCCATGAAGCTGACGTCGGAGACGGCGGTCTTGTCCCCGAAACGCTTTGCGAGATGGTCGGCCTCGATCAGCAACGCAACGCGCCCCCGCGGCCCCCGACGGTCAACGGCCGGACAGGAACCCGGCCACGATCATCAGGAGCATGCTGACGCCGGTCAACGCATATCCGGCCTTGACCAGCGCGCCGGCCGCGGCCGGTCCGGCGCGCGCTCGCACCGACCGCAGGCTCGCGGCGGTCGCGAGAGCCGCGCCGACGACGGCCGTCGCGATGATGGTCTCACGCGCGATCAGGACGCCGAGCAGCTCCAAGGCCGGGCTCTCAGGCGCGCGCCTCGTGCTCAGCCGGCCCTCTGTGCGCGAAATGCGCGGCCCCGCCGAAGCTCTTCATCGCCTCGTCGTGCAGGATCTCCAGCGCCTGGCGCTTGATCTCGAACACCTCGGGCGAACTCATCATGTGGAACTGCCGCGGACGCGGCAGCGGGATCTCGATCACCGCGCGGACCTGGGCCGGACGGTTCGACAGCACCACGAGACGGTCGGCCAGGAAGATCGCCTCCTCGATCTCGGAGGTCACGAACAGGTTGGTGCGCCGGTTCTCCTCGAACAGCCTGAGGAAGAACTCCTGCATCAGCGGCCGGGACATCGCGTCGAGGCCGCGGAACGGCTCGTCCATGATGAGCAGCAGCGGGCGGTTGATCAGCGCGCGGGCGAGCTCGGCGCGGCGCTGCATGCCGCCAGAGAGCTGCGACGGATACTTCTGCTTGAACTCGCCGAGCCCGACCTTCTCGAGCAGGCGGTGCGCCTCCTTCTCGATCTCGGGGCGCGAGCCCTCGTGCCGAAGACGCGGCCCGAACACGACGTTGTCGAACGTCGTCTGCCACGGCATCAGCGCCGTCTCCTGGAACACCACCATGCGGTCCTTCGCGGGACCCACGACCTTCTGCCCGTTGAGCAGGATCTCGCCGGAGTCGGGGTGATCGTAGCCCGCCACCATGTTGACGATGGTGGACTTGCCGCACCCCGAGGGCCCGACGATGCATGTGAGGTCGCCGGGCTTGATCTCGAAGGTGAGGTTGCGGACCACCTCCTCGCGGGCCCAGTCCTCCCCGAACCCGCGGGAGACGTTCTTGAGCTCGACCCGGCTCTTGCCGGCGGCGTGATCGACGGGCGCGGTCACGGCGGTGGGCTTGGCGGCGGTCGTGGTCATGGCTTTCGCTCCTGTCTCTGGTGGCCGCTCAGAACGCCCGCCGCCAGGGCATGACGCGTTCGCCGAGGACGCGGATCAGCGCGCTCGACAGATAGCCGGCGATCCCGATCGAGATCATGCCGACGATGATGTGCTCCATGGAGCCGCCCATGTAGGAGCTCCAGATGAAGAAGCCGAGGCCGCCGCCCGCCTGGCTGCCGCCGCCCGACACCATCTCGGCCGCGAGCACGACGTTCCAGGTGATGCCCATGCCGACCGCGGCGCCGGTGAAGATCGAAGGCAGCGTTCCGGGCAGGATGACGCGCGAGAACAGGTGCCACTGGGTCGCGCCCATCGACTGGGCGGCCCTGAGGTAGCGCACGTCGATCGTGCGGGCGCCGCCCAGCACGTTGATCACGATGGTGAAGAACGCGCCGAGGAAGGTCACGAAGATGATCGACATCTCGTTGGTCGGCCAGAAGATCAGCGAGGCCGGCACCCAGGCGAGCGGCGGGATCGGCCGCAGGATCTCGAAAGGCGGGAAGAACACGTCGCGGAAATACTTGTTCACCGCGAGCGCCAGCCCGAACGGGATGCCCAGGATCATGGCGATCACGAAGCCGCCGAGCACGCGCTTGTAGCTCTCGACCCAGCTCCACCAATAGCCGGGCTGGACCACGACTTCGGCCGCGGCGGCCGCGACCGCGCTCGGCGCCGGCAGCTTGCCGAAGAACGGGATCTCGAGGCCAAGCCCGGCCTTGGCCCAGGCGCCGAACTCCCAGAGAGCGAGGAAGGCGAGGATCCCGGCGATGCCCCGCCAGAAACGGGGGCTCGACACCGCGCGCTCGAACTTCGAACGGCGCTTGAAGACCCTCGGCGCGGGCGCTTGTGACGGAAGGGCGGTGACGGCGCTCATGGCGTATTGTCCTGCGACGGTTTCGGGAAAGGCGGGAGCGGGCGTTCGGCCCGTTCACGCCATCTCGCGTTCTCCAGCCTGGAAGGCCTTCAGGGCCTCCTCGTGCACCGCCTCGTCCGCCTCCTTGACCAGCAGGCGGAAGGCCTCGCTCGTGAGCGTCGTGTAGTCGCGCGGCCGGGGCAGGTCGATGTCGATCACCTTCTTCACGCGACAGGGCCGCGTCGTCATCACGTAGACCTTGTCGCCGAGGAAGATCGCCTCTTCGAGATCATGGGTGATGAAGTAGATCGTGACCTTGGTGCGGTCGTACATCTCAAGCAGCGCTTCGTGCATGATCTGCTTGGTGAGCGCGTCCATCGCCCGGTAGGGCTCGTCGAGCAGCAGCACCTTGGGCTCGTTGATCAGCGCGCGCACGATCTCGGCGCGGCGCGCCATGCCGGACGACACCTCTCCCGGATATTTGTCCGCGACGTTTCCGAGCCCCGCCTCCTTCAGCGCGGCGCGCGCCCGCTCGATGCACTCGGCCTTGGGCCAGCGGCGCTGGACCATCGGCCCGTAGGCGACGTTCTCGGCGAGCGTCTTCCAGGGGAACAGCGCGCCGTTCTGGAACACCACGATGCGGTCCGAGGCCTGGGACGCGAGCGGGTGCTTCGGGCCGCACAGCGGGACCCCGTCGAGCAGGATCTCGCCTTCGGTGATCGAGTGGAAGCCCGCGATCGCGTTCAGCAGCGTGGTCTTCCCGCAGCCCGAGGGGCCGACGATCATGCAGACCTCGCCGGGCGCGATCTCCATGGAGCAGTGGTCGACCGCCATGACCTGCGCCCCGTCGGGGTCGTAGATCTTGGTGACGTCGCGGATGCTGATCGCGCCCTTGGTCGGGACGGTGGGAGCGGAGAAGATCTGGGATTGCATCTCGTCTCTCCTCACCGGCCCTGCATCGCGAGCGCTTTGACGTGCCACTGCATCAGCCGGTTGCCGACGAAGCGGACGATCGCCGAGGAGAACCAGCCGACGAAGCCGAGCGTCAGCATGCCGATCACCATCGGGACCGTGACGCTGTTCACGTATGAGGACAGGATCAGATAGCCGAGGCCGAAGTCGCCCGAGACCATCTCGGCGGCGACGAGTGAGAACCAGGCGACGCCGATCGAGATCTGCAGCCCGGTGAAGATGAAGGGCATCGCGCCCGGCACCACCACGTGCCAGAACACGTCCCGCTTGCGGGAGCCGAGGCAGCCGGCGGCGCGGAAATAGCTCTCGTCGATCGACTGGACGCCGAGCATCGTGTTGAGGGTCGTGGCGAAGAACGAGGCCAGCGTCGCGAGGAAGATGACCGGGGTCTCGTAGCCCGCGAACATGAGGATCGCGAGCGGCACCCAAGCCATGATCGGGATCGGCCTCAGGGTCTCGAACAGCGGGAAGGTGTAGTCCTTGACCTTGGCGGACCACCCCATGAGCAGGCCCAGAGGCACGCCGAGCGCGGTCGCGAGCACGAAGGCGATCAGGATGCGCCGGCAGCTCACATAGATGTGCTGGTAATAGTCCGGCGTGTAGATCGACGTGCCCTGCTGCGGGTTGGCCGAAATCCAGTCCGACAGGATCGTCACCGGTCCCGGGATTTTCTCGAAGCGCGGGAGCGAGAGGCCCTCGCAGAGCAGCCAGTAGGCGAACAGCCAGACTGCGATGCCAAAGACCATCAGGTACGGCGTCGGGGATCGGAGACCCTTCTTCGCCCGGTGGAGCGCCATGCCGAAGCCGGTCGGCTGCTGGCGGCGCGCGGGCGTTCGATCGCCGGCGTAGACGTCGTGCGCGATAACGCTCATCGGTCGGTCCTTCTTGAAGTCATCGAAAGCCAAGGGGGCGCGGGCGCGTGCGCCCGCGCGCCTGCCCGGGTCAGTTCTTGAAGTCGGTCGCGGACTGCGCCTTGATCACGCCGATCGGGCTGCTGAGGCCGCGTTCGGCCAGCACCTGCTTGGCGATCGAATCGTCGACGCCGCCCTCGCGGATCTTTGAATCGGCGGCGGGCTTGGCCGGCATCGTGTTCAGGAACTTGGTGGCCCCGTCGAGGAGCTTCTGGACCCGCTCGGTGACCACGAAGTCGAACTCGAGCTTGGTCGAGCCGACGTCCTTGTCGTTCATCGTCCCATAGAGCGCGCTCCAGAGGATCTTGCGATCCATGCGCTCGGTCTGAGCCTCGGCCATGCGCGCGACCTCGTCGGCGTTCTTCATGTCGGACATGAAGAGCTCCGAATCGAGCTCGGACTGGAGCCAGCCCTTCACGATGTCGGGCCGCTGCTTGATGAGGTCGTTCAGCATCAGCAGGAAGGCGCCGTCATACTGGTCGAAGTCGCGACCCGTCGCGACGCGCCTGGCGATGCCGGTCATCTCGATCTTGGAGGCGGTCGGCTCCCAGACCGTCGCCGCGTCGAGCTTGCCGGCGCGGAAGTTGGTGGTGATGACCTCGACGTTCTGGTTCAGGTAGGAGGCCGGCTTCACGCCGAGAGAATCGAAGGCCTCGCGGGCGAAGCGGTCAGAGCAGGCGCCCTGGGGCGCCGAGGTCTGCTTGCCCGCCATCCATTTCACGGCCTCCTGTCCGGTGTTGAAGGCCGGCGCGTCGTTCTTGACCATGAAGATGTTGCACTGCTGCTGGGACAGGCCGACGGACGCGACGATGCGGATGTCGGTGCCGCCGCGGTCCTTCAGATTGCGGAAGGTCGCGGCGATCGAGGGCATGTCGCCCGCGTAGCCGATGTGCTGCTTCTCGCCGGTCATCGCGTTCACGATGACCGCGCCCTGCAGGCCGATCTGGAAGCTCGCGGTCGAGCCCTCCGGCAGATACTTCTTCCAGAAGCTCTTGCCGTTGTTCACGACGCCGGACCACGAGGCGGTGTAGTAGGGCTGGTAGCCGACCACCAGGTCGACCTTCTCGCCCTGCTTCCCGAAGTTCACCTCGGCCTTGGCCGGGGGCGTGAGAGCGGTCGCGGCCAGGAGGCTGGCGGCGGCGAACGTCATTGCGCTTATGCGGGCCATGTTCCCTCCCGAGGAACCTGCCGACCCTTGCTTCGCTTCCGCCTCTGGATGGGCGGATAAGGCGAACGGATCGCGTTTTTATCGTTTTCAGCGCCGCCCCCAGGACGGGCCTCACGATGGCACGCCGCAAACGCCCCGGTGTAAAATTGTTCCTTCAAATGGATTGATAGCGCAATCCTATCGGCACGATCGGACAATCAGGCGCGACTATATTCCAAGGCGCTTTTGGGGCAGGAACCCCACGTCCTGCGCGCCGAAAGCGCGCCGAATGCCATGCCGCTGTCTATCAAAATATAAGAACGTTTCATTTGGCCAATCGAACCCGACGGGCGAACGTCCTCGCATCATCTCGGGGACGGATGCGCCTTCCGTTCCCGGCTGCGGGGCGTCCAAACCGCCCGAGCGCCAAAGAACCCAAGAGGAAGCGCGAGATGCCAGCCAGAAATCACAAGCAGTGGATGGCCGCCCCGAACCTTCAGGACGGGGAATGGATCGACAGCCGCGTCTACACCGAGCAGGCGATCTTCGACGAGGAGCTCGAGAAGATCTTCAAGCGGGCGTGGATTCCGGTCTGCCACGAGTCCGAGCTGCCGAAGCCTTACGACTTCCGCACCACCTCGATCGCCAACGAGCCGATCATCGTGACGCGCGGCCCCGACAACGAGGTGCGGGCGTTCCTCAACGTCTGCCCGCACCGCGGCATGCTGATCGAGCGCCGCCCGTCAGGCAGCTTCTACGAAGGCCAGCCGTCGGGAAATCCGAAGCGGATGACCTGCATGTTCCACGCTTGGCAGTTCGATATGAAGGGGAACTGCGTCTACATCAGCCGCGAGAAGGAAGGCTACCAGGACCGTCTCCCGAAGGAGAGCGTCGGTCTGCGGCGCCTGCGCTGCGAGGTGAAGTTCGGCGGGGTCGTCTGGGGGGACCCC
>NZ_RYFI01000001.1:327314-384083 GCF_004103825.1 Hansschlegelia zhihuaiae
GGGCGAGCCCTTCCAGTGCCTCCGCAAGACGCTCGAAGCCGAGCCGATGGAGGTGTTCCATTATCACAAGGCGATCGTGAACACGAACTATAAGCTGTGGCACGACACCAACTGCGAATTCTACCACGACTTCATGCACTATCATAACCGCGTGACAGGCTTTAACGACGCCTACTTCGCGCGGAAGAACGAATCCTTCGAGCACGGCCACATCGTGGTGGGGACCTTCGAGGTCAACTACGACAATTACGAAGGCTTCGAGAGCCGGGCGGGCCTGTCCTTCCCGCATCTGCCGCCGAACCAGTGGTACATGATCGACCTGTTCCCCGGCATGAACTTCAACCTGCGCGGCTCGGCGCTGCGTTGCGACGTCGTCACGCCGCTCGGTCCCGACAAGGTGATGATCGAGTTCCGCGGCCTCGGCCTCAAGCGCGACACGCCGGAGGAGCGCCAGACCCGCATCAACCACCACAATTCGATCTGGGGTCCGTTCGGCCGCAACCTTCACGAGGATCTGATCGGCGTCCAGGGCCAGGGCACCACGATGCGGCCGGGCTCCGAAGCCCGGCGCGTGCTGCATGGCCGCCAGGAGAACCAGACGATCCACGACGAGAACGGGATGCGGCACTACTACGCCGAATGGGGCAAGTGGATGAACCGCCTGCCGAGCAACCCCGAAATGCCTTACGCGGAGCCGGCGCTCGCCGCCGAATGACCGCCTGAGGGACGGCGCGGCGGCATCTCCCTCTTCGCCGCGCCGCTTTTTCATCAAGAAGGACCCGCCCCCGCGCCGGCGCGGGACGCGCAGAAGGTCCTGGCGCCCTGGGAAACGAAAGAGCCTAAGCCATGAACATTCAGACCGAAGTCGCATCGCCTCCGATGAGCGGCGGCGTCGATCCGATGCAGGCGCGGGAAGCCGCCGACGCGGTCCGCGACGCGATCTGCCGCGCGACCATCTTCCTCGACGCCCAGCAGTGGATGGAGTGGCTCGGGCTCTGCGACGAAAGCTTCGTCTACGACATCAAGTCGTGGAGCCCCGAGATCAACTACGACATGACCTATCTGCACGCGTCGCGGAAGGACATGGAAAGCCTGATCCGCCTGCTACCGAAGCACAACACCGACCATTCGCCGCTGACGCGCCACACGACCGTCTACACGGTCGACGTCGCCGACGACGGAGCGACCGCGAAAGCGGTGAGCGCCTTCATCGTGTTCCAGCACATGCTGGATGGCGCCAACAGCCATATCGACGCCGGCGAGAGCCGGCTGTTCCTTGTCGGCAAGTATCACGACACGTTCCGCATCGAGGACGGCCGGGCGCTGTTCACGAGCCGCGAGACGCGGCTCGAGAACCGACGTTTGGACAAGGGGTCGCATTGGCCGATCTGAGCCAGCGGAGCCGCCGTTCCCGGATGACGGCCCCGCGCGCCGGCGTCGGCCGTTCGCCCCGGCCGACGCCGAACAATCAATAAGACCATAAGGCTCCTCCATGGGTTGGACCTATCTCTGCGACGCCTCCGACGTCGCTCCCGACACCCTCAAGCTCGTCGACGCCGACGGCGTGCGCATCGTGGTGGCCAATTACGGCCAGGGTTTTCGCGCGATGCCGCCGATCTGCCCGCATATGGAGGAGCCGCTCGAGGAGTCGGGCGTCATCGCCAACTGCGTGCTGACCTGCACCAAGCATCTCTGGGCCTGGAATCTCGGCACGATGGAAATGGACGGCGGCGAGACCGAAAAGCCGCTCAAGACCTATGACCTGAAGGAAGAGGACGGCCGACTCCTGGCGCTGGTCGAGGAGGAGCTGACCTACGACTTCGACGAAGAAGACGACATGGACGATGACTTCTTTAGCAAGAGCTGACGACCTCGCGGAGCTCATCGCGCCGGCCCCCGACCGCTGCGCCGTCACGGTCGATGCGCGGTCCGGAACCTTCGCGTTCGACTGCGCGCCCGGCGAGACGCTGCTTTACGCCGGCCTCGCCCATGGGCTGACCCTGCCCCACGAATGCGCGACCGGCACCTGCGGCACGTGCCGCGCCCGCGTCATGTCCGGCGAGGTCGACGTCGCCTGGGAGGAGGCGCCGGGCGCAGCCAAGCTCAAGCGCGACAAGGGCGACGTCCTGCTGTGCCAGACCCGCGCGCTCGGCGACTGTGTGCTGCGGGTCCCCTCCGACGTCCTGGAGAAGCCCGTCCGCCACCAGATCCCGGCGGCGCGGCACGGCGTGATCGAGAACCTGCGCCGCCTGACCTCCGACGTGACGCATTTCGAGATAGCGCTCGCCGAGCCGATGGATTTCGACGCCGGCCAGTTCGTGGTGGTCGAGGCGCCGGGCCTTCAGGGCGCGCGCGCCTATTCGATGGTGAACCACGGAAGCGGCCTCGACCGCATCGAGCTCGTGGTGAAGCGCAAGCCCGGAGGCGGCTTCGGCGACTGGATCGCCGGGCCCACGGCCGAGGGCGCCAAGGTGGAGGTCTTCGGGCCGCTCGGCCGGGCGACCTTCCATCCGGACGAGGATCGCGACCTGCTGATGATCGCCGGCGGTTCGGGGATCGCCGGGATGATGTCGATCCTCGCCCGCGCCGGCGAGGAGGACTATTTCCGGACCCATAAGGGCTATGTGTTCTTCGGCGTGAGGACGCTCGCCGACGGCTTCTATCTCGAGCAGTTCGCCCGCAGCGTCGACCGCGGCCACGGCAATCTCGAGGTCACGCTCGCGCTTTCGCACGAGAATCTCGGCGACGTTCGCCATCCGGAACATGGTGGCGTCAAGCTCGCCTACGGCTTCGTCCACGAGGTCGCCGCGGCCGCAATGGCCGGGCGCTATGACGGCGTTATGGCCTATGTGGCCGGCCCGCCGCCGATGGTCGACGGCGCGATCCGCTCGCTCATAATCGGCGGGGTCGGCCGCGCGGCGATCCGCTACGACAAGTTCGGCTGACCAACGTCCCGACGTCCGAAGCGGGCGGTTCCTTTCGATCCCTGAGCCTCAGACGAACTGCCGGAAGCCGAGCCGCGCGAGCACCAGCCAGCCGACGGACAGCAGCACGCCTGCCGCGACCGTCTCGAGCGTCCGGCGCGGCAATGCATGCGCGACCTTCGCGCCGAACCAGGTTCCGAGCGCAAGCCCGATCCCGAGCGCGACGCCCTGGCTGACGTCCGGGTCGCCATAGGCGAAGTTGCCGATCGTCGCGAGCGTCGCGATCGGGATCTGGGCGGCCTGGCTCAGCCCCACCGCGGTCAGCGTCGGAAGCTTCAGGCAGATCAGGATCGGCACCAGCACCAGCGGCCCGCCGGTCCCGGTGATCGCCGACAACACGCCGGTGACGAGCCCGACCAGGACGAGCTCCGCCGCCCGCAGAGACCTCGGCTCGGCGGCCGAGGGCTTGCGCCGGCCGAAAAGGCTGTTGAGCCCGGACGCGAGCGCCAGGGCGCCGACGCCGAACTCGAGGAGGCGCGGCTCGACGCCGCTGATCGCCCAGGCGCCGAAAAGCGCCCCGGGCGCCGCGCCGAGCGAGATCCAGCCGGCGAGCTCCCATCGGATGCTGCGGGCGCGCGCATAGACCGTCGTGCCGATCACGCCCGTCAGGATGTAGCCCATCATGGCGCAGGCGATGGCGTCCTGGACGTCCATGCCGAGGCCGTAGACGAGCGCCGGCACGACGATGACGCCCCCGACCCCGACGCAGCCGATCATGCCGCCGGCCACGACGCCAATCGCGCCGACCACGAAAGCGAGGACGATCAGGCTCACGACGCGGCCCGCCGGACTGCGCGGGCGCCGCCGAATACTTGTAAACCTATCGCGTTATTTTCACACTGAGCTTTTGATTGAAAAAGTCGAACAAAATCATCGACCACGTCGATGATAGTCACGGTCAATCGACTTGCGGTTTTCCAAGGTCCGATTAAAATAATTTCAAGAAGCCGATTACGGCCGGCCGACCATCGCGATGGCGACAGGCGGCGAACGTCGGGATGGACAACGTCATGTTTCTTCGTCAGTTCAAGTACTTGGTCGCCGTGGTCGAGGAACGTCACTTCGGCCGCGCGGCGCAGAAGTGCAACGTCACGCAGCCGAGCCTCTCCTGCGGAATCAAGCAGCTCGAGCTCGAGATCGGCGTGCCGATCTTCCTGCGCGGGCGCGGCCAGCGGTTCTGCGGCCTGACGCCCGAGGGCGACCGGGTCGCCAAATGGGCGCGCAACGTCATCGCGAATTGCGAGGCGATGCGCGACGAGGTCTCCGCCATGCAGAAGAACCTGCACGGCCGTCTCCGGATGGGCGCGATGCCCTCGATGTCGCCGGTCCTGCCGCTGCTGCTTCAGATGGTCCGCGAGCAACACCCGAACGTGGCGATGGACGTGCAGTTCATCGGCAACGACGCGATGAAGACCGGCCTCAACAATTTCTCGCTGGACGTGGCGCTGACCTATTTCGACCGCGCCGAGCTCGGCCGTCGCAACACGCTCAAGATCTACACCGAGGAGCTCAGCCTCCTGGTGCCCGACACGCCGGAGTTCGCCGGCCGCACCGACATTTCCTGGAAGGAGGCGGCGGATCTGCCGCTCGCCATGCTGCGCTCGGGCATCCACGAGCGGCGCTTCGTCGACCAGGTCTTCGAGAGCGTCGATCGGGCCCCGATGCCCAAGGTCGAATCGGAGTCGATCCTGCACCTCATGTTCCAGGTGCAGTTCGCGGGGCTCTGCACCATCATCCCCTCGCACTTCACGGTCATGCCGGGGCTGCACAAGGGCACCCGCGCGCTGCGGCTGGTCGACCCGATCGTGAGCCAGGACGTCTGCCTGTTCTGGGCCGAGGGCGAGATCATGACGCCGATGGCCGCGACGCTGGTCGCGGCGGTCAAGAAGCTGAACAAGCTCGGGGGGCTCGACGCCCGGCTGAACGAACTCGCCCAGGGGGATGGCCGCCCGTCGCTGCAGCCGGTCGCCGGACCGACGCCCTTGACGGCCATCTATCGGCCCCAGCCGGTCGCGGCCTCCGCATGAAGAGGCGCGCGCCGTCCGACGGGAAGGCGCCTGCGCAGGAGACATCGCAAGCTCAGTGCCGGGTCGGCGCGGCGTTGGAGGCATAGAAGGCGTCGATCGCGCCGACGCAGTCCCCGGGCGGGAGCTGCGAGGCGAGCAGGATCGCGGTCGGGCTCTCGCCCGGCTCCCGCGCGGCGCCCTCGCCCCTCGCATAGAAGAACGGCTCGGCGATCGCCGCGTCGCCGAGCGAGAAGCCGATCGTGCGGCCGCCCGCCACCGCCTCGACGCCGAGGTCGCGCGGCGAAATCCGCAAAGCGGGCTCGCCGCCCGCGTCCGACGCCGCGCGCCCGATCGCCGAGACCGCGGCCTGGAACAGCTCCGCGAGCGCGCGCAGCTCCGCCTCGTATTCGCAGGGCGAGAATTCGACCCCGTCGCCGCTGAGCAGCGCCGAGGTGTCGTAAGGCAGATCCTTTGAGAAGCGGTCCCGGTCCAGCCCGCGATGCAGCAGCTCGATCAGGATCCAGGCCTCGACATGGGCGGGCGAGCGCTCCTCGACGTCGATCTCGTGGTCGGACGGCCGCCCGGCCTCGGTGAACTGCATCACCAGGCCGTCGATCCTGAGCTCGAGGCCGACGTCGTCGCCGAGGTCGTGGGTCGCGATCACGTTGCGGTCGCCGCGCCAGCGCAGGCTCAGCTCCCTGCCGGGCGCGCGCGCCGCGAAGCTGCGCTCGACGCGCGCGAGCCATTGCGCGACGCTGACGAGCTGCTGCCTGGCCTCGGCCATGCGCGCAGAATCCCGAACGCCGGTCGGGCTTGGTTCGACTCCCGCCATCTCGTCCTCCCATGCGCCGGTTCTTGAACCGCCGGCGATGATCGAACGTGGCCCCGGGTCCCGGGCGTGTAAATTAGTTTCGCCCTATCCTGAGATTGCGGGCGCATTGCAAAAGCAAGCTGCGGGCGCGGGCTCAGTTTCGCTGCGCGGAATAAGCCTGCTCTATCAAACAATGCAGAAAATCGAATGGCCCTATGCCGGCGAAGACGCGGATAGTCGCGTGAGGTCGGCCTGGCGGCGGACCGGACGGGGGGCCGGAAGCCGGACGCGCGGCGCAAGAACGGTCCGCTTCGACCCGCGCCGCAAAAGAAGCCGACATTCTCTTAGGAGCGAAATCGATGTCCGAGACCTATCCGGCGACGCCGATCGTCGACATGCGCAGCCGTCCGTCCTTCCTGCACGCCTTCTTCGGCGCCGAACCCGGCACGCCGAGCTATGACGTCGTCAAATGGCTGAACAAGCGCGTCGGCTCGCGTGACCTCGAGCATTTCACGCGCGCCAAGGATCCCGAAGGCGTCGTCGCCGAGATGGACGAGGCCGGCATCAGCGTCGCCGTGATGGTCGCGAGGAGCGTGCCCGGCGTGCGGGTCTCGAACGACGACCTCGCCGCCGTCGCGGCGCGCGGCTCCGGCCGGCTCGTGCCGATCGCCTCGGTCGACCCGATCGAGCTCGGCCGCGACGCCGCGGTCGAGGAGGCGACGCGCGCGATCAAGACGCTCGGCATGAAGGCGCTCAATCTCGACGCCGGCTTCTATGCGGAAGGCATGAAGGCGAATGACGACCGGCTGATGCCGCTCTACGAGGTCTGCTCGCAGCTCGGCGTCCCGGCCTTCGTGATGTCCGGCCCGACGACCCCGGACCTGACGCTCAACGACGCCTACGCGGTCGAGACCGTCGCCAAGACCTTTCCCAAGATGCCGATCGTGTGCTGCCACGGCTTCTACCCGAACGTCCGGGAGATCGTGACGGTCGCGTTCCGCAACGAGAACGTCTACGTCTCGCCCGACATGTACACGTTCTGTCCGGGCGGCGGCGGCTATGTGGAGGCTGCGAACCACTTCATGGCCGACCAGTTCCTGTTCGGCTCCTCCTACCCGTTCCGGCCGATGAAACAGGGCGTCGAGGACTTCAAGCGGCTCGGTCTCAGCCAGGAGGCCTATGAGAAGGCGAGCTGGCGAAACGCCGATCGCATCCTCGGCCTCGGCCTCGCGGATCAGGCCCGCAAGGCCGCGTGAAGACCCGCGCTCGCTGACGCCGGGTCAACGCCATTGCAAGAAGGGTGGGCGTGAAGCGCCCGCCCTTCTTCGCGTCCGAGGCAGATCCCATCAGCGATAAGCCGAGCGGACCCGGGAGTTCTCTTCGTCGCCTGGATGTCTGATGAGATGACGTTCACCCTCCTGAACGCACGATAAATCATATTTTCCAATATCGTTCATCTACGACGCGATACCGTCCCGACGACTGAGAGGGGTTGCTTGCTTCACGACGTGAGCGACCCGAACAGAACGAGGGACGATAATCATGACTGATGCTGGCAAGCAGACCGCTCTTTTCTTCGGGTTCCTGACTGCCGCCATGACCTATGCGTCCGCTCAGGCTGCGCCTGCTCAGCTGCAGCCGGCCGACGCCCGCGCGGCGCAGGAGTCCTTCCTCCAGAAGGCCGACAAGGATCGGAGGCTCGCCGTCCGGATCAAGGGCGAACCGGACGCGAGCGGCTCGAAGCGCTGAGGTGGACCGGGCCACAACCTTGGGCCGCCCCGATCAAGTCTCTCCATCGGACGGCCCGGCCCACGGCGTCTTGCGCGAGATCGTCTTCTGTCTGCTCCGACGGGTACGCACGACTACGGATTTGTCCCCGCTCTGCTAATCGGTATGTAGACCTCGTCTTCGGCGGGGAGGTCGGTCTTGGCTGTCTATGACAATGGTGCTGGGCCGGACGTCATACAGGGGCCAGACGAAAGCAACCGCTTCTACAGCAGTCTCGACGATTACGGGGGCCGCGGGGTCGCGGACTCCGACAGCCTGACCGGCGGCTCACTGTTCGACTATTTCGAGATCACGCCCGGGGCGGACACGATCGATGGCGGGGCCGGCCAGGACGAATTCTCGGCGGTCGCCGCCCGGATCAGCTTCCTCGGGCTCGATCCGGACGAGCCCGACGAGACCACGCCGGGCGACGCGCTCAACCTCCGCGTCGATCTCGCCGCGGGGACCTATGAGGTCGACTGGTTCACGGTGGATCTCAGGGGAACCGGGGCGACCGACCTCATCGTCAAGTCGTCGGGCGTGCTGCGCAACATCGAAATCGTGCTCGGCACCGACGGCGACGACACGCTGCTCGGAAGCGGCGCGGAGTTCGAGGTGTTTTCGGGAAGCATCGGCAGCGACGTGCTCGACGGCCGCGGCGGCATCGATCAGCTCGACCTGTTCGCGCCCTATACGGCGGACGGCTCGAAGGATCCTGTCGGCGTCGTCGTGGACGGCAAGACCCACACCTTCAAGGACCATTACGGCTTCACCGACAAATACAGCAATATCGAGCAGTTCCAGCTGTCCTATCTCGACGACGTCTTCAAGGGCGGGAAGGACGACGAACTCGTCTACCAGTCCGGGGGCTCCGACACGCTCGACGGCGGCGACGGACGGGACACCCTGACGCTCGCCTATTCGGAGACGGGCGTCCTGGTCAATTTCGCGACCGGCCGGATCGTGAAGGGCGAGCAAGGGACCGACACCTTCCGAAACTTCGAGAACATCCAGGCCACGGGCGGCGCCGACACCGTGATCGGCGACGGCGAGGACAATTCCTTCCAGGGCTATGACGGCGCGGACTCGCTCGCAGGGGGCGACGGGAAGGACACGCTGACCGGCGGCACCGGCGACGACACGCTCGACGGCGGCTCCGGCGACGACAGCCTGAACGGCAACGCCGGCAAGGACGTGATGTATGGCGGCGCCGGCGTCGATACGGTGACGTTCGCCACGACGACGGGCTCGGTCGAGGTCTCGCTCGAGGACAAGCTGGCGGTGACGGTCGACGGCGCCGAGACGGTCGCCGAGTTCGAGATCGTGATTGGTAGCAACTACAACGACGTCCTCGAAGGCGCGAAAGGGGCCGACACGCTGCGCGGCGGAGACGGCGACGACACGCTCGCGGGCGGCGGCGGCAAGAACCTGCTTGACGGCGGCGACGGGATCGACAGCGTCGACTATGAAGGGCTCGAGGAGAAAGGAGCGAAGATCGGCCTGATCCTGGATCTGGAGACAGGCGATGCGAAGCTCGGCTCGATTCAGGACCGGTTGATCGGCGTCGAGAAGGTCGGCGGCACGAAGCTCGCTGACCGCATGGCCGGCGACGGGTCGGACAACGAGCTCACCGGCCGCGCCGGCGCGGACACGATGTCGGGCGGCGCGGGCGACGACACGCTCGACGGCGGAGACGGCCGCGACCTCGTGACCTTCGAGAAATCCACGACAGGCGTCGTCGCCTCGCTGAAGACAGGATCGTCCGCCGGCGAGGGCCAAGACCGCCTGGTCGGCTTCGAGGATCTGACCGGCTCCGATCTCGGCGACGAACTGACCGGGACCGACAAGGCGAACCTTCTCGACGGACGCGGCGGCCATGACAGCATCGTGGGCCTGGGCGGCGACGACACCGTAAAGGCCGGCGGAGGAAACGACACGCTCGACGGCGGCGACGGCAAGGACACCCTCGAAGGCGGCGAAGGCGACGACGTCCTGACGGACAAGGCCGGCGAGAACCGCCTGGAGGGCGAGGACGGCGACGACAGGCTGACGGGCGGAGCCGAAGACGACACGCTGGACGGCGGCGACGACAATGACAGCCTCGTGGCCGGCGCCGGGGATGACGACCTCTATGGCGGCGACGGCAAGGACACGCTCGAGGGCGGCGCCGGCGACGACGAGATCCTGGGCGGCGACGGCGACGACGTCATGGACGCCGGCGACGGCCGCGACGAGCTCGACGGCGAGGAGGGCGACGACAAGCTCTCGGGCGGCAAGGGCGACAAGGACTTCCAGGGCGACGAAGGCGACGACACGCTGAAGGGCGGCGCCGGACGGGACGAGCTCGACGGTGGCGACGACGACGACCTCATCACCACGGGCGGAGGCGTCGCCAACGGCGTGCTGGGCAATGCGGGCGACGATACGATGACGGGCGGGTCGGGTTCGGACTTCTTCGAATTCTACGGGCTCCAGAGCCTGAGCGGAGAACCGACGGGCTCCATCACGGGCGACTGTTCGGGAAACGACGTCATCGACGGCGGCGGCGGCGACGATCAGGTCGCCTATCTCACCGCGACGGCGGCGGTCTTGGTCGACCTGTCGAAGGGCGTCGCGACCGGCGGCGGCGGCGAGGACAGTTTGAAGTCGATCGAAGCCGTGCTCGCCTCGGACTTCAACGACACGTTGGTCGGCTCCGGCCGGAGCGAAGCTTTCGCTGGCCTCAAGGGGAACGACAGCATCTCGGCCGGCGGCGGCAATGACACGATCAATGGCACCGCGGGCCGCGACACGATCGACGGCGGAGCCGGCGTCGACACGCTGATCTTCGACTCGGCGCTGCGCGTAAAGATCAAGGCGGGCGACGAAGACAACGCGTACAAATTCATCGACGCCGACAACGCCACGCAGGCTGACACGGTCATCTCGATCGAGAAGTTCGAAGGCTCGGCGGACGACGACAGCATCACTGGCGACAAGAAGGACAAGGACGGGCTGAAACTGGACGGCGGCGCCGGCGACGACCTGATCAAGGGGTCGGGCGGCGCCGACACGGTCGGCGGCGGAGACGGCCGTGACACGATCGACGGCGGCGCCGGACGCGACCGGCTGACCGGCGGGGCCGGTTCGGACCAACTGACGGGCGGGGTCGGCGGCGACGTGTTCGTGTTCGACGACGCCAGAGGCGCCGACGTCGTCACGGATTTCGACCAGGGCGACATGATCGAGGTGAAGGCCGCGGCCTTCGATCTCGACCTGCCGGGAGGAGATCTGGACGACAGTGCCTTCGTCGCGGCCAAGAACCCGGCGGCCGCGGGCACGAAGCCCCAGTTCCTCTACGACCTGGACGACGGCTTGCTGCTTCTCGATCTCGATGGGAAAGCAGGCGATGACCCGATCTTAGTCGCAACCATCAACGGCGCGCCCGATCTGTCCGCCGATGACATCAGAATCGTCTGACACGGGCGCTGAAGCCGAGCTGGGATCAGAAGTTGGATCCCCCGCGCCGCTTCCCAAGCGTGCTCAAAAAGACGAAAGCCGTGGAGGGCCGCGGCCTGTCGGCCGCCGCGGCCACACCTGAAGCAGACGTTCAAGAGGGCGGCTAACGGTCAGCTATCTTCGAAAGCGCTGCGGGCGCTTGGTTAGCGTCAGGCTCCATTGAAGCGACGCAACGGCGGGGAGAACTGTCGCCGAACGGCCACGGCTCGCAAATCCGGCCCGTCGCAGATTGCCGAAAGATAACTTTGCGGCAAAGACGGCCAGCGCATGGTGCCTGGACGGGCCTGGGACGGCCCCCGGGCGCGAAAGGCCGAAGCACATGACGGTTTCCCTTCCGGAGGAAGACGCAAGACTCGCGATGGCCGCTTTCCTGATCGACCAGCTCGACTTCATCTTTTTCTTCTATGGCTTAGCGTTCCTGCTGCTGGGCGCGACGTGCTGGGCGATCGCTCGGCGCCGGCGCAATGAGCGCTCCTGGGCGATGCTCGCCGCCTTTGGGCTGATCCATGGCGCGGGCGAGTGGCTCGACCTCAGCGCGCTGATCCTTGGCGACTCCCCTGTCTTTTCGTCCATTCGTCTCAGCGTGATGACCGCGTCGTTCGTGTTCCTGGCGGAGTTCGGCCGGATTCAGATGAGCGACCGCCGCTGGACGCCGGGCCGGTGGATCTATCCCCTGATCCTCGGGCTGGTCGTCCTGATCGCCTATGCGGCGGGTCTGACGGAGGCGGGGATCGCCGCCCGTTACGCGCTCGGCTTGGTCGGCGCGCTGGCCTCCAGCCTTGCTCTCCTCGGCCGCGCCCGGAGCCTTTCGGGACCTGGGCGATCCTACGCCCGCTCCGCCGCGATCGCCTTCGCTCTCTATGGGATCGCGGCCGGCTTCATCGTTCCGGCGGCTCCGTTCTGGCCCGCGAGCATCGTGAACGACGCAGCCTTCGCGGGCCTGACAGGCGTTCCTATCCAACTCATCCGCGGCCTGCTCGCGTGCTGGATCGCGCTCGCGGTCTGGGCGATCTGGGGGGAGCAACTCGCCTCCGAAGTCTCGTCCGGAAGCTTCTCGGCCTATCTGCGCGAGCAGTTCCTGTGGACCGCCGGACTCATGTCGCTGATCCTGATGCTGGGCTGGGCGCTGACCGAGCGGCTGGGCGAAATCTACCGCCACAACGTCGAGACCGAGGCGAGCGGAGACATCGATCTGGTCGCCAGCCGCGTCAGCAAGGAACTCGACACCGCCGACGCGCTGACCGAGACGCTGGCCGGCAGTCCGTCGACCAAGGACGCGCTGGCGCAGGGCGGCGACGCCGCTCTGGCGCGCGCGAAGGCCGTGCTCGACCTCCATGTCGGCGCGGGCCGCGCGGAAGGCGGATACCTCCTCGACGCGGAGGGCGGCGCCGTCGCGGCCTCAGGCGCTCTCGCCCAGCGGCGCGCGGCCGATCTGCTGGGAAGCGTCCGCGAGCGGAGCGGCTCCCCAGAGCGCCGCGCCGGCTTCGTCTTCGACGCCGCCACGCGGGCGACCGTCTACCATACGAGCCGGGACGTGACCGACGCCGAGAACCGGGTCGTCGGCGCCGCGGCGCTCATCGTGTCCGTCGAGGCCTTCGCCAAGGACCTCGAAGGCCTCAACCGCCCCTATTATTTCGTCGATCCGCACGGCGTCGTGGTCTTGTCCAACCTGCCGGACGCCGACCATCGGACGCTGTGGCCGCTCGACACTGCGGCGGTCAGCGAGCTGGCGGGGCGGTTCGACGGCGTCGACGTCCGGCCGATCGCTCGCGCCGAGATCAGGGACGCGGCGTGGATGCAGATCGACGGCGCGCGAGAATATGTCCGCCGACGCTTCATAGCCGGCACGGACTGGTCGCTCATCATCCTCAAGCCGACGCGCCAAATCTTCGCGACGCGCTTTGTCGGCATCGTCATCACGCTGCTCGTGACGATCGTCGCGCTGATGTACCTGCTCGGCAAGGAACGCTGGATGCACGAAGACGCTCAGCGGAAGGCTCAGTCAAAGCTTCAGGATCTCGCGCGAGACCTGAACATCAAGGCCACCACAGACCCTCTCACCGGGCTCTACAACCGGCTGAGGCTCAACGACATCCTGCCTCATGAGATGGCGCGGTCGGATCGCGTTGGAAGCCCGCTTTCGGTCGTGATGTACGACATCGATCAGTTCAAGGGCGTGAACGACAGGTTCGGCCATGCGGTCGGCGATAAGGTGCTGGCCACGCTGTCCGGCACGGTTTCGGCATCTCTGCGGGCGACGGACAATCTTGTTCGGTGGGGCGGTGAGGAGTTCCTCCTCATCCTGCCGGACACCGATCCGGAGAGTGCGCGGCACGTCGCCGAGAAGCTTCGGGCGGCGGTGGCGGCCCAGCCCTTCGATGAGGTCGGGCAGGTCACGAGCAGCTTCGGGGTGGCGGGCTATGCGGCCGGAGAGCCCATGGCGGACCTGATCGCGCGCGCCGACAAGGCGCTCTATCGCGCCAAGGCGAACGGCCGCAACCAGGTCGCGGTCGCGCCGCCGCCCCTCAGCCGCCGCACCGCGCAGGCTTAGAGCCGCGTCGCCGACCTCTCTGGTTCTGGTCCGGCGTGCGGCGTGCCGGAGCGGAGGAACGGGTGCGCCGGCTCCTGCCGCCGGCGTCGCAACCGGCATCAGCATCTGGATCACGCATTTCGCCGACACGGCGGCGGAGGGCATCGAGACCGACGAGCAGGCGCCGCAGTTCGCCGACCAGGGCTGCGACGCCGGCCAGGGCCATCTCCTCGACCGCGCCGTCGAGACCTCCCGAACCGAGCCGCTTCTGCGCCGAACGGAGAGCAACCTGTCCTCAACGCTCCGGTGACGGCCGTGGAGCGCGTCCGTTGACCCGCTCAAGTCGATGTCGCGAAAGGCGGAGCGGGCCTCCATCTCCCTTCGTGGCGAATGGGCTGGCGTCTCGAGGAGCAATTCGAACAGGTTCGATACGAAAGGGCAGCGCTGCTGTCGAAAAGCAGATGCTGCCCGAAACGACGAAAGCCGCGGATGATCCGCGGCTTTTCGGCATTCTCGCGACTGGAGCGGGCGAAGGGATTCGAACCCTCGACCCCAACCTTGGCAATCGAGGATTTGCAGTGTCTCTGCAGTTGTTCGGATTGAACAAAATTAGGTTCAGTACAGCGCCTTATCGTCGATGGACACTATGTGTCGGGCAAGCGACGATCACCCGCACTCGACCGCCGGTGTTAGCGTAGCATGCGCCGCGACCTCCGCGATCAGCGCGTCGCTCTCCCCGAACGGTTACGGGTGTAAGGCTACCTTTGAGGGTCGCCTCCAGGAGGAGGCTGTGCGCCAGCCCGACTTGTTCCGCTTACCTCAAAAGCCATGGAACGCGCCGAAGGCGCGGCGGATCGGAGGGACGATCGCTGCAGACCAAAGGGTTCGGCTGCGTAAAGGTTGGCTGAGCGTCTGTCCGTCAGCGCGGCCTCCGGCGACGAGCCTGAGGTTTGTCAGATTGGATCCACGGATCGCCTCGGCGAATGCTCGCGGTCCGCAATCTGATCCTGGCCGCCGGGGTGTGTTGTGCTAGACTTCGAAGACGGTAGTTTCGTCCTCGATGCGGCGGACATATGCTCTACCAGAGTGGCTTGAGATACAGTTTGTCCCTAGCATCTGTCGAATATTGAGTTGGGCGGAAGCACGCCAATGATTGCTTCTAAAGTTTGGCTCTTTTTCGCCATGTCGGCGATTACGTCGGTGACTGGCCGCCCAGCGGTGGCGGCCGAAGCCGGCTCGGTTATCGCCACTCAGGGAAACGGCCGCGGGGCGGTAGCCTGCAAGGCGTGTCATGGAGAGGCCGGCGCCGGAATCCCCGCTGTGGGTTTCCCGCGGCTCGCCGGCATGTCCAAGGAATATATTGTCCGCCAGCTCGACGCCTTCGCTGACGGAGGCCGAGCCCATACGATGATGTCGCCCGTCGCGAAGGCCCTTTCGCCAGACGAACGTGCCGCCGTGGCGGCTTATTTCGAGGCTGCCCGGGCGCCCGCGACGCCCGGCCTGGCGCCCGTCGACGAAGCGACGCTCGCGCGCGGCGCTGTTCTCGCAAGGGATGGCGCGTGGTCGAAAGGTCTGCCCGCCTGCGGCCAGTGCCACGGACCCGACGGAGGCGGGATCGCGCCGGCGTTTCCTCCGCTCGCCGGCCAGTCCGAGAAATATCTCAAGGCGCAGCTCGACGCCTGGCGACAGGGCAAGCGAACCGGCGACCCGCTGCAATTGATGACGGTGGTGGCGAGTAAGCTGGACGACGCGGAGGTCGCCGCGGTGGCGGCCTATTACGCCCGGCTTCCGCCCGAGGCGAAGGGTGAAGAACGATGACCGCGGCCAAACGGGCGCATTCCATCCTGTTCGCGGCCGTCGCTTCCCTCAGCGTCGCCGGCCTCGCCGTGGCCGGCGCGGCTTGGGCGGACCCGTCGGGCGAACAGTCCGCCTTCACGCCGCCGAGCGGAGCCGAAATTCCCAAGGGCGGCTTCGGCGAGATGGTGGCGCTCGGGCGAGACATCTTCACCGACACGTCCAAACATGCCGGCGCCTTCGTCGGCAACGACCTAAATTGCTCCAACTGTCATCTCGACAAGGGCCGTCTGGCCGGTGCGGCCCCGCTATGGGCGGCCTACGTGGCCTATCCGGCCTTTCGGAAAAAGAACCAGCGCGTCAACACGTTCGAAGAGCGGCTGCAGGGTTGCTTCCGATACAGCATGAACGGGAAGGCGCCGCCGCTCGGCGATACGACTTTGATCGCGCTTCAGGCCTACGCCTATTGGCTCGCCAAAGGGGCGCCGACCGGCGTCGACATGAACGGTAGGGGATATCCGGCTCCCAAGAAGCCGGAGCGCCTCGACCTCGCCCGGGGAGGCGAAATCTACGCGCAGAAATGCGCCCTCTGCCACGGCGCGGATGGCGCGGGCCTAAAGGCCGCCGACGGTTCTGTCGCTTTTCCTCCGCTTTGGGGGCCGCGCTCCTACAATTGGGGCGCCGGAATGAGCGTGATCACCAACGCGGCCGGCTTCATCAAGGCGAACATGCCGCTCGGCCTCGGCGGGACGCTGAGCGACGAGGATGCATGGAACGTGGCCGCCTTCGTCGACAGCCACGAGCGGCCGCAAGATCCAAGGTTCGAAGGTTCGGTGGCCGAGACGCGCAAGGCGCATCACGACAATCCTCTTGACCTTTATGGAACGGAAATCGGCGGCGTGACGCTCGGCGAGAACTCGCCGCCCTCCGGTCCGCAGCCGAAGTAGCGCGTCGTCTGCGCGCTCTACGCCAAGGCTGAGATGCTGCGCCAGATCATGTAGCCGGCGACGGCGAAGATCATGACGGCGAAAGCGACGTTCAGGGCGCCTTTTGCGGTCGCGAGCCGGCTGGCGACCTTCGCGCCGATCCACCCCCCGAGGACCCCTCCGGCGACGAAAATGAGCGCCAGAGGCCAATCGACGAAGCCGGAAGCAGCGTAGTTCAAAGAGGTCGCCAGGCCGAAGGCGGCGACCGCGACCAGCGAGGAGCCGATCGCCATCAGCGTCGGCATCCCGGTCGAGGCGATGAGGCCGGGCACAATGAGAAAGCCGCCCCCGATGCCGAAGAAGCCGGAGAACATTCCGGTGGCCGCGCCGTAACCCAGCACCTTGGGCGCCTTCTCGATCGTGCATTGCGAATTGGCGTCGCCGAGATGGCCGCGCCCCCTCAGCATCAGTACGCCGACCGCCACCATCAGCAACGCAAAGAACAGCAGGAGCTTCTGACCATCGATCGACTTGCCGATCGTCGACCCGAGCAGCGCGCCAAAGATGCCGGCGACGCCGAACATCGCTGCGCAACGCCATTTGACGTTTCCTCTGCGAGCATGGGCGACCAGGCTCGATCCGGCGTTCGCCGCCACTGCGAAGGCGCTGGTGCCGATGGCCATGTGCGGGCTGGGCACGCCCACGAGATAAACCATGAGCGGCACGGCGAGGATCGAGCCCCCGCCGCCGAACAGGCCGAGGGTCAGCCCTACTAAGCCGCCTGAGAGGCCGCCGAGCGCATATTGGAGTGGTTCAAGCGTCATCAGCCGCGCGCTATTCAGCCGCCTCGAGCACCTCGCGCCCTGGCTTCGCCATGGGCTCGCGGCCCTTCAGCATGGCTTTCCAGTAGATCGCCGGGAGCACGCGCTCCTTCAAAAGCCAAGCCGCTTTCGAAGGCTTGAGGTCGTCGATGAACCACTTGGGAAAGCTCGGGATACGCCTTCCGCCATAGCCGAATTCGGCGAGGATCACTTTGCCGCGCTCGACTGTGAGCGGGCACGATCCGTAGCCGTCGTAGACGGCGGCGCGCGGCTCGTCGAGCACGCCAAGGTCACGAAGCAGGTTCTCGGCGACGACCGGCGCCATCTTGCGGGCCGCGGCCGCGGTCTTGGCGTTCGTCGTGCCGCTTGCGTCTCCCAGACCGTAGATGTCCGGGAACTTGACGTGCCGCAGCGTCGCCGGGTCGAGGTCGAGCCATCCGGCCTCGTTGGCGAGCGGCGAGGCCTTCACCACGTCGGGCGGACTCTGCAGCGGCGTCACATGCATCATGTCGAACGCGCGCTCGACGATCGTGCTCTCGCCGTCCTTGCCCGAGACCTTGAACCAGGCGCGTTTCGCCGGGCCGTCGACGCGGATGAGATTGTGGCCGAAGGACAGGTCGATGCCGTACCTCTTCACATATTCCATCAGCGGCGGCACATAGTCCGCGACACCGAAGAGGACCGGCCCGGCGTTCAGGAACTCGACCCTGACATCGTTCAGGACGCCCTGCCTCAGCCAGTGATCGCAGGAGAGGTACATCGCTTTCTGTGGCGCGCCCGCGCATTTGATCGGCATCGGCGGCTGGGTGAACAGCGCCGTCCCGCGCCGGAAGTTCTTCACGAGCTCCCAGGTGTAGGGCGCGAGGTCGTAGCGGTAGTTCGACGTGACGCCGTTCTTGCCGAGCGTCTCCTCGAGACCTTCGACGCCCGCCCAGTTCAGCTTGAGGCCAGGCGCGACGACCAGCTTCTCGTACGTGACGGGACGGCAGCCCTCGAGGATGACGGCCTTGTTCTGCGGGTCGAATCCCGCGACCGCGGCCTTGATCCACCGCACGCCGTGCGGGATGAGCGAACTCATCTGCTTGCGGGTGTCGCCCGCCTGGAAGACGCCGCCGCCGACGAGCGTCCAGCCGGGCTGGTAGTAGTGGACGTCGGCCGGCTCGACGATCGCGATGTCGAGGCCGGACTTGCGGGCGAGCATGCTGGCCGCGACCGCGATTCCGCCGGCGCCGCCGCCCACGATTATGACGTCATGATGCTCGGCGGAGCGGTCCACCGGCACGCCGCCCGTCTCGATGCGCTTCGCGACGCCGGACAGGTCGTAGCCTGCGGCGCTCGCTCGCCGGACGATCTCATCCAGCGGGCGCTTTCCGGCCTGCGACAGCGCCCACAGCGTCGCGGTGCGCGTTCCGGACCGGCAGAAGCCGAGCGCCGGCTTGGGCAACGTCGCCAGCAGAGCGCCGAAGGCGGCGGCGTCCTCGTCGCTGACCTTTCCCGTCTCGACCGGCAGATAACGCGCCTCAAGTCCCGCCTGCCGCGCCGCGGCCTCGATCTCCGTGAACGTCGGCTGGTCGGCGCCTTCGCCATCCGGACGGTTCACGATGACCGAACGGAACCCGGCCGCTTTCGCCTCCGCCATTTCGGGCACAGTGAGTTGTGCGCTCACGGACAGTTCGTCCGTCAGTCTCTTCGCCTGCATCGGATGTCTCCCGTGAACCGCCGGCGTTCCGCCGGTCTCGGCGCAATCAGAGCCCGTCGATCGGGACCTTGAGGTATCGCTTGCCGTTGCTCTCCGGCTCGGGCAGTTCGCCGGCCTTCATGTTCACCTGGAGCGACGGGATGATGAGGTTCGGCATGGCGAGGGTGGCGTCGCGCGCGGTGCGCATCGCGACGAACTCGTCCTCGGTCACGCCGTCGCGCACGTGGATGTTGTGGGCGCGCTCGTCGGCGACCGTGGTCTCGCTGCGGATCTCACGCCCGTTCGGCCCATAGTCGTGGCACATGAAGAGCCGCGTCTCGGGCGGCAGCGCGAGGACCTTTTTGATCGAGCGGAACAGCACTCGGGCGTCCCCGCCCGGAAAGTCCGCGCGCGCGGTGCCGCCGTCCGGCATGAACAGCGTGTCGCCGACGAACGCGGCGTCGCCGATCACATAGGTGAGGCAGGCGGGCGTGTGGCCGGGCGTGTGCATCACGCGCCCCTCGAGTCCGCCGATGCCGAACGTGTCGCCATCCTCGAACAGGCGATCGAACTGCGAGCCGTCCCGCTGGAATTCGCTGCCTTCGTTGAAGACCTTGCCGAAAGTCTCCTGAACGACGCGGATGTTCGCCCCGATGGCGAGCTTTCCGCCGACCGCCTGCTGGATGTAGGGGGCGGCCGACAGATGATCGGCATGGACATGCGTCTCGAGCAGCCACTCGACCTTCAGACCGTGGCTGCGGACGTGCTCGATCACGGCGTCCGCGGATGCGTGGCTGACGCGCCCCGACGGGTAGTCGAAGTCGAGCACGCTGTCGACGATAGCGCAGGCGTTGCTCGAAGGATCCTTCACCACGTACGAGAACGTGTTGGTTGCCGGATCGAAGAACGTCGTGACGTCCGGGTGGCCGGTCATGATCTCCTCCTTCAGCCGCGGATTGGCTGATCACGATGGAAAAAGCGGATGGTGGCGCGGTCGTGGATCGCCATTCCGGCCAGCATCGCAGCCAGGAACAGCAACGTCGCCGGAACCCCGAGCGTGATCGAAGCGACGGCGGGCCCGGGGCAGAGCCCGGCCATTCCCCAGCCGACGCCGAAGATCGCGGCCCCGGCCACCAGCTTCCCGTCGATCGTACGGCTCTTTGGCAAGTGGAAGCTCTGGTCGAAGGCCGGGCGCGGCAACCGACGCGACAGCCAGACGCCGATCGAAGCGGCCGCGACCGCGCCGCCCAGCACGAAGGCGAGGCTCGGGTCCCAGGCGCCGAAAACGTCGAGGAAGCCGCGCACGCGCGCCGGGTCCAGCATCCCTGAGAGCGCGAGCCCGAAGCCGAATATCAGGCCGCTCAGCCCAGCCACGACAATCTGCGCGCCGTTCATGACGCCCCCGCAAAACGCATGATTGCGACGGTCCCGATCGCTGTGGCGAGGAAGACCGCAACGGCCACGATCGAGCGAGGCGACAGGCGGGCGAGGCCGACCACGCCATGTCCGCTGGTGCAGCCGGATCCCAGACGCGTGCCGTAGCCGACGAGCAGGCCGGCGATCACCAGCATTGGCGTCGAGGCCACGACGCTGATCTCGGGCAGCCGGCCGTAGACGAGCGCATAGAGGCTCGGCCCGAGCACGAGGCCGATCACGAAAGCGACGTTCGCCGCCGGACCCGCCTCGGTGCGGCGCCAGAGCCCGCTGAGGATGCCGCTCACGCCGGCGACGCGGCCGTTCAGGACCATCATCAGGCTCGCGGCGAGACCGATGGCTATCCCGCCGAAAAGCGAGGGCAGATAAGGTGCGAGAGTCATGCACGACCTCCAGCGTCCGGGAACGGCAGGATGCGGGCGAAACGCGACGCGCCATGACCCGGCTCAGGCGCTGCTGTCCCTGCGGGGCGCCTGTTGCGTGGTTGCGGGTCGGCGGCCAACCCATAGACGTGCGAGAGCACGCCGACGATCCGCGCGGCCTTCTCGTCGGCGAGCCGGTAGAAGACCTGCTTGGCGTCGCGCCGGGTCGCCACCAGCCCTGCCTCGCGCAGACCGGCGAGCTGCTGGGAGAGCGTCGGCTGGCGGATGCCGAGTTCGGACTCAAGGTCCCCGACCGACGCCTCGCCGCGGCTCAGCCTGGCCGCGATCATCAGCCGGTTGGGGTTGGAGAGCCCCTTGAGGAACTCCGCCGCCGCTTCGGTCTCGGCGCGTGTGGCGTTTACGGGCATCGCAATCTCACTGACGCTTCAGGCGGTAGTACCAGTCGGGTGCGTCCGCGGTCGGCGCATGGCTCGCGACGTCGTCGGCCGAGATCGGCGATGCATCGATCACCGGGTCGCCCGTGCGCCATCCCTCCGGGGTCGAGACGTCGCCCGCATGCGCGGTCTGGAGCGCCTCGACGAGCCTGAGGATTTCAGCGACCGAGCGGCCGACGCTCATCGGGTACCAGGTGATTGCGCGCACGATCCCCTCGGGATCGATCACGAAGGTCCCGCGCACGGTCGAGCTGTCCGCCGCGCCCGGCTGCAGCATGCCGTAGGCGCGGGCGATCGCCATGGAGGGATCTTCGGCAATCGGGAAAGGCACCCGGACGCCGAACCTGTCCTCGATCGATCGCGCCCAGGCGATATGCGAATGCAGGCTATCGACCGACATGCCGAGCAGGTCGCACCCGATCGCCGCGAACGCCTCGAAGTCACGCGAGAAGGCGATGAACTCGCTGGTGCAGACCGGCGTGAAGTCAGCCGGATGCGAAAAGAACACGAGCCAGCGCCCTTGATAGTCCGAGAGCTCGCGCTCACCCATCGTCGTGCGCGCGACGAACAGCGGCGCCCGATCGCCTATGACGAGGGGCGCCAGGGCGTTCGGCTCATTCTGGATGGCAAGGGCTTCGGACATTCACGATCTCGCATTCTTGATCGATATATGATTGCATATAAAACATATTCATTTTTTTGCAACTAAAAATGCGGGCGCTACGGACGTCGTGCGCTATCGGGCTGAGGGAGACAGGCAGCATGCATGAGCACCGCGACGTCGCTGGCGTCATCGCCCCGCCGCCTGTTCTGTTTCTTGGCTTCTTGACCGTCGGCATCGCTATCGACCGACTGATGTGGCGTCTGCCGATCGGCCTGTCCGCCACGTTGGCATGGCCCGCCGCCGCGGCGCTGTTCGTCGCGGGCCTGGCGCTCATCGTCGGCGCCGGGATCCGCTTCCGCAGAGACGGCACGCCGCCCGCGCCGTGGAAGCCGACCAGCGCGATCGTCGCGGCCGGACCTTACCGGTTCACCCGCAATCCGATGTATCTCGGCATGGCGGCGATCTACCTGGCGATCGCTCTGGCGCTCGACAGCCTGCCGGCGCTGCTGCTGTTCGTCCCGCTCATGGTCGTGGTCGACCTCTTCGTCGTCCGCCGCGAAGAGCGCTACCTCGAGGCGAGGTTCGGCGATGGCTACCGCACGTACAAATCCGAGGCGCGGCGCTGGCTGTGAGCCGCGTCACAGCACCACGACCTTCGAGCCACGCGGGACGCGGCCATAAAGGTCGATGACGTCCTGGTTCAGCATGCGGATGCAGCCCGACGAGACCGCCTTGCCGATGCTCTGCGGCTCGTTGGTGCCATGGATGCGGTAGAGCGTGTCCTTCCCGTCTTTGAACAGATAGAGCGCCCGCGCGCCGAGCGGGTTTTCCGCGCCCCCGTCCATTCCGGCCTTCCAGTGGGCGTAGCGGTCCGGCTCGCGGCCGATCATGTCGGGGGTGGGCGTCCAGCGCGGCCATTCCCGCTTCATCTGGATCGAGGCCGAGCCCTGGAATTCGAGACCGGCCTTGCCGACCCCGACACCGTAGCGGAGCGCCTTGCCGTTCTCTTGGACGAGATAGAGAAAGCGGGAATGCGGATCGACCACGATGGTCCCGGGGGGCTGGTCCGTCGGGAAGTCGACCTCCTGCTTGAGGTTCTTCGGGTTCATCTTCCTAAGATCGACCGGTTGAACTTCAAAAGGCTCGCCGGGCTTCGCGCCGTAACGGGCGGCTTCAAACGGATCGACGGGCGGCGGCGGCGCGGCGATCTGGGGTGGCGGAGGCATGCTGGCGCAGGCGCCGAGCAGCATCGGCAGGGCGACGATCACCGCCCTGCGGGAACACGCGGAAACAGACATGGCTTTGGGATTCCGCGGTCAGGACGGCTTGGCGGCGCGCTTGCGCGCCTCGGCCACGGCTTCCTTGAATTGCGCGTAGTCGGGAGCGGCGGCGACCAGCAGCGGCCCGATCAGGTAGACGGGCGTCCCCTGCAGGCCGAGGCCCTTGGCCTGGGCGTCGTTGCGCTTGAGCAGCGCCGTGATCTCCGCTGCATGCGCCTTGGCGTCGGCGTCGAGCCGAGCCATGTCGACTCCCGACGCTTTGATCGCCGCAAGCATCTGGGACTCCGGGATCTTGCGGCCGGAAATCGACATCAGCGCCTTATGGACCTCGTCGTACTTGCCCTGGTACTTCGCGGCGAGCGCGAGTTTTGCGCCATAGACCGAAGCTTCGGTCAGGATCGGCCAGTCCTTGTAGACCACCCGGACGCTGCCGTCCGACTTGACCAGCTTCTCGAGCTCCGGCGCCGACGTCTTGCAGTAGGGGCAGTTGTAGTCGAGATAGGCCACGATCGTGACGTCGCCCTTCGGATTGCCGGCCTTCGGAGCCGCCGGATCGTTGACGATCATCTCACGGGTGACGTCGGCGTCGCCGGCTGAGGCGATCGACGGCAGAACGGCCGGCAGGGCGAGGACGAGCGCGAAGGCGAGACGTCTGACGACGGGCGTGTAGGACATGAAGTTCGATCTCCGGCGGTTGCTCTGGACGCGGGCCAGAATCCTGCGCCGCCTTAAGCCAGGCTTAAGCGTCGGAGCGCACCGGGCTCGGCGATAGGGGCTTCAACGGGAGCAATCACGATGAGAGTGCTGGTCGTCGAGGACGATCCCCTGCTGCTCGACGGCCTCAGGGTCGGCCTCGGCTTGGCCGGTGCGACCTGCGACGTCGTCTCGTCCTGCGGCGACGCTGAGGCCGCGCTTGCGACGAGCACTTTTGACGCCGTGGTGCTCGACAGGATGCTGCCGGACGGCTCGGGCCTCGACGTGCTGAAGCGTCTGAGGGCCGGCGGCGACCTGACGCCGATCCTGCTGCTCACCGCGCTCGACGAGACGTCGGACCGGATCGACGGCCTCGACGCCGGCGCGGACGATTATCTCGGCAAGCCATTCGATCTCGAAGAACTTGCCGCCCGCATCCGGGCGATCGCCCGACGCGGCGCGGGCCGGGCGAGCGCGACGCTCGCCTGGCGCGACGTGACGCTCGATCCAGCGACTATGACGGCGGCGCGCGGCGGCGCGCCGCTCCCTCTCTCCCGGCGGGAGTTTGCGGTCCTGTCGGCGCTGATGGAGCGGCGCGGCGCAATCGCCTCGCGCGCCCAGATCGAGGACCGGCTCTACGGCTGGCAGGAGGAGATCGAAAGCAACGCTGTCGAGGTGCACGTCCACCACCTCAGGGCGAAGCTCGGCCGCGAGGCGATCGAGACGGTGCGGGGCCTGGGCTACAGGATGGGAGACGGGGCGTGAGATCGCTGCGCGTCCGCCTGTTCGCCACCCTCATCGCGGCGACCGGCGCGCTCTGGCTGATCGCCGCCGCGTGGATCTATGTGGGCGCGCGCCAGGAGGTCGAGCATGTGCTCGACACCCGTCTGCAGGAGGCGGCCCGGATGGTCGCGTCGCTCGTCGCGAGCGGCGACATGCCGGCGAAGCCGAAGGCCGGCGCGCCCGCGACGCTTCCCGCTCTCGGCGGCTATGAGCGGCAGCTGTCCTGCCAGATCTGGTCGTTCGACGACCGTCTCGTGGCACGGTCGAGCGGCGCGCCGGACCAGAAGTTGACCGACGGCGGATCCGGCTTCTCCGAACGCGTCGTCAACGGCGAGCCCTGGCGCGTCTTCGCCGTCGAGGACGAGGCCAAGGGGATTCGGGTGCTGGTCGGCGACAGGCTCGGCCTGCGCGAACAGCTCGTGGCCGACCTCATCAAGGGGCTGCTCTGGCCGGCGGCGCTCATTCTTCCGCTGCTCGGGCTGCTGATCTGGATCAGCGTCGGTCGTGGATTGAAGCCGCTCGACCGGATCGCGCGCGAGCTCGGCCGGCGCGACGCGGAAGACATGCGCCCGGTCGATCCGGGGACCGCGCCCTCGGAGATCCGGCCTCTGACGGTCGCTCTGAACGATCTGTTCCACAAGGTCGAACGGGCGCGTCGTCACGAGCGCGACGTCACGGCCTTCGCCGCGCACGAGCTGCGTACGCCGCTCGCGGGCCTGAAGACGCAGGCGCAGATCGCGGCGGCCGCGAAGGAGCCCGCGATCCGCGACAGGGCGCTGAAGCAGATCCTGTCGGCCGTCGACCGGACGAGCCGGCTGGTGAGCCAGCTTCTCGCGCTCGCCCGGCTGGACGCCGAGGCGAGCCGCGCGGCGCCAGAGACGATAACTCTCCGCGCCGCGATTCAGGACGCGCTCGAGCTTTCGAGGCCAGCGGGGTCGGCGCGGGTCGAGCTCACGGCGGACGCGCGCGTGGCGACGCTCCGCGCGCCCCGCGAGCCCCTCCTGCTGATGTTGCGCAACCTGCTCGAAAACGCCCTCGAACACACGCCGCCGCAGGGCGTCGTCACCTGCCGTATCGGCTCCGGCGGCGCCGCGCTGGAGCTTGTGGACGAAGGGCCGGGCGCGCCGGAGGAAGAGCTTCATCGGCTTACGCAGCGCTTCTTTCGCGGATCCGCCAAGGTCGCGACCGGCGAAGGCGCGGGGCTCGGCCTCGCGATCGCGGCGGCGGCGGCGGAACGATGCGGCGCCCGGCTCGTCTTCGAGAACCGGACGGATCGACCCGGCCTCCTCGCGCGCATCGTCTTCGACCCCGGACAGATCGTCATGGAGCCCGCGGCGGCGGCCTGACGCGGTCGCCTGAAGAGGGGCTCAGCCTCCAGATGTCCGCCGAAGGCTCTCATGGAAAATCTCGACGTCGATCGTGCCGATCGAGCGGAGATCGGACAGTTCCGTCCCCTTCCGGTCATAGAATAGAGCCGTCGGCGGGCCGAAAACCTTGTGGTCCGCCATGATGGCCTTGGCGTCCGAATCGTTGTCGGTGACGTCGACCTTGATCACAGCGAAGTCTTGCAGTGTCGCCTGAACCGCATCGCTTGCCTTCATTGCGGCTTCGTTCTCCGCGCATGTCACGCACCAGTCTGCGGTGAACAGGACGAGGCTGGGGCGCCCGGACGAGCGCGCATCGGTCAAGCGGGCCGCCAGTCCATCGGCGTTGTCGACGGTGACGCTGGTCGAGCGCGCCTCGGCTTGCGCCTGCGCCACAGCGAGACGCGACAGCGGGCGCAGCGCGTCGTCGGCGCCGGAGGCCGCTCCGACGACCAGCGTCGCGCCATAGACAACCGCGGCGACGCCGGCCGCCTTCGAAAGGCGCCGCCCGGCGGCGTCTCGTCGGACGGCGTCGAACGCGCCGAGGAACACGCCGAGCCCGATCGCAAGCAGGGCCCAGAGCGCCAGGGTCGCTGCCGGCGGCGCGACGCGTCCAATCAGCGCGATGGCGACGCCAAGGAACACGATGCCGAAGCCGTGTTTGACCCCAGTCAACCACCGGCCAGACTTCGGCAGGATCTTCGCGCCGAAGACTCCGACGGCCACGAGCGGAGCGCCCATCCCGAGCCCTAGGGCGAAAAGCGCGGAAGACCCCCGCACGACGTCCCCTGTCTGCGCGACATAGACGAGCGCCGCAGCGAGCGGCGGCGTCACGCAAGGGCCAACCATCAGCGCCGAAACGAAGCCGAGCGACGCGGCGCCGAGCACGGAGCCCCGCGCCCACGACGTGAGCGGCGCGATCCGCGACGCGATCGCCGCCGGCGCCTGCAGCTGGAATATGTCGAACATCGACAGCGCGAGCCCGACGAAGACGAGGCTCGCCACGGTCAGCGCCGCAGGCGTCTGCAGGGCGGTCTGCAAGTTTTGCCCCGTCAAGGCCGCAGCCACGCCCAGCGCGCCGTACGCCGCCGCCATCGCCGCCACGTAGGAGAGCGAGAGCGCCAGCCCCCTGCGCGGCGACAGCGCTTCGCCCGAACGTGCCAGAACGCCGACGAGAATCGGGATCATTGGATAGACGCAGGGCGTCAGCGCCAGCAGCAAGCCGAGACCGAAGAATGTCGCCAGCACGACCGTGAGATCGCCTGCGAGATTGGGCGCGATGCTCAACGTGGACGAGGGGGTCGCGGTCGGCGGCGAGGGTTTGGCCTCAGCGACCTCTCGGAGGTCGGCGGCGGCCTGCGCCGGGCGCGACGTCACGACAGTCCGCGCGCCAAGCTGCTCAATTCCGGCGAGATCGATCTGCTGCGTGACCGGCGGATAGCAGATCCCTTGCTCCGCGCAGCCCTGATAGGTCACCTCGAGCGGCAGGGACGCATCGACCGAACGGGCCTTGATCAACCCGCTGAAGCTCGCGTCGTAGATCTCCACGACGCCGAAGGTTGGATCGTCTTTTGATTTCCCCAACGGCGTGTCCACCGGGACCGGCCGGCCGCCCGACGCCGCCGCGATCTTGTCGCGGTAGAGATACACGCCGGGCGCAAGCGCCCAGGAAAGTTCGATCGTCCCGTCCGACGTCCGGCTCGCGGTCAGCGAGATCGCCTCCTCGGCGGGCGACGGCGCAGGTGGTGCGCCTTGAACCGACGTTGACGTAAAGATGCTCAGAGCCATGGCGGCCGCCACGACAAACCGATCGAAAGACATAGCGGAGCTCCCCGACCAAAGAGCGCCGCGTGTCGACGTCGAAGCTTATGGCGATCTTAAAGCCGGCGACGAGGCTGGCGTGAGGGAGCCTTGCAGGCGGATACGCGAGTTGGGCGGTTTCGATGTGAGCCGCGACGCCGGCGCAGAGCTTCCTGCGCCTGCAAGCGGTTGGACGAGAAAGTGTGTCCAGCGCCTGAGAGGCGCTGCTGCGCTTCCGATCAGCCGGGGGCGTCCTGTGCTCTCAAGGACCGGATGTGGGAAGTCGCAAGACCGCTTCGAAGCCGGAGCCTCGTCCCGGGCGGGGAGACGTCAGAACAAGCTCGCCGCCGATGCGGTCGGCGATCGCGGCGACGATGGCGAGCCCCAGTCCGCTGCCGTCCGCGCCGCCTCCGGCGCGTTCGAACCTCTCGGCCAGCCGCGCCAGCTTTTCGGGGGGGACCACCGGTCCGTCGTTCGCCACCGTCAACGTGCCGCCACCGGTCAGCGACACCTCCACCCGCCCGGTTTCGGAGCCGTGACGCAGCGCATTCTCGGCGAGGTTGCGGCAAACGATCCCGAACGCGTCAGGATCGAGATCCGACGGTACGGGCCGTTCCGGGAGCGTCAACGCGATGCGGCCGGGCGGCTGCGACCTCGCGATATCTTCTATGACAAGCCGCGCGGGGATTCGCAGGTCCGTAAGTCTCTCGAGCCGAAGCCGGCCGCCTTCGGCCCTGGCCAGCTGCATGAGGCGTTCCGACAGGCGGGTGAGCCGCTTGAGCGTCGCCTCGATGTCGGACGCTCGCGCCGCGGCTGCGGGATCGTTGGTCTCCGACCGAAGACGCTGCGCCTGCGCGATTGCGCCGGCGAGCGGCGTTCGAAGCTCATGCGCGGCGTTGGCGGCGAAGCTGCGCTCGGCCTCGAAAGCTCCCTTGAGCCGCTCCAGAAGCGCGTTGAGCGTTGCCGCCACAGGAGCGAGCTCCGTCGGCAGGTCGGCGGACGGCGTCGGTGTAAGGTCTCGCGCGTTGCGCGACTCGATCGTCTCGCGGAACCGCCGCAGCGGCGCGGCGACAGTCCTGACGGCGAGGACGATCGCCAGCAACGCGGCCGGGATCACGACGAGAATGGGCAGTCCGAGGCCCATCTGGATCTCGCGCGCGATGGCGTCGCGGTGGCTGAGCGGTTCGGCGACCGAGATCCGGATGGTCCCCTGGACGGCTTCGTCGTTGTAGATCCTGTGCGTCGCGGTCTGGCGAAAGCCCGGTCCGGCATACGCCGGAAACGCCGCCGGGTCCGCCGCGTGCGACTGCAGCAGGATGCGTCCCTGCGCGTCCCGGACAAGGTAGGTGAAAAACTCGTCGTGCTGGCGGAGCGTTCCGAGCCGCTGGGTGACGCCGTCGTTCTCGCGCCCGACGATATCCACCACGGCGAGCGGCAGGAGGCGCTGCGCGGTCTCCTCGAGCGCGGAGTCGAAGACTTCGTCCATCTCGTGCCGAAGGATCACGGCGGTCACGGACGCGGCGGCGATCCAAAGCAGCGTCAGCAGAAGGCCGAGCAAAATCGCGAGCCGTCCCTGGAGGCTGCGCGGGAGGGTCATGGGGATCCGAGCCTGTAGCCGAGACCGCGCTCGGTGTGGATCACGCCGGGACCGAGCTTCTTGCGCAGCCTGCTGACATGGACCTCGATCGTGTTGCTCTCGATCTCGCGGTCGAAGGCGTAGAGCTTTTCTTCGAGCTGCGATTTGGACAGAAGCTGGCCGGGGCGCGTCAGAAGCGCTTCGAAGAGCGCCCATTCGCGGGCGGTCAGCTGGACCGGCTCGCCGTCGCGGCAGACGCTGCGGGACGCCAGATCGACGTCCAGCGCCCCGTGAGTGATGATTGGGTTGGGATTGCCGGCGTAGCGTCGCGCCACCGAGCCGATCCGCGCCGACAGCTCGGCGAGGTCGAACGGCTTCACGAGGTAGTCGTCGGCGCCCGAATTGAGGCCCTCGATCCGGTCCGACACCTGGTCGAGCGCGGTCAGGATCATGACCGGCGTCACGTCGCCCCGGGCGCGCATCGTCCTCAGGAAACCGACGCCGCGGCCATCCGGCAACATCAGGTCGAGCAGGATCAGGTCGTAAGCGGCGGCCTTCATCGCAGCTGCGGCCGTATCGAGGCGTGGGACCCAATCCACGGAATGACCGTCCGCGGCGATCTGGTCCCGCACCGCCGCGCCCAGGACCGTGTCGTCCTCGATCAGCAGGATCCGCATGACTGTCCGATCTCCTTCGCGACCGCTCTCCATGACGGTTGAGGCTGACGCAAAGCTGACGCTCACAAGCCGCGAGCTTCAGGATATCGTCAGCTTCGCCGCGCAAGTGGGATCAAGCCGGTGTCGCGGCAGGGAGGCTGGCTCATGCAGAGGGCGCTGACAATTCTGGCCCTTCTTGTGGGCCTTTCCGCCGGAGCGGCGCTCGCCGACGATGATTGCTTCGTTCCCATGGCGGACTGGCGGCCGCGGGAGGCGGTGGCGCGCCTCGCGGCGGAGAACGGCTGGACAGTGCGTCGCATCAAGATCGACGACGGCTGCTACGAGATCGAGGGCGACGACGCCGACGGGCGCCGGATCGAGGCGACGGTTCATCCCGCGACGCTTCGGGTGATAGAGTTCCACTATAAGGACGGCGACGGCCCGCGCCGGCCGGATCGGGAGGAGAAAAGCGAGGATCGAGGCCGTCCGCGAGATCAGGACGAGAGGTGACGCGCCGACAATATCCAGGTGTCGTCAAGCTCGCTGAGCCCCGTTCCGGCCGATCCTCTCTTCGCCCTCAAAGGCCCCGCCCTCCCGGCGGGGCCTTTTTCGTTCCTGACGGCAAGCTGAAGCGGAAAGCGATCCGCCGTCAGGAAACCCTCAGGCAGCGTCTCCAGGCTCAGTCCATCAGACGAAGGAGACCCCTGACATGACAAAGACCCTCGCCCTTCTTTTCGCCTCGACCGCGCTCGCGGCGGGCGTCGGGCTGCCCGCCTGGAGCGCCACGCGGACCCCGGGCGACGGCGCCTCGCAGTCCGCCGTCGAACTCTTTGACGTCGGGCGGGAACGGGCTCCGCTCGTCCTGGTCAGCGACGACGACGACCACGAAGACGACGACGATGAGGACCGCGGCGACCGCCGCTCGTCCCAAACTGACGACGATGACGAGGAAGAGGACGACGCCGACGACGATCAGGGCGGCGCCCGCCATCCGGCGCCGATCGCGCCCACGGCCCCGCCGCAGAACGGGCTCTTCGTCAAGGGCGCGCCGCCGCAGGTCCAGGTGAACTGAACCTGGCCGTCGCTCTCCCGATTCGAAGAAGGCTCAACTCCCATGAAACCCGTTCTCGCAGCCCTGGCGCTGACCGCGTCGCTGGCCTTGCCTGGCGTCGCCACGGCTCGCCCGGTCACCCTGACCGCCGCGCTCAACAATTACGGCGGCGACGGCGCCTACCTGGCGATCTATGTCACCGACCCGAAGGGCGCCTATGCCGGCACGCTCTGGGTCTCCGGCGGCAAGTCGAAATACTATCGGCATCTGACCGACTGGCATCGCGCGACCGGTGGCGCCCCCGCCGAGATCAACGGCATCACGGGCGCGAGCGTCGGCGCGGGTCGCACGCTCAAGATCACGCTCGACCTCGCCGACGCGCTCATCGACGCGGGCTACACGCTGCACGTCGACGCAGCCGTCGAAAACATGCGCGACAGCCCGAACGAGATCGCGGCGCCCCTGACGATCGACGGCGCCGGCAAGCCCGTGCGGGGGCGCCGCTACGTCGCCAGCCTCACCTACGACATGTGAGGCCCAAAGCCATGATCCGCGCTCTCCACCGTTGGCCGGGCCTGCTGGCTCTGGCTCTGGTTGTGATTCTGGCGCTCAGCGGCGCTGCGCTGTCGATCTTTCCGCCCGTGGAGCGCCTCGCCTCTCCTCAGACGGAAGCCGATCTGAGCGTTGCCGAACTCGCCGCACGCATCCAGGCCGCATATCCGGGCCTCGAGCGGATCCGGCGCGCGCCGTCGGGCCGGATCATGGCCGCCTGGCTCGATGGCGGCGGGCCGGGCGCTGCGGTCGTCGACCCCGCCACGGGTCGACGCGTCGCTTCAGCTGATCCCGACCAGGCCCAACGCTGGCTGACCAACCTGCACCGGTCGCTCTTCTTGGGGGACGCCGGCCGGATTGCGGCGGCGGCCGGCGCGGCCGCGATGCTGGCATTGTCGCTTTCCGGCGCGGTGCTGGTGGCGCGGCGCTCCGGCGGATGGCGGCGCTGGTTCGCGCGGTTGCGCGGCCCGTTGTCCGGCCGCCTGCATGTCGAGATCGCCCGCGCCGCGGTCGCCGGCCTGGCCTTGTCGTCGGCCACCGCGCTGTGGATGACAGCCTCCACCTTCGATCTTCTGCCCGACGGGGCCGCGTCGCCTGCGATCACGGCCGTGCCGAGCGGCAAGACGGGCTTTCCGATCGCAGCGATCGACCTGCTCAGACGCACCCCCGTTACCGAGTTGCGCGAACTCAGCTTTCCCTATCCCGGCGACGTCTCGGACGTCTTCACGCTGAAGACGGACCGGGGCGCCGGATCCATCGACCAGGGGACCGGAGCGGTGCTGGGCTGGGCCGGCCTGACGGGATGGGAGCGCGTCTCCGAGACGATCTCCATGCTTCATACCGGTCGGGGCGCCGCGGCGTTCGGCTTGGCGCTCGGCCTGATGGCCATGGGCGTGCCGGCCATGGGTGGAACGGGCGTCCTCGTCTGGCTGGCGCGCAAACGGAGCAGCCCGCGGATTCGCGGCAACCAGCCCGCTGGCAGGGCGGAGACGATCCTCCTCGTCGGGAGCGAGGGCGGCAGCACCTGGGGCTTCGCGGCGACGCTGCACAGGGCGCTGACCGAGGCGGGTCAGACCGTCCACGCGGCTCCGATGGCGGCCTTCGATCCGGACCGCTATGCCCGGGCCAGGCGCATCATCATTCTCGCCGCGACCTATGGGAACGGCGATGCGCCCGCCTCGGCCAAGGGTTTTCTCGACCGGCTGGCGCAGCTTGAAGCGGTCCCCGCCGCGCCGCTCGCGGTGATCGGGTTCGGCGACCGCAGCTTTCCCGCCTTCTGCGCCTTCGCGAAAGCTGTGTCTGCGGCGGCCGCGGCGAAAGGTTGGCGCGAACTCGTTCCCTTCGACGCTGTGGACCGCCAATCGCCGCAGGATTTCGCCCGTTGGGGTCGCGCTCTCGGGCAGGCCCTGGGAATCGACCTGGCCCTCGCGCACCAGCCGATTCCAGCGGCCTTTCAGCGGCTCACGCTGATCGGGCGGCGCGATTATGGAGCCGATGTGCAGGCGCCGACCGCGATCCTGCGCTTCTCCCTGCCGAAGGTTTCGCTGTGGCGGCGACTGACTGGAAAGGGCTTCGGGCGCTTCCGCGCGGGCGACCTTCTCGGCGTCCTGCCTGACGGGTCCGGCCTTCCGCGGTTTTATTCGCTCGCGTCCGGGCGTCGCGACGGCTTCGTGGAGATCGTCGTGAAGAAACATCCGGGCGGGCTCTGTTCCGGCCAGCTCATGGCGCTCGAGCCGGGTGACCCGGTGTCGGCTTTCCTCCGCCGCAATCCCCGCTTCCATCCCGCGCCGGATCGCGCGCCGCTGATCCTGATCGGCGCGGGGACGGGGATCGGCCCGCTCGCGGGCTTCGTCCGGGACAACGCGCGCCGGCGTCCCATCCACCTGTTCTTCGGGATGCGCCATCCCGACAGCGACTTCCTTTACGGCGAGGAGCTCGCGGGCTGGCAGGCCGAGGGCCGCGTCGCGCAGCTCGTCACGGCGGTCTCGCGGGGCGCGAAGCCCCATTACGTCCAGGACGCGCTGCGCTCCGAAGGCGCCCAGGTCGCGCGGCTGATCCGGAGCGGCGCGCGCGTGATGGTCTGCGGCGGACGCGACATGGCCGTAGGCGTCGCCGAGGCGCTTGCGGACATTCTCGCGCCTTGGGGAGTGAGCGCCGCCGCGCTGAAGGCGGAGGGACGGTATGTCGAAGACGTCTACTGACCTGGTGCGGCGCGCGCTGAACGGTCCCACGATGGGAACCCTCTGGTCCGCTCTGTTCCATGCGGCGCCGGAACTCGACCCCGGGACCGTGCAGGCGGCGCTGCAGGCTGCGGTCGACGAGGTGGACGCGCAGATGTCCACCTGGAAACCTGACAGCGAGCTCATGCGTCTGAACGCGGCCCCGGTCGGGGAATGGCTCGCGGCGCCGGCTCGCCTGCTGGAGGTCCTGCGCATCGGGCTGGAGATCGGGCGCGCCTCGGGCGCAGCCTTCGACATCGGCATGGGGGATGCGGTCGCCGCCTGGGGGTTCGGCTGCGAGGCTGCTTCGCCCGAGCGGATCCGCGCCGCGATGGCCGCCCCGCGAGGTCCCGCGCAGGAGGCGATCGAACTCGACGGGACGACGGGCCGCGTGCGGAAACGCCGGCCGATCGCCCTCGACCTCAACGGGATCGCCAAGGGCTATGGCGTCGACCGACTCGCGGAAACGCTGGGCGGCTTCGGCGTCGGCTCCGCGCTTGTTGGAATCGACGGAGAAATGCGGGCGCTTGGCCTGAGGTCCGATCGCGAACCGTGGGCCATTGCGGTGGAGGCGCCCGACCCGATGCGCCGCGCGCCGAACTCCATCCTCACGCTTCAGGACGCCGCCGTCGCGACCTCCGGCGACTACCGTCACTGGATCGAAATGCAGGGACGCCGCCTGTCGCACACCATGGATCCGAAGCGCGGCGCGCCGCTCGTGACCTCGCCCGCCTCGGTCACCGTCGTCGCCCGCACCTGCGCCGAGGCGGACGCATGGGCGACCGCTCTCATGGTGCTTGGCCTGGAGGCCGGCGCGGAGATGGCGCGTCACCGCGGTCTCGACGCCCTCTTTCTCATGCGCGATGATGACGGAGCCATCCAGGGGGCAGGCGTCGGACATCTGTTTTCCGAGGGGCCAGCGGCGATCGCCTCGGGCCGAGGAATTGAGGCGCATGGAAGACGCTAGGGTCGACCGGTGGAAGACGGCCCTCCTGGCGCTCGCGGTCGCGGGCCTTGCGGCCGGACTGGCCTTCGTTGTCTCCGGCAATGCCGAGGCGGCTGAGATCGCCTGGTTCGTCGGGGTCGCGCCGGTTCTGGCCGCGCTGTTGATCGAGATCCTGCGCAGCCTGCGCCGGGGAGACGTCGGGCTCGACATCGTCGCGGCGTTGTCCATGTCCGCCGCTCTCGCGTTCGGCGAGGCGTTGGCTGCGGCGGTCGTCGCGGTCATGTATTCCGGCGGCGCCTTCCTTGAGAGCTTCGCCGAAGGCCGCGCGCGGCGCGAGATGAAGGATCTCCTGTCCCGCGCGCCGCGAACCGCCACCCGGCATCGGGATGGCGGCCTGGAGGAGATCCCCCTCGACGCGATCGAGGCCGGCGACCGGCTGCTGATCCGGCAGGGGGACGTGGCGCCGGTGGACGGCGTGATCGCCTCCGACGTAGCCTTTCTCGACACATCAGCCTTGACCGGGGAGTCGCTGCCAGCGCGTCTGCCGCGCGGAGCCGAGGCCATGAGCGGCTCCGCCAATGCGGGCGAGGCGTTCGACCTCGTGGCCACGCGCCGCGCGGCCGAGAGCACCTATGCGGGGATCGTGCGGCTGGTCGAGGAGGCGCAACGGTCCAAGGCGCCGATGGCGCGGCTGGCCGACCGCTGGTCGGTAGGCTTCCTCGTCGTCACCGTCGCGCTCGCGTTCGCCGCCTGGTGGTTCACGGGCGATCCGATCCGGGCCGTCGCCGTGCTGGTGGTGGCGACGCCATGTCCCTTGATCCTGGCGGTGCCGGTCGCGCTGGTGGCGGGCCTGTCGCGAGCGGCGCATTTCGGCGTGCTGGTGAAGGGGGCCGCGCCGCTCGAGACGATGGCGCGGACCCACACGCTGATCCTCGACAAAACCGGCACGCTGACCGACGGGCGCCCGCGGATCGTCGCGTTCGACAGCCATGGCGGCATGGCCGAACAGGATGTGCTCCGCCTCGCCGCCGGACTGGAGCAGGCGTCTCAGCATCCGGTCGCGCGGGCCATCGTGGCGGCGGCCCGGACGCGCGGCATGGCGCTTCCCGTGCCCTCGGACGTCGCCGAGACGCCGGGCGAGGGCGTCGTGGGACTGGTCGACGGCCGCAAGGTCGTCGTGGGCGGTCACGGTTTCGTGGCGAAGCGCGTGCGTCGAATAGTCGACGATCATCCGGCCCTTGAGGCCGGCTCGGTCCTCGTCGCCGTCGCAGTGGACGGCGAAATGGCGGGGCATCTCCTGATGGCCGACCCTCTTCGCGAAGACGCGGGCGCCATGCTCGGCAGGCTCCGTAAGGAAGGCGCTGGACGTATTCTGCTGGCGACGGGCGACCGCGTCCAGGTCGCGGAACGGGTGACGAAAGGGCTTGGTTTTGACGGCGTTCGGGCCGGGCTGACCCCTGACCAGAAGGTTCTTCTCGTCCTGACGGAGCGTAAGAATGGGCCCGTCATGATGGTGGGCGACGGCGTGAACGACGCGCCTGCGCTCGCAGCGGCGGACGTGGGCGTTGCGATGGGAGCCCGTGGCGCCGCCGCTTCGGCCGAGGCAGCCGACGTCGTGCTTCTGGTCGACAGGATCGACCGTCTGGGGATGGGAATCGAGATCGCCCGGCGCTCGCGGCGCATCGCCGTCGAAAGCGTCGTGGCGGGCGTCGGCATGTCCGTTCTAGGCATGGTCGCCGCCGCCTTCGGCTACCTGACCCCGGTGCAGGGCGCGCTCCTTCAGGAAGCGATCGACGTGGCGGTCATCCTGAACGCTCTGCGCGCGTTGCGCATCGAGCCGCACGAGCCCGGGTCGCACCGCGCCCCGGAGGCGCTGGCCGCCGCTCGTATTGAAGGAACCGCGTCATAAGCCGCCTCGCTCACTCCGAAGTCCACATGGTTCAGCGCATCGGCTGGTTGCGCGCCGCGGTTCTGGGGGCGAACGACGGGCTCGTCTCGACCGCGAGTCTCGTCGTCGGCGTCGCCGCCGCCGGATCCGGACGCACGGAGGTCCTGATCGCCGGCCTCGCCGGACTGGTCGCCGGAGCGATGTCGATGGCCGCGGGCGAATACGTCTCGGTCAGTTCGCAGGCTGACGCCGAACAGGCCGACATCGCGCGCGAGACCCGGGAGTTGAGGGAGACGCCTGAGGAGGAGCTCGACGAGCTGACGCGCATCTATGTCGAGCGCGGCCTCGACGAGCCTCTGGCCCGGCAGGTCGCCGTTCAGCTCACGGAGAAAGACGCCCTCGGCGCCCACTCACGCGACGAGCTTGGCATCTCCGAAACCGTGACCGCTCATCCGCTTCAGGCCGCGCTCGTCTCGGCTGTCACCTTCGCCTCCGGGGCCGTCGTCCCATTGGTCGTGGCCCTGGTGGCGCCTGCGCCCGGGATCACGCTCTTGGTCGCGGTCACGACGTTGTTCGGGCTCGCGGCGCTCGGCGGCCTCGGCGCTTCGGCCGGCGGCGCAGGGATCGTCAAGGGAGCGGTTCGCGTCACCTTCTGGGGCGCGCTCGCCATGGCCGCGACCGCCGCGGTCGGGGTGATCTTCGGCGTGACCGCAGGTTGAGGATGGCGTTGAGCCAATCCTCCGCCCGCGGCAGCCAATTTTCCTTGCCCGACCGGACAGGCCGGCGGACCGCACAGAAAGTGGACCGCGAGCTTCATACCTGAATCGTCCGCTTTTGGGCGAGGCGTCAACTTCCACTCTTGACCCCACGAACGGTCTTCCGCCGCACCCTCGCACACTGAAGCGACGGCGCGACTTCATATCGGCTGTGTCGCCGGCCCATGTAACCCGCATGTAACCGCGGCCACTCGGCCTCCCGCGCCGTCTCGGGACCATACCCCGAAAACGACGAAAGCCGCGGAATGTCCGCGGCTTTTCGGCAGTCTTGAGACTGGAGCGGGCGAAGGGATTCGAACCCTCGACCCCAACCTTGGCAAGGTTGTGCTCTACCCCTGAGCTACACCCGCATAGAACCAGTCGGTCAAACGGGGTGGGTGACCCCGCGAGACGCGCTCTATGCCGCAACGGCCGGGCGATTGCAAGGCGGTTCGCGCGATCCTGCGGCGCGGAATCGACCGCCCGGCTGTCATGGTGCTAAAGGCGCGCGGTCGAGCGGCGTCGAGCCGCTCGGTCCTCTGGCTGAGCCGGGCGAGACATGAAGATCCTGCTGATCAACGACACCGGCGTGAAATCCCATATCGGCTGCCAGGCCGTGTCCAACGCCCACGCCCGCATGATCGGGCGGCTCGGCCACGCGGTCTCGGCGCGAATCTTCGTGAACGAGCTGCCGCGTGAGGAGTTCGACCGCTTCGACGACGCGCTCGCCGCCGTCGGGCGCGACGAAAAGTTCCTCGAGGCGCTCGAGGGCGCTGAGGCGGTCGCGGTCAACGGCGAAGGCACCATCCATCACGGCGGCGGCCTCGTGCTGGTGGCGGCGCTCGAGCTCGCGCGCCGGGACAAGCGCCCGACGCTGCTGATCAACAGCCTGCTGCAGGACGTCGCCGTCGACGCCGAAATCTTCAACGGCTTCGACTACGTCTCGGTGCGCGACCCGCGTTCGCGCGCCTATTGCGAATGGCGCGGAATCCGCTGCGTCGAGACCTTCGATTCGGTGGTGGCGGCGGATTTCTCGGCTGAAGGAGACGATCTCGGCGGCAGGATCGCGGTCACGGACTGGGGCAAGGCCAACGACGCGACCGCCGGCGCCGCGGCGAGCCGCCTGATGCAGTCGGACGATTTCGGGCCCGAGACCGTCCGCTACCCGATGCACGCCGAGGGCGCGGTCGGCCTGTGGCGCGGCGCGGTCGCGACGCTTTCGACCAGCCGGATGGTCGTCACCAGCCGGCATCACGGCGTCTATCTCGCGGCGCTCTCGGGCCGACCCTTCGTGGCGCTGCGCGGCTCGACCTGGAAGGTGCAGGGGTTCCTGGACGCGCTCGGCGGAAATCTGCCGATCGTCGAGAGCATCTTCGACCTCCGCGCCGCGATCGAGCGCATCGACCAGTGGCGGCCGACCTTCGAGGCGGCGCAGGCGCGGCTGCGCGAGGCTTCCGAGCTCCAGCATTTCGCACCGCTCGGGCGCGGCGAAGACTCGGACGAGGCCCGCGAGATCATGAAGCTCGGCCGCGACATCGCCTCGCGAGAGGAGCTTCTCAGGATCGATTCGAAGCGCATGGGCCGCCACCGCGAGCGCGAGGCGCGCTGGGCCGAGCAGCTGTCGGGAAAGAAGCCGAAAAAGCGCTCGGCGCTGTCCCGGTGGTTCGGGCGCCGCTGATGGCCGCGAGCCGCGCGGAGCTGATGGCCTATCTCGACGGGCTCGGGATCCGGACGGAGACGATCGAGCACCCGGCGGTGTTCACGGTCGCGGAGTCGGCGCATCTGAGAAGCCGGATCGTCGGCGGCAAGTCCAAAAACCTGTTCCTGAAGGACCGCAAGGGGCGGCTCTTCCTGCTGACCGCGGAGGACGAGGCGGAAGTGGACCTCAAGCGCCTCCACGAAAAGCTCGGCGCGCAGGGGCGGTTCTCCTTCGCCTCCGCCGAGCTGCTGCGCGAGGTCTGGGGCGTCGAGCCGGGCTCGGTGACGCCCTTCGGCGCGATCAACGACCGCGAGGGCCGCGTGACGGTGGCGCTCGACGCAGGGCTGCTGGCGCATGGAAGGGTCAATTTCCACCCGCTCGAGAACACGGCCACCACCGCGGTCTCGGCCGAAGATCTGATCCGCTTCCTGCGCGCGACCGGCCATGAGCCGCTGATCGTCGATCTGACGGGCGTAGGCGAAGCCGCCGAGGCGTCATGACGGCTCGCCCGCTCGCAAGCCCCCTCGAGTCCGCCTCGGCGCTTCTGCCGGTCGCAGCCGTCGTCGGCAGCGTGATCGCGCTTTGCGTCGGCACCTCCTTCGCCAAGCATCTCTTCGGCGCCGTCGGAGCGGAGGGCGTCACGGCGCTCAGGGTCACGATCGCCGCGATCATGCTGTCCGCGATCTGGCGCCCCTGGCAGGGCCGGCTGTCGCTGAAAGACGCGAGCCGGGTCGCGCTGTTCGGCGTCACGCTCGGCGTCATGAACCTCTGTTTCTACATGGCGATCCGCTCCATCCCGCTCGGCCTCGCCATCGCGATCGAGTTCACCGGTCCGCTCGCGGTGGCGCTGGCCTCCTCGCGGCGCGGGCTCGACCTCCTCTGGATCGCGCTCGCGGCGCCCGGCCTTGGCCTGCTGCTGCCGCTCGGCCACGGCGTCTCGGCGCTCGACCCCGCGGGCGTCGGCTTCGCGCTCGCGGCCGCCGTCTGCTGGGCGCTCTACATCGTCCAGGGGAGCCGGCTCGGCCATCTGCATGGCGGCCGCGCCATCGCGCTCGCCATGACGGCGGCGGCCGCGGTCACGCTGCCGATCGGCGTCGCGGCGGCGGGCGCGGCCCTCGTCGACCCGAACGTCCTGCTGATCGCGCTCGGCGTCGCGGCGCTCTCCAGCGCCCTGCCCTATTCGCTCGAGATCTATGCGCTGCCGCGGCTGCCGCGGCAGACCTTCGGGGTGCTGCTCAGCCTCGAGCCGGCGGTCGGCTCGCTCGCCGGCCTTGCGATCCTCGGCGAGCGCCTCGCGGCGACCGAATGGGCCGCGATCGGCGCGATCGTCCTGGCTTCGGCGGGCGCCGCGGCCACTGCGCGACGTTCGCGCACGACCCATCCGGAAAGCGAGCCGGAAGCCGCCTCGTCCTGAGCCCCGAAGCGCACGGCCCGGATTGACCCCGCCACCCCTTATCCTGTAGAAGCCCCCTTCGGCGCGGCGGGTCCCACCTCCCGCGCCTTTCCGTTTGGGCTGGCGCCCAAACCAACAAGAAGACGCGCCACGAGCATCGGGCTCCGGAGCGCGATCGCACAAACGGGAACTGAAACTCATGTTCGCAGTCATCAAGACCGGCGGAAAGCAGCATCGCGTCGCGGCCGACGACGTGCTGACCGTCGGCAAGCTCGAGGGCGAGGCCGGCTCCACGGTCACCTTCGGCGAAATCCTCGCGATCGGCGAGGGCGACCAGATTTCGATCGGCGCTCCGTTCGTGTCCGGGGCCTCGGTCGCGGCCGAGATCGTCGAGCACGCGCGCGGCCCCAAGGTCATCGCGTTCAAGAAGCGCCGGCGCCAGAACTCCAAGCGCAAGCGCGGCCATCGTCAGGACTACACGATCGTCAAGATCGTGGGCCTGTCGGGCGCCAAGAACTGAACGGCTGAGGCAGGAGAGAGAACATGGCTCACAAGAAAGCGGGCGGCTCCTCGCGCAACGGCCGCGATTCGGCAGGCCGCCGTCTCGGCGTGAAGAAGTTCGGCGGCGAAAGCGTCGTGTCGGGCAATATCCTCGTGCGTCAGCGCGGCACCAAGTGGCATCCCGGCGTGAATGTCGGCATGGGCAAGGACCACACGCTGTTTGCGACCGCCGAAGGCAAGGTCGTCTTCGTATCCAAAGCCGGCGGCCGCACCTATGTGAACGTGGCTGTGGCCGCCCCGGCCGAAGCCGCGGAATGACGGCGGGCTGATCCAAGCAACCCGCCGGGCGCCTGACGACCCCGGCGGTTTTCGACCGCAAGTTCCGGAACGACGGGGGAGACGGGCCAAGCCGTACTCCCCTTTTTCGTGCTCGGCAGCGAGACGGTCCGATGCCCGCGAGTTTCGACTTCGACGACAGGCTTCTCGAACGGCATTGCGAGACGGCCGACCCCCAGGTCAGGTTGCGCCGCCTCTCGATGGCCGACGCCGCCGCGATGGCCGAATGGCTGAGCGACCTCGCCGTCTCGCGCAATCTGGTGGCGGTCCCGCATCCCTACGGGATCGAGGACGCGCGCGAGTTCATCGCCGGGCCGGGAGCCTCTCCGCACATGCTCTGCGCCGCGATCGAGGTGGCGGGCGCCTTTGCGGGCTGCGTCGCGGTCGACGCCCAGACCGGCGCGCCGGAACTCGGCTACTGGCTGGCGCGGCCCTATTGGGGGCGCGGGATCGGAACCCGCGCGACGCGGGCGCTGACCGACCTCGCCTTCGCGGCGACCGGGCTGCCGGCGCTGGTCTCCGGGCATTTCATCGACAACGAGGCGTCGGCGGCGGTGCTCGCGAAGCTCGGCTTCCGGCGCACCGGGCTGGTCGAAACGCGCTCTCGCGCCCGCGAAGATACGGTGCGGCTCGTGACCATGGCGCTCGACCGGGCGGACTGGGCGGCCGCCCAGCCCGCGATCGAGACGCAGCGCCTCGTCATGCGGCCGCCGACGCTCGGGGACGCGGACGAGATCGCGCTGCTCGCCGCCGACCGGTCGCTCGGCCTGATGACGGCGGCGGCGCCAAAGCCCTTCACGCTGGAGGACGCGCGCGCCTTCGTGCTGTCGTCGATGCGCAAGGCGCGGCCCTATTCGATGACGTTCTCGATCCGCTCGGCCGAGACCGGCCAGTTGCTTGGAGGCGTCGGATGGGCCGACGGCGAACCCGGGGCGGTCGAGCTCGGCTACTGGCTGGGCGCGGAGCATCGCGGACGCGGACTCGCCACCGAGGCGGCCCGCGCGGCGCTCGAAGCCGCCTTCGACATGACGGGCGCGATGGCGGCGACGGCGCGGTGCCGGGTCACCAACCCGGCCTCGCGCGGCGTGCTGGAGCGCTGCGGCTTCCAATGGGAGGGCACGGGGCTGGTGCGCTCGCCGGGCGCGCCGGGCTCGGTCGCGGTCGACGTGTTCCGGCTCGACCGGGACGTGTTCGTCTCGCTGAAGGAATGGGGCCAGGCCGCGATGCGGGCGGGCGTGGCGTAGGCGCTGCGCTCATGTCCCGGCCTTGAGCCGGGACCCATCCTGCGCCGCCGTCGAAGGAAAGAACTTCGAGTCGCGCGCGCTGTCCGGCGAGGTTGAGCCGAATGGGTCCCGGCTCCCGGCCGGGACATGAGGGCGGCGTTGTCTGAGTCTACATGATAAAGAGCGCCGCCACTGCGCGGGCCGAACTGAAAGACGACCGATGAAATTCCTCGACCAGGCCAAGATCTACATCCGCTCCGGCGACGGGGGCGCCGGGTGCGTCTCGTTCCGGCGCGAAAAATTCATCGAGTTCGGCGGCCCTGACGGCGGCGACGGCGGGCGCGGCGGCGACGTGATCGTGGAGTGCGTCGCGGGCCTCAACACACTGATCGACTTCCGCTACCAGCAGCATTTCAAGGCGAAGACCGGCGTCCACGGCATGGGCAAGAACCGCACCGGCGCGAACGGCGCCGACGCGGTGCTGAAGGTGCCCGTCGGCACCCAGGTGATCGACGAGGACGAGGAGACGCTGCTCGCCGACCTCGTCGAGGTCGGGCAGAAGATCACGCTGGCCAAGGGCGGCAATGGCGGCTTTGGCAACGCCTGTTTCAAGACCTCGACCAATCAGGCCCCGCGCCGCGCCAATCCGGGCCAGGAGGGCGAGGAGCGCTGGGTGTGGCTGCGCCTCAAGCTGATCGCCGACGCAGGCCTCGTCGGCCTGCCGAACGCCGGCAAGTCGACCTTCCTCGCCGCGGTCTCGGCCGCGAAGCCCAAGATCGCCGACTATCCGTTCACGACGCTCGAGCCCAATCTCGGCGTCGTGGGCGTCGACGGGCGGGAGTTCGTGATGGCCGACATCCCCGGCCTGATCGAGGGCGCGCATGAGGGCGTCGGGCTCGGCGACCGCTTCCTCGGCCATGTCGAGCGCTGCCGCGTGCTGCTGCACCTCGTCGACGGCACGCAGGGGCATGCGGGCGAGGCCTACAAGACCATCCGGCGGGAACTCGAGGCCTACGGGGCCGGACTCGCCGACAAGCCCGAGATCGTCGCGCTCTCGAAGGCCGACGCGCTGTCGCCGGAACTCCGCAAGGAGCAGGCCGCCCGGCTCAAGCGGGCTGCGAAGAAGGCGCCCATCCTGCTGTCAGCCGCCTCGGGCGAGCAGGTGCAGGAGACGCTGCGCAAGCTTCTCGCGGTGATCGACGAAGCCAAGGCGCTCGACGAGGCGGAGGCGATGCCGAAACTGGTCGAGGAAAGCTGGCGGCCCTGAGCCGCTCGGCGCATTAGCGCTACTTCTTCCGCACGGCGAAGCTCGTCGCGCCGATCGCCTGGTCGCCGGTCAGATCGCCGCCCTGCGGCTGCTCGAAGACCAGGACCATCCGCCGCCTGTCGGCGTCGAAGCCGGGATCGACGTCCGGCGCCGTCACGAACAGCTTGAAATAGACCGGCTCCTGCGGGACCGCCTGGAACTCGACGCTCGGCGTCGGGCCCTTCTTGCAGACGCCCTTGGCGTCGGTCTGGCAGATCGTCGCCGTGAAGCGGGAATTGGCGGGATCGTCGAACGGCGCCGCGAAGTTCGCGCGCGCGGTGACCTTGGCCTTGGCGCCGAGATTGCGCGCGACGAAGCGGACGGTTTCGGCCCGCCCCTCCGGGACCACGACCGTGCCGCTGCGCGGCGAGAGCCGCCCGGCGACGATGTCGGCCGGCTCGAACTGGCCGCGCGCCGTCACGTCGATCTTGGCGCTGACGTCGTCGGTCGCGACGTCGGCGTTGGCGCAGCCGATCCTGACCTCGTTGATCGAGAACGGCTCGGCGAAATAGGAGCCGTGCGAGCGGACGGCGACCAGCACCTTGCGCGACTTGCCGGGCGGGATGGAGAACGGCTCGTCGGGCTTGCCGAGCTTTGCCTCGTCCTGCGGATCGACCGCCCGCCAGAAGGCCGACAGGCTCTGGGACGTCTCGGCGCTCACATGGCACCCGAAGGCCTGCGTCTTGGCCGTGTTCTTGACGGTCGCAAGGAACATGCTGGCCTCGCCGTCGCGGGCGCCGCGGGCGTGGGCGTCGACCGTGACCGAGAGCGTGTTCCCGCCCGAGAAATCCTTGACCACGACGAGCGCCGGATGTTTCGCGACGGTCGCGACCTTGCCGGCGATCCGGCCGGTGAACGTGAAGGCTCCGGAGATCGCCCGCGGCGTCTGGGCGTCGAAACCGTCGGTCACGGTGAAGCGCGCGATCTTGGCCTCGCCGGGCGCCAGCGTGATGTCGGCCGGCGCCCGGAAGCCGCGGCCGAGATCGCTCGACGCCTCGACGCGCAGTGGCTCGTCCATGCTGTTGTGCAGCAGGAAGACCGGCGCGAAGAAGCGCGGGAAGTTGGTGACGTATTTGCGGCCCTGCATCTGCGAGCCGCCGGCCTCGGCCAGATAGGCCGTGAGGCCGCCGCGCGGCGGGAACGCCGTCACGGCGAGCGCGATGTCATCCTCGGCCCCGCTGGGGCTGCCGATCTGCACGAAATATGTCTGGTCCGCCCTGGCGTCGAACTGGATGAGGCCGTTCTTCGACCCGAGCCCCGCCACAGGCGTGTCGTCATTGAACGCGACGCGCCGGAAGTCCGAATATTTCTTGCCGCTATAGGCCGCGAGCGCGGTGTCGATCGTGGAGCCGAAGCTGTGCACGACGACCCGGCCGGCCTTGGGGAGGCTGATCGTCGTCCAGAGCGACTTCTTCATCGCGCCGCCCGGCGAGGGCTCGCCGGGATCCGTCGTCGCGCCGAGATTGAACAGGGGCAGGCTGTTGAACAACCCGACCGACGGTTCGTCGTTCGAGGGCGCAAAATCCCTGTGGCACTGCACGGGCGCCTCGCCATAGGCCGCCTGGGTCGCCGTGCAGCCGAGGCCGGGGACGATGTCGGGCTTCGGAAAGAACAGCGGCCAGGGAAACGACGGGATGCCGATGGAAAAGCCCCGCATGTTGGGGAACTCGATGAGCTTGCCCGCCCAAGCGGCCGAGCCGAAGGTCGCGGCGATCGTCGTCGCCGCCGCGAAGACAAATATCCTGCGCCTGCGAGACATGTATTCACCTCCGCCAAGCACGCGTCGGCTAGATTATAACGGCCAAAACGACAAGGCTATTACGCTTTGCTTCCGACATTGAAGATTGTCGACTGATAATACGCGTCTCGCTCGGCGACCGGTTTGGAGGTCCATGCTGTCGCACGACGCCTCGGTCCGGCTGTCGGCTCTTGCGACGGCCTTCGGCTCCTGTTCAAAGGCGAGACGTCCGATCCACCGTCCGCCTTTGACCCGTCCCGTGACCCCCTCCCTCGCCTCCTTCCGCCGCATCGTCGTCAAGGTCGGCTCGGCGCTGCTCGTCGACCAGCACGCCGGCCGGCTGAAGGCCGAATGGCTCGCCGGCCTCGTGGCCGATCTCGCCCGGCACGCCGCGCGCGGCGCGGAGATCATGGTGGTGTCATCCGGCTCGATCGCGCTCGGCCGCACGGTGCTGAAGCTGCCGCGCGGACCCTTGCGGCTCGAGGACAGCCAGGCGGCCGCGGCGGTCGGGCAGATCGCCCTGGCGCGCGCCTGGAGCGAGGCGCTCGGCGCGCACGGCCTGAGCGCAGGCCAGATCCTGCTGACCCTCGGCGACACCGAGGAGCGGCGGCGCTATCTCAACGCCCGCGCGACCCTCGCGCGGCTGCTGGCGCTCAAGGCCGTGCCGATCGTCAACGAGAACGACACGGTCGCGACCCAGGAGATCCGCTACGGCGACAATGACCGGCTCGCCGCGCGCGTCGCCTCGATGGCGAGCGCGGACTGCCTGGTGCTGCTGTCGGACGTCGACGGTCTGTACACGGCCCCGCCGGCGAGCGACCCGTCCGCCACGCTGATCCCGGTGGTCGAGCGCGTGACGCCGGCCATCGAGGCGATCGCCGGCGGCGCGGCCTCGGAGTTCTCGCGCGGCGGCATGAAGACCAAGATCGAGGCGGCGCGCATCGCGACCGGCGCGGGAGTGACCATGCTGATCGCCTCCGGCCATGTCGAGAACCCGCTCTCGGTGGTCGAGGCCGGCGGGCGCTGCACCTGGTTCCTGCCGCATGAGAGCCCGGCGCAGGCGCGCAAGCGCTGGATCGCCGGGGTGCTGGCGCCGCGCGGGGCGATCCATGTCGACGCCGGCGCCGCCTCCGCGCTCAACCGCGGCCGCTCGCTGCTGCCGGCCGGGATCGTGCGGATCGAGGGCCATTTCTCGCGCGGCGACGCCGTGATCGTGCGCGCGCCGGACGGCGAGGAGGTGGCGCGCGGCCTCGTCTCTTACGATTCCGGCGACGCCGAACGTCTGCGCGGAAAACCTTCGGCCGCGATCGAGGGCATTCTGGGCTTCAAGGGCCGCCCGGCGATCATCCACCGTGACGACCTGGTGCTGACCGGCGCCTGAGGCCGTGAGGTCGCACGGAGGTGCTGCGTGCTTCGAGACGCCGTCCTGAAGGACGGCTCCTCAGCATGAGGGAGGTTTGCGCTTTGGCGTCCTCCAACGCTCCTCATGCTGAGGAGCGCCGAAGGCGCGTCTCGAAGCACGCAGCAGGTCGCCCCAGGCGCACTCAAAACCACAGGGGGGCGCTTGAGAGCCCGCCTACCCCTGCCCGATCAGCCGGCCCACCACCCGCGCGGTGTAGTCCACCATCGGCACGATGCGGGCATAGTTCAGCCGCGTCGGGCCGATGACGCCCAGCACCCCGACGATCTTCTTCTCGCCGTCGCGGAAGGGGGCCGCGATCATCGAGGAGCCGGACAGCGAGAACAGCTTGTTCTCCGACCCGATGAAGATGCGCACGCCGTCGGCGCTCTCGGCGCGGCCGAGCAGTTCGATCACGTCCTTCTTGCTCTCGAGGTCATCGAGCAGCAGGCGGACGCGCTCCAGGTCCTCGAGCGCCTTGAGGTCCTCGAGCAGGTTGGCCTGGCCGCGCACGATGAGCTGGCGCGGCTGCTCGCCTCCCCCTCCGGCCCAGCTTGCGAGCCCGGCTTCGACGACGCGGGCCGACAGCACGTCGATCTCGCTTTCGGCTGCGGCGAGCGCCTCCTCGACCGCCGAGCGCGCCTCGGCGAGCGTGCGGCCGCGCATCCGCGCGTTGAGGAAGTTCGAGGCTTCGATGAGCGCCGAGGACGGCAGCCCCGCCGGCAGCGCCACGAGCCGGTTCTCGACCGAGCCGTCGCCGCCGACCAGCACCGCGAGCGCGCGGCCGGGCTCGAGCGGCACGAACTCGATGTGCTTGATCGACGGGTCCTGCTTGCTCGCCACGACGACGCCCGCGCCGCGCGACAGGCCCGAGAGCAGCCCGGAGGCATCTGTCAGGATCTCCTCCATCGAGCGCGGATGGTTCGCGCCCGAGATCTGCCGCTCGATCGCCGAGCGGTCGTCGGGCGACAGGTCCCCGATCTCCAGCATCGCGTCGACGAAGAAGCGCAGGCCGAGCTCGGTCGGCAGCCGGCCGGCGCTCACATGCGGCGCGTAGATCAGGCCGAGCGCCTCGAGGTCCGCCATCACGTTGCGCACCGAGGCGGGCGACAGCGAGACGGAGAGCAGGCGCGAGAGGTTGCGCGAGCCGAGCGGCTCGCCGGTCGCGAGATAGCCGTCGACGATCCGCCGGAAGATGTCGCGCGAGCGCCGGTCGAGCGCCGCGAGGCCGACGGGCGGGACGTCCGGGATGGGTCGTTCGATCGTCATGGCCCTCAGGATCGCGGTATAGCGGGCGCGGATCAAGCGCTGCTGCTTGCGGCCGGCGCCGCGCGGGGGCAGAAGGGGCGCCGTTCCCCGACTGACCTTTCGTGCGAGCCATCATATGACCATTCGTCCGTCGAACCGCAGCCCGGAGGCCATGCGGCCCGTGTCGCTGGAGCGCGGCGTCGCGCGCTATGCGGAGGGCTCGTGCCTGGTGAAGTTCGGCGAGACCCATGTGCTGTGCGCCGCGAGCCTCGAGGACAAGGCGCCGGGATGGCTGCGCGGCCAGGGCCGCGGCTGGGTCACGGCCGAATACGCCATGCTGCCGCGCGCCACCCACGAGCGCACCCGCCGCGAGGTGACGAGCGGCAAGCCCTCCGGCCGCACGCAGGAGATCCAGCGGCTGATCGGCCGCTCCTTGCGCGCCGTCGTCGACCTCCGGATGCTGGGCGAGCGGCAGATCACCGTGGACTGCGACGTGCTGCAGGCCGACGGCGGCACCCGCACCGCCTCGATCACCGGCGCCTGGATCGCGCTGCATGACTGCCTCGCCTGGATGAAGGCGCGCGACATGCTGAAGGGCGAGGCCCTGAAGGACCATGTCGCGGCGGTCTCGTGCGGGGTGGTGAAGGGCGTGCCGGTGGTCGACCTCGACTACGCCGAGGATTCGACCGCCGAGACCGACGCCAATTTCGTCCTCACGGGATCGGGCGGCATCGTCGAGGTGCAGGGCACGGCCGAGGGCGCGCCGTTCTCCGAGGACGAGCTCATGGCGCTGCTGAGGCTCGCCAAAGCGGGCTGCGGCCAGCTGGTGGAGTTGCAGAAGATGGCGGTCGCGTGAGAGCGGGCTGCTCCTCATGTCCCGGCCTTGAGCCGGGATCCATTCGGCGCGAGGCAAGCCGAAATCGTCCGCTCTCTCTTGCGGCGGTCGAAGCCAATGGGTCCCGGCTCAAGGCCGGAACATCGGGGGTGAGGTTCTCATGACCCTGCCGCCCCTCGGTCCGCGCCTGGTCATCGCGACCCACAATTCCGGCAAACTCCGCGAATTCCGCGAACTGCTGGCGCCCTTCCCGCTCGAGCTGACCTCGGCGGGCGAACTCGGCCTGATGGAGCCGGAAGAGACCGGGACCACCTATTCGGAGAACGCCCGCATCAAGGCGGAGGCCGCCGCCGTCGCCTCCGGGCTGCCGGCGCTCGCGGACGATTCTGGGCTCTGCGTCCATGCGCTGTGGGGCGCGCCCGGCCTGTTCTCGGCGCGCTGGGCGGGGCCGGACAAGGACTTCTCGGCTGCGATGGCGCGCGTCGAGGAGGATCTGCAGGACCGCGGCGCGACAGCGCCGGGGGACCGTCGCGCCGCCTTCGTGGCCGCGCTGTCGCTCGCCTTTCCGTCGGGCGAGGCGCTCGACGTCGAGGGTTCGGTCCCCGGACTCGTGGTCTGGCCGCCGCGCGGCGAGCTCGGCTTCGGCTACGACCCGATCTTCCTGCCCGATGGCCACGACCGCACCTTCGGCGAGATGTCGGCCGAGGAGAAGCACGGCGTGGCGTGGGACGCGGCGGGCCGGGCCTCCGGCCTCTCGCACCGGGCGCGCGCCTTCGGCGAGCTGATGGCGGCGCTCTATCCGGAAGGCCCGCCGAGATGAGCGAGCCCGGCTTCGGCGTCTATGTCCACTGGCCGTTCTGCGCCGCGAAGTGCCCCTATTGCGACTTCAACAGTCATGTCCGCCACATGGGCTGGGACGAGCCGCGCTTCCTCGCCGCCTTCCGGCGCGAGATCGCCCATATGGCGGGGCTTGCGCCGGGACGGACCGTTAGCTCGATCTTCATCGGCGGCGGCACGCCCTCGCTGATGCTGCCCGAGACGGTCGCCGGCATCCTCGACGCGATCGGCGGGTGCTGGAGCGTCGACCAGGGCGTCGAGGTCACGCTCGAGGCCAATCCGACCAGCGTCGAGGCCGACCGCTTCCGCGGCTACCGCGCCGCCGGCGTCAACCGCGTCTCGCTCGGCGTGCAGTCGCTCCAGCCGGACGATCTCGCGCGTCTCGGACGCCTGCACACCGTCGACGAGGCGCTCTCCGCGGTCGCGCTCGCGCAGTCGATCTTTCCCAGAATCTCGTTCGACCTCATCTACGCCCGGCCCGGCCAGACGCCAGAGGCGTGGCGCGAGGAGCTCGGGCGGGCGATCGCCTACGGCACGGAGCACCTGTCGCTCTACCAGCTCACCATCGAGGAGGGCACGCCCTATTATGAGATGCACAGGGCCGGAAAGATCCGGACGCCCGACCAGGCGACGGCCCGCGCGCTGTGGGACGCGACCCAGGAGACCTGCGAGGCCGCAGGACTGCCGGCCTACGAGATCTCGAACCACGCAAGGGCTGGCGCGGAGAGCCGGCACAACCTCGTCTACTGGCGCTATGGCGAATATGCCGGCGTCGGCCCCGGCGCCCATGGCCGGCTGGTGGTCGACGGCGTCCGTCGGGAGCTCGCCACCGAGCGCAATCCCGAGCTCTGGGCGTCTGCTGTGGAAGCGGACGGCTCGGGCCTGGTGATGGACGCGGGCCTCAGCCAGGAGGCGCAGGGCGACGAGTTCCTGGTGATGGGCCTGAGGCTCAAGGAAGGCATCGACCTCGCGCGTTTCCACCGCCTCTCGGGCCGTCGCATCGACGAGCGCCGCATCGACGACTTGGTGATGGACGGCATGGTGGAGCGCCTCGGCCGCGACCGCCTGCGCGTCACCCCGGAAGGCTTCCCCGTGCTCGACGCCGTGGTCGCCGACCTGGCGAGCTGAACGCAGGACGCCCTACTCCGCCGCAGCCTCGTGCTCGACCGGGTCGAGCGCGGCCTCGATCGCGTCATCCACCCGCTCCAGCCAGATGAACTCCAGCCGATCCCGCGCGTCCGGAGGGATCTCGTCCCAGTCGCGCCGGTTCCGCGCGGGCAGCATGACCCGCTTGAGCCCGGCGGCGGCGGCGGCCACCACCTTCTCCTTGATGCCGCCGACGGGAAGGACGAGACCGCGAAGCGATATCTCGCCGGTCATCGCGGTGTCGCTACGCACCGTTCGGTCGGTGAGCAGCGAGGCGAGCGCCGTGTACATCGCGACGCCCGCGCTCGGCCCGTCCTTGGGCGTCGCCCCCGCCGGCACGTGAACGTGGATGTCGCTCTTCTCGAACAGGCTCGCATCGACGCCGAGCGAGCCCGCGCGACTCTTCACCAGGCTGAGCGCCGCCTGCGCGCTTTCGCGCATCACGTCCCCGAGCTGACCCGTGAGGATGAAGCTGCCTTTTCCGGGCGTGCGGGTCGCCTCGATGAACAGGATGTCGCCGCCGACCGGCGTCCATGCGAGTCCGGTCGCGACGCCGGGCACGCTGGTGCGCATCGCGACCTCGTTCTCGAAGCGGGGCGGTCCCAGCACTTCGACGAGGCGGTCGACGCCGATCCGCACCCCGGTCGCGCTGCCGTCCGCGATCGTCACCGCCGCGTGGCGCAGCGCGCGACCGATCTCGCGCTCGAGGCCGCGCACGCCCGCCTCGCGGGTGTAGTCGCGGATGATCAGGCGCAGCGCCTCGGTATCGATCGCCGCCTGCTCCGCCGTCAGGCCGTTCGCCTCGAGCTGCCGGCGCACCAGATAGCGCGAGGCGATCTCGAGCTTCTCGCCTTCCGTGTAGCCCGCGAGGCTGATGATCTCCATGCGGTCGCGCAAGGGTCCCGGGATCGTGTCGAGCATGTTGGCGGTGGCGATGAAAGCCACGCGGGAGAGATCGAACGGGACCCCCAGATAGTTGTCCCGGAACGTCGCGTTCTGCTCGGGGTCCAGCACCTCCAGCATCGCGGCGGAGGGGTCGCCCTGCACGCCGCGGCCCATCTTGTCGATCTCGTCAAGCATCATCACGCAACCACGCGACCCGGCCTTGCGGATACCCTGGATGATGTTGCCGGGCAGCGCGCCGACATACGTCCGGCGGTGGCCGCGGATCTCCGCCTCGTCGTGGACGCCGCCGAGGCTGACGCGGACGAAGGGACGATCCATCGCGCGGGCGATCGACTGGCCGAGCGAGGTCTTGCCGACCCCGGGCGGTCCCGTGAAGCACAGGATCGGCGCCTTGCCGTTGGGCGCAAGCTTGCGGACCGCGAGATACTCGACGATCCGGGTCTTGATCTTCTCAAGCCCGAAATGATCCTCGTCGAGAATGCGCCGCGCTTCGGCGATGTCGATCGGCCTGTCGTCCGGGGCCTTCCACGGCAGCTCGATCAGCCAGTCGAGATAGGTGCGGATCATGCCGGACTCGCCGGCCGCCTCCGGCAGGCGCTCATAACGGCGAAGCTCCTTGCGCGCCTGTTCCTCGACCTCCTTCGGCATCTCGGCCTTGGCGATCGCCTCGCTCAGCTCGGCGATCTCCCGTCCCTTGCCTTCGCCCTCGCCGAGCTCGCGCTGGATCGCCGCCATCTGCTCGCGCAGCACCGCCTCGCGCTGCCGCTCATCGAACGACGCCTTGGTCTGCCGCCCGATCTCCTGGGTGATGCGCAGCACCTCGATTCGCTCGGCAAGCAGCCGCGAGACCTTCTCCATCCGCGCCGCGAGATCGATCGTCTCGAGGATCTCCTGCCTACGCTCTGCTGAGACGTCCATGTAGCCGGCTGCGAGGTCGGCGAGCGCCGAAGGCGACGCCGCGGACTGGATCGCGGCCACCAGCTCCGGCGGCCTTTGGGGCAGCAGATTGACGGCCTCGAGCGCCTGTCCCTGAAGATGCAGGAACCGCGCCTCGATCTCGGACGAGCGGGTTTCGGACTCAGGGAGACGGAGAACGCGCGCCACGGGAAAGGGCGTGCCCGGGAAGTAGTCAAGCACGCGCATGCGCTCGACGCCCTGCGCCACGATGTGGTGCGAGCCGTCGGGTGCGGTGATGTAACGGACGATATTGGCGACCGTGCCCACCCCATAAAGGTCGTCGGGCCCCGGCTCCTCCGCCTCTGGATCGCGCTGCATCACGATGCCGATCTGCCGCTCCTCACGGATAGCCTGCTGGATCGCCGCGACGCTCCTCGGGCGGCCGATGGCGAAGGGCGCGATCAGGTTCGGGAACAGCACGGCGCCCCGGACCGGGAGAATGATCAGGCCGTCGGAGGGAAGCGGCGGCTGTCGTTCCTCGGACGCTTGCTGGGAGGCGGAATTTCCGACGCCGCGGCTGGTCTCGTCTTCTGTGCTCATCACGTTTCGCTTCGACCTGATTTCGCCAATCTGAAGACCAGGCACCCTTGCGCCGCCCCGCGGCGCACGCCTGAATAGCGTCCCCCGGGCAGCGGGATGCGGCGCTCGAACCGGCCCTGCGGCAGCTCGAGGCGATGAATGACCGCGTCGCGCAGCTCGGAAGGCAATGTTCGGCGTCCGGAGACCAGCATCGCGCCGTCCTCAATCGTCGCCTCGACCTGTTCGGGGTCGACCCCGGGCAGCGCGACCAGGACCAACACCTCGTGCTCGGTCTCGATCATGTCGATGGGCGGCTCCCATGCCGGCGCCTGACGCGTCGCCGAGCGGAGCGAGAACACTTGGCGGTGCATGCGCTCCGCGCGAGCCAGGCTCTCCACAGCCTCGGCCAGCATCCAGTTCAGCGAGTCTCTGTTCGCCAAGGCGGGGTCCTCGTTGACGAAAGGCGGGACCAGTCTCCGCCGCCGATGAAGGGTGACATTGGCGCGCGCCGCGCCTGCCGCAAGCCTTTTGTTTCCGACCCGGGTCGTTTGAGTCTACTGCCCGCGGCGGGGCCTTGGATCGGCGGGACGTACTCGCCTATGGTCCGGCTCTCCGCCCCGGCGCCGGCGGCCCTTCGCGCGCCTCGGGATTTCGGTCTTCACCGACCGCTGCTCAACATCGGGATCGTTCGCGCTTGGCGTCCTCCTATCGTTTCGAAGCTGAGAGGCCGAAGGAGATCGCGGCCCTCGCTTCATCGGCGCGGCCGACGCCGATGATGGAGCAGTATATCGAGATCAAGACCGCCAATCCGGACAGCCTGCTGTTCTACCGGATGGGCGACTTCTACGAGATGTTCTTCCAGGACGCCGAGGTGGCGAGCCGCACGCTCGGCATCGCGCTGACCAAGCGCGGCAAGCATCTCGGCGAGGACATCCCGATGTGCGGCGTGCCGGTCGAGCGCGCCGACGACTATCTGCAGCGGCTGATCGCGGCCGGCCATCGCGTCGCGGTCTGCGAGCAGACCGAGGACCCGAAGGAGGCCAGGAAGCGCGGCGCGAAGTCGGTCGTCAGGCGCGACGTCGTGCGGCTCGTCACCCCCGGCACGCTGACCGAGGATGCGCTGCTCGAGCCGCGCCGGGCCAATCTGCTGGCGGCGCTCGTCCGCGGCCGCGCGGAGGATGGCGGTTTCGCGTTCGGGCTCGCTTCGGTGGACGTGTCGACCGGCGCCTTTTCGGTCGGCGAGGTCGCGCCCGCGGGCCTCGGGGCCGCGCTCGCCCGGCTCGACGCGGCGGAGGTGCTGGTCCCCGAGCAGCTGGTCGAGGAGCTCGCCGGCGCGCTCGGCGAGACCCGGGCGGCCGTCACCCCTGTCGGTCGCGATCTGAGCGACCCGGCCAGAGCGGAGGCGCGGCTCGCCGGCCATTTCGGCGTCGCGACCACCGAGGCCTTCGGCTCGCTGTCGCGGCCGGAGCTCGCGGCGGCCGCCGCGATTGTCGGCTATCTCGAGCGCACCCAGCTCGCCTCGCGGCCGCCGCTCCAGGCGCCGGTCCGCGAAAGCCGCGGGAGCGTGATGGAGATCGACGCCGCGACGCGCGCCAATCTGGAGCTCGTCCGCACGCTCTCCGGCGAGCGCGAGGGGAGCCTGCTCGACGCGGTCGACCGCTGCGTCACCGCCGGCGGCTCGCGGCTGCTCGCGACCCGCATCGCCGGTCCCCTGCTCGAGCCGGCCGCGATCGCGCAGCGCCACGACGCCGTCGCGGCGCTGATCGAGGCGCCGGAGCTCAGGCGGGCGATCCGCAGGACCCTCGGCGAGACGCCGGACCTCGCGCGCGCGGCCCAGAGGATCGCGCTCGGCCGCGGAGGCCCGCGCGACCTCGCGGCCATCCGCGACGCGCTCGACGCCGCGCATGCGCTGGGCTTGAGGCTCGCGGCGCTCGACGAGGCGCCGGCGGAGCTTGAAGGGATCGCCCGCGCGCTCGCCGACGCCGACCACGCGCTTGCGCTCGACCTCCGGCGCACGCTCGCCGACGAGCTTCCGCTGCTGAAGCGCGATGGCGGCTTCGTGCGCGCCGGCTGCGACGCCGAGCTCGACGCCACGCGCGCGCTCCGCGACGAGAGCCGCAAGGTGATCGCCCAGCTCCAGGCGGCCTATTCCGAGGCGACCGACGTCCGGACGCTGCGCATCAAGCACAACAATGTGCTGGGCTATTTCATCGAGGTCCCGCAGAGCCATGGCGAGCGGCTGCTCAAACCCCCGCACGCCGAGGCCTTCGTGCACCGCCAGACCATGGCGGGGGCGATGCGCTTCACCACGACCGAGCTCGGCGACCTCGAACGCCGCATCGGCGAGGCGGCCGACACGGCGCTGGGCATGGAGCTCGCGCTTTTCGAGCGCCTCTCCGCGCGGGTCTCCGAGAGCTGGGAGAGCTCGCGCGCCTGCGCCGAGGCGCTCGCGGCGCTCGACGTCGCCGCGGGGCTCGCGGAGGTCGCGGTGGATTGCGCGCATGTCCGCCCGCATGTCGACGACGGGCTCGACTTCCGGCTCGAAGGCGCCCGCCACCCGGTGGTCGAGGCCGCGCTGAAGCGGGACGGCAAGCCCTTCGTGCCGAACGACGTCGGGCTCTCGGCCCCGGACGGCGCCGCCGGCCTGATCCAGCTCGTCACCGGCCCGAACATGGGCGGCAAGTCGACCTATCTCCGGCAGGCGGCGCTGTGCGCGGTGCTCGCCCAGGCCGGCGCCTTTGTGCCCGCGACCTCGGCCAGAATCGGGGTCGTGGACCGGCTCTACAGTCGCGTCGGCGCCGCCGACGACCTCGCGCGCGGGCGCTCGACCTTCATGGTCGAGATGGTCGAGACCGCCGCCATCCTGAACACCGCCGGCCCGCGCTCGCTGGTCGTGCTCGACGAGATCGGCCGCGGCACGGCGACCTTCGACGGGCTGTCGATCGCCTGGGCCGCGATCGAGCACCTGCACGAGGTGAACCGCTGCCGCGCCTTGTTCGCGACCCATTTCCACGAGCTGACGGCGCTCGCCAAGCGCCTGCCGAGGCTCAGGAACGCGACCGTGCGGGTCGCCGAGTGGAAGGGCGAGGTGGTGTTCCTGCACGAGGTCGCGCCCGGCGTCGCGGACCGCTCCTATGGCGTGCAGGTGGCGAAGCTCGCCGGCCTGCCGGCCTCGGTGGTGCGGCGCGCGCGCGCCGTGCTCGACGAGCTCGAGGCCGCCGACCGCGCCTCGCCGGTCGAGCGCATGATCGACGACCTGCCGCTGTTCGCCGCCACACGCGCGAAGCCGCAGGGCGTCGCGGAGCCCGACCCGGCGCTCGAGGCGCTCGAGGCGCTCGAGGCGCTCGATCCGGACGCGTTGACGCCGCGGGAGGCGCTCGAGGCGCTCTACCGGCTGAAGGCGCTCAAGTCGGGCGGCTGATCAGGCGACTCTTTTCAACCCGCCTCCGGCGGGCCCCCCACGTCAATTGGCGCTTTCGGCTTTGGGCGCCCC
>NZ_RYFI01000001.1:384109-399784 GCF_004103825.1 Hansschlegelia zhihuaiae
ATGTTCGCGCCTCCGAAGCAGGGTCCCCGCGAGTCTCGATGTCCACCGTTCGCCAACGCCTGCGCGCCGCGCGCAACATGCGCGCGCTGGTCGACCGCGAGGCGCTGATCGCCGACCTGGCGAAGATCACGGCCGAGCATCGCGGGCAGTCGCGGGAGCGGCACGCGGCCGTCGTCGCAAGGCTGAAGAAGGCGCTCGCCGACGGTCGCGCGATCGCGCGCGCGTGGCTCAACGAGGACGGCGCGGGAACGGCCTGCGCGGAGCGGCTCTCGGCGCTGATGGACGCTGTGGTCCAGGCGCTCCACCACCATGTGGTCACCGACCTCTACCCGCTCGCCAACCCCTCCTCGGGCGAGCGCGTCTGCGTGATCGCGGTCGGAGGCTACGGCCGCGGCACGATGGCCCCGGGCTCCGACGTCGACCTTCTGTTCCTCGTCCCCTTCAAGGCGACCGCCTGGGCCGAGAGCGTGGTCGAGGCGATGCTCTACGTGCTGTGGGACATGGGGCTCAAGATCGGCCACTCCCGCCGCTCGATCGACGAATGCATCCGGCTTTCCCGGGCCGACATGACGATCCGCACGGCTGTCCTCGAATCGCGCTTCATCGCCGGCGACGAAAATCTGTTCGAGGAGAAGGTCCGCCGCTTCGACGAGGAGGTCGCGGCCGGCACCGCGGCGGAGTTCGCGTCGGCGAAGCTCGCCGAGCGCGACGAGCGCATCGGCAAGGCCGGCGGCTCGCGCTATCTCGTCGAACCCAACGTCAAGGAGGGCAAGGGCGCGCTTCGCGACCTCAACACGCTGTTCTGGATCGGAAAATACGTCTACCGGGTGCGCGACGTCGGCGATCTCGTCGACGCCGGACTGTTCTCCGCCGCGGAGCTCCGCCTGTTCCGGAAATGCGAGGACTTCCTCTGGGCGGTGCGGTGCCATCTGCACTTCATCACCGGCCGCGCCGAGGACCGGCTGTCTTTCGACCTGCAGCGCGAGATCGCGGTGGCGCTCGGCTACACCGAGCATCCCGGCCTCAGGGACGTCGAGCGCTTCATGAAGCACTACTTCCTGGTGGCGAAGGACGTCGGCGACCTGACGGCGATCGTCTGCCACGCGCTCGAGGCCCGGCACCAGAAGCCGAAGCCGCGGCTCGACCGGTTCCTCACCCGCTTCCGCAAGTCGAACCGGCGGGCCGCTCCCGAAAACGGCGCGTTCGTGATCGACGGCGACCGCCTCAACGTCCATGACGATCAGGTCTTCGCGCGCGATCCCGTCAACCTGATCCGCTTCTTCAAGATCATGGACGCGCATGAGCTCGCCGGGCACCCGGCGGCCGCGCGGCTGATCACCAAGTCGCTCAAGCTGCTCGACGGCAAGCTGCGCGACGACGCCGAGGCGAACCAGCTCTTCCTCGAGATCCTGACCTCGAAGCGCTCGCCCGAGAAGATCCTTCGGCGCATGAACGAGACCGGCGTGCTCGGCCGCTTCATCCCGGATTTCGGCCGGATCGTCGCGATGATGCAGTTCAACATGTACCACCACTACACGGTGGACGAGCATCTGCTGCGCTCGATCGGCATGCTGTCGGAGATCGAGGCCCGCCAGGCGGCGGACCAGCATCCGCTTGCGAACGAGCTCATGCCGACCCTGCGCGACCGGGTCGTGCTCTATGTCGCGCTGTTCCTGCACGACATCGCGAAGGGCCGCCCGGAGGATCATTCGATCGCGGGCGCGCGCATCGCGCGCAGGCTCTGCCCGCGTCTGGGCCTCGGCGCGGCGCAGACCGACACGGTGGCCTGGCTGATCGAGCAGCACCTGACAATGTCGATCATCGCCCAGTCGCGCGACCTGTCGGACAGACGCACCATCGAGGACTTCGCCAAGATCGTGCAGAGCCCCGAGCGGCTGAAGATGCTGCTCATCCTGACGATCGCCGACATCAAGGCGGTGGGTCCGGGGGTCTGGAACGGCTGGAAGGGACAGCTGCTCAGGACGCTCTACTGGGAGACCGAGCTGGTGCTGACCGGCGGCCATTCGGCCGGCGATCGGCGCAGCCTCGTGGACGCCTCGAAGGCGGAGCTGCGCGAACGGCTCCCCGACTGGAGCGACACGGAATTCGCCGCCTACGCCGAGCGCCACTATGCGCCCTATTGGCTGAAGACCGAGCCGGAGCGCGCCGAGCGCCAGGCGCGGTTCGCCGTCAAGGCTGCGGCTGCAGGCGAGACGCTCGCGACCGACGTCTCGACCGACGCCTTCCGTGGCGTGACCGAGGTCACGGTGCTCGCGCCCGACCATCCCAGGCTGCTTTCGACCATCGCCGGCGCCTGCGTCGCGGCCGGCGCCAACATCGTGGACGCGCACATCAACACCACGACCGACGGCTTCGCGCTCGACACGATCTTCATCGGCCGCGCCTTCCCGCAGGACGAGGACGAGTTGCGCCGGGCCGCGCGGGTCGCCGAGGCGGTGGAGAGGTCGCTGCGGGGCGAGATCAAGCTGTTCGAGATGGTGGCGAAGCGCCAGGAGGCCGGCGCGAAGTCCAAGGTGCGGGCCTTCGAGATCGAGCCCGAGGTCACGATCACCAACGCCTGGTCTGACCGCCACACGGTGATCGAGTTGGTCGGCCTCGACCGCCCGGGCCTGCTCTACGAGCTCACCGACGCGCTCTCGAAGCTCAATCTCAACATCGCCTCGGCTCATGTTGCGACCTTCGGCGAGCGGGCCGTCGACGTGTTCTACGTGACCGACCTCACCGGCGCGAAGATCGCGAACGCCAACCGCCAGGCCGCCGTCCGGACCCGCATGAAGTCGGTGCTGGAGAACGGGTCGCGCAAGGGCAGGAGCGCCGCGCATTAAGGCCGCGGGCGCCGTACGTAATGCTACCTACACGCCTTTCGCTTAAGGGGCGCCGGCGGTCGTGGCATATGCAGAACGCGGTGTTTCTGAGCGGGAGGTGAGCCGATGCGCGCCCTGAAACTTCTGGTCGTGGCCGTCCTTGCGGTCGGCGTCGTCCATGACGCGACAGCCGAGATCGTACGTTCGCCAGGCGGCAAGATCATAGGCTTTCGCGTACGCGATGCCTCTCCGCCGGACTACGCCAACGCGCGCCCGTTCCCAACGCCGCGCGCGGACGCCCCCTCGGCCCCACAGGCCGACCTCATCCGCCGGGGCGCCGACGTCAAGTTTCCGGGCAAGCCGTCCTTCGTCGAGGGCGGCGAGGGCGACGGCGAACGCACGCCCGAGCGGCTGCCGGTCAACAGGGCGCTCCAGGAGCTCGAGGCGCCGCCTCCGCCGGAGCTGGGCTCATCCGACAAGCCCTACACGACCTCGCTGGTGCGGCCCGCGGACCAGGACTGGCACCGCGTCGCTGGCAAGATCTTCTTCGTCCAGAACGGCGAATCCTTCGTCTGCAGCGGCTCTCTCGTGAAGCCCGGCGTCGTGATCACCGCCGCCCATTGCGTCGCCGACTATGGCAAGAACGTCTTCTACCGCGACTGGGAGTTCGTGCCCGCCTACCAGAACGGCGACGCGCCTTACGGCCGTTGGACGACCCAGATGGTGCTCGCGCCGAACGCCTATCTCGATGGGACCGACCCCTGCAGTCAGCGCGGCGTGGTGTGCCGGAACGACGTCGCCGTCCTGATCCTCAAGGCGAAGTCCGGCAAGTATCCGGGCCGCCAGACCGGCTGGTTCGGCTGGGGCACGAACGGCTTCGGCTACAACCGCAACTCGCAGGTCCAGCTCACGCAGCTCGGCTATCCGGTCGCGCTCAACAAGGGCGAGATGCAGATCCGCACCGACGCGCAGGGCTCGACCGACCCGACTCGGGTCGACAACACCGTCTTCGGCTCGCTGCAGACCGGCGGCTCGAGCGGCGGCCCGAACCTGATCAATTTCAACAACTCCGTGAAGCGCGCCCGCGGAACCTCGGCGGGCAAGCAGGGCAACCGCAATCTCGTGATCGGCGTGACCAGCTGGGTCGGGCCGGACCAGTCCAAGGAGATGGGCTCCTCGCTGTTCACCGACGACAATGTCAGCTCGCTCGTCAATGACGCCTGCAACCGGTTCCCCAAGGCTTGCAACTAGGGCTGAACGACCCGATCGCCGCGCGGACGACCCGACGCGTAATCGGTCGATAATTTCTGCGTTTACTGTGACGCCGAGGCCGGGCTAAGAGACGGCTCGCGCCCGACAGAAATGAGCGTTGCGTCCTCCACGGGCTCCTTCCCATCCCTTCGGTCCCGAGGGCGCAGAATGTCGATCAAGAAGGCGCTCGCATCCGCGGGCCTCTGCCTCGCGCTTGCTGTCCCCGCCGCGGCCGAGACCGTTCGGCTCTCGCCCGGCGGCGAGACCACGTACAAGACGGTCCAGCAGAAGGGCGACATCGACTATGCGGGCGCGAAGCCCGCGCCGATGCCGCAATTGCGAACCGCCCCCCGGTCGCAGCTCGAAATGCTCGCCAAGCCGGCCTCGCCGCGCTTTCCGGCCCCCCCGGAGCTCACGCCCGGGGGCGAAGGCGACGGCCGCGAGGACCCGGTGATCCTTGCGGTTCCGCAGGCCGGGGCCGAAGATGAGCTCCCCGCCCCACCCGAATTCGGGACCAGCGGCCAGCCCTACACGACGACGCTCGAGGATCTCGCCAAGGCCGATCCGCAGCGCCGCGCCGGCAAGATCTTCTTCAAGGACCGCGGCGAGACCTTCGTGTGCTCCGGCGCGCTGATCGATCGCGGGCTGATCCTGACCGCCGCCCATTGCGTCGCGCAGTTCGGCGCCCGCCGCTTCTTCGACAATTGGCGCTTCGTGCCAGGATATCGCAACGGATCCGCGCCCTATGGCGAGTGGAAGACCCAGACCGCCTTCGTGCCGAAATCCTACCATGACGGCACTGCGTTCTGCACGACGGCGGGCGTCACCTGCGAGAACGACGTCGCGATCCTGGTCGCCGAGCCCAAGGGCGGCGACTATCCGGGCCAGCGCGTCGGGTGGTTCGGCTACGGAACGAACGGTTTCGGCTTCACGCCGCTCGGCCAGACGCTGGTCGCGCAGCTCGGCTATCCGACCAGCCTCAACCGCGGCCAGCGGATGATCCGCACCGACTCGCAGGGTGGCGTCGACGGCTCGCTCGCGGACAACACCATCATCGGCTCGCTGCAGACCGGCGGGTCCAGCGGCGGCCCCTGGATCATCAATTTCGGCGACGCCGCCTCGCTGTCGGAGGGCCTCAAGCGCGGGTCCCGCGCGAACCGGAACGTCATCATCGGCGTCACGAGCTGGGGCTATGTGGGAACCGGCGCCGGGATCAAGCAGCAGGGCGCTGCGCCGCTCACGTCGCAGAATCTCGGCGTGCTGGTGAAGGACGCCTGCAAGAAGGTCCCCCGCGCCTGCAGCTGACGCGCGCCAGCCGCGCCCAAGCAGGGTGTCTCCGGGCAGGCCGAAATGGTATAAACTTTGGCATGATAGAGCCCCTGAAGACAGCGTCCATGACGTCGCCAGCGCCCGACCGCAACCTGCCGGCCGCAGCCTACAAGCTCTGCGCCGATCTGGTCGCGGCGAAGCCCGCGATCTACTGGGCGGACCTGATCGCGACGGCGCTCGTGGCCTATGCGGGCTTCGCGCTCGCCGTGCTCGCCTCGTCGACGCCGCTGCGGGCCGCGGCTTTCGTGGTCTCGGCGCTCGCCTTCTATCGCGGGGTGAGCTTCATCCACGAGGTGAGCCATCTGCGCCCGCAGGACGTGCCGGGCTTCAAGGCGGGCTACAACGCGCTGATCGGCGTGCCCTTCCTCGTGCCATCGCTGATGTATGAGGGCGTGCACAATCTGCATCACGCCAAGACCCGCTATGGCACCGTCCAGGACCCCGAATACATGCCGCTCGGCCACGGCGCGCTCTGGCAGGTGGTCGCCTTCGTCGTGGTTTCGGCGCTCGCGCCCTTCGGCCTGCTGATCCGCTTCGCCGTGCTGACGCCGATCGCGGCGCTGGTCCCGCCGTTCCGCCGCATCGTGGTCGAGCGCTTCTCGGCGCTCGCCATCAACCCTCTGTTCCGCCGCGAAATGCCGACCGGCGGCCAGTTGCGGCTCTGGCTATGGCTCGAAGCGCTGTGCTCCGTCTGGGCCGTCACGCTGGTCGCGCTCACCATCGCCGGCGTGATCTCGCCGACGGTGTTCTGGACCGGGCTCGCGCTCGGCTCCGCCGTGGCGCTCGTCAACCAGATCCGCACGCTCGTCGCCCATCACTGGGAGAACGAGGGCGAGGAGATGACGCCGACCGAGCAATTCCTCGACACCGTCAACGTGCCGCCGCCCGCGACGCTGCCGATGCTCTGGGCGCCGGTCGGGCTGCGCTACCACGCCCTGCACCATCTGCTGCCGCGGCTGCCCTATCACAATCTCGGCCAGGCCCATGCGAGGCTGATGGAGATGCTGCCGGAGGGCTCGCCCTACGCCCAGGGCAATTCCCGCGGCTTCTGGGAGGTGGTCGTGCGGCTGGTCGCGTTCATCCGCGGCAGACGCGCCGCGCGGCCGGCCGAGATCGTCCCCGGCGAGTGAATTCTAAACATGGTTGTACTAATTTTATGATGCAATTTTAGATTGATTGCCTAACGAAAATGCTGTTTTTGGTGACGCTCACACCGTCGTGTGAGTCGCCCTGAACGGAGTTTTCAAATGGCCGACAAATACTGGGCCGGTCAGGTTTGTCCTTCGACCGGAACCTATGGGCAGTATCACGACATCGACAATAGTTATGCCGGAACCGCGCATGACAGGCGTGTAGAAGCCGGCGAGAGATTTCCGCCGTCTCTCAACAACCATCACTACGAGAAGAAGTAGACTACATCGCCGCTTTGGAGTTTGGGACGGCCACTGCGCCGTCCCAAACGTTCACGCGCTTCGTTCAGCGCTGGCCGCCCGAGGCCATGAGCGAGTCGCCGGTGATCCAGGACGAGGCGTCGGAGGCCAGGAACACCGCGGCCTTGGCGATGTCTTCGGGCTGGCCGAGACGGCCGAGCGGCGTCGCGGCCACCATCTGCTTAGCGAATTCGGTGCCCGCGATTCCGGTCGCATGGAAGCCTTCGGTCTCGGTCGCGCCGGGGTTCAGCGAATTGACCCGGATCTTGCGCGGGCCGAGTTCGGCCGCGAAGTGGCGCGTCAAATGGTCGAGCGCGGCCTTGGTGGACGAATAGACCGACGCCGTTGGGGTCACGGCGAACGCCGCGACCGACGAGACGTTGATCACGCTGCCGCCCTCCGGCCCGAAGCGCTTCGCGGCCTCCTGAAGCGCGAGGATCGGCCCCAGCACGTTGACGTCGAACTGGCGGCGGTACTGTTCCTCCGTGATCTCCTCGATCGGCGCGAACTGGTAGACGCCGGCGTTGTTGACCAGCACGTCGAGCTTGCCGAACGCGTTGTCGCTCTCCTCGAACAGCCGCTTCACGTCGGCGGCTTTCGACATGTCGGCCTGCGCGGCGATCGCCTCGCCGCCCGCGGCCTTGATCTCGGCCACGACCTTCTCGGCGCCGGCCTTGTCGGAGGCGTAGTTCACCACGACCCTGGCGCCCGCCGCGCCGAAGCCTTTGGCGATGCCCGCGCCGATGCCCTTCGAGGCGCCGGTCACGATCGCCGTCTTTCCACTGAGTTCGCCCATGGGACTCCCCTGTCTGAGCTGATCCATTTCGATATTTAGATGATTATCGAAATGATGAGCGCAAGGGGGTTGGCGGACGGGCGCGCTCAGATTTCGGAGAGCCGCGCGAGATAGGCCGCGAGGACCTCGCGGTTGAGGACGAGGTTCGCGCAGCGGCCCTCGCGCAGGATCGAGACCAGGCCCGCCGTCTCGAGCTCCTTCATGTGATGCGAGAGGGTGGCGGCGCTGATGTCCTGCGCCTGATGCAGGCTCGCGCAGGGCGTCGGCTCCGCCTTCGCGCCGATCTCCTTCAAAATCTGCACGCGCCGCGGCTCCGCGAGCGCGCGGGCGATCCGCTCGAACTGACGGTCGGAAAGCCGGACGTCGGGGGGGGTGTCCATGAGCTCTAGATAGTGTCGCCGTGTCGATGACGTCGAGGGCGCCGGAGCGTGCCGCTTGGCGCCGACCTTGCTCATCCCCCGCGCCGGATCTGATCGTCCGACGAAACGAAGGGAATCACGCGCATGTGCTGCGGCGACGACGCCAACTGCCCCGAATTTGAGCTTCACTACCGCACGTTCAAACAGGAGCTCAACGCCGAGAGACGCGGTTTCCTCAAGACCTCATTCGCGGCCGCCGGGGGCTTCGCCGCGCTCGGCGCCGCGGGCGGCGCCGCGGGCGGCGCGTCGCTTGTGACGCCGGCGCTGGCGCAGGCCGCGGCCGCCCGCGGGCCGAGCGAACGAAAGCACCACTACCTGCCGGCGAACGCCGACACCGTGCACTGGGGCTATTTCTCAAAAACGCTGAAGCCGCGCGTCGAGATCGACTCCGGCGACATCGTCACCATCGAGACGCTGACGCATCATGCCTGCGACGATCGCGAGCGCATGGTCGAGGGCGACGAGGGAGCCGAGAGCGTCTTCCTCTGGACCAAGGACAGGAAGGGCGTCGATCGCCGCGGCGCAGGGAGCACGGACCCCAAGATCTACAAGAAGGGTTCAGGCGAAGGCCAGGGCGTCCACGTCATGACCGGCCCGGTCTATGTCCGGGGCGCCGAGCCGGGCGACGTGCTGGAGGTGCGCATCCTCGACTGCGCGCCGCGCCCCTGCGCCAACCCGAAGTTCAAGGGAAAGTCCTTCGGCTCCAACGCCGCCGCCTGGTGGGGCTACCATTACAACGACATGCTGAACGGCGCGAAGCGCGAGGTCGTGACCATCTACGAGGTCGACGCCGCCGGCTCCAAGAGCTGGGCGCAGGCCGTCTATAACTTCAAATGGGTCCCGCAAACCGATCCGTTCGGGGTGACGCACGACACGATCGATTATCCCGGCGTGCCGGTCGACCACGCGAAGACGAGCCGCAACTTCGACGTGCTGAAGGGCGTGCGCGTGCCGATCCGGCCGCATTTCGGCACGCTCGGCCTCGCGCCGGCCGAAGTCGATTTCGTCGACACCATCCCGCCGAACTGGGTGGGGGGCAACATCGACAACTGGCGCATCGGCAAGGGCGCGACGATGTACTATCCCGTCGCGGCGCCAGGCGGCCTGCTGTCGGTCGGCGACCCGCATGCGAGCCAGGGCGACAGCGAGCTCTGCGGCACCGCGATCGAATGCTCGCTGACCGGCGTGTTCCAGCTCATCCTGCACAAGAAGGCGGATCTCGCCGGCACGCCGCTCGAGGAACTCGACTATCCGATGCTGGAGACCAAGGACGAATGGCTCGTCCACGGCTTCTCCTTCGCGAACTATCTGAAGGAGCTCGGGCCCGACGCCCAGACGGCGATCTACGGCAAGTCATCCGTGGACCTCGCCATGCGCGACGCCTTCCGCAAGATGCGCCACTTCCTGATGACGACGCAGAAGCTGACCGAGGACGAGGCGGTGTCGCTGATGTCGATCGGCGTCGACTTCGGCGTCACGCAGGTGGTGGACGGCAATTGGGGCGTCCACGCCGTCGTGAAGAAGGACATCTTCGCCGGACGGGTCTGAGCGCCTGACGGGCTTCTGCGGGGGGCGGGCGGTCGCCTCGCCCTCGTCTCCTTGCCGATTCCCCCGCCCCCTGATATCCGCCGCGGCATGACCGCCGCGCCGCAAAACAACATCCGCAACTTCTCGATCGTCGCCCATATCGACCACGGGAAGTCGACGCTCGCCGACCGGCTGATCCAGCTCACGGGCGGCCTGCAGGACCGCGAGATGCAGGAGCAGGTGCTCGACTCGATGGACATCGAGCGCGAGCGCGGCATCACCATCAAGGCGCAGACAGTCCGGCTGACCTATCCCGCGAAGGACGGCAAGACCTACATCCTGAATCTCATGGACACGCCGGGCCATGTCGACTTCGCCTACGAGGTCTCGCGCAGCCTCGCGGCCTGCGAGGGTTCGCTGCTGGTGGTCGACGCGAGCCAAGGCGTCGAGGCACAGACGCTCGCCAATGTCTACCAGGCGCTCGACAACAATCACGAGATCGTCCCGGTCCTGAACAAGATCGACCTGCCGGCGGCCGAGCCCGACCGCGTCAAGGAGCAGATCGAGGAGGTCATCGGTCTCGACGCTTCCGACGCCGTGCCGATCTCGGCCAAGACCGGGCTCGGCATCGACCTCGTGCTGGAGGCGATCGTCAACCGCCTGCCGCCGCCCAAGGGCGACCCGGAGGCGCCGCTCAAGGCGATGCTGGTCGACAGCTGGTACGACGTCTATCTCGGCGTCGTGGTGCTGGTGCGGATCGTCGACGGCGCGCTGAAAAAGGGCATGAAGATCCGCCTGATGGGCACGGGCGCGACCTACGACGTCGACAAGGTCGGCGTGTTCACGCCCAAGATGACCGACGTCGCGAGCCTCGGGGTCGGCGAGATCGGCTTCTTCACCGGCTCGATCAAGGAGGTGGCCGACACCCGCGTCGGCGACACCATCACCGAAGAAAAGCGCCAGGCCAAGGACATGCTGCCGGGCTTCCGGCCCGCCCAGCCGGTGGTGTTCTGCGGCCTGTTTCCGGTCGACGCCGCGGACTTCGAAGACCTGCGCGCCGCGATGGGCAAGCTCCGGCTCAACGACGCGAGCTTCTCCTACGAGATGGAGACGAGCGCCGCGCTCGGCTTCGGCTTCCGCTGCGGCTTCCTCGGCCTGCTTCATCTCGAGATCATCCAGGAGCGGCTGGAGCGCGAGTTCAACCTCGACCTGATCGCGACCGCGCCCTCGGTCATCTACAAGATCAGCCTGACCAACGGCGACGAGATCGAGCTCCACAACCCGGCCGACATGCCGGACGTGGTCAAGATCGAGGAGATCTCCGAGCCCTGGATCCGCGCCACCATCCTCACCCCCGACGACTATCTCGGGGCGGTGCTGAAGCTCTGCCAGGACAGGCGCGGGTTGCAGATCGACCTCTCCTATGTCGGCAAGCGCGCCATGGTGGTGTACGACCTGCCGCTGAACGAGGTGGTGTTTGACTTCTACGACCGGCTGAAGTCGATCTCGAAGGGCTACGCCTCGTTCGATTACGCCATCACCGACTATCGCGTCGGCGACCTGGTGAAGATGTCGATTCTGGTCAATGCCGAGCCGGTCGACGCGCTCTCGATGCTGGTGCACCGCACGCGGGCCGAGGCGAGAGGCCGTGCGATGTGCGAGAAGCTCAAGGAGCTGATCCCGCCGCATCTGTTCGTCATCCCCGTGCAGGCGGCGCTCGGCGGCAAGATCATCGCGCGCGAGACCATTCGGGCGCTGAGGAAGGACGTGACCGCCAAATGCTATGGCGGCGACGCCAGCCGCAAGCGCAAGCTGCTCGACAAGCAGAAGGCGGGCAAGAAGAAGCTGCGCCAGTTCGGCCGCGTCGAGATCCCGCAGGAAGCCTTCATCGCCGCGCTCAAGATGGACGAGTGAGGCCTACGGTCGAGCCATCTTCTCAGGCGAACTCCACCTCGAGGCTTCTGCCTATCGCGCCGACGAGGCGGCACGGCCGGACGACGCGGTCCGCCTCGATCGACAGCTCGAACTCGCTCGGCAGGCCGAGCGCGCTGACGACGTCGAGCGCGGCGCTGGCGTCCCCCAGACTCCGGATCGTGCATTCGCGTGAGGACATGCGGCGGTTGAACAGGATACGCCCCCGCTTGAACACCCGTCTCCGCGCATGGGCGGCCGGCGCGTTGGCGAGCGGACGCGCCGGCGCGCAGGCGTTGCGGCCGCTGAACTTCGCCGCATAGAGGGCGGCGTCGGCGTCGCGCAGCAGCGCGTCGATGTCGCCGTCGCAGCCCTTGGGCTGGGTCGCCACCCCGAGACTCGCAGTGACCTGAAACACTTGGCCGCCGGCGCTGAAGGTCTGGGCCGCGATCGCCTGGCGCAGGCGTTCGGCGATCTCGAGCGCCTCGCGCTGGTCGGCGTGCGGCAGCACCACCGCGAACTCCTCGCCGCCTATGCGGCCCACCGCGTCCGAGGCGCGGAGCTGGCGCGTGATGGCGGCGGCGCTCCGCGCGAGCACGGCGTCTCCGGCCGGGTGGCCATGCGTGTCGTTCACGCTCTTGAAGTGATCGAGGTCGATGACGGCCAGGCTGAGGTCGTGGCGATGGCGCGCGGCGAGATGGAGCGCGCGCCGCGCCTCGTCGCGGAAGGCGCGGCGCGACAACGCGCCGGTGAGCGTGTCGACGGCGGCGAGTTGGCGAAGCTCGAGCTCGTCAATCACGATCCGCGCGAGATCCATGAGCGTCGCGGCGTCCTCCTCGTCGAAACTGCGGGGGACTGTGTCGATCACGCAGAGCGCGCCGAGCGCGTGGCCGTCGGGGGTCGTGAGCGGCGCGCCGGCGTAGAAGCGGATGCGCGGATCGCCGGTGACCAGCGGATTGTCGGCGAACATCGGGTCGAGCGCGGCGTCGGGCACGATGAGGGGCGTGTTCTGGCGCACGGTCACCGTGCAGAAGGCGGCGTCGCGCGAGGTCTCGGAGAGCTCGAGCCCCTGCCTGGACTTGAACCACTGCCGGTGGCCGTCGACCAGCGACACGGTCGCGATCGGCGTCCGGAAGATCCGTCGCGCCAGCCGAGTGATGCGGTCGAACGTCTCCTCGGGCGGCGTGTCGAGAATGTCGTAGCGGTCGAGCGCCGCAAGCCGGGCGTCCTCGTCGTGGCCCCGCAGGTCGATCTGGTTCGCCGCCTCATGCGCGAGCTGGACGTCGATCACGTCGGTCTCCATGCCGGCTCCCTGGTTCCCCGGTCGAGGACTGACCGGATGTGCGCCCAAGGCACGGGGTTACCCAAAAAAACTTTCCTTACGCTTTGATCGTTCGCTCAATTGCGAGGTTTCGCGGGCGCCTCCAGGAAAGCCGAGAGCCGCGCGTCGAGCGATCCGGCGGCCTTCAGCTCGCACTCCCAGATCGTGAGCGTCTCCCAGCCGAGCTCCGCGAGTTCGCCGCGGACGCGTGCGTCGCGCGCAACGTTGCGGGCGATCTTCGCGCGCCAGTAGTCGGCGTTCGCCTTCGGGGCGCGGGCGCCGCGCGGGCAGTCGTGGCCGTGCCAGAAGCAGCCATGCACGAACACGATCTTGCTGCGAGACGGGAAGACGAGATCCGGGCTTCCGGGAAGGTCCCGGCGGTGCAGCCGGAAGCGATAGCCAAGCGCATGCGCAGCTCGCCTGACCTTCATTTCCGGCCCGGTGTCGCGGCCCTTGACCGCGCGCATGACGGCCGAGCGCGCCGGGTCGGTCATCAGCCTGTGAGACGGGCGACGGCGCGTCCGGCCAGAATGGGCTCGAACAGCGTCTCGGCGAGGAAGCGGACGACCGGCGCGACCACGCCGTCGCCGGCGAGCCGGTAGGCGTCGGTCGCGCCGCGGGGCAGGACGTAGTCGTCGGGCAGCCCCATCAGCCGCGCGGCCTCACGCGGGGTCATGAGCCTCGAACGGACGCGTTCGCCCTCGACCTCGACCACGATCTGACGGCTCGATCCGCCGGCCGGCGTCCGGAGACATCCGGCGAGCCCGTCGAAGCGCGCCTCCGCGCGCTGGATCCTGCCGCCCTTGCCGTCCGGGCGGATGCGCCGATAGGCCGTGCCGACCCTCCGCTCGCCGGACCGCGCGAGGCTTTCGAGCCGCGCGCGGTGGAGCGGGGCCATCAAAGCGAGCAGCGCCTCGGTCTCGGCGGCCTCCGCCCAGCGGGCGTCCCCGGGCTCGGCGTCGATCACGGCGGACAGCGGCGGGCGGTTGGCGCGCGGCGCAGACGGCGCCCACCAGAGCCAGTCGCGGCGCGTCCGGTCATCGATCCCCGCTTGCGCGGCGAGCAACGCGCGGGGGCTCCACGTCCCGCAGGGCGCGGCGAAGGTCAGTCCGTCCGGGACCGCGAGATCTCGGTCGACCGCGACGACGAACAGGCGTGGCCGGGATTGCGGCGTGAAAAGCGCGGCGTCGATCACCAGCGCGCCGAACCGATAGCCGGCTTCCGACAGCGTTCGCGCGATCGTCGCGAAGTCCTCGCCGCCATGCGAGGTGAGCGCCCCGCAGACATTTTCGAGCGCGAGGAGTTTTGGCGCGCGGCCTTCCCGGCGAAGCGCGGCGATCGCGCCCATGAAGCCGAAAAAGGCGCCCGAGCGCGCGCCCGACAGGCCGGCGCCGCTTCCTGCGAGCGACAGGTCCTGGCAGGGAAACGACCCCCAGGCGAGGTCGGCGCGGCCTGGCAGCATCTCGGCCGAGACGTCGTGGACGTCGCCGACATGGAGATCGTGGCCGCCGAAATTGGCGCGGTAGGCCTCGGCCTTCTTCGGCGAGATGTCATTGGCGAACAGGCAGCGCCACGCAGGCCCGAGCCCCGCGCGAGCCATGCCGCCGCCTGCGAAGAACTCATAGAACGTGAAGGCGTTCATGCGCGATCCCGTTGGCCGCCTTACGCCGCGAGGCGGCTCTTCGGACGGCGCATGACGGCCGTCCGTTCAGTCGTCCTTGGTCTGGTCGTCGGTGGCGGCGGCCGGCGCGTTCTTCTTGATCGACTCGATCGCCTTCTCGGCCGAAGCCTTGGCCTTGTAGCCCTCGGAGGCGAACATCGTCTCGCCGTTGCTCGCCTTGAAGCGGAAGCGGAACTCGCCCTTCTTGTCTTTGTAGAGCTCGAATTTATGCGCCATCGATTGATCCCTCCCAGGATGCCTGCGACGCCTAAACGCCAGCACGGAAGCTAAGGCGAATTCTACGGCGCCGCCAAGCGTGAATTCTCCGAAGTCAGTGGAAATCTCGCGACGGCGGCAGGATGCGGACGTTTCTCGGATGGCGGCGGATGTGGATCTGTCGCTCGGGCTGGGGGTGCGCGACCTCGTCGGCGCGCGACAGCGGCGGCTTGAGCTCCCGCTCCGACAGCCGGCCGAGCTCCGGAGTGCGGTCGACCAGCCGCTCGGCGACGAGATGCACGATCCCCTCCGGGCTGCGCTGGACGCGCCCCTCGATCAGGACCAGCCGGGCGCCCATCACCTCCTTGCGAAACGTCTTCATGATGGCCGGCCACACCACGGCGTTGGCGACGCCGGTCTCGTCCGCGACGGTCATGAACACCACGCCCTTGGCGCTGCCGGGCTTCTGGCGGACCAGCACGACGCCCGCGCATCTGAGCCGCCTTCCGTCGCGCGCCTCCCGGACCGTCGCGCAGGTCGCGACGCCCTCGCCCGAGAAAAGTCCGCGCAGGAACTGCATCGGATGGCCCTTCAGCGAGAGCCGCGTGGTCTGGTAGTCGGCCACGACCTGCTCGGAAAGCGGCATTTCGGGGAGCGGCGCGAGTGTCTCCATGCCAAGCTCGGCGGCGTCGGCCGCCTGGAACAGCGGCAGCGTGACGTCGTCGGGCAGCCGCCTCACCTCCCAGAGCGCGGCGCGCCTGTCGAGCCCCATCGAGCGGAAGGCGTCGGCGTCGGCGAGCCTGATCAGGGCGGCCTTCGGCAGGCGGGTCCGGCGGCGCAGCTCCTCGATGGAGGGGAAGGCGGATGTCGGGCGCGCGTCTCCCTCCCCTTTCAAAGGGGAGGGTGGACTTGGCCGCAAGGCCGAGGCCGGGTGGGGATCGGGCAGGATCGAGCTCAGTCCGGCCCGAGCCCCCCCCCGCCCCCCCCCTT
>NZ_RYFI01000001.1:399815-402812 GCF_004103825.1 Hansschlegelia zhihuaiae
GCAAAGGGAGGGATCGCTCCAGGTTCTGCGAAGGATATGCGCGCGCCGCGACCAGCGCCTCCGCCCACTCCTGCCGAAACCCCTCGATCTGACGGAAGCCGAGCCGGATGCGGAGCTCGCCGTCCGGCCGCTTCTCCAGCGCGTTGTCCCAATGACTCACGGCGACGTCGGCGCCGCGGACCTCGACGCCGTGCTCGCGGGCGTCGCGCACGATCTCGGCGGGGGCGTAAAAACCCATCGGCTGCGAATTGAGCAGTGCACACGCGAAGACTGTGGGATGCTTGCATTTCAACCAAGAAGACACGTAGACGAGCTGGGCGAAGCTCGCCGCGTGGCTCTCGGGGAAGCCGTAGGAGCCGAACCCTTCGATCTGCTTGAAGCAGCGCCGCGCGAAATCCGGGTCGTAGCCGCGCTCCACCATGCGGCCGACCATGCGCTCGAAGAACCTGTCGACGCCGCCGACATTGCGGAAGGTCGCCATCGAGCGGCGGAGCGCATTGGCCTCCGCGCCAGTGAATTCGGCCGCCACCATCGCGATCCGCATGGCCTGCTCCTGGAACAGCGGCACGCCGAGCGTCTTCTTCAGCACCTTCTCGAGTTCGTCCGGGTCGTGCGGCGGACCCGGCCGCGGATATTGGACGAGTTCGGGGGCTTTGCGGTTCTTGAGATAGGGGTGGACCATGTCGCCCTGGATCGGGCCGGGCCGCACGATCGCGACCTCGATGACGAGGTCGTAGAAACAGTTCGGCTTCAGCCGCGGCAGCATGTTCATCTGCGCGCGGCTCTCGACCTGGAACACGCCGAGCGAGTCGCCGCGCGACAGCATGGCGTAGACCTCGCCGTCGATCGGCTTGAGGTCCGACAGCGCAAGGCTCACCCCGCTGTGCCGCTGGATGAGGTCGAAAGCCTTGCGGACGCAGGTCAACATGCCGAGCGCCAGCACGTCGACCTTCATCATCCTCACGGCGTCGATGTCGTCCTTGTCCCATTCGATGAAGGAGCGGCCCTCCATCGCCGCAGGGCCGACCGGCACGCTCTCGTCGAGCCGATCGTCGGTCAGCACGAAGCCGCCGACATGCTGGGAGAGGTGGCGCGGGAAGCCGATCAATTCCGAGGCGAGCCGGACCACCTGGGCGAGATGCGGGTTGGCGGGGTCGAGCCCGGCCTGGCGCACCTGCGCGTCGGTCAGCTCAGAGCCCCAGGAGCCCCAGACCGTGTCGGCGAGCGCCGCGGTCACGTCCTCGGTCAGGCCGAAGACCTTGCCAACCTCGCGGATCGCGCTCCGCGGCTTGTAATGGATGACGGTCGCGACCAGCGCCGCCCGGTGACGGCCATAGCGCTGATAGATGTGCTGGATGACCTCTTCGCGCCGCTCATGCTCGAAATCGACGTCGATGTCCGGCGGCTCCGAGCGCTCCTTCGACAGGAACCGCTCGAACAGGACGTCGGCTTCGGCCGGATCGACCGCCGTGACGCCGAGCACGTAGCAGACCGCCGAATTCGCCGCCGAGCCGCGGCCCTGGCAGAGGATGCCCTTCTCCTGCGCGAAGGCCACGATGTCGCGCACGGTCAGGAAGTAGTGCGCGTATCGCTCGCTCTTGATGAAGGCGAGCTCCTTGGCCACAAGCCTCTCCACCTTGCGGGGCGCGCCTTGCGGATAGAAGCGCTTCAGCCCGTCGCGGACAAGATCCTGCAGATGGCCGTGCGGCGTCTTTCCCGGGGGCACCGGCTCGTGCGGATAATTGTATTCAAGGTCCCGCAGGCTGAAGACGACTCGCTCGGCGAAGCGCGCGGTCTCGGCGAGCGCCTCGGGCGCGTCCCGGAACAGCCGGGCCATCTCCTCCGCGGGCTTCAGGTGGCGCTCGGCGTTGGCCTCGAGCCGCCGCCCCGCGGTCTCGAGCGTCAGACCCTCGCGGATGCAGGTCATGACGTCCTGCAGCTTCCGCCGTTCCGGCGCGTGATAAAGCGGCTCGTTGCTGGCGAGCAGCGGGACGCCGCTCCGCTGGCTAAGGCGCGCGAGCCTTTCGAGGCGCGCCGCATCGTCGCCGCGGCGGAGCATGGCGGCGCCGAGCCAGACGTCGCCCGGCCGCTTCTCGGCGAGCCGCGCGAGCGCCGCTTCGATCTCGCGGCCGAAGCGCCGCGACGGCATGACGGCGGCGAGCAGACCCTCGCCCCATTCCAAAAGATCGGCGAGCGTCAAACTGCACTCGCCCTTCTTCGCGCGCTCTTTGCCGATGGAGATGAGCCGGCAAAGCCGCCCCCAGGCGTCGCGGTCCCGAGGGTGGACCACGACGTCCGGCGTTGCGTCCTCGAAGACCAGCCGCGCGCCCGCGAGCAGCTTCGGGACCTGCGGCAGATCCGGGTTCTTCAGCGTCACATAGGCCCGCACCACGCCCGCGACCGAATTCCGGTCCGCGATCCCGATCGCGCCCATCCCGTAGAAGGCGGCGGCCGCCACATACTCTTCCGGCCGCGAGCCCGCGCGCAGGAAAGAGAAGGCGGTGGTCGCCGCGATCTCGACGAAGCCCGGGCTGGCGAGGCGTTGGCTGGCGAGATCTTGGCTCATGCGAACAGCCCGTGCAGATACCAGCGCGGATGCAGGGCCTCGCGGCCGTAGAGCCCGTCGCGGTAGATCCAGAAGCGTGCGCCCCAGGAATCCTCGACGCGGTAATAGTCGCGGGTCGGCGGCGCCTCGCCGGGCCGCCACCATTCGAGCGCGATGCGCTCCGGCCCCGCGGCGCGCACGACATGGTGGGTGGCGCGCCGCCATGTGAAGCGCAATGGCGGCCCGTCCGGGACCTCGGCCAGCGCCTCGATCGGCTCGGGCCTCGCGAACAGCCTGAGCGGCCGCGGGTTTCGTTCCTCGCCGTCGACGGCCCAGGAGCCTTGCGCCTCGCAAAACCCTTGCGCGGGCTCGAAAGCGCCCTCCGCCTCCGGGCGATGGGCGTCTTGCGGGCGCAGGCGCAGCACCCGACCCCGACCGTGGCGGGGGGCGGG
>NZ_RYFI01000001.1:402926-403964 GCF_004103825.1 Hansschlegelia zhihuaiae
ATCGAAGGCCGGCGCGCGAGGGACGAGCGGCTCGGCGGCGAGCGCGGAGAGCCGCATCAGATCATAGCCGAAGCCGGGGTCGAGCGGGTCGGCGAGCGCGTCGAGCCGCTCGCCGAACAGTCGCATCAGCAGCTTCGGGTCGCGGGTCGGCGCGCCGGTCCCCAGATCCACGCGCTCGACCTTGCCGTCGGCGCGGAACAGCGCGGCCTCGGCGGCGGTGAGGCCCTGCCCCGCCGCCTCGAGCCTGCGGGCGAGCGCGTCGGCGAGCGCGGCGAGCGAAGCGAGCGCCGCCTCCACGGTCGCGATCGGCTCGGCGAAGCGCCGCTCGACCACGAAGGAGGGCGCGGGCCGGCGCGGCGAGATCGGCGGGTCCGCGATCCCGAGCGTCGCGTCGAGCGCGGCCAGGAAGCCGGCGGCGAAGCGCGCGCCGAGTTCGCTCCGGCCGCGGACCGCCACCTCCCCGACGGTCTTCAGCCCGGCGCGCAGGAGGCCGAGCCGGCCCGGCTCGTCGAGCGCAAGCGCCGCGACCGGCAGCGCCGCGACGAGGCGTCGCTCCTCGCCCGGCGGCGCGACGCCGCCGCCCGTGAACCAGGCGAGCGCGCGCGCCGGGCCGGCGGCGTCCGCGATCGCCGCCCGGGCCTCGAACCCCCGGCCGCGCAGCGCGCCGACGAGGCCGGCGAGCAGCGCCGCCTCGCCGCCGAACAGCTGCGCGCAGCCCGAGACGTCGAGCAGCAGGCCCTGCGGCGGGTCGAGCGCGACCAGCGGCGTGTAGCGGTCGCACCAGTCGGCGACGACCTCCAGAAGCTCCGCGTCCTCATGGGGGGCGGCCGGAACCACGCGCAGCGCCGGACAGACCGCTCGCGCCGCGGCGAGCGCCATGCCGGCCGCACAGCCGCCGGCGGCCGCCCGCGCGTCGACGGCCGAGAGGCGAAGCGCGCTGCCGACCCTCTCGACGATGGCGAGCGGCCGCTCATCCGGCGCGGCGGAGGGAGTTTGCGCCCTCTCCCGCCGCAGGATCCGGTCGATCGGCAGGGTCGG
>NZ_RYFI01000001.1:404078-408841 GCF_004103825.1 Hansschlegelia zhihuaiae
CGAGCAGGCCGGAACGGCGCTCTGCCAAGCGAAACAGGCCGTCATCGAACCCCCAAGCGAGCGGCCAGCGGCCGAGGCCGCCGCGCCGGTTGCGGACAAGCTCGGCGAGCGCCTGAGGCCGCCCCCAGCCGTCGCCCTCCTCCAATGGGTCGCGCCGCGCTTCGTCTTCCGCAGAAGCGCGCCAGCCTGAGGACAGCGGCGCGAGCCGCCAACGCGTCTCCGCGGCCGAGAACCCGGCGGGCAGGGGCGAGGCGCGCGCCGGCCCGGAGGCGGCGCCCGACGCCGCCCTGGGCGGCGCGGACAGAAGCAGCATCAGGGCGAGCGCGCCTGAGCGCCCGGCCGCGAGCGCGAGCCTGCGGCCCGCCACGCGGTCGAAGCCCGCCATCGCGCCGAAGGGCTCGATCACCACGGATGCGAGCGCCCCTGAGCCGAGTCCGACCTCCGCGGCCTTGAGCGCCGAAGCGAGGTCCGGGGCCCTGACCAGGACGAGTCGCGACGGGTCGAGCCCTGCCGCACCAAGGCCCGGCCCCCAGATTTCGCCATTCTCGCGCGCCGCCATGTCCAGCCTGATCCACAGCGCCGCCCTCCTTGTCCCGGCGGCCGCACGCCCTGCGAGCGCGGCCGCGAATCCCGTGACCGAAGCGGCCCCCGCCGCCGAGGCCGCGGTGACCGCATGCAGCGTCCCGCGGCGAAGGCCGCCGCCGAGCGCGACGTCGGGCCCCGAGGGCCCGAGCGCGATCCGCCGCCCGGCCGCCCGGATGTCGACGCCGCCCGCCTCGATGCGCGCGACAGCCGCCCGCAGCGCCGCAAGCGTCTCCGCCGCAGCCTCCATGAAGTCCGCTCTCGCTGTTAAGTTCCTGTTTTGTTCTTTTTAGGAACGGAGCCGCCGGTGAGTCAAGTCGCCGCAGAAAGGGGTAGTGTCTCAGTTTGAATTTTAGCCCCCGGAAGGCGCTCCGAATGACGGGTGGGCGGGGCAAAAAATCGGGCGGCCCGCAGCAGATTGATTTTGCGGATCGATGCGCGAACCATTTGCTCGCAAGCGCGTATGTCCCGTCAGAGGTAGCGGGGGCGGCATGGCGTTTACGATCTCGTTAAAATATGATGGGCAGCCCATCGAGGTAGGGGCCTCCTCGTTTGAGCATGCGCTTGAGATCGTCAGCGCTTTGGAGGCCGCAGGCGTTGCGAACGTCGCCGTGACGCCCTTGGAAGACGCCTTGCTTCTGACATTCGGAAAGTAACCGTGTGTCCTGCCGCTATAGAGCTCGTCGACGGACCCGCTGGAGCATAGCTTCGCGAAAGGGCTCATCAGACGCGGCACGAAAAGTCCCAGGCCGGCGGCTTCCGCGACAGAGCGCAGGCCTAAAGACAGCCGCTATGCCTTGCTCGTCGCGTCTTCGACAGGCGGCTAGGCCGACGCCAAATAAGCACATCACTCTCTCATCTAAACATTCTGCGCCCGGCCGCGGCTTCGACCGGGCAGCACGCTTCACGTTCAACATTGGCGATCTGTAAGTACTAGTACAGACGCGCAGAGCATTACACTCAGCGATGGTCGAAGGGTCACTGCGTTGGGGGCGGTTATGCGGACGGCTTTCCTTTTAGGCGCAATCATCGTCTCTCTGTTCATAACCCCAGCGTCCCGCGCGCAGTCTCCGATCCCGGAGCTGATCTTCAGCCCGATTCAACCGTGCCGCGCCTTCGGATCGATGCAGGTCCCTACGGGGCAGACGAGGACGTTCCGGATCACCGGCGCCAGCAGCTTTGCGTTCCAGGGAGGCCCTGCCAAAGGATGCGGCGTCCCAGCGTCGGCCAGAGCCGTCGCGATCTCGCTGTCCGCACGGTCCTCAAGCGCCGGCTATTTGACGGCCTTCGCACAGGGGACGACCCGGCCCGGCACGAATTCGGCGAGCTTCGCGGCGAACCAGACGCAGACCACGGGCGCGGTCGTGGCGCTGGGGCCGACGGGACAAATCGCGGTCAACGTCAGCCAGACCGCGACGCTATACGGCGACGTGACGGGTTACTACGCGCCCCCCATCCAAGGGAACTACTCGACAGATTTCGGCACCGGCGAGCCCATCTTTCAAACCAGCGCACGCATCTTGTCGGCGAGCCGCGCCAGCCAAGGCACCTTCGACTTCAGAATCGACCGGCCGGTCGCCGGATGCCTTGTTTTTGGAACGACTAATGAGCCAGGATATACTGTAAACGGCTACCAACTGTCTACCTACATCATCCAAATACAAGTTCTTGGCCGCGATGAGCGCTTCGGAATATTTCCAGTCGACAGTGTGTTCTTCAATTTTCAAATTCTTTGTTGAATGCTCACCATGAGATTATCTTACAAGAAACTCTCCGATGCGCGTCGCTCGACATTAATGGACGGACCGTGGCTGGCGAGAGGATGCTCGCTGTCGGAGACCAGCCTCACTGCGTTGCCGACAGCAGATTTCCAAGCCGGGGATCCTGCTGAACACCGCACGCCTTTTTGCGGAACGTTGGCTTGCGCCGGTCGTTGCGCCCTCATGAAAAATCCATGGATGAGCATGTGGCTGAGCGCAGCCAACACCTACGCCAGCGCGGGTCGCGGACTCGTGGCGGCCGAGACGAAGCGAACCCAGAACGCCGTCGCCCAGGACATGACGCGGCAGGCCATGGCGTTTTGGTTCCCCTGGAGCGCGGAGGCCGCGAAGCCGAAGCCCAGGGCGCGCCGGAGAATGAAACGCTCCTAGGGATCGGCGCGGCGCCAAGGAACCAAAGCGGCCCTCGCGACCCCTGCAGCTTCCAGGCGCGGGGATCGCAGACACGCCCCGCCGGGAGAAGCCGGATCAGCAACCCTTCGTAACGCGGCGTGATCCCGAAAGCGCGCCGGCGGCGTTGCCCCGTCAAGTCCGCTGCCTAGTTCGATCAGCACGCCGCGTCGCGATTCCCGCCCCTCTCGCAGCGCGGCCAGGCCGAAGGACTTCTGGTCCCGAGGCTGCCTTTCCCGTGCGTCCCCGTCGCGCTTCAGCCAATCAGGCGCGGCGGGGAGCCGCTCCAGGGCGGGACAAGATCGACGGCGCGCCGTCATTTCCTGTGAGAAAAATAAGAATTCTTCCAAAGAAGCTCTTTTCCCGGCCCCCGCCTGCGCCATAACCGCATCGCTTCGCGCTCGGCCCCCGTCTCGAACGACGCCGGAAGGATACCCGCCCCTCTTCTTCCGGAACGGCAAGAAGCAAGGCCCGCGCCGTGGGGGACGGTTCGGGCCGCTCATTCCTGAACCGCCCCGTCGCGCCTCTTGCAGCCAGGCGCGACGGGGACGGCCGGAAATGACCGCGCCGCCCCTCTCGCTCTCGATGGAGCGCACTGCGGAGCGCCATTCCCGTCCAGACCATAGTCGGCGATCGCCGAATGCAAAAGCTCGCCGCGCCGGGTCCCAGCCGCGCGGATGATGTGATTAGACGATCAACAAGGGAAGCGGCGGGGGCTCAACCGCCTCAGAGCGCCGCCAGCGTCTTCTCGGCGCTCGAGAGATCCGCCTTGCCGGGCGAGTCCTCGACCGCGAGATGCGTCACCACCATGTCGTCCAGCACCATGGCGTAGCGCTTGGAGCGCAGGCCGAGCCCGCCGCCCGAGGCGTCGAGATCAAGGCCGATCGCCTTGGCGAAGTCGCCATTGCCGTCGGAAAGGAACTCGATCTTGCCCTTCGCCCCGGTGGCCTGAGCCCAGGCGTCCATCACGAAGACGTCGTTGACGGCGGTGACCGCCACCATTTCGACGCCTTTGTAGGCGAGCGCTTCGAGATAGGCGAGATAACCCGGCAGGTGGTTCTTGTGGCAGGTCGGCGTGAAGGCGCCGGGCACTGCGAACAGCACGGCCTTCTTGCCCGCAAACACGTCCTCGGTCATCAGCGTTTCGGGACCGTTCTCGCCGAGACGGCGGAACGTGGTGTTGGGCAGGCGCGCGCCGACCTCGATCGTCATGGCTTCCGGTCTCCTGGAAAGGCCGCGCGCACCCCGGCGGCGGCCCGATGGACGTCTCGCGAGGAGCTTTACGGCCTGGCCGCGATGGCGTCGAGGGGAACCGGAGTCTCGACCGCGCGGCCGCCGGAGGCGAGCGTCAGCCTGAGACCGCTGGCCGGGAGCTCCGTCTCGTCGAACGCCATGCGGAAGGTCGCGCGGCCGCCGGACTGGCGGCCGATGAGCTCGGGGGCCGGCGCGAAGTCGCCCTCGCCGGTCTCGGCGAACAGCTCCGGCTCGGGCCCGTCGGGCGCCGAGACCGCGATCTCGAGCGCGGCCCCGCCTTCCGCGGTCGCGCCGGCGCGGCGGACGGCCACGACCGAAAGCGGCCCGGCCCCGCCGAGCGCCGCCGGCTTCGGGGCGGCGTCAGCGGCGCGCCGCACCTCGTCGGCTTCCGGCCCGGCGCCGTTCTCGGAGGGCGACAGCTCGAGCTCCGCCTCCGCCCGGATCGGCACGCAGACCGCCTCGCACACGCCGTAATCGGCCACGACCCTGAGCTCGACCGGCGCCTGCGGGTCCTTCGGACGCACCGTCACGGGCAAGGTGACGACCCCGTGATAAACATTGGTCACGCCGTCGGCGTCCGCCGAACGTTCCGGCGCGGGATAGGCGACGCGCGCCTCCGCGACATTGTCGGACCCCGAGAAGTCGAAGCGCGGCGGGACGCCGCTCGCGCCCGGCTGGCGCCAATAGGTCTTCCAGCCCGGGTCGAGCTGGATCGAGATCGCGGCGAGCCGCGCGCCCCCGCCCGCCGGACCGGCGTCG
>NZ_RYFI01000001.1:408969-421780 GCF_004103825.1 Hansschlegelia zhihuaiae
CGATCGGTCGGGCGGCGGACATGGCGACGAAGATGTGGCGAGGCGGGCCTCCGCGCCAATGCAAACCGCCGTGAGCGGGAGGGCTCGACCGAACACAGTGTCGCGGGTCGCGCGAAACGATCGCGCGTCAAACGCCTTCCAAAAGCCTGAAGCGGACCCTAGACTTCCGATCATGCCGCAGGTGCTTCAAAGCAAGAGACTGGCCGGCCGTCAGGAGCGATCGAGCTTTCTCGACGGGCAGGTGCTGGTCGCCATGCCGACGATGGAGGACGATCGTTTCGCCCGGACGGTCATCTATGTCTGCGCGCATTCCTCCGAAGGGGCGATGGGCATCGTGGTCAACAAGCCCGCGCCGCATATCAGCTTCCCTGACCTTCTGGTGCAGCTTGACGTGATCGCGGCGGGCGAGGAGATCCGCCTGCCCGACCGCGCCGGCGCGATCCAGGTGCTGCGCGGCGGGCCGGTCGAATCCGGCCGCGGCTTCGTGCTGCATTCGGCCGACTTCATGATCGAGGATTCGACGCTGCCGATCGACGACGGCATCTGCCTCACCGCGACCCTCGACATCCTGAAGGCGATCGCCAAAGGCGGCGGACCGGAAAGCGCCCTGCTCGCGCTCGGCTACGCCGGCTGGGCGCCGGGGCAACTCGAGACCGAAATCCAGGCCAATGGCTGGCTGAACGTGCCGGCCGACCGAACGCTGGTGTTCGGCGAGGACACCGACGCGAAATACGAGCGCGCGCTCGCCAAGATCGGCATCGACCTCGGCAAGCTCTCGACCGAGGTCGGGCACTCGTAAGACTGATCCTTTAGGATGACACCTTCGGACCGCCGTGCCGCGTGCTTCCGCAGAACGTCCTTAGACGGTCCCTCAGTCCTTCGGCTCTCGGCCGAACAGCTTTCGCAGCTCGTCCTTCGCGGCTTCGAGGGTCTTCTTCTGCCCGGCGTCGAGGCCTTTGCCCGCCCGGTTGATGTGAAAGGTCAGCATCGAGATCGCCGAGCGGTAGGGGTCGGACTTGCGCCGGTCGCTCGCCTCGGCGGAACGCTTCAGCGATTTCGCGATCTCCTTCGGGTCCGACTTCGTGAAGACGCCCTCCTCGAGGTCCAGCGCGTCGCTGTTATCGGTGACGTCCTGCGACCACTTCTCGCCCGACTTCTGGTGTTTGGCTTTGCCGGCCATAGCGGATCTCCCTCTTGATCGGTCTGATCAAGGCGCATCCCATCGCGGCGGCCAGCGTCGCGCTTGTCGTGGCCGCGGCTGCGGCTGTCGCGATCGACCTCACGCTGCTGGAGCCCGCCACGCACTTCGATCCGGTGATGCGGTGAGCCGCCACGCCGCCCGGCTTACCCCGGTCACAGCATCGGCCGCCCGCCCGTGACCGGGATCACCGCGCCGGTGATGTAGCTCGCCTCGGGGGACGCCAGCATCACGTATGCCGCCGCGAGCTCCGCGGGCTGACCCGCCCGCCCGAGCGGCGTGTTCCTGCCGAAGCTCTCCACTGCTTCCTCGGGCATAGTCGAGGGGATCAGCGGCGTCCAAATCGGCCCCGGGGCCACGGCGTTCACTCGGATGCCGCGTTCCGCGACGAGGCCCGCGAGCCCTGCCGTGAAATTCGCGATCGCGCCCTTGGTGGCGGCGTAGGCCAGCAGATGCGGGCTCGGGTTCTTGGCGTTGATCGAGCTCGTGTTGATGATGGTCGAGCCCGGCTTCATGACGCTGACCGCCGCCTTCGACAGATAGAACTGGCTGTACAGATTGGTGCGGAAGGTGACGTCCCACTCCTCGGCCGAGATGTCCTCGAGCCTGTCGAAGCTCGCCTGGTGGGCGGCGTTGTTGACCAGAATGTCGACATGCCCGAAGGCCTCCACGGCCTTGGCGACGATCTCCTTGCAGTGTGGTTCCTGCTTGATGTCGCCCGAGACCAGGACCGCCTTGCGGCCCGCCTCCTCGACCAGCCGCGCCGTTTCCCTGGCGTCGTCATGCTCGCTGAAATAGGAGATCAGCACGTCGGCGCCTTCCCGCGCATAGGCGATCGCGACCGCCCGGCCGATGCCGGAATCCGCGCCCGTGATGATCGCCGCCATGCCGGCGAGCTTGCCCGAGCCCCTGTAGCTCTTCTCGCCATGGTCGGCCTGCGGCCGCATCGCGGACTCGCCGCCGGGCATGGGCTGCTTCTGCTTGGGCTGGGGCGGTTCGGGGTGCTTGGTCTGGGGATCGTCGAGCATCGCGCCTCTCCTTCGAACTCATCCCAGAAACCCGAATGGCGTGCGCGATGTTCCGCACATTCTTGGACCCGGCGCTTCTTCCGGGCGGGACGCCGCCGCCGTCGCGGCCGTCGTCTTCACATTGCGTGCGCAACGGTCGTCGAAACGATTGATCGGTCGACCACCATATGAGAGCCTGACGTCGCCCTGCGCGCGGTGCTGACCTCCATGCTTCAACTGGTTCCGTCACCTGACGAAACCGACGCCTACGCCCTCAAGTCGGGGGACGTCGTGGTCGGAGTCTTCCGGTTCGAGGTCGACCGCGAGCCGCCGGGCGGCCGATGGCATTTCTCGATCTTCGTCTTCCATCTCGAAGACGACGAGCTTCCGAAGGTTGGTTCGTCGCGGGAGTTCCGCGACGCCTTTCGTCTGGCCAATCATTGCTGGTCGAAGATCATCCAGAAGTTGGGGCTGCGGCCGATCTGACGGCGGCCGGGCGCCCCGTCAGCGACAAGCTCCAGCACCACGACATGCAGGCGGCGGCCCCTGACCTCGACATCGCGGTCCTGCGCACTGTCCGGACCAGGCGCCGGCCGTGCAGCCGCGCCGGCGGCCGCAGCGGCCCCGAGCGCGAGCGCGACGGTCGCGGCGAGCCCGGCCAGACGTCGGATCAAATCGGCTGGCCTTCGACCTTCAGCTTCAGCTCGTCGACCTGCTTCTTCAGCCCGTCGATCGCGGGATAGATCTCGAGCGCCTTGCGATAGGCCGCGAGCGCCCGCGCCTCGAAGCCGGCGTCAGCCAGGATGCGGCCGAGCCCGACCCAGGCGCCGAAGTGCCGCGGCTCCCGGATCAGCACCTCGTGCAGGTCCGACATCGCCTCATCATAGTCCTTGGCGAGGAAATGCAGCGTCGCGCGCCGGTTCCAGCCCTCGGTGAAGTCCGGCCGGAGGCCGATCGCCTCGTCCATCAGCTTGATGGCGATGTCGAGCTTCTGGGCGCGCTGCGCCTCGCCGGACCGGGCCGTGAGCAGGTCGACGGTATCGCTGCCCGAACGCATCCAGAGCGCCTGGACCGCGGAAGCGATGCGTTTCGCCGCGCGCTCGTCCTCCGTCCTGGACAGACGGCCGAGCAGGTCGTCCACGGGATTCGCTCTATCGCCCGCGGGGCCCTCGGCCTTCGGCGGCGCGCCAGCGCCCGGCGGAGCGTCCGGCGCTGGATCGTCCGGCGCCGCCTGTTGCGCGATCGAAGCGGAGCCGGAGGCCAGCACGAACGAAAACGCCGCGGCCATGATGAAGCGGACCATGAACGGAGCTTAGCGCCCGTTCGGTCGGCGTCAAAGGCGGCGGCGCAAATGGGATCGGGCGGCCGGGCGAACGGCCTCCAGGCCTCAGCCCTGGCGGGCCTTGTAGCGCTTCTGCGTCTTGTTGATGATGTAGACGCGGCCCTTGCGACGGACGATGCGGTTGTCGCGGTGGCGGTTGCGCAGCGACTTCAGGGAGTTGCGGATCTTCATCGGTGTCTGTCGGTCACGCCGCGCCCCGATGGGCCCGCCGCGTCCGTCCTGTTCAAAAGTCTGATGGGCACGCCCGGGCTCGTCCCGGCCCGCCGGCTCGGTCGGCTTCTAGTCAAACGGACGCGATTTTGCAAGCCGCCGACGCCCATGGCGCACGACGGCGGGCCGCTTGAACGGCGCCTTCGGCGCGACCATCTAGAGCCTTGCCGGAGCGCTTTGTTTACGAGGCTCCGTCAAAGTCGCTTCTGCGAGGACTTTGGTGATGTCGCGTCTGACGAGTCTGCAAAGCCCGTTCCTGCTCGGGTTCGACGGCCTGGAACGTGCGCTCGACCGTGTGGCGAAGAGCGCGGACGGCTATCCGCCTTACAATATCGAGCGGATGCCGCCGCTCGAGGGCCAGCCCGAACGCCTCCGGATCACGCTGGCGGTCGCCGGCTTCGCCGCCGACCAGATCGAAGTCACGCTCGAGAAGAACGAGCTTGTGATCCGCGGCAAGCCGCCGGCCGAGCGCGAAGACCGCGTGTTTCTCCATAGGGGAATCGCGGCGCGGCAATTCACTCGGGCCTTCGTCCTGGCGGAAGGCATGGAGGTGCTCGGCGCGGATCTTGCGACGGGCCTGTTGGTCGTCGACCTCGTTCGTCCGGAACCGAAACAGTCGGTTCGGCGTATCGCCATAAAGGCGAGGGACGAAAGCCGCAGCGTTGCGGAGAAGGAGTAAGGTTATGGTGCGCGAAAACATGTCAGGCGCCGCCGGCCGGAGCCCCCTGAGCGCGGCCGAGTTCGCCGCGATCGGAGACGGGCACATCGCCTATGTGAAGCCGATCCTGTCGGACGAGCTCAACGCCCTTTTTCCGCAGGCTCCGGAGCTCGAGCCCGGTCTCGAACTGTTCGCGCTCCTTGGCGCCGACGGCTCGCCGATCGTGGTCGCGGACACGCGCGAAGCGCTGATCGCGAGCGCGCGCGAGCACGAACTCGTCACCGTCAGCGTGCACTAAGCTGGTTCCGGGCACCCAGGCAACGGGCGCCCGGCGCGGCGGCTCACGCGGCGTTCGGCGCGGCGACCTGTGTCAGCACGGCGTAGATCGCCGTCGAATCGCGCGACGCTCGAAGCTTCTGCGCCGTCAGCGGATCACGCAGCACCCGGGCCACCCGCGCGAGCGCCTTCAGGTGATCCGCGCCGGCCGACTCGGGCGCGAGCAGCAGGAAGGCGAGGTCCACAGGCTCGCCGTCGAGGGCGTCGAAGTCGATCGGACGTTCGAGCCTCGCGAACAATCCGAACAGCCGATCGAACTTCGGAAGCTTTCCGTGCGGGATCGCGATTCCCGCCCCGACGCCGGTGGACCCCAGCCGCTCGCGCTGCAGGAGGGTGTCGAACACGTCGCGCTCCGGCAGGCCGGTCAGCTCCGCGGCGCGCGCCGCAAGCTCCTGGATCGCCTGCTTCTTGGAGTTCACCTTGAGCGCCGGCAGGATGGCGTTGGCGGCCACCAGATCGCTGAGAGGCATCAGAGGCTAAACCTTCGATGAGCGGCGAGGCTCTCGGCCGACGCCGGCTCCCGTCCCGCTGCTGCTCGCGTCAGTGGCCGTCTGCTCCGCCCGAGGCGGGCGGATCGATCCAGCCGACATTCCCGTCCGAACGCCGGTACACGATGTTGACCCGGCCGTGGCTCGCATGCCGGAACACGATCACCGGAGCGCCGGTCAGATCGAGCTCCATCACCGCGAAGCCCACGGTCATGCGACGCAGCGGCTTGGTCGACTCCGCGACGATCACTGGACTCCATCCCTCGGGCTCCTCGACGTCGTCGGCCGGGGTTTCGATCACCGCGTAGGCCAACGGATCGCCGTCGCCCTCGCCGTGATGGTCACGCAATCGATTCTTGTAACGCTTCAGCCGCGTTTCAATCCGGCCCGCCGCCTGGTCGAAGCTCGCATAGGCGTCGCCGGCCGCGCCAGCGGATTGCAGCACGATGCCGCTGTCGAGATGGATCGAGCATTCGGTGCGGAATCCCGATCCGTCCTTGGCGACCGTGACGTGACCCGAAAAACCCCCGCCGAAATATTTCGCCATCGCCTCGGCGATCCGGTCCTGGACCTGTCCGCGAAGGGCCTCGCCGATGTCGAGGTTCTTCCCGGATACACGCAAGGCCATGAAGTCCGCTCCGCCGAATGACCGGACGGGCGCCGGATCGGGCGGCCCCGCCCCGTGGATGTCGGGAAGTGGTAGAAGCGGCCGTTCGCGAAGTCAATGACGGTCGCTGACGCGGCTGAGGACAGGACGACCGTTCTAAAATCAAGGGCGGGCGGAAGATCACGAAGCCCTGGCGGCGCCCTGCTTTTCCCGACGGCGCTGCACCGAAGACGGTATGCGCAGGCTCTCACGGTACTTCGCTACGGTGCGGCGCGCGATCTCGACGCCGCCGTCATGCAGCCGTTTCACGATCGTGTCGTCGGACAGCACATCGTCCGGGCTCTCGGCCTCGATCATGGCGCGGATGCGGTGGCGCACAGCCTCCGCCGAATGCGCGTCGCCGCCATCCGCGGAAGCGATCGCGGCCGTGAAGAAGTACTTCAGCTCGAACACGCCGCGGGGCGTCGCGAGGTATTTGTTTGCGGTCACCCGCGAGACGGTCGACTCGTGCATGCCGATGGCGTCAGCGATCATGCGCAGATTGAGCGGCCTCAGATGGGCGACGCCCAGCGTCAGGAACCCGTCCTGCTGGCGGACGATCTCGGTCGCGACCTTGAGGATGGTGCGGGCGCGCTGCTCGAGGCTTCGAGTCAGCCAGTTCGCGGTTTGCAGGCACTCGGTCATGAAGGTCTTCTCGGTGTCGGACTTCGTCGTCCGCACGACCTTGGCGTAATAGGACTGGTTGACCAGCACCCTCGGCAGCGCGTCCGCGACCAGCTCGACGATCCACGAGCCGTCCGGCGCCGGCCGCACCGTGACGTCGGGCACGACCGGCTGGACGATCTCGGAGCCGAAGGCGTGGCCAGGCTTCGGGTCGAGACGCCGAAGCTCCGCCAGCATGTCGGAGAGGTCCTCCTCGTCGACGCCGCAGAGCCTTCGCAGCGCCGCAAGGTCGCGGCGGGCGACGAGCTCAAGATTGTCGAGCAGCGCCTGCATCGCGGGGTCGTAGCGGTCGAGCTCGCGCAGCTGCAGCGCGAGGCATTCCTTCAGCGAGCGCGCTCCGACGCCGGTCGGCTCGAAGGTCTGGATCACGGCGAGGACGCGCTCGACCCTGCCGATGGGCGCGCCGAGGCGGTCGGCCACGGTTTCGAGGGGCTCGCGCAGATAGCCCGCCGGATCGATGAGGTCGATGAGGTGCTGGCCGACGAGGCGGTCGGTCGCGTTCGGGACCGCGACGGCGAGCTGCCGCTCGAGGTGGTCCGAGAGCGTGGCGCGGTCCGCCACATAGGCTTCGAGGTCGGCGCCCTCGCCCGAAGCCGCGCCGCCGACGCCGAACCCGGACCAATCGCCCGGCTCGGCCGCGGCGGCCGGCGCGGCACGCTCCGGGCTCTGCGGCGCGTCGTCGGGGAAGACGTTGCCGTAATCGGTGTCGAGCCGGGCTTCGACGTCGGCGCGTGAGCCCGGCGCGGGTTCGCCCCAGTCGCCCTCCGCGACCTCGGGCTCCGCAGGACCGTCGCGAGGCTCGGGGGCCGGGGCCTCCTGCCGCTCCAGCAGAGGGTTCTGCTCGAGCTCCTTCTCGACATAGGCGACAAGATCGAGGCTCGAGAGCTGCAGCAGCTTGATGGCCTGCATCAGCTGCGGGGTCATCACCAGCGACTGTGACTGCCGCAGCGCGAGCTTCGGGGTCAGGGCCATGGCGATGCGACCATGCGGACGGCGGTCTCCGGCGCCGCCGAAAGCCTCCGGGCGGCGTGGGCCGATTCTTGCATGAGAACCGGCTACGGCTCTCTTAAAGCCGGAATTCCTCGCCGAGGTAAAGCCGCCGGACGTCCGGATGGGCCACGACCGCGTCTGGCTCGCCCTCCATCAGCACGCCGCCGGCGTGGATGATGTAGGCGCGATCGATCAGCCCGAGCGTCTCGCGGACGTTGTGATCGGTGATCAGGACGCCGATGCCGCGGTCCGTTAGGTGGCGCACCAGCGACTGGATGTCGCCGACCGCGATCGGGTCGATGCCGGCGAACGGCTCGTCGAGCAGCATAAAGCTCGGCCGCGTGGCGAGCGCCCGGGCGATCTCGACGCGCCGGCGCTCGCCGCCCGACAGCGCAACCGCGGGCGATTTCCTGAGCCGCTCGATGCCGAACTCCTCCAGCAGCGCCTCGAGGTCATGGGCCCGCCGGGCCTTGTCGGGCTCGATCACCTCGAGCACCGCCTTGATGTTGTCCTCGACCGACAGGCCGCGGAAGATCGAGGCCTCCTGGGGCAGGTAGCCGATGCCGAGCCGCGCGCGCTTGTGCATCGGCAGGCGCGTGACGTCCCGGCCGGAGAGCTCGATCCGCCCCTGGTCCGCCGGGACGAGGCCGGTGATCATGTAGAACACCGTGGTCTTGCCCGCGCCGTTCGGACCGAGCAGGCCGACCGCCTCGCCGCGGTTCACCGACAGACTGACGTCCTTGACGACCTGCCGGGCGCCATAGCTCTTCGCGAGCCCGCGGGCCACGAGCGCGCCGTCGCCTTCGCCTCGGGCGAGCGCGATTTCGGCGTGCCGCTGGCGACGGCTCGCGGCCAGCCGGCCGTCGCCGCCCCTGCGCGCCTGCGTCTCCCCGCTCGTCTGCGACTGCTCGCCGCTTCTTGTCAGCATGATGGCCCGATCAGCGCTGCTGCTGCCGCGGTTTGAAAACGCCCTGGACCCGTCCGCCGCCGCCCTCGATGCGGGACGTCTGGGTGGTGAGGTCGACGCGCAGCCGCTCGCCCCGGATGACGTTGTCGTCCTGATTGACCACCACGCCGCCCGAAAGCTCGACCTTGTTGGCCTCGACGTCGAAGGTGCCGCGCGCGCCGGTGGCGCGCTGGTTGCGCTGGGTGACGACCACGTCGCCCTCCGCCTCCATGCGGCGGATGTCGCGGCCGGCCTCGGGCGCGCCCTCGGCGCCCTTGGTCTCGCCCTGCGTGGGGCGCGCGACCTTGTCGGCCGACGCCTGCTTCTGCCCTTCGCCCTTGTCCGCGGACGCCTGCTTCGGTCCTTCGCCCTTCTTGTAATAGTAGATGGTGAGCTTGCGGGCGTTCAGCGTCGAGCCCGCCTGCTTGAGCTCGACATTGCCCGAAAACACCGCGGCCTGTTCCTGGTCGCGGACCTCGAGATTGTCGGCCTCGACGTTCACGGGCTCGTTGGACTTGGCGGAGAAGCCCGAAAACGCGCTCGTCACGGATCCCTGCTGGCCCTGCTGGGCCCCGGCCGGAACGGCGAAGGCGACGACGGCGAAAGCGGCAAGCGTAAGTCTCATCGGCGCCTCCCTGGAATGGCCCCTCTGGCGGTGAACTCGGCGGCGCCCGTCGCCCGCTCAGGCATGTGCGAAGATGTCCTGATCAGCCCATCCCGCAAGGTCGAGCGCGGATCGGACCGGCACGAAGGCGAAGCAGGCGTCCGCGAAGGCCGACCGGCCCTCGCGGGCCAGAAGGACGTCGAGCTTCTCCTTAAGAGCGTGCAGGTACAAGACGTCGCTCGCCGCATAGGCCAACTGGGCGTCGGTCAGGTTTTCGGCTCCCCAGTCGGAGGACTGCTGCTGCTTCGATATCTCGGCGCCGAGGAGCTCGCGCGCAAGGTCCTTGAGGCCGTGCCGGTCGGTGTAGGTCCGCACGAGCTTCGAGGCGATCTTGGTGCAGTAGACCGGCTCGGTCATGACGCCGAACGCCTTGTAGAGCGCGGCCACGTCAAAACGGGCGAAATGGAACAGCTTGAGCACCGAACGGTCGCGGAGCACGCGTTCGAGATTGGGCGCGCGGCCCTGGCCCGGCGCGATCTGCACGAGATCGGCCGAGCCGTCCCCAGTCGACAATTGAACGAGGCAGAGCCGGTCGCGGTTCGGGTTGAGGCCGAGGGTCTCGGTGTCGATCGCGACCGACGCGCCAGCATCGTAGCCGTCGGGAAGATCGCCGCGATGAAGACGGATCGTCATGTCGCCTCGAATATGGTCGGGGAGCCGGCCGCTCCGGCGGGCGACGGATCCCGGCGCGCGGAGGGAGAAGCGCGCGCGGGCTGCGCGAAGCCCGCTCCGCGCAGCCGGATCGAAAGCGGCGCGGCCCCCCAAGAGAGGTCGAACCAAGTTCTGGACGCATTAGCCGCTTGGGAGAAGATACTCAAGGACACATCGCTGAGGCGGTTAAGCCGCCAGGCCGTGGCCTTCGCCCGTGGTTCAATGCGACCGCCGACAAACCGCCAAGTGCAAGCCCATGGCTTCCCAGCGCCCCCGCGGGCGCTAAACCAGAAAAGCGTCCGCCTCGGCCGCAGCCAAGGCAGGCGCGACGCTGTTTTTTCGGAACCAGGTTCTCAACGATGGCGGCTCTCGACCAACTCGCGCAAGGCGGCGCGGCTGGCTTTTCCAGTAGGTCCCAGAGGGATGCTTTCGATCACTGAGATAAAGTCCGGGATCTTGTAGCGCTCCAGCCGTCCTGCGAGCCAGCTTCGCAGGCTCGCGCCGGTCTCGACCGATCGGGTCTTGAGGACCACGGCGGCGTGGATGCGTTCGCCGACGGCCTCGTCCGGCACGCCGGCGCACAGGCACGCCGCGACGTCCGGATGAAGCTGAAGCGCGTTCTCGACCTCGGCGGGATAGATCTTGTTGCCGGCGCGGGAGATCAGATCCTTGATCCGGCCGACCAGCCGAAGCCGACCATCGGCGTCCTCCACCGCCAGGTCGCCGGTCCTGAACCAGCCCTCCCTGAACGACTTCGCCGTCAGGCATGGATCGCCGAGATAGCCCGCCATGCCGTGCCGGGTCCGGATCTGAAGTTCGCCTGCGGCTCCGCGGGCGACGACCGATCCGTCCTGTGCGACGAGGCGGTACGAGACGCCGCCGGTCGGGCGACCGATCCAGGCCCCGGCGGGGCGATCCACGGTCGAGACGGAGCAGAAGTCTGCGGCGCCCGTCTCGGTCAGACCGTACATGTCGAAGATCGACGCGTTCGGCCAGCGCGCTGCCGTGCTCACGGAGAGCTTCATTCCGAGAGACTCGCCGCCGCTGATGATGGTCCGGAGCCGGTCGAACGGCCGCGGCCCTTGCGCCAGGGCGCGGAGCATCGAGGGAACCGCGCCGAGGGCAGTCGCGTCACGGATCCATGAGCGATGGCACGCCTCGGGCGAGAAGCGCGGCATGAGCGCGACGCTCGAGCCGGCGCTCAGCGCGAGCAACGCGACCCATTGTCCGAAGATGAAGGTGAGCTGCAGCGGGACCACGACGAGATCGTCCGGCGTGAACCGGATCACGGGATCGAGCGCCTCGAGCTTCCCGACGAAGCCCTGATGCCGGATCACCACGCATTTCGGCAGGCCCGTCGTGCCGGAGGTGAAGACGACGAGGGCCGCGCCGGCGAGCGTCGGTTGCGGGGCCGGAGCCGCGCGGCCCTCGAACGACACGCCGGCTCGGTCGATCACGACCCGCGCGCCGAGAACGCGCCTCGCCGCGCTCCATGTCGCGGGCGAAGCGGAAGCGTGGATCGGCGCGGCGACCCCGCCAGCCATCCAGACGCCGAGCAGGCCCTCTAGGTCGACGGCCCGGCCGGCCACCACCAGGAAAACCGGCTCGTCTGCCTGCAAGCCGCCAGCCTGGAGAGCCTGCGCGATGCGCGCCGCCCCATCGGGCAGGGCCGACGCCGTGACCGGCGGGCTTGCGCCGTCGTCGACGAGCCCCGCGCTGCGCTCCAGCCGCTCGACGAGCAGCCGCCCAAGCGCGCCGATCATGAGGCGGGCGCGTCGAAGCGCGAGTCTCGCCAGGCGAGCGCCGCCTTCAGGCCGCGCTCTCGCGCGATCTCCATGAAGCGGCGCTTGTCGACCGAACCCTCGCCCTCGATGCCGAGATCGATCTCGAGCGCGGCCTCGAGCGCGTCGAGCATGCCGCGCGCCTCGAGCTGGCGGTTCAGGGCGCGCTTGGTCTCGCGCACCACCATCGGGTCGATCACGGCGATCCGTCGCGCCAGCGCGAGCGCGGCCTCGTCGAGCTCCGCGTCCGGAACCACGCGATTGACCATGCCGATCGCGCGGGCGCGCTCGGCGGTGATGCGATCCTCGCCGGTGAGGATGATCTCCTTGGCGAGCTTCGGCCCGACGATCCAGGGCAGCAGCATCACCACGATCCCCGCGCCGAATTTGAGCTCCGGCTCGCCGAAATAGGCGGTCTCCGAGGCGATCGTCATGTCGCAGGCGAGCGCGAGTTCGCATGCCCCCGCCATGCAGGCGCCGCGCACCGCAGCGATGGTCGGCTTCGGGCAGCGCCAGAAGCGCATCGGCACGTCGAAATCCTTGCGCAGGATCGGACGCCAATCCGCGACGCCCGCCGGCCGCCGCTCCATCTGGTCCTTGAGGTCGAAGCCCGAGGAGAAGCTTGCGCCGGCGCCCCTCACCACCACCGCGCGAACCGCGTCGTCGCCTTCGATCGTATCCATCGCCGAAGCGAGCTCGTCGAGCATCCCGGCGCTGATGGCGTTGGCGCGCTCCGGCCGGTTCAGGGTCAGGCGGGCGACGGGGCCGAGCGCCTCGTGAAGAATCGTCCGATAGGTCATCTCGCCCACGGAATCATATCATGACGGGGCAGGCGCCATCCGCGCGGGGCGAGCGCGGATGGCGTCGCCACGCTTGGCGACGGACAGAGAAGGCCGCCGCCCCGCGCATTCAGTTCATCGCCCGGATCGCGTCGATGCGATCCTGCCCGAAGCGCTTGGCGAAGGCGGCGTAGGCCGGCGCGAGCTTCTCGACGAAGGCCGCCGCGTCGACCTTCTCGTCGATCTGCATGCCGGCCTCCTTGAGCTTGGCGAGGCCGGTGCGCTCATATTCGTCGACCGCGGCGCGTTGGGTTTCGATGGCCTTCGCGACGCCGGATCTGAGGATCGCCTTGTCGGCGTCGCTCAGCTTGGACCAGGTGGCGGAGGAGATCATGATCACGGTCGGCGCGAAGACATGGCGGGGGAGCGGG
>NZ_RYFI01000001.1:421847-436714 GCF_004103825.1 Hansschlegelia zhihuaiae
TTCGAGATCGGATTGTCCTGGCCGTCGACCACGCCCTGCTGCAGGGCCGCGAAGAGCTCCGGCCAGGCGATGGGGGTGGGCCGGGCGCCAAGCTGCCTGAAGGCGGCGATGTGGATCTCGTTCTCCATCACGCGGACGGTCATGCCGTTGAGGTCCTCGGGCTTCTCGACCGGATGCCTGTTGTTGGTCAGCATCTTGAAACCGTTCTCGCCATAGCCGAGACCGACGATGTCCTTGTCCTCGAACTTGGCGAGGATGTCCTTGCCGATCTGGCCGTCGAGCACGGCGCGCGCCTGCTTGGTGTCGCGGAACAGGAAAGGCACGTCGTAGATCAGCACCTCGGGCACGAAATTGCCGACAACCGACGTGCCCGTCATCGCCATGTCGACCGTGCCGAGCTGCAGGCTCTCGACGATCTCGCGCTCCCCGCCGAGCGCCCCGCCCGGGAAGATCGCGATCTTCAGCCGGCCGTCGGACTCCTTCTCGACGTAATCCTTGAACGCGGTGGCGGCGCTTCCGAAGTGGCTGCTCATCGGATTGACGAAGGTGTATTTCAGCGTCGTCTGGGCGACGGCGGGAGCCGCGAAGCCCAGAAGCAACGCGGCGGCGACGTAGAGGGCTCTCATCTGCGATCTCCGATGGTTGGGACGGACCGCCCCGGGGAACGCTTCCCGAAGGCCGCGGAGTTGGTCCTCCGCGGCCATGGTTCTTGGGACTCAGGCGACGCGGAAGCGCTCCACGACGCTCATGTCGGGTTCGAGCCCGAGCCCGGGCGCCTGGGGCACCGCGAGCTTGCCGCCGCGCGGCAGCGTCGCGTCGCCGTAGAGCTCGGCCTCGAAATCCAGATACAGACGCTCCACCAGCGGGACGGCCTGTCGGGACGCGCTGATGTGGACGGTCGCGAGCTGGCCCGGGCCGAAGATCGCGCAATGCGGCGTGAACTCGATCGCGCTCGCCTCGCAGAACGCCGCGATCTTCAGAAGCTCGGTCACGCCGCCGGTCTTGGCGACGTCCGGCTGCGCGATGTCGATCGCGCCGGCGTCGGCCATCGCCACGAAGTCGCGCAGCGAGCCCGCGTTCTCGCCCGCCGCGATCCGGTGGCGACCTGTCGCGCGCAGCCGGGCGAGGCCGCGATAGTCGTCCGGCGGGAAGATCGGCTCTTCAAGCCAGTGCAAATTCAGGCCGGCGAGCCGCTCGTCCATGGCGAGCGCCTCCGACACCGACCACGGGCAGTTCACGTCGAGCATGACGGTCGCCTCGGCGCCCGCCTCCTCGACCGCCGCGGCGATCTCCTCATATTTCACGTCGTGCAGCTTCACATAGCGGTAGCCTTCCGAGATCGCGCGGCGCGTCGCTTTCGCCACGCCCTCGGCCGAGCCATAGCGGAGCAGGCTGGCGTAGACCTCGACCTCCTGGACGAAGGGCCCGCCGATCAGGTCGACGAGCGGCAGCCGAGCCGCCTTGCCTGCGATGTCCCACAGCGCGATGTCGATCGCCGAGATCGCGTACATGGTGGGGCCGACCCGGCCGAAATTCTGCAAGCCGAATTCGAGCTTGTGCTTGATCCGCGAGATCGCGTTCGCTTCCTCGCCGACGACGATCGGGAGGATGCGGGTTTCGATCAGGCTCCTGAGCGACACGTCCTCGGCGCGCGAGAAGGCCTCGCCCCAGCCCACGAGGCCGGTGTCCGTCTCGAGCCGCACCAGCATCACGTCGAAGGCGTTCTTCGGATCGCTGGTGAACGACCATACCGGCAGCCCCTCGCCCGCGAACGGAAGCGAGACCAGGATGCACTCCGCCTTGGCGATGCGGCCGCCGGCCGACTTCGCGACGAGCTCCGCGCCCGCGCGCTGCGCAACGTTCACTTCAGCTCTCCGAAGGTGGCGGGGGCGCTCATTTCGCGCCCATCAGGTCGGGAAGACCGGTGCTGAGAACCGGCAGGAAGGTGATCAGCGCCAGAACCCCGAGCTGGAGCGCCAACATCGGGTAGATCTCGCGGCTGATGTCGGCCATGCGCACGTTGGCGATCATGCCCGTGACGGCGAGCAGACTCGCGACCGGCGGCGTGATCATCCCGAGGTTCAGATTGACGATCACCACGATGGCGAAGTGGGTGGGATCAATGTTCAGCGCCGCCGCCATGGGGGCGAGGATCGGGGCCACCACGAGCACGCCCGGCAACGGTTCGATGAAGATTCCGAAGGCGAGCAGGAAGACGTTGACGGCGAGCAGGAAGCCGATCGGCGAAAGCCCCAGCCCCTGGATCCAGGCGGACAGCATCTGCGGCGTCTGGGTGTAGGTCAGCATCCACGCGAAGGCCGAGGACACCGCGATGATCAGCAGGATCGCGGCGGTCATGAAGGCGGTGCGGGCGATGAGCTGGGGGAGCATCGGCCAGGTCAGCGTTCTGTAGACGACCATTCCGCAGAACAGCGCGTAGAACACGGCGATGACCGACGCCTCCGTCGGCGTGAAGGCGCCGGAATGCACGCCGACGACGATCAGCACGGGGAGCATCAGAGCGGGTATCGCGCGCCAGCCGGCGCGGAGGGCGTCGCCCCATGTCGGAGCCGGTCCGTCGCTCCGGAAGTCGCGCCTTCGGCTCGCCCACATGTTGTAGCCGAGCATCGCCGCGGAGATCATGAGGCCGGGGACGATCCCCGCCACGAACAGGCGGAGAACCGAGACGCCTTCGTCCTGCAGCGCGTAGAGGATCATCACGATCGAGGGCGGGATGATCGGCCCGACGATCGAGGCGGCGGCCGTGAGCGCGGCCGCATAGGCGGGCGGATAGCCGGACCTGCGCATCATCCGGATCAGCAGCGCGCCGGGGCCGGCCGCGTCGGCGAGCGCGGAGCCGCTGATGCCGGAGAAGAACGTGATGGTCAGGATGTTGGTGTAGCCGAGCCCGCCGCGCTTGTGGCCAACGAACATCGAGGCGAAGCGCAGCAGCACCTCGGCGAGCGCGCCGCTCGTCATGAGCTCCGCGGCGAGCAGGAAGAAAGGGATCGCCATCAGCGGGAAGCTGTCGAGGCCGGCGACGAGCTTCTGCGTCACCACGATCGGGTTGACGCCCGCGCTCAACACGGCGGTCAGGGTCGCGACGCCGAGCGCGAAGGCGATCGGAACGCCAAGCGCGAGGAACGCCACCAGCCCGCCGAAGAGCACGCCCGCCGTCATGCCGCCGCGGCCTCTTCGGGCTCGAGGTCGTCCGACGTCTCGAACGCGCCGTCCCGGACGTATGGGGCGAGGATCATCAGCAGATGCCAGACGGCGAGCCCGAAGCCGACCGGGACCGCCATGGCCACATAGGCGAAGGGCATGTGAAGCACCGGCGTGGTCTGCCGCCACGACCGCGCCACATAGCCGAACCCGACATAGGCCATGTAGGCCGCGAAGATCACGATCAGCGCCGCCACGACGACGCGAAGCGCCCGCGCGATGCGGGGCGAGGCTGCGACATGCAGGTTGTCGACCGCCACATGGCCGCCGAGCCGCAGCACCGGCCCGACGCCGACGAAGGTCAGCCAGACCATCAGATAGCGGCTGAGCTCCTCGGCCCAGAGGATGGCGTCGTTGGTGAGATAGCGCAGCGAGACGCTCACGAAGACCAGCACCGCCATCGCCGCGAGCGCGGCGATCATCAGCGCCCGGTTCGCGGCGAGCAGCGCCCGGTCGAAGACCCGCACGGCGTCGCCGAAGCGCCCGGGCGCCTTCGTCCAAGCCAACGCGGTCATTCGCCTGCGGGCGCTGGCGAAGCGTGGCGGCGCATGAACGCCTCCACGAGCGTGGTCAGATAGATCGGCGTCTCCTGCATCGGGCAGTGGCCGCAGTTGCGGATGACGACCAGCTCGGCGTTCGGATGCCAGACCATGAAGGCCTGCTTCAGGTCCTCCTCGAGAAAGCTCTCCTGGTCCCATTCGCCCGCGACCACGAGCAGCGGCGTCTCGGGCCGCGCCGCGGCGATCTCGGCGGAGAAGTCGTCGAGCGTCCACATGTCGAGATATTCGCGCACCGCCGCGTGATCGCGGGTGGTGCGGGCGAGCATCAGCTTGTGCTCGGACCATTCCTTGGTGAGGCGATGGTCGGTGATGCGGGACGCCAGTTCGCGCACCGCGTCGTCATCGACCAGCGTGCTCTCAAAGAAAGCGCGCCGCTCGGGACTCATCTTCACGGCCTTGGCCGACACCGGCCCCACGGCGATCTCGGACTTGATGCGGGCCGGATCGATAAGGACCATGCGCTCCACCACCATGCCGGTCATGGAGAAGCCGATGATGTGGAAGCGCTCCCAGCCGAGCGCGTCCGCCACCGCGAACGCGTCGAGCGCGGCCTGGGTCGAGGTGTGGGCGCCCGGAATGTCGATCGATCGGCCGTATCCTCGGATGTCCACGAAGGCGTAGGTGAACGCCTCTTTGTCCAGATAGAGGTGCATCGGCTTCCAGCTGGTGCAGTCCGCCAGCCAATCGTTGAACACGATGACGCCCTCCGGGCCGGAGCCCACGAGTTCGTAGCCGAGGACGACGGCGTCGCCCGCAGGGACCTTGTCCATACTGTTCACGGCGTCACCACCTTGATCTTCGAGAGGTCCGGGAAGTCGCCGGCGACGATCTCGGCCTGCGCCTTCCTGGCCGGACCCATGTCGAAGAAGGACTTCGCGTCGATCTTCGCGTTGAGCAGCTTGTTGGCGAGCAGGAAGTCCATCACGCCCTGCGTGCTCGCGATGTCGGCGTCGGTGAGCGTCAGGTCGATCGTCTTGATGTCGCTGACCGGCTTCGCGAGATGGCGGTCGAAGTCAGACGCGATCTTGAGGATGTCCGGAGGGAGCCGCGAGGTCTTGCCGAACCACTCATGCGCCTGGTCGATGTGGTTGGACGTCCACCAGGTCGCCATGATCCAGGCCTTGAGGAAACGCACCGCGCCGTCCTCGCCGTATTTCTCCAGCCATTTTCCGGAGAAGCCCTGCATCCCCATGTTCTCGCCGCGGGGCGCCATCCAGATCGGCTTGGCGAGCTTCTGCTGGATCAGCCGCTCCATCGTCGGGTCCCAGGTCGTCACGGCGTCGACGAGCTTGCCCTGGATCGCGTTGGTCTGCTCCGCGACGTCCTGGTTGATGAGCGTCATCTGCTGGAAGGGCTTGTCGACGCCAGCCGCGATCACCGCCTTCATGGCGCGCGGAAACGTGGTGGTGCCGAAGGGGGCTGAGAGCTTCTTGCCCTTGAGGTCGGCGAGCCCGCCTTCGAAGTCTGGCGTCACCAGGATGCCGAAGCGGGCGTCGTGCGTGAACTGCAGCACCTTCGAGCCCGGCATGCGGGCCATCGCGCGCAGCACGGGGGCGTCGGCCGCGAACACGTTGTCGATGTCGCCCGCGACCGCGGCCTCCGCGAGCGGGCCGCCGAACGTGAAGGTCTTGAACTCGGCCTCGATGCCGTTCAACGCCAGGATGTTGGTGTGCCGCAGCGTCTCGGCGATCTCGCCGCCGGCCGCATAGAGCGACTGGTAGCCGATGCGCACCTTGATGGTCTCCTGCGCCGCCGCCGGCTGACCGAGGCCGAGCCCGGCCGCGACGCCGATGATCGCCGCGCCAAGCAGCGCCCGTCTCGTCCCGTATGTCGTGATCCACGCCATGCGCCTGCTCCTTGTCGTCAGCGGGGCTGAGCCCACGGGATTAGCTTGCGTTCGAGCCACAGCATCGCGGCGTTCATGGCGAAGCCGACGACCCCGATCACGACCATTCCGGCCATGACCTTCTCGGTCTCGATCATCGTGCGGGCGAGCTGGATCATGTAGCCGAGGCCGGACGTCGCCGCGATCAGCTCCGCGGCGATCACGCAGGTCCAGCCGACGCCGAGGCCGACCCTCAGGCCCGCGACGATGTACGGGAGCGACGAGGGGAACAGCACCTGCCGCACGAACAGCATGCGGCCGGCGCCGAAGCTTTGCGCCACGCGGATGTGGATGAGCGCGACCGAACGCGCGCCGAGATAGGTGTTGGTGAAGATCGGGAAGAACGACCCGAGGAAGATGATGAACCAGGCCGACTTATCGCCCAGTCCGAACCACAGGATCGCGAGCGGGATCCAGGCGAGCACCGAGATCGGACGGATGAGCTCGATCAGCGGGTTGAGATAGGCGGCCGCGCGCGGCCAGACGCCGAAGGCGAGGCCGAGCGAGATCGCGACGACCGCGGCGAGGCCGAAGCCGACCGTGACCCTCACTATGCTTGCCCAGACGTCGCGCCAGAGCAGGCCGGCCTCGGACATGTCGACGAGCGCGTTCAGGATGGCGGACGGCGCGGGCAGCATGGCGCCGTCGATCCACCCGGTCCGCACCCCGATCTCCCAGGCGAGGATCAGGATCGGGATCAGCGCGTAATGACGAAGTCCGGCGAGCGTCGGCGTGACGCCGAGTCTCCACCCCTCCAGCGCCGTCTTCGTCGGCTTCGCCGTGGACGTCGGCAGGGCTCCGGCGGCGTCGGTCACGGCTTTTTCCCCCACGCCCGTCAAGCCGCGGCCAGGGCGACTTCGTCGCGCAGATGCGCGGCGAGTTCGTCCTTGATCGCGAGGAAGCGCGGATCGTGGGTCCGCATCGCCGGGTCGCGCGGACGCGCGATGTCGACATCGATGACCGCCTTGATGCGCCCCGGCCGAGCCGTCATCACCATCACGCGGTCGCCGAGGAAGATCGCCTCGTCGACATTGTGGGTGATCAGCACGAAGGTCTGGCCGGTCACCGACCAGATGCGGAGGATCTCCTCCTGGAGGACGTCGCGCGTCAGGGAGTCGAGCGCCGCGAACGGCTCGTCCATCAGCACCACGGCGGGCTCCGGCGCGAGCGCGCGGGCGATGCTGACCCGCTGCTTCATGCCGCCGGAGATTTCGTGCGGATACCGATCCTCAAACCCGTCCAGCCTGACGAGGTTCACATAGTGACGGACGATCTCGGCGCGCCTCGCCGCGTTCAGCCCCTTCGCCCGGAGTCCGAACTCGACGTTTTCGGCGACGGTCAGCCAGGGATAGAGGCCATATTCCTGAAAGATGACGATGCGGTCAGGCCCGGGCCCCGAGATCATGCGCCCGTCGATGCGCGCCTCGCCCTTGGACGGGCGCTCGAAGCCGGCGATCGCGTGCAGCAATGTGGTCTTGCCGCAGCCGGAGGGACCGATGATGCAGAGGAACTGGCCGGTGGGGATGTCGATCGACACGTCGTCGAGCGCAAGCACCTGCGAGCCCGGCTCGGACCCGAAGGATTTCGACAGCCTCAGGACGCTGATGTCTCCCACTGCCCCTCGCGCATTGTTTGATTGTCGACAATCAGACGACCCCATGCGACCCCGTTGGTCAAGCTCAAAAGCGCGCCACATGCTGCGTGTCTTATGAACATTGCCAATTCAATAGGATGAGTAGAAATATCCAAGCTTTTGTTCATTGTCGACAATCATTCCGGTCTCGGATAGTCAGTTCGCCAACGTCCTCAGCAGGAATCATTCCACGATGGGAATCGAGGGGCTCGCGCCGCCGCAGAAGCTGAGCCTCGACCGCGCCGCGGCGGCCAGCCTGCGCGACGCCATCCTGAGCGGGGCGCTCGCGCAGGGCGCGCGCCTCACAGAGACCAGGCTCGCGGCGCAGTTCAACATGTCGCGCGGCACGGTCCGGGCCGCGCTCCAGCGGCTCGTCGCCGAGGGGCTCGTGACGCAACGCCCTTATAGCGGCTGGGACGTCGCGGCCCTCAGCATCCAGGACACCTGGGAGCTTTCGACGCTGCGCGCGAGCCTCGAGGCGCTCGCGGCCCGGCTCGGCGCCGAAAGGATCGACGCCGAAGGACGGCGCTCCGTGGAGCGCGCCTTCGACGAACTCCGGATCGCGGCGGAAGGCGGGAGCGCCGACGAACTGGTGGCGGCCGACATGGGGCTGCACCGCACCCTGGTCGCGCTCTCCGGCAACAGGCGCCTGGGCGAGCACTACGATCTCATCGCCAACCAGGTCCGGCTCTACATCACGTCGTCGACGATCGTGGTGAAGAACATGTCCACGGTCGTCGAGCGGCACCGTGATCTGATCGAGCCGATCCTGAACGGCGACGCTGTCGGGGCCGAGGTCGCGGCCAAGGCGCACAGCATGCGCAGCGGCGCCGAGATCGTCGCTTTCCTTCGCGAGCAGGACCGGCCATCGAAGAACGGCGTCACCGCCCAGGAAGTTCGCACCCCCCTGTGACGCGACCGCGCCTCGCCCGCCAAACATGGCCGCCGGCCCAGGACCAACCATGCGCATTCTGATCGTCGGAGCCGGCGCCACCGGCGGATATTTCGGCGGCCGCCTCGCTCAGGCCGGCCGCGACGTGACGTTTCTGGCGAGGCCGGCCCGGGCCGAGCGGCTCCGGACGACGGGGCTCGAAATCGTCAGTCCGCATGGCGACTTCACAATCCATCCGAAGCTCGCCACCGCGGAGACGCTCGACGGTCCTTTCGACGTCGTCTTCCTGACCGTCAAGGCGTTCGCCCTTGAGCAATCTCTGGAGGACGTCGCGCCTGCGGTCGGTCCGGCCACCGCGATCCTGCCGTTCCTGAACGGCATGCGGCACGTCGACAGGATCTCCGCCCGGTTTGGACCCGACGCCGCAGCCGGCTGCGTCTGCAAGGTCGCCGCGACGCTCGACGACAAGGGGCGGATCGTTCAGCTCTCCGGACTTCAGGAGATCGCCTATGGCGAACTCGCAGGCGGCGTGACGGACCGGATGCGCCGGATCGACGAGACGCTGCGCGGCGCCGGCTTCGCGACGCGGCTGTCGGCCGACATCGAAAGCGAGATGTGGGCCAAGTGGGCTCTGCTCTCGACGCTTGCGGCCACGACCTGCCTCTTGCGCGGCGCCGTCGGCGAGATCGTCGCGGCCCCCGGCGGGGCCGACACGGCGTTGCGGATCCTCGACGAGGTCACGGGCGCGATCTCGCGCGTCGGCAAGGCGGTGGCGCCCGAAACGGTGCAGGCGATCCGCGCGATGCTGACGGAGCAGGGGTCGAAGCAGACCGCTTCGCTCTATCGCGACATCCTGATCGGATCGCCGGTCGAGGCCGATCAGGTGGTGGGCGACTTGGTCGATCGAGCGCGATCCGCCGGTCTGACGACGCCGCTTCTCGCCGCCGCCTACGCCCAGCTCTCGATCTACAATGGGAGAAGGCCGCTCGCCCCTTCGAGGTGAGTCGCCCGACGCGCCGGAGCGCGGAATCTCTGCGTCAATTCAGATGACCTCGCCGACGCGGCGCGATGGCGAAGGGCGGCTCGAGGGAAGGTGGCGAACGGTCGACGATCCTGAGACCCGGGTTCCTCTCATCGGCGCGCTCGGTTTCCTGCGCGCCGCCGCGCGGACGATGCATCGCGCGGCGTCCGCCCTGCCCGCACCTTCGGAGATGGCCGGCGCGGGCCAGCTCTCAGCCCGGCCCCTCGCCGCTCAAGCTCGCCCCAACTGCTTGGCGATCCAAAGTTTGGCCTCGCCCGAATCCCGGCGATCAAGCTGTCCGCGATCTCTCTCGCCCAATGCGGCGACGCGACTGACAGAACCCGCCTTTGAAAAAAGTGGTGCCCAGGAGAGGACTCGAACCTCCACGGTGTTACCCACACGGACCTGAACCGTGCGCGTCTACCAGTTCCGCCACCTGGGCCTGGCGCGGTCTTTAGGGGGGCGGGGCCGGACCTGTCAATGGCGGCGGGCGCGGCGCCTTCGCTTTACGCTTCAAGCGCTTTGTCCTACCTGTCGCGGCAGGATCCCAAAGCGCCTACGGAGTGACTGACATGGCGGCCGCCCGAGACCCCCGTCCGGTGGGCGACAAGCTGGTGACGGTGTTCGGCGGCTCGGGCTTCATCGGCCGGCACGTCGTGCGCGCTCTCGCCCGCGATGGGTGGCGTATCCGCGTCGCCGTGCGCCGCCCCGATCTCGCCGGCCACCTGCAGCCGCTCGGCGGCGTCGGTCAGATCGTCACGACCCAGGCCAATCTGCGCTATCCCGAATCGGTCGCGCAGGCGGCCAGGGGCTCGGACGCGGTGGTGAACCTCGTCGGCATCCTGTCCGAGAGCGGCAAGCAGAGTTTCGAGGCCGTGCAGGCGGAAGGGGCGAGCATCGCGGCCGAAGCCGCCAAGGAGGCGGGCGCGGCCCGCTTTGTCCAGATGTCGGCGATCGGCGCGGACCGGGCGAGCAAGGCGCAGTACGGCAAGACCAAGGCCGCCGGCGAGGACGCGGTGCTGGCAGTCTATCCGGACGCCGTGATCATCCGCCCGTCGATCGTGTTCGGGCCGGAGGACGACTTCTTCAACCGTTTCGCGGCGATGGCGCGCATGTCGCCCGTCCTGCCGCTGATCGGCGGCGGACGGACGCGGTTCCAGCCGGTGTTCGTCGGCGACGTCGCGCGGGTCGTGGCGATGGCGGCCGCAGGGGAGATCGCGGGCGGCGCCGGGGCCTATGAGCTCGGCGGCCCGGAGGTCATGACCTTCGAGGAGGTGCTGCGCTTCGTATTGAAGGAGACGGGCCGCGACCGCGCCCTGGTCCCGCTGCCCTTCGGCCTCGCCAAGCTGCAGGCCAAGGTCCTCCAGCTGCTTCCCAACGCACCTCTCACCGTCGACCAGGTGACGATGCTCGAGACCGACAACGTCGTGTCCGAGGACGCGAAGGCCGCGGGACGGACGCTTGAAGGCCTCGGGATCGAGCCCGCCTCGGCCGCGGAGGTCGCGCCCACCTATCTCTGGCGGTTCCGCAAGTCCGGCCAGTTCGAGAAGACCCGGACCGAGGCCTGACGGATCGGCGATGACGCCTGAGGCGCTCAAAGCCGACATCGTCCGGCGCGCCGCGGCGCTCGGCTTCGACGTGGTCCGCGTCACCCGGCCGGACGCGATCCCGCAGGCCGCGTCGCGCCTCGCCCGCGCGCTCGCCGACGGCCATCACGGCACAATGGGCTGGCTCGCCGAGCGCGCGGAGTGGCGCGGCGACCCGCAGGCGCTCTGGCCCGAAGCGCGTTCCGTCGTGACGCTGGCGATGAATTACGCGCCTGACCGGGACCCGCGCGTCGCCCTTCAGACTCCGGATCGGGCCGCGATCTCGGTCTACGCGCAGGGCGACGACTATCACGAGGTGATCAAGGGCCGGCTCAAGCAGGTGGCGGGCGCTCTCGCGGCCGCCGGCGCGCCCGCCAAGGTGTTCGTCGACACCGCGCCGGTGATGGAGAAGCCGCTGGCCGAGGCCGCGGGCGTCGGCTGGCAGGGCAAGCACACCAATCTGGTGTCGCGCGATTTCGGGTCCTGGCTGTTCCTCGGCGCGATCTTCACGACCGCCGAGCTGCCCGTCGACCCTCCGGCCGAGGATGCCTGCGGCTCCTGCCGGGCCTGCCTCGACGCCTGCCCGACCGACGCCTTCCCGGCGCCCTACCGGCTCGACGCCCGGCGTTGCGTCTCCTACCTCACGATCGAGCACGCCGGGCCGATCCCGCGCGAGTTCCGCGCCGGGATCGGCAACCGGATCTATGGCTGCGACGACTGCCTCGCGGCCTGTCCTTGGAACAAGTTCGCGCATGAAGGACGCGAGATGCGGCTCGCGGCGCGCGAGGCGCTCAAATCGCCGCCGCTCGAGGAGCTGGCCGCGCTCGACGACGCCGGGTTTCGCGCGCTGTTCGCGAAATCCGCGGTGAAGCGCATCGGCCGTGACCGTTTCGCTCGAAACGTGCTGGTCGCGATCGGGAATTCCGGCCGCCCTGACCTCGCCGAAGCGGCCGCCGCCCGTCTTGACGACGCCTCCGCGGTGGTGCGGGGCGCGGCCGTCTGGGCGCTGTCGAGGCTCGTCCCCGCTGCGACGACAAGAGCCCTTTTCGAGGCGCGGCGGACGCGCGAAACCGACGCGGACGTGCTCGGCGAATGGGACCGGGCGCTTGACCGGGAGGCTGCGTGAGACGGCTGGTCGTGTTCGGCTGCGGCTATTCGGCCCGCCGCTTCCTGGAGCTCCATGGCGCAAAGTTCGACGTTCTCGACGTCACCGCGCGGTCGCCGGAGACCGCGGCGGCGCTCGCCGAGGACGGGCTCTCGGCGCATGTGTTCGACGGCTCCGGCGCAACGCCTGCTTTGTCGCGCGCGATCGAGAGCGCGACCCATCTCCTGATCTCGGCGCCGCCCGACGACGCCGGCGACCCCGTCCTGCGCGGCGCGGCCGACGCCCTCGCCCGCGCACGGGCGCTCGAATGGATCGGGTATCTCTCCACCATCGGGGTCTATGCCGATATGGGCGGCGGCTGGGTCGACGAGGCCACCGCGCCGCAAGCCGAAAACGAGCGTGGCCGGCGGCGCGTCGAGGCCGAGGAAGCATGGCTCGCCTTCGGCGGACGCGCCGGGGCCGCGGTCCAGCTCTTCCGGCTTGCAGGCATCTATGGGCCCGGCCGCAGCGCGGTCGACAACATTCGGACTGGCACGGCCCGGCGGCTGGTGAAGCCTGGGCAGGTGTTCAACCGCATCCATGTCGACGACATCGCGGCCGCGGTCGCGGCCGGGATCGAACGCCCCGCCGTCGGCCCGGCGATCAACGTCACCGACGATGAGCCCGCCCCGCCGCAGGACGTCATCGCCCTCGCGGCCGGGTTGCTGGGCGCCGAGGTTCCGCCCGACATCCCGTTCGAGACCGCCGAGCTCTCGCCCATGGCGCGCAGCTTCTATTCGTCGAACAAGCGCGTCTCGAACCGCCGGCTCAGGGAGGAGCTCGGCGTCGAGCTCGCCTACCCGACCTATCGCGAGGGGATCGCGGCGCTCGCGAGCTGACGATCCGAGGGGTTGCGGCCCGCGCGGCCACGTGATCTTGAAGCCACAAAATAAGAGAACTTCAAGGAAGGCCCAATGTTCAAGCCGCTTATGCTGCTCCCGCTCGCCGTGATCGCGACCCCCGCCCTCGCGGCCGGCTTCGACCTGCCGCCGCGCAAGCCCGGCCAGTGGGAGATGTCGATCCAGGTCGACACCGCCGCCATGCCGCCTCAGCTCATCCGCATGTGCCTCGACGCCGAGACCGACAAGCTGCTCAACGCCAAGTTCGGCGGGATGGCGAGCCAGATGTGCTCGCGTCAGGACCAGAAGAAGGACGGCGATACGATCATCCTCGAGAGCGAATGCCGCATCGGCGACATGACGACCTCGTCGCACACCGTCGTGACCGGCGACTTCGACAGCGCATATACGATGAAGACGGACGTCAAGATGGGCGGCAGCAACGCCCCACGCGGCATCCAGGGCACAATCCCGCAAGGCCCGATGTCTCAGGCCACGACCATCTCCGCCAAGCGCGTCGGCGACTGCGCGACAGGCTTCAAGCCCGGCGACATGGATCTCGGCGAAGGCCGCACGGTGAACGTCAGGGACATGCCTGATCCCAAGCCGATGCAATGAGGCGGGCCGCTCCTAGCGCGGCAACGCGAACTGCATCAGCAAGGTGCGTTGGAGCGCCGAGAAATTGTCGTCGGAGAGCAGCGTGAGGACGGTCCGGCCGTCGGGCGCCCGATGCGCGGAGAGCGCTTCGAAATTGTCGATGCGCTGGGCGAGGCTCGCCTCCATGAGAACCGGGCCGTCCGCGGGGGCGCCGGCCGCGACGTCCTTTGCGGCGAGCCGCTTCAGCCTGACCGAGAGCGAGAAGGGCGGCCGGTAGCGCCGCTCCAGCATCACGAGGTCGCCGTCGGGAAGGCGGACGAGATCGGTCGGCGAGAAATCGTCGGTCCGGCGCACTGCGAAGGCGAAGGGCGTCTTGCCGCCTGCCACGAAGGCTCGGTTGTCGCCGTTCTCGTCCGGAAAATTCTCGGCGATGAGGACGATCGCGCCGCTCTTCAGCCGCGCCATCGCCTCGTAGCCGGAATTGCGCTTGGCGCCGGCGGCCGCCTTCGGCAGCGCGACCGCCTGCCCCGCGCCCTTCGGGCGTCCGTCGCCGTCGAGCGCGTAGCGCGTCAGCCAGTGGACGCGCTCCGACGAGACCCAGGCGGTCCGTCCCTCGATCTCAAGCGCTTCGGTGTCCGCGCCGCGTCGTCCGGGCAGCGGACGGCCGTCGCGGCCGGGCGTCGGCGTCCGCGTGAGGCCGGTGATCGCGACTGGCCGCTCGCCCTCATAGTCGATCGTCCCGCGGAACCAGGTCCCGCGGTCGCTGATGGCGGTGAGGCTGCGCCCCGTCTCGTCGACCCGAAGTCCGGACAGGCCGCCGAAATCGGCGTCGCGCGACTTGAGTTCGAGCCCACCGAGGAAGACGAGCGAGCCGAAGGTCGCGCCGACCGGCGTGCTCAGGTCGAAACGCTCGATCGGCGTGGAGGCGACTTCGACTGGCGTCGGCTCCTCCGCCCTGGCCGCGCCGCCCAGCGCAAGCGCGAGGGCGACTGCGAGCAGGATCCTCACGAATGGAGCCGTCGCTGGGGCGCCGGCGCCGGGGTCTCGTCGAACAGTTCGGCGAGCTTCTCGGTCATCGCGCCGCCAAGCTCCTCGGCGTCCACGATGGTGACGGCCCGGCGGTAGTAGCGGGTGACGTCATGGCCGATCCCGATCGCGATCAGCTCGACGGGCGAGCGCGTCTCGATCTCATGGATGACGCGGCGCAGGTGCTTCTCGAGATAGTTGCCGGCGTTGACCGAGAGCGTCGAGTCGTCGACCGGCGCGCCGTCCGAGATCACCATCAGGATGCGGCGCTGCTCGGGGCGGCCGAGCAGGCGGCGGTGCGCCCAGTCGAGCGCCTCGCCGTCGATGTTCTCCTTCAGCAGGCCCTCGCGCATCATCAGGCCGAGATTCTTGCGGGTGCGCCGCCACGGCGCGTCGGCGGCCTTGTAGATGATGTGGCGGAGGTCGTTGAGGCGGCCCGGCCCCATCGGCTTGCCGGCCGCA
>NZ_RYFI01000001.1:436789-463792 GCF_004103825.1 Hansschlegelia zhihuaiae
GAAGCCCAGGATCTCGACCTTCACGCCGCAGCGCTCCAGCGTGCGCGCCAGGATGTCGGCGCAGGTCGCCGCGACCGTGATGGGACGGCCGCGCATCGAGCCCGAATTGTCGAGCAGCAGCGTCACGACGGTGTCGCGGAACTCGGTGTCGCGCTCGCGCATGAAGGACAGCGCGCTCATCGGGTCGATGATGACGCGCGACAGCCGCGCAGGATCGAGCACCCCCTCCTCGAGGTCGAAGTCCCAGGAGCGGCTCTGCTGGGCGAGCAGACGGCGCTGCAGGCGGTTGGCGAGCCGCCCGACGACGCCCTGCAAGGCGTTGAGCTGCTTATCGAGATAGGAGCGCAGCCGCGCGAGCTCTTCCGGATCGCAGAGCTCCTCGGCCTGCGCCTCCTCGTCGAACTTGGTGGTGAAGGCGACGTAGTCCGGCCGGTCGCGGTCGTTGCGCCGGTCGTCCTTGGGCCGCCAGGGCTCGGTCGCCTCCTCGGCCTCCCCGAGTTCGTCGTCGTCCGGCGCGTCGGTCGGCGGGGCGTCGGCCGCCTCCATCTGCTCCGCGTCGTCGTCGGCGTCGGAGGAGTCTTCGGTCTCGGCCTGGTCGGCCCCGTCGCTCGAATCCTCCGGCGCGTCCGCGGCTTCGCCCTCCTGCGGCGGCGGCTGCTCGCCCTCGGCCTCGCCGCCGTCCTCGCTCTGGTCGCGGTCCGAGGACAGTTCCTCACCCATGTCGAGCGACGACAGGAGGTCGCGGATCGCCCGGCCGAACGCGCTCTGGTTTTCGACCACACGGTCGAGCCGGGAGAGGTTCTGGCCGGCTTTCTCCTCGATCCAGGGCCGCCACAGCTCGACGAGCTTGCGCGCGGCCTCGGGCGGCTTCCGGCCGGTCAGGCGCTCGCGCACCATGAGCGCGACCGCGTCCTGCAGCGGCGCGTCGGCGCGATCCTCGACGTCGGCATAGGGGCCGCGGAGATAGCGGTCCTCAAGCATGGCCGAAAGGTTCTGAGCGGCGCCCGCCATGCGGCGCGAGCCGATCGCCTCGACGCGCGCCTGCTCGACCGCGTCGAACACCGCACGCGCCTCGCTGCCCTGCGGGGCGAGACGGGCGTGCATCGCCTGGTCGTGGCAGGCGAGCCGCAGCGCCATCGAGTCCGCGTAGCCCCGCAGCACCGCGACGTCGTGCACCTCGAGCCGCCGCGGGGGCTCGGGAAGCCGCGCCTTCTGGCCCATCAGCGCCGGCCGCTCGGACGCGAACGAGACCTCGACCTCCGGGTCCCCGGAGATCGCCCGCAGGCAGCCGGCCACCGCCCGCTTCAGCGGTTCGGAGGGCGCAGGAAGCTTCTCGCCGGGCTTGCGGTTGGAGATCACTTGGGCGCGGGGACGCTGTCGGTTTCGAAGGGCCGGCTCAGGAGATCGTCCCAGTCATAGGGGCACTCCCTAGGGAATTCGCTCTCGTGCAGGTTTGTCTCGTTCGCAGCCCACCGCCGCGCGCTTCGATAGACGTCCGACCGCATCGTCTCGAGATGCTGCTTCAGCCCGGGGTTCTTCCTGAGGACGACGGCATAACGATCCCTCTGCTCCGCGATCGTAAAGACCCAAGAGCGCGTGCGGAATTCCGGCTGCTGATCCCATTTCAGCATATGCATGATGAGGACGCGAAGCGCGCTCTCGAGCTGCGCATACTCGCTGTTGCCCACGTCCCTGAGCTCCTCGGCGATGTTGTCGGCGTCGATCTCGTCGAGACGGCCGGCCTTCAGCAACGCGACCTGCTCCTGAACCCAGGAATACAGGTCGGAATCGTGCCCTGACCTCGCCTTCGGACGATCCTTGATCTTGGTCGCCATCGCCGCGCTCCCTTCGCGCGTCAGCTCATCACCACGTTCACCGCGCTCTCGGGCAGCTCCTTGCCGAAGCAGCGCTGGTAGAACTCCGCCACCAGCCCGCGCTCGAGTTCGTCGCACTTGTTGAGGAAGGTGAGCCGGAACGCGAAGCCGATGTCGGTGAAGATCTCGGTGTTCTCGGCCCAGGTGATGACGGTGCGCGGGCTCATAACCGTCGACAGGTCGCCATTGATGAAGGCCTGGCGCGTCAGGTCGGCGAGCCGGACCATCTTGGACACCGTGTCGCGGCCGGTCGCGCTGTCGCGGAAATGCGGGGCCTTCGCCAGCACGATATCCACCTCCTTGTCGTGCGCGAGGTAGTTCAGCGTGGTGACGATCGACCAGCGGTCCATCTGGCCCTGATTGATCTGCTGCGTGCCGTGATAGAGGCCGGAGGTGTCGCCGAGGCCAACGGTGTTGGCGGTCGCGAACAGCCGGAACGCCGGATGCGCCCGGATCACCTTGCGCTGGTCGAGCAGCGTGAGCTTGCCGGACTGCTCGAGCACCCGCTGGATCACGAACATCACGTCGGGCCGGCCGGCGTCGTATTCGTCGAACACCAGCGCGACATTGTTCTGCAGCGCCCAGGGCAGGATGCCGTCGCGGAACTCGGTGACCTGCTGGCCCTCCTTCAGCACGATCGCGTCCTTGCCGATCAGATCGATCCGGCTGACATGGCTGTCGAGGTTGATCCGCACGCAGGGCCAGTTCAGCCGCGCCGCCACCTGCTCGATATGGGTCGACTTGCCGGTGCCGTGATAGCCCGTGACCATCACTCGGCGGTTCTTCGCGAAGCCGGCCAGGATCGCGAGCGTCGTGTCGTGATCGAACAGATAGTCGGGGTCGAGGTCGGGAACCGCGCCATGCGCCTCGCCATAGGCCGGGACCTCGAGATCACTGTCGATCCCGAAGACTTGGCGGACCGACACCTTCATGTCGGGAAGCGCCGCTTCGGCGGCCGGGGCGTCGAGAAGCGTCATTGAACCTCCAGGCCGGGCCGGCGGCCCGCACGGCCGGGCCCGGCGGCGCGCGACGGCGCGCTCAAGATTTCAGGATCAGCAAAGGCCGGCGGATCGCAGATAGTTATAGGCTTGGATGATCTCGCGCAATTTGTCCTCGGCGCCGCGGTCCCCACCATTGGTGTCCGGGTGGAAGCGCAACAGCAGCTCCTTGTAGCGCGCCCTGATCTCCTCGCGGGTCGCGCCGGCCCCGAGATTCAGCGCCTCGAGGGATTTGAGCTCGATCTTCTTGAGCTCGCGCCGGGGCTCCTCGCGCGTCCGGCCGCCCTCGCCTTCGCCGAACATGCCGAAGGCGTCCTCGAACGAGAACCCGCTCGCCCAGCCCTTGTTCCTTCCGCGCGACCGGTCGGCCTTGTTGCGCGCGTCCGCCGACGGCGCGCCGTTGCGGCCCATCGACCAGGTCGGCCGATGGCCGACATGGGCGTCCTTCTCATAGGCCCGGAGATCCTCGTCGGACATGCCGGAGAAGAAGTTGTAGGACTGGTTGTAGGCTCGGACGTGCTCGAGGCAGAAGCGCCAGTACTCGTTCTCGCGGTCTCGGCCCTTGGGCGCGCGGTAGACGCCGGGCTCGCGGCAGCCCGGATGGTCGCAGCGCGCGACTTCGGGCTCAGGCCGCTCCTCGGGCCGAGCCACGCGAATCCTGTCGAACCATGGACTGTCGAGCTTCATCGTCCGGCCATTATGGGCGCCCGGCGGAGGCGTCACAAGAACGCTCCGCGCAACGGCCCATGGCGCGCGGCGGGCTTGACGCCGGGCCGCGCCGTCGTCATCTCCGCCGCGCCGAAACGGAGATCCACGCCATGACCGTGCGCGCCCGAATCGAAAGCGCCCTGACGGAGGCGCTCCACCCCGTCAGTCTGGACGTGGTGGACGAGAGCCATCTGCATGCGGGCCACGCCGGCGCGCGGCCGGAGGGCGAGACGCATTTCCGCGTCCACATCGTCGCGCCGGCCTTCTCGGGCATGAGCCGGGTCGACCGCCACCGCCGCGTGAACGCCCTGCTCGCGGCGGAGCTCGCGGGGCCGGTGCATGCGCTCGCGATCGACGCGCGCGCTCCGGAGGAGCCGGGGCGGCCGAAGCCCTAGCTCGGCGTTGCGATCGCGGCCGCAGTCACGCGTTCGGGCCGGATCCCGACGCCAACGAGCCGCGCCGGGATCGCGGTGAGCGCCGGGAAGCGGCGCATCAGCCGAAGCGCAAGCGGCGGCGAGAGCCGCTCGCGGGCCGAGAGCGTCGGCGAGATCACCCTGTTCTGCACTGCGAGTTGGATCGCCTGCGTGACCCGAGTTGGGAACATCCGGCGTTCCTGCACGCGGGCCAGGTCTTCATCGCTCACCGCGCCGTTCCGCAGGCGGGCGGCCAGCAGGTTGCCGGTCGCGACGGCGTCCTGGATCGCGAGATTGATCCCGACGCCGCCGACCGGCGACATGGCGTGGGCGGCGTCGCCGATGCAGAGCACGCCCGGCGCGTGCCACCGCTTCAGCCGATCGACCGCCACCGACAGCACGCTGACCTGGTCCCAGTCGCCGATGGCGTCGAGCCGGCCGTCAGCGGCGAAGGGGGCGAGCCGCGCGACCCGTTCCTTGAACGCCGCGAGGCCCTGGGCGCGCACGGCGTCCGCCCCGCCCTTGGGGATGACCAGCGCCGCCTGCCAATAGTCGCCCCGATAGATCGTCACCAGAAGTCCGGCGACGCTGAAGCGACCGCCGGTCGCCGAACCGTCGGTCTCCTTTCGCGGCAGCCGGAACCACATGATGTCCATGGGCGCGCCGATCCGCTCGATCTCGAAGCCGGCGGCCGAACGGACCGTCGACCGGCGGCCGTCGGCGCCGACCACCAGATCCGCCGCGACCTCGAGCGACCCCTCGGGCGTCTCGGCCACGACGCCGGTCACCTTGCCGTCGCGGCGCGTCAGCCCCTTCACCTCGGCCCGCCGCATCAGCCGGAAGGTCGGCAGGCGTGCGGCCTCCTCGGCCAGGAAATCGAGGAAGTCCCATTGCGGCAGCAGGGCGATGTAGGGCCGCGCGAGCTTCAGGCGCCGGAAGTCGGCGATCACGAAGGGCTCGTCCTCGACATAGCCGGTGAGCGTCTGGACCTGCTGGTGCGGCAGCGCGAGGAACCGATCCAACAGCCCGATGTCGGCCAGCACGTCGAGGGTCGAAGGATGGATCGTGTCGCCGCGAAAATCCCGCAGGAAATCGGCGTGCTTCTCCAGCACCACGACGTCGACCCCGGCGCGGGCGAGCAGGAGGCCGAGCACCATCCCGGCGGGTCCGCCGCCTGCGACGCAGCAATGCGTCTTGAAGGCGGCCACGATTCGTTCCTCCGCTAGATGGCTCGGCCGGCCCGCGCGCCCCGCTCGGCGGGCGCGAAGGACGCGACGAGGTCGCGCGCCACGATCTCCTGCGCGGACCGCGCGTGGCGGACGAGGTCGCCCATGCCGAAGAAGCCGTGCGCGACCCCCTCGAAGTCGATGGCGTTGACCGCGACGCCCGAGGACCTCAGCCGGCCGGCGAGCTCCAGCCCCTCGGAGCGCAGCGGATCAATCTCGGCGGTGAGGATCGTGGTCGGCGGCAGACCGGAGAGATCGGCGCGACCGACGAGGTCAAGACGCGGATCCTCCTTCTGGTCGACGCCGAGCAGCGCATGGCCGAGATACCAGCCGATCATCGCGGCGTTCACGGGCCGCGCGAATTCGTTGATCCGGAACGACGGCGTGTTCATGTCGACGCCTGCGAGCGGATAGATCAGCGCGAGATGGACGGGCGGCAGCATCTCTCGGTCTCTGGCCGCGATCGCGACGTTGATGGCGAGGTTTCCGCCCGCGCTTTCGCCGGCGAGCGCGACGAGCTCGGGCGCGCCGCCGAGCGTCTCGGCCTGCTCCAGCGTCCAGCGATAGGCCGCGACCGCGTCGTCATGGGCCGCCGGGAACTTGTGCTCGGGCGCCTTGCGGGTCTCGAACGAGACGACGACTGCGCCGGCGCGCGCAGCGATCGCTCGGGCGCTCGCGTCATAGTCGTCGAGGTCGGCCAACACCCAGCCGCCGCCGGGATAGTAGGCGACGATCGGAAGCGTGCCGCCGGCGTGCGGCGGATAGTAGATCCGGGCGGCGAGCGGCCTTTCGGCGCCCGGATAGGACAGGTCCCGGGTCCGGATGTCGCCGCAGGATTCTGCGATTCCGTATTTGGCCATCAGCGAAGACACGGCGTCGGCCGGCGTCGGCTGGCGGCGCGCCTCGTCGGGCGTGAGATCCTCGATCGGCTCGGCCCCGAGGGCCTTCAGCTCCTCGAGCACGCGCGCCATGTCGATTTCTGCGCGGGCGATCGGGTCGCCCGAGACGGCCCCAAGAATGCGGGTGACGCGCTCCCCGAAGGTCGGCGTCGGCGGGGGGGCGTGCTCGTCGGTGCTGGACATCGCGGACGTCTCCTCGGTGACGGCGGCCGGACGCCGTTCTCCGCGCCTTCGGCCGGATTCCGGAACGGGCAGAGTGAACCTTCGTTCCCCAAGAGGGAAGGGCCTCGCGCGATGTGAGACAGCGACAATGGACGAAGATCTTGACGCTTTGAGCCGCGAAGAGCTGGTGGCGGAAGCCCGCAAGCTGCGCGCCGCCATACGCCAACACCGCGACAGCAGCGGGCATGACCTGTGCTGGCATCACCCGGCGCTCTGGAGCCTGTTGCCGGAGCGCGTAGCGCCTGAAGTCGCGGTCCCGCCATGGCCGAAATTCATGCGCGGCTGCGTCGCCTATCGGACCGCGCTCGAACGCGAGCTCGCCGGCGCGCCGGTCCACGACAGGGAGTATGATGAGGGCGGTTGAACGTTACTTCGGGCCGCCCGCGCGCTTGACGAACTCGCCGTCGATCCGCCGCGCGAGCGCCTCATAGTCCTCGTCGAAATGATGACCGCCCGGCAGCTCGACACGCGCCGCGGGCGCGATCGCGTCGGTCGCGCAGGCGACGTCGTTGTCCTTCTCGTCGAGCTCATCCTTGCCGTAGACGCACATCACCCGGTCCATCGGCAAGGTGGCGGCGGGCTTCAGCACGTCGTGCTCGCCCGAGCCCACCCCGAGCCAGCCCGAGACGCTGACCTCGAAATCGGCGGTCTTGGAGAGGCCGAGCAGCGCGATCAGCTTCACCTGGTCGCGCACCGCGCGCGAGACGCGCTGCCAGGCGAAGGGGATGACGTCCGCCCCGAACGAGTAGCCAGCCAGCAGGATCTTCTTGGTCTTCCAGTCCGCCGAGTAGCGCGTGACGATCGCCTCGAGGTCGTCGCCGAGCTCGCGCGGCGACTTCTCGTTCCAGAAGTACCGGAGCGTGTCGATCCCGACGACGCCGTAGCCCTCGTCGTTGAAATAGCCGGCGATCGTCTTGTCGAGGTCGCGCCAGCCGCCGTCGCCGGCGTAGATGACGGCGACGCCCTTGGGCGGCTGGCTCTTTGGCGGATAGAGCACGAGCGGCAGGTGGTTGACGGCGTCGGGCGTCCCGCCGCCGATGTCGAACACGGCGTCCCCGACCGCTTCGTCCAGACTGGCGTCCTTCTGCAACTCCACCACGTCGGCGTCCGGCAGGTCCTGAACGAAATCCTTGATGGACTGGGGCGCCGGCCCCTCGGTCAGGACGCGCCACTCGCCCTGCAGCGGCTCGGCCGTGTCGTGGCCGAGCACGAGGTCCGCGCCGTCGCGGGTCTCGGTCTTCGGCCCGTCGCAGAGCGGTTTGGCGAGCGGGACGCGGCCCGTGAAGCCGAGGGTCACGGCGCCCGAGAACATGTTGGCGGGCGCCTGGGACAGCATGGCGTAGGCGACGTCCGCGCCCTTGCCGGCGCCGAGCAGCACGGGCAGTCGGTAGCTCTTCAGCCCCATCTGCTTGCCGGCGAGCCGGCCATATTCCTCGACGTCGCCCGACAGGAAGATGCACTCCTCCGTGTTACGGGAGACGCCTGCGAGATAGCGCGGCAGGTCGATCCCGATCACCAGCGCGCCTGCGCCCGCGAGCTTATCGGCCTGCGCGGCGCGCGCCGGGGTCCAGCCGTCGAGATCGGAGATCAGCGCGACGATCGCGGTCGGCTCGCCGACGGGGGCGACCACGGGCGCGCCCTTCATGGTCTCGTTGTCGACCGAGCCGCGCCGCAGCTCCTGCGCCGCGGCGGGCGAGGCGGCGAGCAGCAGGGCGAGGAGAGCTCCCGCGACCGCCCTCACACAACCGGTTCCTCGGCGATCGCAAGCGGTCGATCGACGACCGGGGGCGTCAGCACACGCTTCGGCGCGTCGCCGATCAGCGCGGTGATGTCGATCAGGATCTGCGGCAGCACCCAGCCGCCCGGGCAGGCGAGATAGCGCGGCTCCCAGACCGGCGAGAACTTCGACTTGTAGGTCCTGAGCCCCTCGAAATTGTAGAAGTTGTCGCCGTAGCGGAACAGGAAGGCGCCGACGCGGCTCCAGGTCGGCCCGAGCGGATGGTCGACGAGGCCCGACAGCGGCGCCATGCCGAGATTGAACCAACGGTAGCCTTCCGCCTTCGCCCAGAGCATCAGGCGCACGAACAGCGCGTCCATGACGCCCTTCGGCGCGTCGGGGGAATAGCGCATGAGGTCCACGGTCGCCTCCTCGAGGCCTGCGCCCTTCCAGAGATTGGCGAAGCCCACGACCCGGCCCCGGTGGCGCGCCACCGCGATGTCGAAGTGGCGGAGGTAGTCGTCGGACCAGAAGCCGAGCGAGAAGCCTTTTTCGCGGCTCTTGCGCGAGCCCATCCAGGCGTCCGAGACGCGTTTCAGCTCCGGATAGAGCGGCACCGCGTCGGCGGCCGGCACGATCGAGATCTCGAGGCCCTCCTTGGTCGCCTTGCGGTCGACATAGCGCCACTCATAACCGGCCTTGCCCTCGAGCGTGAAGGTCTTGAGGTCGACGCGCGCCTCCTCGCCGAGCTTCATCAGCGACAGGCCGAGGTCGAGATACATCGGCAGCCGGGCGACGCTCGCCTGATAGAACACGGGCCAGCCGCCATGCTGGTCGGCGAGCTCCCGGAAGCTCCAGAGCAGCTCGGAGGCGCGCTCCGGCGGCCCGACCGGATCGCCCATCGCGACCCAGCTGCGGCCCTGCACCTGGTACATGATGAAGGCGTCGCCGGCCTCCGAGAACAGGAAGCGCTTGTCGCCGAGGAAGGCCAGGTTGGCGTCCGCCCGCGGCGAGGTCGCGACGATCGCGGTCAGCCTGCGGGCCGGCTCCGCGGGCGCCGGACGGGGCTTGCCGTGGCGATGGAGCAGCGCGTGCAGGCCGATTGCGAGCGCCGCGACGCCCGCCGCGAGGCTCGCCCTGAGAAAGCGCGGCGCGTCGCTGCGATAGGCGAACTCCCACCACATCTCGTTCGAGTAGTCGACATTGCGGTAGGCGAAGAAGCCGAGCCAGATCGAGCCGCCGAGCACGATCGCGACCGCGGCGAGCCAGGCGGGCGCAAGGTCCTGGTCCCACAGCGAGGCGCGGCGGTAGAAGGCGCGGCGATTGACGGTCAGGAGCGCGAGCACGACGCCGAGGACAGAGGCCTCCTCGACGTCGAAGCCCTTGGCGAGCGAGAACACGAGGCCCGCGGTCAGCAGCAGCTGGGCGACGCGGTAGGCGCTGTCGAGCCGCCGCAGCAGCCCGCGGGCCACGACCAGCAGCACCACGCCGACGACGCTGGCAAGCAGATGCGAGGCCTCGACGAAGGGCAGCGGCACGACGCGGCGCAGATAATGCAGGCGGTCGGTCTCGGCCGGCAGCGCGCCCGAGACCAGCAGCACGATGCCGCCGAGGAACACGGCGGCGGCCAGCACGATCGGCGCGACAGGCCGCATGACGGCCGCGAGCATCGTGCCGGCGCGGCTGAGATAGCCCTTGCGGCGGGCGAGCTCCGATCCGCCGAGAAGCCCCAGCGCGAGCATGAAGGGGATCAGGTAGTAGACCACGCGCCACAGCAGCAGGCTCGCGAGCACGGCGTCGGCAGGCAGGTTCGGGAGCGCGATCAGCACCGTCGCCTCGATCACGCCCGCGCCGCCCGGCGCGTGGCTCAGCATGCCGAGCGTCATGCCGACGACGAACAGGGCCGCGAAGGTCGGGAAGGCGATCTCGGCCTGCGGCGGCAGCAGGATCCAGAGCGCGAAGGCGGCCCCCAGCAGGTCGACGAGGCCGATGACGATCTGCGCGCCAGTCGACTTCACGCCCGGCAGCGCGAGACGGTAGCCCTCGACCGTGACGGCGCGCTCCCTGCGGCCGATCCAGATCAGATAGGCGGCGAGCGCGGCGAAGATCGCGAGCCCGAGCGCCATGTTGAGCGCGGGGCTGAGGCCGTCGATCCGGGCGACGTCCGGCGCCTCGAGCACCAGTCCGATGGCGAGGGTGAAGAAGATGCCGAGCCAGAGCGTCAGCGCAGAGATCGCCGTGATGGCCGCGACCTCCGCGGCGCCGAGACCCGCGCCCGCATAGATCCGGTAGCGGACCGCGCCCGCGACCACGAGCTGGAAGCCGATCGTGTAGGACAGCGCGTAGCCGGTGAAGGATGCGAGCGCCGCCACCGGATAGCCGACGTCGCGCCGCTTGATGTGCAGGATCCCGAACCAGTCATAGCCGGTGAGCGCGACATAGCTCGCCATCGAGGCCGCGAGCGCGATCGCGACCGAACTCCAGGGCGTCGCGGCGATCGCGGTCTTGACGTCGTCGAGCTTCACTTCGTCGACGAGGCGATGCAGGACGAACAGCACGGCCGCGAACAGCAGGATCGAGGCGAACGCCCCCACGGTCCGCCACGGCACCGTCGCGGCCCAGGCGCGCAGCCTCGGGAACTGCAGGGGCGAATTCTCGGCCTGACGCGCGTCCCCCTCGTCGGGCGGCGCTGAGCCGTCCGGCTGCGGGTCGTCTCGCAAGGCCGGTTTGGTCGATCGGGACATGTCAGCCGTGAGCAGATGTCATTCGGGCCAAAGCGGCGCAAGCCATGCCTTGAGACGAGGCGCCTGACCAGAGTCCGTTAAAGGATGGCGACGTGATGGAGCGAGAAGTCGCGATGGACATAGGGCGCTTCTTAACCCGACTGCCGTATGACCCAAGCCATCGGCCGCGGCTTTCCAGCGGCGAAACGACGCCGCCGCCGGCGCGGAAGGAGCGTCCCGGACGACGACGGAGCAAGCCATGACCCTGGTCTCCATCCCGATCGCCGAGGAGCCTCGCCCCGTCATCCGTCCCGACCTCGCGCCGCTTGCGGTCGACATCGACGGCACCCTGCTCCGCGGCGATCTGCTGGCGGAGCTCGCGCTCGCCTATCTCCGCGGCAACCCCTTGAGGATCTTCACGCTCGTCGGCTGGCTCATCACGGGCAAGGCCGTCCTGAAGCGCAAGCTCGCCGAGCGCGTGGACATCGATCCGGCGTCGCTGCCGGTCAATGACGAGCTCGTCGCGCTGATCGAGGCCGAACGGACGGCGGGCCGAGAGATTCATCTTGCGACCGCCTCCGACGCCCTGGTCGTGACGAAGCTCGCCCAGCGCTTCGGCTTCGTGGACGGCGTGATCGCGAGCGACGGCGTCACCAACCTCAAGGGCGAGGCCAAAGCGCGCGTTCTGAAGGAACGGTTTCCGCATGGTTTCGCCTATGCGGGAGACGCCGCAGCGGATCTCGCCGTCTGGCGCGCCGCGAAGGAGACGGTCGTGGTGGAGGCCCGGCCGAAGACGCTGAAGGCCGCCGAGGCGATCCGCCCGCCGCTCGCCGTGATCCCGCGCAAGCCCTCCGGGTGGAAGACCTACGCCAAGGCGCTTCGGCTTCATCAATGGGCCAAGAACGCGCTGGTCGTGGTGCCGCTCGTGCTCGGAGGCCGCGCCTTCGAGCCCGAGGCCTGGCTCACGGCGCTGATCGGCATGGCGCTGCTCGGCATCCTCGCCTCCTCGACCTATCTGTTGAACGACCTCTGGGACCTCGACGACGACCGCAAGCACTGGTCGAAGAGAAATCGTCCCTTCGCGAGCGGCCGGTTGCCAATCACCTTCGGGCTGGCCGCGGCGCCGACCGGGATCGTGGTCGCGCTCGCGGGCGCGGCGATGATCAACGCCGCGACCTTCCTGGCGTTCGCGGCCTATCTGGGGCTGACCCTCGCCTATTCGCTGCGCCTCAAGCGGATCATGGTGCTGGACGCTTTCACGCTCGCCAGCCTGTTCACGTTGCGGCTCGTCGTCGGCATCGCGGTCGCGGGCGTCCCGGCATCACCCTGGCTGCTCGTCTTCTCGATGTTCCTGTTCACGTCGCTGTCGCTCGCGAAGCGCCATACCGAGATCCTGCGGGTCATCGAAAGCGGCGCGGCCCACGCTTCGGGCCGCGGCTACATCGCCTCCGACGGCCCCGTGCTGATCGCGCTCGGCGCGGCGAGCGGCTGCTCGGCGGTGCTCGTCATGGTGCTCTACCTGATCGACGAGGCGTTCCGCGCCGGCTACTACACGACCCCCGCCGCGCTCTGGGCGTTCCCATGCGCGCTGTTCCTCTTCCTCGGCCGGATCTGGGTCTATTCGGGACGCGGCGACCTTAACGACGATCCCGTGGTGTTCGCGGTCAAGGACAAGGCGAGCCTGTTGCTGGGCGCCGCCATGGCGGTCGCCTTTGCGGTCGCGGTCTGGCCCGCGGCGCTGACCTTCTGGTGAGCCGCTTATGCTTTCGACCGCGATCTCGCTGATGCCGCCCTTCCTGCGCGACCGGATGAGCCCCGCTGAGCTGAAGCGGATCGCCCGCTTCCTGCTCGCCGGCGGCTTCGCGGCTTTCGTGAACTGGGCGGCGCGATTCCCGCTCAACGAGATCATGCCGTTCGGGGCGGCCGTCATCGCGGCCTACGCCATCGGAATGGCGGTGGGGTTCTTCCTCTACCGGTTCTTCGTGTTCGAGGCGCACGAGGGGAACGCCCGCGACCAGCTCTGGAAGTTCCTGATCGTGAACCTCGTCGGCGCCGTCGAGGTCTGGGCGCTCGCCATGCTCTCCGTCCACTGGCTCGCGCCTGCGATCGGCTGGACCACCTGGGTCGAGCCGGTCAGCCACGCCGCCGCGATCGGCGTCGGCGCGGCGACCAGCTATGTCGGGCACCGGCTGCTGACGTTTCGGGGGATCTGAAGCTGCGCCGCAGCGCTCCTCGGTTGTCGTTTTTAGTAAAGTTAAATTTCACAAATGCACTGTTTTCGTGCTTGCGGCGCCGGTAGACGCCGGTAAACTTGCTCGCCTGCGGACAGTCACGCTGTCGTCACGTGGAGGGCGGGCATGGCGACCTTCACGATCTACGACCGAGTTGCGTTCGATCTCGATAATTTTGATCTGAGCGAACTGGCGGACGGGGAAAGTTACTTAGCGACCTCCACAGTATTCCGCGTAGCCTATGGCGGCGGCGCGGGCGACGAGTTCAGGGGGTCGGGCCTGCAATATGACCGCAACGGCTACCCGACAGCCGGCGTGGTCACGGCCTATGACCAGATCGACAACGGTTACCTGCTGCAAATCTCAGGGATGTCGATCAAGGCCAAGGATCTCGGCGACGCCGCGAAGACATCTTCGACCAGCGACGACCGGCAGGTCTTCATCAAAGCGCTCTTCGGGGACGACAGGTTCAACGGGGGCGCCAAGGGCGACCACATCCAAAGCTACAAGGGCGACGACACGCTCTATGGCGGCGAGGGACGCGACACGCTCGAAGGCGGCAAGGGCGACGACGTCTTCGTGTTCGACACCGTCATCACCAGCAAGAACGTCGACGTGATCGACGACTTCAACTGGAAGGCCGACACAATCGTTCTCGACCACGACATCTTCAGCCGGGCGGGCGACATCGGAAGCCCCGAAAAGTCGGCCTTCCATGTCGGCGCGAAGGCGCATGACGGCGACGACCGCATCATCTACGCCAAGCGCTCGGGCGAGCTGCTCTACGACCCGGACGGCGACGGAAACGCCAAGGCGAAGGTGTTCGCGATGGTCGACCACGACCTTGGGATCACGCACAAGGACTTCGAGATCATCTGAGCTCGGCGCTGCGATCGTGGGGGAGGCCGGCGGCGCGGGTTCACACGGCGCCCTTGGTGAGCGCCACGATGGCGAAGGCCGCGACGTTGAGCCCGATGGCGTAGGTCGCGAGCAGCTTGAAGGTTTTCAGGCGCTCGGCGACCTTCTCGCTTTCGCCCGCGAAGGCCGGCAGCAGCAGGACGTAGAGCACCGGCAGCCAGTCGAGCGCGTAGCGCTGGACGTTGTGCTGGGAGAAGCCGTTCGAGTGGTAGAACAGCGTGATCCCGCACACGATCGCGATCACCACGAGCCCGACCAGCAGCTTTGCGTCGGCTTTGGCGTAGAAGGCGTAGAGCACGAACGGGCTCGCCGCGAGGATGGAGCTCCCCATCGGGTCCATGCGGACCAACTCGGTCATGTATTTCCCGCCGAACTCCATGTGGAAGCCCTGCAGGAACATGTGCGCGAGGTTGAAGACCAGATAGTCCTTCGAGAACAGGCCGAGGTCGAGGATCCGCCAGGTGATGAAGTTGCGGTCGGCCTCGGCCGGATAGGCCGCGATATGCGCGTAGCCTGTCTCGAACGGCGCCCCGAAGCGGGCGAAATTATAGGCGCAGTAGGCCGCGATGCAGGCGAGGATCGGCGCGCCGAGCCTGAGCGCGTCGGTCACGAAGGCCCGATCGAAGGCGATCAGCCGCGCGCCCTTCGGCCGGGCGATCGCAAATAGGAAAGGCGCGAGGAAGATCGCCATCTGGCGCGACAGGAAGGCGAGCCCGATCAGCAGGCCGGCCAGGACGAGCCGCCGGTCGAGCGCCGCGAGGATCGCGCCGCTGACGAGAGCGAGCGCGACCGACTGCGCGAAGAACCAGACCCCGTCGCCGCGCAGCGCGACATAGATCGCGGGCGTCCCGAACAGAAAGGCGAGGCTGAGCCAGAGGCGCGCCTCGCGCCCAAGGCCGACGCGCGCCGAAATCTCCCACCACGCCCAGCCGGTCAGAGCGAGCATGACGGCCGAGAGCACGATGAAGCCGGCGGCGTTCACCCCGAACAACGCGACGAGCGGCGCGGCGACCAGCGCCGGGACCGGCGGGAAGATGACGTAAATCCGCTCCATGAAGCGCGCGCAGTCGCTGTCGAAGCAGGTCGGGCTGTCGAACCGGCCGTGGAGCAGCGCGTCGGAGAGCAGCGCGTAGGAATTGACCCCGCCATGCTCGCCGATGGCGCGGTAGGCGAGCGCGGCCAGGAGCGCCGCCGCCAGTCCGAAGGCCGCGAGGGCGACCATGCCCCACCGGTCGAAGCCGAGGCGCCGTTCGCGGCTCGGACTTGCGTCGATCGCGGTCATCGGCCGTGGCTCCGCTTCGTCGGACATCCGCGGAGACTGCACGAAAAGTTTTCGTGAAAGGCTAACGGCCCCCTTGGGAATTCGGCGTCGCGCCGCGGCGCGGCCGCGCAGGGCGGACCGCGTCGCGGCGTGAATGGAGCGCGAGCCCGGGTCGACCCTCGCGTCGCCGCAATCTCGCCACCGTCAGGTCCGGAAACGGTAAGACGGTGCGGTTTCTTGGGGCGGCGTCCCCCCGCATCGCGGGGGCGCGCAAAGACTGGGACGAAACGCCATGGCAGTCACGAGAGTCACCAACGCCGCGGTCGACAATCTGCGGATCATCGAATTCTTCGACCCGAACGCGGAGTTCAATTTCGGCTCCGACCACGAGGTTTCGCTCGTCAGCCGCGACGGCTACGAGCTCGTGCTCCAGGGCACGGATTTCGCCTTCAATTCGGACGACGAGCCGACCGACGGCACGATCACCGACGTCTTCCTCTATGACCCGTCGGGCGATCTCGTCGGCCGGATCGAGGACCTGTCCCATTCGCTCGAGGATTATTACGACACCGTCGCGGTCGACGAACGCCCGGGCGAGTTCGTCTCCGAGATCATGGGAGGGGCCGACACCGTCACGGGCGGCTTGGCCGACGACTATCTCGAGGGCTATGGCGGCGGCGACAAGATTTCCGGCGGCGGCGGTTTCGACCTGCTGCTCGGCAATGGCGGGAACGACACGATCAACGGCGGCGACGGCGAGGACGACATCGACGGCGGCGCCGGTGACGATGTCGTGTCGGGCGGCGACCATGACGACCTGATCTACGGCTTCGACGGCAATGACGACCTGTCCGGCGACGCCGGCTACGACACGATCGAGGGCGAGGCCGGGAACGACACGATCTCGGGCGGCTCCGGCCGCGACAAGCTCTATGGCGGACTCGGAAACGACGCGCTGAACGGCGGCGCGCAGGGCGACCGCGTCGAGGGCGGGGTCGGCGACGACAAGGTCAGCGGCGGCGACGGCGACGACCTGATCGGCGGCGGTTCGGAGAACGACACCGTCAATGGCGGGTCGGGCTATGACGAGATGTATGGCGACAGCGGCGCAGACGTCCTGAACGGCCAGGCCGGGCGGGACTCGCTCGACGGCGGGTCGGGGAACGACACGCTGACCGGCGGTCCCGGCCGAGACGCATTGTATGGCGGGCTCGGCGAGGACCAGTTCGTGTTCCGCTCCGAGAGCGACGGCTCGGACGTCGTGCTCGATTTCATCCGCGGAGAGGACAAGCTCGTGTTCCACGCGGCCGGCTTCGACAATCTCGGCCCCGACTTCGACCTCGTGGTGGCCGGCACGCCCCGACCGGACTCGGGCGACGCCACCTTCCTCTATGACACCACCGGCCACGATCTGTACTACGACGCCGACGGCAATGGCGGCGGCGACAACGTGCTGGTTGCGCATCTCGACGACGTGTCGAACCTCAGCAAGAACGACTTCCTCATCGTCTGACATCCGGGCATCATGGCCGGCGGCGGAAGAGATCCTCCGCCGCCGGCCCCTCCGAGACGACAGGCTCCGGATGCGTTCGACGCCTTTGGCCGCCCTGGCGATCGCCGCGCTGTCCTTCGCGACGGCGGCGTCCGGACGCGAGGCCGGGGCCGATAGCGAGCCGACCGCGCCTGCAGCGGCTCTCGCGCCGGAGGCCGCCGCCCCGACGGCGCCGGTCGCCGTCCCCGAGGGCGACGCAAAGGACAAGACGGCCCAACCCGACGAACAGGCGATCCGCGCCATGGTGCGCCGGGAGGCCGAGGGCGTCGGCCTCCCGCCCGAAATCGCCGAGGCCGTCACCGAGGTCGAGAGCGGCTACAATCAGCGCGCCGTTGGCGGCGTCGGCGAGATCGGCCTCATGCAGGTCCTGCCGTCCACGGCCCGCATGCTCGGCTTCTCGGAGCCGCTGCCGAAGCTCTTCGACCCCGAGACCAACATCAAATACGGCGTCCGCTATCTCGGCGAAGCCTGGAAGATGACCGGCGAAGACATCTGCGGCACGGTCATGAAGTATCGCGCCGGCCATGGCGAGACGCGATTCTCGCACCGCTCGGTGGCCTATTGCGTGCGCGTCAGGGCGATCCTCGCGGCCCGCGGCTACAAGGTCACCGGGACCGTGCCGGTCGCGACCTTCGGCGCGCCGGCGGGCGTCCTTGGCCCTGCGGGCAGCGGCCTCCGTCGGTTCGCCAACGGCAGAGTCAGGATGCGGTTCAACTGGAGCACGGTCGATTCGCGACGGAGGGCGCTCGACAAGGCGGGAGCGGTCAACCTGCGCATCGCCGATTGATCTTTCGAACGCCGCCTTTTTGGGCTGAGGCCTCCCCAAAAGCTTCCCTCCGGCAAGATCATCGGCTACCGAAGCTTCGGACCCCGACCCGGCGCGTTCCGCCGGTCGCAAATCAGGAACTGGACGTGGCTACCGCCGCTACTCGCGTCACGCCGAAATGAGCGCTTTGCCGACCGGCGCGAAGTCGAAGCGCAACGACGTCCTGCTCCTCCTTCTCGGCTTCGCCGCGCTCGCCGCCGTCGGCGTCGCGGCCGCCTGGCAGCTTCAGCGCAGCGCGGAGCTCAACGAGCAGATCACCAGGGCGTTGCTCTACAAGACGGATCTGATCCACCTGCTCAGCCTTGTGCAGGATGCGGAGACCGGACAGCGCGGTTTCCTGCTGTCTGACGACGAGCGCTACCTTCGGCCCTACGAGGTCGCGATCGGCGAGATCGACGAGGCTCTCGCAGGCGTGGTCGCGCGCGCGGATGACCGCGGCGTGAAGCGGGACCGGATCGAGACGCTGAAGGCGGCTCTCAAGGTCAAGCTCAACGAGCTTTCCGAGACGATCGCGCTCGAGCGCGCCGGCAAACGCGAGGAGGCGCGCTCGATCGTCATCAGCGACCGTGGCCGGGAGGCGATGAACGCGCTCAGAGGCGTCGTCGGCCTGATCATGGCGCGGCAAGACGAGATCCTGGCCGGGCGGGTCGCGAGCGCAAAGCTGAACGATCAGAGGCTGCTCGCCATCATGGTGCTCGGCCTTCTGATCGCCGGCGCCCTGGCCTGGGCGTCGCAAGCCGTCTTGCGCAAGCAGGCGCGAAGCCTTGCCGAGGCGCGGACGGAGTTGGCGCACGCCAATGAAGGGCTCGAAGCCGCCGTCTCGGAGCGAACCGCCGAGCTCACGGCCGCCAATCAGGAAATCCAGCGCTTCGCCTATATCGTGAGCCACGACCTGAGAGCGCCGCTCGTCAACGTCATGGGATTCACGAGCGAGCTCGACGCCGCGCGGCGCACGCTGAAGGATCAAATCGACCGCCTCGACGACGAGGAAAGCCGCCGGGTGACGACGGAGGCCCGTCAGGCGATCGAGGAGGATCTGCCGGAGGCGATCGGCTTCATCCGCTCGTCGACGGCCAAGATGGACCGCCTGATCAACGCCATATTGCGGCTCTCACGCGAAGGCCGCCGCGACATTCGCCCTGAAAGCGTCTCGATCGAGAAGGTGGTCGAGGCGATCGCCGACACCATGTACCAGCAGATCGAGGCGGCAGACGCCGCTATCGAAGTCAAGCCCGGCCTGCCCGCCATCGTCACGGACCGGCTGTCGATCGAGCAGATCTTCCAGAACCTGATCGAGAACGCGGTCAAATATCTCGACAGGTCGCGCCCGGGCCGCGTCGTGGTGTCGGGGCGGCGCGTCGGCGCGCTGGTCGAATACGAGATCGAGGACAATGGCCGCGGCATCGCCCCGCAGGATCACGAACGCGTCTTCGAGCTGTTCCGGCGCGCGGGAGCGCAGGACCAGCCCGGCGAAGGCCTCGGCCTCGCCTTCGTGCGCGCCAGCGTCCGCAGGCTCGGCGGCACCATCCGGCTGACGTCCGAGGCCGGCCAAGGCTCAACCTTCCACCTCTCCTTTCCAGCCGTCCTGAAATCCCAATCCGAAGGTCTCGCGGCATGAGCCAAAACTCCAACCAGCGTTCCGTCGTGATCGTGATGATCGAGGACGACGAGGGACACGCCAGGCTGATCGAGAAGAACGTCCGGCGCGCGGGCGTGAACAACGAAATCAGGCATTTCGCCGACGGCACCTCGGCGCTCGCCTTTCTCAAGTCCACGGAGACGACCGCCAACGGGCCGTTGCTGATCCTGCTCGACCTCAATCTGCCGGACATGACCGGCATCGACATTCTGGGCGACATCAAGAAGCACGACCGCCTGAAGCGGGCGCCGGTGATCGTGCTGACCACGACGGACGACAAGGTCGAAATCCAGCGCTGCTACGATCTCGGCTGCAACGTCTACATCACCAAGCCCGTCGACTACGACACCTTCGCCACCGCGATCCGCCAGCTTGGCCTGTTCCTCTCCGTCATGCAGGTGCCCGACGCATGAGCGACGGCCCGCGCGACCAGCCGGCCCGCAAGCGCGTCCTCCTGATCGAGGATGACGAGGGGCTGCGCCGTCTGGTCTCGCGGGATCTTGGGCGCGCGGGCTATGACACGATGGCGGTCGAGACCTGCGCGGAGGGCCTGGAGGCGCTGTCGCGCGAGCGTTTCGACGTCGTCGCGCTCGACCATTTCCTACGGGGCGAGACGGGGCTCGACATCTTGCCGGCCATCAGAGCGCTGCCGAACGCGCCGCCGGTGATCTACGTGACCGGCAGCGAGGACGGGCGCGTCGCGATCGCAGCGCTCAAGGCCGGGGCGATGGACTATGTCATCAAGGACGTCGCCGGCGAGTTCCTCGCTCTGCTGCGCGCCGCCGTCGCCCATGCGCTCGATCAGGCGGAGATGCGGCGGCTCAAGGAGGCCGCGGAGCGCGCCGTCGTCGAGGCCCGCGACCGCGCCGAGACGCTGCTGCGCGAAGTGAACCATCGCGTCGGCAACAGCCTGCAGCTCGTCTCGGCCTTCATGCATCTGCAGTCGTCGTCGCTGCCCGACGGGCCGGCGCGCGACATGATGCGCGAGACCGAAGCCCGCATCCTGGCGATCGCGCAGGTGCATCGCCGGCTCTACACCTCGGCGGACGTGCGCTCTGTGGACATGGACGAGTACCTGTCCGGCCTCGCCGAGGAGCTCGAAAGCTCGCTGCGCACGGCGGAGCGCCCGCACCGCATCGCGATCTCGGCAGAGTCCGTGCAGATGGCGACCGACCGCGCGGTCTCGCTCGGGGTGATCGTGACCGAGCTCGTCACCAACGCGTTTAAGTACGCCTATCCGCAGGGCGTCGAGGGCGAGGTGCGGGTGAGGCTCGCGCGCGACGGGTCCACGCTCGCGCTGTCGGTAGAGGATGACGGGGTCGGCATGCCGGAGGACGTCGCTCCACAGGGCACGGGCCTCGGCCAGAAGATCGTGGGCGCGATGGCGGCCTCGATCCAGTCTCGCATCGAACGTGAAGCGACCGCGCAGGGCACCAGGATCGTGCTGGCCTTTCCAGCCTGACGCTTGGCCCTCACGCCATGGCGGGCGTGGCCCGCGCGACCGCAAGCATCTTCCTGATCTCCGGCAGGCAGGAGCCGCAATTGGTGCCGGCCTTGGTCGCCGCGCCGACCTCGGCTGCGTCCGCCGCGCCGCCCGCGATCGCGCCCTCGATGACGCCCTTCGGCACGCCGTGGCAGGCGCAAACTAGCGACCCGCAAGGAGCGCCGTCGCTCGCCCGCCCGGCGAGAAGCAGGCTCCGCACCTGTCCCTCGGGCAGCGCCTGCCCAAGGCGGCCGCGCAGAAAGCTCCACGCGCTCTCGGGCCGGTCCGTCCCCACGAACAGGCAGGCCTGCAGCACGCCGGCGCGGAACACAGCCGCGCGAAACGCGCCGCGCCCGGGGTCCGCGAGGCTGACGATCTCGTCGTCCGGCTCGAGGTCGGGAAGCACGGTCTCGAGGTCGGGCTCGCCGTCGAGCGCGAACAGCAGGCCATTCCCGTCCGGGACGGCCGCGCGGGCCCACCAGGCGCCGTCCGGCAGCGGCCCAAACGCGCCGCGGGTCAGCGCAAAGCCCTGACGGGCGAAGGCGACCGGCGTGACGCGCGCGGGCGTCGCCTTGGCGTCGGGCTGGCCCGAGATCGGATCGAACAGCGCATGGACCAGCGCGCCGACCCGACCGTTCGACGAAGTCTCCCCGGTCCAGTGGATCGGCGCGAACAGAGTCTTGTCCCCCCCGCCTGCGACGACCCGGACGCGCAGCACCGCGTCGCCATGCGCGGTCGAGACCCGCGCGAATCCGCCGTCGACGAGTCTCTCCGCGTCGGCGTCCCTCGCGCCGATCTCGAGGAACGGCTCGGCGATATGGCTCGACAGCCGCGGGCTCTTTCCGGTCCGCGTCATGGTGTGCCACTGGTCCCGGATGCGGCCGGTGTTCAGCCGATAGGGCAGATCGGGCTCGGAAGCCGGCGCGGAGGGCCGTTCGACCGCGACGAGGCGCGCGCGCCCGTCCGGCGTGAAGAACCCTCCCTGGGCGAAGAAGCGCCTCTCGGCCCGCGCGGTCCCGCGCCGCGCCGGCCACTGGATGGGCTGGAGCCTGTCATAGTCCTGCGTGTCGAGGCCCGAGAGCGCGCCGATGTCGAAGTCGCGCGTCCCCTCGTTCTCGAAGGCCGACAGCGCGGCGTGCTCACGGAACACCTCGCTCACGGTGCGCCAGCCGAACGCCTCGCCATGGCCTAGGCGCTTCGCCACCTGGGCGATCGCCCACCAGTCCGGGCGGACCTGTCCGGGCGACGCCAGGAAAGCGCGCTGGCGCGAGATGCGCCGCTCGGAATTGGTGACCGTTCCGTCCTTCTCGCCCCAGGCGGCCGCCGGCAGGCGGATCTTGGCGCCCGCCGTCAGCGTGTCGGTCGAGGCCATGTTCTCCGACACCACGAAATGGTCGAGCCGCCCGAGCGCGCGCGCCACGGCGTCCGCTCGCGGCAGCGAGGCGGCCGGGTTGGTGCCCATCACCCAAAGGGCCCGGATCTCGCCGCGCGCGATCGCCTGAAACATCTCGACGGCCTTGAGACCTTCGGCTCTCGCCATGCGCGGCGCGCCCCAGAAGCGCCGGACCTTCTCGACCGACTCGACGTCGAAGCCCATATGGGCCGCAAGCTGGTTCGCGAGGCCGCCCACCTCACGGCCGCCCATGGCGTTGGGCTGGCCGGTCAGCGAGAACGGCCCCATGCCTTCCCGGCCGATCCGCCCGGTCGCAAGATGGACGTTGAGGATGGCGTTGACCTTGTCGACGCCGGCCGTCGACTGGTTGACCCCCTGGCTGTAAAGCGTGACGACGCGCTCGGTCGTCCGGTAGGCCTCGAAGAAGGCTTCGACCTCCGCCGCAGGCAGCCCGCAGGCCCTCGCCGTGGCCTCGGCGTTCGGCGCGATCTGGCGGGCCCGCGCCAGCGCCTCCTCGAACCCATGCGTGTTGGCGGCCACGAACGCCCCGTCGATCCGACCGGAATCGGCGAGCGCGACCAGCAGCCCCGAGAACAGCGCGACGTCGCTTCCGCCCCGGACCGCGAGATAGAGATCGGCCTCCTCCGCGGTCGCCGTGCGGCGCGGGTCGACGACCATGATCCGGGTTCCCCGCGAGGCCCGCGCGGCGAGCATCCGCTGGTAGAGCACCGGGTGGCACCAGGCGGCGTTGGACCCGACCAGCACAAGAAGGTCGGCGGTCTCGAGGTCGCGATAGGTCCCGGGCACCGTGTCGGACCCGAAGGCGCGCTTGTGGCCCGCGACCGAGGACGACATGCAGAGTCGGCTGTTGGTGTCGACATTGGCCGACCCCAGGAAGCCCTTGAACAGCTTGTTGGCCGCGTAATAGTCCTCGGTCAGGAGTTGCCCCGACAGGTAGATCGCGATCGCCTTCGGTCCGTAGGTCTCGAGCGTCTGCCGGAACCCCTTGGCGACCGCGTCGAGCGCCGCGTCCCAGGCGACGCGCCGACCGTCGACCTCGGGGTGCAGCAGCCTTCCGTCGAGCGAGAGCGTCTCGCCGAGCGCCGAGCCCTTCGAGCACAGGCGCCCGAAATTCGACGGATGATCCGGATCGCCCGCGACGGTGGCGCCGCCCATGCGGTCGGGCTGCGCCAGCACGCCGCAGCCGACGCCGCAATAGGGGCAGGTCGTGGCGGTCGGAGCCGACGGGGCCTCGGGCGCGTGGATGTTCATGGCGCCGCCCGTCCGTCACCTCTCCCCAGCGGGGAGGTGAAGAAACAGGCCGCCGGGGTGACGGAAGCCCGCGTCAATAGACGTCCGCCTGATAGCGGCCGGCCTTTTTGAGGTCGGCGACGAAGGCCTTGGCGCCCTCCCCCTTGCCGCCATGCTCGGCCGCGATCGCGATCAGGGCCTTTTCGACATCCGCGGCCATACGCTTGGCGTCGCCGCAGACATAGAAATGCGCGCCCTTCTCCAGCCAGCTCCAGAGCTCCGCCCCGGCCTCGCGCATCCGGTCCTGGACGTAGACCTTCTGGTCGCCGTCGCGCGACCAGGCGAGCGATAGCCTGGTGAGGGCGCCCGCCGCCTGCAGCTCCGCGAGTTCGTCGCGGTAGAGAAAGTCGGTCGCTTCTCGCTGATGGCCGAAGAACAGCCAGGCGCCGCCGGTCGCGGATTTCGCTCTCCGCTCGCGCAGGAAGGAGCGGAACGGCGCGATCCCGGTGCCGGGGCCCACCATGACGATCGGCGTGTCGCCGGACTTCGGCAGGGCGAAGCCGTGCGCTCGCTGGACATAGACCTTCACCTTCGCGCCGGGCTCGATCCGGTCCGCGAGGAATGTCGAGGCGAGGCCCTTCCGCATCCGCTCGGCGACGGCGTAGCGCACGGCGTCGACCGTCAGGCTGACCTTGCCGGGGTCGGCGGAGAGCGCCGAGGAGATCGAATAGAGCCGCGGCTGCAGCGGCTCGAGCGCCGCCAGGAACTCCGCCGGGGCAGGCCTTGCGTCCGGGAATTTCTCGAGCGCCGCCAGCACGTCGAGCGTCGCGAGGTCGCCGTCCGGGTCTTCGCCTTCGGCGAGTTGCGCGAGCTTCGCCTTGTCGTCCGGGCTCGTGACCAGCGCCTTCAGCAGTTCGAACAGCGCGTCCGGCGCGGCGCCGAGGCAGACCTTTTCGGAGAGCCAGACGGAGAGCGGCAAGGTCTCGCCGTCATGGGTCACCGCCGCATCGGACTCGACGCCGAGCCGGGCCGCGACCAGCCCTGCGAGCTCCGGGCAGTTCGAGGCGAACAGGCCGAAGCTGTCGCCCGGCTCATAGGTCAGGCCGCATTCGCTGAGGTCGATTTCGATATGGTTGGTCTCCTTGTCCGAACCCTCGCCGTTGAGGCGGAGCTTGGACAGGAACGTCGCCTCGACAGGCGTCTCGCGGGACCGGCCGGGTTCGGCGGCCGCCGACGCCGCGGGCGCCTCCACGGCGGCCGGCGCCTCGGCGGCGGGCGCGGCGCCGCCGTCGAGCTCGACCGCGAGCTTCTTCAGCATGCGCTGCGTTTCCTTGCCGCCCGGCACGCATTTGTTGAGCTTCGGCTCCTCGCCCGACGCGATCGCGGCCGAGTAGCTCTCGCAGAGATAGCCGCACTGACCGCAATCCTGCTGCGCCATCGCCGCGAACATGCGGCGCTTCAGCGGCTTGCCCTCGGCGAGCGTCATCCGCTCGTCGATCGGCATCGAGGCGTCGTGCCAGGGCGCGCCGTCATCTTCCTCCTGGGCCGGAGCAGGCTGACTCTCGCCCGGCAGCGGACTGCCGAGCAGCGCGGTCGCGGCGTCGCGCGACAGCGCCTGGACGCCGCCGTCCATCGACAGGAGGCCGGCGAAGAAGCCGTTCAGCCAAGCGCGCTGCTCGTCGCTGAAGGGCGCGTTCTCGGGGACGAGCGGTGGGAGGATCTGGGATTGGGCGGTCATCTCTGTCACGCCTTCTCGAGTTCGAAGATGTCTTTGAGAGCGTCGATTTCGTGCCGCCGGGTGAAGGCCGCGAAGGTCTCCTGGTCGTCCGCGCGGTGCGCGAGGTAGCCGCGCAGCATCTTCTCGACGAGCGCGGGGCAGTCCTCGCCCTTCACCTCGGTGACGAGCTCCCGGCCGATCGTGGCGTCGGTCCCGAAGCCGCCGCCGACATGGACGTTGAAGCCGTCGACCGTGTCGTCCTCGCCGACCGGCACGCGCGCGCCGATCAGGCCGATGTCGCCGATGTAATGCTGCGCGCAGGAGTTGTGGCAGCCGGTCGCATGGATGTTGATCGGCGTGTCGACCACGAGCCCGACCGCGTCGACATGGCTCGCGATCATGTCCGCGAAGCCCTTGGTGTCGGCGGCCGAGAACTTGCAGCCCTTGTTGCCGGTGCAGGCCACGAGGCCGGCGCGCACGTTCGAGGCCGAGGTCGCGAGGCCGATCCCGGCGATCCGCCGCTCGACCTCGCCGACATAGTCGTCGCGGACGCCGGAGATCAGCAGGTTCTGCCAGACGGTCAGACGGATGTCGCGGTCGCCGAATTCTTCCGCGATGTCGGCGAGCTGGCGCATCTGCACGCAAGTGATCTTGCCGAGCGTCAGCCCGACTCCGACCCAGTTATGGCCTTCCTGCTTCTGCGGGTGGATGCCGATATGGGCGAGCCGGTCGCTCTCGGGGCGCGGGGCGATCGCGTCGGAGGGCGCGCGCACGAGCTTCGAGCCCAGCAGCTTCTCGACCTCCTCGAGGAATTTCTCGAAGCCCCAGGCGTCGAGGACATATTTGAGCCGCGCCTTGTTGCGGTCGGTGCGGTCGCCATTCGAGATGAACACCCGCACGATCGCGTCCGCGACCCTGATGGCCTGGTCGAGCGGAACGACCACGCCCGTGTCGCGCGCGAAGTCGCGATGGCCGGTGATGCCGCCGAGCGCGAGCCGCCACCATACCCCTGGCTCGACGCCGTGGCCCTCCAGCACCTCGACCGCCTGGAAGCCGATGTCGTTGGTGTCCTCGAGCGCCGCGATCCGCCCCGCCCCGTCGAACGCGACATTGAACTTGCGCGGCAGGCCATAGAGCGAGCGGTCGTTCAGGATGTGGTGGTGCCACTCCTTGGCGTAGGGCCTGGTGTCGACGAGCTCCTGCGGGTCGACGCCGGCGGTCGGCGTGCCGGTGACGTTGCGGATATTGTCGGCGCCCGACCCCCTAGCGGTGAGACCGAGATCAACCAGCCCTTCGAGGACCGCGATGCCGTCGGCCGCGCCGATCTCGCGGATCTGCAGGTTGGCGCGCGTCGTGACATGCGTGAAGCCGCCGCCATAGCGCTCGGCGAGGTCGGCGACGCCGCGGAACTGCCAGGACTTCAGGATGCCGTTATGGATCCTGAGCCGGCACATATAGGCGTCCTGCGTCGGCCCGACATAGAACAGCCCGTGGAAACGGATGCGGAAGTCGTCGAGCTGCTTGGCGAACTTGCCCTCCGCCGCGAGCCCCTTGAGCCGCGCATAGGCGTCGAACGGGTGCTCGTCCCGCTTCGCCTTCTCCTGCGGCGAGAGCTTCTTGCCGGCCTTCTCCTGCCGGGCCATCGCCTCGAGATGGATGGCGTCGGGCCCCGACGGGACCTGCTCGGCATTCGCCGGCAAGCCCTTTTCGCCGCCCTGTCCCCCGAACGGCACGCCGCCGCCGAAGCCCGGCGCTCCGCGCGAGCCGCGCACCGCCTGCACGCCCGAGACGAAGCCCTCGAGATACCGTTTCTGATCGGCCGAGAAATCGCCGCTCATGCCTGAAATCCAAAGCTCGACGCTGTCTTTACCTCTCCCAGACGGGGAGAGGTCGGCGCGAAGCGCCGGGTGAGGGGGTGGCGCGCAATCCGGAAAGGGCGACGCCCCCCCCCC
>NZ_RYFI01000001.1:463862-487739 GCF_004103825.1 Hansschlegelia zhihuaiae
GGGAGAGGTGAAGAGCGGCGGCTTCCCAAATTCGCCATCACCGCCATCCTCACGCAGCGGCCGCAAAGGAGCGACCGAAGGCGAGGTCGTCGCGCAAGCCTCCGAGCGGCTCGCCGCCGGCGATGAGGTCGAGGTACCAGAGTCCGTCCGACGCCTCCCCGACCAGAATCGCCCCGACCAGCCGGTCGTCGCGCACGACGAATTTGCGGTAGTGGCCGTGACCGGGGTCGGCGAGCGTGATGGTCTCGTCGCCCTCCTCGGCCTCGACCGCGCCGGCCGAAAACACCGAGACCCCGGAGACCTTCAGATTGGTGGAGAGCAGGCTGCCGCCATAGGCGCCCCCGCCGTCTCCCGCGAGATGGGCGGCGAGCGCCGCCGCGTGCTCATAGGCCGGCGCCACGAGGCCGTAGACTACCCCGCGGTGTTCGGCGCACTCGCCGATCGCGAAGACGTTCGGGTCGGAGGTCCGCATGGCGTCATCGACCAGGGTCCCGCGGCCGACCTCGAGCCCGGCGGCGCGCGCGAGCGAGACGTTCGGCCGGACGCCGCAGGCCATCACCACCATATCGGCGAGCAGCACCTCGCCGGAGCTGAGCCGGAGACCCGTCACCGCGGTCTCGCCGAGAATTTCGGCGCTCTGGGCCGACAGCGCGAAGGCGATGCCCTTGGCCTCGAGCGCCCGGCGCAGCGTCGCCGCGCCTTTCAGATCGAGCTGGCGCTCCATCAGGCGGTCCATCAGGTGGACGACCGTCACCGCCGAGCCGAGTTTGGCGAGCCCGAAGGCGGCTTCCAGCCCGAGCAGGCCGCCGCCGATCACGACGGCGCGCCGGCCTTCGCCTGCGAGCGCCTTCAGCTTCATGGCGTCGCAACGGTCGCGGAAGGTCAGAACCTGGGCGAGGTGCGCCCCCGGCAGCGGCAGGCGGATCGCCTCGGAGCCGGTCGCCAGCACCAGCCGATCATAGGCCTGCACCCGTCCGTCCCTGAGCGTCAGCCGCTTCTCGGCACGGTCGAGGCTGCGGACCTCGGCCCCGGTGAGGAGGCGGAAGCCGCTCGCCGCGTACCAGGCCCGCTCCTTCAGCGCGAGATCCTCGTCGCTCGCCTCGCCAGCGAGCAGCGAGGACAGGAGCACGCGGTTGTAGGCCGGCTCGGGCTCGGCACCGACCACAGTGACGTTGTAGCGGCCCGGGCAGCGGCCCTTTAGCTCCTCCAGGAGCCTGAGGGCCGACATGCCGGCGCCGACGATGACCAGGCGTTCGCGCTCCATCGCCGCGCCCCTCAGGCCGCCTCGACGAAGCGATGGCGCTCGTAGAGGAACTTGAGCACCGCCGCGCGCGCCGCGATGTAGTTGCGGTCGGAGACGAGCTCCAGCCGCTTCCTCGGCCGCGGAAGGTTGACGTCGAGGATCTCGCCGATCCGCGCCGAGGGACCGTTGGTCATCATCACGATCCGGTCGGAGAGCAGCACCGCCTCGTCGACGTCGTGGGTGATCATCAGGACGGTGTTCTTGAGCTCCGTCTGGATCTGCATGACCTGGTCCTGCAGATGGGTGCGGGTCAGCGCGTCGAGCGCGCCGAACGGCTCGTCGAGCAGCAGCACCTTGGGCTGCATGGCGAGCGCCCGGGCGATGCCGATGCGCTGCTTCATGCCGCCGGAGATTTCCGAAGGCCGCCTGTCCTTGGCGTGCTCCATATGCACGAGCTTGAGCTTGTGCATCACCCAGTCGTGCCGCTCGGCCTTGGTCTTCGACCGGCCGAACACCTTGTCGACCGCGAGCGCCACGTTTTCGTAGCAGGTGAGCCAGGGCAGCAGGCTGTGGTTCTGGAACACGACCGCGCGGTCGGGTCCCGGCTCGTCCACGACCTTGCCTTCGAGGAACACGACGCCCTTGGTGGCCTCGGTCAGGCCGGCCACGATGTTGAGCAGTGTCGACTTCCCGCAGCCCGAATGGCCGATGATCGAGATGTATTCGCCCTCGTTCACCTCGAGCGAGACGTCCTTCAAGACCTCGTTGGTCATGGCGCCGCGGGAGAACGACTTGTCGACATGCTCGATCTTGAGGAATGGCTTTGACATGGGGTTCGTCCTCACGAGGCGGCCGTGCCGCGCGTGACCGCGGCGGCGACAAGGGCGACGAGCCGGTCGAGCACGTAGCCGACCGCGCCGACATAGATGAGCGCAAGTATGATGTCGCTGATGCGCGACGAGTTCCACGCATCCCAGATGAAGAATCCGATGCCGACGCCACCAATCAGCATTTCGGCCGCGACGATCGCCAGCCACGACAGACCTATTCCGATCCTTAGACCCGTGAATATGTACGGAGCCGCCGCAGGCAGCATGATCTTGGTGAAATATTCGATCGGATTGAGCCGCAGAACCTGTGCGACATTCTTGTAGTCTTGCGGGATATTGCGGATGCCGACTGCGGTGTTGATGATCACCGGCCAGATGGCGGTGATGAAGATCACGAAGATCGCCGAGGGCTCGCCGTCGCGGAAGGCCGCGAGCGAGAGCGGCAGCCAGGCTAGCGGCGGGATGGTGCGCAGGACCTGGAACACGGGGTCGAGCCCGCGCATCGCCCAGGTCGACCCGCCGACCAGCGCGCCAAGCGCGACGCCCGCCACCGCCGCGAGCGCATAGCCGAGCGCGACGCGCTTGAGGCTGGCGTAGAGCTGCCAGCCGAGGCCCTTGTCGTTGCCGCCATTGTCGTAAAACGGATTGGCGATCAGCTCCCAGGTGTCGGAGATGACGGTCGACGGCGCCGGGAGCGACGAGCTCGGCGACGAGCACAGCATCTCCCACAGCAGCAGCAGCGCCGCGATGGTGACGATCGGGGGAACGACGGTCGCGGCCAGTTCGAGCGCCCGGGTCTTGGTTCGGGCGTCGAACAGGGATTTCTTCGGCTGCGGCAGGGCCACGACCGTCGCCGACGCCTGCGGCGTCGGCTTGAGCGGCGTGACGTTCGCCGCCGCGGCTGCTGACTGGGTCATGAGGATCTCCGGAAAGGGGATGCGGCGTCAGGGCGCCGGTCGGCCGCGGTGGCCGTCCGGGCGCTCGGTCAGGCCATCTTCTTGATGTCGAGGCTCGCGAGGTATTCGGCCGGCTTGTCCGGATCGAACACCTTGCCGTCGAAGAACTTCTCGGGACCGCGCGAGGTCGAGGCCGGGATGTCGGTCACGCCGAGCTCCTTGGCGGCTTCGCGCCACAGGTCCTCCCGGTTCACCTTGTCGACCAGCGCCTTCACGTCGGTCGATTCCGGCAGATAGCCCCAGCGGATGTCCTCCGTGATGAACCACGCGTCGTGGCTCTTGAACGGATAGGACGCGTGGTGATCCCAGTAGTGCATGATGAAGGGGCTGTTCTTCACGATGGGCTTGCCCGCGCCGTAGTCGAAATTGCCCTTCATGCGCTCGACGGTGTCGGAGACCGGCGCGCCGATCCAGTTGCGCTTGGCGCAGATCGCGGCGAGCTCTTCCTTGTTCTCCATCTTCTCGCACCACTGCTGGGCCTCCATCACGGCCATCAGCAGAGCTTTCGCGGCTTTCGGGTTCTTCTCGACATAGTCGGCGCGCAGGCCGAAGGCCTTCTCGGGATGCTTGTCCCAGAGCTCGCCCGTGGTCAGCGCCGTGTAACCGATCTTCTGGTTCTTGAGCTGCTCGTTCCACGGCTCGCAGACGCAGAAGCAGTCCATCGTGCCGACCTTCATGTTCGCCACCATCTGGGCGGGCGGGACCACGATGGTCTGGATGTCGCGGTTCGGGTCGACGCCGCCGGCGGCGAGCCAGTAGCGGATCCACAGATCGTGGGTGCCGCCCGGGAAGGTCATCGCGGCCTTCACCTCCTTGCCCGACGCCTTCTTCTTCTCGAGCGCCGGCTTGAAGGGCTTGGTGTCAAGGCCGAGCTTGAGATCGGCGTATTCCTGGCCGACCGAGATGCACTGGCCGGCGACGTTCAGCCGGCCGAGGATGTACATCTCGGTCGGCCGGTTGTTCTGGGTCATCGCGCCAGTGGTGATGAGGTACGGCATCGGGGTGAGGATGTGCGCGCCGTCGATGCCGCCCGCGCCGGAGCCGAGCACGATGTTGTCGCGCGTCGTGCCCCAAGACGACTGCTTGGCGATCTCGACGTCGGGCATGCCGTATTTGTCAAAGAGGCCCTTCTCCTTGGCCACGAAGAGCGGGCCGGCGTCGGTCAGCGCGATGAAGCCGAGCTTGGCCTTCGTGGTCTCGACGCCCGCGCCCTGCGCGAACACGCCGGATGGCGACAGCGCGCGGGCGGCGGCGAGCGTCGCGGCGGCATATCCGCCGGCGCGCAGCACGTCGCGGCGGTCAAGGCCGAGGGTCAGAAGGGGCTTGGCGTCGTTCTTCATCGAGGTCGTTCGCTCCGCTCGCCCCATCGGGCCGGGTGGTTTCGGGAGCCGCGCCGGAGGCGGCGCGGCGGCATAAAAAAACCGCTGACACGGCACGCGGGATGGCGTGGCGGTTCAGCGGCGTCGCTGGCTTGCCCATCATTGGGCGGTCGGTCCGTGCGTCAGCGCCGACGCGAACCTTCGCCAACTTTCATTCAAACACCGTGCCAAGTCGGCCTGAGAGACGGCGACACGTTCAAATTAGAACGGTTCCTGACGCTGCAACCGATTGCCAAGCGCAGCCGCCGGCGCCCCGTGCGACGCCAAAAGAAGAGGGCGTGCGCACGGCTTTTGTGCACTGCACATTCAAAAGGCAGGCGGAATTGGGCGTTCCAGCTTCGGTTTAGCTGAATGCGAGGCCGAGCGGATCGCCGGTGCGAAGGCTCTCGGAAGGGCGTCCCAGGGCGGCGTCGTAGAGGTCCGGACGGTAGACCGCGACGGCCGCCCGCTCGGCCTCGGGGTCGGAGGACGTCTGCCCCCAGCGGACCATTTCCCCGAAGAGCCATTGCGCGTGGCGAGGATCGGGCCGCGAAGCATCTTCGCGCGCGAACAGGATATAGCGGTCGGAGGTGCGCACGACGTCCCGCCACCCGGTCGGCAGGCGACCATCGAACGTTCGCCGGATGATTTCGACGGGCGCGTCCAGCCGCTCGCGCGCCGCGAGAATGGCGGCCGCTTCGCCGTGATTCTGCCGATCGTCGAGCCAGCGCGCGGCCGCCGCGCAGGCGCGCACCAGGCGCGCGACCAGATCGCCCCGTTCGAGGAAGGAGCCGCGCATGGCCAGGACCTTCTCCGGGCACCGCCGGACCAGGTCGACGCCAAGATGAAGGATACGGCCGAGGCCGAGCTCGACCGCGACCGAGTTCCAGGGCGCGCCGACGCAGAATCCCTCGACATGCGCGTTCACGAGCGCGTCGACCATGTAGGGCGGCGGCACGACGGCGAGCCGTACGTCCTCGTCCGGCCGGAGCCCGGCGGCGGCGAGCCACAGGCGAAGCTGGTAGTTGTGGGTCGAGAACGGAAACGTCATGCCGAGCGTCGGCGGCTCGTCGCCATGGGCGCGGCGCGCGCGGACCACCGCCGCGAAGGCCGCGCCGGTCGCCCGCGGGTCGGCGAGGTCCGCGCCGTCCTCCATACGCTCCATGACCTCGTCGTGGAGGCGCGGGGCCAGCGTGACCGCGTTGCCGTTCAGCCCGAGCGTGATGGGCGCGACCAGCGGCGTGCGGATCGTGTTGAGGCCGAGCGTGGTGGCGATCGCCATCGGCGCGAGCAGATGGGCGGCGTCGAAATGGCCGAGCGTGAGACGGTCGCGGATGTTCGCCCAGGAGACCTCCCGCGTGAGCTCGATCTCGAGCCCCTCGGCCGCGCCGAAGCCGACTTCGGCGGCGACGATCGGGACCGCCGCATCGACCAGCGGGATGAAGCCGATCCGCACCTTGTCGAGACTCATTTCAGGAGCTCCGCGGCGGTGATGACGGATTGCGCGATCTCAGAGATCTTCTTCTTCTCGTTCATCGCGACTGTGCGCAGCAGCGCATAGGCCTGCTCCTCGCCGATCTTCTTCTGCCGCATCAGGACTCCCTTGGCGCGGTCCACGAGCTTGCGCTCCTCAAGCTGGCTCTTCGCCTGGTCGAGTTCGGCGCGCAGGCGCGAGAAGGCGTGGAAGCGGCTGACCATCGTGTCTAGGATCGGCTTGACTCGCTCCTTCCTCAGCCCGTCGACCACATAGGCCGAGACGCCGGCGTCGATCGCGGCCTCGATCGAGGCGGCGTCGCTCTGGTCGACGAACATGCCGACCGGCCGCTTCACGGCGCGGCTCACCTGGAACATCTGCTCCAGCACGTCGCGGCTCGGGTTCGCGAGGTCGATCAGGATGACGTCGGGGTCGATCGCATAGATGCGCTCGAGCAGGTTGGCGCGGTCGGAGATGCGGATGATCGAGGCGTGGCCGGCCTCGCGCAATCCATCCTCGAGGATCGCGGAGCGCACCGGGCTCTCGTCGATGATGACGATCTTGATCGGCCGGTCGGTGGACGGTCGGTCGGGCATGCGGTCTCCGGGCGCGGAACGGCCCGCGTGGCCGCCTACCGTAAGAGCGAACGGACACCCGCCGCGAGCGCGCGGATCGCCGCGCCCGTTTCGGGCGAGCGCGCGCGGGCGAGCAGCGCGACCGGGGACGGCGGCAGCGGCGGCAGGCCGAGCGCCGGTCCGATGTCGGGCGCTCCGTCGCTGCCGGCCTCGCCCATCGGCGCGATCCCGAGGCCGAGCGCCGCGCCCGCCAGCAGCGACGAGCAGCTGCCCGCGACGAAGGATTCGCGCCACGGCCGGCCCGCCTGCTCCAGCGCCCGGATCGCCGCCGCCCTGACCCCGCAGGGCGCGCCGAGCGTCGCGAGGCCGACAGGCGCGTCCGGCGCCAGTTCGAGGCCGGCCGCGCCGCGCCAGCCGAGCGGATCGATCCCCAGCAGCTCGCCCTCCTCGCCGCCCGCTTCGCGGCGGACGACCGCGGCGTCGAGCGCGCCCGCGTCGAAAGCCGCGCGGATCGCGTGCGACAGCCCCATCCGCACCTCGATCGTGGCGTGCGGCGGCAGAGCGCCGCGGATCGGACCGAGCAGTCGGGCCAGCGGCGCGCCGACGGCGTGGTCGCTCGCCCCGATCGCGAAATGAACCTTGGGCGCGCCGCCCAGGCTGAGCGCGGCGTCGTGAGCGGCCAGAAGAGAGCGCGCCTTCTCCAGGAAGACGGCGCCCTCGGCGGTCGGGCGCACGAAGCGCGGCGAGCGGTCGAGCAACCTGCGGCCGAGTTGCCGCTCCAGGCTCTTGAGCCGTTGGCTGACGACGGGCTGCACGGTGTTGGCGGCCTCGGCGGCGCGTGTGAGGCTTTCGAACTCGGCCGTAAGCACGAACAACCGGACGGATTCGAGGTCGAGCATGATTGCGTTTCACTATCTTAAAGACAGCTATGGATAACGTTACAATATCATCTCGGCAAATCTATTTGGACGGCCTGTCCAACGCCGAGGAAGCCGCCATGCCGATGATCACCGTCCGCTACGTCACCCCCGAGCCCCGTCGGGAGCTCCGCGCCGCCATCGCGTCGCTCGCCGCGCGTCTCGCCGCCGAGACGCTCGGCAAGGATCCGGGCGTCACCGCCGTGCTCGTCGAGCCGGCCGACCCTGAAGGATGGTTCGTGGCCGGCGCGCGGCCGACCGAGGCCGCGCTCTCGGCCTTCTGGCTCGACATCAAGATCACGGCGGGGACGAATGTGAAGGCCGAGACCACGGCCTTCGTGCACGCGGCCTTCGAGGGCATGGCCGGGCTGCTCGGTCCGCTGCACGAGGAGAGCTACGTGCTGGTCCACGCCGTCGACGGCGACGCCTATGGCTATGGCGGCCGCACCCAGAACGGCCGCTGGTCGGCCGCCCATCCGGGCTGAGCGAAGCTCAGGCCGCGTGCCGGTCGGCCTCGGCGCCGTAATAGACGACGTAGCGCGGATTGATGGCCGAGCGTGGCAGCACCACGAGCACGTCGGTGGTGCCGAATTCGTGGTCGACCACCGCGCCGTCGCCGACATAGGCGCCGAGCCTGAGATAGGCCTTGACCAGCGGCGGCAGGGCCCGGAGCGCGGCCTTGAGGTCGATCGCCTCCTTGGGCAGCAGATCGAAGCGCGCGCGGCGGCCGGGCAGCGCGCCCGCCCGCCACTCTTCGGGAGCCGCGTGGAAATGGTGGAGATAGGAGAGCGGCAGCTTGAGGCGCTCCGGGTCGACGCCCTCGAGGCTCGCGCAGCCGATCATGACGTCGACCTTGTGCGCGAGCACATAGGCCCAGATGCCGTGCCACAGCAGCTCGACCGTGCGCTTGTCGCGATAGGGCTTCAGCACGCAGGAGCGGCCGAGCTCGAGGAACGACAGGCCCTGGTGCCGCGCGATCAGCGGATCGATGTCGAATTCGCCCGCCGTGTAGAAGCCGAACGCCTGATCGGCGACCTCCTGGCGAAGCAGGCGGTAGGTGCCGACGACCGGGGGCTTCCGCTTCTCTTCCGGTTCCGAAGGGTCTACCCGAAATCCCTGCAGGCCATGCAGCAGCGTGGCGGCGAGCGACCGCGCCGGCCTCGCCGCATGGTCCTCGACGATCAGGTGATCGCAGACGGCGTCGAACATGTCCATGTCGCGCCGCGCGAGCCGCGCGATGGGGTCCGCCACCGCCGACATCTCCTCGAAGAACACGTGGTAGCGCAGCCGCTGGGCGCGCTTCACCTCCTTGGGCCGCTCAGCGAGCCTGAGTTCGAGCCCGCCGATCCGCCCCAACGGCCGTGGCAGCATCGCGGCGGAGGAGGAAAGCCGCTCCCGACTGGGCTTGGAAGTCGCGCCAGGCGACGCAAAGCCGGCGAACCACTTTGGGGTCTTGGCTATCTTCGCCGGGCGGTGCGAACGGAATCTGCCGACGAGGGCGCCGGGGCCGCTCATCGGAGGACGGACGATCGCCATGACGTGCCTTTCGGCCGAGAGCCGCAGGGAAGTCGGGCGCCGGCGAGGTCTCTATCGACGGGCCACTGGACTGTGTCTCAGCGTTCAGGACAACATAATCAGCCGACGGATGCGTGACAACGCAAAGCCCGGTGATACCAGGGCCTTCAGCCGCCTAAGCGGCGCGGTTTCGTCACGCCGCGCTCGATTCGCGACCGCGCAGGGGGGCGAGCAACGGCTCGAGCGCGCGGCGGTCAAGCGGCTTCGCCAGCATGTCGTCCATGCCGGCCAGGATCGCCGCGGCCCTATCCTCAGCCGCGATATTGGAGCTGAGCCCGAGCAGCAGCGCGCGCCGCCGTCCCGACGCCGTCTCCGCGTCGCGCATCCTGCGGGCCGCCGACAGTCCGTCGAGCCGCGGCATGCGGACGTCGATCAGCACGGCGTCGAAAGCGCCCTCCTCGAAGGCCTCGCAGGCCGCGAGCCCGTCGGCGACATGGACGGAAGCGTGGCCGAGCCGCGCGAGATGCGCGAGCGCGATCAGCGCGCTCACCGGATCGTCCTCGGCGACCAGCACCCTGAGGCCGCCCTGCGACGGAAACGCCACGGCTTCCGAACCCTCGCGCGCGACCGGAGCGCCGGCCGCGTCCACGGGGGCGTCTGACGGCTCCGAAAGCCGGCCGACGAGAGACGCGCCGCGCACCGGCTTCACGAGATAGCCGTCGAAGCCGTCCTCGGACAGGCTATCGAGGTCGGCCCGCTCCGAAGGCGCAAGCAGCAGGATCACGCGGGACGCCCCGCCCCGCCGCGCCGCGGCGGCAAGTTCCGGAGCGGCGCCGTCGGCGTGGCGATCGATGAGCGCGATTTCGGCGCCCCGCTCGGCGACGAGCGCAGACAGCGCGGATGCGCCGATCGCAGGGTCCGCGAGAGCGACGGCCGCGCCGGCCGCAGTCAACCCCTCGACGAGGAACGGACCGCTGAAGGCGGCGGCCGAGGCCACAACGATCCTGCGACCGTCGAGCGGGCGGGCCGCGACGGTCTCGACGGCGTCGGACGACGCCGGGAGGCTGAGGGTGAAGGTCGCGCCGACGCCGGGCTCGGCTTCGGCGACAAGGACGCCGCCCATCGCCTCTGCGAGCCTGCGGCTGATCGCGAGCCCGAGCCCCACGCCGCCGCCGGACGCGTCCGTCGAACCCTGCTCGAATTCCTGGAACAGACGGTCGGCCTCACCGGCCTCGAAGCCTGGTCCGGTGTCGGCGACCGAGAAGCGCATGCGGCCCTCGGCAAGATCGACCCTGACGCCCACGCCGCCGGTCGCGGTGAACTTGATGGCGTTGCCCGCCAGATTGAGCAGGATCTGGCGAATGCGCGCAGCGTCGCCGACCAGCTCGGCTGGAACGTCGCGACCGACCAGCACGGCGAGATCGAGCCCCTTGGCCTGGGCCCGCGGCGCCAGCAGCTCCGCGACATCCTCGACAAGTCCCGTGACGGCGAACGGCGCCTTCTGCATCGTCGGCCGCTCGGCCTCGATCCGCGAAAGATCAAGGATTTCGTCGACAAGGCGCAGCATCGCCTCCGCCGATCCCGAGATCGCACGGGCGTAGGTGCGCTGGTCGGGCGCCAGTCGGCTTTCGAGCAGCAGGCCGGCGGTCCCGATCACGCCGGTTAGCGGCGTGCGCATCTCATGGGTCACCGTAGCGAGGAAGCGGTCCTTGGCGCGGACGCCTGCCTCTGCCTGGGTCCCCGCCTCGGCCAGCGCTCGCTCGCCCTCGGCCTGGGCGCGTTCGGCGCGGTCCTCCGCCTCCCACAATGCGTCCCGCGCGAGTTCGAGATCGCGCTCCAGACGACGAGCGCGCCGGACAGCCAGGACCGCAAGCGCGCCGAACAGGCAGAACGCCAAGCCGAACAGGGCCGATTCGAACGCCACGGCTTGAGCCTCGCTCGCTGGCCGGTGAAGTCGGCTGAGCCTGAGCCTACATGATTGAGGAAGGCTTGACGTTCCGGCGCGTTGCGACTTTCGCCGCGTTTCATCGCGGCGCGGGTCGTGATTGCCTTTGCCGTTGACTGAGGTGGAGGGAGGACGCTGCCATGAGCGTCGCGTTCACGAAGGAACAGGACTACGAGGCGGCCGCCGCCGATCTGCCCGACCGCCCGATCTCCAAGCACCCGAACCTCGTGACGCGCGAAGGGCTCGCGGCGCTCGACGAGGCGCTGTTGCGCTCGCGGCAGGCCTTCGCGGCCGCCCAAGTCGCCGGCGGGATCGACGTCGACCGCTCCGCCATGGCGCGCGCCGCGCGCGACGTGCGCTACTACGCGGCGCGGCGGGCGAGCGCCGAACTGGTCGAGGGCGCCCCGAAGGGCGTCGTGGCGTTCGGCGCGAGCGTCACATTCCTGCGCGAGGATGGTCGCCGGCAGACCTACCGGATCGTCGGCGAGGACGAGGCCGATCCGTCGAAGGGCGCGGTGTCCTACGTCTCGCCGCTCGCCCGCGCGCTGATGGGCAAGGCGCCGGGCGACAGCGCGTCCTTCGCTGGCGGCGAAATCGAGATCGTGGCGATCGCCTGACGGCTACTCCTCGCCCGAGGAGGCGACGTCGCGGAAATAGGGCTCGACGGAACCGGTCAGCTTGATCGTCAGGGGATTGCCGGCGCGGTCCCGGGCTGCGCCGGCCGCCACCCTGACCCATCCCTCGGACACGGAGTACTCCTCGACATTGGTCTTCTCGACGCCCTTAAAACGAACCCCGACCCCGCGGGCGAGCGTCTCCTCGTCGTAGAACGGGCTGCCGGGGGTCGCTGAGAGGCGGTCGGGCGGTACGTCGGACATGGCGGCTCCTCGGCGCGCTCGAATGGAAAGCGAGGCATTTAGCAGAGGGCGGGCGCCGCGCTCAATGCTCAGGCGTTTAAGCCTCCGGCGCGCGACCGGGCGACGCAGGACGCTCATTGTTGCGCCGCAATAACCCCATATGCATCGCAAGATAAGGGGACGTTTCGGGCGATCGCTTCGGCGGCGCCTGTGTGTACCTAAGGACTACGCATGACTGTGAACCGCATAACGATTGACGACCGGGGCCCTGCCCGCCGCCGCTGGAAATCAGACCGAAACGCCGCTCCGGCGAGGGCGCCCATGACGCGTCGGCGCGATCGCCTGACGGAGGTCGAGAGCTTCGGCCCCAATCCCGGCGGCCTCCGCATGCTGGCCTATGCGCCGCCGAACCTGGTCGCCGGCGCGCCGCTGGTCGTGGTGCTGCACGGCTGCTCCCAGAACGCCCGCGGCTACGACCGCAACGCCGGTTGGACGTCGCTCGCCGAGCAACTCGGCTTCGCGGTTCTCTATCCGGAGCAGCGCGCGGCCAACAATGCCGCCGGCTGCTTCAACTGGTTCCTGACCGCCGACAAGGCCCGCGGCCTCGGCGAGACGCGCTCGATCCGCGAGATGATCGAGACCATGACGAAGACCCACAGGCTCTGCCGCGGCCGCATTTTCGTCACCGGGCTCTCGGCCGGCGGCGCGATGGCGGCGGCCCTGCTCGCCGACTATCCGGAGGTGTTCTCCGCGGGCGCGATCATTGCGGGCCTGCCCTGCGGCGTCGCGGCCAGCGTGCAGGAGGCCTTCGACGCCATGGCGAGGCCGGCCGAACGCACGCCGGAGGAGCTCGGCGACGCCGTGCGCGCGAATTCGAGCCATGACGGCCTCTGGCCCCGCGTCGCCGTCTGGCATGGGACGGCCGACGCCACGGTCGCGCCGCGCAACGCCGACGAACTCGTCAAGCAGTGGCTGAACGTTCATGGCGCCCCGGCGGAGGATTTCCGGGAGGAGCTGTTCGATGGCCATCGCCGCCGCGTCTGGCGCGTCGACGGCCGGGACGTCGTCGAGTCCGTGCTCGTCGCAGGGCTCGGCCACGGCGCGCCGCTCGACGCCCGGATGGGCGAGGTCAAGGGTCCCTTCATGCTCGAGGCGGGGATCTCCTCGACGCGGCGGATCGCCGCCTTCTTCAAGCTCGACGTCCTGACCCCGACGGACGCGACAATGGTCGCCGAGCAGGAGACGGCCGCGCCGCGGCCGCGGCCCTCCGCCAAGCGCCCGCCAGAACGTCCGGTCCCCGAAGCGCTGTCGCCCGACGGCGGCGTCGACGGGCGGCAGCCGGACGACCCAAAGGCCTTCCGCTCCGCGCCCATTGGCCGCTTCGACATCGGCGCGACCATAGCGAAAGCCCTCAGGGCCGCCGGCCTGATGCGCTGAGACGTCGGAACGTCCCGCTCGGCCCCGCGTTCGCCCGAGGGGCCGAGCGGGAGACGGCATGATCACCGACCTCTGGTACAAGAACGCCGTCATCTACTGCCTGTCGGTCGAGAGCTTCATGGACTCCGATGGCGACGGCGTCGGCGATTTCCGGGGCCTCGCGCGGCGTCTCGACTATCTCCACGGGCTGGGCGTCACGGCGATCTGGCTGATGCCGTTCCAGGCCTCGCCCGGGCGCGACGACGGCTACGACGTTTGCGACTACTACAATGTCGACCCGCGCTACGGCACGCTCGGCGACTTCGTGGAGTTCACGCACGGCGCGAAGCAGCGCGGCATGCGCGTGCTGATCGACCTGGTGGTCAACCACACCTCCGACCAGCATCCCTGGTTCCAGTCGGCGCGCTCCGATCCCAAATCACCCTATCGCGACTGGTATGTCTGGTCGAAGAAGAAGCCGAAGAACGCCCATACGGGCATGGTGTTCCCGGGCGTGCAGGACAGCACCTGGACCTATGACGAGGCCGCCAAGGCGTACTATTTCCACCGCTTCTACAAGTTCCAGCCGGACCTCAACACCGCAAACCCCTGCGTCCGGGCCGAGCTGCTGAAGATCATGGGGTTCTGGATCCAGCTCGGCGTCTCGGGCTTCCGGATGGACGCCGTGCCCTTCGTGATCGCCGAAAAGGGTCCGGACGTCGGGGCCGAGCCCAAGCCGGACTTCGGGATGCTGCGGGCCTTCCGCGAATTCCTGCAATGGCGCAAGGGCGACAGCGTCATCATCGGCGAGGCCAACATCGTCCCGAAGGAGGCGATGAAATATTTCGGCGACGATGGCGATCGCCTGCAGATGATGTTCAACTTCCACGCCAACCAGCGGCTTTTCTACGCCCTCGCCTCCGGCGACGCCGAGCCGCTCGCGCGGGCGCTGAACGAGACGAGGCCGCGCTACGGCACGGCGCAATGGGGCGTGTTCCTGCGCAACCACGACGAACTCGACCTCGGCCGGCTGGAGCCCGAGCAGCGGCAGGCCGTGTTCGACGCCTTCGGCCCAGAGAAGGACATGCAGCTTTACGACCGCGGCATCCGCCGGCGGCTCGCGCCGATGCTGAAGGCCGACCGGCGGCGGCTCGAGCTCGCCTACAGCCTGATGTTCACCCTGCCGGGTACGCCCGTGATGCGCTATGGCGACGAGATCGCCATGGGCGACGACCTCGCGCTGCCCGAGCGCTATTGCGCGCGCACGCCCATGCAGTGGACCGACGGCAAGAACGGCGGCTTCTCGCTCGCCGACAAGACCTTCCTGCCCGCGATCTCGGGAGGCGGTTTCGGCTTCCAGACCGTCAACGTCGCCGAGCAGCGGCGCGACCCGGGCTCGCTGCTCAACTGGATGGAGCGGATCATCCGCATGCGCCAGGAGATCCCTGAGATCGGCTGGGGCGAGTGCACGGTGCTGCCCCTGCGCGACAGATGCGTGCTCGCGCTGCGCTATGACTGGCGCGGCAATGTCGTGATCTTCCTGCACAATTTTGACGCGGAACCGCGCGAGATCACGTTCCGGACCGGCGAGAAGAGCGAGGAGTCCGCGATCCTGACCAACCTCCTGTCCGACGAGCATTGCGAGCCCGACGAGGACGGTGACCACTGCGTCGTGCTCGAAGGCTATGGCTATCGCTGGTTCCGGGTCGGGGGGCTCGACGAGATCCTCAGGCGCCGCGACGTCTGAACCGGCGGGGGCGAATGACCGAACATCTCTGGTGGCAGCGCGGCGTCGTCTATCAGGTCTATCCGCGCTCCTTCCAGGACACGGACGGCGACGGGATCGGCGACCTCGAGGGCGTGCGCCGGCGGCTCGACCATCTGGTCGAACTCGGCGTCGACGCCGTGTGGCTGTCGCCGATCTTCCCCTCGCCGATGGCCGATTTCGGCTACGACGTCGCGGATTATTGCGACGTCGACCCGATCTTCGGCTCGCTCGAGGATTTCGACCGCCTGATCGCCGACGTTCATGCGCGCGGGCTGAAGCTCATCCTGGACTTCGTGCCGAACCACTCCTCCGACGCGCATCCCTGGTTCGCGGAGAGCCGGTCGCGGCGGGAGAGCCGGAAACGTGACTGGTACATCTGGCGCGACCCGGCGCCGGACGGTGGCCCGCCCAACAACTGGATGAGCAATTTCGGCGGCCCCGCCTGGAGCTTCGACGAGGCGAGCGGCCAGTACTACCACCACGCCTTCCTGAAGCAGCAGCCGGACCTCAACTGGCGCAATCCGGAGCTCCGCGCCGCGATGGCGGAAGCGCTGCGCTTCTGGCTCGACCGCGGCGTCGACGGCTTCCGGGTCGACGTGATCTGGCACCTGATCAAGGACGAGGGGTTTCGCGACAACCCGCCGAATCCGGACTACGCCGAGGGGCAGCCCGACATCACGCGCTTCACCCAGGCCTTCTCGGCCGACCAGGCGGGCGTGTTCGAAATCATCGCCGAGATGCGAAAAGTCGTCGACGACTATGACGAGCGGGTGCTGATCGGCGAGATTTACCTGCCGGTCGAGCGGCTGGTCGCCTATTACGGGCCGGACCTGTCCGGCGTCCACCTGCCCTTCAACTTCCACCTCATCCTCGCGCCCTGGAACGCCCGCCGGCTCGCCGAACTGATCGAGGCCTACGAGGCCGCGCTGCCGATCGGCGGCTGGCCGAACTGGGTGCTGGGCAATCACGACCAGAGACGCGTCGCGACCCGGATCGGCCCCGCGCAGGCGCGCGTCGCCGCCATGCTGCTGCTGACGCTGCGCGGAACGCCCACGCTCTACTATGGCGACGAGATCGGCATGATGGACGTCCCGGTGGCCCACGAACTCGCGCAGGACCCGTGGGAGCGCAACGAGCCGGGCCACGGGCGCGACCCCGCCCGCACGCCGATGCCGTGGGACGGAACGCCGGGAGGCGGCTTCACCACCGGCGCGCCATGGCTGCCGATCGGCGATCCCGCCGCGCTCAACGTCGCGGACGCCGCCCGCGACCCACGCTCCATGCTCGCGCTCCACCGCGCGCTGCTGACGCTCCGCCGCGCGACGCCCGCGCTTTCCGTCGGCGCCTATGAGGGCGTCCCCGCAGAGGGCGACGTCCTGGCCTATCGACGGAGGATCGGCGAAACGGAGTTCGTCGTGGCGCTCAACCTTGGCCACAAGCCGGCCAGGCTTGAGTTCGGCGAAAGCCGGCTTGAAGCTCTCCTCTCCACGCATCTTGATCGCATGGGGCCGGAGCCGGCTGGCTCGTTGGCTCTCCGCGGGGACGAGGGATTACTACTCCGCTTGAGGTAGATTGGTCGGCAGTTGCGCCGGCAAGCCCCACTCCGCCACAGCGCCGTCCTCTTCAAGCATGAACATCGCGGCCCCGAGTTTCTCAAACCCGAGGCGGGTCTCATCGAAAAGAGCGCGATAACGAGGAAAACTCGACAATCCCACTGCAAACAACCGCATCAGGCTCGCTTGTTTGCAGCCGCAGCACCTTCAAGAGGCCATGCGAGAACCAATTCTGCGCCTGATTGGTCGGACTGGTGGGCTTCAATTCTTCTGCCCGCGAGGGATCACGATAGTTCTTCGAAGGATATCCCTTTACTCCGCGAGCAATTTTAAGCCATTATTCACCGCCCTGATGTCGACGCAAGGGCTTTCGAACACGTGTCGGCTGTTGGAACGATTTCCAAGCGCCTCGTTATCAGGCGTCGTAAGATCCCATCAACGACGCTACCCTCCCAATACCAATCTTCCGTCAGGCCCATCTTAAATCACCATGTCATTTTGGTAACCTTGGCGATCGTTTCATCTCACGCCGCCCTCGCCTGGACGTCAGGCGTCGCCCGGTAGCCGAGCGCCTCGGCGAGATGGACGCGGCCGAGCGTCTCGACGCCGTCTAGATCCGCGATGGTGCGCGCGACCTTGATGACGCGGTGGTAGCCGCGCGCGGAGAGTTTCAGCGCCTCCGCCGCGTCCTTGAGCAGGCGACGGCCCGCCGTGTCCGGGACCGCGACCTCCTCGAGCGCGGACACCGGCAGATGCGCGTTGAGCATCGAGACCCTGAAGCCCAGCGACCCGGCGCGCGCGGCCTGGATTTTTCGCGCGGCGAGCACGCGAGCCGCGACGGTCGCGCTGTCCTCGGCCGCCGGCGGGGCCATCAGGTCGGCGGCGCTCACCGCCGGCATGTCGAGCCTGATGTCCATGCGGTCGAGCAGGGGACCCGAGACGCGCGACTGGTACTCGGCCGCGCAGCGCGGGCCGCGGCGGCAGGCGTGGCCGCCCTCCCCGCCGCCGCAGCGGCATGGGTTCATGGCGGCGACCAGCTGGAAGCGCGCCGGATAGGCGATGCGGTGGTTGGCGCGCGCGATCACCGCCTCGCCGCTCTCGAGCGGCTGGCGCAGCGCGTCGAGCGCCTGCGGGGTGAACTCCGGGAGCTCGTCCAGGAACAGCACGCCGTTATGCGCGAGCGCGACCTCGCCTGGCCGCGGCCGCGCGCCGCCGCCGACCAGCGCCGCCATCGAGGCGGAGTGATGCGGGGCTCGGAACGGCCGGCGGTTGGTCAGCCGCCCGCCCGCAAGCTCGCCCGCGACCGAGCGTATCATCGCGACCTCGAGCAGTTCGCCCGGCTCGAGCGGCGGCAGAAGCGACGGCAGGCGGCTCGCCAGCATCGACTTGCCTGCGCCCGGCGGCCCGCAGAACAGCAGATTGTGTCCGCCCGCGGCGGCGATCTCGAGCGCGCGCTTGGCGGTCTCCTGCCCGCGCACCTCCTTAAGGTCGGCCGCGGCAGGCGCGGCGTCCGGCAGCCCCGGCCGCGGTCGGGCCAGAACCTGCGTCCCCTTCAGGTGATTGGCGATCTGGATCAGCGAGCGCGGCGCGACGATGTCGAGTTCGGCGCTGGCCCACGCCGCCTCGGCCCCGCAGGCCTCCGGGCAGATCAGCCCGTGGCCGCGGGCGTGGGCTGCGACCGCCGCCGGAAGCGCGCCCGCGACCGCCGCGATGGTTCCATCAAGCGCAAGCTCGCCGAGCACCGTGAAGCCGGTCAGCGCGTCCGACGGCACGGCCCCGATCGCGGCCATCAAGCCGAGCGCGATCGGCAGGTCGAAATGGCTGCCTTCCTTGGGAAGGTCGGCGGGGGCGAGATTGACGGTGATGCGGCGCGGCGGCAGCGCAAGGCCGGTCGCGACCAGCGCCGCCCGCACCCGCTCGCGCGCCTCGGACACCGCCTTGTCGGGCAGGCCGACGATCGTGAAGGCAGGCATGCCCGGAACGACCTGCACCTGCACGTCGACGGCCCGCGCCTCAATGCCTTCGAACGCCACCGTCGACACCCAAACGACCATGACGACCCCCGCGCAGGGCGCATTCGCCTCGCGCAACCAATGATAGCGGCGACCTGGTGATCGTCAAGAACATTATACGAACATCTGCTGCTCAGACGCCGGCCGAGCGGCTCTGGTCCCAGGCGACGGAGGGCCGGGGACGCGGCGCGGCCACGACGCAGCGCGACTTACCGAGGCTCTTCGCGCCGTAGAGCGCGGCGTCGGCGACGTCGAGCAGTTCGGAAACGTCGTCGCCATGGTCTGGCGTGAGCGCCACGCCGACGCTGACCCCGACCGACACGACGAGGTCCTCACCCAGATCATACGCCGAGCCGAGCTCGCGGATGAGGCGCTCGCCGAGCGCCGGGGCCTGGGCGCGGTCGATGTCGCGCGCGACGATCACGAACTCGTCGCCGCCGATGCGAGCCGCGACGTCGCCCGCGCGCAGCATGTGACGCAGCCGATCGGCGGCCTGCTTGAGCAGACGGTCGCCGGCGGCATGGCCATGGGCGTCGTTCACCGCCTTGAAGCCGTCGAGGTCGAGATAGAGCAAGGCGATCCGCCGGTCGCCGCCCTCGCCCATCGCTCGCATCAGCCCGACGCGGTTGGTGAGCCCCGTCAGCGCGTCGTGGCGGGCCTGGTGCTCATGCTCGCGCTCGGCCTGCATGGTCGCGACCAGCAGCGCGTTCAGCTTGTAGGCCGCGACCCGCATGCTCATGAGGTAGAAGGGGATTTGCGCGAAGGCGACGTAGAGGACGGGCTCGCCCGAGAACGGCGCCGCGAGGCAGGTCGGGCCGAGGCTGCAGACCGTCATGACCGCGGACAGGCGCGGCGCGCCGAAATTGCGGAAGCAGATGCCGCCGACCATCGCGGCGGCCGACATGCAGGCGAGCGTCGCCGCCACCCAGTCGCCGCTCAACAGGCTGATGAAGGCGCCATAGCCGACGCTCCCCGCCCAGGCGACGCCGAGCAGGAGGTAGATGTCGGTCGGGGTGTCGCGGCCCTCCCGGGCGTTCTTGAAGGAGCGCAGCAGCACCAGGAGGCGGACCACACAGACCGAAACCTCGAGCGCGACCCAGAACAGGAACGGAGCCTGAGGCATTCGGGCGGCGATGATGGCCGCGACCAGAATGCTGTTGAACACGCCGCCGGCGAAGATCGGCAAAGTGCCGAACAGGCTGCCGATCAACGCCCGGCGGATGTCCTCCGGCGCGTCCGCGCCCGGGTCGGCGAGCCAGCGCGTGATGCGCCAGCGCGGCAGACTGAAGGATGTGGCTTCGTCTCGCATGACGCGTGCGAATCAACCGATCTTCCGGGTTCGATCTCGCATGGCTCGACCGACAAAACCTGCCTCGGAAGCCGCGGAACGCGACACGGCTTCGTGTTCGTCCGATCGTCGCGCCTCGAGCCGTTCCGCATTGAACGCAATCTTTAGACAGCTTTTCGCCCAGTTTGAACTCAAACACCAGAGGTTGTGGCGAACAAAGAAAGAACATAAGCTGTAATTCGATATCGAAGGGGAGCGACCATTGGACCTTTCGCGCAAGCTCGCGATCCTGGCGGACGCCGCCAAATACGACGCTTCCTGCGCGTCGAGCGGCACGACCAAGCGTCATTCCGCGCCGACGCGAGGCGGTCCGGCGCGCGGCTTCGGCTCGACGGAAGGCGCCGGCATCTGCCACTCCTACGCGCCGGACGGCCGCTGCATCTCGCTGCTGAAGGTCCTTCTCACCAACGCCTGCGCGTTCGACTGCCTCTATTGCGTCAACCGTGCGTCCAGCAACACGCCGCGCGCCCGTTTCTCGGTCGAGGAGGTCGTGGGCCTGACGCTCGACTTCTATCGCCGCAACTATATCGAGGGCCTGTTCCTGTCCTCCGGCGTGATCCGCAGCCCGGACTACACGATGGAGCAGGTCGTGCGCGTGGCTCGCAGCCTCAGGCTCGACCACGGCTTCCGGGGCTATATCCACCTCAAGACGATCCCGGACGCCTCCCCGGAGTTGATCTCGCAGGCCGGCCTCTTCGCCGACCGGCTCTCGATCAATGTCGAGCTTCCGACGGACGCGAGCCTCAAGGCGCTCGCGCCAGAGAAGGACGCCCGCGCGGTCCGCCGCACAATGGCGGGCCTGAGGACTCGCATCGAGGAGGCGCAGGCCGAGAAGAAATCCCGGCGCTTTGCGCCTGCGGGGCAGAGCACGCAGATGATCGTCGGCGCGGACGCCTCAGACGACCGCGAGATCCTCGAGACCTCGGCCAACCTCTATGCCGGCTATCGGCTGAAACGGGTCTACTACTCCGCCTTCAGCCCGATCCCCGAGCCCAGCGCCGCCCTGCCTCTGCAGCGCGCGCCGTTGATGCGCGAACATCGACTTTACCAGGCCGACTGGCTCATGCGCTTCTATGGGTTTTCGGTGCAGGAAATCACCGAAGGCGGCGGCATGCTGGACCTTCGGGTGGACCCCAAGCTCGCCTGGGCGCTTCGCAACCGCGGCCGCTTCCCGATCGACGTCGCGCGCGCCTCTCGCGAGGAGCTGCTGCGGGTGCCGGGACTCGGCAAGACCACCGTCGATCGCATCCTTTCGACCCGCCGCTTCCGCGCCATCCGCAGCGTCGACCTCGCGCGTCTCAGAGTGTCGGTCGCCAAGGTCGCGCCGTTCCTCAAGCTCGCCGACCATACGCCCTCAATTGCGGCGCTCGATAGAGAAAGGCTGCTGGAAGAGCTCGTCCCGTCCCCGCGCCAGATGGCGCTCGCGCTGTGACGCGGCTCGTCCCGCTCGATGGGCCGGCGGACGTCGCGGGCTGGCGTGCCGCGGCGCGCGCGCTCGTCGCAGAGGGCGTCCCGCCCTTCTCGGTCGTCTGGTCGACCGGCGATGGGTCGGCCAATCTGTTCGGCCCGGCGCCCCGCGCAGCTCCGACGCCGACGCCCGCTTCACTGGGCCCTTCGCATCCGCGCGTGCCGCGCGGCTTCGTCGAACTCGCCGAGACTGGGCTGCTGCATCGCAATCCCGGACGCTTCGACCTGTTCTACCGGCTGCTCGTGCGGCTTGCGGCCGACCGGCGGATCCTCGATGACGCGGCCGACCCCGACGTCGTGCGCGCCAAAGCGCTGGCCAAGGCGGTCCGCCGCGACAAGCACAAGATGACGGCGTTCGTGCGCTTCCGGGAGATTTCGGGCGAGGCCGGACCCCATTTCGTCGCCTGGTTCGAGCCCGAGCACCACATCGTCGCGGCGACCGCGCCGTTTTTCGTCCGTCGCTTCGCGGCGATGCGCTGGTCGATCCTGACGCCCGAGCGCTCGGCGCATTGGAACGGGGCTGAGCTCGCCTTCGCCAAGGGCGCGAGCCGGGCCGACGCGCCCGACGGCGACGCGCTCGAAGCCGTCTGGCGGACCTATTACGCCAGCATCTTCAACCCGGCGCGGCTCAAGATTGCGGCGATGCGGGCCGAGATGCCGAAGAAATATTGGCGCAACCTTCCGGAGGCCCCGCTCATTGGTCCGTTGATCGCGTCCGCCTCGCGCCGGACGAGCGAGATGGTGGCGGCCGTCCCGGCGGCGCCGAAAAAGGGCCAGCGCCTGATGCCGAAGTTTGAGACCGTCCCGGCCGAAGCCTCCACGCCGATCGACGAACTCCGCGAAGAGGTCGAGGATTGCCGCGCATGCCCGCTCTGGGCGAACGCCACCCAGGCGGTGTTCGGCGAAGGGCCGGCGGAGGCGCGGATCGTGGTGGTGGGCGAGCAGCCTGGCGACAAGGAGGACATCGTGGGCCGCCCCTTCGTCGGCCCGGCCGGCGCGCTGTTCGACCGGGCCGCGAAGGACGCCGGCCTCGACCGCTCCAAGGTCTACGTCACCAACGCAGTGAAGCATTTCAAATTCGAGCCGCGCGGCAAGTTCAGGCTGCACAAGACGCCGGGGCCGACCGAGATCGCCGCCTGCCGGCCCTGGCTCGAGCGCGAGCTCGCGGCGATCCGGCCGAGTCTCGTGGTCGCGATGGGCGCGACGGCCGCGCGGGCCGTCGTGGGACGGCCGGTCAAGATCGGCGAGGCGCGCGGCTCGGTGATCGAGCGCGAGGACGGCCCGGACCTGCTGGTGACCGTGCATCCCTCATTTCTGCTGAGGCTGCCCGACGAAGACCGGAAGCAGGTCGAATATGCCCGCTTCGTCGAAGACTTGCGGCTCGCCGCAAAGGTCGCGAAGGCGGCCTGAAAGCGCCTCGTCCGAATTTTAATAGGGCGCGCTCGGAAACCAGCGGGCTGCTTTCGCGTTCGGCAGGTGCGCAGGCGCCGTCCGATCGGCGCGTGAAACGGTCCGATGCGTGCGCAAGACGAGGGGCGTCTTCGGAGGAAATCTGGCCATGGCCGACGGGCGTTTCGACAAGGCGTCAAGCGCGTCAAAGACCGGCGTGCGGGATGGCGCGCGCGCGCAGTTTCCGGATCGCGGCGCGACCGGGGGTTGGTCGCGCCTCTGGCCCATGATCGGGACCTGTGCGCTGGTGGCGGCGCTGCTTACCGGCGTCTCGGCCCTCTCCGGCTTCGGCGACCACAAGGCTGATCAGGCGAAGGCCCTCGACGCGCAGATCATCGAGCGCGAGAAGCGCGTCGCCTCGCTCGACGAGGAGCGCAAGCGTCGCGAGGACGCGCTCGCCGATCTTCAGCGGCGCGCGAACGCGAAGGAGAGCGAACTCGCCGAGACGAACGAGCGGGTCGCGGCTCTCGAGGAAAAGCGCGGCGCGTTGCAGCGCCAGGTCGCGGAACTGACCGGCCCCGTGGCGCCGTCGGATGGCGAACTGGCGGTCGTCAGCAACGATCCCTCGGCGCCGGTCGAAGACGGCGCGCCGCAGGAGGGGGCGCAGGCGGCGCCGGCGGACCAGCCCCAAGACTCCACCGCGACCGTCGACGCGCCTCCGCAACCGAACCCGGATCCGGACCGCTCCCGCGCCCGGGTGGTGAACACCGCGGTCCCGACGCCGACGCCTGCCCCCGCCGCAGACCGTCGCGCCTCCTATGACGAGACGCAAGAGGCCGACCGGTCCGCCCAGGCGAGCGGTCCGGTGCGCGTCTTCATCCATGTGCGGTCGTCCGATCCGGCCGCGCGCAACCGCGCCCGCGCGGTGGCGGCGGAGCTCCGCCGCCGCGGCGTCTCGGTCGCGGAGATCCGCGGCGTGAGGCTCCCGGTGAGGCGCGATTCCGTCCGCTTCTTCTACGACGCCGACCGGAGCGCGGTCTCGGAGCTCCAGCGCGCCGTGCGGGACGCCCTGTCGGACGGCGCGAACCCCGTAGCGCAGGACTACCGGTCCTACGGCGCGCCGCCGCGTCCCGGGACGATCGAGCTCTGGCTGTCGTGATCTGAGCGACGGCTTTTCGAGCGCCGCCGTCATGCCCGGGCCTGACCCGGGCATCTTCCGTGTTTTGGGTCAAGTTACGCTGCGTGTCGCCATAT
>NZ_RYFI01000010.1:0-114 GCF_004103825.1 Hansschlegelia zhihuaiae
CCTGTGAAGGGGACCGAGTTCATCGACATGCTGGAGCTGTTCCTGGCCGACGACGCCACCCAGTCGATCGTGATGATCGGCGAGATCGGCGGCTCGGCCGAGGAGGACGCCGCG
>NZ_RYFI01000010.1:310-35653 GCF_004103825.1 Hansschlegelia zhihuaiae
CGTCCGGGTGTCGCCAAGCCCCGCCAGACTCGGAAAAACCCTCGTCGAGCTGCTGAAGGGTTGAGGCCTCGGGCCTTCGGGGACGGGGCGGCGTTCGCCGGCTCCCGTCCCTCGTTTGTTAATCAATCGTTAACCATCGGCGGCCGATGGTCCGGCCGTGGCTTAGGCCCGAGGCGGCGTCCGCGGACTTTCGACGATCGACGCGGACGTCGCCTCAACCACAGCTTGCCCCAATCCATCCGCCCCCGTGCAGGCTGCCCCGGTCCGGTCAACTCGCCGGACGCTGCCATTTCGCTCGCGTATCTGAAACGAACGGCAGCGATCCGTGATCGCGGCTGGCCGCACCGCCACGGCATTTCCTCATTTCCATCGTTCAAATCCGAACGCTCTGCGCCTATATTGCGCTGCGAAACGCCAGCAACCGATCCGATCTCAAGGCTTTTCCGATGTCACGCCAGGCGGCGAACGAAGGATTTTCCCGCACCTCCTTCCTCTGGGGCGGGAACGCCGCCTATGTCGAGGACCTTCAGGCCCAGTATCTGAGGGACCCGTCCTCCGTGGAGCCCGCCTGGCGGGCCTTCTTCGAGGAGCTCGACGACGAGGCCGGCGCGGTCGAGAAATCGGCCGAGGGACCATCCTGGGAAAAGCCGAACTGGCCGGTCCACGCCAATGGCGAGCTGGTCTCGGCGCTCGACGGCGACTGGGGCCGCAGCGAGGTCGTCATTGGCGACCGGCTCAAGGCCAAGGCGGCCCAGAAGGGCGAGGCGCTCACGCCTGACGAGATCAAGGCGGCGACGCGGGACTCCACCCGCGCGTTGATGATGATCCGCGCCTACCGCATCCGCGGGCATCTCGCCGCCGATCTCGACCCGCTGAAGCTCGAGCCCCGCCCCGAGCGCGAGGAGCTCGACCCCGCCTCCTACGGCTTCACCGAAGCCGACATGGACCGAAAGATCTTCATCGACTACGTGCTCGGCCTCGAATACGCGACCGTGCGCGAGATGCTCGCGATCCTTCGGCGGACCTATTGCGGCACGCTCGGCGTCGAGTTCATGCACATCTCCGAGCCCGCCGAGAAGGCGTGGATCCAGGAGCGCATCGAGGGGCCGGACAAGGGCGTCGCCTTCACGGCCGAGGGCCGCAAGGCGATCCTCAACAAGCTGGTCGAGGCCGAGGGCTTCGAAAAGTTCCTCGACGTCAAATACACCGGCACCAAGCGTTTCGGCCTCGACGGCGGCGAGTCGATCGTCCCGGCGCTCGAGCAGATCATCAAGCGCGGCGGCGCGCTCGGGGTGCGCGAGATCGTGGTCGGCATGGCGCATCGCGGGCGCCTGAACATCCTGTCCCAGGTGCTCGGCAAGCCGCACCGCGCGATCTTCCACGAGTTCAAGGGCGGCTCCTGGACCCCCGACGAGGTCGAGGGCTCGGGCGACGTCAAATACCATCTCGGCGCGTCGTCGGACCGCGAGTTCGACGGCAACACCGTCCACCTGTCGCTGACCGCCAACCCCTCGCATCTCGAGATCGTCGATCCGGTGGTGCTGGGCAAGGTCCGGGCCAAGCAGGACCAGCACACCGACGTCGACCGCACCAGGGTGATGCCGTTGCTGATCCACGGCGACGCCGCTTTCGCGGGCCAGGGCGTGATCCCGGAATGCTTCGGCCTGTCGGGGCTGCGCGGCCACAAGACCGGCGGCTCGGTGCATTTCATCATCAACAACCAGATCGGCTTCACGACCGCGCCGCGCATGGCGCGCTCCTCGCCCTATCCGTCCGACAGCGCCAAGATGATCGAGGCGCCGATCTTCCACGTGAACGGCGACGACCCGGAGGCCGTGACCTTCGCGGCCAAGATCGCGACCGAGTTCCGGCAGAAGTTCCACAAGCCGGTCGTGATCGACATGTTCTGCTATCGGCGCTTCGGCCACAACGAGGGCGACGAGCCGGCCTTCACCCAGCCGCGGATGTACAAGCTCATCCGCAGCCATCCGACCGCGCTTGAGATCTATTCGAAGCGGCTCGAGGACCAGGGCGTGATCAAGCCGGGCGAAGTCGACGCGATGCGCCAGGCGTTCCGCGAAAGGCTCGAGGCCGAGTACGAGTCGGGCCAGTCCTACAAGCCCAACAAGGCGGACTGGCTGGACGGCCGCTGGTCGGGCATCAAGGTCACCCGCGACCTCGACGACCCGCGCCGCGGCAAGACCGGCGTGCCGATCGAGCGGCTGAAGGAGCTCGGCCGCAAGATCGCCTCCGCGCCGGAGGGCTTCCACGTCCACCGCACGGTCCAGCGCCTGCTCGACAACCGCCGCAAGATGGCCGAGGACGGCGAGGGGCTCGACTGGGCGATGGCCGAGGCGCTCGCCTTCGGGTCGCTGCTGACCGAAGGCAGGCCGGTCCGGCTCTCGGGCCAGGACGTCGAGCGCGGCACCTTCAGCCAGCGCCACTCGGTGCTGACCGATCAGGAGACCGAGGCGCGCTTCACGCCGCTCTCGAACCTCTCCGAGGACCAGGCGCGCTTCGAGGTCATCAACTCGATGCTGTCGGAAGAGGCCGTGCTCGGCTTCGAATATGGCTACACGCTCGCCGAGCCGAACGCCCTCACCCTGTGGGAAGCGCAGTTCGGCGACTTCGCGAACGGCGCGCAGGTGGTGATCGACCAGTTCATCTCGTCGGGCGAGCGCAAGTGGCTCAGAATGTCCGGCCTCGTGATGCTGCTGCCGCACGGCTATGAGGGCCAGGGGCCCGAGCACTCCTCGGCCCGTCTCGAGCGCTATCTGCAGATGTGCGCCGAGGACAACATGCAGGTCGCGAACGTCACGACGCCGGCGAACTACTTCCACATCCTGCGCCGGCAGCTGGTGCGGGATTTCCGCAAGCCGCTGGTGCTGATGACGCCGAAGTCGCTGCTCCGTCACAAGCGGGCGACCTCGTCGATGTCGATGATGGACGAGGGCACGTCGTTCCACCGGCTGCTGTGGGACGACGCCGAGCTCTCGCCGGGCTCGACCGTGAAGCTCAAGCCCGACGACCAGATCCGCCGCGTCGTGATGTGCTCGGGCAAGGTCTATTACGACCTGGTCGAGGAGCGCGAGAAGCGCGGCGTCGACGACGTCTACGTGCTCCGTGTCGAGCAGCTCTACCCGTTCCCGGCGAAGGCCGCGGTCAACGAGCTGTCGCGCTTCAAGCAGGCCGAGATCGTCTGGTGCCAGGAGGAGCCCAAGAACATGGGCTCCTGGTTCTTCGTCGAGAGCTATATCGAGTGGGCGCTGAACACGATCGGCGCGCTGCACCGCCGGCCGCGCTACGCCGGGCGGCCTGCGGCCGCGGCGACCGCCACGGGCCTGATGTCCAAGCATCTCTCCCAGCTTCAGGCGTTCCTGAACGACGCGCTGGGGGAGTAGCCGACCTCACGATTTCGCGTGACCCGGCTCAAGCGAAATCGTCTATGACCGGGTCGGAAAATCGTATCGCGCCGCCTAGAGTGCATGCGGCGAGCGGCGCCGTCCGGCGTCCGCGTCCTTGAACAGGGGAGGTCCCTCGGGCGAGGGGCGATCTGATGGCCACTGAAATCCGCGTTCCGACGCTCGGCGAGTCCGTCACCGAGGCCACAATCGGCCGCTGGTTCAAGAAGCCCGGCGAGGCGGTCAAGCAGGACGAGCCCGTGGTCGAGCTCGAGACCGACAAGGTCACGCTCGAGGTTCCGGCGCCCGCCGCCGGCGTGCTCGGCGCGATCGAGGCCGGCGACGGCGAGACCGTCGGGGTCGGGGCGCTGCTCGGCTCGATCGAAGCCGGCGAGGGCGCGGCCGCCAAGGAGGCGCCGAAGGAGCCCGCCAAGAAGGAGGCCAAGGCCGAAGAGCCGAAGCCGATCAAGGACGACGCCAACGAGACCAAGTCAAGGGCCAAGGAAGACGCGAAGCCCAAGGCCAATGGCGGCGCCGCGCCGGCCGACGCCGGGCTCGCGCCCTCGGTGCGCCGCATCTCGGACGAGGCCGGGATCGATCCGTCCACGGTGAAGGGCACGGGCAAGGACGGCCGCGTCACCAAGGGCGACATGCTGGCGGCGGCTGAGGGCGGCGGGCAGGCCAAGGCGCCTGAGCGACCGTCGGCCCCGCAGCCTCAGGCGCCGACCCCGCAGTTCCGCGCGCCCTCCGCGACCGACGATGCGGCGCGCGAGGAGCGCGTCCGGATGACGAAGCTGCGCCAGACCATCGCGCGCCGCCTCAAGGACGCCCAGAACACCGCGGCCATGCTCACGACCTTCAACGAGGTCGACATGACCGAGGTCATGGCGCTGCGCGCCAAGTACAAGGACACGTTCGAGAAGAAGCACGGCGTGAAGCTCGGCTTCATGGGCTTCTTCGTGAAGGCGGTGATCCAGGCGCTGAAGGACATTCCGAGCGTCAACGCCGAGATCGACGGGACCGACCTCGTCTACAAGAACTACTACCATGTCGGCATCGCGGTCGGCACCGAGCGCGGCCTCGTGGTGCCGGTGGTGCGCGACGCCGACCTGATGGGCCTCGCGGGCATCGAGAAGACGATCTCGGACTTCGGCCGCCGCGCCCGCGACGGCAAGCTCGGCATCGAGGAGATGCAGGGCGGCACCTTCACGATCACCAATGGCGGCATCTACGGGTCGCTGATGTCGACCCCGATCCTCAACGCGCCGCAGTCCGGCATCCTCGGCATGCACAAGATCCAGGAGCGGCCGATGGCGATCGGCGGCAAGGTCGAGGTCAGGCCGATGATGTATCTCGCGCTGAGCTACGACCACCGCATCGTCGACGGCAAGGAAGCCGTGACCTTCCTCGTCCGCGTAAAGGAAAGCCTGGAGGACCCGGCGCGGCTGGTGATGGATCTGTGAGCGTCGTCGACCCGCCGGCGGTCGCCGCCGAGATCGACGCGATGAAGCGGGCCTGGGACCGCCGGATGGTCCTCGCCTGCCTCACCATGGCGGCGATCGTCGCGTTCTTCGCGATCGATCTCTGGGGCGATGAGGGCATGGCGGGCGAGCTCATGACGATCGCCCCGTGGTTTCTGGGCCTCGCGCTCGCCATCTTCGCGACGACCAGGCTCGCGGTCGCGCATCAGGCGAAACAGATACGTGCGAAGGGCGCGGGCGGCCGCGTTTCGTCGGCGAAGTGAGGAGCGATGCCCGACACTGACCAGCATCCCCCCGTCCAGCCTCACCTCTGCGTCAAGGGCGGATCTGCGGCGCTCGCCTTCTACCAGAAGGCGTTCGGCGCCCAGATCTCCATGAAGGTGCCGGCGCAGGACGGGGTCCGCCTGATGCACGCGACCGTTCGCCTGTTCGGCGGCGAGGTGCTGATCCACGACGAGTTCCCCGAGCACCATGGCGACGGCAAGGTCCTGTCGCCCAAGACCGCGGGCGGCCCGAGCGTCGCGATCAACGTCAATCTCGGCTCGGCCGCCGACGTCGACGCCGCGATGGAGAAGGCCGAGGCCGCCGGCGCCGTCATCGTGATGCCGGCCGAAAACACCTTCTGGAACGCCCGCTATGGGCGCATCCTGGACCCGTTCGGCCATGTCTGGGCCTTCAACGCCCCGCTGGCGGACGCCTGACTCGACGTCTCACCGCCCCTCCTCGAACGAAATCCGAAAGAGAGCAATGGCCTACGATCTCGTCGTCATCGGCACGGGCCCCGGCGGCTATGTCTGCGCGATCCGCGCGGCGCAGCTCGGCCTCAAGGTCGCCGTGGTGGAGAAGCGCGCGACCCACGGCGGAACTTGCTTGAACGTCGGCTGCATCCCGTCCAAGGCGCTGTTGCACGCCTCCGAGCTGTTCGACGAAGCGGGCCACGCCTTCGAGAAGATGGGGATCGTCGGCCCGAAGCCCGACCTCGACCTCAAGAAGATGATGGCGTTTAAGGACGAGGGCGTCGCCGGCAACGTCAAGGGCGTCGAGTTCCTGCTCAAGAAGAACAAGGTCGAAGCGCATCGCGGTGCGGGCAAGATCCTCGGCGCCGGCAAGGTCGAGGTCACGGCCGAGAATGGCGAGACGTCCACGCTCGAGACCAAGTCGATCGTGATCGCGACCGGTTCCGACGTCGCGCGGTTGAAGGGCCTCGAGATCGACGAGACCAAGATCGTGTCGTCGACGGGCGCGCTGGCGCTGCCGGCCGTGCCCAAGAAGCTCGTCGTCGTGGGCGGCGGGGTGATCGGGCTGGAGCTTGGCTCGGTCTGGCGGCGGCTCGGCTCGGAGGTGCTGGTGGTCGAGTTCCTCGACCGCATCCTGCCGGGGATGGACGCGGAGATGTCCAAGCAGTTCCACCGCATCCTCGGCAAGCAGGGGATCGGGTTCAAGCTCGGCTCGAAGGTCACGGGCGCGGAGAAGGCGGGCGAGCGGCTCAAGGTTGCGATCGAGCCCGCCAAGGGCGGCGACGCCGAGACCGTCGAGGCCGACGTCGTGCTGGTCGCGATCGGGCGCGCTCCCTACACGGAAGGGCTTGGCCTCAAGGAGGCCGGCGTCGAGCTCGACGAGCGCGGCCGCGTGAAGACCGACGGCCATTTCAAGACTAATATCGACGGGATCTACGCCATCGGCGATGTGATCGCCGGCCCGATGCTCGCCCACAAGGCCGAAGACGAGGGCATCGCGATCGCCGAGATCCTGGCGGGCAAGGCCGGGCACGTGAACTACGGGGTGATCCCCAACGTGGTCTACACCTACCCGGAAGTCGCCTCGGTCGGCCGCACCGAGGAAGAGCTGAAGGCCGACGGCGTCGACTACAAAGCCGGCAAATTTCCGTTCACCGCCAATGGTCGCGCCAAGGCGAACGCGACCACGGACGGCTTCGTGAAGATTCTGGCCGACGCCAGGACCGACCGGGTGCTGGGCGTCCACATCGTCGGCCCGCGCGCCGGCGACCTGATCGCCGAGGCCGCGATGGCCATGGAGTTCGGCGCGTCGTCCGAGGACATCGCCCGCACCTGCCACGCCCATCCGACGCTCGCGGAGGCGGTCAAGGAGGCGGCGCTCGCCGTCGAGGGCCGCGCCATCCACATGTGAGGCGGCGGCCTCAGAACAAATGGCTGTAACGCTCAGTCTCCCAGGGAGAGATCGTCGCGTGGTATTCGCGCCACTCCTCGCGCTTCAGCTCGACGAAGGCGTCTCGCAGTTCTCGGCCGAGCGTCTTCTCGACCAGCGGGTCGGCCTCGAAGGCGTCGACCGCCTCCGCCAGCGTCTGGGGCAGGAACTCGATGCCGCGCCGCGCCCGCTCGGCCTCGCTGATCTCGTACAGATTGTCCTCGTTGGGCTCGCCTGGATCGAGCCTTTCGCGCACGCCCTCCAGTCCCGCGGCGAGCGCCAGCGCCGCGGCGAGATAGGGGTTCGCGGCCCCGTCCGCGTTGCGGCTCTCGCAGCGGCCGCCGCCCATCGGCACGCGGATCGAGTTGGTGCGGTTGTTCGAGCCGTAGGAGTTGAACACCGGCGCCCATGAGAAAGTCGCCATCGCGCCCCGGCGCGTGAGGCGCTTGTAGGAGTTCACGGTCGGTGCGAAGGCCGCGCAGAGCGCCCTTCCGTGGCGGATGACGCCGGCGATGAAGTGATAGCCGGTCTCCGACAGTCCGAGCCCGCGCGGGTCGTCGCCTGCTGCGCGGGCGAACAGGTTCTTGCCCGTCTCGGCGTCCGACAACGACATGTTGAAATGCGCGCCATTGCCCGTCCGGTTCGCGAAGGGCTTCGGCATCATCGTCGCGACCAGCCCGAAATCGGCGGCGTATTGCTTCGCCATCAGGCGGAAGAAGGTCAGGCGGTCGGCGGTCGTCAGCGCGTCCGAATAGGCGAAGTCGAATTCGAACTGGCCATTGGCGTCCTCGTGGTCGAAGGAATAGAGGTCCCAGCCGAGCGCCTGGATGGTCTCGGCCATCCGGTCGACCCAGCCGAAATTGGAAAGGAAGCCGCGGACGTCGTAGCAGGGCTTCACGAGCCTGTCGTCGGGGTCGGGGATCGAGAGCGAGCCGTCGGCCTCCTTCCTCAGCAGGAAGATCTCGCACTCGATGCCGAGGTTGAAGCCGAAGCCGAGCGCCCGCGCCTCCTCCATCACGCGCTTCAGCACGACGCGGGTCGAGAGCGGATAGGGCTCGCCCTTCAGCGTCACGTCGGCCGGCGCCCAGGCGATCTTGGGCTCCCAGGGCAGCTGGATGAAGCGGTCGAGGTCCGGCACGGAGGCGAACTCGTCGTCGTTCGGCTTCTGGCCAAGCCCGTCGAGCGCATAGCCGGTGTAGAGCTCGGAGCCCGCCGCCATCTGCGGCAGGTGGTCGAGCGGCACGACCTTGCCCTTCTGCGCGCCGTGCAGGTCGACATAGGCCCCGATGCAGTATTTCACGCCGCGGGCGCGCAGGTCGTCCATCACGGCTTTGACGTCGTCGCTGGCTTCCATGGCACTCATGCTTTCACGGGGATCGCCGCGGGCTCGTCATAGCCATGCGGCAGGGGAGGGGATTCGGCGAGGCCGCGCCGGACGATCGCCGCGAGGTCCTCGACCATCCAGACGAAGAGGCGCGCGCCCTTCTCGGCGCTTGCGCTGCTAGGCGTTCCGGTCACCCCGTTGCGGCTGGTGCGGTTGACCGGGTGGGCGAAGACGAGGCCCTCCGTGCGATCGGGGTCGTCGGCGTCGGCGAGGCGGTCGGGCCGGACGACGCCGGGCGCGAGCGCCATCATCAGCGAGGTCTCGGCGTCGTTCGCATGCCAGTCGGCGGCGTCGGCGAAATGCGCCTCGCGCACCCGCTCGCTCAGGGTCGCGGTGTTCAGAAGCGCGACCATCAGGTCGTCATGAGCGGCGCGCAGGAGCTCGAGCGCGGACCTCAGCGGCGCGGCGTTGGTGACATGCGCGTTGACGATGAAGAGCCGCCGGACGCCCGAGGCGTAGGCGCCCTCGCCGACCGCGGCGACCAGGCGGGTCGTCAGGACGGGATCAAGCGCGATGGTCCCGGGCCAGCGCCGGCTGTGGCCGAGAGAGCAGCCATAGGGGACCGTCGGCAGCATCGGCACGCCGGTCGCTTCCGCGACGTCGCGGCAGAGCCGGTCGGCGAGCAGGAAATCCATGCCCGCGCCGAGATGCGGCCCGTGCTGCTCGGTCGCCCCGACGGGCAGGATCGCGGCGTTCGCGGCGGCGGCGAGGTCGCCCGGCAGTTCCTCCCAGGTCCGCTCCGCCCAGAGCATGTCAGTCGACCCCGTGGCCGACGCTGTCGAGCTTCACCACCGGCGGCGCGGGCTCGTCGTCCTCGGCGCCCGCCTGTTCGTGGGCGTGGATCAGGCTTTCGAGCCGGGCGAGCGTCGCCTCCAGCGCCGGGTCGTCGAGGCTCCGGCCGCCGGGCGGACGGAGCGCCGGCACCTCCATCAGTTCCACCACCTCGCCGGGATTGGCCTTCAGCACCAGGATGCGGTCGGCGAGCAGCACCGCCTCGTCGAGGTCATGGGTGATGAACAGGATGGTGACGTCGATTTTGCGCCAGATGTCGACCAGATAGGCCTGCATGCGCGCGCGGGTGCGGGCGTCGAGCGCCGAGAACGGCTCGTCCATCAACAGGATGCGCGGCTGGATCGCGAGCGCGCGGGCGATCGCGACGCGTTGCTTCATGCCGCCCGACAGTTGCGCCGGATAGGCGTCGGCGTAGGGCTCGAGCCCGACCAGCGTGAGCCACTGACGCGCCTGCCGATCGGCCTCGGCCTTGGGCAGGCCGGCCATTTCGAGGCCGAACATGACGTTGCGCAGCACGCTGAGCCAGGGGAACAGCGTGTAGCCCTGGAACACCATGGCGCGGTCGGGTCCCGGACCGTGCACAGGCCGGCCCGTGACCAGGATGTCGCCGCCCTGCGCCTCCTCGAGGCCTGCGATGGTGCGGATCAGCGTCGACTTCCCGCAGCCTGACGGGCCGACCACGCACAGGAATTCGCGCCGGTGGGTGACGAGGTCGATCCCGCCGAGAATGGTGCGTTCGCCCGAGCCGCTCGGGACGCGCTTCACGAGGCCGCGGACCTGCAGTATCTCCTCGCGGGCCTTGATGCGCGCGAAGCGGGCGCGGACGTCTTCGCTCTGCTCGGGAAGCGCAAGCGACCCGCTCATGCGCTGGTCGCCTTCCAGGGGAACAGCCAGCGGCCGAGCCGGGCGAGCAGCAGGTCGGAGCCGAAGCCCACCACGCCGAGGATCAGGATCGCGGCGTAGACATTCTCGAAATGCTGGTAGCGCGCCTGCTGGGTGATGAAGAAGGTGATGCCCGACGAGGTGCCGACCAGCTCGGCGACGATCAGGTAGGTCCAGGCCCAGCCGAGCAGGATGCGCTGGTCGTTGTAGAGGTCCGGCAGGATCGCCGGCACCACGACGCGCCGCACCAGCCGGAGGTTCCGAGCGCCGAGCGTCTGGGCGGCCTCCAGCAGCGCGTATTCCACGCGGCGCGTGGTGGCGGCGATGATCAGCACCTGCTGGAAGAACGTGCCGATCACCACGATCGCGATCTTCGGCCCGTCGTAGATGCCGAGCACCGCCACCGCGAGCGCGCCGAAGGCAGGCGCCGGCAGGTAGCGGAAGAACTCGACGAAGGGCTCGGTCAGCCGGCCGATCGAGGAGTAGGCCCCGCAGAGGACGCCGAGCGGCACGCCGACGGCGGAGGAGATGAGGAAGGCCCAGAAGATGATCTGGACCGAGTGCCAGAAGGCGCCGAGCAGGGAGGTTCCGCCGCCCTCGGCCGGGAACACGGCCTTCCACAGCGCGACCGCGACCTCGTGCGGGGCCGGCAGATAGACCGGGTTCGCCGGGACGCCCTGCGGCGGCGCCTGGCCGCCGGCCTTGGCGGCCTCGACCTCGGCCGCGAAGGCGTCGCCCGGCGCCCGCATCCCCTTCTCGAAATAGGCGACGTCGCCGGGATCGGTGATCTCGATCAGCGGATGCCAGAGGAAGGGCAGGTAGGAGACCGCCGACCATATCGCGAGCGGCAGCAGGAAACTCAGCACGCCGAGGATGAGCCGCGCGCGCGGGCTCGGCGCCCGGCCGACCGCGAACCAGCCGGCCGAGACCGGCCGACTCTTTCGCGCGCCGGCCGGCTGCGGGATCGCGGCCTCCGCCACGACGTCTTACTTCGCCGCGGCCTTGGCGGTGGCGGCCTTCGCGATCGACGGCTCTATATAGGACTTCACGTCCTGCGCGTCCTTGTAGACGCCGTATTTCACGTTGAACGCGTCGGCGTTGCGCGACGAGCCGTAGAGCGAGCCAAAGCCGTCGGAGTCCTCGAAGACCTTGGCGCCCTCGGCGAGACTGAGCAGCCGGGTCCCCTTGAGGAGCTTCGCGTAGCTTTCCGGCGGCACGCCGACGCGGTTCGCCATCATCTTGACGGCGTCGTCCTTGGTCTTCGGGTCGGAGATATAGGCCACGACCTTGTCCCAGACCTTCACGAACTTGGCCCAGTCCTGCTTGCGGGCCGCGAGGCTCGTCGGCGAGACCGTCACCACGTCGTAGATCAATCCCGGCTGGTCGGCCGAGGTGTAGAGCGGCCGCGACCCCGGAGCGGCGCGCATCGCGGCGCCCGCGATCGGCTGCCAGGCGCCGATCGCCGAAACGTCCGGGGTTCCGAAGACCTGCGGGGTCTCGTTGGTCTTGACGTTGACGATCTCGACGTCGGTCTCCTTGAGGCCGGCCTTTTCGAGGCCGTTCAGGATCAGCAGGTGCTCGACGAGGCCCGACTCCAGTCCGACCTTCTTGCCCTTAAGGTCCGCGAGCGACTTCAGGCCCGGCTTGCCGACGATGATGTCGTTGCCGTTGGAATAGTCGGTGAGCATGATCATCACGCTCTTCGACCCGTTCGCGCCCATCACCAACGCGTCGCCATTGGTGACGGTGACGGCGTCGATCTTGCCGGCGCCGAACGCCTCCATCGAGGCCGAATAGTCGAACCATTCGAACTGGACGTCGACGCCCGCTTCTTTGAACCAACCCTTGTCGATCGCGACCTGCCACGCCACCCAGCCCGGCCAGTCGCTGTAGCCGACGCGCAGGGGCCCGTCGGCGGCCCGTCCCGGCGACGCGACCGCCCCGACCGCCAGAAGCGCGAGCGCCGCGGCGCGAATGAGTTTTCCCAGCGAACCCATGCGATGTCCTCTCGCCAGTTATTACGAATTCCGATATTCGTAATAACGAGAGTCATGCACGGGGCGTGCCAGCGGAGGGGGCGATGGCGGAGGGACGGGGGAGAGGCTCACGCGGGGCGGCGGCGGACGGGCGTCGCGACGCTCTCGATCGCGTCAGCCTGTCCTTGCCGGCGGCGCTGGTGCGCGACATCGACGCAATGACGGCGCGCCGGAAATTCGCAAGCCGGTCGCAGGCCGTAGCCGAGACCCTGCACCGCGCGCTCGTCGATGACCGCACCGAGCTCGGCGAGGAGGTGATGGTGGGCTCCATCACCCTGTTCTACGGCCAGCTTTCGACCGGCGTGGAGCAGCGGCTCGGCGACCTACAGCGCGCCCATATCGACGAGGTCATCGCCTCGTTCCACGTCCATCTCACGGAGAACCGGACCTTGGAGACGGTTCTGGTGCAAGGGCCCGCGCACAAATTGCAGGCGATCGCCGATGAAATGATAGCCGTGCGCGGGGTGATCTCGGGTCGGCTTCACGTGGTGGCGGCCATCATCCCGCAGCTGCACCCCTTCATTCGGGATGGCGTGCAGAGGGGCTAGTGCGCCGGCGTGGCCGCGGCGCCGGGCGTTGGCCGCCGCACCAGCGGAACCAGCACGACGATCACCGCAAACAGGATCGTCAGCGCCCAGAACAGGTCGCCGAAGGACAGCACCAGTCCCTGCTGGCGGACGTTGTTGGAAAGCTGCTTCACCGCGCCGAGCTCGGCGTCAGAGCCGAGCCGGTCCGACAAGGTCTGCGTCATCCCGGCGAGCCGCTCCTCCGCGACCTGCCGGCCCCAGGTCACGTGCTCGCGCAGATGCAGCATGTGGATATCCTGCCGCTCGTTCAGGAAGGTGTTGATGAAGGCGAGGCCGAAGGCGCCGCCAAGGTTGCGCATCAGGTTGAACAGGCCGCTGGCGTTCTTGAGCTTGTCGGGCGGCAAGGTGGCGAGCGACACGACGTTGATCGGCACCATGCACATCATCAGCGAAACGCCGCGCAGCGCCTGCGGCGCGAACAGCTCCCAGAACGCCCAGTCCTTGGTGATGTAGCTGAGGTCGATGCAGGACAACGCAAAGCCGAGGAAGCCCGCGGCGATCAGGTAGCGCGGGTCCATCTTGCGCGACAGGATGCCGACGACGGGCGCCGTCAGGAACATGAAAAGCCCGGAGACGAACACCGTCTCGCCGATCTGCAGGCTGTCATAGCCTCGCACCCGGCCGAGGAAGACCGGGTAGAGATAGGTCATGCCGTAGAGGCCGATGCCCATCGTGAAGGTGAGCGCCGAGCCGACCGCGAAATTGCGGTTCTGATAGGCGCGCAGATCCACCAGCGGCTCGCGGGCCGTGAAGCAGCGCCAGAAGAACAGCGCCGCGCCGAAGACGCTGGCGACCGTCAGGAACCGGATCGTGTCGTCCTGGAACCAGTCGTCCCGCGACCCCTCCTCGAGCACATATTCGAGCGGCCCGAGGAACACCGCGAGGCCCAGCAGCGCCGCGAGGTCGAGACGCTTCAGGAGGCTCCAGTCGGGCTGGTCGAAGTCGACCATGGTCCAGGCGATCAGCGTCGCGGCGGCGCCGGGCACGACATTGATCAGGAACAGCCAGTGCCAGGAGAGCAGCTCGGTGAGATAACCGCCCACCGTCGGGCCGATGGTGGGGGCGAGCGTCACGGTCAGGCCGACCAGCGCCATGATGGCGGGCTGCAGGCGGCGCGGGAAGATCGTGTAGGCGGCCGCGAAAGCCGTCGGGATCATGCCGCCGCCGATGAAGCCTTGCAGCGCTCGGTAGGTGATCATCTCGGGCAAGGTGGTGGCGGTCGCGCAGAGCACGCTCGCGGCGGTGAAGCCGGCGGCCGAGATCGAGAACAGCACGCGCGTCGACATCGCCCGGGCGAGATAGCCCGAAAGCGGGATCATGATCACTTCGGCGATCAGATAGCTGGTCTGGACCCAGGAGATCTCGTCGGGGCTCGCCGACAGGCCGGCCTGGATCTCGGACAGCGAGGACGACACGATCTGGATGTCCAGGATCGCCATGAACATCCCGAAGACCAGCGCGAAGAACGCGATGAGGCGCCGCGGCGTGACCTCGGGCTCCGGGGGAGCCGGGGGTCCGCCGCGGCTCCCCGCGTCCGGAAGCCCGGAGGAGGAGCCGGCCGCCGGCCGCGGGGGGACGCGAACCAGGTCGGCGGTCGATCGGTCGCTTGATGCGCCGTCGCTCATCTTCGGAAATCCGGACGCGGGGATCTGGTCAGCGCCGCTCGGTCACGGCGCCGGATTCGGGTTTGGGGCTCGTGCGGGTGTCGACCGAGGCGATCACCGAAAGTCCCGGCCGCAGCCGCCCCTTCGCGACGTCGGCCGGATCGACCCGCACGCGCACCGGCACGCGCTGCACGATCTTGGTGAAGTTGCCGGTCGCGTTCTCGGGCGGCAGCAGGCTGAACTGGGCGCCGGAGGCCGGCGCGAGGCTGTCCACCACGCCCGTCACATCGTGCTCCGGATAGGCGTCGACCGAGAGCCTGACCTTGGAGCCCGGGGCGACGTCGGCGAGCTGGGTCTCTTTGAAGTTCGCGTCGACATAGACGCGGTCGAGCGGCACCACCGCCATCACGCGCTTGCCGGGCGTGACGTAGTCGCCCTCCTGAACGGACTTGTTGCCCACCACGCCGTCGAAGGGCGCGCGGATGACTGTCGCGTCGAGGTCGCGGCGGCGCTGGGCGCGCGCGGTGCGAAGCTCGGCCAAGGTCCGCTCGGCCTCCGCCTTCTGGGCGATCAGCACCGCGCGGTTGGCCTCGGCGGCCGTTACGCCCGCTTTGGCGGCCTCGACCGAGGCCGCCGTCCGCTGCATGTCGGCGCGCGCCTGGTCGAGCGCCTGCTTGGACCCGTAGCTCGACTTCGCGAGCGCTTGCGCACGGTCGAAATCCGCCGAGGCGCGGCCTGCGTCGGCGTTCGCGCTGTCGACCTGGGCCTCCGCCTGCAGCAGTTGGGCGTCTGCGGCCGCGATCTGGCTGTCGAAGCGCGCCACCGCGGCCTGTTGGGTCGCGATCTTGCCGTCGGCAGCTTCCAGCGCGAGGCGATAATCGCCGTCGTCGAGCACGACGAGCGGGTCGCCGGCCTTGACGCGCGCGTTCTGGGCCGTCGGCACGGCGGCCACGTAGCCCGAAACCTTGGGGGCCATCACGGCCATGTCCGCGCCCACATAGGCGTCGTCGGTCGTGATTAGGAAGCGGCCGTCCGTCCACCAGTCGTAGCCGTACCAGCCGCCCGCCGCGATCGCGGCGGCGGCCGCGGCGCCGAGCAGGATCTTCCTGAGCGCGCCGGCGCGGCCCTTGGCCTTCGGTTCAGACGACTTCGGGGCCGGCGCCTCGGCCGGCGAGGTCTCGGGTTGCCGCGGCGCCTCGCGGCGCGCCTCCGGCGAGGCGTCGCCGACGAGCCGTGGACGCGGCGCGTCCTGAACCATGCTCTGCTGGGCCTTCGCCATGGCGAGCCTCATCGCTGGGATCGAGCGCGGCTTTCGTCGCTCCGACCGCTTCGCCGTCTTGTTTCTCGCAGATCGGCGTTGCGGCCCGGTTAGGTCACCGAATGCGGATTGACCGAACCGTTCGGTCAACGATTTAGCGCCAGTCGCGACCATGATCAAGGATTGACCGAACCGTTCGGTCATTTTTTTCCGCGCCGAGTGAGAAAAAGCCGCGGCGGGCCGGGGGCGCCGCGCCGCCGAGCTCGCGAAATCGAGCGTCGCCGCCAGACGACTCTTACGATGCTCTTATCAAAAACCGAGCCCCGCGCCTTCAAGTTAGAGCAATTATCAATTGGCCCGCTCACCCTTGAAGTCCAAGCTGCGGGAGCCTATTCGCCTCTTGTCCATCCGATGTGCCTGAATGGAGGTAAGGTCGTTGCAGCCTTATGATCTCACGCGCGCCCGGCGGTTTGCGCTCGTGGCCGCGTCGGCCGCGACGCTCTCGGCGCCTCTTCCGGCCGCCGCGGCCTCCGGCGTGTCGATCGAGCTGAACCGGCTCGAGGCGCGCGACCAGTCCTGCCGGGTCTCGCTGGTGGTGGCCAATCCGGGCGACAAGGCGATGGACAGCCTGAAGCTTGATCTTGTCTTCTTCGACAAGGACGGCGTGATCTCGCGCCGTCTCGCGGTCGAGGCCGGCCCGGTGCGTGCGTCGAAGACCTCGGTGAAGCTGTTCGACGCGTCCGACACGCCCTGCGACGGCTTGAGCCGCGTGCTGCTGAACGACGTCACCGCCTGCGGCGGCGCCGAGGATTGCCTGTCGATGGTCTCCACGTCGTCACGCGTGAAGGGCGTGGAGTTCGCAAAATGATCGTCGTCCGAACGCTGCTGGCCGCCTTGGTCGCCGTGTCCTGCGCCGGAGCGCCGATGGCGGTCGCACAGGAGCGCCCGGCCGGACAGGCGCAGAGCCAGGCGCCCCAGCCCGCCCAGACCCTGCCTCCGGCGGAGGAGGTGCAGGCGACGGAGCCCGGTCAGGCTCCTGCGCCCGGCCCGGCCGCTCCCGCGCAGCAGGCGCCCGCCCAGCCCCCGGCGCCAGTCGGAGAGGCGACGGCCGAACAAAGGTCCTCGCCGACCTTCAGCGGCGCGCAGCTGCCCCACGACCTGTCGCCCTTCGGCATGTTCATGGCGGCCGACTGGGTGGTGAAGGCCGTGATGATCGGCCTCGCCTTCGCCTCCCTGCTGACCTGGACGATCTGGGTCGCGAAATCGATCGAACTCGCGGCCGCTGGCCGCAAGGTCCGGCGCGGGCTGAACGTGCTCGGAGCGTCTCGCAACCTGAACGACGCGCGCCGCGCGCTTGGCGACCGCAAGGGCGCGGGGCCGATCGCGGGCTTCGTGCGGGCGGCCGACGCGGAGCTCGCCTATTCCGAGGAAGCGCTGTCGCCCGAAGGCGTGAAGGAGCGCGTCGCCTCGCATCTGTCGCGTCTCGAGGCCCATGCGGCCCGCAAGCTCACCATCGGCACCGGCCTGCTCGCCACCATCGGCGCGACCGCGCCCTTCGTCGGCCTGTTCGGCACAGTGTGGGGCATCATGAACTCCTTCATCGGCATCTCGAACGCCCAGACCACCAATCTCGCCGTGGTCGCGCCCGGCATCGCGGAGGCGCTGCTCGCCACCGCGATCGGTCTCGTGGCCGCGATCCCGGCGGTGGTGATCTACAATTTCTTCGCGCGGCAGATCGCCGGCCACCGGGCGATGCTGGCCGACGCCTCGGCGGCCGTTCTGCGGATCGTCAGCCGCGACCTCGACCGCGAGACGGCGGCCCCGATGGCGCGTCGCCGCGCCGCGGAGTAGCTCCTCATGGCCGCACGGCTCGACCATTCGGGCGGCGACGACCTCGTCGAGACCCACGAGATCAACGTCACGCCGTTCATCGACGTGATCCTGGTGCTGCTGATCATCTTCATGGTCGCGGCCCCGCTCGCGACCGTCGACGTCGGCGTCGACCTGCCGGCCTCGACCGCCAAGCCTCAGCCGCGCCCAGACCGCCCTGTCTATCTGACGATCCAGCAGGACCTGAAGCTGTCAATCGGTTCCCGCACGATTGACCGGCACGCCTTGGCCCAGACCCTCGAAAGCGTCACCAAGGGCGATCGCGAACAGCGCATCTTTCTGCGCGCCGACAAGAAGGTCGCCTATGGCGATCTGACCGAGGTGATGAACGACCTGCGCCGCGCCGGCTATCTGAAGGTCGCGCTGGTCGCGCTCGAAACCGCCGGCGGCGATGGCGGCCGTTGACGCTCTCAGCCTTCGCGAGCGCCGCGAGCCCCACAACGTCGTCGGATGGATCGTCGGCGGGGCGTTCGCGCTCGTGCTGCACGCCGGGCTGTTCCTCTACCTGAACCGCTCCCCGGAGCCAATCGGCTTCGAATCGCAGGTTCCGCTCGAGCTCGACATGATGCCGCCGCCCACCGGCGCCGCGCAGATGGACGAGGCAGGCGCGAACGCGACTTCGGAGGCGCGCCCGGACGAAGCGCCGAACGTCAAGCCCGAAGAGACCGAAGAGCAGACCGCAGAGCCGCAGGAACTTCAGGAGATCGACGACTCCGAGACCCCGCCGCCGCCGGACAGCGAGACGGTCGCGACCGAGGTCCCGGACGAGACGCAGCCGGTCGATCCGACCGACGAGGCCGAGCCCGTGGAGCAGACCGAAACGGCCGAGGTCGAGACGCCGCCCGACGCCGTGACCACTCCGCCGGACGTCGACGCGGTCGTGACTCTGCCGCCGCAGGAGACCGTGGTTGCCCGCGAGGAGGAGCCCGAGAAGCCGAAGCCCGCTCCAAAGCCTGTCGCCAAGAAGCCTGAGCCGAAGCGCGAGACCCCGAAGCGTCAGGTCACGCGGCCCGCGCCGCCGCGCCGCGAGGCCGAGAAACCGGCGGAGCGGCCGTCGCCGGCGACCGCCGCGACCCAAGCGGGCGGCAGAGGCGGCGCATCGCAGAACGCCGGCGCGGCCCGCGCCGCCGCCGCGGCTTACGATCGACGGATCAGAGGCCTCATAGCGGCTCAGCAGCGTTGCGTGCCGGGCGTTAACGGACGAGCCGTCGTCTCGTTCAGGATCAGTCGCAGCGGCGGCCTGTTGTCGGTCTCGGCGTCGGGCGGTCCGGTCGCGAGCGCGGCTGAAGCGGCCGTCAGACGCGCGTCCGGATCGTTTCCGGCGATGCCGGCGGAGGTGACCGTCGGGACGAAAAGCTACACTCTGCCGATGAGTTTCTCGCGCTGCTAGTTGAGAGCGCGCTTCGCGGCGGCACGGTTCGTCGCGGGCATTCCGGCACGTAGTTCTACCGATGGGCGCGCTCTATGGTCTGCGCTACCGTCCCCGCGGCCCCGCCTCGCACTGTGCCCCCGAGGGACGTCATGATCTTCCAGTTCGTGGTCACCCTGGACTACGCCCTCGGCGTCGACATGACCCGGATGTTCACGGGCGGCCAGACGAAGCCGATGCTCATGCTCGTGTCGGATTCCGGCGAAGAGGGCTCGGTCGGCTATTATGTCGGAAGCGACAGTTCCGCGGCCTATTTCGCGTCATTCGAGGGCGAGGGCATCGCCTATTCGCCCGGCCGCGACGATTTCTCGGGCTATGTCGGTTCGATCGCCTGGCAGCGCTCCACCGGCCCCAATCCGGATGACGTCGTCAATTACGCGCATATGAGCGTCGACCTGGCGGGACTTTCGAAGAACCAGGTCTCGATGGCTTCGGCGGTCAATGTCTCGCCGGACGCGCTGATGGATGCGGCCTTCAATCTGGCCCAGGCCAGCGGCGCCAGGATGGCCCTCACGGTGCTCGGAACGCCGGGCGCCGACAACGTCATCGGCAGCGACTATTCCGACAATCTCTATGGCGGCGAAGGCCGGGACACGATGACCGGCTTCGGCGGCGACGACACCTACGGTGTCGGGAGCGCGGACGACGTCATCATCGAGCAGCTCGGTGGCGGAAACGACATGGTGATCGCGACCGTCAGCTACTCGCTTAGCGAGAACATCGAGACCTTGAGCATGAGCTCGGGGACCGACCCGCAGGACGCGATCGGGAACAAGAGCGACAATTTCATCTACGGCAACGCCGGCGCCAATTTCATCGACGGCAAGCGCGGCAGCGACCTGATGGAAGGCAAGGGCGGGAACGACACCTACGGCTACGACAATTACGGCGACATCATCCACGAGGCCGTCGACGGAGGAATCGACACCGTCCTGTCGTCCAAGCACCTGTTCCTCTTCGAAAACATCGAGAACGGGACGCTCATCGGAAAGAAGAAGCTGGACCTGGTCGGCAACGAGCTCGCCAACCGGCTCGATGGCAACAAGGCCTCGAACTATCTTTCGGGAGACCACGGCGCCGACACCTTCGTGTTCGACGACAGGCTCGGCTCCAAGAACGTCGACCGCCTCACCGACTTCTCGCGGAAGGAGGGCGACCGGATCGAGCTCGAGTCCGACATCTTCTTCGGCTTGAGGCCGAACCGGGTCGTCGCCGAGAGCGCGTTCAAAAATATCGCGGAAGACGACGTCGATCGCGGCGACCGCATCCTCTATGACCAGCGTAACGGCTGGCTGTACTACGACGAGGATGGCAAGGACGGGCGCGACGCCGTGCATTTCGCGACGCTGAAGCGCGGGACGGCGATCGACCACGACGATTTCTTCGTGGCCTGAGCGAGGACCCGGCCGCGAAGTCCTAGCGGACGGCCCTCGCCTTGTTCCCGCGCACGAAGGACTGGGTCGGCGAGGCCGCGACGTCGGCCTTGGGTAGCTTCTGCGCGATGCCGTAAAGCCGTTCGCGCCGGTCCATCTCGTCATAGACGTCCTGGGGCGACACGCCGGCCGCGGACCACAGGACGACCAGATTGTAGACCAGGTCGGCGCTTTCCCGGATCAGCGCCTCGCGGGCGCCCGTGACCGCCTCGATGGCGACCTCGGCCGCCTCTTCGGCGACCTTCTTCGCCATCTTGTTAACGCCCTCGCGCCGCAGCCGCGCGGTTCGCGCGAGCGCGGGATCGTCCTCGGTCGCCTCGCAAACGGCTTGGTAGAGGCGCTCGATCGAATCGGTCATGGTGTCAGTTTGACCCGCCCAACTTGTCCATTGGATGACAGTTCTGATTACGAATCATTTACATAGCGCGCCGGTGGGCGGCTGGGGATAGGTAGAACCGCGCACCACTGCCGGAAATTTCCCGGCGGTGGCCTTTATCCACCAGGATGGCGCGCGCCTCGGTCGCGGGCGAGGCCATGACGGCTGCCCACAGGGGCGTTATACTTCTCAATCCGGGCGGCCGCATGCGGCCGCCTCCCTCTCCGGACCGTTCATGCCGATCGTCGACATCGCCGTTCTTCTGGGCCTCGTGCTCCTGAACGGGTTCTTCGCGCTGTCGGAGCTCGCGATCGTCTCGGCCCGCAGGCCGCGCCTCCGGATGATGGCGGATGCGGGCGACAAGGGCGCCGAACGCGCGGCGAAGCTTGCGGACGATCCGTCGAGCTTCCTGTCCTCCGTCCAGATCGGCATCACGCTGATCGCGATCTTGACCGGCGTGGTCGGCGAATCCGCGCTCGCCGACCCGTTCGCCGAGACGCTTAGAGCGTCCACAGGCCTCGGGACCTATGCCGGGCCAGTAGCGAGCGGCCTCGTGGTGTTCGGCATCGGCTATATGTCGCTGATCCTCGGCGAGCTCGTGCCGAAGCGCATCGCGCTCGCCAATCCCGAACCGATCGCAGCGTTCGTTTCGGGTCCGCTTCGGTTGGTGGCGATCGTCGGCCGCCCCTTCGTGGTCGTGCTCAACGCCTCCTCTGCGCTCATCCTGAGACTTTTGGGCGTCAAGGAGCAGGACGGGTCGAACGTCACCGAGGAGGAGGTCCGCAGCGTCATCGCCGAGGGCGTGGCGGCAGGCTCGATCGAGCCGGTCGAAAAACGCATGATCGAAGGCGTGCTCGGCCTCGCGGACCGCCCCGTTCGATCAATCATGACGCCGCGGCGCGAGGTGTTCTGGGTCGACGCCACCGACGACCTCGAGACCATCAAGACCGAGCTCGCCGAAAGCCCGTTTTCCCGCATCGTCGTGGGCAAGGACGGCTCGGTCGACGACCCTGTCGGCATCCTGCACAAGAAGGACGTGCTCGCGCAGGTGCTCGCCGGCGGGACCTTCGACGTCGCTTCGCAGGTCAAGGATCCGCTTTATGTGCCGGAGGGCGCCTCGGCGCTCAGCCTGCTGGAGCTCTTCAAGTCGCAGCCGTCCTCGACCGCCTTCGTGGTCGACGAGTTCGGCGGCTTTGAGGGCATCGTCACGTCGCACGATGTGCTCGGCGCGATCGCGGGCGCGCTGCCCGAGGAGCACGAGACCGCCGAGGACCTCGAGATCCGGCGACGGGAGGACGGCTCCTACATGGTGGACGGCCGCGCCTCGCTCGACCTCGTGACCGAGACCTTCGCGTTCAACGTGCCGCAGAGCGCCCAAGGCGAGTTCCACACCGCCGCGGGCCTCGTCATCGCCGAGCTCGGCCGCATCCCGAACGAGGGCGACACGATCGACGTCGGCGGCTGGATCGTCGAGGTGGTCGACATGGACGGGCCACGCGTCGACAAGCTGATGTTCCGGGCGCGCACGAGCGGCGAGGCGGGCGCGACGCCCGCGGGCGCCGGCGCCTGACCCCGAACCGACCATGACCCGAAGCGTCCCGCCGCTCGGGCCGTCGCCCGACGAGCTCGCCGCCGCCTTCGCGCGGCTCGTCGAGACAGCATTGGAGCGCGCGGAGCGGGGAGGCGAGGCCCCGGTCATCCGGCAAGCTGATCCCGAAACGCTGGCGGCGCTCGCCGCGCCGCCGCCTGCCGCGGGCCGTGCGCTCGACGAAGCCCTGGCGCGGCTCGACGCCGCGCTTTCGTCGGGCATGAACACCGACCATCCGCGCTTCTTCGCCTTCATCCCGAGCCCGGCCTCGCCGCTCTCCTGGCTCGGGGAGCTCGCCGCTTCGATCCACAACCAGCATCTCGGCGCCGCCCGCCAGAGCGAGGGCGCGACGGCGATCGAGCGGGGCCTGATCCGCTGGCTCGCCGGCGAGGCCGGGATGCCGGAGGGCGCCGGCGGCCTGTTCGTCTCCGGCGGCTCGATCGCCAACCTCACGGCGCTGACGGCCGCGCGGGACCAGATGCTCGTCGAGGACGAGAGGGCGCAAGGGACGGCATACGTCACCGCCGAAACCCACGCTTCGGTCGCCAAGGCTCTCCGGATCATCGGGCTGACGGATCGCCAGATCCGCGTGGCGCCTGTCGACGGGGAGCGCCGGATGGACGTGGCGGGGCTGGCGCGTGTGATCGCGGAGGACCGGGCCGCGGGGCTCAAGCCGTTCGTGGTGGCGGCGACGGCCGGGACCACCAACACCGGAGCCATCGATCCGCTGCCGGAGATCGCGGATCTCTGCGAGCGCGAGGGACTCTGGATGCATGTCGACGGCGCCTATGGCGCGTCGGCGCTGCTTTCGCCCGCCCACCGCGACCTTCTGGAGGGCGTCGGCCGCGCCGACAGCCTGAGCTGGGACGCCCACAAATGGCTGTTCCAGACCTATGGCTGCGGGGTCGCGCTGCTACGCGACGCGAGCCTGCTCGCCCCGAGCTTTTCGCTCAGCGCCGACTATCTGCGCGACGGGGACGCGGTGGGCGCCGATCCGAATTTCTGGGACCTTGGCCCGGAGCTCACGCGCTCCGCACGCGCGGTCCGGCTTTGGCTGACCTTGCAGGCGATGGGACGCGACGGCATGGCGGCGGCGATCGCCCACGGCTTCGCGCTGGCCGAGGCCACGGAGCGGGCCGTGCGCGAGACGCCGGACTGGCTGGTGGCGTCGCCGGCCCGGATGGCGATCACGGCGTTCCGCTATGTGCCGGAAGGTCTCGCGACGGACACGGCCGACGCCATCAACGCCGCGGCGGCGCGGAGGTTGATGGAGGAGGGTTACGCCGCGGTCGGCGCGACGCGGCTCGACGGCCGGGTCGCGCTGCGGGTCTGCGCCATCAATCCGCGGGCGACGGAAACCGACATGCGCGAGACGATCCGGCGTCTCGACGGGATAGCGCGCGACCTGAGAGGCGCGGTCTGAAGGCGGCCCGCCGCCTTACGACACCACCGCCCGGAACTCCTTCAGGCGGTCGAGCTTCTCCTGGGCGCGACGCCTGGCCTCGTCGCCCTCGACGTCCGCGAGGTCGTCCTCGGCGTCCTTGATCGACTGGTCGAGCGCCGAGACGTCGAACTCCGCCATCGGCGTCGCCTCGTCGGCGAGGATCGTGAGCCCCTTCGGGTTCACGTCCGCGAAGCCTCCGCGGACGAAGAGACGTTCCGGCTCGCCGCCGTCGGTCTTGAACACCTTCACGATTCCGGGCCGCAGCGTCGAGAGCAGCGGCGCGTGATGCGCGAGCACGCCGAACTCGCCCTCGGCGCCCGGCACCACGACATGCTCGACCTCTTCCGAGATCAGCAGTTTTTCGGGCGAGACGAGCTCGAACTGGAACGTGTCCATCGAAAGTCCTTCAGATCCTAAAGCGCCGCCGCTGCGTACCCCCTCTCCCGCTTGCGGGAGAGGGCCGAGGTGAGGGTCTCTCCGAAAGAGACGCCATGTCCTGACGCCCCCTCATCCTTGCCTTCTCCCGCACGCGGGAGAAGGGGGCGTCGACGTCGCGTCAGTCCGTCGAGATCACGCCTCTTCGGCGAGCTTCTTGCCCTTTTCGATGGCCTCTTCGATCGTGCCGACCATGTAGAACGCGGCCTCGGGCAGGTTGTCGTGCTTGCCCTCGACCAGCTCCTTGAAGCCCTTGATGGTGTCGGCGAGGTCGACGAACTTGCCCGGCGAGCCGGTGAACACCTCGGCGACGTGGAAGGGCTGGCTGAGGAAGCGCTCGACCTTGCGGGCGCGCGACACCGTCAGCTTGTCCTCTTCCGAGAGCTCGTCCATGCCCAGGATCGCGATGATGTCCTGCAGCGACTTGTAGCGCTGCAGCGTCTCCTGCACGCGGCGGGCGGTGGCGTAGTGCTCCTCGCCGATGATGTTGGCCGACAGGATGCGCGAGGTCGAGTCGAGCGGATCGACCGCCGGGTAGATGCCCTTCTCGGCGATCGAGCGGTTCAGCACCGTCGTCGCGTCAAGATGCGCGAAGGAGGTGGCGGGCGCGGGGTCGGTCAGGTCGTCGGCCGGCACGTAGATCGCCTGCACCGAGGTGATCGAGCCCTTGTTGGTCGTCGTGATGCGCTCCTGCAGCGCGCCCATGTCGGTCGCGAGCGTCGGCTGATAGCCGACCGCCGACGGGATGCGGCCGAGCAGCGCCGACACTTCCGAGCCCGCCTGGGTGAAGCGGAAGATGTTGTCGACGAAGAACAGCACGTCCTGGCCCTTGTCGCGGAAATGCTCCGCGACGGTGAGGCCGGTGAGCGCGACGCGGGCGCGGGCGCCGGGGGGCTCGTTCATCTGGCCGAACACGAGGGCGCATTTCGAGCCCTCGCCGCCGCCTTCCTTGTTGACGCCGGACTCGATGAACTCGTGGTAGAGGTCGTTGCCCTCGCGGGTGCGCTCGCCGACGCCGGCGAACACCGAATAGCCGCCATGGGCCTTCGCGACGTTGTTGATCAGCTCCTGGATCAGCACGGTCTTGCCGACGCCCGCGCCGCCGAACAGGCCGACCTTGCCGCCCTTGGCGTAGGGCGCGAGCAGGTCAACGACCTTGATGCCGGTGACGAGGATCTCGGTCTCGGTCGCCTGGTCGGCGTAGGACGGGGCCGGCGCATGGATCGGCCGCTCGGCCTCGCCCTTGACCGGCGCGCCTTCGTCGATCGGCTCGCCGATGACGTTCATGATGCGGCCGAGCGTGGCGTCGCCGACCGGGACCAGGATCGGCTGGCCGGTGTCCTTGACCTCCTGGCCGCGCCTCAGGCCCTCGGTCGAGTCCATGGCGATCGCGCGAACGGTCGATTCGCCGAGATGCTGGGCGACCTCGAGGACGAGGCGGACGTCGTTGTTCTTGGTCTCAAGGGCGTTCAGGATCTCAGGCAGGTGCCCGTCGAACTGGACGTCGACGACGGCGCCGATGACCTGGGTGATGCGGCCGACTTGTGCGGTCATTTCGGGGGTCCTCGTCGGAATGTCGTCAGAGCGCCTCGGCGCCGGAGATGATCTCGATCAGCTCCTTGGTGATCTGCGCCTGGCGGGTTCGGTTGTACTCGAGCGAAAGCCGCTTGATCATGTCGCCGGCGTTGCGGGTCGCGTTGTCCATGGCGGACATCCGCGCGCCCTGCTCGGAGGCGGCGCTCTCGAGAAGCGCCTTCAGCAACTGGATGGCGACGTTGCGCGGCAGCAGCTCGTCGAGGATCTCCTCCTCGGACGGCTCGTACTCGTAGACCGCGCCCTTGAGCAGGTCCTCGCCCTCGTCGCCTTCCGGAATCTCGGCCGGGACGATCTGCTGCGCGGTCGGGATCTGCGAGACCACCGACTTAAACTTCGAGAAGAACATCGTCGCGACGTCGAACTTGTCCTCGCCATACAGATCGACGATCCGCTCGGCGATGGCTTGCGCGTTCGAGAAGCCGACATTCTTGGTCTCGCGCAGCGAGATCACGTCGTCGATCTTGCCGGGGAACTGACGGCGCAGGATGTCCGCGCCCTTGCGGCCGACGCAGAGGAACTGGACCTCCTTGCCGTCGGCGAGAAGACGCCGCGCATGGTCGCGCGCAAGCCGTGCGATCGAGGAGTTGAAGCCGCCGCACAGTCCGCGGTCGGCCGTCACCACCACCAGCAGATGGCGCTTGTCCTCGCCGGTGCCCGCGAGCAGCTTCGGCGCGAGCGGCGAGCCTTTCATGCCCGAAGCGAGGTTCGACAGAACCCGCTCCATCCGCTCGGCATAAGGGCGCGCGGCCGCCGCGGCGGTTTCCGCGCGACGCAGCTTCGCCGCCGCGACCATCTGCATGGCCTTGGTGATCTTCTGCGTCGCCTTGACCGAGGCGATGCGGTTTCTGAGGTCCTTAAGGCTCGCCATGGGGCCGCCCGAACTCCGTTCTCAAACAGCCGCGATCACTTGCCGTCGCCAAACGACTTCGCGAAGTTGTCCAGGACCGACTTGATCTTCTCGATCGTGTCGTCCTTGAGCTGCTTGTCCTTGCGGATGGTGTCCAGCAGGCCCTTTTCGCTCGAATTGAGGTGATCGAGCAGCTCCGCCTCGTATTTGCGGACCTTGTCGATGGGGAGCTTGTCCAGATAGCCGTTGGTGCCGGCGTAGATGACCACGACCTGCTCCTCGACCCGCAAAGGCGAGAACTGCGGCTGCTTGAGCAGCTCGGTGAGGCGCGCGCCGCGGTTCAGCAGGCGCTGGGTCGAGGCGTCGAGGTCGGAGCCGAACTGCGCGAAGGCCGCCATCTCGCGGTACTGCGCGAGCTCGCCCTTGATCTTGCCGGCGACCTGCTTCATCGCCTTGATCTGCGCCGAGGAGCCCACGCGGCTGACCGAGAGGCCGACGTTCACGGCCGGGCGGACGCCCTGGTAGAACAGGTCGGACTCCAGGAAGATCTGGCCGTCGGTGATCGAGATCACGTTGGTCGGGATGTAGGCCGACACGTCGTTGGCCTGGGTCTCGATGACCGGAAGGGCGGTCAGCGAGCCGGCGCCCATCTCGTCGTTCATCTTCGCCGCGCGCTCGAGCAGGCGCGAATGCAGGTAGAACACGTCGCCCGGATAGGCCTCGCGGCCCGGCGGGCGGCGCAGCAGCAGCGACATCTGGCGGTAGGCCACGGCCTGCTTCGACAGGTCGTCATAGACCATCAGCGCGTGCATGCCGTTGTCGCGGAAATACTCGCCCATGGCGCAGCCGGCGAACGGCGCCAGATACTGCATCGGGGCCGGATCGGACGCGGTCGCCGCGATGATGATCGAATATTCGAGCGCGCCGTTCTCCTCGAGCACCTTCACGAACTGCGCGACGGTCGAGCGTTTCTGGCCGATCGCGACGTAGACGCAATAGAGCTTCTGGCTCTCGTCGCCGGACTCGTTGATCGACCTCTGATTCAGGATGGTGTCGAGCGCGACCGCGGTCTTGCCGGTCTGGCGGTCGCCGATGATCAGCTCGCGCTGGCCGCGGCCGATCGGGATCAGCGCGTCGATCGCCTTGATGCCGGTCGCCATCGGCTCATGCACGGACTTGCGCGGGATGATGCCCGGCGCCTTGACGTCGACGCGGCGGCGCTCGTCGGTCTTGATCTCGCCCTTGCCGTCGATCGGGTTGCCGAGCGCGTCGACGACGCGGCCGAGCAGCGCCTTGCCGACCGGCACGTCCACGATCGAGCCGGTGCGCTTGACGGTGTCTCCCTCGGAGACGCCGCGGTCGGAGCCGAACACCACGACGCCGACATTGTCGGTCTCGAGGTTGAGCGCCATGCCGCGGATGCCGTCCTTGAACTCGACCATCTCGCCGTATTCGACGTTGTCGAGGCCGTAGACCCGCGCGATGCCGTCACCGATGGACAGCACCTGACCGACCTCGGAGACCTCCGCCTCCTGGCCGAAATTCTTGATCTGATCCTTCAGGATCGAGGTGATCTCGGCGGCGCGAATGTCCATCAGCCGACCTCTTTCATCGCGAGTTTGATCGAATTGAGCTTGGTCTTGAGCGAGGCGTCGACCATGCGGCTGCCGAGCCGCACGATGAGGCCGCCGAGAATCTTGGGATCGACCTTGACGTCGAAGTCGACAGTCTTCCCGGTGATCTCCTTGAGCGCGCCGGCGAGCTCGTCGCGGCGCTGCTTGGAGAGATCCTCGGCGACCGTGACCTCCGCGGTGATCGCGCCCCTGTCGGCCGCGACCAGGGCGCGGTAGCCCTTGATCATGCCCTCGAGAGCGAAAAGCCGCCGGTTCACCGCGACGAGGCTCACGAACTTCGCCGTCAGCCCCTTCACGCCGAGCTTGTCCATCACGGCGGAGATCGCCTTCTCCTGCTCCTCGGCGGAGAACACCGGGCTCCTGGTCAGGCGACGGAGGTCCGCGCTTTCGGCGAGCGCCGCCGACAGCACGTCGAAGTCCTTCGAGACCGCGTCGAGCGCGTTCTCTTCCTTTGCAAGGTCGAACAAAGCGGACGCGTAGCGTCCCGCCATTCCGGACACGATGGTGTCTTTACCTGCCACCGAGCGTCTCTCGCTGGTTGGAGCCGAGGGCTGAAACCGGAGCGGACGCTCCGAACTCCCTGAACCGTTGATTTTTGAGGCCGCACAGGCCCCGCCCCTGGAGCGGTCCCCGGAGCGCGAGGGGTGACTATCATGACGCGCGGGCCCGCGCAACATCGTGGCGCGGCTGTGGCGCGCTCGGAATTCATAAGAGAAATCAATAGTCTGTTAGTCGCCGTCAAGAACGGGTCGAAGCCCCTCGACGAACTGTCACACCGCCGTGCGGCTAGAGAAAGCTTTGCGGATCGACGTCGACCGCGACCCTGACGCCGCCGCGCGGCTGGGGCGCGGCGGCCAGCCAGGCGCGCATATAGGCCGGCAGGTCGAAGGTCCGCGGGGCCTGAGCGAGCAGGCGCATCCGGTGACGGCCCCGAACCATGGCGAGCGGCGCCTCGGCGGGGCCGAGCACGCGGATGCCCTCGACCTTCGGCGCGGCGCGGGCGAGCGCGCGGCCGTGCGCCTCCGCGGCCTCGCGCGCCGGCGCCGTGACGATGACCGCGGCGAGCCGGCCGAAGGGCGGCATCATGGCGGCCTTCCGGGCTTCGGTCTCGACGGCGTAGAAGCCCTCCCGGTCGCCCGCCACCAGCGCGCGGATCGCCGGGTGGTCGGGGTCGAAGGTCTGCAGCAGCGCGCGCCCCGGCCGGTCGCCGCGGCCGGCGCGGCCGGTCACCTGCTGCAGCATCTGGAAGGTGCGCTCCGCCGCGCGGGGATCCGCGGCCCCGAGCGCGAAATCGGCGTCGACCGCCCCGACCAGAGTGAGCTTCGGGAAATGGTGGCCTTTGGTCACCATCTGGGTGCCGATCACGATGTCGACGGCGCCGCGCTCGATCGCGTCGAGCTCCGCCGCGAGCCGCTCGCCGGCGCCCATCACGTCGCTCGACAGGATCGAGATCCGCGCTTCCGGGAAGCGCGCCGCGGCCTCGTCGCGGATGCGCTCGACGCCGGGCCCGAGCGCGACAAGCGCGTCGGCGGCGCCGCAGGCGGGGCAGGCGTCGGGCGTCGGGCCCGAATGGCCGCAATGGTGACAGACGAGGCTCGCGCGGAAACGGTGCTCGACCAGCCAGGCCGAGCAGTTCGGGCATTTCATGCGGTGGCCGCAGCGCCGGCAGAGGGTGAGCGGCGCATAGCCCCGGCGGTTCAGGAACAGCAGCGCCTGCTCACCGGCCGAAAGCGTTTGGGCGATCGCCGAGACCAGCCGGGGAGCGAGCCATTCGCCGCGCGGGGGGCCCGCCACCCGCATGTCGATCGCGGCGATCTCGGGCATCGCGCGGCCGCCGAAGCGCGCCGGCAGCGCGAGCTTGGCGTAGCGGCCGCGCTCGGCGTTGACGCGGCTTTCGAGCGACGGCGTCGCGGAGGCGAGCACGACGGGCGCGCCCTCGAGCCGGCCGCGCAGCACCGCCATGTCGCGGGCGTTGTAGAGCACGCCGTCCTCCTGCTTGTAGGCGGCGTCGTGCTCCTCGTCGACGACGATCAGCCCGAGCTCGCGGAACGGCAGGAACAGTCCGGAGCGCGCCGCCACCACGGCGCGGATCGAGCCGTCCGCCACGCCGCGCCGGACCGCCGTGCGCCCCATGTCGCCGACGCTTGCGTGCCAGACCGCGGGCCGCACGCCGAAGCGCTTAGCGAAACGGTCGAGGAACGGCACGGTGAGCGCGATCTCGGGCGCCATCACCAGCGTCTGCCTGCCGCGCGACAGCGCCTCGGCGACGGCCTCGCAATAGACCTCCGTCTTGCCCGAGCCCGTGACCCCGTCGATCAGGACGACGCGGTACTGGCCGTCCGCGACGGCGCGGCGCAGCGCCTCGGCCGCGTGGGCCTGATGGGGCGTGAGCTTCGGGCCCGGCCGCGCCGGGTCGGGCTGCTGCTGCGGCGGGGGCGGGGGCAGCGGCGTCAGCTCCAGCGCCCCCTCCGCCGCCAGACCGTCGACGACGGAGGCCGAGACCCCGGCGGCCTCCGCCAGTCTGGCCTTCGGCCGCACGACCCCGTCGGCGGCAGCCGCCAGAACCTTCTCGCGCGCCGGCGTCAGCCGCGACGGCGCGGCGCCGGTCGCACGAAACCCCGTCTTCGGCGGCGGCGGCGTCTCGTCCGCCAGGCCCCTCAGCGCCATGCGGAGCACCTGGCCCCGCGGCGCGAGCGTGTAGTCCGCGATCCAGTCGACGAAGCGGCGCATCGGGCCTGCGAGCCCGGTCGCCGGGACCCGCCCCTCGAGCGTCTTCAGCCGCGCGCCGTCGACCGCCTCGCCCGCGCCGTCCCACACCACGCCGATCTGGGCGCGCGAGCCGAGCGGCGCGACCACGACGTCGCCGGGGGCGAGCTCGAGCCCGTCCGGGACCGCATAGGTCAGCGTCCGGTCGAGCGCGACCGGCAGCAGCACCTCGACGGTCTTGGGAAGTGGCATCCGGGACTTTCGTGGGCGGCCAGGGTCACGCCTCTTCGGCGCATCGCCGCCGGCCCGTCAAGCGCGGCGCAACCTTTCGCCTTGCGCATCCCGCGGCGTCGGGCCACTTGAAAAGCGCGGGGCGCTTGGCGGCTCCGAACCCTGACCCGAAGGAATTTTCGCGATGAAGTTTTTCGTCGACACCGCAGACATCAACGAGATCCGCGAACTCGCGGCGATGGGCATTCTCGACGGCGTCACGACCAACCCCTCGCTCGTGCTCAAGGCGAACCGCCCCTTCAAGGAGATCATCAAGGAGATCTGCGAGGTGGTGGACGGCCCGGTCTCGGCCGAGGTGGCGGCGACCGATTACGAGACCATCATGAAGCAGGCCCACATCCTGCGGAAGATCGCCGACAACGTCACCATCAAGGTGCCGCTCACCTGGGACGGCCTCAAGGCCTGCAAGGCGCTCTCCTCGGACGGCACGATGGTCAACGTCACGCTCTGTTTCTCGGCGCCGCAGGCGCTGCTCGCGGCCAAGGCCGGCGCGACCTTCATCTCGCCCTTCATCGGCCGGCTCGACGATTCCGGGATCGACGGCATGGAGCTGATCCAGGACATCCGCACGATCTACGACAACTATTCGGACTTCTCGACCGAAATCCTGGCCGCCTCGATCCGCGGCGTGAACCACGTCAAGGACGCGGCCAAGGCCGGAGCCGACGTCGCTACGGTGCCTCCGGCGGTGCTGAAGAGCCTCGTCAAGCACCCGCTGACCGACAAGGGGCTCGAACTGTTCGTGGCCGACTGGGCAAAGACCGGCCAGACCATCGAGTGATCGGGGGCCTCTCCGTCTGATCCCGCGCAAGAGCCGCGTCATGCCGGGCGAAGTCCCGCCATCCATTTCCGCAGTCCTCGCCGAACTCGTCGAAACGCCGAGGAAAGGGGTTCCGGGACGTCGCCCGGAACGACGGCCGGGATGCCGGGCCGTGCCGGGCATGGCCCTACCTAAATACAGCTAGACTTGCGATCGACTTGGCTGCGGGGAGCCTTCGTGTTCGATCGCTAACAAACTGCAATACAGGGTGAGGGGAGCACTGGGGAACCGTTGTTGGCATGCCAGCGTTCTTGCGGCAGATCAACAGTCGGAGAGAAAACCCATGCGCAGCAGCGCCATCGCACTCGCTTTCGCCCTCGCCGCCGCGGCGCCGATCGCCGCCGTCGCGCAGGAGGGCACGGTCACGGGCGCCGCGGGCGGCGCCGTCACCGGAGCCGTCGTGGGCGGCCCGATCGGCGCCGCGGTCGGCGGCGTGGCGGGCGCCGTGATCGGCACCGCCGTCGCCCCGCCCAAGGAGGTTCGCGAGTATGTCGTGCGCGAGCGCCAGCCTTCGATCCGCTACGAGCGCGAGATCGAGGTCGGCTCGACGCTGCCGGAGGACGTCACCGTCTATCGCGTGCCGGACAGCGACTACAGCTACACGGTCGTCAACGACAAGCGTTACATCGTGAGCCCGAAGCGCAAGGTCGTCGAAGTCGTCGACTGACGCGTTCCCGAGCATCTCAAGTCTCCAGACCCCCGCGGCCCTCCGCGGGGGTTTTGGTTTGTCCCTTCACCGCTGTGGGAGAGGGGAACGCCGCCGCCTATGTCGCGGCCTTTGAACCGTGACCCATCCAGTTCGGCGCTTGCAGAAGGCGCGTCGTCACACACAAAGCGCCCCTGCAGGCTTTGGTTGCGCCCAATGGGTCCCGGCTCAAGGCCGGGACATGAGCGGAGCCTGGCGCCGCGGCCTCCGATCCCCTCCCCCTGGTGGGGAGGGTGGGGGTGGCGTCCTCCCCTCTCCCGCGTGCGGGAGAGGGCGGCAAGCGCCGGATCGACCCGAGGAGCACGGCCGCCTCCTCCACCATGCTTCGCATGGTCCCCCTCCTCCGCAAGCGGAGGAGGATCCGGGACGGCGCCGCCTCTGCTCCTCCCCTGCGCAGCGGGGGAGGGGGACCGCGAAGCGGTGGAGGGGGCGACGTGGCGCCGCGCTCTCCGACCCCTCCCCTTGGGGACGTTAAGGACGGCGGGCGCGCCTCCTCGTCCGCCGGCCCGGATGGGCCGTCGCCTCAGTCCTGCTCTGCTCACGCAACCAAGAAGTCAGTGGGAAGGCGCAGGGCGCCGGGCCACCACATGCCGTCAGTCTTCGGCGATCCGGTCGCCCGGCGCCCCGCGCGCGACGTCTTTGCACCGACCGCTTCGCCAGCTGCTCCGGCGCGGCATCCTGGGTCGGAGACCCAAGACCCCGCCCTTAAGGCGTCTCGATGACGCGGCCCCGTCATAATGCGGGACGGGCGGCTTTGAGAGCGGGCGACCCAGGCGAGACGTTGCCGTCCCGTCAGACCCACCGCCCCAGCGGCCGGCGTCCCGGGACCGCGAGCTCCGGTGCTCGCAGGCGCAGGCGCCGCCCCTCGCCCGCATGGCCGGCCGGTCCGGACACGCCTTCCTGACGGGGAAGGGTCCGCGGACTGGACCATGGATCAGGCGGGATGTCAAGGAATAAAATCATATAACAGGCGCCGGCGTCGCAGCCGGTCGGTCAGGCGATGGCGCGGAGGCGCTCCTGAAGCTCGGCCGGCAACCTGGCGAACCAAGCCTCCTCCTCGCCGGGCTGCGGGAGGATGTGGCCGAACTCGGTGACGCTCGCGCCGGGAATGTCGGAGACATAAACCCAGACGCTCTCGCGGGACGCGCCCGAGATGGCGCAGACATCGTCCACGATGCGCGTCATGATCTGCGCCTTCTGCTCCTGCGTGCGCCCCGTGCGGATGTCGGCGCGGATCCAGATATGGTCGCGCTCGGCCTCCTCGCCGGCGATGAAATGCGACTGCTCGGCGATGTCGCTGAAGATCACCTGCACGAAATAGCGGGGCGCCCGCCCGGCCTCGTGATGGATCTCGGTGATGCGCTGCGCGATGCGGCGCCGCTGGTCGCCGGACAGCAGGCCGGTCCGAGCCCAGCACACATAAGTCGGCATTCTTCTTCTCCCATTAAGCGCGCTCGGCCAATCTGGCGCGATGGACCGCCCTGTCGATTCCGCCCCGATCGCGCTTGCCGCCGCGCCTGACGCGGCCGCGGCCTATGCCGACTGGCTCCGTCGCCTCGGGGCCGAGCGGCGGTTGAGCCCCAGGACGGTCGAGGCCTATGGGCGCGACGTCCGCATCCTGCTCGGTTTCCTGCAGGGTCATCTCGGCGAGCCGGCCTCGGTCGCCGAGATCGTCGCGCTGAAGCCCCGCGACGTGCGCGCCTTCTTGGCGTCGCGGCGGAGCGAGGACATTTCCAGCCGCTCGCTGATGCGCGCCCTCGCGGCCGCGCGCTCCTTCGCGCGCCACCTCGCCCGCAGCGGCCTCGGCGAGGTCTCGGCCTTTTCCGCGGTGCGCAGCCCCAAGATCGCCCGCAGCCTGCCGAAGCCGATCGCCGCCGCGGCGGCGAAGCGCCTGGTCGACGCCGAGGAGCGGGCAGGGGAGGAGCGCGCGCCCTGGGTTCTGGCGCGCGACGCCGCCGTGCTCGCGCTGCTCTATGGCTGCGGCCTGCGCATCTCCGAGGCGCTGTCGCTGACCCGCCGCGAGGCTCCGACCGCGGGCGTCGACCGCGTCGAGGTGACGGGCAAGGGCGACAAGCGCCGCCAGCTGCCGGTGATCGCGGCCGTCCAGCGCGCGGTCGCGGACTATCTCGCGCTCTGCCCGTGGCGGCTCGCGCCCGAGGGGCCGCTGTTCGTCGGCGCGAAGGGCGGCCCGCTCAATCCGCGCATCGTGCAGGCGGCGGTCGCGCGCATGCGGGGCGGGCTCGCCCTGCCGGACACGGCGACGCCGCACGCGCTCCGCCACTCCTTCGCGACGCATCTCCTGTCGCGCGGCGGCGATCTGAGGACCATCCAGGAGCTGCTCGGCCATGCGAGCCTGTCGACCACGCAGATCTACACCGAGGTCGACGGCGCGAGGCTGATGGCGATCCACCAGGCGTTCCACCCGCGGGCGCGGGCTTAGGACCTCAGCGGTTCAGAATCAGGCGCGATCTCCCTCCCCTTGCAAAGGGGAGGGTGGCCCGGCGTCAGCCGGGTCGGGTGGGGATCGTCCCGAATGGAGCTCGATCCTGCCCCCCGG
>NZ_RYFI01000010.1:35724-59050 GCF_004103825.1 Hansschlegelia zhihuaiae
TGAAAGGGGAGGGAGAAGAGGCGGAGTCCCTCATTCGCGCAAGACGCACACGCCGGAGTGATCCGGCGGCGGGTTGGCGGCGCGCGGGGCCGTGCTAGCCTTCCTCTCGCGTAGCGGCCATCCGGCCGCAAAGCCCAGACGGAGGGACCCGATGAAGACCCTCGCCACGACGCTGCTCGCAGCCGCGCTCGCCGCCGTCTCGTTCGGCGCCGCCTCGGCCTGCCCCTACTCCAACAAGCAGGCGTCCTCGCTCACCGATAGCGGCTCCTACGAGACCGCGCAGAAGGACCAGAGCGCCTCGACCAAGACGAGATAAGGCCGCCTTCCGATCGGCCTTGTTGCGGGAACGGCCCGGGCCTCGCAGTCCGGGCCGTTCTCCGTTCCGGCCCCGCGCAAGCCGGCCTTGCGCCGACGCGGCTTCTCGCGCGGCCGGCGCGCATGCTAGCGGCTCGCCGGTGTCGAGCCCCGCGCCCAATCCCGCAGATCCGGAGGTCGTGCCGCCCGAAGAGGCGCCGCGGCCGGCCGCGCCCTGGACCGGCTATGCGCTCGCCGCGGCGGGCGCGATCCTGTTCGCCTCCAAGGGCGTCATCATCAAATTCGCCTATGCCGAAGGCCTCGACACCGAGACGCTGCTCGCGCTCAGGATGGCGCTGTCGGTGCCGATCTATCTCGCAGTCGGGCTCGCGGGCGTCGCCCGGACCGGATGGCCGGCGGCGCTGACGGGCCGCGAGCTCGCGGTGATCGCGGGCGTCGGGGCGCTCGGCTACTGGTTCGCGAGCTATATGGACTTTCTCGGCCTGGTCTATGTCTCGGCGCCGTTCGAGCGGCTGATCCTGTTCACCTATCCGCTGTTCACGGTGCTGCTCGGCGCGGCCTTCTTCGGCCAGCCCTTCCGGATGAGCGCGCTCGCGGCCTTCGCGGTGAGCTATGCGGGGCTCGCGCTCGTCTTCGTGCAGGACGTGCAGGTGGCGGGGTTCGAGGCGACCCGGACCGGAACGCTGCTGGTGCTCGCCTCGGCGGTCGCGTTCGCGCTCTACCAGCTGCTCGCCAAGGGGCCGATCGGCCGGGTCGGGCCGAAGCTTTTCACCTGCGTGGCGATGTCGGCCGCGGGCGTCGTCGCGATCGGTCAGTTCCTGCTCATCCGCGACGTCGCGCTGCTCGGCGGGCTTTCGGCGCGGGCGTGGGTGATCTGCCTCGTGCTCGCGACGGTCGGCACCGCGGCGCCGAGCTTCCTGCTCTCGGCCGCGCTCAGCCGCATCTCCGCGCAGGCGAACGCCACCATCGGCACGGTCAGCCCGATCGCGACGCTGATCCTCGCCGCGATCCTGCTCGGCGAGAGCGTCTCGCTGGTCGACGTCGCGGGCGCGGCGCTGGTGCTCGCGGGCGTCGGCTGGTTCACGCTCGCCGAACGCCGCGAGCGGGCGTGACGCTCCGCCGGCGGTCCGCGACGGCGGCTGACGCCCCTCAGAGCACGTTGGGATAGAGGTAGAGCACGATCAGCCGCTCGATGAAGAAGATGATCAGCAGCAGGATGATCGGCGAGATGTCGATGCCGCCCATATAGGGCAGGATGTTGCGGATCGGCCGGAGCAGCGGTTCGGTGATGCGGTAGAGGAAGTCCCAGATCGCCGAGACCACGGAATTCCGCGTGTTCACCACGTTGAACGCGATCAGCCAGGACAGGATGGCCGAGGCGATCAGCAGCCAGACATAGAGCTGGAGCGCCAGCAGGATGACGTCGAGAAGCGCGCGCATGCCTGATCGGAAACCTTGCGTTCGGCGGGGAGGACGGTCGAGGTGTAGCGGCCGCGGCGGATCGCGGCAAGACGGGTGGGGAAGCCGGGTCGCAGCCGGGCCCTGAAGCGTCAATGCAGGGCCCTCGCCTGCCTTGACAGGCTTCCGGGCCGCCACGTAAATGGCGCCGCCTGGGACGCGGGGCCGTAGCTCAGTTGGGAGAGCGCTGCAATCGCACTGCAGAGGTCAGGGGTTCGAATCCCCTCGGCTCCACCAAGTCTCCGGCTCCTTCCAGATTCAACGAAATGGCGCCTGCCTGGCGGTTTCGACGCGCCGCTCGCTTTCGGCTTCGCGCCGAAGTGACGTCGCGCTCGCCGGACGCCCAAGGCCCTTCCACGCCCAGCATCGTTCGCTGAGCGCCGCGAACGCCGGCGCCGCCCCCGCCAATCTGGCGAACCGCCGACTCGAGACGGCGAACCAGATGCGGGAGGAACAAAACATGGAAACAGAAGCTCATCGGCGCGGCGCGCGAAGATCGCGCTGGGCGGCGTGCGCCGCCGCGGCGCTCGGCCTCGCGATGCTGGCGCCGGTCGCGCCGTCGCAGGCGGCGGGCGGCCCCAAGGTCACGATCGAGAGCGGCGCGGTGCGCGGCTTCGTCGAGGACGGCGTCGCGCGGTTCTACGGCATCCCCTACGCCAAGCCACCCGTCGGCGAGCTGCGCTGGCGGCCGCCCGTCAAGCCGGACTCCTGGCAGGGCGTGCGCGACGCGAAGACTTTCGGGCCGATCTGCTTCCAGGTGACGACGCTCGGACCGTTCGCGGGACCGCAGAACGACAATGAGGACTGCCTCTACCTCAACGTCTTCACGCCGAACGTGAAGCCGGACGGCAAGGGCAAGCTGCCGGTCATCGTGTGGCTGCATGGCGGCGCGAACTTCACCGGCGCCGGCAGCGACTATGACGGCTCCAAGCTCGCCCGCGACGGCAAGACCGTCGTGGTCACCCTGAACTACCGGCTCAGCCTGCTGGGCTTCCTCGCCCATCCCGCGCTCGACGCGGAAGGCCACCCTTCCGCCAATTACGGCCTGCTCGACCAGCAGGCGGCGCTGCGCTGGGTGCGCGACAACATCGACAAGTTCGGCGGCGACAAGAACAACGTGCTGCTGGGCGGCCAGTCGGCGGGCTCCGTCGACACCGAGTCGCAGGTCATCTCGCCGCTCGCCAAGGGCCTGTTCCACCGCGCGATCTTCCAGAGCGTGCTGCTCGAGCCGTCGCCGCTCGCGACCGCCCAGGCCAAAGGCGTCTCGTTCTCGGTCGCGGCGGGCTGCGGCGCGGGCGCCGACGAGGCGACGGCCAAGTGCCTGCGCAAGCTGACGTCGAAGCAGATCTACGATCTCGCCGGCACGCAGGCGGCGGCGCCCTCCTACTCCAGCAACATCATTGCGGACGGCCAGATCCTGCCCGGCCGGTTCGTCGACCTGATCGCCGCCGGCCAGTTCAACAAGATGCCGGTGATGAGCGGGCTCACCATCGACGAGCAGAACTTCAGCCTGGGCATCTCGCAATATTTCCGCCCCGGGCAGACGCCGGCGACCGAGGCCGACTACGACGCCAGGATCGCGGCCTACGGGGCGGCCAACTACCCGGAAGGCACGCAACAGAAGGTCAAGAAGCTCTACCCGCTTGGCGCCTATCCGTCGCCGCAGCTCGCGCTCAACGCCATCGGCACCGATTCGACGGTGTGCACGCAGCGCTACACCAACCAGCTGCTCGCGCCGCAGGTGCCGGTCTATTTCTACGAGTTCGCGGACCGGACCGCGCCGTCCTACTTCCCGAAGATGCGGGGTTTCACGTCGGGCGCCTACCACACGGCCGACATCCCCTATCTGTTCCCAGGCTGGCATGGCGGGCCCGACGGCCGCACCCATGTGCTCAACAAGAAGCAGCAGAAGCTGTCCGACGAGATGGTCGCGGCCTGGACCAACTTCGCCTGGACCGGCAATCCCAACGGCCTCGGAAACAGCCCCTGGCCGCGCTACCGCAACAAGAAGCACGTTCCGGGCATCCTGCAGCAGAACATCCCCTATTCGTCGACGCTGACCGACGCGCAGTACAGCGCGGCGCATCGCTGCGACTTCTGGGATGCGACGCTGACCTACAAGGCCACGCCGACCGCTTCGGCCGCCGAGTGAGACGCTCCGTCCGGCGGTCGAGAGCCTCGGCCGCCGGACGCCTGCGAGGGGCCCGGCCGTCGCCGCTCGTCATGCCCGGGCCTGTCTCGGGCATGACGGTTGGAAGCTCCGGCCGCCGAAGGCCTATCCCCTCGACCCCCGCAAAGTTCGCGGCGAGACGCCGAAGCGGCGCTTGAAGGCCCGGTTGAAGGTCGACAGGTCGCTGAAGCCCCAGCGGAAGGCGAGCTCCGAGATCGGGGCGCGCCTCGACATCGACATCAGTTCGCAGCGCACGCGCTCGAGCCGCTCGCTCGTCACATAGCCGCCGAACGTGGTTCCGGAGCGCGCGAACAGCTTGTGCAGATGCCGGGTCGAGACGCCGAGCCGCTCGGCGGCGCGCTGCGGCGTCAGGCCCGGGTCCGACATGTTGTCGTCGACGAAGGCCAGGATGTCGCGGGGCAGCGCCCCCCATTCCCCCCGTCCCTGCGCCTCCGGCGCGCAGCACCCGGCCGAGACCGGGAGCAGGGCGGCGCAGGCGTCGAACAGCGCCGACATCTCCTCGGGCGACGACGAGCGCATGCTCCTCGCGAGCATGCTGAAGCAGCCCGCGAGCGGATCGATCAGCCGGTTCGCCGGAACCAGCGTGTTCATGAACCGGCGTTCGGCGTTCGGAACGCCCGCGAAGCGGGCCGCCGGAATGCTGAAAGCGATATTGACGTTCCGGACCCCCGGCTTCTCGGTGAGAAAGACGGGCCGATAGCTGTGATAGAGCACGAGGTCTCCGGGCCTCGCGACATTGCGCTTGTCCGCCTGTTCGACGCTGATCTCCCCGGCCAGGACATAGTTCCCGTAGATGCATTCGACGGGGGAATTGCTGATGTTGCCCTTCGTTTTCCTCGCCGTGAGGCCGTTCGTGCTGCAGAGCCCGACCGAGCCGCTTTCGAGGAACAGATTTTCCACCCGCCCCTCGAATTGGACTTCCGGATCGGAAGGCTCCGGCGTCCAGGGCATGAAGGCGGAGCACACGACGTCCCTGAACGCCCCGAACGCCTGGCTCGCTGGCGTGTAGTGACTGTCCCATATCTGGATCGCCGCGGCCGCAGGCGGTCGCATCCCGGTTTGCGTGCACGACATGTCTTCCTCCCGCCATCGCGGTTCTATCGCCGCGTATGGCCATCGATCGCCGTTACGAACGCACTCCTATAAAAACTATTATACTGCTGATATATTATAAATAAATGCAAAGTACACTGAAATCTACATACTCATTGCCGCTTAGGGGCCATACAACCAACATGTCATGCGCGCATAAGAGGAAATACTTATAAGTGCACTTCAACAAAATCATAAGAGCTTCAACCAACGCACGTCAATGGAGTTTGGCGCGGTCGCCTCTCGCGTCAAATGACGTAAGTCGAGCGCCGAGTGAATTCATCGGCGTTCGCTGAACGCCCAGTTGATGGCGCTCCATGCCGAGAAGCGGCGCGGGCGATGGGTAGGCTCGTCGGCCTCTAGGGAGGAAACGATGACTCAAAGAATGAGCCGACACGCCGTCAGGTTGGCCTCGGCCGGTCTGGTCCTGCTGGGACTTGTCTGCGCGCCCGTCGCGGCTTCGGCGCAGGGCTGGAAGGACGTCAAGCCGTCGCCGCCGCTCGCCCTGAAGGGGCAGGGCAGCTTCTTCGTCGGCGGCGACGTCGACAAGATCAAGACCCGCTTGCTGACCTCCCCGGACTACGCCGGGAAGATCATGACCGATCAGATGTATGTCGAGTTCCAGCTTCCGCAGGAGACCAACAAGGAGTTTCCGATCGTCTTCATGCACGGCTGCTGCCTGACGTCGAAGACGTGGGAGACGACGCCGGACGGCCGGATGGGCTGGTACGAGTATTTCACCCGCAAGGGCTTCAAGACCTTCATGGCCGAACAGGTCGGGCGCGGCCGCTCGGGCTTCGACCCGCGGCGCTTCGCGGAGGTCAACGCCGGCGACAAGCCTGGCGAGGACAATCCCGACATCCTGATCGCGACCGACCGCTTCGCCTGGAACGTGTTCCGCTTGGGCGACTACGAGACCAAGACGCCGTTCCCCGGCCAGAAATTCCCGATGCAGACCGTCGGGGTCGGCGAGAACGCCAGCAACACCTTCTACAAGCAGGTCATTCCGGACCTCAACGCGACGCTGAGCGACGCCGCCTCGCCGGACTGCAACGGCGGAACCTGCACGCCGGTGGAGCCCGACGCGCCCTACAACAGCCCCGACAACCTCGCGCTGCTCTCCAAGCAGCTCGGCGGCGCGATCCTGGTCGGGCACTCGCAGTCGTCGAGCTTCCCGACGCGCGCCGCGCTGCGCGGCGCCGCCAAGGACGTGAAGGGCATCATCCAGCTCGAGACCGGCTGCTTCACCAACCTCACGGCCGAGCACATCAAGATCCTGAAGAAGATTCCGATCCTGATCATGGTCGGCGACAATTACGCGTTCCCGCAGCCGACCGAGTCCTGCATCACGATGCGAAAGCAGATCAACGACGCCGGCGGCGACATGACGTTCATCGCGCTGCCGCAGATCGGCATCAAGGGCAACAGCCACATGTTCATGCAGGACACCAACAATCTCGAGGTGGCCGACGTGATCATCGACTGGATCAAGAACCACGTCGCCAAGGACCGCACCGGCAAGGCGGGCGACAACAGCTGAGCGGCGGCCGAAAGGAAAGGCCGGGGCGGCAGGCCGCCCCGGCCTGGCGTCAAAGCACCAGGAAGTCCGCGCTGGTGAGCGTGGTCAGGCCGACGCTGATCACCGCGAACTGCTGGGCGGCCGCGCCGCCGGCGCCGTCCTGGTCATAGAGCAGCGCGCCGGTCCCGGAATTGTAGATGATGCGGTCCGAGGCGTCAGCGGCCGTAGCACCGACCGCGAAGGCCGACGCCGCGAGCGCGCCGTCCGGCCCGACCTTGGAGAAGATCGCGCTGTCGAGCCCTATGAGGTCGTCCAGGGTCGAGAAGTCGGTGACTTTGTCGATGTTCCCGGCGCCGAGCGTGGTCGTGAAGGCGAACACGTCCTTGCCGCCGAAGCCCTGAAGCACGTCGATCCCGCCCCCGCCGTTCAGGACGTTCGCCCCCGCATTGCCTTCGATGGTCTGGCCGAGCTCGTTGCCGGTCAACTTCAACGGCGTGACGCTCCCTTGCGAGGCGATCACGAGCTTCTCGATCGACTGGCCGGCGCCAAGCGCATAGTCGACGGTGGCGACCACCGTGTCGTTGCCTTCGCCCGCCGACTCCACGGTCTTGTCGGAGGCATGGTCCACCACATAGGTGTCGCCGCCCTTGCCGCCGATCATCAGGTCGGCGTCGCCCTTGCCGTTCAGCGTGTTGGCGCCCGCGTTGCCGGTGAGAGTGTTGGCCCCGGCGTTGCCCACGCCGCCGATGTCCAGCGAACCGGTCAGCTGCAGATTCTCGACATTGTCGCTCAGCGTGTAGGTGACGCCGCTCTTCACCGTGTCGATCCCCTGCCCGAAGGCCTCGACCACCTGGTCGCCTGCGCTCTCGACGATGTAGACGTCGTCGCCGTTGCCGCCCTGGAGCGTGTCGGAGCCTCCCTTGCCCTCGAGCGCGTTGGCGCCGGCGTTGCCGATGATGGTGTTGGCGAAGTCGTTGCCGGTGAGCTTCAGCGGCGTGACGCCGGCGTCGTCGGCGGTCGAGAGAATCTCCACCTGCGCGTCGGCCGCGAGCGCGTAGTCGACGCTCGTCAGCACGCGGTCGGCCGCGCCCTGGAAGGCCTTCTCGACCACCACGTCCTTGGCGTTGTCGACATAGTGCCAGTCGTCGCCGAACCCGCCCGTGGTGGTGTCGATCCCGAGGCCGCCGTCGAGCGTGTCCTTGCCGGCGTCGCCGAACAGCCTGTCCGTCCCGGCCTCTCCGTAGAGCTTGTCCTTGCCCGCGCCGCCGCTCAGCGCATCGGCTGCGGCGCCGGCCGCGACCTTGTCCGCGCCCTTTCCGGTCGCGACGATGTCGGCGAAGTCGGTGCCGACGAAGTCGTCGTCGAGCTTGCCGCCGGCGAGGAACAGGCCTTCCTCGCGCGCGTCCAGGATGCGGTATTTGACGTCGGTCGTCGCGGCCGAGACCCCGTCATGATAGGTTACGACAATCCGGCCGTCGACGAGCTGGTCCGCGCGCGGCGCGCCCATGGTGACGCCGTATCCGGTCGCGGTCTCGATCGTGAAGGGGCCGGAGTTCGACGAGCCGTCGGCGTTGTAGATATGGCCCATGATCGAGCTCTTGGGCGCGACGCCGCTCGCGTCGTAGTCGCGCCAGGTCACGAGGAAGCGGCCGTCGTCGAGCGAGCAGACGTGCGACTGGCTTGCGCCGGCATTGTCGACCGCGACTGCGGCGCCGCGCGGCGTCTTGCCGTCCGCCTCGAAGATGCGGGCGAGAACCTGGCCGCCGCCGACGTCCCACGTCACCGCGAAGCCGCCGCCCGCGAGCGCGGCGATGTGGGGATCGCTTCCGAAGCCGACGACGGTATTTCCCGAGGTGCTCTCGATATGGACCGCGCCGGTGGCCGCGTTGCGGTAGACTAGGACGACGTCGTCCTGGTCGACGGCGTAGGTCGAGTCCTTCGGATCGTAAACGCCCTCAACCTCGACGCGGTTCTCGGCGGCCGGCGAGTTGTAGATATCATGAGGTTCTGGATGCTCGTCCGAGTTCGGCTGCATCCAATGGACCTTGACGTCGCCGCCCTGGAGCCCGTGCCCGAGGATGACGTTGCCCGTGGAGGCGAGGCTGAGGAAGGGTGAGCCGGCGCCCGCGCCGTAATAGACGCCGAGTTCGCCGCCGACCGGGCTGTGCGCCCAATAGGTCTGCTCGACGACGCCGCCATGCGCCGTGTCGAGGAACGCCGCTGTGATTCCGCCGTCCTCGCGCCCGACGAGCTCGATCCGGTTGTCGATCGAGCTTGTCGCGCCAAAGTCCTCGTCGTCCGAGCTCTGAAAATGGGTAAAGGCGAAGTTCATTGTCTGAAGCAATGACCCGTCGGCCTTGAACGTCGTCATCTCGTAGTTGTTCTGGCTGACGTCCGTATAGGCGATCGCGAAGCCGCCATTGGCGTTGGCCGCGACCGTCGCGTTCACCTGCTGCCCGACGATGTGGTTGGGGTGCGCGACCTGCGTCGCGGCTCCGATCTTCGGCATGGCCATCGCAATTCCCTCCTCGTGGTCGGCGGTTCCGGCCCGCCCGGTCCGTCGTTCTCGAAAAGGGATTTACAAGCGGCCTATTGATCTCGTAAAATGAATTATTGAGAATGCATCCATCTCGAGACGAGAACGATGGACCTCACCGATCTCCGCGTCTTCCGCACCGTTGTCGAGGCTGGCGGCGTCACCCGCGCCTCGCAGCGGCTGCACCGCGTGCAGTCGAACGTCACGACCCGCATCAAGAAGCTCGAGGAGGACCTCGGGGTCGCGCTGTTCGAGCGCGAGGGCAAGCGGATGCGGCTGACCTCCGCCGGGACCACGCTGGTGTCCTTCGCCGATGAGATGCTGACGCTCGCCGAGCGCGCGCGGGACGCCGTGCAGGAGAAGACCCCGCACGGCCTGCTGCGGCTCGGCGCGATGGAGAGCACCGCGGCGGTGCGCCTGCCGGGACCGCTCACGGCGCTGCACGGGCGCTACCCCGATCTCAATGTCGAGCTTCGGACCGGCGCTTCACGCCCGCTGATCCAGCAGGTTCTGAGCGGCGAGCTCGACGCGGCGCTGGTCGCGGGCGCTGTCAGCGATCCGCGGCTCGAGACGCTGCCGACCTTCCACGAGAGACTCGTGATCGTGGCGAACGCCTCGCATCCGCCGATCGCCCGCGCAGCGGACGTCAAGACCCGCGCGATCCTGGCCTTCCGCGCGGGCTGCCATTACCGGCAGCGGATCGAGGACTGGTTCCAGCGCGACGGCGTGCCGATCGAGAGGATCGTCGAGGTCGCGTCCTATCACGCCATTCTGGGCTGCGCGGCGGCCGGCATGGGAGTCGCCCTGACGCCCCAGAGCGTGCTCGACGCCTATACCGAGCGCGCCCAGCTCAGCGTCCACGAGCTCGACCCTGAGATGCGCGACGTCCTGACCCTGCTGGTCTGGCGCAAGGACGTCTCGCGCGTGAAGATCATGGCGCTGGCGGACCTTCTCGGCCCGTCGACGGTCGCCGCCGAGGTCCGCCTCGAGCCTGTCGCCGAGGAAAGCCGGGCGTCCTAGAGCTGCATGCAGCGAGGCCGTCGGGGCTCGCACTGGATCGGGCGCGAGCGCCGCCAGTCTTCGTCGCGGAGGCGCGCCAGCCAGAAGCGGTAGATCGCGCCGAGCCGACTGTCCCCGAGGCTCTCCCCGGAGACCAGCCGCAACACGTCGGTGCCGGGGTTCCAGTTGCCCTCGATCAGGACCGGACCGTCGGCGGTCAGCCCGACGTCCCAGCCGATCACCCGGAAACCGTCCCGAAACGCCTGATGCGCCTCGATCGTCAGCGCCACGGCCGCGGCGACGTCGGGGACAGGATGACCCTCGATCGCGACGCTGGTCGCCGGGTGCCGGACTGCGGACGCGATGGAGCCGCCGTCGCGGCGATAGCCCGTCCGGACCCGGTCCTCGCCGTCGAGCCCCGCCACGAAGTTTCCGGCGTTGAAATTGTCGACCGGCTTGGGGCCGCCGGCCGAGAAGCGGATCATGCGGTCGCAGGCCTCGATCGCCCCGGCCTCGTTCACGGCCGTGACGATCCGGAGGGTCGGGAGCGCGCCGGGCGACAGCGCCGCGAGCGCCGGATGCACGGCGCAGGCGCGCTGCACGACCGCGCCAGCCGCGAAGGCGCGCGCGATCCTGCGCTCGGCCTCGCCTGGCGCGAGCGCCCGGCCGGCCGAAATCCAGGCGCCGTCCTCGCGTCGGAATCCCTCGACGCCCGAGCCCTTCGACGAATAGTTGCGCTTGACGATCACCGCGCGCTCGCCCGCGAGCCAGTCGGCGAGACGGTTCGCAGGTCCATCGAACTCGACCGGCGCCGCGAGGCCCTCGGCGCGGCAGCGTTCCGCGAACAGGCGCTTGTTCTTGAGCGGGTTCAGCTCGAGCGGATAGGCGGCCGGGTTGAGCAGCCGGTGCAGGCCCTTGCGGGCCGCCATGCCGAGATGGGCGTCGGCCCCGCCGAGGCCCATCAGCAGCGCCTGCTCGTCGGCGTCCCAGCCCTGGCGGAAGGCCTCCCGGTCCCTGAACGCGAGGCCGAGGCGCGCCAGCATCCCGGCGCCGGAGAGCGCCAGCGCGAACGCCCGGTCGGTCGGCCGCCAGCTCCGCCACAGCGCGTCGAAATAGAGGCCCGCGATGTCGTTCTGCGGTCGGACGCCGTCCGCGCCGCCCGACAGCAGCCGGGGCGGAATCACCCTCAGCGTGAGCATGAGATCAGGCCGCCGCGGCCCGGCCGGCGCCGCGGCGATCCGCCAGCACCTCCTCGGCGACCTTCAGCGAGGGCGCGTGGTCGACGTCGATGGCGGCGGCCCCGTCGGTCACAAGCACGGGCTTGATCCTGAGCCGGAAGCGGCGCGAGAGCCGGGCGAAGCCTTCCTCCAGCGCGCCGATGCCGAAGCGGAAGCGGATGAGCTCGATCACGCCCGCGACCCCGAGCGCGCCGACGACCCGCAGCGGGTGCTTCACGAACTGGCCGCCGGAGCGGAACAGCTCGGCGGGCGCAAGCGCGGATCGCGAGCCGATCCAGTAGCTGTTGCAGTTCGAGAAGGCGCCGTCGACGAAGCGGTAGAACCGGCGCTGGCCGTTCGGATGGACGGCGAGCACGTCCTCGCGGCGGGCGAGCGCGACCCCGACGTCGGCTTGGGACGCGCGTGCGCGGTCGTCGATCTCGGCGACGGTCGCGGAGGAGAGCAGCACGCTGTCGGCGGTGGTGACGAGCACCGGGAAACGCGCCGTCTCGAGCGCGGACAGCACGCTGTCGACGAGATTTCCGCGGGCGGGGAAGACGGTCAGCCGGCCGGCGGCGGCGAGCGCCTTCGCCTCAGCGACCTCCTCGACGCCCGAGCCCCTGTTGATCGAGACGAGCACCGCGCCGACGCGGTCGCAGGCCGAAAGCGCCTCGAGCACATGGCCGATCATCGGCCGGCCGGCGACGGGCGAAAGCGCCTTGTAGGCGCCGCCGGCGGCCGCGGCGAGCGGATCGATCGCGCCGTCGCGCTGCCCGGCCAGCACCAGGACCGTGAGAGAAGCGTCGGACGTCTCGTTCAAGCCGCGAGCTCCAGGGCGGCGCGCGAGATCACGCCCTGCCGCGCCATCGAGTGCGCGACGATCGATTCGACCAGCATCGCGTGGTCGATCCCGAGCGTGGCGGCGGCGCGGGAGATCGACTTCCGCGACCAGAGATTGCAAGACAGATTGACCTCCATGAAGGAGATCTCGCCCGAGGCCGGGTCGAAGCGGAACTCGAACCGCCCATAGTCGAACGGCCAGAGCTCGGCGACGAGCGTCATGGCGTAGGCTTCGACGCGCGCGGCGACGTCGGCGTCCTCGACGGGCCGCAGCGGGTCCGACGCGAGGCCGGGCACGAGCGCGCGCTTTTCCTCGTAGGAGCGCATCTCGCCCGGGGTCTCGGGCTGGTGCGCCATGGGCGGCAGGATCCAGGGCTCGGGTCCCGCGCCGCCGATCACCGGGGCCGCTATGTCGAGCAGCGGCAGCCATTTTTCGACGATCACGTCGTGGCCCTGCGTCTGCAGCTCGTCGACGTGGCGGCGTCCCTCGGCCCAGGACTCGACGATGTGGACGCCCCAGGAGGCAGAGGAGGCGTTCGGCTTGATGACGAGGCGCTCGGCCGGGAACCGGGGTTCCAGGATCGGCGCGCCACGGCGAAGCGAGATCCAGGGCGCGGTCGGCACGCCGAGGCGCTGCGCGGCGACCTTGCTCAGATGCTTGTCGTCCGCGAGGCCGCGCAGGATCGGGCTGGCGCCGAGAAAGGGAACATTCCGGCGCGTGAGGAGCAGAGGCGCGAGCATCTCGCTGTTCTGGAACCCCGCCCTGTTGAGGAGCGGGAACACGAAATCGGCCTCGGGTCGATCAGCGATCGCCTCAAAACAGTTTGCCGGCGTAACATTCAGCCCGATCTGCTCGAGCGTCGTGCGGAGCTCGTGGTGGTAGATCGCGTGATTGCCGTCGACCGCGTCCGGCAGGCCTCGGCCGCAGGCGTGTTTGGCGAGCAGCATCACGCGCAGCCTCGCCTTGTCGGCGGGCGAGATGCGGGCGCAGCGGCGATCGGCGAATCCTGACATGCGCCGACGATAGTCGCGCCGGATGACGGTCGGGCGACAGTTTCGCAGAGTATAGGCGACGGTAAGAAATTATGGAGTGCTGCGGCCGCGCCACAGATGAACTTGTCGAATGATAATAAGCCAGCTGTCTATTTGGCGTCCATAGGTCTTGAAACGGCGGCCGAAGCGACCGTCATGGGATGGTCGCGGGCGGCGGCTAGACGGAGCCGAAGCAGACTGACGGGTTTCCTTCAAAGTTTGATGACGTTCGCTCCCAACCCTGCGATCACGGAGCTCTCTCGGGAGCATGTTGGCGCCGAGACCGACGCGCCGCCCGCGCGCCAGCCGGTCGCGTGGGCGCTGCTCGCCCGCCGGCCGGGCGACAATGCGCAGATCCGCGCTTTGGCCGAGGCGAGCGGTCTCGACTGGGTCGCGAAGCCGCTGCGCTTCCGCAAGGGCCTCGAAACGCTGCCCAATCTGCGGAGCGGCGGCTCGCTGCTCTCGCTGGGCGCCGAGACGCAAGCCGCGCTCCGCCCGCCGTTTCCGGACGTCGTGATCGCGGCCGGCAAGCGCGCCGCGCCGGCCGCGCTCTGGATCAAGGCGGCCTCCAGGGGCCGCACGCGGCTCGTCCATCTCGGCCGCACATGGGCGCCGTCCGAATGGTTCGACGCGGTGGTCACCACGCCGCAATACCGGCTGCCGGCGCGGCCGAACGTCGTGGAGAACCGCCTGCCGCTCACCGCGGCGCCCCATGCCCGCGGCCTCCGTCCGGACCTCGCGGCGCTGCCGCGTCCGAGGATCACGGTGATCGTCGGCGGCGACGCCGCCCCGTTGACGCTCGACGTCGCCGCCGCACGCAGGCTCGCGGCCGCGGCGCTCGCGCGGGCGGAGGCGGCGGGCGGCTCGCTGCTCGTCGTCACCTCGCCGCGCACGTCGCGCCGCGCGGGCGACGCCCTCGAAACCGCGCTCGCCGGCGCCGAGGCGCCCGTGCGCCTCTCGATCTTCGGCGACGGGCCGAACGACTACGCGGCCTTCCTCGCCGCCGCGGACGAGATCGTCGTGACGGATGACAGCGTCTCGATGGCGACCGAGGCGGCGCTGACCGGCGCGCCCGTCACGCTCTTTCAGCTGCCGCGCCGGTTCGATCCCGCCGGCCTTGCGGCGGGCGCGCTCGAGAGAGCCTGCGGCCGGCTCGGCGCCGGAGCGATCTTCGGACGGCTGGTCGAGCGCGGCTTCATCAGCGCGAACCGCGACATTGGCGCCTTCATGCGGGGCCTCGAGGCCGGCGGGTTGCTCGCAGGCGGCCCCGCGGCGCGGACGCTCGCGGCCGCCGAGCTAGCATCCGCCGCGGCCATCGTGCGGGCGCTCGCCGGCGCTCAGCCGGCCGATTTCAGCCACTCGGCGACGTCGGCGGCGCTGCGGTCGGGCGGGAACACGGGATAGAAGACCTTTGTGACGACGCCGTCGTCGACCACGAGGGTGACGCGCCTTATCAGCGTCTCGCCGCCGGCCTCGAACAGCGGCAGCGAGATCGCGCGGGACAGCTCAAGGCGCGCGTCGGAGAGCAGCGGGAACGGCAGATGCAGCCGCTCCGCGGCCTCGCGCTGGTAGTCCGTCGTCTGGGTCGACAGCCCGAAGATCCGAGCGACGCCGCGCGCCTTCAGCTCGGCGTGGAGGTCGCGGAACGAGCAAGCCTGCGGCGTGCAGCCCCGCGCGCCGGGGATCATGTCCCAGCCGTCCGGGTTTTCGACGCCGGGACGGCCAGTGCGCGGATAGGCGAACACGACCGTGCGCCCGGCGAGCGCGAAGAGATCGACCGTCGCGCCGTCGGTGGCCGCAAGCGGGACCGACGGGATCCGCATGCCGGTCAGATGCGCCGCGCCGCCGTCGTCCTGCGGCGCAGGGATCGCCGACCAGTCCGGCGCATCGACGGTCGCGTGTGAAATCATGGCTCGGCCCTTTGTCTTTTCGCGAAGCTAGGGCCGCGCCATGCGGAACTGAAACGCAAAATCCTGAAGAGTCGCATCGCGGCCGGCGATCGGACCTCAGTTCGAGGCGCCCCTGTCCTTGAGCGCCTGCTCCATCTCGCGCCACGCCTCGGGCTTGTCGCCGAGCGTGTCGAAATCCTCGAGCTCGTAGACCTGCCGGACCTCGAGCTCGACCGGGCCATCCTCTTTCGGCCAGCGCCTGACCCAGTCGAGCGCCTCCTCGAGCGATCCGACCTTGATCATGGTGAAGCCCGCGATCAGCTCCTTGGTCTCGACAAAGGGTCCGTCGGTGACGATCGGCCTGGCGCCGTCCCGCGAGATCTTCACGCGCGCGCCCTTGCGTGACGGCTGCAGCCCGTCGCCGGACAGAAATACGCCGGCCTTGATCATCTCCATATTGTAGGCGGCCATCGCGTCCATCAGTTCGGGCGTCGCCTTGTCCTCGCCTTCCGTGTTGGCGTCGGCCTTGCGGATGATCATGAAGCGCATGGGATGTCTCCTCTCGTCAGCCGCCGGCCGGCGGCTCCCGATCATCAGGACGAAGTCGCCGCGAGCGCCCCGACATTTTCGTCGAAGATTCCGCCAGGGTCACAGACCCGCGCGAGCGCGAGGTGAGCCCAGTGGCATTTCTCAACCCGGCATTGCGCCGCCTCGTCGGCCGCGCTCTCGTCCGCCGAGGCCGCTCCACGAAAAAAGCGCCCCGAAGGGCGCTTGATCCGTTCTCGTCGGGAAGAGGAGCAGTAGAGCCTTACTCCGCTGCTTCTTCCCGCCTGCGGCGCGGGCCGCGCTCGCGGCGTCCGCCGCCGCCCGAGCGACCCTCGTCCGAGCCGCCTTCCTCGCTCTCGGCGCCGGACGGCTGAAGGTCCTCGCCGGTCTCCTGGTCGACGACCTTCATCGAGAGGCGCGTCTTGCCGCGGTCGTCGAAGCCGAGCAGCTTCACCTTGACCTTGTCGCCCTCCTTGAGGACGTCCGAGACCTTGGCGACGCGCTCCGGGGAGATCTGGGAGACGTGGACGAGGCCGTCCTTGGCGCCGAAGAAGTTCACGAAGGCGCCGAACTCGACGACCTTCACCACCGTGCCGTCATAGACCTTGCCGACCTCGGGGTCGGAGGCGATCGACTTGATCCAGTTGATGGCGGCGGTGATGGCCTTGCCGTCCGAGGACGCGACCTTGACGGTGCCGTCGTCCTCGACGTTCACCTTGGCGCCGGTCTTCTCGACGATCTCGCGGATCACCTTGCCGCCGGTGCCGATCACTTCGCGGATCTTGTCGGTCGGGATCTTGATGACCTCGATGCGCGGCGCGTATTCGCCGAGCTCCGCGCGGCCGGTCGACAGCGCCTTGGCCATCTCGGTCAGGATGTGCATCCGGCCGCCCTTGGCCTGATCGAGGGCGACCTTCATGATCTCCTCGGTGATGCCCGCGATCTTGATGTCCATCTGCAGCGCGGTGACGCCGGCCTCGGTGCCCGCCACCTTGAAGTCCATGTCGCCGAGATGGTCCTCGTCGCCGAGGATGTCGGACAGCACCGCGAACTTCTCGCCTTCGAGGATCAGGCCCATGGCGATGCCCGCCACCGGCCGCTTCAGCGGCACGCCCGCGTCCATCGCCGCGAGCGAGGCGCCGCAGACCGACGCCATCGAGGACGAGCCGTTGGACTCGGTGATCTCGGACACGATGCGCAGCGTGTAGGGGAATTCCGTCACTTCCGGCAGCATCGGGTGGATGGCCCGCCAGGCGAGTTTGCCGTGGCCGATCTCGCGGCGGCCGGGCGCGCCCATGCGGCCGGTCTCGCCGACCGAGTAGGGCGGGAAGTTGTAATGGAGCAGGAAGCGCTCCTTGTAGGTGCCGCCCAGCGCGTCGATGAACTGCTCGTCCTCGCCGGTGCCGAGCGTCGCGACCACAATCGCCTGGGTCTCGCCGCGGGTGAAGATCGCCGAGCCGTGGGTGCGGGGCAGGACGCCGACCTCGGGGAGGATCGGGCGGACGGTCGTGAGGTCACGCCCGTCGATGCGGATCTTGTCGTCCAGGATGCCCCAGCGGACGATCTTGGCCTCGAGCGACTTGAAGACGCCGCCGAGCTTGATCGGCGAAACGGCGTTCTCGTCGCCCTCGGCGCAGAAGGCCTCGACGGCCTTCTTCTTGGCCGCGGCGACCGCGTCCTGGCGGTCGGCCTTGGCCTTGATCTTGTAGGCGTCGCGCAGATCCGCCTCGACCAGGGCGCGAAGCTTGCCCTCGAGCTCGGACGCGTCGTCGACGACGTGCTCGCGCGGCTCCTTGGCGCCCTTCTCGGCGAGCCGGATGATGGCGTCGATCACCGGCTGGAAGCCTTTGTGGCCGAACATGACGGCGCCGAGCATGACGTCCTCGGAGAGCTCCTTGGCCTCCGACTCCACCATCAGCACCGCGTCCTGCGTGCCGGCGACGACGAGGTCGAGCGCGGAGCCGCCCATGCGGTCGGCCACCGGGTTCAGCACGTATTCGCCGTCGATATAGCCGACGCGCGCGCCGCCGATCGGACCCATGAAGGGCGCGCCGGACAGCGTCAGCGCGGCCGAGGCCGCCACCATGCCGAGGATGTCGGGGTCGTTCTCGAGGTCGTAGGAGAGCACGGTGATGACCACCTGCGTCTCGTTCTTGTAGCCGTCGGCGAACAGCGGACGGATCGGCCGGTCGATCAGGCGCGAAGTCAGCGTGTCCTTCTCGGTCGGGCCGCGCTCGCGCTTGAAATAGCCGCCCGGGATGCGGCCAGCGGCGTAGTACTTCTCCGTGTAGTTCACGGTGAGCGGGAAGAAGTCGATCCCGGGCTTCGCAGAGCGCGCCGAGACGGCGGTCGCGAGCACGGTGGTGTCGCCATAGGTGGCGAGCACGGCGCCGTCGGCCTGACGGGCGACGTGGCCGGTTTCGAGGGTCAGCGTGCGGCCGGCCCACTCGATGGATTCGCGGTGAATTTCGAACATGCGTATTCGTCCTTGCGGTCTGGGACCGAAGGAGGCCGTCGGGCTTTTGTTTACGCACGCCACGGGCAAGACGGCGCGGCGCTTCCGTTGTCCAGGCCGTTTCCGGCTTGGTCCAAATCCGGCGTCGCGGACTTGGACGAAAGCGCCCTGCGATCCTGCCCCATGACGTTCGGGCCCGATGGCGTCCGGGTCCCTTTGTTGTCTTATCCGGCGACGGCGCCCCATTGCGCCGGCGTCCTTGCTGTCATCAAGCCGCCGATCGGGTGGCGGCCTAAACCTCTATGCGCCTCCGCCCCCTCGCCCGGATGACTTCGTCATCCGACCTCTCCCCGCCGGGGAGAGGCGAAGAACGGCGCCGCCTGCACATCTCTCCCCAGCAGGGAGAGGTCGGCCCGAAGGGCCGGCTGAGGGCGCCTGCGGCGCCAAAAAAACTACCTCAGCGGCGGATGCCGAGACGCTCGATCAGGCTCTGGTAGCGGGCCTGGTCGCTGCGCTTCACATAATCGAGCAGCGAACGGCGCTGGCTGACCAGCTTCAGCAGTCCGCGCCGCGAGTGGTTGTCCTTGGCGTGGCTCTTGAAGTGTTCGGTCAGGTTGGAGATGCGCTCCGTGAGGATCGCGACCTGCACTTCGGGCGAACCGGTGTCGCCGTCCTTGACGGCGTACTGGCTCACCAACTCCTTCTTACGTTCCGGCGTGATCGACATCGTCTCTCTCGTTTCGATCGGTTCTCGGGGCTCGACGGGCCCTCACGGCCGGTCGAGATGAAAGATGCGTCGGGGATGGAGCTCGCCGCGATCGATCTCGCCGAGCGCGATGAGCGCGCCGTCGGTCGTCACGGAGACCGGACCCCGGAAAGTCGGGGCGTCCCGTCCGCGCAGGAGCACCGGCTGCCCGTTGAGCAGCCGGGCGGCTTCCGCCCGGTTGACGGCGAGCGCCGGGATGTCGTCCAGCGCCGTCTCGACCGGAAGGAGAGCTTGGGCGATGTCTTTATCCCCCGTCTCGTCCGCCCGCAAGCGCTCAAGCTCGTCGAGCGAGATCGCGTCCTCCTCGGTGAAGGTCCCGACCGCGGTGCGGCGGAGCGCGACGATGTGGGCCCGCGTGCCGAGCGCGCGCCCGAGATCGCGGGCGATGGCGCGGACATAGGTGCCCTTGCCGCACTCCGCTTCGAAGACGGCCCGGTCGGGCGAAGGCTGGTCGACGAGGTCGAGCCGCGCGACGTCGACGATGCGCGGCTCCAGCATGACGTCGCCGCCGTCGCGGGCGATGTCGTAGGCGCGCTCGCCGTCGATCTTGAGGGCGGAAAACTTGGGCGGGATCTGCGTCACCTGCCCGCGGAAGGCCGGCAGCGCCGCGAGGATCGCGTCGCGGGACGGCCGGTGGTCGGAGGTCGCGATCGGCTGCCCTTCCGCGTCGTCGGTGTCGGTCTCGACGCCCCACAGCACCTCGAAGACATATTCCTTCTCGCCGTCCATCACGAAGGGCACGGTCTTGGTCGCCTCGCCGAACGCGATCGGCAGCACGCCCGATGCCAGCGGATCGAGCGTCCCGGCATGACCGGCCTTCTTGGCCTGGTAGAGCCAGCGCGCCTTGGAGACCGCCTGTGTCGAGGTGACGCCGACCGGCTTGTCGAGGATCAACCAGCCCGAGATGTCGAGCCCCTTCTTACGGCGGCTCATCGCTCGTCCTCTCCGTCGTCGACGAGGTCGCGGGCGACCTCGGGCGAGCGGAGGAGCTCGTCGATATGGGCGCCGCGGTCGAAACTGTCGTCGATGCGGAAGCGCAGGTCCGGGGCGGACTTCAGCTCGAGCCGCTTCACGGTCAGCATGCGGAGCTGCTTGCGGTTGCGGTCGAGCGCCTCGAGCACGGGCCCGACGTCCTTGCCGCCGAGCGGCATGACGTAAGCCGTCGCGAGCTTGAGGTCGGGCGTCATGCGGACCTCGGGCACGGTGATGACGTGGCCCTCGAGCACCGGGTCCATCACCTCGCCGCGCTGGAGCACCTCGGCGAGCGCATGGCGCACCAGTTCGCCGACGCGAAGCATGCGCTGGGACGGGCCCTTCGACCCGGAATGACGGGACATTTCTCAACTTCCAGTTCGTCTATCGGTCTGTGACCATCATCCGCGACGGCGGACGAAAAGCCATTTCGAAGCGATCGCCAACGGCATCAGGAGCAGCGTACAGATCGCAGTGATCACGGCCTGTTCCTGGCCGCAGCCCTCCCGCCAGGCGGAGGTCGCGATCGGATCTTGAGCCGCTACCTCCCAGAGCATCGTGTAGGTGATGAGTCCGGCGACGACCGTCGCGAGAACGCTCGGCCACACCGCTCGGAACAGGGCGCCTCCAAACACGCTGATCGCAACCAAGATTCCCAGAACGGTCAGCCACCGTGGGTAGGCCTCCACGATCTTGTCGCAGACCTCCGCCGCTGCCGGTGATGAGGAAAGCAGCGCCGCCAGCGCCGCGCCCGCGGCGATCCCTCGCGAACGCACCAGCTCGCCGACGCGAAGCACGCGCTGGGACGGGCCCTTCGACCCGGAACGACGTGACATTTCTTTTCCTTCTTCGCCTTGCGGCCCGCCTGTCGGCGGCTCCGTCGGAACCGGGATCGGACCGGCCCCGAGCGTTGTCTCCATCTGCAGCGTCTGCGGACGCTAAACTCAACTGTTAGCGCGCACCGCCGCCATCAAACGATCGTTCGTATTCGCGCGCCAACGAGTCCCGAATGGATGAAATTATGGGAAGTCTCCGTCTCACAATTTCGAGTTCAAGCTCGGTCCCGGTCAGCCTCGGTTGTTCATTCTGGACCCAAGACCGCACAAACGCATTCATCGACAACCGCGCTTTTACCTCCTGCTGTTCGCATTCGTGAACAAGCGATCGCCAGTATTCATCAAACGGAAGCTTCTTGACGACGCTTCGTTGGATGACGGGCTGCCGACAGGAGAAGAATGACGACAGGTAGATTGTTATAGCCTCATCTCGAAGCTTATCACCTCGACGGTCGCCCAAAGCGGTGGGCGCCGTCGGGGTGTGCGGGTTAGCTCCGGCGCCGGTCGCGCCGATCGTCCATCCGAGAACGATCGGGCCTAATGCGCGCCTCACAGCGTCCGCTTCACTTCCGTGACGCGGTAGCATTCGATGACGTCGCCGGCGCGCATGTCCTGGTAGTTCTCGAACGACATGCCGCACTCCATGCCGGCGCGAACCTCGTTCACGTCGTCCTTGAAGCGCTTCAGCGTCGCGAGCTTGCCCTCGTGGATCACGACGTTGTCGCGGATCAGGCGCACGCCCGCGCCCTTCTGGACGACGCCGTCGGTGACCAGGCAACCGGCGATCTTGCCGACCTTCGAGACCGAGAAGATCTCGCGGATTTCGGCGTTGCCGAGGAACTCCTCGCGGCGCTCCGGCGACAGCATTCCGGACATCGCGGACTTAATGTCGTCCACCAGGTCGTAGATGATGTTGTAGTAGCGGATCTCGGTGCCGGTGCGGTCGGCGGCGTCGCGCGCCTCCTTGAGCGCGCGGACGTTGAAGCCGAGCACGACGGCGTTCGAGGCCGAGGCCAGGATCACGTCGCTCTCGGTCACGCCGCCGACGCCCGACAGAAGCACGCGGACGCCGACCTCGTCGTTGCCGACCTTCTCGAGCGCCTGCACGATCGCCTCGACCGAGCCCTGGACGTCGCCCTTGATGACCATCGGCATCTCTTTTTTGCCGGCGGTCTTGATCTGCGACATCATCTCTTCGAGGCCGGCTACGCGGACGGTCGCGCGCGCCGCCGCCTGCTCGCGCTTCTGGCGCGTGCGGTATTCGGCGATCTCGCGGGCGCGGGCTTCGTTCTCGACCACCGCAAGGCGGTCGCCCGCCTCCGGCGCGCCGTTGAAGCCGAGGATCTCGACCGGCGTCGAAGGGCCGGCCTCCGGCACGGTCTCGCCCTGGTCGTTCACCAGCATCCTGACGCGGCCCCATTCGGAGCCCGCCACCACGATGTCGCTCTGGCGCAGCGTGCCGCGCTGGACCAGCACCGTCGCGACCGGGCCGCGGCCGCGGTCGAGCTTGGCCTCGACCACGGTGCCCTCGGCCGGGCGGTCGGGATTGGCCTTGAGCTCGAGAATTTCGGCCTGCAGCTGGATCAGCTCGAGCAGCTTGTCGAGATTGGTGCCTTCCTTGGCCGACACCTCGACCTCGATGGTCTCGCCGCCGAGCGACTCCACCTGGATCTCGTACTGCAGAAGGTCGGTGCGGACGCGCTGCGGGTTGGCGTCCGGCTTGTCGATCTTGTTGATCGCGACGATCAGCGGAACGCCGGCCGCGCGCGCGTGGTTGATGGCCTCCGCGGTCTGCGGCATCACGCCGTCGTCGGCCGCCACCACCAGCACCACGATGTCGGTCGACTTCGCGCCGCGGGCGCGCATCGCCGTGAAGGCGGCGTGGCCCGGCGTGTCGATGAAGGTGATCTTGCCGCCGAGCGGCGAGGTCACCTGATAGGCGCCGATATGCTGGGTGATGCCGCCGGCCTCGCCCCGCACCACATTGGTGTGGCGGATGGCGTCGAGCAGCGACGTCTTGCCGTGGTCGACGTGGCCCATGATGGTGACGACCGGCGGACGCGGCTTGAGCGTCTCCGGCGCGTCGGACGCCCCGAACAGCCCCTCCTCGACGTCGGACTCGGCCACCCGGCGGACCGTGTGTCCGAGCTCCTCGGCGATCAGCTGCGCGGTGTCGGCGTCGATCAGGTCGGTGATCTTCTTCATCACGCCCTGCTTCATCAGCAGGCGCGTGACGTCGACGGCGCGCTCCGACATGCGGTTGGCGAGTTCCTGGACCGTGATGGTCTCGGGAACCACGACTTCACGGATCAGCTTCTCCTTGGGCTCCTGATGGCCCTTGCCCGACATCCGCTGGACGCGGCGGCGGTAGGACGCGACGGAACGCGTGCGGTCCTCGCCGGTCGAGCCGGTCGCGGTCGTGATGGTGAGGCGGGGGGGGTCCTTGGGCGCCGAGACAGTGCGCGGGGTGCGCTCGGGCTTGGCCGGCGTGGCCGGGCGGGCGCCGCCGCCGGGGCGGCGGACGGCCCGCAGCGGCTCCTCGACCTCAGGCGTGGACGCAGGGCGGCGACCGATCGGGGAGGACGGCGCGCCCTGGGGGCGGGCCGGCCGCGCGGCGGAGGGCGCAGCTGCGTCACGACGCGGCTCGCGGGCGGCAGGCGCTG
>NZ_RYFI01000010.1:59125-88511 GCF_004103825.1 Hansschlegelia zhihuaiae
GGCCTCGGAACGGCGGCGGGCCTCCTCCTCCTGCTGGCGGCGGGACTCCTCCTCGCGCTTGCGGGCCTCGGCGGCGAGGCGCTCGCGCTCCTCATTGGCTTCGCGGATGATCCGGGCGCGGGCGTCGTCCTCGGCGCGCTTGCGGTCTTCGGCCTCGCGCGCCTTGGCGCCGGCGAGCGCCTGAGCGCGGGCCCCCATCTCGTCGGAGGTCAGCGTCCGCAGCACCATGCCGCTGGCGGCGGCGCGCGGCGGGGCGGCGGGGCGCGCGGGCGCGGCCTCCTGGCGCGGAGCCGGCGCCGCGGGCGCCGCGGGCCGCTGCGGCGCGCTCGGCTGAGCGGCGGCTGGCTTGCTCTCGCCCGGCGTCAGGATCCGGCGCTTCACCTTCTCGACCACGACCGCGTTGGTGCGGCCATGGCTGAAGCTCTGGCGCACCATGCCGGACTCCGACGGACGCTTGAGGGTCAGCGTCTTCGGGGAAGCCGTCAAAGTCTTGTCGCCGGTCGTCTTGTTATCCGTCATGCCCTGTCCGTTCTCTCGGGCGTCCCGCCCGAACCTGTGCTCGACGGCCGGGCGTTCTCCGCCGGGCCGGACCCTTCTTTCATGCCAAGATAGCGCGCGTACGCGTCGCATCGCGCCAGAAAGGCTGCGCTGACGGGGCCTGCGAGCAGCGCAGCATGTACCACATTCGACCGCCCCAACGCCAAGTCCAATTCGGGACCGTCGAAAAGGCGCACGACCCGCAGCTCTGCGGACCGACCGAGACGGGTCGCGGCCTGCCGCAGCTTGCGCACGCCGTCCTCGCTCGCGTCGCTCGCTTCCACGAGCGCGATCACCTGCTCCTTCGCGAGCGCCGCCTCGACCTTGGCGAAGCCCGTCACGACCAGCCCCGCCTTGTTGGCGAAGCCGAGCATGCCAAGCGCGGACCTGGCCATGAGCGTTCCGACCGTCTCGTCAATCGCGGGATCGACCGTGGCGGCCTCCTTGAAGCCGCGGGCGAACGCCTTCTTCTTCACCGCGAGGCGCACCGCCTCCTGCGAAGCCGTCACCCAGACGCCGCGGCCCGGCAGAGCGCGTTTGAGGTCGGGGACCACCGTCCCGTCCGGCGCCCGGACGAAACGGATCAGCTCGTCGGCCGGCCGGACCGTCCGCGTCGCGACGCAGGTGCGCTCGGGCGCGCGACGGTCGTCGCGCTCATCCCTCCCGCCGGCGTCGGACGGATCCGGCGCCGGGGGCTGCTCTGCGGGAACGGCGGAGGTCGACGTCATCCGGTTCGGCGTCCTCCGTCACGCCCGCGCGGGCTCGGCTGCGGGCTCCTCGCCCTCGACGGCCTCCACGGCCGGCGGCGCGAGGTCCTCCTCGGTGATCCAGCCAGCCTTGAGGCGCGCCTGCATGATCATCGACTCGGCCTCGTCGCGGCTCAACTCGAAGCCGTCGAGCGCGCCGGGCTCGCGGCGCGGCTCGGGGCCGGAGCGGTCGATCCAGCCGATCAAATCGTCGGTGGCGCAGCCCGCGAGGTCCTCGACGTTCTTGATGTCGTTCTCGCCGAACGCGACCATCATCGCGGTGGTCACGCCCGGCACCTCCTTGAGTTCGTCCTCGACGCCGAGCTCGCGGCGCTTCATGTCATGCTCGGCCTCGATGCGGGCGAGGTGATCGACGGCGCGGTTCTGGATCTCGGCCGCCATGTCCTCGTCGAAGCCCTCGATGGTGGCGAGCTCGGCGATCTCGACATAGGCCAGCTCCTCGACCGAGGTGAAGCCTTCGGCCGCGAGCAGCTGGCCGAGCGTCTCGTCGACGTCGAGCGCCTCCATGAAGAGCTGCGAGCGCGAGACGAACTCCTTCTGGCGCCGCTCGCTCTCCTCGGCCTCGGTCAGGATGTCGATGTCCCAGCCGGTGAGCTGCGAAGCGAGGCGGACATTCTGCCCACGCCTGCCGATCGCGAGCGACAGCTGATCGTCCGGCACCACGACCTCGATCTTCTCCGAGTCCTCGTCGAGCACGACCTTGACGACCTGCGCCGGCTGCAGCGCGTTGACGATGAAGGTCGCGGCGTCCGGCGACCAGGGGATGATGTCGATCTTCTCGCCCTGAAGCTCCTGCACCACCGCCTGGACGCGCGAGCCGCGCATGCCGACGCAGGCGCCGACCGGGTCGATGGAGCTATCGCGGGAGATCACGGCGATCTTGGCGCGCGAGCCGGGGTCGCGGGCGACCGCCTTGATCTCGATCACGCCGTCATAGATCTCCGGCACCTCCTGAGCGAACAGCTTCGCCATGAACTGCGGATGGGTGCGCGACAGGAAGATCTGCGGCCCGCGCGGCTCCCGCCGCACGTCGTAGACATAGGCCCGCACGCGGTCGCCCACGCGGAACAGCTCGCGCGGCAGCAGCTCGTCGCGACGCACGATCGCCTCGCCACGGCCGAGATCGGCGACGACGTTGCCGTATTCGACGCGCTTCACCAGCCCGTTCACGATGTCGCCGATGCGGTCCTTGTATTCCTGGTACTGGCGGTCGCGCTCGGCGTCGCGGACCTTCTGGACGATGACCTGCTTGGCGGACTGGGCGGCGATCCGGCCGAAATCGAAGGGCGGCAACGTCTCGGCGATGTAATCGCCGGACTGGGCGGCCGGGTTCTTCTTGCGGGCGTCCTCGACCGCGATCTCGATATTGTCGTTGTCGACCTGGTCGACGACCAGCATCAGCCGCGACAGGCGGATGTCGCCGGTCTTCGGATTGATCTCGGCGCGGATTTCGGTCTCCTGGCCATAGCGCGAGCGCGCGGCCTTCTGGATCGCGTCCTCCATGGCCTCGAGCACGATGCCCTTGTCGATCACCTTTTCGCGGGCGACGGCTTCGGCGATCTGCAGGAGCTCGAGCCTGTTGGCGCTGACCGCCATGGTTACCTCCGTCCCTTGTGCGCGGCCTTGCGGCCGTCGGTCTTTGCCGCCCCGTCGTCGGTCTCCTCGACGTCAGGCGAATCTTCGGGGGCGCGGCCGGCGGCCTTGGCCCGCCTCAGCGCCTCGCGGATGAGCTCGTCGGTGAGCACGAGGCGCGCCTCGCCGACGTCGCGGATCGGCAGCTTCGAGCGCGCCGGCTCGCCGGCCTTGGCGTCGTCGCGGCGGATCAGCGCGAGCTCGCCCTCGACGCCTTCCAGCATGCCCTTGAAGCGCTTGCGGCCCTCGACCGGGACCTCCATCTCGACCTTGGCGAGATGGCCGGCCCAGCGGGAGAAGTCGGAGACGCGGACCAGCGGCCGGTCGATGCCGGGCGACGACATCTCGAGATTGTAGGCGCGGTCGATCGGGTCCTCGACGTCGAGCACCGGCGAGATCGCCTTCGAGGCCAGCTCGCAATCCTCGACCGTGAAGGTCCCGTCGGCGCGCTCGGCCATGATCTGCACCGTGCAGCCGTCGCGGCCGGTGATCTTCACGCGCACCAGCCGGAAGCCAAGATCGAGCAGCGTCGGCCCGACGATCGCCGCGACGCGCGCGTCGATCCCGGTCTCGGTCACGAGCCGGGGTTCGTCGAGCGGCGAGTCGATGTCCTGCGTGATGGCGTCAGCCATGGTCCTCGGGTCTAGCAAATGCGCGTTTGGGGCGGGCCCTTCCGGACCCACCCTCGAAAGGCCCAGATGAGCCGATCGACGATGTCTTGGATACGTTGGATATACGCGTCTGCGCGCCGGGCCGCAAGAGCCGGCGTTCTCAAAGCCTAACGGCCCCGCCAACCGAACCTTAATCCGCGGCGGCTTAAGACGACCAGAGCACAGGGACGCCGCATCGTGCATCACGCCCGCTTCTCCATGCCTTCGCTAAAAGGACTCCTCGTGCGCAATCGCGTGAAGATCTTCGACGGCGGAATGATTCTGGTCTTTCTTGCGGTCGCCGCTCTTTTTCTGTTCGAAGTCGACGTGTTCCGGCATGAGGCGGACCTCTCTCCGAGGGAGCGGGAGCTTGAGCTCGACGAGCTGATGATCCTGACGTCGCTCGTGATGCTGGGCGTGCTCTTCTACACGTGGCGGCGCGCCCGCGAGCATCGGCGCGAGAACGCATTGCGGATCGAAGCCGAGAAGGAGGTGATGAGCCTCGCCCTTCAGGATCCGCTCACCGGGCTTCCGAACCGGCGGCAGTTCGACGAGGCGCTCAAGGCGGCGCTGACGGCCGCGCCCGTCGCTCCGGAGGCGCACGCGCTGTTCATGCTCGACCTGAACGATTTCAAGAAGATCAACGACGTGCACGGCCACCCGACGGGCGATCAGGCGCTGATCCACGTCGGATCCCGTCTGCTTCGCGCTGTGCGCGACAATGACCTCGTGGCCCGCCTCGGCGGCGACGAGTTCGCGATCCTCGCCCGCAACGTCGCCGGAGCGGAGGGCGCCGCGAACATCGCGCGGCGCGTCGTCGACGGCCTGGCGACGCCGATCATGACCGGCGCGTTGGCCCACTCGGTCGGGGTCGGGATCGGGATCGCGTTGTCGCCCCATGACGGCGACGACCCCGCCGAACTGCTGCGCAGGGCCGACGTCGCGCTTTACCGCGCCAAGGCGGAGAAGCGCTCGGCGATCCGGTTCTTCGAGCCCGAGATGGACGCGCGGCTGCGCGAGCGCGCGGAGCTCGAGCGCGCCCTCGCCGATGGGCTCGACGCCGACGACTTCTTCCTGCGGTTCCAGCCGACGACCGAGATCGGCGGAGGGATCGCGGGCTTCGAGGCGCTGCCGCGCTGGCGCCACGCAGCGCGCGGCGAGCTCGAGCCGGAACGGTTCCTGCCGATCGCCGAAGAGATCGGCCTGCTGTCGCGGCTGACCGAGCGGCTGCTTCGGGACGCCTGCCGCGAGGCGGCCGCCTGGCCGGCGCCGACGCGGCTGGCGTTCAACCTTCCGGGCGCTTTGCTTGCGGACCAGGCGTTCGGGTCGCGCGTCATCGGCGCGCTCGACGAAAGCGGACTGCCGCCGGATCGCTTCGATCTCGAGATCGACGAAGGCGCGTTGATCCGCGACGCGGAGAGCGCGATGGCGATGCTCACTCCGCTGCGGGCCGCCGGGGTCTCGTTGGTCGCGGCGCGTTTCGGCACCGGCTATTCGGACCTCAAGAACCTTCACAAGCTCAAGCTCGACCGGATCAAGATCGACCGCAGCTACGTCGCCGCCATGACGAGCGACCGGCAGGCGGCCGTGATGGTGAAGGCGCTGATCGGCATCGGGCGCGGCCTCGATCTTTCGGTCATCGCCGACGGCGTCGGGACGGAAGAGCAACTCGCCTATCTCGCGTCCCACGGCTGCCAGCAGGCGCAGGGCGCGGCGTTCGGCGCGCCGGTGAGCGCCGAGCAGGCCGCGGCTCTGGTCAGAGCCGCGGCGCAAGCCGAACCGGCCCGAGAGGGCTCCCGGCGAACCCCATCGCCTCTCCGGTGTTAGAGGTTTGACGGGGGCTCGAGGACCGCGCTAGGCCACCCGTCCGAAAGGGAGCGCCCGAATGCCCGACGTACGCTCGATCTGCGCCATCGGCCTCAGGGGCCAGATGGGCCTCAACGGCTTGCTGCCCTGGGAGGGCAATGCGGGACCGGAATTCACCGCGGACGTCGAGCGCTTCTTCGACATCACCCGCAACCATGTGCTGATCGCGGGCGAGAAGACCATCTCGGCGATCCCCGATTTCGCGCGCGGCGACCGCACGCTGTTCGTCATCCGCCGCCACATGGACCCGGCGCAGGTTCTGGCGCAGTTCTCCGACCGTGTGGTGTTCGTGGGCGGAGGCCCGGTGGCGTGGGGCGTCTACGCCCCCTTCATCCGGCACTGGGACATCAACCGCCTGCCTTATGACGGCGAGGCCGACCGCTGGTTCGACCCGCAATGGCTGCTCGCCGGCCGCGCCACGGTAAGCTGAGGCTCAGTCGACCGGGGCGCTGTCCTGCGCCTCGCCCAGCCGGTCGGCCAAGTCTCCCAGATTGCCAGTCAGGTTCCTGAGCGCGAAGACCAGCCCGAGCGTCGGGACGGCGGCCGCGACGTCGATGTCCGCGGAAACGCCATCCTCGCGGATGTGGGCGACGGCATCCTCGAGCGCCGCGCGCTTCGCCTCGACCTCGGCGCGCAGGCCGGCGGGATCTCGCCGAGCGGCGAGCGCGTCGAGCAGATCGGCGGCGGCGAGGATCAGGGCGTCGGCCGACGGGCCGACGATCCGACGGCCGACGTCCGGCGCGGCGGCGAGCGCGCGCTCGACCGCGACCGCGTCGTTCCGCACCCGCCACAGCGTACGGGCGAGGGAGGCGCGGGCTTCGCCCAGGAGCTTGGCGCCGGGCTCGCGCCTCGCGTCCGCGACCGTCTTCTCGAGCGCCGCGAGCTTGCGGCGGATCGCGTCCTGGGCGCCGAGGAGCAGGTGGATCGCGTCGGCGTCGCGCCTGCGGGTCGGCGCGCCGCGGAGCAGGGCGGCGAGATCGGCCGCGATCGAGCGCGCCTCGCGGTCGAGGTCGCGGTCGAGCCGGTTCGGGAAGATCAGGAAGGTCGCCACGATCCCGACGACGCAGCCGAGCAGGACCTCGAGCACCCGCTCGGCCGCGACCGCAAGCTGGTTCGGCTGGTTGGCGGTCGCGACCAGCAGGATCGCGGCCGTCACCGGCGCGAGCTTCAGCGTCGGCCGCCCGGCCGCCGCGAAGGAGAGCGCCGCGACGACGAAGACCAGAGTGAGCGAGGTGGTCAGCAGCGAATGCGGATGGACGAAGGCCGCGGCCCCGCCCACGACCGCGCCGACCAGCGTGCCGACCGCGCGCTCCTGCGCCGCGACCAGCGTGCCGCCAAGGCTCCCCTGCACCACGATCAGGGCCGAGATGACGCTCCAATAGCCTTGGGGCAGGCTGAGCAGCGTCGCGAGCACGAAGGCGGCGCCGGCCGCGGCCGCCACTTTGGCCGCGAGCCTGAGATCCGCCGCCTGCCTGTCTGAGATCCGGATCGCCATTGCGCTTCTCATAGCCGAACCGTGCGCCCTTTGGGTGTGGGTCATGCGGGCCGCGCTATTCTCTCGATGGCGTTTTCGCGGTAAGGCTGCAGGGAGCCGGCACGGTCGGCGCGGCCCCCATGGAGCCCACAGACAGCCACGAATGACAGTCCGCAGTCCAAAACTGTTCGTCAGGTCCTACGGCTGTCAGATGAACGTCTATGACGCGGAGCGCATGTCCGACGCGCTCGCGCCGGAGGGCTATGTCGCGACCGAGACGCCCGAGGACGCCGACGTCATCGTCCTGAACACCTGCCACATCCGCGAGAAAGCCGCCGAGAAGGTCTATTCGGAGCTCGGCCGCATCCGGAAGATGAAGCAGGAGACCGGCCGCGCGCCGATCGTGGCGGTGGCGGGCTGCGTCGCGCAGGCCGAGGGCGCGGAGATCCTGAAGCGCGCGCCCGTGGTCGACCTCGTGGTCGGGCCGCAGAGCTACCAGAACCTTCCCGAGCTGATCGCCCGCGCCAAGGCGGGCGCGCGGCCGGTCGACACCGATTTCGCGGTCAGCGAAAAATTCGCGCGGCTGGCCGAGGCGACGCCGAGGGCGATCCGCGGCCGGAGCGTCGCGGCGTTCCTGACCGTGCAGGAGGGCTGCGACAAGTTCTGCAGCTTCTGCGTGGTGCCCTACACGCGCGGCGCCGAGGTCTCGCGTCCGGTCGGCCAGATCGTCGCCGAGGCCGAGAGGCTCGCGGCGGCCGGCGTGCGCGAGATCACCCTGCTCGGCCAGAACGTCGACGCCTTCCACGGCGAAGGACCCGACGGCCGGAGCTGGTCGCTCGCCCGGCTGCTCTATCGGCTGGCCGAGATCGATGGGATCGCGCGGCTGCGCTACACGACGAGCCATCCGCTCGACTTCGCCGAAGACCTGATCACGGCGCATCGCGATCTCGACAAGCTGATGCCCTATCTGCACCTGCCGGTGCAGTCCGGCTCCGACCGCGTGCTCAAGGCGATGAACCGCAGGCACAAGGCGGCCGACTATCTTCGGCTGATCGAGCGCATCCGCGCGGCGCGTCCCGACATGGCTTTGTCGGGCGACTTCATCGTCGGCTTCCCGGGCGAGACCGACGCCGAGTTCGAGGCGACGATGCGGATCGTCGACGAGGCGGCCTACGCCTCGGCCTTCAGCTTCAAATACAGCCCGCGGCCCGGCACGCCGGCCGCCGAGCGCGAGGGCCAGGTCTCCGAGGACGTCAAGACCGAGCGGCTGCTGAGGCTTCAGGCGCTGATCGCCGCGCGCCAGGCGGCGTTCCAGCGCTCGTTGGTCGGACGCCCCATCGAGGTGCTGGTCGAACGCGTCGGGCGCCATGACGGCCAGATGGCCGGCCGCTCGCCTTATCTGACGCCGGTGCAGATCGCGGATTGCGAGGTCGCTGTCGGCGACCTGATCGAGGTCGACGTCACGGGCGTCGGTCCCAACAGCCTGTTCGCCGCTTCGCGGAAGCCTGCGGAGCAGCCGAAATCCTTGCGGCAATTCGCGGAGGCGACCGCTTGAACGCGGAGACGAACGTCAAGGGGTTCGATCCCCTGAGAGCCGGCGCGGCCAACCCGCGCAAGCCCGGCTTCGCAAGAAGCGCGGAGCCGACGCCCGCCGAAGTCACCATGGCGTTCGACGACAACCGCCACGCCTCGAGCCTGTTCGGCGGGCACGACCAGAACCTCGCTTTTCTCGAGCGGCGGCTCGGCGTCGAGGCGACGGTGCGGGGCAACCACGTGGCGCTCCGCGGGCCGGCCGACGCCTGCCAGCAGGCGAAGCGCGTGCTCGAGAACCTCTACGACCGTGTGAAGCGCGGCGAGCAGGTCGCGCTCGGCGACGTCGACGGCGCGATCCGCATGACGCTGAGCCAGGGCTCGCTGTTCCCGGCGGAGGGCGACCTCGCCCGTCCGGGCTTCGCGCAGGTCTCGACCCGCAAGAAGACCATCGTGGCCCGCACCGCAGCGCAGGACGCCTATATCCGCGCGCTCGCCCGCCACGAGCTGACCTTCGCGACCGGCCCGGCCGGCACGGGCAAGACCTACATCGCGGTCGCCTGGGCCGCGGCGCTGATCGAGCGCGGCGAGGCCGACCGCATCGTCCTGTCGCGCCCGGCCGTCGAGGCCGGCGAGCGGCTCGGATTCCTGCCGGGCGACATGAAGGAGAAGGTCGATCCCTATCTCCGTCCGCTCTACGACGCGCTCTACGACGTGATGCCGCCCGAGAAGGTCGAGCGCGGCATGACGTCGGGCATGATCGAGATCGCGCCGCTCGCCTTCATGCGCGGCCGGACGCTTGCGAACGCCGTCGTGCTGCTCGACGAAGCGCAGAACACCTCGTCGATGCAGATGAAGATGTTCCTGACGCGGCTCGGCGAGAACAGCCGCATGATCGTGACCGGCGACCCGACCCAGATCGACCTGCCGCCGGGCCAGGTCTCGGGCCTCGCCGAGGCGATCGGGCTGCTCGAGAACGTCGAAGGCGTCGCGGTCACGCGATTTTCGGCCGCCGACGTGGTGCGTCACGAGCTTGTCGCGCGTATCGTGCGGGCTTACGAGGGCGCGTATCCGAGCTCCAACCCGTGATATGTGGCAGCAAGGCCCGATCTTTAGAGCCATGACCTCTTCGGCATGAGCCCCGACCGATCTACCCCCGTCGCGCTCGAGACCGTGCGCGACAGCGACCTGTGGGACGCCATTCCCGACGCGGAACGCATCGTCGCGGCCGCCGTGGGCGCGGCCTTCGCGGAAGCCGGCCTCGTCGCGCGGCCCGACGCCGAGCTCGCCGTGACGCTCGCCGACGACGAACGCCTGCGCGAGCTCAACGGCGCCTGGCGCGACAAGGACCAGCCGACCAACGTCCTGACATTCCCGGCCTTCGAGCCCGACGAGATGGCCGATGCGCCGATGCTCGGTGACGTGATCCTCGCCTTCGAGACGGTCGCGCGCGAGGCGCGCGAGCAGGGCAAGGCCGTCGAGAGCCATCTCGCCCATCTCGTCGTCCACGGCGTGCTGCACCTCTTCGGCCACGACCATCTCGACGAGGCGGAAGCCGAGGCCATGGAGGCGCTCGAGACCCGCGCGCTCGCCCGCCTCGGGATCGCCGACCCCTACGCCGCCCAAGACGTCGCCCAACTCGCCGCCCCCGCGGCCTGACCTCACGACGGCCCCCAAGATCCCATGACCTCCACCGACCGACCTTCCAGACGCGGGGCCGCCTTCGTGGCGGCGCCGGAGGCGCGCGACAATTGGGTGGAGCGGCTCAGGGTCTTCGTCGGGCTCGGCGCGACGCCGACGGCCCGCGACGACATCGCCGAGGCCCTCGAGGAGGACGCCGACGACCTGTCGGTCTCGGCCCAGGAGCGCGCGCTGCTGCGCAACGTGCTGGCGCTGAAGGGCACCCGGGTCGACGACGTCATGGTGCACCGCGCCGACATCGTGGCGGTGTCCGACGACGTGACGCTCGGCCAGCTGCTGTTCACCTTCGCGGACGGCGGCCATTCGCGGCTGCCCGTCCATCAGGGCTCGCTCGACGAGCCCAAGGGCATGGTCCACGTCAAGGATGCGCTCGCGTTGTTCGCCAAGGGCGCGGCGGACGAAGAGGGCGGCGGCCGCAAATTCGACCCGACGGCCGTCGACCTCGGCGCGCGGATCGCCGACCTCGACGTCGTCCGCCCCGTGATCTTCGCCCCGCCCTCGATGCCCGCGACCGACCTTCTGACCCGTATGCAGTCGCTGCACGTCCACCTTGCGCTGGTGGTCGACGAATATGGCGGCGTCGACGGCCTCGTGACGATCGAGGACCTGGTCGAGACGATTGTCGGCGACATCGAGGACGAGCACGACGACGAGGCCGCGGCAAGCATCCGGCCGGACGGCGAGGGCGGCTTCGTCGCCGACGCCCGCGCGCCGCTCGAGGAGGTGGTCGAGGCGGTCGGCCCGAGCTTCGACGTCGCGGCCTTCGCCGACGAAGTCGACACGATCGGCGGGCTGGTGGTGACGCTCGCCGGCCGCGTGCCGCCGGAGGGCGAGGAGATCGAGGGGCCGGGCGGCCATCTGCTCACGGTCAGGGCGTCCGACCCGAGGCGCGTCATCGAGGTGGGCATCGCGGCGGGACCCGAGCGCCGCGCCCACGAATCGGATAGGTCCGGGGACGCCGCCGACGCGGCCTGAGCCGCCGGCCCCGGGGGTCCGCATGAGCCGTCATTCCGAGGCCGTCCCGGCGTTGGCCGCGCGCGCCACGCTCGCCTGCGGCTGGCGGCGCGCCGCGCTCGCGACGCTTGCCGGCGCCGCTTCCGCGCTCGCCATGCCGCCCTTCTCGGTCTGGCCCGTGCTGTTCCTGACGCTCCCCACGGCCGTGTGGCTGATCGACGGGGCCTCGGGCGAGACCCGCTGGCGGAGCGCGCTCGCCGCCGGAGCGGTCGGGTTCCTGTTCGGCTTCGGCTATTTCCTCGCGGGCCTCTGGTGGATCGGCTCCGCCTTTCTGGTCGACGCCGACGTGTTCGGATGGCTGCTGCCCTTCGCGGTCGCAGGTCTCCCGGCTCTCCTCGGCCTGTTCCATGCCGCGGGCTTTGCGCTCGCGCGGTCGCTCTGGACGCCCGGATGGCCGCGGGTGCTTGCCTTCGCGGCTTCGCTCGGCCTCGCCGAACTCGCCCGCGGCCATCTGTTCACGGGCTTCCCGTGGAACTCCTTCGGCTACGCGCTCGCCGACCAGGCCTGGCTCGGCCAGTTCGCATCGGTGGTCGGCGTCGAGGGCCTCACCTATCTCGCGCTCGCGATCTTCGCGGCGCCGGCCGTGCTCGCCGATCCGAGGCCGTCGCGCCGCGCGCCGGTCGCGGCGGCGGTCGCGCTCGCGGGGCTCGCGATCTTCGGAGGCCTCCGGCTCGGACTGTCAGACACGGCCTTCGATCCGAAGGTGACGATCCGCGTCGTCCAGCCCGAAATCCCGCAGGACATGAAGTCGCAGGAGAGCGCCCGCGACACCATCATGGACGCCTATATCGCGCTGACCGACGAGGCCAAGGGGCCGGAGCGCCGCGGCTTCGCCGACGCCTCGCTCGTGGTGTGGCCGGAGTCGGCGTTCCCGTTCCTGCTGTCGCGCACGCCGGACGCGCTCGCCCGGATCGGCGCGAGCCTTGCGCCCGGGGCCGTGCTCGCGACCGGATCGATCCGTGGCGAACGTCGCCCGGACGGCTCGGGCGCCGACTACTGGAACTCGGTCCATCTGGTGGGCGAGGACGGCGCGATCCTCGCGACCTACGACAAGATCCACCTCGTCCCCTTCGGCGAGTACCTGCCGTTCCAGGCCTTCCTGGAATCGCTCGGACTGGAGGCCGTCACGCGCCAGCGCGGCGGCTTCGCCACCGGCGGCCGCCGCGCGCTGATCGCGCTGCCCCAAGGGCCGCGCTTCCGCCCGCTCGTCTGCTACGAGGCGATCTTCCCCGAGGAGATCGCGGGCGACGAGCGTCCCGACTTCCTGCTGAACGTGACCAACGACGCCTGGTTCGGCCGCACGCCGGGGCCCTACCAGCACGCCGCCCAGGCGCGCGTCAGGTCGGTCGAGCAGGGGCTGCCGCTGGTGCGCTCCGCCAACGGGGGGCTCTCGGCGATCGTCGATCCCTATGGCCGCGTCGTGGCGTCGGCGGCGCTCGGCGAGCGCGGCGTGGTGGACGGGCGCCTCCCGCTGAAAATCGAGCCGACCCTGTACGCCGCGACCGGCGGATTGCTGCACCTCGCCTTCCCGGCGATTTTTTTGACTCTTGTATTCATTGCGCGTTCGCGCGTTTGACAAGCGATAGGCGAAATGACCATCTAGCCGCATGCCGCGACGCGCGGCTTCAACTGCGCTCGTAGTCAATTTCGTGCGCGCAAAACGTAGGAGTTGTACGGCGGGGGCGACGCCGCACGATAGGTTGCGAGGAGAAAGCGGTGATGATTAAGAAGACGCCCAACCCGGTCGACAAACATGTCGGCAGCCGGGTGAGGATGCGGCGCGTCTTGATCGGCATGAGCCAGGAGAAGTTGGGCGAAGCGCTCGGCATCACCTTCCAGCAGATCCAGAAATACGAGAAGGGCACCAACCGCATCGGCGCAAGCCGGATGCAGCAGATCGCCACTGTGATGGGCGTGCCCGTTTCCTACTTCTTCGACGACGCGCCGGGCTCCGATGTGAAGCCGGGCGGCTTCGGCGAGGCGGCGCGCTCCGACTATGTGGTCGACTTCCTGACCACCACCGAGGGGCTCCAGCTCAACAAGTCCTTCGTGCGGATCGCGGACGCCAAGGTCAGGCGCAAGATCGTCGACCTGGTCTCGGCCCTGGCCGACCAGACCGCCAAGGCGTCCTAGCCGCCCAAGACGGATGCGCCCGGCCGGCGGGCGCGTCGCTGCGTCGCTTGGGCGGTCGTCTTGACCGGCTCCGGGCCATCTGCGATTGAACTACGCCGTTCGGTAGACCGAACGTTTTCGTCGTTCGATCGGTCGGGGGAGATCGCCAGTGGCCCGTTCTGACTACCTGTTCACGTCCGAGTCCGTGTCTGAAGGCCATCCGGACAAGGTGAGCGACCGCATCTCCGACGAGGTGGTCGACATCTATCTGGGCGCGCTGCCCGAGGCCCGCGTCGCCTGCGAGACGCTGTGCACGACCAACCGCGTCGTCATCGCGGGCGAGGTGCGCGGCCCCGAGTCGATCACGACCGAGCAGATCGTCGAGGCGGCCCGCGCCGCCATCAAGGACATCGGCTACGAGCAGGAAGGCTTCCACTGGGAGAAGGCCGACGTCGCCGTTTACCTGCATGCGCAGTCCGCCCATATCGCCCAGGGCGTCGACGCCTCGGGCAACAAGGACGAGGGCGCGGGCGACCAGGGCATCATGTTCGGCTACGCCTGCCGCGAGACGCCCTCGCTGATGCCGGCGCCGCTCTACTACAGCCACAAGATCCTCGAGCGTCTCGCGCAGGTCCGCCATTCGGGCGAGCAGCCGACGCTCGCGCCCGACGCCAAGAGCCAGGTGACCGTACGCTACGCCGGCGGCAAGCCTGTCGGCGTCACCTCGATCGTGCTGTCGACCCAGCACACCGACGAGAACCAGACCTCGCGCGACATCCGCGACATCGTCGAGCCCTATATCCGCGAGACCCTGCCCGAGGGCTGGATCTCGGACGAGACCGTCTGGCACGTGAACCCGACCGGCTCCTTCGTGATCGGCGGCCCGGACGGCGACTGCGGGCTGACGGGCCGCAAGATCATCGTCGACACCTATGGCGGCGCGGCCCCGCATGGCGGCGGCGCGTTCTCGGGCAAGGACCCGACCAAGGTGGACCGCTCGGCCGCCTACGCCGCCCGCTACCTCGCCAAGAATGTCGTCGCGGCGGATCTTGCGGACCGCGCCACGATCCAGCTCTCCTACGCCATCGGCGTCGCGGACCCGCTGTCGATCTATGTGGATCTGCACGGCACCGGCAATGTCGACGAGGCCAAGCTCGAGAAGGTGCTGGGCGAGGTCATGAGCCTGTCGCCGCGCGGCATCCGCACGAAGCTCAACCTCAACCGGCCGATCTACGCCCGCACGTCGGCCTATGGTCACTTCGGGCGTGACCCGGACGGCGACGGCGGCTTCACCTGGGAGAAGACGGACCTCGTCGACGCCCTGAAGTCCGCGCTGAGCTGAGCCGGCGCTTTCGCGACGGACTGCGGCGCCCGGGCTGGTCCCGGGCGCTTCGCTTTTCGGGCCGGCGGCGGCTCCGGCGACACGAGGCCGACGCATCGAGGGCGCATGACGAAGACCGGCGAAGAGCCCCGTTATGACGGCTCCTTCTTCGGCCGTCGCCGCGGCAAGCAATTGCGGGCGGGACGCGCCGGGGTCGTAGCCGAGGCGCTGCCGCGGCTCGCGGTCGATCCCGCGGCGCTGCCCGAAGACCTGACGCAGTTGTTCGAAGCGCCGGTCTCCGAACTCCGGCTCGAGATCGGCTTCGGCGGCGCGGAGCACCTCCTGCATCGCGCGCAGGAGCGCCCGGATGTCGGCTTCATCGGCGTCGAGCCCTTCGTCGACGGCATGGCGAAGGGCGTGGCGGGCGTCGAACGGCTCGGCTTGAAGAACGTGCGGTTGTTCGCCGACGACGCGACGATCCTGCTCGATGCGCTGCCCTCCGCGTTCCTCTCCGGCGTCGACCTGCTGTATCCCGACCCCTGGCCGAAGACGCGGCACTGGAAGCGGCGCTTCGTGTCGGACCGGAACCTCGCGCGCCTCGCCCGCGTCATGCGCGCCGGGGCGCCGTTCCGCTTCGCGTCCGACATCGAGAGCTATGTCGCCTGGACGCTCGTTCATGTCCGCCGTTCGCCCGATTTCGAATGGACCGCCGAGCGCGCCGCCGACTGGCGCGAGCCATGGCCGGGCTGGCCCGGCACGCGCTACGAGGCCAAGGCGATCCGCGAAGGACGGCGCGGGACCTATCTGACGTTCCGACGGCTGTGACCGCCAAGCCGTTTCCCCTCGAAGGAGCGCGTGCGCAACCTCATGTCCATTCTGGACATCGCGCCGTCCGGCGCCTAAGTATTGACCGAACGGTTCGGTCAATGGCGCGCAGCTCGCGAGAGCGTCCGCGGCGTCGCCGAGCGTCGCGCCAGACGGCGCGGGCGCTCTGCGCCGGACCGGCGGAGATGCTATGCAGACGACGATGGATGAGCCGAAGGCGGTGAAGGTCGGTGAAGCTCCCCGCGACGACGCGCTCGACAGCGCGAAGCGTCGCCAGATCCTGGACGGCGCCCGCGAGGTGTTCCTGGCGCATGGCTTCGACGCCGCGAGCATGGGCGAGATCGCCCGCGCGGCGGGGGTCTCCAAGGGCACGCTCTACGTCTATTTCGAGAGCAAGGAGGAGCTGTTCGGCGCGCTCGTGAAGCGGCAATGCGCGCTGACGGCCGAGCGGCTGTTCGAGCTCGACGCCGACAGTCACGACGTCCGCGAGGTGCTGACGCGGCTCGGGCAAAGCTTCATCGCCGCGATGGTCGAGCCGAGCCACGTCTCCACCGTCCGCATGGTGATCGGCTGCGCGGAGCGGAAGCCCGAGATCGGCCAGCTGTTCCTCGACGCCGGCCCCCGCGCCGGCGTGCGGCGCGTGTCGACCTGGCTCAGGGCCAAGATCGAGCAGGGCGAACTCGAGATCGAAGACGCCGAGCTCGCGGCCTGGCAGTTCCTGACGACCTGCAACAGCGCTGTCATGATGCCCGTCCTGGTCGGCGGCGAACGTCCGCCGTCGCGCGAGCGCATCGCTTATCTGGTGGACCGCGCCGTCGACATGTTCCTCGCCGCCTACGGACCGAAGGGCGCGGGCGACCAGCGCTAGGCCTCCCGCAGATCTGATCCGCCGGATCGGCGATTGACCTTTGGGCCCGCACGGCTGATCAGGCGATCATGAGTCCAGACCGCAAGCCGAACCTCGCCGCAGCGCGCGACGTCGCGGTCACGTTCGGCGTCGCGGCCTGCGGCGCGGTCCTCGCATGGTCGGTCGCCTTCCCGGCCCCCTGGCTGGTCGGCGCCGTGATGGCGACGAGCGCCGCCTCCCTCGCCAACCTCGTGCAGCCGCTGCCGAACCGGCTGCGCGACGTGATCTTCGTGCTGCTCGGCGCCTCGATGGGCTCCGCCGTGACCCCCGACACCATCCGGGGCGTCGCGCTCTGGCCCGGCAGCATGGCAGCGCTCGGGATCGCGGTCTCGGCCATGGTCGCGGCCTCCTACCTGATCCTGCGGCGCGGCTTCGGCTGGGACCGCGTCACCGCCTTCTACGCCTCGCCGCCCGGCGCGCTGAGCGCGACGCTCGCCATGGCCGCCACCACCTCGGCCGACATGAGCAAGGTCGCGGTGGTGCAGGTGTTCCGCGTGTTCGTGCTGGTCGCGGTCGCGCCGGTCGCGATCGCGGTTTCGGGCGCGCACGCGCCTCCGCTGATGACCGCGCCGCAGGCCGGCCTCGGGGCGATGGCCGCGATCCTCGGATCGGCGGGCGCCGGCGCGCTGCTGTTCAAGGCCTGCAAGCTGCCCGGCGGGCTGATGGTCGGGGCCTTCGGGGCGAGCGCGGCGCTTCACGCCAGCGGCGTCCTGGCGGCCCGCCTGCCGGACTGGCTCACGCTGCCGACCTTCGTCGCGCTCGGCGCGATCGTGGGCACGCGTTTCGCGGGTCTGACCCCGCGGGCTATCCTCGCGCTGATGCGCGCCTCGCTCGCCTCCTTCGCGGCGACCGCGGGCCTCGGGATCGCCTTCGCGGTCGGGGTCGGCTGGTCGCTTGGCCTGCCGGCCGGCCAGGTCTTCGTGGCCTTCGCGCCCGGCGGCCTCGAGGCCATGATGCTGACCGCCTATCTGCTGGGCCTCGATCCGGCCTATGTGGGCGCGCACCACGTCGCCCGCTTCATCGCCCTGTCCTTCGCGGTGCCGATCGTCGCGCGGCTCATCGGCGCCGGCGTGACGCGGGCGCCGGAGTCCGCGCCGGAGCGCGACCGCTGACCGCGCGCGGCGCTGTCGCAAGGCTTCGGGTCGCGTCCTGAAGCGCTTCGTGATAAGCCTCGCGCGCTTTTGGCGCGGGACCGCGCCGGATCGCCTCCCATATTCAAGTCATGACCGTACTCGACATCGCCCGCCCATCCGAGCCCGCGGCTGCTTTCGCCGCCGCCCCAGCCGCCGCGACGCCTTCGCTCGTGGGCCTCACCCGCGCGCGGCTCGGCGAGGCGCTGCTTGAGGCCGGCGTCGCCGAGCGTCAGGTCCGGATGCGGGCCGCGCAGCTCAACCACTGGCTCCACAATCGCGGCGCGGCGTCGTTCGACGCCATGACCAACGTCTCGAAGGACCTTCGCGCGGCGCTCGCCGAGCGCTTCACGCTCGACCGGCCCGAGATTGTCTCGGAGCAGATCTCGGTCGACGGCACCCGCAAATGGCTGCTGCGCCTGCCCGCGCAGGGGCCGCGCATGCGGCCGGCGGAGATCGAGACCGTCTACATCCCGGAGGAGGGGCGCGGCACGCTTTGCGTCTCGAGCCAGGTCGGCTGCACGCTGACCTGCACCTTCTGCCACACCGGCACCCAGACGCTGGTGCGCAACCTGACGGCCGCCGAGATCGTCGCCCAGCTCGTGGTCGCGCGCGACCGGCTCGGCGACTGGACCGGCGGCTCGGCGCCCGAGGGCGCCATAGTCCCCGGCGACGGCGGGCGCTTCGTCACCAACATCGTGTTCATGGGCATGGGCGAGCCGCTCTACAATCTCGACGCGGTGCGCGACGCCATCGAGGTGATGGCGGACGGCGAGGGGCTGGGCGTCGGCCGCCGCAAGATCACGGTCTCGACCTCCGGGGTCGTGCCCGAGATGAGGCGGCTCGGCGAGGAGACCGGCGCCCAGCTCGCGATCTCGCTCCACGCGGTGCGCGACGAGCTCCGCGACGTGATCGTGCCGATCAACCGCAAATACCCGATCAGGGATCTGCTGGACGCGTGCCGGACCTATCCGGGCGCCTCCAACGCGCGGCGCATCACCTTCGAATACGTCATGCTGAAGGGCGTCAACGACAACCCGGCCGAGGCGCGCGAACTGGTGCGGCTGCTCGCGGGACTTCCGGCCAAGATCAACCTGATCCCGTTCAACCCGTGGCCCGGCTCGCCCTATGAGTGCTCGGACTGGGAGACGATCGAGAAATTCTCCGAGATCGTGTTCCGGGCAGGCTACGCCAGCCCCGTGCGCACGCCGCGGGGACGCGACATCGCCGCCGCCTGCGGGCAGCTGAAGTCCGAGACACGCCGGCTCCGCGCGAAGGAGCGGGAGGCGCTCGAGGCGACCCAATGAGCCGCGCTGCGACGCGCGCCCTCCGTCCAGCGAATGTTCGTCCGGGACGTCCGACCTGATGCTGGCCCGGCTCGCCGCCCGCCTGCTGCTCGCGCCCTTCGGCCTCGCCTGCGGCGTGGTGGCCGCGCTTGCGATGCTCGTCATGATGTCGGCCGAGCACGCCGAGGCGATCCGCTGGTTGCCGGAGGACGTCGTGCTGCTCGGCTACGATCTCTCGATCAACGCCGCCACCATCGCGCTCCTGTTCGCGCCGCTGATGGGCGCGCCCGCGATCGTCGCCGTGCTGATCGCCGAGATGTTCTCGATCCGCTCCTGGATCTACCACGCCGCCGCGGGCGCGGGCTCCGCCCTGATGCCATGGGCGCTGGCGCCGACGAGCTTCGAGGGGCCGGTCTTCTCCGCGCCGCAGGTCGTGGCCGCGGGAATCGTGGGCGGGCTGGTGCACTGGCTGGTGGCCGGCCGCAGGTCCGGCGTCACCGACCCGGAGCCGCCTCACCCCTGAGCCCTCGTTGGCGCCGCGGTCCTACGTGCTTCGAGACGCCCGCGAAGATGCGGGCTCCTCAGCATGAGGACCGTGCAGGATGTCAAAGCGCCGCCTTCCTCATGGCTCGAGGAGCCGTCCGCCAAGGACGGCGTCTCGAAGCACGCACGACGCCGACGCCAAACAGAAACGGCGCGACCTTGGTCGCGCCGTTTCCAAATTCATCAGCGATGGAGCGAAGGGCTCACTCGGCCGCGGCCGGCGCCTTCTTCGAGGTTTCGGCGCGCTGGCTGCGGTCCTGCTTCTCGGCGATGCGGGCCGACTTGCCGCGGCGCTCGCGCAGGTAATAGAGCTTGGCGCGGCGCACCTTGCCGCGGCGCACGACCTTCACGCTGTCGATCAGCGGTGAATACATCGGGAAGACGCGCTCGACGCCCTCGCCATAGGAGATCTTGCGGACCGTGAAGTTCTCGTTCAGGCCGCCGCCCGAGCGCGCGATGACCACGCCCTCATAGGCCTGCACGCGGACGCGCTCGCCTTCCTTGACCTTGACGTTGACCGTCACGGTGTCGCCGGGCGCGAAATCGGGGATCTGCCGCTTGGAGGCGACGGCCTCCATCTGCTCGCGGTCGAGCTGTTCGATGACGTTCATGCGATTGTCTCCGCGTCTCCCGCAAAACGGGGCGCACGAGAAGTTTCAGGTGAATCTCGTGATCGGCCGGTCTCCTACTCGCTTTCCCGCCGTTTGTCGACGCCTCCTGTCGTGGATGCGACATATTTCGCCCAGAGATCGGGCCGGCGGGCCCGCGTGGCCGCGAGCGAGGCGCGCCTTCGCCAGCGCGCCACGGCCGCATGGTCGCCGCCGACGAGCTCGGGCGGGATCGCCATCCCCTCGAACTCGCGCGGCCTGGTGTAGTGCGGATGCTCGATGAGCGGCGTCTCGAAACTCTCGGCGTCGCCCGAGGCGGCGTCGCCCATCACGCCCGGCAGCAGCCGCACGCAGGCGTCGAGCAGCAGCATCGCCGCGGCCTCGCCGCCCGACAGCACGACGTCGCCAACCGCGATCTCCTCGAGGCCACGGGACGCCACGATCCGCTCGTCGACGCCCTCGAAGCGGCCGCACACCAGCGTCACGCCGCCGCCGGCCGCGAATTCGCGAACCCGCGCCTGAGTCAGCGGCCGGCCCCGCGGCGTGAGCAGGACGCGCGGCCGGCCGTCGTCGCCCGCGGCGTCGAGCGCCGCGGCGAGGACGTCGGCGCGCAGCACCATGCCGGGGCCGCCGCCCGCCGGCGCGTCGTCGACCGTGCCGTGGCGGTCGGCGGCGTGCGCGCGGATGTCGCGCGCCTCGAGCGACCAGGCGCGGCCGAGCGCGCGGCCCGCCAGCGCATGGCCGAGCGGCCCGGGAAACATCGCCGGATAGAGCGTCAGGACGGTCGCGCGCCACATCGGATTCGCCTCGCGCCTTGAGGGGTTTGGGCGCATCGGGCCCTCTATGCCGCGGCTCCGGCCCCGGCGTCCACAGGACGTGATCGCCGCAGCGCCGCCGGAACGACGATCTTTGCTTGTCCGGGGGCGCGGGGCCGGCTTACTCTCTGCTTGTGAGCACCGTGGCGATCGATATTCGGCCTGCGTGCGCGGCGGACGCCGCATCGATCGCCGACGTCCATGACGCAGCTTGGCGCAACGCCTATCGGGGACTGATCCCCGGGCGAGAGCTCGAGCGCATGATCGAGCGTCGCGGGCCGTCCTGGTGGGCCGGCGCGCTGCGCCGCGGCAGCCGCGTGAACCTGCTGGTGTTCGGCGGCGAGACCGTGGGCTACGCCTCCTCGGGCCGCAACCGCGCCTCGACGCTCGCGGTCGGCGGCGAGGTCTACGAGCTCTATCTCAAGCCCGAATATCAGGGCCTCGGCCTCGGCCGGCGGCTGTTCCAGGCCGCCCGCGGCGAGCTCGCGGCGCGTGGCCTCTCCGGCGCTGCGGCCTGGTCGCTCGCCGGCAACGATCCGGCCTGCGGTTTCTATGCGAGGCTCGGCGGCAAGCTCGCGGCCCGCGGGGTCGAGCATTTCGGCGACGTCACGCTCGAGAAGTTCGCCTTCGTCTGGCGCTGACAAAACGCCGCCCCGAACTTCCTCCCCCATTGGTCGGTCCGCCTGAACCGCAGAGCGCCGCAGGCGCGATTGCGCGCGCCGCGGGCCGCCCATATGGTGCGCGGGACGCAACCCAACCCGAAGAGCTTCTTGGAATTCTTCCAAGTCGCCGATGGAGCTCCGCAATGTTCATCGCCATGAACCGTTTCAAGGTCTTCAAATCCGAGGCCGAGGCCTTCGAGACGGTGTGGCGCGAGCGCCCGCGGCATCTCGACGAGGTGCCGGGCTTCGTCGAGTTCCACTTGCTGAAAGGTCCGGCCGACGAGGAGACCGTGCTCTACTCCTCGCACACGATCTGGCGCTCGCGCGGCGACTTCGAGAACTGGACGAAGTCCGAGGCCTTCCGGAAGGCGCATTCCGGCGCCGGCGGCAACAAGCCGATGTTCCAGGGCCATCCCCAGTTCGAGGGCTTCGAGGCCATCCTGGTCGAGAAGAACGGCGAACGCCGCGCGGCGTAGGATTTTCCGCTTCATGCGCGCGGGGTATGGTCCGGCTTGGCCGGACCATCCACCGGAGGCGTCGAGCTCCACGCCGACCATGGGTCCTCCGGTCAAGCCGGAGGACGACGGCGGCGGGGCGGCTTCGGCAGTGGAAATCGTCCGCCTGGCGTGACGCGCCGCCCATCATCCGCTAACGCTCGCCTCCGACGACTTTCGCCGGAGATTTCCCTCATGCCCGACGCCGCCCTTCCGACCCGTGACGCGATCGGCCGGCGCGTCGCGCGCATGATGCTCGAGGTCGGGGCGATCCATGTGCGCCCCGAGGAGCCGTTCATCTTCACGTCCGGCTGGGCGAGCCCGGTCTACACCGACTGCCGCAAGCTGATCTCCTATCCGAGGCTGCGCCGCCAGCTGATGGACGACGCCGCCGCCACCATCCTGCGCGAGGCGGGCTATGAGAGCCTCGACGCGGTGGCGGGCGGCGAGACCGCCGGCATCCCCTTCGCGGCCTGGATCGCCGACCGGCTGATGCTGCCGATGCTCTATGTGCGGAAGAAGCCGAAGGGTTTCGGCCGCAACGCCCGGATCGAGGGCGCGGTCGTGGACGGCGCCCGCACCATCCTGGTCGAGGACCTCGCGACCGACGGCGGCTCCAAGGTCGCGTTCTGCGAGGCGCTGCGCGAGGCCGGGCAGACCGTGGAGCACGCCTTCGTGGTGTTCCACTACGGCATCTTCCCCGAGAGCCGCGCCACGATGGAGCGGATCGGCGTGAAGCTGCATGAACTCGCGACCTTCTGGGACGTGCTCGCGGTCGCCAAGGAAGACGGCAGGATCGACGCCGGCAAGCTCGCCGACGTCGAGGCCTTCCTCAACAGGCCGGCCGAATGGTCGGCCGCCCATGGCGGCAAGGCGAGCTTTGGGGCCGCCTGAGGGCTCGGGACGGGACCTAAGGCGAACCCCGTCCGCAGCGGATCAAGTCGGCAATCATCAGCGACGTCGTTCCGGGCTTGTCCCGGAACCCATTGTGGTCGCGCCCGCATGGCGTGGCGCACTCAGAGGCAATGGCTTCCGGCACTTCGGCCGGAATGACGGCCCCGCTTCATCAGACCGATCCTCGATGCGACCGCCTTAGTAGCTCGGCCGCTGCGCCGGGAAGGTCTGGCCGCCCGCGACGGTGTCCGGCGCTTCCGCCGCGCCGTTCGGCCCGGGATCGTCCGGCGGGCGCGACAGCGGGAACACGGCGGCGGTCGGCCGCGAGGGCTTGGCCGGCGCCGCCTTGCCGGCGGCGGGCTTCGAAGCCGCTGGGACGGCCTTGATCTTCTCGGCAGGGGGCGCCGAAGCCGCCGCCTTGCCCGGCTCGGCCTCGTCGGCGTCGACCAGGGTCGGCATGGAGCGCGGAAGATCCGGCTGGGACGACGCTTCCGCGGCCGCCTGCGCAGACGCAGACGGCGCCACGGCCACGACGGCGCGCGCGGGCTCGATGGGGGCCTCGTCCAGCCAGGCCTCGGCGGCGAGTCGCGGGCGGCTCTCCTCGACCGGGATCTTCCAGACGAAGGCGTCGAGCCGGCCAGTGACCGGCGAGGTCGGGGCCCAGGTCTCGCTCGACACGCCGTCCGCGACCCAGGCCGGATCGCGCGGCGCGCGTAGCGCCCGGCCGAGCCATTCGCGCGAGCGGCCGGACTCGCCATGCTCGACCTCCTCGAGCTCCGCCATCAGCAGGCACGCGCGGGACGTCGGGCGAACCCCCATCAATTTGCCGAGCGCCGTCCGCGCGACGTCGAGCTCGCGCGCCGCCATCGCGGCGCGGGCGACGGCGATCAGCCCTTCCGGGTCGTCGCCGGAGCGCTCGCTGAGCGAGCGGGCGCGCTTCAGCTTGTCGCGCGCGGCGTCGCCGGGGCGGACATGCACATAGACCTCCGCGAGATCCGGATGCGTCGTCTTCGCCCAGGTGGTCTCGACGATCTTCATCGCCTTCTTGTGGTCGCCCTGCTCGGCGAGCAGGCGGGCCGCGAGCGCGGCCGCCGGCACGAAGTCGGGCGCGAGCCCGTGGGCCTCGCGGGCCCGGCGGATTGCGAGATTGACGTCCGCCGACCCGTCCATCGCCTGCGCGGTCAACAGCACCGTGCGCCGGCGGCGCGCGTCCGCCTTGTCGACCAGCCGGTTGGCGCTCAGCCGCTCGAGCGTGGACAGGGCGCCGCTCCAGTCGTGCTCGGCGCATTGGAAATCGAACAGCGCCTGACCGGCCCAAGGCGTCTCGGGCGACTGGCGGGCGGCCTCTTCGGCGAGCGCCTTGGCGGCCGCGCGGTCGCCGCGGCGCTCGGCCTCGACATAGAGACCGCGCAGGCCGAGCGAGCGCGTCTCGGATTGCTCGGTCATGGCGCGGAACGCGGCCTCGGCGCCTGCGCCGTCGCCCGACAGCTGCGCGGCCTGGGCCGCGAGCACCAGCGTCAGCGGCTCCTTGCCGAGCAGGCGGCGGGCCTCGCTCGCCTCCTTGCCGGCCTTGCGGGCGTCGCCGGTTCCGACCGCCACGACGCCGCGCGCGATCGCGTCATAGCCCTTGGCGCGACGGCGGTTGCGGCGGAACAGCGCAAAGGCCTCGGGCCCCGCGAGGATCCAGCGCATCACGTTCCACAGGATGACCGTGAACACCGCGAGCGCCGCCACGAAGGCGGCCCCGACCGCGACCGAGGTCTCGATCCGGTAGCCCTGCCAGTTGACGACGAGATCGCCCGGCCGGTCGACGATCCAGACCGCCGCGAAGGCGAAGATCGCGACCAGAACGAGATAGAGCAGCACCCGCACCATCGAAGCGTGTCCTCAGTCGTTGGCCGACAGGCGCGCGAGCGCCGCGGTGCGGGCGGCGCCGAGCGCCGACTCAGCAGAGATTCGGGCGTTTGCGCGGCGCGCCCAGTCGTCGGTCGCCGCACGGGCCGTTTCGTCAGCGCTTCCGCGCAGGGCGAGCGCGCTTTCGACGTCGCCGGCCTCGGCCGCCGCCGGGAGCCGCGTTCGGAGGGAGGCGGAGGGCTCCGCCGCGGCGTTCTGGGGCGCGACCTTCACTACGCCGCTCGCGCTCGCGACGAACCGGTCGAACACCGACGCGGTCGCCGGCGGCTTCTCGTTGCCGAGCTTGTCCAGAATGTCCTTGAGCTCCGCCGCGAGCGCCTGACGGGTCGGGATGCCTGCCGCCGCGAACGAGGTGAGGGCGGAGAGCTCCGCATTGTCTCCGGCGGCCGACTTCACGGCGGAGAGCTCCGCCGCGAAGGGACGGCCGGCCGCGAGCGCCTGGTCGAGCGCGCCGATCGCCACCACGAGCCGCGCCGCCTGATCGCCCTTGGGCCGCGAGCTCAGGGCCGCCGAAATCTGGTCGACCCGCTGGGCGAGCGGCGCTGTCGCGGCGTCGATCTTCTGGCCGACGCCCTCGACCGCCTGGCCGACGGCCGCGACGCGCGACGCCACGCCCGCGATCGTCTCCTTGGTCGGAAGCTCGGCCTGGCGCGATTCGAGCCCGGCGATGCGGCCGCCCAGCACGGTGAGCGCATCGGCCGTCGGGGCATGCTGCAGGCGGAGCTCGATGCCGTCCACCCGGCCCGCCAGCACGCCGAGCGCAGGGTCGGCGGCCGCCGGCTGGGCGACCTTCTCGGACAGCCCGCGAAGCTCTTTCTCGACGGCGGCCACGCGGCCGTCCGCCTGCTGCGTCGCCTGGTCGATGGTGGCCGAGAGCTCGGTGAGGCGGGCGTCGATCGCGCTGGCGTCGGTCGCCTGGGCGGTCTTTGACAGAGTCTCGCGCAGCGCCGCGACGTCGCGGCCTACCGTATCGAGCTTGGCCTCGGCGGCCGCGACCCGGCTCATGTCCGGCGCCTGCGCGCGGATCAGATCCTTGCCGAACAGCGCGATCACGAGGACGGCGAGCGCCGCGCCGCCGACGGCCGCCGCCAGCACGCCGAGAACGCCGACGCCTTCGCGGGGACCGGAGGGCGCCGCAGCGGGCTTACCCGTCGAGGACGGCATCGAGGAGACGCCCCTGGGGGATTTCGACGGTTCGGCCTTGGCCGCCTCGGGCTTCGCGGGGCCGGGGGCAGCCTCGCCCTTGGGCGGCCCGCTCTTGGCGGCCTCAGCCGCCGCGGCCGCCGGGCGGGTCGCGCCGGAGGCCGAAGCGGACTCGTCGGAGGATTTTGCGGGCGCGTCCGAGGGAGGCATTTTGGCCGCCGGGGCGTCCGGCCCCGCGGCGGACGACGCGGCGGCGGCCGAGGATGGGCCAGAGCTGGGCGTGGCGGAGGCAGGCGCATCCGGCGCCGGCGGCTTGCCCGAGGCGGATGACGGGGCGGCGGATTTCGAGACCTCGGTCGCCGAAAGGTCGAGCGTCTGGGGCCGTGGGCGGGCGCTGTGGCCGCCTTTCGCGCCCTGTCCGGTCTCGGGTCCTTTCGGGTCCGCCATCTTGACCTCGCGTCTTAGGGGAGAGGGCGCCGTCTGCTTCGGCGGCGTCCGGACTAATTAGACCGCCCGGGGCGGTATGGCGAGCCGTCATCGACGAGGCTCAGCACCGCCTGAAGCAGCGACGCCTCGTCGGGCCGTTCCGCGACCGCCACGCGGACGCAGCCCGCCGTCTCAAGAGCGCCCGCGACCCGGGCGGCGAGCGCCGCATGAGGCATCGCTCGGATGGTCTCCGCGAACCCCGCTGTGTCCGACAGGCGCAGGAACGTCTCCGCAATTCTGCGCGAGTGGTGGAGCGCCGCCCGGGCGGAGCCGTCGGCGAGGGCGAGCGCCGCCGCTTCGGGAAGCTCGGTCGCCGCAGTCGCGCGGTAGAGCTCGACCACGACGGTCTCGTGCTCATAGCGGGCGAGCGCGCCCGCGATGTCGAACGCCCGGTCGGCGCCTGCGGCGTGCAGGAAGCGCGCCGGCTTCGGAAAGCGCGCCTGCGCCTCGGCGACCAGCGCGCGGCCGTCGCCCTCGGCGACATGGACGGTCGCGAACCCGGCCTCGCGGCCGGCCTCCGCGGTGCGGTCGCCGACCGCGATCAGCGGCAGCCCTGCAAGACGCGCGATCTCGGGCCGGCTCCTGAGCTTGCGCAGGCCGTTGGCGCTGGTGGCGAGCACGGCGTCGAAGGGACCGTCGGGGACCGGGTTCGCGAGGTCCTCGATCGTGAGCACCGGCGCGAGGATCGCCTCATGGCCGAGCGCCGCGAGCGCATCCGCGGTGCGCCGCGCAGCGCGCTCGGGACGGAGCACCAGCACCTTCATCGGCTCACCCGAAGGCCGCGAGCAGGTCGGGCGGGGTGCGGGCCTTGACGTCGCGGCCGGCCTCCGCGCCAAGCGCCTCGGCGTCCGCGGCCAGCCCGCGCGCCTCGCCTTCAACGGTGCGCGCGCCGTCCTCGGACAGCACGAGTCCGCGGAAGGCGAGCGCCCCGCCCGTGACCCGCGCGAGCCCGGCGATCGGCGTGCGGCAGGAGCCGTCCAGCACCTTGAGGAAGGCCCGCTCGCAGGCGAGCGCCGACGCCGTGTCGGCGCAGTCGAGGGCCGCGAGCGCCGCGCGGGTCCGGTCGTCGCCCGACCGAGCCGTGACCGCGACGGCGCCCTGGCCGAGCGCTGGCAGGAATTCGTCCTCCGGGAGAATCTCGGTCGCGTGGCGCTCGAGCCCGAGCCGGGTCAGCCCCGCGAGCGCGAGCAGCGTGGCTTGGACCTCGCCGCGCGCGAGCTTGTCGAGCCGCGTCTGGACGTTGCCGCGGAAGGACGTGACCTTGAGATCGGGACGCCGGCGCCGGACCAGCGCGCCGCGCCTGAGCGAGGCGGTGCCGACGACCGCGCCCTGCGGCAGAGCATCCAGGGTCGGGGCCGCGCCGCCGATCAGCGCGTCGCGCACGTCGGCGCGCGGCAGGACGGCGGCGAGCGCCGTGCCGGGCGCGAGGTCGGTCGGCAGGTCCTTGGCGGAGTGCACCGCGAGGTCGACGCGCCCGCCGATCAGCGCCTCGTCGATCTCCTTGACGAACAGGCCCTTGCCGCCGGCCTCGCTCAGCGGCCGGTCCTGGATGGCGTCGCCGGTCGTCTTGATCACCACGATTTCGACCGCGGCCGGGTCGCCGCCGAGGGCCGCCGTCAGGCCGTCGCGCACGGTGTTGGCCTGCCAGAGCGCGAGCGGACTGCCGCGGGTGCCGATGCGGAAGAGGGGCGTGGGAATGGCGTGCTCGTCTTGTTGCTTTTGTCCGACGTCGCAGCCGCCGCGGCGCGACAGACGAGCGACATCCATAGCGCGGCGCCCGCCGCCGCGCCTAGCGCGACGTTCCGCGGGACTCCTCCGCCGCCTCGTCGAGCGCGCCCTCGGGCGGGTCGACCACCACCCGGCCACCCGCGACGTCGACGACCGGGACGGCGGCCCTGGTGAAGGGCAGCAGGACGCTGCGGGCGCGTCCCGTCAGCCGGATCTCCAGCAAATCGTCGGCCCCGAAATTCTGCACCGAGACGATCTTGCCCACGGCCTCGCCGCTGAGCGTCTCGACCGAAAGCCCGATCAGGTCGGCGTGGTAGAAATCGTCTTCCGCCTCGGTCGGCGGCAGGGCGTCGCGCCGGGCGAACAGGCCGACGCCGTTCAGCGCCTCGGCGGCTTCGCGGGTCGCGACGCCCTCGAAGCGCACGACCAGCATGTCGTCCTTCAGCGGTCGCAGCGAAGCTATGCGGAAACTCCGCCCGCCCTCAGCGTCACTAAGCGGCCCATAGGCGCCGAGAGACGTGGGGTCCTCGGTGAAGGATTTGACGCGCGTCTCCCCGCGCACGCCATGGGCCGCGCCGATCACGCCGATCTGGATGAGGCGGGGAGCCGTCATGCGCGCGCGCCATGTCCCGGCCGCAGCGAAGCGGAGAGCCGGGACCCATCAGCGCGCCGCGTCCGTGGCGAGGCGCGTCGGCCGACGCGGCTTACTGACCGGCCGCGGAGCCGAATGGGTCCCGGCTCAAAGCCGGGACATCGACGTCTCGCTTACGCCGCGGCGTCTTCGCCGGCGGGCTCCGCCTTCGCGGCGGCGGCCTTCGCCGCCTCGGCGCGCTCCTGGGCCTTCTTGCCGGGCTCGGCCTTGTGCGGGTTGTTGCGCGCCTCTCGCTTCAGCACGCCGGCGGCGTCGAGGAAGCGGTGCACGCGGTCGGTCGGGGTCGCGCCCTTGGCGAGCCACTCCTTGGCTTTCTCGAGGTCGAGCACCACGCGGTCGGCGGCGTTCTTGTCGAGCAGCGGGTTGAACGAGCCGATGCGCTCGATGAACCGCCCGTCGCGCGGATAGCGCGAGTCCGCCACCACGATGCGGTAGAACGGACGCTTCTTGGCGCCGCCGCGGGCGAGCCGGATCTTCAGTGCCATCGTTTCAGTTCCTTCTGGTTTTCAACATTTCATGGCTGCGTCGTCCTCCGGCTCGACCGGAGGACCCATCGGCGGCGTCGAGTTCGACGCTTGCGATGGATGGTCCGGTCAAGCCGGACCATGACGGGGAGGGTGTGGTCGGGCGCGGCTCACTTCTTCTTCCCCATGCCCGGGAACCCGCCGAGGCCGGGGAGCCGCGGGGGGGCGCCG
>NZ_RYFI01000010.1:88583-96254 GCF_004103825.1 Hansschlegelia zhihuaiae
CGGCGCCCGGGAATCCCGGAGGGAGCCCCTCGGGCATCTTGCCCTTCTTGAGCTCCTCGAGCGCCTCCGGCGGGATCTGTGGGCCACCGCCGCCGAAGCCGAGCGCGGCGCCGAGACCGGCGAGAGGCCCGCGGCCGGATTTTCCGGCCTTGCCCATCATCTTCATCATGTCGGCCATCTGCCGATGCATCTTGAGCAGCTTGTTGACGTCCTCGACCTTGCCGCCGGCGCCCGCCGCGATGCGCTTCTTGCGCGACGCCTTCAGGATGTCGGGGTTGCGGCGCTCGGCCTTGGTCATCGAGTCGATCAGCGCGGCCTGCCGCTTGAACATGCCCTCGTCGATGTTCGCGCCGGCCATCTGCTTCTTGAGGTTCGCGACGCCCGGCATCAGCGACATGATCCCGCTCATGCCGCCGAGCTTCTGCATCTGGCCGAGCTGCTCCTTGAGGTCGTTCAGGTCGAACTGACCCTTGCGCATCCTCTCGGCCGCCTTCATGGCCTTCTCGGCGTCGATCTCGGCCGCGGCCTTCTCGACCAGCGCCACCACGTCGCCCTGGCCGAGGATGCGGTTCGCGATCCGCCGCGGGTCGAACTCGTCGAGCGCGTCGAATTTCTCGCCGACGCCCACCAGCTTGATCGGCTTGCCCGTCACCGCCCGCATGGAGAGCGCCGCGCCGCCGCGGCCGTCGCCGTCGAGGCGGGTGAGCACGATGCCCGTGACGCCGAGCGCCGCGTCGAAGGCGCGGGCGGTCGTGACCGCGTCCTGGCCCGTGAGCGCGTCGGCGACCAGCAGCACCTCGTGCGGATTGGTTGCCTTCTTGACCTCCACGACCTCGGCCATCAGGGCCTCGTCGAGCGTGGTGCGGCCGGCGGTGTCGAGCAGCACGACGTCGTAGCCGCCGAGCCGGCCCGCCTCCATGGCGCGCCGGGCGATCTGCACCGCCGTCTGGCCGGGCACGATCGGCAGCGTCGGCACGCCGGTCTGGGTCCCGAGGGTGGCGAGCTGCTCCATCGCGGCCGGGCGGCGCGTGTCGAGCGAGGCCATCAGGACCTTGCGCTTGTCGCGCTGGTTCAGCCGCCGGGCGATCTTGGCCGTCGAGGTCGTCTTGCCCGAGCCCTGCAGGCCGACCATCAGGATCGGCACGGGCGCGGCGGCCGCGAGGCTGATGGTCTGGGCGTCCGAGCCCAGCATCGCCACCAGCTCGTCATGCACAATCTTGACGACCATCTGGCCGGGCGTGACCGACTTCACGACGTCGACGCCGACCGCGCGCGCCTTCACCTTGTCGATGAAGTCGCGCGCGACCTCGAGGGCGACGTCGGCCTCGAGCAGCGCCCGGCGGACCTCGCGCATGGCCTCGGCGACGTCGGCCTCCGTGAGCGAGCCGCGCCGGGTGAGCCGGTCGAGAATGCCGCCGAGGCGGTCTTGCAGGGCGTCGAACATGGAGCCTTCGAGCCGGTTCAAGTCACCAATGACCGAGGTTTCGGTCCAACGCCGATCGCGCCCGCGAGCGCAACGCGCTGGCGGACGTTGACCCCCCGACCTCTCGGGATCGGGCGGCTTGGCGGAGGACTGGCCTCGTCAGATGAGGCGGTGGGTACAGGGCCGGGGCCGAAAAATCAACAGTTCGGCGAGGAACGCCTGCGGCACGACCCTCGCGCCGGGGGCCGCGACAGTCTATCTAGAGCCCACAGACCCGAGACGCCGAGATGTCCGCCCTCATAGATCGCCCCTTCCTGAAGATGAACGGGATCGGCAACGAGATCCTCGTCGTCGACCTGCGCGGCTCGAATGCGCGCGTCTCGGCTGACGAGGCTCGGGCGCTCGCCCGGCGGACGGACACGCGCTTCGACCAACTCATGGCGGTGCATGACCCGCGGGCCCCCGGAACCGCGGCCTTCATGCGCATCCTGAACGCCGACGGCTCGGAGGTCTCGGCCTGCGGCAACGGCACGCGCTGCGTCGCCTGGGCGCTGATGCGCGAGACCGGCGCCCGCGAGATCACGCTGGAGACCGAAGCCGGCCTGCTGGCCTGCTCGGCGGGCGAGACGCCGGATCAGATCACGGTCGACATGGGGACGCCGAAGTTCGGATGGGCCGACATCCCCTTGAGCGAGCCCTTCGCCGACACCCGCGCGATCGAGCTGCAGATCGGGCCGATCGACGCCCCGCTGATCCACTCGCCGTCGGTCGTCAATGTCGGCAATCCGCACGCGATCTTCTGGGTCGACGACCTGTCGGTCGTGGACCTCCGCCGCTCCGGCCCGATGCTCGAGAACCATCCGATGTTCCCCGAGCGAGCCAACATCTCGCTCGCCAAGGTGACGTCCAGGGAGGCGATCACGCTGAAGGTCTGGGAGCGCGGCGCGGGGTTGACGCTGGCCTGCGGCACCGCGGCCTGCGCGGCCGCGGTCTCGGCCGCGCGCACGCGGCGGACCGGCCGCGACGTCGTCGTTACACTGCCCGGCGGCCCGCTCCGGATCGTCTGGCGCGAGGACGACCACATCCTGATGACCGGCCCGGCCGAACTCGAGCGCCAGGGCCGGCTCACGGCGGAGATGTTCTCCGCCGCGGCGTGACGCTGGCGGGCGACGCCAGTTCGACCGACGATAAGCAGACGCTCAATGCTGTCGCGCCGACCGCTGGCAACACTCATCTTACGTCCGGCGCTATTGATCGAGGCGCGATCAGAAGCCCGGACGATGCGCGCCGGACGCGCTGAACGTCACGGTGCAGCCATTACGATCGAAATTTGTGATCTTGCCGGTTACGAGCACCTGCTCGCTATCGGCGCGCGGCGTTCCGGGCGAGACCTTGAAGGCGGAGTATTTGCCGGCAAGTTCTCCTGTGTCGGCCCCCGACTTAATCTTCGCTCCCGTGTAAGTGCCGGATGCGCCAAAGCGTCCGGCGCGCGCGGGTTCGAACTGATAGGCTTTGCGCGTGTCGAAGAGGGCAAAGGCTTCGCCTTCGTCGCTCAACCGATAGGCGAAGACATAATTATCTCCTTCGGTTGCTACCGGTTCGCTGTCGCCGCAGCTGCCGGCTGCGCCCGTGATGAAGAATGTTCCCTGGAATCTGAATTCGGCGGCTTGCGTCTGCGCAACCGTCAACACCGGGACAATGGCCGCAGCAAAGACAATCCGCATTTTTCCCTCCTTTGACGTGCCATGCCGCCCGGCGAGCATCTGTCGGGCATGCGGTGGCATCAATACGTACTACTACTTCCGCGCGAACATTTGGTCCTCCCGCTTCTCCAGGCTCCGCGCGGTCCTGAGCTCCGGGAACGCCCAGGCCCAAAGGGCCGCGACCGCCATCGCGCCGGCCCCGCCGAGCACGATCGCCGGCGCCACGCCGATCCATGCGCCCATCGCGCCGGCGCGGAACTCGCCGAGCTCGTTCGAGGCGCCGATGAACATCATGTTGACGGCGTTGACCCGCCCGCGGACCTCGTCGGGCGTCCAGAGCTGCATCAGCGTCTCGCGGATCGTCACGCTCACCATGTCGGCGCCGCCCATCACGCCAAGCGCGGCGATCGAGAGCCACGCCGTCTCCGACAGGCCGAAGACGACGCCGGAGAGGCCGAACAGGCCGACGCACAGAAACATGATGTGGCCGGCCCGGTCCCGGATCGGCCGCACCGAGAGCCACGCCGCGACCGCGATCGCGCCGACGCCGGGCGCGGCGCGCATCAAGCCGAGGCCCCAAGGGCCGAGATCCAGCATGTCGCGCGCGACCGCGGGCATCAGCGCGATCGCGCCGCCGAGCAGCACCGCGAACAGGTCGAGCGAGATCGCGCCGAGCACGACCCGCTCCGAGAACACATAGCGGAAGCCTGCGACCAGCGTGCCCCAGCTGCGGTCGAGCGCCTGGCGCGACTGGGTCGCGCGGAGCGTGAGCGTGAGCGCGGCCGAGAGGGCGAACATGGCGGCGGCCGTCCCGTAGGCGACCACCGGCCCGATCCCGTAGAGCAGTCCGCCCGCCACGGGGCCGACGATCGAGGCGAACTGCCAGGACGAGGCGTTCCAGGCGATCGCGTTCGGCAGCGCGACGATCGGAATCAGCCCCGGCACGATGGCGTAGCTCGCGGGCGCGTAGAAGGCGCGCGCCACGCCGAACACGAACAGCACCCCGAAGATCCAGCGCACGTCGGTCACGCCCTCGAGCGTGAGGACGACGAGCGCGAGCGCCCCCAGACCTTCGATCAGCGCGCAGACCGTCATGATCATGCGGCGCGGGAAGCGGTCGGAGGCCGGTCCGGTCAGGAGCACCAGCGCGATGGCGGGCAGGAACTGGAACAACCCGACGAGGCCGAGGTCCCACGGATCGCGGGTGATGTCGTAGACCTGCCAGCCGACTGCGACCGAGACGATCTGGACGCCGAACGTCGTGGCGAGCCGCCCGAACCAGAACAGCGCGTAGTTTCGGTGGCGGAACGCGATCGGGGAGTCGGGGGTCGGGCTCGCCAGGGAAGGCGCGTCGGGGCCGGTCGTGGTCATGGGCGCGGAGCTTCCCTGGCGGAGCGGCCCGAGGTAGCGGCGCACGCGCGATAAGTCGAGGCGCGGCCATGCCGTCGCCCGCTTGCAGACGTGAGCGGGCGACGCTGGGCGACCCGTAGCGGCTTTCGTTTTCGGTCCGGCTGCGCCATACCCCGCCGATGGGCGTCGACATCGTCACCTTCGGTTGCCGGCTGAACGCCGTCGACGGCGAGACCATCCGCGCGCTCGCAGGCGGGGAACGCGCGCGCGACCTCGTCGTGGTGAACTCCTGCGCGGTGACCGCGGAAGCCTCCCGCCAGGCCCGCCAGGCCGTGCGCCGCGCCGCGCGCGAGCGGCCGGGCGCCGAGATCGTCGTCACCGGCTGCGCGGCGCAGATCGAGCCGGAGCGCTTCGCCGCGATGCCGGAGGTTTCGCGGGTTCTTGGCGCCGCCGCGAAGGCGCGGCCGGAGAACTGGGAAACCGCCGCCGCTGGCCCGCGTGTCGACGTCTCCGATGTCCTGGAAGCCCGCGACGTCGCGCCTCCGCCGGGTGAGGCAAGAATCCAGCTGCCGCGGGCTTTTGTGCAGGTGCAGACCGGCTGCGACCATCGCTGCACCTTCTGCGTCATTCCGTTCGGCCGCGGCGCCGCCCGCTCGACGCCCGCCGCGGCGGTCGTGGCCGAGGTCCGGCGCGTGGTGAAGCGCGGCGCGGCGGAGGCGGTGCTGACCGGAGTCGACGTCACCTCCTGGGGGCAGGATCTTCCCGGCGCGCCGAAGCTCGGCGACCTCGTGCGGACCATCCTGCGCGAGGTCCCGGAGCTCAAGCGCCTCCGCCTGTCCTCGCTCGACGCCGTCGAGATCGACGACGAATTGCTGCGCGCGCTCGCCGAGGAGGAGCGGCTCATGCCGCATCTCCACCTCTCGCTCCAGTCGGGCGACGACATGATCCTGAAGCGCATGAAGCGGCGCCACTCGCGAAACGACGCGCTGGACCTCTGCGAGCGGGTCCGGCGCGCGCGTCCCGACGTCGCCTTCGGGGCCGACGTGATCGCGGGCTTTCCGACCGAGACCGACGCGATGTTCGAAAACACCCGCGCGCTCCTCGAAGAATGCGGGGTCGCCTACGCCCATGTCTTCCCGTTCTCGCCGCGGCCCGGCACGCCCGCCGCGCGCATGCCGCAGGTTCCGGCCGAGATCGTGAAGGCGCGCGCCGCCGCCCTGCGCGAGATCGGAGAGCGACTTCTCCTAGACCATCTCGACTCGCGCGTCGGCCGGCGGCTCCAGGTTCTGAGCGAAGGCCGAGGGATCGCGCGCGCCGCGGATTTCTCGACCGTGCGCGTCGACCCGGCGTCCCCGAAGGGCGCGTTCCTCGACGTCGCGATCGCCGGCCATGACGGCCGCGCGCTGGTCGCAGCGTGACCGTCGGGGCGGAGCAACGCTCCGTCCGTGTCCCGGCCTTGAGCCGGGACCCATAACCGCTTAGGTCGACGGGCGATCTCGGCCCGAGGCGTTTATCCGGCCGGCGCCCCGCCGAATGGGTCCCGGCTCAAGGCCGGGACATAAGCGTGGCGCCTGACGGCTGCGGGCTTCTGGAAGAGCAAGAATGACCGACACAACCCAACAAGGCTGGTTCAGTCGGCTCAAGACCGGACTGTCGAAGACCTCGGCGCAGCTCACCCGTGGCATCTCGGACCTGTTCACGAAGGAGAAGCTCGACGCCGCGACTCTGGACGAACTCGAGGACCTGTTGATCCAGGCTGATCTGGGCGTCGCGGCGGCCGAGCGCGTGGTCGAGGCGGTCGGGCGCGCGCGCCACGCCAGGGACCTCGACGGCGAGAGCGTGCGGGGCATCGTGGCCGAGGAGGTGGCGCGCATCCTCGAGCCGGCGGCAAAACCCTTCGATCCGCCGGAGAGCGCGCGGCCGGCCGTGGTGCTGGTCGTCGGCGTCAACGGCTCGGGCAAGACCACGACGATCGGCAAGATCGCTGAAAGCTTCCGCACCGCCGGCCTCAAGATCGTGCTCGCGGCCGGCGATACGTTCCGCGCCGCGGCGGTCGAGCAGCTCGGCGTGTGGGCCGAGCGTTCGGGCGCGATCTTCGTCTCGAAGGAGACCGGGGCCGACGCCGCGGCGCTGGTCTATGAGGCGTGGCACAAGGCGAAGGACGAAGACGCCGACCTGCTGATCGTGGACACCGCGGGGCGCCTGCAGAACAAGGCGGGCCTGATGGCCGAGCTCGAAAAGATCGTCCGGGTGCTCAAGAAGCTCGATCCGGAGGCGCCGCATGACAGCCTGCTGGTGCTGGACGCCACCACCGGCCAGAACGCGCTCGGCCAGGTCGAGGCGTTCGGCAAGGTGGCGGGCGTCACGGGTCTCGTCATGACCAAGCTCGACGGCACGGCGCGGGGCGGCATCCTGGTCGCGGTCGCGGAGAAGTTCCGGCTGCCGGTGCATTTCATTGGCGTCGGCGAGGGCGTCGACGATCTCGAGCCCTTCGACCCGAAGGCCTTCGCGCGGGCGCTCGTCGGCCTGCCGCGGGAGTGAGGCTCAACCGGTCCGCGCCAGCCTCGGCAGCGCGGCGGCGGAGGCGAGGCCGATCGCCGCCGCGAGCCCAAAACACCAGACGAAGCCGAGCCGGTCGCCGAACATGCCGACGAGCTGCCAGCCGATCAGGCTGACGAGGCCGTCGGCGCACTGAAACAGCGTGAAGTCGACGCCCGCCTGGTCGAGCGAGGCGCGGCCCATGAGCTCAGCGTAGAGCGCCACAAAGCCGAACGCCATCACGCCGGAATTGAGCACCGTCAGGATCCCGAGCCCCGCGGTCGAGCGCCAGGCGAAGGCGGCTGCGAGCGCGAAGCCGGCCGTCACCGCGACCTGGCCGAGAAGCGAGGCCATCATGATCGGCGCGGCGCCGAAGCGGCGGGTCGCCCAGCCGCCGGCGAGCGCCGAAGCCACGCCGAAGGCCGTGCCCATGAAGCCGTTGAACAGGCCGATCGCGGTGAGGCTCATGCCGGCGTCGACCAGGAACGGGCTGATCAGCACCATCCCCCATTTCTGGCCGAGCACGTAGAGCGCCACCAGTCCGATGCCGAGACGGACCTCGCGCCGGCGCAGGGCGGCGCCGAGCGACGGCCGCTCCGCCCCGGCGCGGTGGGGGCGAAGCGGGCTGCGGCCGAGCAGGAACGGCAGGCCGAGCAA
>NZ_RYFI01000010.1:96353-108201 GCF_004103825.1 Hansschlegelia zhihuaiae
CGCCGATCGCAGATCCCAGATAGGCGCCGCCGACCTGGGCCGAGTTGCCCCAGCCGCGATGTCTTTCCGCAAGGCTTTCGACCGCATAGCCGTCGCAGGCGATGTCGACGGTGGCGGAGGCGAAGGCGCCGATCACGAGCGCCGTGGTGACCGCGCCGAGCATGGTCGGGCCGGTCAACGCCGCCGCGACCAGCGCCGCGACCGCGACCGAACCGATGACCGCCACCACGAGCCGGGAGCGGTTGCCGCCCGAAGCCGGCAGCCGGAAGCGCTCGACCGCCGGCGCCCAGAGGAATTTGAACGACCAGGGCAGGACGGTCAGCAGGATGAAAGCGATGTCGTTGAGCGAGGCGCCGTGCTGCCTGAGCACCGCGGGCAGGCCCTGGAACGTCACGCCGCCGATGACGGACTGGGCGACGTAGAGCCCCCCGACGCCGGCGATGACGGCGACGGGGGAGGGCAGGGGCGCGGCGTCGCGGCGCCGTTCCGGAAGCGCCGCGGCCGTGTCCGCGCCTGCTTCCCTCACCAGCGGTACCTGACGCTCGCGATCACCTGCCGGCCCTTGTCCCAATAGCAGTAGTTCGACGTGCACATCTGTTTGACGTCGTCGAGCAGGTTGGTGGCGTTGACCTGGAGCCTGAAGCCCTTGAGGTCGGCGCTGAGGTTGTCGAGCTCATAGCTGACCTTGGCGTCGACGAAGGCGCGCGGGTCGTTCTTGATGAGCGACCGGTTGGTGTTGTCGCCGAAGCTCGAGCCCTCGTAGCGCACGCCGGCGCCGAGGCCGAGGCCCTTCAGGGCGCCGCTCTTGGCCTCGTAGCCGCCCCAGAGCTGGAAAGCGTGCTTCGGGATTCCGGTCAGTTCCTTGCCGCCGATGCTTACGGGCTCCGAAATTTCGGTGTCGGTGTAGGAATAGGACGCCTGCAGGGTGACGCCGTTCTGCATGGTGCCAGTGGCGTCGATCTCGAAGCCGCGGTTGCGGAAGTCCAGCTGGGTCTGCTGGTTCTGTCCGTCGACGACGGCGAAAACGACGCCGTCCTTCTGCTTGAGCCAGAACACCGAAGCGGTGATCAGCGAGTTGGTGCCGGGATGGGCGTATTTCACGCCGGCTTCGACTTGCTCGCCGACCGTCGGCTTGGTGACGGAGCCGCCGATCACAGTGCCCGGATTGGGAACGAAAGAGGTGCCGTAGCCAACGAACGGGGTGAGTCCGAAGGGCGTGACGTAGCTCAGCGCCGCGCGGCCGGTGAACTTGCCGTCGTTCTGCTTCTGCCTGTCCGGGGTCTTCACATAATCGGTGAAGTCCCCGTCGCCGTCCCGGTCCTCTAGCGAGGTGATTCTCGTCTTCAGGTCGCTGTCGAACCAGTCGTAGCGGCCGCCGAACGTCAGTCGCCAGCGATCCAGCGCCACCTCGTCCTGCGCATAGACGCCGACGAGCGTCTGCTTCTGATTGTAGTACCGAGGGAACGACGTCAGGTCGTCGTAGTCGGGCGTCGAAATGTCGTGCGGATCGGTGAAGCTGCCGAACGCCTGACGTTCCTTATAGGCGAGATAGCTGGCGTCGACGCCGGTCAGGATCGTGTGGCGAGCAGGCCCTGTCTCCACCTTGGTGGTGAGATAGGTGTCGGCCGCGAAACCATCGACGTCCGCCCGGATCAGGCCGGTGTCCATGTTGTAGCTGCCGTTATACTCCTGGCGCGTCGAGAGGCCGGAGTAGCGGACGTTCTGGTGCAGCGTCACGAACTCGTTGAAGCGGTGCTCCAGCTCATAACCTGCGCGCCACTGCTTCTGACGGAAATCGTTGAAGTCCTTATAGGCGAGCGGCGTCTTGTCCGCGCCGAGCGGATTCGATTGGAGAACGTCGTCGGGAGCGTAGCGGTTCTGGTAGGCCGCGGACCCGCCGGTCGTCGAATCCATGTACTCGCCGAGGATCGTGAACTTCGTGTCGTCGTTGGGCTTGAAGGTCACGGCCGGGGCGATGAAGGCTCGGTTGTCCTTGACGGCGTCAAGCTCGGTCCCCGAGTTCCGCGCGACGCCGGTCAGGCGCCACAGCACCGTGCCCTCGTCATTGATCGGGCCGCCGATGTCGAAATTGCCCTGCATGCGGTTGAACGAGCCGGTCTGGGCCTCGACCTCGCCGAACTTGTAGTCGGTCGGCCGCTTGGAGATCAGGTCCACGATGCCGGCCGAGGAGCTCGCCCCGTAGATCGCCGACGCCGGGCCCTTGAGAATCGAGATCGACTCGAGACCGTAGGGTTCGAGACGGAAGAGGCCGTTCGGGCTGTTGAACTGGCGAAGCCCGTCGCGGAACACGCCCGTATAGGTCACGTCGACGCCGCGGATGAAGAAGCTGTCATAGCGCGGATCGAAGCCGAAGGCGCCCACCTTGACGCCCGGCGTGTAGGCGAGGGCCTCTTGAAGATTCTGCGGCTGGCGATCCTGCAGCTGCTGCTGCGTCACCGTGTTGATGGCCGCAGGCGTTTCGATGACCGGCGTGTCGGTCTTCGTCCCGGTGCGCGTGGTCTTCGCCACATAGCCGTCATTGGTGGCGACGCCCGGGGCGCCGGTCCCCGCGCCGCCGCCCGCCTGACCGCCGGCGCCCTGGCCCTCGACGCTGAGCTCCTCGAGCTGCGTCGCGCCGGCCTGCTGGGCGGCGGCGGACTGCAGCGAGATCAGCGTCGCCGCCGAAACGGTCGCGCACAAAGCGAGATCAAGACGGAACGCCACGGCAAAATCCCCTTCCAAGCCACTCGTTCGCCCATAAGTCGGACCGAGGATGGCGTGCAAGGGATCGCCAACAGAAGATAATCAGAACATTTCCAAACAAGAGTTATAATAATTCTAAACAATAGAGCTGGAAAGTATATTTCGGAATATTCGTATAGTATTAGAAATTGTCATTCGACAAACATCTCGAACTTCGCTGCGCCAAGAGTTCTCCCGGCGTGTCTTCCTTGCCACGCGTCCGAGTCGGGCGAGATGGCGTGGGGGCCGGCCAACGCGTCTCGCCGTCGCGACCGCCGACGATGCGACCGCGGCCTTGCGCGAGTCGGTCCCATGTGATCCCGGCGCCCCGGACCGTCAGTCCGGCAGGCCGAAGGCGATCACCGCGCCGCCTTGCCGGAATCCCCAGATCTGGCTGCCGCCGGCCGCGACCGCCACATAGTCCTTGTCGCCGATCCGATAGGCGATCGGCGGCGCGTTGACGCCGGCGCCTGCGTTGAACGCCCAGAGCTTCTCGCCGGTCTTCGCGTCGAAGGCCGAGAAGTCGCCGTCGCCCTCGCCGGAGAACACCAGTCCGCCGGCCGTCGCCAGCACGCCGCCGATCAGCGGCTCGGGCGTCCTGGTCTGCCATTTGAGCGTGCCGCCGGATTTGAGGTCGATCGCGGTGAGCAGCCCATACATTCCGGAGGTCGCGGGCTCGATCGAGAAATAGCGGACCTCGGGCTTGCCGTCGGCGGCGGGCAGCGTGCGGGCGCGGTAGGTCGCTGGCCAATGCATGGCGGCGAGATAGGCGACGCCCGCGGACTGGTCGATCGAGGCCGGCGACCAGTTGACGCCGCCCGCGACGCCCGGGGCGATCTCGATCCCCTCCGAGGTCGGCGGTCGGAACATGTTGGACTGCGGCGAATAGGGCTCGGATTTGAACAGCAGCTTGCCGGTCTCCCGGTCGTGCACGAAATACCAGCCGAGCTTGGACGCCTGTCCGACCGCCGCGATCTTCTTGCCGTCGATCTCGACGTCGAACAGGCTTGGCGGGCTCGCGACGTCGTAGCCCCAGAGGTCGTGCGGCGTCTGCTGATAGGCCCAGACCAGCCGCCCGGTGCGCGCGTCGAGCGCCACGAGCGAGGAGGTGTGGAGGTTGTCGCCGGGGCGGCTTTCGCCGGCGGCCTGCGGCGAGGGGTTGCCGATCCCGAAGAACAGCAAGCCGCGTTCCGGGTCGAGCGCGGGCGCGTGCCAGATCGAGCCGCCGCCGGTCTTCCAGGCGTCCTTGTGGTCGGGCGCCGCCGCCTTCTCGGCCGCGACGTCGCGGTGCAGCGGGACGCCATAGGCGGTCCTTTCGGCGAACTCGCCCTCCCAGTCCGGCCGCGTCGCGTCGAAGCGCCAGACCTCCTGGCCGGACGCGGCGTCATACGCCGCGATGAAGCCCGGCCGGCCGAAGCGTCCCGCGACCCCCACCACGGCGCCGAGCGGCGCGCCCGGCCGCGGGCTGTCGAGATGGAGGCCGTAGCCGACGCCCGTGACGCCGACGATCGCCTTGCCGTCGAACACCAGTGGCGCGGAGTTCGCCCCGACCCCGGTCGCGCCCGAGACCTCACCCTTGAGCGCGCCCTCGCCCTGGCCGAGCGCGCCCCGGTCCTCGCTGCGCTCGTCGCCGCCAGCCGTGGCCAGCGGCCTGTCCCAGATGGGCGACCCGGTCTTCTGGTCGAGCGCGACGAGCCGGGCGTCGACGGTCGCTACGAACACCTTGCCGTAGCCGAGCGCCGCGCCCCGGTTCGCCGGCCCGCAGCAGAGCTTCTTGGCCGTCGACTTGTGCTCGTAGCGCCAGATCTCGCGGCCGGTCGCGGCGTCGATCGCCATGACGTGGCTGAACGGAGCGGTCAGATACATCACGCCATCCGCGACCAGCGGCGAGGTCTGGAAGGTCGCGGCGTAGCCGGTCTGGTAGATCCATTTCGGGACCAGCCGCTTCACGTTCGAGGTGTCGATCGAGTCGAGCGGCGAGAACCGCCGAGCGCCGTAATCGCGCCCCGGCAGCAGCCAGTCGGCCGCGTCGCCGTCGGCCGCGAGGAGGCGGGCGTCGTCGACCGGGTCGGCCGTCGCGAGATCGGGAGACAGCCAGGCGAGGACGGCTGCGGCCGCCAGGCTGCAGAGCAAGACGGAAGGAACGGCCACGATCGCAATGCTCCGTCTGCGCCGGACGGTCGGCGCCTAGGCGCGACTAGTCCACAGCGTGGCGGCGTCGGCAATGCGTCTTCGGGCCGATGTTCCGCCGAGCCCTGAGTCCCTCAGTCGGCCCAGAGTGAGACCTCCGCGTTGTCTGAGTGGATAATAATAATGTTGCATATCAGCATCTTAGAGAGTTCAAATTAAAGTTGCCACATACGTGGCGGATTGAAGGCGGCGTCTCTCGCACGTACACAAGACGGGCGGTCCGGGGAAACAGGCCGCCAACGAGTCGCTGCGTCGGGGGAAATTCGGGGATGACCACTCGCTTCAAGGCGAAGCTTTTGCTCGCGTCCGCGAGCGCGCTCGCGCTGGTGTCCGTAGGGGCGCAGGCGCAGGAGGGGGGCGTCACCGCTCTCGAGGAGATCGGGGTCATCGGCACGACGCCGCTCGGCGGCGACGACCTCTCGCTCGACAAGGTCCCGGCGAACGTCCGGACGCTTCGGTCCGACGATTTCCGCGCGGTCGGCGCCACGCCGACCGTGCAGGAGCAGATCTCCCGCACGACGCCGAGCGTCAACGTCACCGACGTGACCGGCAACCCGTTCAACAAGGAGATCTCGTTCCGCGGCTTCGTCTCGTCGCCGACCGTCGGCGTCCCGCAGGGGCTCGCGGTCTACCAGAACGGCGTCCGCCTCAACGAGGCGCTCGGCGACACAGTCAATTACGACCTGATCCCTCAGGTCGCGATCGAGCGCATGGACGTCTGGACCAACAACCCGATCTTCGGCCTCAACGCCCTCGGCGGCGCGTTCAACTTCCGAACCAAGAGCGGCTTCACGTTCCAGGGCCTCGAGCTCGAAGGCCAGATCGGCTCCTTCGGCCGCTATGAAGGCTCGGGCCAGTGGGGCACGCAGGTCGGCCCCTGGGCGGGCTATCTGTCGATCGAGGGCGCGCGCGACGGCGGCTGGCGCGACTATTCGAAGTCGAACCTGAAGCGCGTGTTCGGCGACGTCGGTTACAAGTCCGACAAGGCCGAGATCCACCTCAACTTCACCTATGCCGACACCAAGCTCGGCGTGGTCGGCCCGACGCCGTTCGAACTGCTCGAGCAGCGCCGCCGCAACGTCTATACGGGCGACCAGATCATCGACAACCAGATGGGCATGGTGAACCTCGAGGGTAAGTTCGAGGTGACTGACGCCTGGTCGCTGCAGACCAACGTCTATTACCGCAACTTCAAGCGCGACGGCGTCGACGGCAACGACACCGATCTCGGCCCCTGCGAGAACAACCCGAACTTCCTCTGCCTCGAGGCCGGCGAGTTCCAGAACCCCGATGGGTCTCCCGTCGACGAGAACGACAAGCGCCTCTGGCTGCGCGATCCAGTGACGGGCAAGCGCATCCGCAACAAGTGGTTCCCGGACGACGAGGACGATTTCGGCCCCGGAAGCACGCCCGGCTCCATCGAGCGCTCGAAGATCCGCGCGCAGCAGGGCGGCGGCACCATCCAGGCGACCAACGAGTCCGAGTTCTTCGGCCGCAAGAACCACTTCGTCGTCGGCGTGTCCTACGACTACGGCAAGACCGACTTTGACGGCTGGAGCGAAGTCTGCATCATCCCGGGCAACCTGCAGTGCATCGGGACCGGCCAGGACTACGTGACGCGCATCCCCGGCGGCATCGCGCCAGTCAGCATCACGGGCACCAACCAATATCTCGGCCTGTACGCATCCGACACGCTGGACCTCACGGACCGCCTGTCCGCGACCCTCGGCGCGCGCTGGAACTACGCGAACATCAAAATCAACGACAAGGGCAAGTTCCCGCCGCTCAACGAGAACGGTCAGCCCTTCGGGCCGGGCCTCGACGGCACCAGCAAGTTCGACCGGTTCAACCCGATGGCCGGCCTCACCTACAAGTTCACGCCCGCGATCACCGGCTACGTGTCCTATTCGGAAGCGAACCGCGCCCCGACGCCGCTCGAGCTCGGCTGCGCCAACCCCGCCATCCCGTGCCCGCTCGAGGCGACGCTGGTGTCCGACCCGCCTCTCAAGCAGGTCGTCACCCGCACCGGCGAGGCGGGCCTTCGCGGCCGCCACGAGTTCGAGGGCTTCGCGCTGAACTGGAACGCCAGCGTCTATCAGGCCAACAACAAGGACGACATCCTCAGCCAGGCGAGCCTGAACGCCGGCCGCGGCTTCTTCGTCAACGCCGGGAAGACGCGCCGCCAGGGCGTCGAGGTCAGCGCCCAGCTGATGGCAGAGCGCTGGTCGGTCTATGCGAACTACGCCTATGTCGACGCCACCTTCCGCAAGTCCATCAACCTGTTCTCGCCCAACAACCCGAACTCCGAAGGCTACGGCGAGGAGGAAGAGGAGGAGGATCGCGTCGCTGCTCCGGCGCCTGCCCTCAAGGACGGCGAGATTCGCGTGAAGAAGGGAGACCGGCTGACAGGCATCCCGGACCATCAGTTCAAGTTCGGCGGCGCCTTCCGCGTCACCCCGCAATGGACCGTCGGCGGCGACGCCACGATCGTGAGCTCGCAGGTCTACGCCGGCGACGAGTCCAACCAGTTCAAGAAGCTGTCTGGCTACGCGCTGTTCAACGGCAACACGTCGTACCAGCTCACCGAGCAGATCCGCGTGTTCGCCGGCGTGAAGAACATCTTCGACAAGAAGTACGAGACGTTCGGAGGGTTTTTCGAGACCGACGACATCGGCTTCCTCGGGCTGGAGGATCCCCGCACGCTCACTCCGGCGCGTCCCCGGCAGTTCTATGCCGGCCTGAACTTCCGTTTCAATCCGCCGCCGCCGGTCGCGCCGCTCGTCACAAAGTACTGACGCGCCCGTCCCATCCGAGCGCGATCCGAGGGGCCGGCTCCGCTAGGAGCCGGCCTTTCCCTTTCAGCCGATCTCGATCGCGCCGGCGAGCGCGGGCGACGCGGCCTCGATCGCGGGAAGAGCCTCGGCCGCGAGCCGGGCCCGCGCGAATTCGGCGACGTCCTGGGGAAGCCTGCCCAGCACGCGGGCGAGCGCGACCAGCGTGAGGCGCCGCGTCAGCCTCGGGCCGGGCGTCGGCGCGAAGCTCACGCCGGCGACGTCGCAGGCCGCCTCCAGCACGCAGAGCGGCGTGGTGACGGCGAAATGGCCGCCGGCCGCGACCGTCGCCGCGACCCCGTAGGGCGTGTCGAATTCGAGCCCGCGCGGCAGTTCGAGGCCGAGGCGCCTGAGATGCCGTTCGATCTCGACGCCGGTCGAGGAGCGGGCGCTGAAGCGCACGAAGGTCAGTTCGCGCGCCAGCGCCGCCAGATCCGCGACCGTTCCGACGTGGGTCCCGCGCGGCAGCGCGAGCAGATAGGTCTCGGTCGCGATCGGCCAGCGCTCGAGCCCCGCGACGTCGCCGAGGTCGTCGACGCCGATCATCAGGTCGAGGTTGCGGGTGACCAGCGCGCCCGCATGGGCCGAGGTCAGGCCCGACAGGATCGAGACCTGGTCGGCGCGGGCGGCGAGATGCCCGGCGAGTGGCGCAGCGAGCGCGCGCGACAGCGAGTCGACGAGCCCGAGGCGCACCAGCGGCAGGCGGCCGCGCGCCACCTCGCGCAGGCCCGGCGCGATCTGCCGGGCCTCCGAGATCAGCGCGCTCGCCCGCTGCCGCAGCAGCGCGCCTGCTGGCGTCAGCGCGAGCGGGCGGACCGTCCGGTCGAACAAGCCGGCGCCCAACCGGGCCTCGAGCTCGGCGACCGCTGTGGAGACGGCGGGCTGGGTCAGCCCGACCCGCCGCGCGGCGGCCGCCATTCCGCCCGCCTCGCACACGGCGAGGAAGATCTCGAGCGAACGGAGGTCGAAGGGGAGGTCGTCGGGGCGGGCGGGCATCAGGATCGAGACAACCTCGACATCCATGTCCCGGCCCTGAGCCGGGACCCATTGAGCGCGACCGCCGAAGCTGAGTGTGCGGTCGCCGCAGCGCCTTGGCCGTGGTCGTCGAGCAGAATGGGTCCCGGCTCAAGGCCGGGACATTCGCGCGTCATACTATAAATTCTTTTTATATTGAGCGCGCCCCTTGCGCCAGTCATCGTCCGGTCATCCGAGACGGGCGCGCCGATGACCTCCGACCGCTATTCGATCTTCTCCCTGCTCCGCGAGACGCTCAACGGCCACAAGGGCTGGCGGCCCGCCTGGCGCAGCCCCGATCCGAAGCCGTCCTACGACGTCGTCATCGTCGGGGGCGGCGGCCACGGGCTCGCGACCGCGCATTATCTCGCCAGCCGCTACGGCGTCACCAATGTCGCGGTGCTGGAGAAGGGCTGGATCGGCGGCGGCAATGTCGGCCGCAACACCACCATCGTGCGGTCCAACTACCTGCTGCCGGGCAACGTCCCGTTCTACGAGCACTCCATGAAGCTCTGGGAGGGGCTCGAGCAGGATCTCAACTACAACGCCATGGTCAGCCAGCGCGGCGTGGTGAACCTGTTCCACTCCGACGGCCAGCGCGACGCCTATGTGCGGCGCGGCAACTCCATGCGGATGCACGGCGTCGACGCCGAACTGCTCGACGTCGCGGCGCTGAAGCGCATCCTTCCGATGCTCGACTTCGACAACGCCCGCTTCCCGATCAAGGGGGCGCTGCGCCAGCGGCGCGGCGGCACGGTCCGCCACGACGCGGTCGCCTGGGGCTACGCCCGCGCGGCCGACCGGCGTGGCGTCGATATCATCCAGAACTGCGAGGTCACGGGCTTCCGCATCGAGAACGGCCGCATCTCGGGCGTCGAGACCTCGCGCGGCTTCATCGGCGCGGCCAAGGTCGGCCTCGCCTGCGCGGGCAACTCCTCGCGGGTGGCGCAGATGGCGGGGCTCAGGCTCCCGATCGAGAGCCATGCGCTGCAGGCCTTCGTCAGCGAGGGCATAAAACCCTTCATCGACACGGTCTGCACCTTCGGGGCCGGGCACTTCTACATCTCGCAGTCCGATAAGGGCGGTCTGGTCTTCGGCGGCGACATCGACGGCTACAACTCCTATGCCCAGCGCGGGAACCTGCCGACCGTCGAGGACGTCGCCGAGGGCGGCATGGCGCTGATGCCGTCGATCGGCCGGGTGCGGATGCTGCGCTCCTGGGGCGGGATCATGGACATGTCGATGGACGGCTCGCCGATCATCGACAGGACGCCGGTCGACGGCCTCTTTCTCAACGCCGGCTGGTGCTATGGCGGCTTCAAGGCGACGCCGGCCTCCGGCGACTGCTTCGCGCATCTGATCGCGCGCGGCGAGCCGCATCCGGTCGGAGCCGCCTACCGGCTCCCTCGTTTCGCGACCGGCCGCACCATCGACGAAAAGGGCGTCGGCGCCCAACCGAACCTCCATTGAGGCGCTGAACAGATGCGCATCGCCTGTCCCCATTGCGGCCCGCGCGGGGTCGACGAGTTCTCCTATCTCGGCGACGCCACCGTCACGCGCCCGACCGACCCGGCCGACCTGGACGGCTTCGCGGCCTATGTCCACGAGCGCCGGAACCCGGCCGGCCGCCACCGCGAGCTCTGGCAGCACGCGCTCGGCTGCCAGTCCTGGCTGGTGGTGACGCGCGACACCCGGACCCACGCCATCGAGGCTGTCGAGGCAGCGCGGGACGTCGCGCTCGCCCGGGCCGGGGGAGAGTCGTAATGGCCCAGCACCGCCTCGCCTCGGGCGGCGTCGTCGACCGCTCCCGCGACATCGCCTTCACGTTCGACGGCAAGAGCCTCTGGGGCCATCCGGGCGACACGCTGGCCTCGGCGCTGGTCGCGAACGGCGTGAAGCTCGTCGGGCGCTCGTTCAAATATCACCGCCCGCGCGGCCTGCTGACGGCAGGTCCCGAGGAGCCGAACGCGCTGGTCGAGCTCCGGACGACCGCGCGCCGCGAGCCGAACTCCAAGGCGACGTCGGTCGAGCTGTTCGAGGGGCTGGCGGCCAAGAGCCAGAACCGCTGGCCGTCGCTCGCGCTCGACCTGATGGCCGTCAACCAGCTCGCCGCCCCGATGTTCACGGCGGGCTTCTACTACAAGACCTTCATGTGGCCGGCCGCCTTCTGGGAGAAGCTCTACGAGCCCATGATCCGCCGCGCGGCGGGCCTCGGCCGGGCCGCCGAGGCGGCCGATCCGGACGAGTACGAGAAGGCGACGGCGCATTGCGACGTGCTGGTGATCGGCTCCGGACCCGCGGGACTTGCGGCCGCGCTCTCGGCGGGCCGGACGGGCGCGCGCGTCATCCTGGCCGAGGAGGACTTCGCGCTCGGCGGCCGGCTGCTGTCGGAGCGCGTCGCCGTCGACGGCGAGCCCGCGGCCGCCTGGGCCGCCAAGGCCGAGGCCGAGCTCGCCGCGCTCCCCGAGGTCACGATCCTGCGCCGGACCGCCGTGTTCGGCGTCTATGACGGCGGGACCTACGGGGCGATCGAGAAGGTCGCGGATCATCTCGCGGTTCCTGCGCCTCACCAGCCGCGGCAGCGCTACTGGCGGATCGTCGCGAAGCGCGCGGTGCTGGCCGCCGGCGCGATCGAGCGGCCGATCCCGTTCGGGAACAACGACCGGCCGGGCGTGATGCTCGCGGGCGCCGTCCGGACCTATCTCAACCGCTTCGCCGCGGCGCCGGGCGAGCGCGCGGTCGTCTACGCCAACAATGACGACGCCGCCCGCACCGTGCGCGACCTCGTCGCCGCGGGCTGCGAGGTCGCCGCGGTGGTGGACGCGCGCGGCGAGGCGACGGCGCTGCACGCCGCCGCCAGGGAGGCCGGCGCCACGCTGGTGTTCGGCGGCGCCGTGCTGCGCGCCGAAGGCGCGCGCGAGGTGAAGAGCTGCGAGATCGCGACTGCGGCGGGCTCCGCCTTCGACGTGCCCTGCGACCTGATCGCGGTGTCGGGCGGCTGGAATCCGTCCGTCCAGCTCGCGAGCCATCACGGCGCGCGGCCGCGCTGGGACGAGCGGCTCCCCCCCCTC
>NZ_RYFI01000010.1:108275-118715 GCF_004103825.1 Hansschlegelia zhihuaiae
CGGCCTCCGGCGCGTTCGGGTTGGCGCAGGCGCTCGCCGAAGGCGGCCAGGCGGGCCGCGCCGCGGCGGAGGCCTGCGGCTTCGCGGGGAGCAGCTTCGACCGGCCGGACGTCGAGGACGAGGCGGAGGAGGCCTATGGGCGAGGCCCATGGCGCGCGCCGAAGTCGAAGGGCAAGGCGTTCGTCGACTTCCAGAACGACGTGACGGTCACCGACGTCGAGCTCTCGGCCCGCGAGGGCTTCGTCTCGGTCGAGCATCTGAAGCGCTACACAACGCTCGGCATGGCGACCGACCAGGGCAAGACCGCGAATGTCGTTGGGCTCGCGCTGATGGCCGAGATCACCGGACGTTCGGTGCCCGAGACCGGCGTGACGCTCGCCCGTCCGCCCTACGCCCCGGTCGCGCTCGGCGCGCTCGCGGGCGCGCATCGGGGCAAGGAGTTCAAGCCGACGCGCCTGCCGCCGAGCCATTTCTTCGCCGAGGAGCAGGGCGCCGTCTTCGTCGAGACCGGTCAGTGGATGCGCGCCGCCTATTTCCCGCGCCCGGGCGAGAAGGACTGGCTCGAGACCACGATCCGCGAGGTCAACACCGTGCGCTCGGCGGTCGGCGTCTACGACGCCTCGACGCTCGGCAAGATCGACGTGCAGGGCGCCGACGCCGCGGCCTTCCTCGACCGCGTCTACGTCAACGCCTTCTCGTCTCTCGCCGTGGGCAAGGCCCGCTACGGCCTGATGCTGCGCGAAGACGGCGTCGCGATGGACGACGGCACCACCACGCGCCTCTCCGACACGCATTTCTACATGACGACCACGACCGGCAACGCCGCCGGCGTGATGCGCCACCTGGAGTTCTGCCGGCAATGGCTGTGGCCGGAGCTCGACGTCCATTTCGCGTCGGTCACCGACCAATGGGCGCAGTTCGCGATCGCGGGGCCTCGCTCCCGCGAGGTCGTGGCTGCCCTGGTCGACGGCCAGGACGTCTCCAACGAGGCGCTGCCCTATATGGGCGCGAAGGAGCTCACCGTGTGCGGCGGCGTGAAGGCGAGGCTGTTCCGGCTCTCCTTCTCTGGCGAGCTCGCTTATGAGCTCGCCGTCCCGGCGCGCTATGGCGACGCCATGATCCGGCGCATCGTCGAGGCCGGACAGCCCTTCGGCATCTGCCCCTACGGCGCCGAGGCGCTCGCGGTGATGCGCATCGAGAAGGGCCACGCGGCCGGACCGGAGCTCAACGGCAATTCGAGCGCGGCCGATCTCGGCATGGGCCGCATGATGTCGAAGAAGAAGGATTTCGTGGGCCGCGCGCTCGCCGCCCGCGAGGCCTTCGTCGACCCCGCGCGGCCGTGCCTGGTCGGCCTGCGCCCCGTCGACCGCACGGCGCGGCTCCGGTCCGGCGCGCATCTCGTCGCGCGCGGCGCCGAGGCGGTGGCGGCCAATGACGAGGGCTACGTCACCTCGACGGCCTACAGCCCGAGCAACGGCTGCTGGATCGGCCTCGCCTTCCTGGCCCGCGGGCAGGAGCGCATGGGCGAGATCGTCCGCGCCTGCGACCCGCTCCGCGACGGCGACCTCGAGGTCGAGATCGTCTCTCCCGTCTTCGTCGATCCCGAAGGAGCGCGCCTCCGTGCCTGACGCCCTGATCGCCCGCTCCGCGCTTCGCCCGCATGTCGCGCCGCCCTCGACGCCCGCCGGCGACGTCGGCGCGACGCTGCGCGAGGTCGAGGGCCTGACGCTCGCTTCGGTCGCGGCGCTGGGGGGCCGCGAGGCGGAGCTCGCCGAGGCCGTTCGCGCCGCCTACGGCCTCGATCTGCCGACGGCGCCGAAGCGGATCGCCTCCGGCGCCGCCGCCTTCATCTGGGCCGGCCCCGGCAAATGGCTCGCGTCCTCGACTGCGCCCAACGCGGACTTCACGGGGCTGCCCGCCGCCGTCGCGGACCAGTCCGACGGGCGGGCGGTGCTCCGGCTGTCGGGACCGCGCGCCCGCGAGATCCTGGCGACGCTGACCGCGATCGACCTCCACCCTCGCGCCTTCGCGCCCGGCGACGCGGCCATGACCCACGCGGCCTCGATCGCCATCCATCTGTGGCAGGTCGACGAGGCGCCGACTTACGAGTTCGCGGCGTTCCGCTCCTACGCGGCGACGCTGTGGCGGTGGATTGTGCATGCCGGCGCCACGCGCGGGCTCGACGCGCGGCTTGGCTGACGCCTAAAAAACAGGCAGGGCCGATGGCCGCCTGCGCCGCGACATTCATCGATCTTACCGCGCGGTTAATGGCCTGCTGCGGTGCAACATCGCCAAACCCCGAACGTGGACTCGAAGGACAGCACTCGGGTCGAATCAAGCGCTCCGCCGCCTTGCGTCTACTCGCGCCGGTCTCATGGCCGAAAGGTCAGGGGAAGAATCGCGTCCGGCGAAATCTCCCCCGATGATCGCGAGTAAGCCACGATGCTGCAGGTTTTTCGTCGAGAACGCGGCAGCGTCGTGACGACTTATCCAGCTCTTGCGATATGAAGTCTTATCCAAAGACATCCTGTTGTAAAAAAGCATCTTCTCCACCCGATGCGACGAAAGCACAAAAATCAGGCTCGACTTTCGGCGGCCGGACCCTGATTTTCGACAGCAACCGCCTGAGCGTGTTTAAGAATCGGGGAACTCAGATGAACAAGTTTGTGGGACGTGCCGTGAAGACGCTGGCAGGCGTTGCCGCCGGCGCGCTCATCGTCGGCAGCGCCTCGGCCGCCGACCTGGCCGCGCCGGAGCCGGCGGTCGCCGCCGAAGTCCCGTCGGTTGTCGACCTCGCGTTCGGCGTCGCCGGCGTCAACGACTACCTCTTCCGCGGTCTGTCGCAGACCCACGGCGATCCCGCCATCCAGGGCTACGCCGAACTCCAGGCCTACGGCTTCTACGCCGGCGTCTGGGGCTCGAGCATCAAGGACTTCGCCACCGACCCGTCGATGGAAATCGACCTCTACGGCGGTTATCGCACCACGATCGGCGCCTTCGGCATCGACGTCGGCGGCCTGTACTACTACTACCCGGGCGAGCGCACCCCGGCGGGCGTCAAGCAGCTCGACTACTGGGAACTCTACGCCAAGCCGAGCGTCACCGTTTTCGACGTCGTCTCGCTCACCGGTAACTTCTACTGGACGACCGACTACGTGAACGTCAGCGGCGACGGCTACTACCTCTCGGTCATCCCGAAGGTCGCGATCCCGCTCTCGAGCTTCCCGGACCTCGGCTTCTACGTCTCGGGCGAGCTCGGCAAGCAGTGGGTCAAGAACGAGAAGCTGTTCGGCGCTCGTAACTTCCTGGCCGACTACATGACCTGGAACATCGGCGCCGGCGTCACCTACAAGGCGATGACGCTCGATGTCCGCTACTCCGACACCGACCTGAAGAAGGGCGAGTGCCTGGGCTATACCGGCTTCAAGAGCACCTGCGACGAGCGGGTGATGGTGAAGCTCGCCTTCGACACGGCCTTCTCCAAGCTGAAGTGATCTTTCGGGCCTGAGGCCCGTCAGCGAAACGCCGCGCTTCCAGGAGCGCGGCGTTTTCTTTTGCGCGCTTCAAGCTTCGCGGGCGCGCCGCCGGGCGCCGGCATTCCTAGCGGCTCGCCTGAACGAGCCGCATGCGGTCTCCTGCGACCACCAGCGCGGAGAGCAGCCCGGTCCGGAACGCCCCGGTGTCGAGATTGATCCGGTGCGGATGGGCGAGATTCACGCGCGGCTGCGGCGTGTGTCCGTGAATCACCGCGACGCCCTCCGGATAAGGCCCGGAACTGTCGAGCCACGGCCAGCGCGTCCAGATCATCGTGCGCGGCTGCTGCCGGTCGAGCGGCGCGTCGGGGTCGATGCCGGCATGGACGAACAGCAGGTCGCCGACCCTTCGGCTGACCGGCAGGGCTGCGAGCCACGCCGTCAACTCGTCGCCCAGCGCCTCGCGAAGCCGTTCGGGCCATGCGGGATCGCGCGGGTCGACGCGGGCGCTCGCGAGCGTCTCCGCGCCGCCGAAGCCGAGCCATGAGTCCTGCTCCGCCGGGTCGCCGGCCAGCGCGCGCAGCATGCGGTCCTCGTGATTGCCCATCAGGGCGAAGGATTGCGCTCCCGGCAGGCCGGCGCGGGCGCGCCGCAGCGCCCCAAGGCTCGCCGGGCCGCGGTCGACCAGATCGCCGACCTGTATGAAGGTGGCCTGCTCGGCGCCGGAGAGATCCTCGGCGACCGAGTCCATCAGCGCGGCGAACAGATCGTCGTGACCATGGACGTCGCCGACCGCCGCGACCGCCTCGCCCGCGCCGAGCGGCCGGATCGCGGGCAGCCAGTCGCCGCGGCGGATGACGATGCTGGTCACGGCCAGCAAGAGGTCCGCGCCGAGGGTTCGGCGCGGACCTTCGAAATGCGCAGCGTCGCGTCCGTCACTTCATGATCATGACGAGGACGGCCTGACCGGGCTTGGAGTCGAGCTCCTCGACCGTCAGCTTGCCGTCCTTGTCCTTGTCGGCGCGCTTCACGCGCTGGCGCACGATCTGCAGCCACTCGTCCATCTCAAGCGTCTCGTCGCCGTCCTTGTTGACGCGCTTCCAGTCCTGCTCGGTGATGCGGCCCTTAATTTCGTCGGCCTCGAGCGTGGTGTCGCCGTCCGGGTTGATCGCCTCGAACAGCTTCACGGCGGCGTCGATGATCTCGGCCCTTTCGAGCGTCTGGTCGCCGTCCTTGTTGATCTTCTTCATCGCGTCGGCGCCGGTGGCCGACTGGGCGAAGGCGGGAGCGGCCGCGAAGGCGGCGGCGATAAAGGCGGCTCCGGCGGCAAGGCGGAAGTTCATCTTAGGCTCCTGTTCTAATAATAAGAGATTAGCGAGGTTCTGAAGCAGCAACGACCACGCGACCCCGCTGGTTCCGACGAGATCTCGTCCTTACGCGAGCTATACATAATAAGAAAGAAATAAAATCAACGGCGCGGCATGCTGACCGCGTCGAAATGGAGCCGCCCGGCTCGCGCAAGGCCCGGGCGAAACCCCGAGAGGCCAGACCTTATTGCAGGCCCGTCAGACGGATCGCCTGCTCGACCCATTTCTCGCGGGTCACGCGCCCGGCCGGCGCGATCTTGCCGTCGAGCGAGGCGACCTCGGCGGGCGTCAGCCGCGCGATCTGGGCCAGCCGGTAGATGCCGGCGCCGTTGAGCACGCCCTGCAGCTTCGGCCCGACGCCCACGATCCGGGTCAGGTCGTCGGGCTCCTGGGTTTCCGGCGGCGAGGCCTCGGCGGGCGCCTTCGGGTCGTCGTCGGCCTTTCCCGCGCCCTCGACGAGCGGCGCGATCGGCTCGACCTTCTCGGCGGCCGCGACGCCTGTGGTCTCCTGCGGTCGCTTCGCCGGGGAGGGCGCGGCCATTTCGGAGCGCGGCTCGTTGGACAGGATGAAGTCGCGGATGCGGGGCGCGATCTCGGAGCGGAAGCGCGAGCCGTTGAACACGCCGTAATGGCCGACCCGCTCCTGGAGATAATGCGCCTTCTTGTCGTCGGAGAGCGCCGTGCAGAGCGCGTGAGCCGCCTTGGTCTGGCCGACGCCCGAAATGTCGTCGCGCTCGCCCTCGATGGTCAGAAGCGCGCAGCGCTTGATCTTCGAGCAGTCGACCGGCTTGCCGCGATGCGTCATCTCGCCCTTCGGCAGCGCCTGGCGCACGAACACCGTGTCGACGGTCTGCAGGTAGAACTCCGCCGACAGATCCATGACGGCGAGATATTCGTCGTAGAATTCGCGATGTTTCTCGGCGGAATCGCCATCGCCGTCGACGAGGTGATTGAAGAAGTCATAATGCGCCGAGACGTGCCGGTCGAGATTCATGGTGACGAAGCCGGTGAGCTGCAGGAAGCCCGGATAGACCTGCCGCATGACGCCGGGATGCGGCCAGGGCACGACCGTGACGGCGTTGCGCTGGAACCATTCGGTGCCGCGCTGGACCGCGACTTCGTTGACCGCCGTCGGATTGACGCGCGTGTCGATCGGGCCGCCCATCAGCGTCATCGAGCGCGGCACGTAGGCGTCGCCCTCCGCCTCCATGCGCGCGACCGCCGCGATCACCGGCACCGCCGGCTGGCACACCGCCATCACATGGCAGTCGCCGCGCAGGAAATGGAAGATCGAGATCAGGTAGTCGATATAGTCGTCGAGGTCGAAGGCCCCGTCGGTCAGCGGCACCAGCCGCGCGTCGGTCCAGTCGGTGAGGTAGACGTCGTGGTCGGGCAGCATCGCCTCGACGGTGCCGCGCAGGAGCGTCGCGTAGTGGCCGGACATCGGCGCGACGATCAGCAGTTTCGGCTGCTTGCGCATGCCGCTCGGCGCGTCGCGCTCGAAGCGGATCAGGTCGCAGAACGGCCGGCTCCAGACGACGCGCTCGGTGACCGCGACCCGCTGGCCGCGCACGGGCGTGGTGACGATCCCGAAATCCGGCTTGCCGTAGCGGCGCGTCGCGCGTTCGAACACCTCGCAGAGCGCGCCGACCTTGCGGCCCCATTCGGTGTGGGCGAGCGGGTTCACCGGGTTCTTGAAATACATCCGGCCGGCGTCGGCGAGCGCGCGCGCCGGGCCGAGCGAGGCCTGGGTCGCCTCGAACAGCCAGTAGAGCGGCATGGTGGCGGCCGAGCCGCCCCATTCGGTCGCCACAGGGGCTCCGCCGAATTCGCCGATGCCGCTGGTCTTAGCTGTCCGTGCCATTGCGCCGTCACCCGCATGTTGCGCCGCAGTAAGAAGCGACGATTCTCCGGATCGGCAGCGGCGTCAATGGCCCGTTAGTCCTGCGCGAGCGCGGCCGCGGACGCGGCGCCGCATCGCCGACGACCCGCCGCCGGTGTAAACGACGCCCATGGCTCGGGAATCGGACAGCGCCTCGGACCGGCTCACCGCGCATCGCGACCTCAGGGTCGACACGCTGGTGAGGCTGAGATGGCTCGCGGTCGCGGGGCAGAGCTGCGCGCTGCTCGGCGTTCATCTTGCGCTCGGCTTCCGCCTGCCGCTCGCGGCCTGCTTCGCGGTGATCGCGCTGTCGGCCGCGCTCAACCTGGCGCTGCGGTTCCGCTATCCGCTGACGCAGCGCATCCGCGGCTCGCGCGCCGCGCTGATGCTCGGCTACGACGTCATCCAGCTCGCCGCCCTGCTTTATCTCACGGGCGGCCTGCAGAACCCGTTCTCGATCCTGTTCCTGGCCCCGGTGATGATCTCCGCCACCGCGCTGCCGCCGAGGACCACGGCGATGCTCGGCGCGCTGGTGATGGCCTGCGCGACCTTCATCGGGCTGAACCATTTCCCGCTCCCCTGGGCCCCGGGCGAGGCCATCCAGCTGCCGTTCCTCTACGTCGTGGGCGTTTGGGTCGCGCTGACGCTGGCGCTCGTGTTCATCGGCATCTACGCTTGGAGGGTGTCGGAAGAGGGCAGGGCGCTCAGCCAGGCGCTCGCCGCGACCGAGCTGGTGCTGGCGCGCGAGCAGCATCTGTCGGCGCTCGACGGGCTCGCGGCGGCGGCCGCCCATGAGCTCGGCACGCCGCTCGCGACCATCGCGCTGGTCGCCAAGGAGCTCGAGCGGGCGATCGTGCCCGGCGCGCATGACGAGGACGTCGCGTTGCTGCGCGAGCAGGTGGCGCGCTGCCGCGACATCCTGAAGAAGCTGACCTCGCTCGACGAGCAGGGCGCGCCCTATGAGAGCATGGCGGTCGGCCATCTGCTCGAGGAGATCGTCGAGCCGCATCGCAATTTCGGGGTCGATCTCGTCATCACATCGGCGGGTGTCGAGGGAGAGCCGCGCTGGCGGCGCAATCCGAGCGTGCTCTACGGCCTCGGCAACATCGTCGAGAACGCGGTGGATTTCGCGCGCTCGCGCGTCGACGTGACGGCGCGCTGGGACGGCGAGCGGCTGGAGATCGCCGTGGTCGACGACGGTCCTGGCTTCGCGCCCGAGATCCTGGCCCGGCTCGGCGAGCCCTATGTGTCGACGCGCGGCCCGGAGCGCGACGCCTCGCCGGACGCCGGCGGGCTCGGGCTCGGCTTCTTCATCGCCAAGACGCTGCTGGAGCGGTCCGGGGCGCGCGTCTCGATCGGCAACCGGCCGGCGCCCGGGACCGGCGCGCGGGTGCGGGTGACGTGGCCGCGTCCGCGCTTCGACTCCATGGCGGACGAGGCGCAGGGCCCGGCCCTGCTGCGGGCCTCCCTCGGCGCCGTCGGGCGTTGACGCTGCGCGCGACTGTTGGTACCAGACGCTCTCCGGCGGCGGGCCGAGCGTCCGCCGCCTTAATGTTTCGTGCGCCCCGCGCCGCCGAGCGAACGCCGACAGGCGGCGCCGCGACCTCGGGCGCGCAGGACCGCACTCAAGGAAGCCGATCGCATGGCCAACACTCCTTCGGCCAAGAAAGCCGCCCGCAAGATCCTCCGCCGCACCACCGTGAACGGCGCCCGCCGGAGCCGCGTCAGGACCTTCCTGCGCAAGGTCGAGGAGGCGATCGCGGCCGGCGACCCGGAAGACGCCCGCAGCGCTCTCAGGGCGGCCGAGCCGGAGATCATGCGCGCCGCCCAGAAGGGCGTGCTGCACAAGAACACCGCCTCGCGGAAGGTCTCGCGCCTTGCGGCCCGCGTGAAGGCGTTGCCCGCCTGATTGCGTCTTTTTTGCGACGACGGAAAACCCGGCCCTGCGCCGGGTTTTTTAGTTTTGGCCCATTCATGGCTTCGTCATACGCACTATTGCGTACACAGATTCCGTCTTGACTCGCAAAAAGCCCTGATCGGCGATCCACGCGAGTCTGCATGCGCTTTTTGAGCAAAAAAAATGCCGTGAAAACAATTCGTTAACGACTAGACGGGGAGGTGGGGTTGGAATCTGGCCCGCGTCGGGCCTCGCAGGAGGCGGAAGTGGAGATCCCGGTCGATCGAATCGAGACGAGATTCCCGGTAGTCATGGAAATTGATTTTGCTGGCTATGCAGGGCGTTGACCCTCGGCCTCAGCGGGTTGGTCAAAGCCGCGGCGCCTGGCGCGGTCGATTCGTTGCACGACGGCCATTGCGTCCCCTCGGGCCCCTGTGTATCGTCCTGCTCATGGAGACGGCCCAACAAATTCTTTGATAAAAAGTGCGTTGAGCAGGTTCTTCTGAAATAACGCAAAAGTCTGTCTAAAGTAACGACGGTTCCGAGCCATGTTAGGGAGCGTCGGGTGGGTGATTTTGACTTTAACGCAGTGTGAACGCTCCTGATCGCCTGCGACAGGCTTGGACGGTTTCTGCTGACAATTGACGAAGTGGGGGCGCTGGAGCGATCCGGCGAATGGGTTTCGTATGGCCGGTGCCTATGCAGGAGACGTCACGCCCGCTGACGCTTGGGCGACCCTCCAGGCCAATCCCTCGGCGGCGCTGGTGGACGTCCGCACGGTCGCGGAATGGTCGTTCGTGGGCGTCCCCGACCTCGGCGGTCTGGCCAAGCGAGCGCTCTTCCAGGAATGGCAGAGCTATCCGTCGATGCAGGTCGATCCGGCGTTCGCCGACCGCGTGGCGGAGGCGCTCGGCGCCGCCGGCGCGGGGGCCGACGCGCCGGTCTTCTTCCTGTGCCGCAGCGGCGCCCGCAGCCAGGCCGCGGCCGCGGCGCTGACGGCGCGCGGCTACACGCAGTGCTTCAACATCGCCGGCGGGTTCGAAGGCCCGCTCGATTCCGCTCGCCACCGGGGCCGCTCCGCCGGCTGGAAAGCCGAGGGCCTGCCCTGGATGCAGTCATGACCCGTTCCGCCGCGCCGCCCGCGCTCCCTCCTCACACCGTCACCGGAGAGGTTTGATGTTGTCCGCGCAACCCGCTTTGCCGAGGATCCACGCCGTGAACGACGACAGCGCCGCTTCCGCCGACGCCGCTTGGCGCGCGGTGGCGGGACGGCTGCGCGCCGAGTTCGGCGAGGACGTCTTCGCGAGCTGGTTCCAGGGCATCCTGCTGGACCGGATCGAGGACGGCGCGGCCTATCTGACGGTCCCGACGCGCTTTCTGAAGACCTGGATCCAGGCGCATTACGCCGACCGGATCACCGCGCTGTTCGCCGACGCGACGCCCGAGATCTCCAGGATCTCGATCGGCGTGCGGACCGCGGCCGCCAAGGTCGCGACGCTGAGCCGCGACGTCGTGTCGGCGCCCGCGCCGGCCGAGAGGCCGGAGCCGCGCCCCGCGGCGCCGCTCGCCCTCGTCCCGCGGACCGAATCCAACCGCCTGACCGGCTCGCCGCTCGACCGGCGGCTGACCTTCGACACCTTCCTGGTCGGCCGCTCGAACCAGCTCGCCTACGCGGCTGCCCGCCAGATCGCCGACGCCCGCCAGGGCGACGCCGTCACCTTCAACCCGCTGGTGATCCACGCCTCGGTCGGGCTCGGCAAGACCCATGTCCTGCAGGCGACCGCGCACGCCGTCGAGGCGTCGGGCCGGCGGGGGGTCCTC
>NZ_RYFI01000010.1:118787-183313 GCF_004103825.1 Hansschlegelia zhihuaiae
GCTGAAGGCCCAGACGGCCCTGACCTTCAAGGAGAAGCTGCGCGCCATCGACCTGCTGGTGATCGACGACCTGCAGTTCCTGCAGGGCAAGACCGTGCAGCAGGAGTTCGGCCACACGCTGAACGCGCTGCTCGACGGCGGGCAGCAGGTGATCGTGGCCGCCGACCGCCCGCCCTCGGAGCTCGAGGGCGTCGACGAGCGCCTCCGTTCGCGGCTCGCCGGCGGTCTGACGCTCGAGCTCGGCGCGCTCGACGAGGAGCTGCGCGCCAAGATCCTCGCCGTCCGGGTCGCGGCGGCCAAGGCGCTCCATTCCAAATTCGAGGTGCCCGAGGAGGTGATCGCCTATGTGGCGCGCACCGTCACCGCGAACGGCCGCGACCTCGACGGCGCCGTCAACCGCCTGCTCGCCCACAACACGCTGACCGGCGCGCCGATCTCCGTCGAGATGGCCGAGACGGCGCTGCGCGACCTCATCCGGCAGGTCGAGCCGAAGCGCGTGAAGGTCGAGGACATCCAGCGCATCGTCGCCAAGCACTATCAGGTGAGCCGCGCCGACGTGCTGTCCTCGCGCCGCACCCAGAACGTGGTCCGCCCGCGCCAGGTCGCGATGTATCTGTCCAAGACCCTGACGCTGCGCTCGCTGCCGGAGATCGGACGGCGCTTTGGCGGCCGCGACCACACCACAGTGTTGCACGCCGTGCGCAAGATCGATGAGCTGATCAAGACCGATCAGACGCTGAACGACGAGATCGAGCTGCTGAAGCGCATGCTGCTCGAGTGAGCGGCGCGCGGCCGTCATGCCCGGACTTGATCCGGGCATCCATCTTTTCGCTAAGGGATGGATTGCCGGGTCAGGCCCGGCAATGACGATTTACCCTCATCAGTAGACGCCCCCTCCTCACTCCGCCGCTTGGGGCGGCTGCACCTCGCGGGCGCGCGTGCGTTCGGCGACGAAGCGGCTGATCTCGTATTTCAGCGCGTCCGTGTCGTTGGCCGGGACCCAGGCCTTCACGTTGAGCTCGATCTCGTCGCCATAGCTCGTCTTGCGGATGACGGGCGCCGGGTCGTTCAGCGCGCGGGGATTGTCGTTGAGGTAGAGCGCGAGGTCGCGCGCCGTGGCGTCGGCGTCGCCATTGGCGGCCGTGACGGTCGTCTCGATGCGCCGGTTCGGATAGGCGGAGTAGTTCACCACCGCCGTGCCCCAGCACGAGGCGTTCGGGATCAGCACCTGGACGTTGTCCGTGGTGGAGAGCTCGGTGAAGAACAGCGAGAGTTCCTTCACGACGCCCGACTTGCCCGCGACCTCGATGCGGTCTCCGACCCGGAACGGGCGGAACAGCAGCATCATGACGCCGGCCGCCATGTTGGAGAGAGTGCCCTGCAGCGCGAGGCCGATGGCCAGCGAGGCGGCGCCGAGCACGGCCAGCAGGCTGGTCGCCTGGATGCCGACGAGCTGCAGCATCGCGATCAGCACGATCGCGAGCATGCCGTAGCGCGTCAGGCTCGACAGGAAGGTCGCGACGGTGTTGTCGACCCGCTTCGAACTGTGCAGGGCGCGGTGGACGCCACGCTCCGCGAGCCCCGCCAGCCAGAAGCCGACGATCGCGATCAGCGTCGCGCCAAGGATGTTGAAGCCGTAGACCACGACCAGATTGGTGAGGAAGGTGAAGTCGATCGGAATGTGCGGCATCGGCGCGCGCTCCTTTCGCAATGCGGCGGCGCGCCTGAACGAGGCGTGAGGACGGGCCGCGAGCGTCTGGGTTTGCAGTGCATCTAGAGGCCGGTCCCCGTCATGTCAGGACCCGGCGCGACAATCCGCCCCGACTTCGTCGCGACGAGGCGGTTGAAAAGCCCGTGCGCCGCCGTCCGGGCGGGCTCCACGGCTTGAATCGCCCGGAACGCTGGGGCAATGTCCGCAGTCCCTGAGCGCGGACTTGCGTCGCGCTTGCCGGCCGTACGCCCGTCCGCGGGCGCCGCGCCGCCGGCGTCCTCACCCGACGGAGCGGGACGAACATGCGAGCGACCCTCGAGCGAGCGGCCCTGCTGAAGGCCCTCGCTCACGTCCACCGCGTCGTGGAGCGGCGCAACACGATCCCGATCCTCGCCAATGTGCTGATCAGGGCCGGCGACGGCGCGCTCAAGCTGCAGGCCACCGACCTCGACCTCGAGATCGTCGATTCCGTCGCGGCCGAAGTCGCGCAGGCCGGGGCCACCACGGCGCCCGCCCACACGCTCTACGACATCGTCCGCAAGCTGCCGGACGGCGCCCAGGTCGCGCTCGAGATGACCGGCGACCGCGGCCAGCTGACGATCCGCGCCGGCCGTTCGCGCTTCACCCTGCAGACGCTGCCCGACTCGGATTTCCCCGACCTTGCGGCGGGCGAACTGCCGGTGCGCTTCGAGATCGGCGCGGCCGACCTCCGCCGCCTGATCGACAAAACCCAGTTCGCGATCTCGAACGAGGAGACGCGCTATTACCTGAACGGCATCTATCTCCACGTCGCCGAGACGGGCGGGGTCTCGGTCCTGCGGGCCGTCGCGACCGACGGCCATCGTCTGGCGCGCGTCGAGATGCCGGCGCCGGCCGGCGCGAAGGGCATGCCGGGCGTGATCGTGCCGCGCAAGACCGTCGCGGAAATCCAGCGGCTGCTCGAGGATCCGGACGGCGACGTCCGGGTCGAGCTGTCCCCGACCAAGATCCGGGTCTCCTCCGGCGAGGCGATCCTCACCTCGAAACTGATCGACGGCGCGTTCCCGGACTATGGCCGCGTCATCCCGACGGGCAACGACAAGCGCCTCACCGTCGACCGCGCCGAGTTCGCGAGCGCCGTCGACCGCGTCTCGACGATCTCGTCGGAGCGTGGCCGCGCCGTGAAGCTGTCGCTCTCCGACCGCAAGCTCGTGCTGACCGTTACCAATCCGGACTCGGGCAACGCGACGGAAGAGATCGAGGTCGACTACGAGTCCGATCCGCTCGATATTGGCTTCAACTCCCGCTATCTGCTCGACATCGCGGGCCAGCTCGAGGGCGACACGGCGCTGATCCGGCTCGCCGATCCGGGCTCGCCGACGCTGGTTCAGGACCGCGACGACGCCCCCGCGCTCTATGTGCTGATGCCGATGCGGGTGTGAGGGGCGCCATATCTCTCGACGCCCTTTGTCCCGAGGCCTTGCGCCTGGGGCCTCCTCCACCATGCTTCGCATGGTCCCCCTCCTCCGCGAGCGGAGGAGGATCCGATGCGCCCGCCGCTGCGATCCTCCCCTGCGCAGCGGGGGAGGGGGACCGCGAAGCGGTGGAGGGGGCCGACGCGCTCCATCGTTTCCGCTCATGACCGTCCCCCGCCGCGCGGCCGTGACCCGGCTGCGCCTCACGAATTTCCGCTCCTACGCCGCGCTCGACCTCGTCTGCGGCGACGGCTCGGTCGCGCTGGTCGGGCCGAACGGCGCGGGCAAGACCAACATCCTCGAGGCGATCTCGCTGCTCGCGCCCGGCCGTGGCCTGAGGCGCGCGCCGCATGGCGAACTCGCCCGCATCCCCGGCGACGGCTCTTGGGCGGTCGCGGCCGAGGCGCTCGGCGCGCAGGGGGCGGTGAGGCTCGGGACCGGGATCGAGGCCCTGGCCGAGGGCGGGCGCCGCTGCCGGATCGACGGCGCCCCGGTCGGTTCCGCCGGCGCCTTTTCGGAGCATCTGAGGCTCGTCTGGCTGACGCCCGACCTCGACGGCCTGTTCCGCGGTCCGGCCGGCGACCGCCGGCGCTTCCTCGACCGGCTGGTGACCGCCGCCGACCCCGAGCACGCGCCGCGCGCCTCCGGCCTCGAAAAGGCGCTCCGCGCCCGCAACCGCCTGCTGGAGGAGGAGCGGCCGGATGCGCGCTGGCTCGACGCCGTCGAGCGCGAGGTCGCGGAACTCGCGGTCGCGGTCGCGGCCGCGCGGGCCGAGACGGTCGGGCGCCTCTCGGCGCTGATCGCCGAGACCGCCGATCCGGGATCGCCGTTTCCGAGCGCGGGGCTCAGCCTCGAAGGGTCTCTGGAGACTGAGCTCGGCTCCGCGTCGGCCTCCGCGGTCGAGGATCTCTATCGCGAGCGTCTCGCCCGCCAGCGGCCGCGCGACCGGGCGGCGGGGCGGACGCTGGAGGGTCCCCATCTCAGCGATCTTCTGGTCCGCCACGCCGCCAAGGACATGCCGGCCGAGAAATGCTCGACCGGCGAACAGAAGGCGCTGTTGATCGGCCTGGTGCTCGGCCATGTTCGGCTCATTGCTCGGCTCGACGGCTTCGCGCCCGTGGTGCTGCTCGACGAGGTGGCGGCGCATCTCGACCCCATGCGCCGCGAAGCCTTGTTCTCGGCGCTCGACGGGCTGTCGGCGCAGGCCTGGCTGACGGGCGCGGACCCCGCGGCCTTCGCGGAAATCGGCGACCGGGCGCGGCTTTTCGCGATTTCGGACGGCGCCGCGCGCGAACTCGTTTGAGTGGCCCCGGCACGGCTGTGGGCGCGCCGTGGAAATTTCCGGGAAAGCGCCTATATCTCAGCGGCTTGGATCGCCCCGTGCGAGGTGGTTCCGCTGTGGATGGTCTGACCCGCGAAATTCGCTTTTTGCGGCCATCCGGAGTACCAAGGAGCGGTAGGAAAACCGCCTGATTCCTGCGGGCTTCGCGCGCGTTTCAGCGCCGCCGCAGAGCGCCTCGCCGCTGAGGCGCCGAACCTGAGAGATCTTGATGTCCGACATTCCCCAGAACGGCGGCGCCGACGACTATGGCGCGGACTCGATCCGCGTCCTCAAGGGCCTCGACGCCGTCCGCAAGCGGCCGGGCATGTATATCGGCGACACCGACGACGGCTCGGGTCTGCACCACATGGTCTACGAGGTCATCGACAACGGCATCGACGAGGCGCTGGCCGGCTGGGCCGACGAGGTCACGGTCACGCTGAACCCCGACGGCTCCTGCACCGTGACCGACAACGGCCGCGGCATCCCGACGGGCATCCACACCGAAGAAGGCATATCGGCCGCCGAGGTCATCATGACCCAGCTGCACGCCGGCGGGAAATTCGACCAGAACTCGTACAAGGTCTCGGGCGGCCTGCACGGCGTCGGCGTCTCGGTCGTGAACGCGCTCTCGGTCAAGCTCATCCTGCGCATTTGGCAGAACGACCAGACGCACGAGATGTCGTTCACCCACGGCGTCGCGGACGCGCCGCTCAAGGTCACGGGTCCGTCCAACGGCAAGCGCGGCACCGAGGTGACGTTCACGCCGAGCCTCGAGACCTTCCAGGGCGTCACCGAATTCGACTACGCCACGCTCGAGCACCGGCTGCGCGAGCTCGCCTTCCTGAATTCGGGCGTGCGCATCGTCCTGACCGACGCCCGCCACGCCGACGTCAAGCGCGAGGAGCTGTTTTACGAGGGCGGCGTCGAGGCCTTCGTGCGCTATCTCGACCGCGCCAAGCATCCGCTGATCGAGGCCCCGATCGTGCTCCGTTCGGAGAAGGACGGCATCGGGGTCGAGGTCGCGATGTGGTGGAACGACAGCTACCACGAGAACGTGCTGGTCTTCACCAACAACATCCCGCAGCGCGACGGCGGCACGCATCTCGCGGGCTTCCGCGCGGCGCTGACCCGGCAGGTCAACGGCTACGCCGAGAGCTCCGGCATCGCCAAGAAGGAGAAGGTGAGCCTCACCGGCGACGACGCCCGCGAGGGGCTGACCTGCGTGCTCTCGGTCAAGGTGCCGGACCCGAAGTTCTCGTCCCAGACCAAGGACAAGCTGGTCTCGTCCGAGGTCCGGCCCGCGGTCGAGAACCTCGTCAACGAGGCGCTGAACCGCTGGTTCGAGGAGCACCCGGCCGACGCCAGGACGGTGGTGCAGAAGGTCGTCGAGGCGGCCGCGGCCCGCGAGGCGGCCCGCAAGGCCCGCGAACTGACCCGCCGCAAGGGCGCGCTCGACATCGCCTCGCTGCCGGGCAAGCTCGCCGACTGCCAGGAGCGCGACCCGGCCAAGTCCGAGCTCTTCATCGTCGAGGGCGACTCGGCCGGCGGCTCCGCCAAGCAGGGCCGCGCCCGCGAATTCCAGGCCGTGCTGCCGCTGCGCGGCAAGATCCTCAACGTGGAGCGCGCCCGCTTCGACCGCATGCTCGGCAGCCAGGAGATCGGCACGCTGATCACGGCGCTCGGCACCGGCATCGGCCGCGACGAGTTCAACGTCGAGAAGCTGCGCTACCACAAGATCATCATCATGACGGACGCCGACGTCGACGGCAGCCACATCCGCACGCTGCTGCTGACGTTCTTCTACCGTCAGATGCCGGAGCTGCTTGAGCGCGGCCATGTCTTCATCGCTCAGCCGCCGCTCTACAAGGTCGCGCGCGGCAAGTCCGAGCAATACCTTAAGGACGAGCGGGCGCTCGAGGACTACCTGATCGACCAGGGGCTCGACGGCGTGACGCTCCGGCTCGCCACCGGCGAGGCGCGCTCGGGGCTCGACCTCCGCCAGGTCGTCGAGCAGGCGAGGGCGGTGCGCTCGATCCTCGGGCAGCTGCATTCGCGCTACCGGCGGCCGGTGATCGAGCAGGCCGCGATCGCCGGCGCGCTGACCGTCGACGTGCTGCAGGACGCGGAGAAGGCGCAGGCCGCCGCGGACTATATCGCGCGCCGGCTCGACGCGCTCGCCGAGGAGACCGAGCGCGGCTGGGAGGGAACTGCGAGCGAGGCCGGCTTCACCTTCGCCCGCACCGTGCGCGGCGTGCGCGAGGCCGCGACCATCGACGCCGCCTTCCTGGCGAGCGCCGACGCCCGGAAGATCGACGACCGCGCCGCTGGCCTGCAGGAGATCTTCGGCCGCGCGCCGCATCTGCTGCGCAAGGACGAGGCGACCCCGGTCCACGGGCCGAGCGAGCTCGTCGACGGCGTCCTGGCGGCCGGCCGCAAGGGCGTCAGCCAGCTGCAGCGCTACAAGGGCCTGGGCGAAATGAACCCCGACCAGCTCTGGGAGACGACCCTCGACGTCAACGCCCGCACGCTCTTGCGCGTGCAGGTGAAAGAGGTCGACGAGGCCGACGACATCTTCACCAAACTGATGGGCGACGTCGTCGAGCCCCGCCGCGAGTTCATCCAGGACAACGCCTTAGCGGTCGCCAATCTCGACGTGTGAGCGGCAAGCTGACGCCTGGCGCAGCGAGAGACCGAAGGACTTCGCGGAGCTGTATTCAGATGGCGGAGCGTCAGCGACGGGGCGCTGGCGTCGCGACCTCAATGCGACATCAGGAGGCACGCGTTGCTGGTCTCCAGCAGGTCGCGCGTCGCGCCGCCGAGCAGCCATTCCCGCATTCGGCTATGACCGTATGCGCCGGAGACGATGAGATCGGCGCCGAGATCGCCGGTCAGATCGAGGAGTTCGTCAGCAATCGACTGAATGTCCCCCGCGCGTATCGAAGGGCGGCAAGCGACGCCGTGGCGCGTGAGCCAGGCGCACACGTCCTCCGCGCTTTCGTCGCGCAAGGCCTTCGAGACCGTCATGACGTGAACTTCGTTTGCTCGCGTCAGAATCGGCAGGGCGTCATGAACGGCGCGACGGGCCTCCCGGGTGTCCTTCCACGCGACCACGACCTTATGGGCGGTCATGTGGTCCTTCTCGGGCGGCACGATCAGGATCGGCCGTCCGCATTCCATGGCGATCGTTCCAGGCGAGACGCCGAGATTGGGATCGCGCTCGTCATACGTCGCGCCCCGGCCGACCACGATGATGTCGGCGGCGCGCGCCTGCTCGATCAGAAACCGTTCGGGATGGGCGAAAGCGGCGCGCCACTCGACGTCATTGCGCGAACCGGCGACGGCTTCGAAAGCGCGTTTGGCGGCCGCGAGGTCGCGCGAGGTTCGGTGGCGCTCCTCTTCGGTCACCTCCTCGGCGACGTTCGGAAGTCCTTCGGCATAGACCGGCGCGAGCGGCTGCTCGGCCGCGACGCCGATGAGCCGGGCGCCAAACTCGTCGGCCAGCGTCGCTGCGAGCCGGCCCCGCGCTTCCGCCCACGGGCCGAGATCGAAATGGGCCATCACGCTGGCGAACCGGGAGAGACCAGCCTCATGCGCGCTCATCTCGAACTCCCATGATCAACAAACCTTCGAAAGGCTGGGCGCTGTCGAGCCCGCCGGCATTGATGCGCGTCAAACTCTATGGCTCTCGAGATCAGGGCCCTGCGCTCTCGAGCGATTTGAGGTAGGCGATCAGATCCGTGATCTCGGCGCTGTCGAGCCGGAACTGAGGCATGGACGGATGTCCCGTCTGGATGCCTTCGGCGAAAGCCTCGGCGAGCGTCTCGACGGGGTAACGTTCATGCAGCGTGCGGAACGGCGGCGCGATCTTGAGAGGACTTGCGCCGCGCGGGCCGATCGCGTGACACATCGCGCAATGCGTCTTCGCGAATGTCTGACCTCGCTGAGCTCTCGGCTCCAACGCCGACGCCGGGGGCGCGAAGGCGAGTGAAAGGGCGGAGGCGGCGACCAGCGCCGCCCAGGAAAGACGCTGAGGATTAGCCACGGAGATGAGCATCCGCGAGCGCGCCCAGCCGCTCCAGTTTGCGTTGCAGGCGCTCTTCGGTGGCGCGGACGCCGAAGACGCCGTGCTTCGCGAGGTCCGTCCGAACCGCCGCGAGCAGGGTTTCGTCGCTCCCTCCTTCGACGTTCGAAAGCATCAGCGTACGGCCGTAATCGTCGGCCGCAGCTCCGCTGAGGCCGATCAAATGACCGACCCAGCGCCCGAACATCCTGTCGCGCCGCGCATGCGCCTGAAAAGCGACGTCGCGTTCATGCACGAAGCCGGACTCGGCGGCGCGCTCTCTCTGTTCCAGCATGTCAGGAGTTTCCCGCGTTGTCATGGACGCCCTCGGCTGCTGAAAGGCTGCGCTGAGCAGTAGTCTCCACAGACTTGCGCAGCACGAGAACTGGAATGTCCGAGTGGGTCAGCACCTTGTGGGTGACAGATCCCAGCACGATCGCCGACAGACCGCGGCGGCCATGACTGGCCATCGCGATGAGGTCGCAATTGTGTTCATGCGCGACCTTTATGATCTCCTCATAGGGCTGGTCGCTCCACTTTCGGACAGAGGAATGCGGAACGCCGGCGTCATCCGCCCACGCGCCCGCCTGCTGGAGGAGCTTGTCGGCGTGCGCCTCAGCGTGCCGCTCATACTCCTCGCGCGTCGACTCGATCATCTCAACCGAGGTCGTCAGGACACGGAATGGCTCATTGACTGTGAGAAGCACGACGGATGCGCCGATTGAGGCCGCAAGCTCGAGAGCCTCGAAAACAGCGCCCTGGCTGAGCGCGCTGCCGTCGGTGGGCACGAGTATGCGACGATAGGGCGGCCTCGATCTCTCGAGTTCGACGCTCATCACGGCGATGGTGGATGACGACATTTCTCGCTCCTGTGATCAAGAGGCTCTCAAATGCAGATTGCAGCGGCGCTCGCTGACCGCCCTTGATCCCGATCAAACGCGGCGTCTTTCGACGTGCGGTCCGATTTGCTCCGCAGATGAGGAGTTCTCTTCGACGATCCGGAGTGGACGCGCCGGGCTGGCTCCCAGCCAGCGCGCTCGCAGGTCAGCTTTGACCGACGGCTTCGAGCGCTGTTTGAGAGGCGCCGGCTTCAGGCGCGTCCTCGACCGAGGCGATGCGAAATGCGAAGCTGTCCTTCTCATCGGAAAGCGTCACATATTCTCCGGGCGTGAACTGATGCAGGTCGAAGCGGTAGCCGGCCTCATCGTCATCGCGCCGGCTTGCGTCGAAATCGAGCAGCCAGGTCGAGCCGCCGGCGCCTCCCGCGCGGTGGATGAGCATCCCCACGCGCACCGGTGACCCCGCCCAGAACCTGACGGCGCGGCAGCGCGCTCGCTGCTTTCTCCACAGAACCGGATCAAGCTTGCCGGCCGAAGTCAGCGGCGCGACGAAGGAATAGCCATGGTCTTGGCTTCCCTCGGGAAACGTGGGGCATCGCGCGACGTGAAGCGTGATTTGCTTCAGTCGTGACGGGTGTCGCTTGCGTTCGACGGTGATGGGTTTTGGCGGCATCTCGGTTCTCGTGGTCTGGAGCCGCCACCGTGGTTTGGGCGACCACTGTCCGCCTTGATCTTGATCAAGGGCCAGGCGGTCGCGGGGCGGGGTTTGGCTGGCGCCACGCGGCGGGCGGGTCTCCCAGCGTCGCCGCTTGCGGCGCCGTGGAGCATCCGGCGTCGCGCCTGTCCTGTTTGCTGCAGCGCGGGGAAGCGGTCACGCCGCGACGGACAGTCTCGCGTCCGCCCACACCGCGGCGAGCGCCGCGATCAGATGCTCGATGTCGGCGTCGGTATGGAGGGGCGAGGGGGTGATCCTCAGCCGCTCGGTCCCGCGCGGCACGGTCGGGTAGTTGATCGCCTGGACATAAACGCCGTGCTCATTGAGCAACCGGTCGGAGAGCTGCTTGCACTTGACCGGGTCGCCCACCATCACGGGCACGATATGGCTCGGGTTCGGCAGGTGCGGAATGCCGAGCAGATCGAGCCGGCGCCGCACCCGCGCCACCCGATCGCGCTGGCCCAAGCGCTCGGCCTGGCTTTCCTTGAGATGCCGGATTGACGCCGTCGCGCCGGCGGCGACCGCGGGCGGCAGCGACGTCGTGAAGATGAAGCCCGACGCGAAGGAGCGAACGAAGTCGGCCGTCGCCGCCGAGCCCGCGACGTAGCCGCCGACCACCCCGAACGCCTTGCCGAGCGTGCCTTCTATGATCGTGAGGCGGTGCGTAAGCCCGCGCTCCTCGGCGACGCCGCCGCCGCGCGGGCCGTACATGCCGACCGCGTGGACCTCGTCGAGATACGTCATGGCGCCGTATTTGTCGGCGACGTCGCAGATCTCGGCGATCGGCGCGATGTCGCCGTCCATCGAGTAGACGCTCTCGAAGGCGATCAGCTTCGGCCGCGAGGGATCGAGCGAGGCGAGGATGCGGTCGAGGTCTTCTGGATCACTGTGCCTGAAGATGCGCTTTTCTGCGCCGCTGGCACGGATGCCGTCGATCATCGACGCATGGTTCAGCGCGTCCGAGAGGATCACAAGGCCTGGAATCTGTCGGCCCAGCGTTCCAAGCGTCGCCCAGTTGGACACAAAACCGGAGGTGAACAGCAGCGCCGCCTCCTTGCCATGCAGGTCGGCGAGTTCGGCTTCGAGCAATACGTGGTCGTGGTTGGTGCCGGAGATGTTGCGGGTGCCCCCAGCCCCTGCGCCCGCCCGGTCCAGCGCCTCATGCATCGCGGTGAGCACGTCGGGGTGTTGACCCATGCCGAGATAGTCGTTGGAGCACCAGACCGTGACCTCGCGAGGCCCACGGTCGGTGTGGTGGAGCGCGCGGGGGAAGCGGCCGGCCCTGCGTTCGAGATCCGCGAAGACCCGATATCGGCCTTCGCGTTTCAGGCCCTCGATGCGCGCGCGGAAATAGGTGTCGTGGGGCAAGGCCGGCTGCTCCGAGCGGAAGACCAACGGCGCTTTGCCGTCGCCGCCATTTTCCGCCCGGATAGCCTGGCGCGGGTCCGCCGCGTTTGACTTGCGTCAATCAGCCTAGGCCGCCGCGACGAGGTGCGGCGCACGAGCGTCTCCCGCGCGAAAGGCGCCGGGAGCAGGCTCCGCATAGACATATGCGTGTTCGAGGGCGTCCAGCATCGCCCACAGCATCGCGCACTTGAACTCGAGCGCGGCGATCACCGCCTGCTGACGCTCCGGCGTCGTGGCGTGCGCCTTCACATAGGCGAGCGCGAAATCGCTGTCGCGTTTGGCCTGGACCGGCCGCGCGGTGAAATAAGCGAGCGTCTCCGGCCGGATGAAGTCGTAGTTCGCCAACATCCCTGCGGTGCGCGTCGCGATGATCGACGGAGAGAACAATTCCGTCAGGGACGAGGCGATCGCCTCCAGCAGCGTGGCGTCGCGCACGAAGGAGAGGTAGCCGATGACGGCGAACCGTGTCGCCGGCAGCGCGAAACGACCGGACATGACGGCTGCTCGGCTGAGGCCGAGGTCGTCGGTGAGCTTCAGCCAACGCGCGATGCCGCCGTCGCCTTCGCGCTCGCCGTCATGGTCGACGATGCGCTGACGCCACGGGCGTCGCAGCGCCGGATCGTCCATCCGCGACAGGATGATCGCGTCCTTCTGCGGAATGCAGGCCTGGTAGAGGTAGCGGTTCAGCGCCCAGGCCTCGACCTCGGTGCGCGAGCACCGGCCGCTCTGGAGACGCAGCTGGAACGGATGGAGATGGTGGTAGCGCTGGGCGCCGACGTCTCTCAGGCGGGCCTCGAGTTCATTCTCCGTCAGCAACTGATCCATGTCTTAAACCTCTCTTGGGACGCCGCGGGGCGCCTGATCTCTGGAGGCGCATGACAGGCGCTCCGCCGGGACGCGTCGTTGAGCGGGATCAAGGACAGCAGGCCTGCGCTTGAGCAGGCTGGATATGGAGCTCTGCCTCGGCGGCTAGCGGACGGTCGGATCGCTCTCCGGACTGTCCTTGCCGGACTGTCTTGGAGCGGCGCCCCGCTTCCAACGTTCGAGCGCCACGACGCTTGCCGCTCCTGACCGTGCGGCCGCGCGTCGGGTCCCGCTGTCGCCGGACGATTGATCCAACTCAAGGCGCAGACGGTCCCCCGGCTTCTAACAAACACAGAGCCCTTGGGGCGTTCGATCCGATCGAGGCTGACCATGACAACCGGCCTGCAGGCGCAAGCGGAAGACGTCAGCCTCTATGTCTCCGCCAGGAAGATATATCCGCAGGCCGTTTCCGGGCGATTCCGCTCGATCAAGTGGGCGTTGCTCATTCTGACGCTCGGAATCTATTACGCCCTTCCGTTCGTACGCTGGGACAGGGGTCCGGACGCGCCCGGGCAGGCCGTCCTGATCGATCTGGCCCATCAGCGCGCCTATTTCTTCTTCATCGAGATCTGGCCTCAGGAGGTTTACTACCTCACGGGGCTGCTCGTCCTTGCAGCGATGACGTTGTTTCTGATGAACGCCGTCGCTGGGCGACTATGGTGCGGCTATCTTTGCCCCCAGACGGTCTGGTGCGATCTGTTCCTCGCAGTCGAGAGGCGGATCGAGGGCGATCGCCGCGCCCGAATGGCGCTCGACGCCGCGCCCTGGACTGCAGAGAAGATCGCCAAGAAGGCGGCGAAACATGCGGCCTGGCTCTTCATCGCCTGGTGGACCGGCGGCGCCTGGGTGCTCTACTTCGCCGACGCGCCGACCCTCGTCCGGGATCTCGCGGTCGGCGCCGCGCCGATCTCCGCCTATGTCTGGATCGGCATCCTGACGTTCACGACCTACACGCTGGCCGGCCACATGCGGGAGCAGGTCTGCCTCTACATGTGCCCGTGGCCGCGCATACAGGCGGCGCTTACGGACAGACACGCGCTGAACGTGGCCTATCGCCGGGATCGCGGCGAGCCGCGCATGTCGCTCAAGCATGCGACGGCGGCACGAAATCTGGGGTCGCCAGCGGGCGATTGCGTCGATTGCGTTCAGTGCGTCACCGCCTGTCCGACCGGCGTCGACATCCGTGAAGGCTCACAGCTGGGCTGCATCCAGTGCGGCCTGTGCATCGACGCCTGCGACACCGTTATGGGCAAGATCGGACGGCCGCAGGGCCTCATAGGCTACGACACCGAGGTGAATATCGGGCGGCGGGCCAAGGGGCTCGCGCCCACCTTTAAAATCGTTCGATCGCGCACGGTTTTCTATGCGGTCGTGATCGCGCTGGTGAGCGGGGTCATGTCTTACGCGCTCGCCACGCGCGCATTCACCGGTCTGGATGTGATCCACGACCGCAATCCGCTCTTCGTGCGCCTGTCCGACGGTGGCGTCCGTAACGGCTACGTCGTGCGGATCCTCAACAAGGAGACGGTCACGCGCACGTTCTCGTTGAGCGTCGCCGGGCTGGCGCGCGCGACCATCGAGGCCGTCGGCGCCGAGATCGGCGCCGACGGCCTCCCCGCCATCCAGGTCGGTCCGGACACCACGCGAGAACTTCGCGTCGTCGTCACGGCGCCCGCGCCGGGTCCGGACGTCGCAGCGACTCCGATCCAGTTCCGCGTGACCGAAAGCGCGAGCGGCGACGTCGCCGGCGCCGGCGATTTCTTCCGGTCGCCAGTGGGCAAGTATCAGGGGGGATAACATGACGACGATTGACGCGGTTCGGGCCCGCGGCCGGGCCTTCACCGGCCGCGCCTTCCTGTGCTGGCTCCTCGGGACCTTCGCGGTGGTCCTCGGCGTCAATTTCGCGATGGCCTATCTCGCCGTGAAGAGCTTCAACGGCGTCGAAGTGAAAAGCTCCTACGCCGCCGGTAAGGCCATGCCGACCGTCCTGCGCGAGGCGGCCGACCAACGTGCGCGCGGCTGGACCGTCGACCTTCACGTCGATCGAAGTCTCGACCTGACGGCGCGGGCCGAAGCTTGGGCGGTCTTCCAGGATCGAGACGGCTCTCCTCAATCCGGCCTCGCCGTCGAGGCCCGATTGGAGCATCCCAGCGACGAATTCCTCGATCGGTCGACGACGCTGATCGAGGGCGCGGCCGGTCGTTACGCCGGGGCGTTCGTCGCGCTGACGCCCGGCGGGTGGACGGTCGAGCTGGTCGCCCGCCGCGGCGGCGACATTGTGTTCACAAGCCGCAACGCCCTGATCATCGCGCCATGACAGCCTCGGCCGCGGCCATCAACGCAATCGAGGACGTCAGCTTCGGCCCCGCCGCATCGAAGCGGGATTGGGCTGCGTGGACCACCGTCGGGGCCGATGGCCGCCGGCGGCTGGAGCTTGCAGTCGACAATGTCGACTGCGCCGCGTGCATGGGCGACATCGAGCGCGCGGCGGCGCGCATTCGCGGCGTCGCGAGCCCGCGCCTCAATTTGACGACCCGGCGGCTTACGGTCGCGCTGGAGCGCGATGACGCGGATCTCGAAGGCCTCCTGACCGCGCTCGACGCCGTCGGCCATCCGGCGAGGCCATTTGATCCGGCGCTCGCCCGCGGCGCGGCGTCGACCGAAATGCGCCGGCTGCTCACGTCGCTCGCGACAGCGGGATTCGGCGCGATGAACGTCATGATGCTGTCGGTCGCGATCTGGTCCGGCAATGTGACCGACATCACCCCCGAGACCCGCGACTTCTTCCACGCGGTGTCCGCGCTGATCGCGCTTCCCTGCATCGCGGTGGCGGGCCGGCCGTTCTTCTCCAGCGCCTGGCGGGCTGTCCGCCGCGGCGGCGTGACGATGGACCTGCCGATCTCGGTCGGCGTCACGCTCGCGACCGCGTATTCCTTCGTCAACACGCTGACCCGCCAGCAAGAAGCCTATTTCGACAGCGCCCTCATGCTGCTGTTCTTTCTGCTCTGCGGACGCGTCCTCGACGAGCTGATGCGTCGTCGCACCGCGCTCGAGGCGGAGACGCTCGCCGCCCTGCGCACCGACACCGCGGTGAAGATCGAGCCGACGGGCGAATTGGTGGAGACGCCGGCCTCGAAGATCGCTCCAGGCGATCTTGTGCTGGTGCGGCCCGGCGAGCGCGCGCCGGTCGACGGCGTCATCGCCCGCGGCGCGAGCGAGTTCGATCTGTCGATTATGACCGGCGAAACCACTCCGGTCGCCGCCGTCGTCGGGACCGAGATTTGCGCGGGAGCCTGCAATGGATCGGGCGCCGTCGAGTTGCGCGCGTCGAGGCCCGCCAGCGGCAGCTTTCTCGACGAGGTCGAGCGATTGCTGCGCGCGGCGGGCGACGCCAGATCGCGGACCCGACGTCTGGCGGACCGCGTCGCCCGCTTCTACACGCCCGTCGTCCATCTCGGAGCGCTGTCGACGCTGATCGGCTGGCTCGCGGCGGGAGCCGATTGGCGGACGGCGCTGGTCAACGCCATCGCCGTCCTCATCATCACATGCCCATGCGCGCTGGCGCTCGCCATCCCGGCGGTTCAGGTCGTCGCCGCCGGCCGACTGTTCCGAGACGGCGTCCTCCTGAACGCAGGCGACGCAATCGAGCGGTTCGCCACCGTAGACACGGTCCTGTTCGACAAGACCGGAACCCTGACCGAGCCCGAGCGACGGATCACCGATCTGGCTGACATCGACCCGGCTCTCGCCGGGCGGGCCGCGCGACTCGCGTCGCGAAGTCGCCATCCGTTGGCGCGCGCGCTCGCCATGGCGGCCGGCGCGACGGAGAACGCATCTGCGACGGAGGTCGTCGAGCGTCCGGGCCAAGGCGTCGAGGGACGCGTCGACGGCCGCCGCGCCAGGCTCGGCAGTCCGACGTTCTGCGGCGTAGCGGCGACCAAACTCGCGGCCGCCGAGGAGCGCCGCCCCCGGGCGACCTTCATCGCCTACCGGGAGGACGACAGCGAGCCGACGCTGATCGCGGTCGAACAACGTATCCGACCGGACGCCCGTGATGCGGTCGCCGCGCTCCGAAAGGCGGGCTTAGCGATCGAAATCATTTCGGGCGATCGGCCTGACGCGGTGGCGAGCGTCGCCGCCGAGCTTGGCGTCGGCCGGTGGCGCGCGCGCCAGACGCCCGCGGACAAGATTGCGCGTCTCGAACAGCTGAAAGCGTCCGGAAGGCGCACGCTGATGGTGGGCGACGGCATGAATGACGCCCCTGCGCTCGCCGCCGCGCATGCCTCGCTCGCGCCGGCTTCCGGCGTCGACGTCGCCCAGGTCGCCGCAGACGCCGTCCTTCTCGACGGACGGCTGAAGGCGGTTCCGGATCTGCTCGCCATTTCTCGATGCGCTCGCTCGGCGATGATCGAAAATCTCGCCTTCGCGATCGTCTACAACGTCGCCGCCGTGCCGATCGCGGTGACCGGCCATGCGAGCCCGCTCGTCGCTGCGCTGGCGATGTCTGGTTCTTCGCTGGTCGTGACCGTGAACGCTTTGCGGCTGCGCAGCGCGCGCGCTGTGTCCGGCGGGGAACGCAGGCTCGTCGAGGCCCGCGCATGACAGTCCTGATCTATCTGGTTCCCGCCGCCGTGAGCCTCGGAATGTTGGGGCTCGCCGCGTTCCTGTGGTCGCTGAGGAGCGGCCAGTTCGATGATCTCGAGGGCGCCCGCTGGCGCATCCTGGACGAGGACTGACCCAAGCGCTCCGCACCCCGCTCCTGGCGCCTTCGCCATGATGGCACGGCGCGTCAAACGCTCCGCTGCGCGGGAGACGGCTGGCGGCGTGGCCGCCGCGGCCACTCACTTCTTCTGAATCTTGGTGACCGTGATCTGGCCGTTCACGCGGTCGGCGTCGAACATCACCTTGTCGCCCACCTTGATCGAGTTGAGCATGGCGGGGTGCGCGACCTTGAACACCATGGTCATCGGCTCGTCCATGTCGAGGTTCTTGATCGGACCGTGCTCGAGCGTGATCTTGCCCGCAGCCTCGTCGATCTTCTTGACCTTGCCCTCGGCCGCGGAGGCGGCGGTTGCTGTGAGCAGGAGGACGGCGAGTGTGGCGCCGACGGCGGCGGTCTTCTTCATAGCGGTCTCCTTGGGTTCGCGGGTCACTTGACGGCGACGACGCCGTCCATTCCGGCCTCGCGGTGGCCGGGGATCAGGCAGGCGAAGTTGAACTCCCCGGCCTTGGTGAACTTCCAGACGATCTCGTCCGTCTTGCCGGGCGCGAGGCGACGGCCATTGGGGTCGTCGTGCTCCATGTCGGGGTTCTTGCGCATCGCGATCGCGTGGCGGTCATTGTCGGCCCGCGTCGCGAGCATGAACTCGTGGTCGAACTGGCCCTCGTTCTTCAGGACGAAGCGGACCTGCTCGCCGCGCCGGGCGATGACCGTTTCAGGCTCGAACAGCATTCGGCCGTCGTCGGTCTCCTTCATGATGATCTCGACCGTGCGAGCGGATTTTTTGGGATCGCCGGGCTCGCCGAAGGCGCGAGCCTCGCCTTGACCGTGGCCGGGGTCGGCGAAGACGGCGGATGGCGCGAGAGCCGCGGCGAACGCGGCCGTCGTCAGCAACTTCCTCATGGATCGTGCTTCCTGTTCGGGGGTCAGTGGTTTGCGTGTCCGCCGCTGGCCTTGGGCTTGACGACGTTCATCTCGACGGAGCCGGGCCTTGCCGGCCCGGCTTCGGCTTTGGCCGCGGCGGGGGCCTCACCCTTCCACTCGAAGGCGACGGTTCCGTGCGGGTGCTCGAACCAGCCGGGGTCGCGGTAGTCGCCGCGCGCGAGGCTTTCGCGGACCTTCACGACCGAGAACATCCCGCCCATCTCGATCGGGCCGAACTGGCCGAAGCCCGTCATCATCGGCAGCGTGTTGTCGGGCAGCGGCATCTCCATCGCGCCCATGTCCGCCATGCCCGCCTGGCCCATGGGCATGTAGCCGGGCGCGAGCGCCTTGATGCGCTTCGCCACGTCCTTCTTGTTCACGCCGATGAAGTTGGAAATGCCGTGACCCATGGCGTTCATGGTGTGGTGCGACTTGTGGCAGTGGATCGCCCAGTCGCCGGGGACGTCGGCGACGAAGTCGAAGGCGCGCATCTGCCCGACCGCGCAGTCGATCGTCACCTCAGGCCATGCCGCCGCCTCCGGGACCCAGCCGCCGTCCGTGCACGACACCTTGAAATCGTAGCCGTGCATGTGGATCGGGTGGTTCGTCATGGTGAGGTTGCCGAACCGCACCCGCACCTTGTCGCCCTTTCCCGCCACCAGATGGTCGATCCCGGGGAACACCCGCGTGTTCCAGGTCCACAGGTTGAAGTCGGTCATCTCGGCGACGCGGGGCACGTAGGCGCCGGGCTCGATGTCGTAGGCCGACATCAGGAAGACGAAGTCGCGGTCGACGCGCCGGAACGCCGGATCCTTTGGGTGCACGACGAAGAAGCCCATCATGCCCATCGCCATCTGGACCATCTCGTCGGCGTGCGGGTGGTACATGAAGGTGCCGCTCTTCTTCAGCTCGAACTCATAGACGAAGGTCTGGCCAGGCTTGACGTGCGGCTGGGTCAGCCCGCCGACGCCGTCCATGCCGCAGGGCACGAGCTGCCCGTGCCAGTGCACCGTGGTGTGCTCCGGCAGGCGGTTGGTGACGAAGATCCGGACCTTGTCGCCCTCGACGGCCTCGATGGTCGGTCCCGGCGACTGGCCGTTGTAGCCCCACAGATGCGCGACCATGCCCGGCGCGAGCTCGCGCACGACAGGTTCGGCGATCAGGTGGAACTCCTTCCAGTCGCCATTCATGCGCCAGGGGGCGGTCCAGCCGTTCAGGGTGACGACGGGGTTGTAATCGGGGCCCGTCGAGGGGACGAGCGGCGGCTGCATGGTCGCGTCCTTCATGGTCGCGGCCTCGGGGATCGAGGCCGCCTCGACGCGACCGGAGACCGCCGTCGCGGCGACGAGCGACGTCGCCCCGGCGGTGGTGGCGGACAGGAACGATCTGCGCGAAACGAGCATCGTTGTCTCCAATTTCACTGGGGCGACGCGGCCGAGGCCGAGGTGGCGGAAGCCAGCTTCGGCGCGGACGCGGCGGGTCCGTCCGCGGCCCCGCCGCCGATCAGGGCGGCCTGGAAGTCAACGTCGGCGATGAAGAAGTCGCGCTTGGCCCGGATCGCCGCGACGTTGGCGGCGACGGTCTCACGGGCGTTGGTCAGCAGCTCGAACGGGTCGACCAGCATGCCATTGTACTGGAGCTGAGTCTCCTCGGTGATGATCTTTCGCAAAGGCAGGACACGGCTCTGATAAGCCCGCGCGATCTCGTGGCGCCCGCGATAGGTCGCATAGGCCTCGCGGGCTTCGGACCGGGCGTTGACCGCCTTCTCGAGGAGGCGGTTCACCGCGCCCATGTAAGTCTCGCGCGCCTTCGTTGAGGAGGCCTTGCCGAAGTCGAAGATCGGGATCTGGACCGCGACCTCGAAGCCCTTCGGGTTCGCCTTCTCTCCCTCCGCCGACCTGGAGTGGTTGGCGAGGCCGGTGATTTCGAGCATCGAGATCGCCCGGGTCTGTTCGGTCAGCCCGTACCGCTGCGCCAGCGCGTCGAGTTCGAGCCGATCCCCGATGATGTCGACCCGCCGACGGAGCGCGGTCGCCTCCACGTCCCCCCGGCTCTCGAGCCGAGGGAAGGACGGAAGCCGGCCGGGGAGTTTGTAGTCGAGGTCCCGCCCCCAAAGTCCGAGCTGCCGGGTGAGCGCCTCGCGCTCCTTCGCCGCATCGAGCCGCGCTTCCGCGAGCTCGGTCGCGACCTCGGCGTAGAGCGCGCTCGACCGGGCCTGGTTGAGCTTCGTCGCCGCCCCGGTCTCCCCGAGCTTCTTGGTGAGCTCCGCCGCGGCGCCCGCCGACGCCCGCGCGGTCTCGAGGAAGGCGGCCGTCTCCCGGCCGGCGACTGCCCGGTAGAACGCCCGCCGGGCCTCGGCGGCCGTGCGGAAGGTGGCGGCGACGGCCTTGTGCTGAGCGGCGCGGAACTCCGTCTCCGCGATCTTCGAGCGTCTCGGCAGGGTCAGCAGCTGGAGCAGGTCGGCGATGAGGCGCCGCTCGACATCGAGGTCGCCGGAGGCCGCCACCCGCTCGATCGAGACGGTGGGCGACGGTGGAAGGCTCGCCGCGACGTATTCCGCCTCGGACACGCCCAGCGCGTTGTACTCGACCTGCAGGCCGCGGTTGTTCAGGAGCGCGATCTGGACGGCGGCGTCCGCAGTCAGCGGCCTCGCAAGCAGGCGGTCGACCCGCGACCTCACGGCGGCCGCGTCGGCCGGGGTCACGATCTTCGCTGTGGTCGCGCCGAGCTCGAGGGAGACCCGTGACGTCACGGGCGACATGCCGCCGTCCCGGGTGAAGCTTGCGCAGGCGCCGAGCGAGCCGGTCAGGGCGACCACGGCGACCGACCTCAGCAGGCGGGAGCGGAGGGCGGCCATCACATGCCCTCCATCTGCTTGGACGTCACGCCCCTATTCTGATCCACCCAGGGCTTGGGCCCGACCGGACGATGGTCCGCCGTCCCCGCGACGACGGAGCTGTAGCGCGCGATCGGTATGCGGGTGGCCGGATCGGAGGGATCGCTTCCGGCGATGGGCGGCGGGGGGAGCGTCGAGCAGCCAACAAGCAGCGACGCTGCGGCGGCCGAGAAGAGCGGCTTCATGAGGAACCCCGAGATCTGAACGGGCGGACGAAGGCGCGCAGGGGCGCCGGACGCGCGGTCGGTGAGACGTCTCGAGAGTTGGTCCGCGTCGCCGGACGAGCGGGCGCGGGCGTCAGTGAGACCTCAGCCGACGGCGGCGAGCGGTCTCGGAGGATGTTTGATGTGGACGGTCGGGCCCGCGAGGGTGGCCGGCTCGGACAGCGAGGGCGCGGCGGTCGCTCCGACCGGCCGAGAACCGAGCATCGCCAGATCATGCGCCATCGCTGCGTGGCAGGCGTGGCCGCAGCAGGCGGTGGTCCCGTTCGGGCAGCCATCGTCGGAACAATCCCCCGACGCCGCAGACGTCGCGGCGTCTCCAGGGGAAGCTTTGGCGTGCTCGATCCTGGAGTCCGTCGCTATGGAGCCGATCGAAGTCGGCTCCTGCGACTGAGCGCCCGCCTGCGGCGTCTCGTGACCCGCATGGGCCGCGCTGGGCGTCGACCATGCGGCCGCGACGAAGACGGCGAAAGCCATCGCGGCGACCAGCCGGATGAGACGGGCGACCGTCATCCGCGCACCCGCCCGAGGACCTCGACCAACTCCGCCACCTTCTGGCGCTGCTCGTCCTTGTCTCCCGACTGGATGGCGTTCTCGACGCAATGGCCGACGTGGTCCTTCAGGATCTCTTCCTCGACCCGCTTCAGGGCGGCCCGGACGGCGGAGATCTGTGTGACGACGTCGATGCAGTAGCGGTCCTCCTCGAGCATGCGCGCGATGCCCCGGACCTGACCCTCGATCCGGCTCAACCGCTTCCCGCACGAGGCCTTGGTGTGGCGCTGCATGCTTGATTAATTACCCTATAGGGGTATAAAGGGCAAGCGCCCACATATACCCACATGGGGTATACGGACGGATAGCGGGAGCCTGGGCCGTAGACGCAGGACCGCGACGCGAAGGCAGGCATCCTGCTGCGGAGCGCCGGCGGTCATCGCCATGGCGATCGCGGCATCGTCGAGAGAGGTCCGTTGTAGGCACGCAGCGTCAGGGTAGAGTCCTGGGCGGGCAGGCGAAGGGGCGTCCTGTTCGGGTGGCGCGCCAGCGCGCCGTCACCGGCGACCGGCCGGGCAGGCCGCCGGTGCGGACTGACAGCCGGGTGATAACGGGAAAGGAGACGGATCGTGCCAGGAATCTCGCCGCACTGGCCGGAGAAGACCCGGGAGCTGCACAACCACCACTTCGACTCGACGGTCTGGAATGACTTCCGGTTCCGCGACGACGACGTCGTGATCGCCACCTACGCCAAGTCCGGCACCACCTGGGTGCAGCAGATCGTGGCGCAGCTCATCTTCCAGGGCGTAGAGGACCTGCCGGTGGCCGAGATGTCGCCGTGGCTCGACCTCCGCGTCCCGCCCAAGGCGGAGAAGCTGCCCGCGGTGGAGGCACAAGCCCACCGCCGCTTCCTGAAGACCCACCTGCCGGTGGACGCGCTCGTCTACTCGCCTAAGGCCAAATACCTCTACATCGGCCGCGACGGGCGGGACGTGGTCTGGAGCATGCACAACCACCACGTCAACGCCAACGAGCTCTGGTACCGGGCGCTCAACGACACGCCGGGCCGGGTCGGCCCGCCGATCGGCCCGCCGCCAGCCGACGTCCGCCGGTACTTCCTCGAGTGGCTCCAAGGCGACGGCCACCCGTTCTGGCCTTTCTGGGAGAATATCCGGAGCTGGTGGGCGATGCGGGAGCTGCCGAACCTGCTGCTCTTGCACTTCAACGAGCTCAAGGCGGATCTGCCGGGTCAGGTCCGATGCATCGCGGCGTTCCTCGACATCCCGGTGGAGCCGGGCAGGTGGGACGCGATCCTCGAGCACTGCGGGTTCGCCTACATGAAGCGCCACGCGAGCAAGAGCGTGCCGCTCGGCGGCGCGTTCTGGGACGGCGGGGCGCAGACCTTCGTCCACCAGGGCACCAACGGCCGCTGGCGGGACATCCTCACCGCTGAGGATTGCCGTCGGTACGAGGAGACGGCCCGGCACGAGCTGGGTGAGGCCTGCGCCCACTGGCTCGCCACCGGCGAGCGGTCCGACCAGGACCGAAGGTAAGCTCGGCGCGCCGCGCTCCCGCCCGCCGCGCCCCGACCAGACCAGACCAGACCAGACCAGACGGAAGCGCTGGCATTCTCGGCCGGCCCGCGCGGTTCTCTCCAGAGGGGACCTTCTGTCTAGGTCAGACCACTAGGAGCATCGCGCAGGTGAAGACCGTTCCCTCCGGCGTGTCGTAGCGGTCGTGCTTGCGGCCCTCGAGATACTTCGACGGATCGGCCTTGAACTTCGATTTGCGCCCGAGACCCTGCCCCGAGTCAGCCGAGGTCTCGGCCAACTGGGTTCGTCGCCTAGACCCTACAGGCCGCATTGCGGACGCCCTATGCCGCCAAGGAATGGCGCGCCGTTTCGGTGAGATGCGCGTCGAATGCGCTCGCGACGATCCTGGCGATCGCCGGAGCGTCTCGCATGATCAACAGCCGGTCGCCGAGAAACCGAATGAAGCCCGAACGCCTGAGCGGCTCGAGCGTCTCGACGTCCGTCGCGAACACGGACGGCGATGAATTGTGCCGGGCGGTGACTTCCGCGAGATCGACGCCGAAATAGCACATGATCTCCTCGATGACGTCGGCGCGCATACGGTCGTCCGCCGTCAGCGCCACGCCGCGGGTCGTCGGCAGCCGGCCCTGCTCGATCGCTTTCGACCAGGCGCCGACGTCAGGCGCGTTTTGGACGTAGCCTTGAGGCAGGCGACTGATCGACGACGCGCCGAGACCGATGAGAATGGGGGCGTCGTCCGTCGTATAACCCTGGAAGTTGCGTCGGAGCCCGCGCTGCTGAAGCGCGGCCGCCATGTCGTCGCCGGGCCGGACGAAGTGATCGATGCCGACGGCGACGAAGCCGGCACCCTCGAGGGTCTCGCGCGCGATGGTGGCCAGTTCGAGACGCAGGGCGGCGTCTGGCAGAGCGGAAGCGTCGATCAGCTTCTGGTTCGCCTTCTGCCACGGGACATGGGCGTAGCCGAACAGGGCGATCCGATCCGGCTCGAGAGCGATGGCCTGCTCGACAGTGGCGCGCATCGACCGCAGCGTCTGGCGCGGCAGGCCGTAGATCAGATCAAGGTTGAGCCGGTCGACGCCCACGCGCCGCAGCTGGGCGACCGCGTTGACCACCGTGCCGACCGTCTGACGGCGGCCGATCGCCTTCTGCACTGTCTCATCGAAATCCTGCACGCCGAGACTGGCCCGGTTCACCCCAACCATCGCGAGACGTTCGGCGAGCCGGCCCCCGACGAGTCGGGGGTCGAGCTCGATGGCGTGTTCGGCCGTCGCCAGGACGTCGAACCGGGCGTGGATCGCCGCGGCCAATCCGAAGAAGGCGTCTTCCGGAAGCATGCTCGGGGTCCCACCGCCCCAATGCACATGCGAGACGGCCCTGGTCCCCAGATGCGACGCCACCAGATCGAGCTCGAGGCGCAGCCTTCGGGCGTATTCGACGAGCGGCTCCTCGCGACGGGACGCGCGCGTCGCGCAGCCGCAATAATGGCAGATCGACCGGCAGAACGGCACGTGAAGATAGAGCGAAGCCGCGCCTGGCGCGTCCTTCAACTCCGATAGCCAGCGGGCATAAGAACCCACGTCCACGGCGGCCGAGAAATGCGGCGCCGTCGGATACGATGTGTATCTGGGAACCTGTCGGTTCAGAATGTCGGGCAGCGCGATCTCGAACATGGCTCATCGTCGTCGGCGCAGCCGCGCCGTTCGTTGACCTGGATCAAGGTTCGCCGGGCCGATTTCCCCGAAAGCCAACCATCGACGACGCCGGACCGGCGGCGATCGATCGGAGCACGGGTTCGGGGACGTCCATGAACGCAGACCGCATCGCGCCAAGCTTCACGGCGGAGGAAACGGGCTTCGCCATCTTCTTCGCGCTCGCGGCGATGGCCTGCTTTTTCCTGGGCCTCCAGGCGGTCGACGCGCCCTTTGGCGCGCACATGATGGTGGGGGGCGCGTCTGCGATCGGCGGGTTCGCCTTGCTGTACCGGTCGAGCATGGCGCGCGCGGCGCCGGCGCCCGAGGAGATCGACGGCAAGCCCAATTACAATTTCGGGCCGGTCAAGTTCGGCGTGATCGCAGCGATGTTCTGGGGCGTCGCCGGCTTCGCGGTCGGCTGCTGGATCGCGCTGGAGCTGTCGTTCCCGGCGCTCAATTTCGACCTCGAGTTCCTGAACTTCGGACGTCTGCGTCCTTTGCACACCTCGGCGGTCATCTTCGCCTTCGGGGGCAACGTCCTGCTGGCGTCGTCCTTCTACGTAGCGCAGCGGACCTGCCGGGCGCGGATGCCGGGCGTCGTCGCGCCCTGGTTCGTGATGCTCGGCTACAACCTTTTCATCGTGGTCGCGGGCACCGGCTACCTGATGGGCGTCACCCAGAGCAAGGAATACGCCGAGCCCGAATGGTACGCCGACCTCTGGCTGACGATCGTCTGGGTCGTTTATCTCGTGCTGTTTCTCGGGACGCTCCGGAAGCGCAAAGAGCCCCACATCTACGTCGCGAACTGGTTCTACCTGGCGTTCATCGTCACCATCGCGATGCTGCACGTCATCAACAACCTGGCTGTGCCGGCGACCGTCTTCGGATCGAAGTCGTACGTCGCATGGTCAGGCGTCCAGGACGCCATGGTGCAGTGGTGGTACGGCCATAACGCCGTCGGTTTCTTCCTGACCGCCGGCTTCCTCGCCATCATGTACTACTTCATCCCGAAGCGCGCGGATCGTCCGGTGTACTCGTACCGGCTGTCGATCGTGCACTTCTGGTCGCTGATCTTTCTTTACATCTGGGCCGGCCCGCATCACCTGCACTACACGGCGCTGCCGGAGTGGGCGTCGACCCTCGGCATGACGTTCTCGATCATGCTGTGGATGCCGTCATGGGGCGGCATGATCAACGGCCTGATGACGCTTTCCGGCGCCTGGGACAAGCTCAGGACCGACCCGGTGCTGCGGATGATGGTGGTGTCGGTGGCCTTCTATGGCATGGCGACCTTCGAGGGGCCGCTGATGTCGATCAAGGAGGTCAATTCGCTCTCACACTACACCGACTGGACCATCGGCCACGTGCACTCCGGGGCGCTCGGCTGGGTCGCTTACATTTCCTTCGGCGCGCTCTACTGTCTGACGCCCTGGCTCTGGAAGCGGCCGCTGTATTCCCTGAAGCTGGTCGACTGGCATTTCTGGATTTCGACCATCGGTATCGTCTTCTACATTTCGGCGATGTGGGTCGCGGGCATCATGCAGGGCCTGATGTGGCGGGCCTACACGTCTTTCGGCTTCCTCGAATACTCATTCGTCGAGACCGTGGACGCGATGCATCCCTACTACGTCATCCGCGCGCTGGGCGGGATCCTGTTTCTGATCGGCGCGCTGCTGATGGCCTTCAATCTCTATCGCACGATCCGCCCGAGCGAGGCCGAGGAGCGCGTGGCCGCGCCGCTCGCGCTCGCGCCGGCCGAGTGAGGACCCGAGCCCATGTCCGCCGCCGTCTGGGACAAGCACAAGATCTTCGAGAAGCACTCGCTGCTGCTTCTCGTCGGCATTCTGATCATGGTCGCGATCGGCGGCCTCGTGGAGATCGCCCCGCTCTTCTACATCAAGAGCACGATCGAGACTGTCGACGGCGCGCGGCCCTACACCCCGCTCGAACTCGCGGGACGCGACATCTACGTCCGCGAGGGCTGCTATCTCTGCCACAGCCAGATGATCCGTCCGATCCGCGACGAGGTGGAGCGCTACGGGCATTTCTCGCTCGCCGCCGAATCCCAGTACGACCATCCGTTCCAGTGGGGATCGAAGCGCACCGGACCTGATTTGGCGCGCGTCGGCGGCAAGTATTCCGACGAGTGGCACAAGGCCCATATGATCGATCCGAGATCGGTGGTGCCGACCTCGATCATGCCGGGCTATCCGTTCCTGGCCGAGCGGCCGCTCGACCACGGCCGCATCACCGGCCAATTGTCGGCGAACCGCACGGTCGGCACGCCCTACAGCGACGACCAGATCTTCTGGGCGCGGCGTGACGTCTACGCTCAGGCCGAACCCGATTCCGCGGACGCTGCGGCGTTTCAGAAGCGCTATCCGACCGCTCTCATTCGCGACTTCGACGGCGACCAGAAGCGCCTGACCGAGATGGACGCGCTGATCGCCTATCTGCAGATGCTCGGCACGACGGTCGACTTCAAGCAGTACGACGACAAAGCAAACCTGCGTTGAGGCCCGAGCCGATGACTTACGAAACGCTGGCGCATCTCGCCCAAACCGCCGGTCTGCTCTTCTTCTTCTCGCTGTTCGCAGCTGTGCTCGGCTACGCGCTGCGGCCGCGAAACCGCGCGCGCTTCGACGCGGCCGCCCGCACGCCGCTCCGGGAGGATTGAGTCATGAGCGCGGCTGACAGGCGCGACGCGACGTCCGGCGTCGACACCACAGGCCATGAGTGGGACGGCATCCGTGAGCTCAACAACCCGCTGCCGAAATGGTGGCTCTACATCTTCTACGCCTCGATCGCGTGGGCCGTGGTCTATTGGATCGTGATGCCGGCCTGGCCGCTCGCCTCGACCTACACCAAGGGCCTGCTCGGCTACTCGCAGCGCGAGGCGGTGTTGGCCGACCGGGATGAAGCGCTCGCCGAGCGCGCCGCGCATGGCGCGCCGCTGCTCAAGGTGACGCCGGAGCAGATCTCCAAGGATTCTGGGCTGCTCGAATTCGCCCTGGCGAACGGGAAGGCCGCCTTCGGCGACAACTGCGCGGGTTGCCACGGCGCAGGCGGCGGCGGGGCCAGGGGCTTTCCGAACCTGCAGGACGATGACTGGCTGCACGGCGGCTCGATAGACGAAATCCTGCGCACCATCCGCGTCGGCGTCCGCTCGACGTCGCCGGAGACGCTGGGCGGCGTCTCAATGCCGGCCTTCGGCCGCGACGGCTCCCTCAAGCGGGACGAGATCGAGAACGTCGCGGCATTCGTCAGGACTTTATCCAGTCTCGCGCCGGCCCCAACCGCCGACGTCGCGGCTGGCGGTCGGATCTTCGCGACGCGATGCGCCTCCTGTCACGGCGCGAAGGGCGAAGGGAATCGCGAGATGGGCGCGCCTCGCCTCAATGACGCGATCTGGCTTTACGGAAGCGATCAGAAGGCGATCGTCGAGACGCTCGCCACAGGGCGGGCGGGCGTGATGCCGGCCTGGGAGAGCAAGCTCGACGAGGCGACCTTGCGGTCGCTCGCGGTCTACGTCCGGTCGCTCGGCGGGGCGCAGTAGGAGCCGAAATGGTCGGGGACGCCGGCGCTCTGACCTTTGCCGGCGGCTTTCTGATGGGGCTTGCCAGCAGCCTCCATTGCGCTTCGATGTGCGGCGGCGTCGCCTCCGCTATGATGTTCTCGTTTGCGGCCTCTGACACTGCCGGAGCCCGACAGCTGGCGCTGGGGCTCACGCAAGCTGGCCGGGCGGCAGGCTATGTCCTCGCCGGCGGAGCCACGGCGACAATCGGCGCGCCGGTGATCTCGGCCCTGGACCATGCCGGCGGCCTGATCGCTCTTCGCTGGGCCTCCGCCGCGATGCTTGCCTGGATCGGATTGGCGACGCTCGGGCTCGTTCCGCCATTGCGGGTCCTGCACGGCTTCGCCGCGCGTCTCAGGCTCCCGACTTCCTATGTCGCCGGCGCGCCGGGCATCGTCATCTGGGCGCCGTTCCTGAGCGGCCTCGGCTGGAGTTTCACGCCATGCCCCATGGTGCTGGCGGCATTGGTCTACGCAGGCCTCAGCGGAACCAGCCTCTCGGGCATGCAGGTGATGGCGGGATTCGCGCTCGGCACAATGCCGGCCGTCGTCGCGTGCGCGCTGGGAATGGACCGGCTGCGGAGCGCCGCTCGGCGCCCCGCGGCGCGGATATCCGTAGGTCTTGGCCTCGTCGGGCTTGGGCTCGCCAGCGCGGCGGCGCCGCTGTCTGGCGGCATTCTCGGCCTGTGCCTCACGTCGTTCTGAGCGATTTTCCGAACGCGCATCCGCATTCCTTCTCGGTGCGCCGCAATGTCTTTGATCTGGATCAAACCGCCAACCCGTCATTGATCTACGAGAAACCAAGACCGTCTATCGGTCGGCCTTCGGGAAGAGCCATGGCGGACCTCAACGACGTCGACGCGACGGGCAGTCCTTGCAGCGGTGAAGCACGAGTTCTCGGCCAGACCCGCTGCCGCGCCGCCCAGGCGGCTTCCTGCGATAGTTGTGGCGTCAAGGACGTCAGTGTGTGCTCGGCGCTCGAGGCTGTCGAACTCGAGGCTTTCAACGCACTTTCCGAAAAGGTGATCTTCCGTTCCAAGGAGACATTGTTTCTCCAAGGCGACGACGCTCGCGCGGTCTACAACGTCACTTGCGGAACGCTGCGGCTCTACAAGCTATTGCCGGACGGACGCCGCCAGATCGTCGGCTTCCTCTTGCCTGGGGACTTCGTCGGATTGTCTCTCAGCGAGCGCTACGGGTTCTCCGCTGACGCGATCGATCAGGTTTCGGCCTGTCGCTTCGACCGAGGCGACTTCATCGACTTCGTCGATCGCAATCCCCATCTCTTGCGCCGTCTTCACCAAGCCGCGACGCATGAACTGACCCTCGCCCAGGATCATATGGTTCTTCTCGGGCGCCGCGCGGCCGAGGAGAAGGTCGCCGCGTTCCTCTTGGCGATGCGCGGAAGATTGCGCCGCCTTGGCGGCAGCGCCGTCACCATCCCGTTGGCGATGACGCGGCAGGATCTAGCCGATCACCTTGGCCTTACGCTCGAGACCGTCAGTCGGGTGGTGTCGAAGCTTGCCCGGGAAAAGACCATTCTCGTCGTTCCCGACGGACTGAGGATCATGGACGCCGGACGCCTGGAGCAGATCGGCGCCAGCTGATCGAACGGACGCCCCCTCGATGTCGAGAGGCTCGGGCCTGCAGTTCGCGCAGGCTTCGTCCGCCTTGCCGGCGGCCGCTTGCTGCTCTTCGATCGAAATGAGGTGCCTCAGCGCGGAGTCCGCCACGACGCCGATCCTGTCGTTGACGATGACGACTCCGCCCTGGCAATAGCGCTTCATGCTGTCCGCTGCAGCCTGAGCCTCCTTCGCCGTGTTCACGACGACGGCGAAGTGCCTGGCGTGCTCGCCCCAACCGACCCGATAGGCCATGATCTGTTCCTTTGACGATGCAGACGGTCCGGCTTCACAAAGCCAACATGTCCGTCTCAAGACCGCCTTGAGACAGATCAGAACTTGTAGGCGACGCCGGCGCCGACGATCCAGGGGCTGATCTTGGCGCGACCGGAAACGTCGGCTCCGCCGGCCACGAGATCGATCTTCGGCTTCATGCGCACATATTTCAGATCGACGTTCACGCCCCAGTGCTCGTTGAGCATGTAGTCGAACCCGACCTGGGCGGCCGGGCCGAACGAGTTCTTCAGCTTCAGGCGTGTCACCGCGCCTCCCGCGGCGTCCTCGCGGAAGTAGATCGAATAGTTCAGCCCGACGCCCGCATAGGGTCGGAAGGCGCCGAAATTCGTGAAATGGTACTGCGCCATCACGGTCGCGGGCAGCACCCACACGTCTCCGACAGCCACGCCCGCGAGAGCTCCGCGCCCGCTGATCTTGTGTTTTGAGAAGCAGCAGATCGTTTCGATCGCGATGTTCGGCGTGAAGAAATAGCTGACGTCGATTTCGGGAACGACGCGGTCCGAGACATGCGCGCTGCCCGGAACGTTGAACTTCGCCGACGAATTCGGAAGGATTCCGATTGCGCGAACGCGGAGCATCCAAGGATTGAAATCGGCGGGCGCCGCGGCGACTGCCGGCGTCTCGGAGGGAATGTCAGCCGCGGCGGCGGGCGTCGCTGTCACTGCCGCGAGGACCGAAAGGGTCCCGGCTATCAAAACTTTCATCGAAGGCTCCCCGAAAAATCACATCGCTTGGAAAGCGGCAAAGTAACTCTCGGGGCGCCGGCGAGCCGGCGCGTTGATACAGGTCAAGCCCAGCGCGGCAGGTGAGTGAGCCGGTCGGCGTTCAGCGGAGACGCTCTTCGGCGGCGTTCGGCGGGTCCGGTCTCCGCCAGACCTTCTGACGCGCTTTCAGCAGGCCTCATGGCGGGGCGGTCAGCGGGACGCAAAAATGACGCTGAATTTTGATCGGAATCAAAGCGTTTCATGGGACGTCCGCGAATCCTGCGCACTGCATCTTTTGAGGAGGAGCGCCGCATGAGCACGACCCAGACTGGCGGTGGTTTCGCCAGCATTCTCACGCACTTTGATCTCACTCCCCAGTCGGAAGCGCGTGGCAGGCTTGCGGTGCAGCTAGCCGAACAGCACGGTGCGCATTTCATCGGCGCCGCGGCGGAGCAGCAATTGCTTGAGGTCTACAACGACATGACGGTCAACGTTTCGGCGACCGTGTCGGACGAGGAGCGGGCCCGCGTAGAAGGAGACCTGAAAGCAGTCCGCCGCATTTTCGACGCCGTCGTCGGCGCCCGCAACGATGTCGAATGGCGGTCCTGCGTCACCGATCCAGAACGATTTCTGATCGAGCAGGCGCGCGCCGCGGATCTCGTGGTGATCGGTCGACGCTCGACCTACGACGCCCGGGACGGAACGCTCGGCGTCCGCCCCGGAAATATCGTTCTGGAGTGCGGCCGGCCGATCCTCGTCGTTCCGCCTGAGAAGGATTATCTCGCGGCTCACAAGGTCTTGGTCGCGTGGAAGGACACGCGCGAGGCCCGGCGCGCGCTGCGTGACGCCCTGCCGATCCTGAGACAGGCGAACGAGGTCGTCGTCATGACGGCCGCTCCCGCCTACCGCGACGCCGGCGCGGAAGACGTCTCCATCTGGCTGGACCGGCATGGCGTGCGGTCCCGGGTTTCGGTCCACACCGGAGAGGTCGCGAACGTCGCCGCCCAATTGATCGACGTCGCCGACGATATCGGCGCGGATCTCATCGTCTCCGGCGCCTATGGCCACAGCCGGACCCGCGAATGGTTCTTCGGCGGCGCGACGCGCGACCTCCTGGAGAACTCGAAGCACTGCCTGTTCATGTCCCATTGAGATGAGCAGCTTCGGTCTGGACCGGCTGTTCCAGCCGACCTCCGTCGCGGTGGTGGGGGCCAGCGACCGGGCCGGCTCGTTGGGCCGGTCCGTCATGGCGAATCTGGTCGGCGGCGGCTTCGCGGGGCGGATCGCTCCCGTCAACCCTAGGCGAGCGACCGTCGGCGGTCTGAAGGCGTGCTCGTCCCTTCGTGACCTTGCGGGACCGATCGACCTCGCCGTCGTCTGCACGCCGCCGACCGCGGTCCCGTCCGTGATCGAGGACGCCGCAGCGATCCACGCCGGCGCCGCGCTGATCCTGACCGCCGGCGTTTCCCGCGGCTCTGGATCGCAGTCCGAGGTCATCCTGGACATCGCTCGCCACCATGGATTGCGGCTGATCGGACCGAACTCCTTCGGCTTGCTCGCGCCGCACGCCGCATTGAATGCGAGCTTCGCCGCAGGACCGGCCGCGAAAGGCGACCTGGCGCTCATCAGTCAGTCCGGCGCCGTGGCCGCGGCCTTAGTGGGCTGGGGGTCTCGGCGAGCGCTTGGATTTTCGGCCGTCGTCTCGCTTGGCGACGCCCTCGACGTCGATGTCGCCGACTGCCTCGATCACTTCGCGGGCGACCGGCGGTCGCGCGCCATCCTGCTCTATGTCGAGGCCATCACGGACGCCAAAAAATTCATGTCAGCGGCCCGCGCGGCGGCCAGGGTCAAGCCTGTGGTGGTGGTTAAGGGCGGCCGGCACGCCGCGGGCGCAAGGGCGGCCGCCACCCATACGGGCGCGCTGGCGGGCGCCGACGAGGTCTATGAAGCGGCGTTCCGGCGGGCCGGACTGCTTCGGGTGCTCGATCTCGACCAGCTCTTCGCCGCTGCTGAAGTACTCGGACGACGCCAATGGGATCGCGGCGATCGACTTGCGATCCTGACCAACGGCGGCGGCGTCGGCGTGCTGGCCGTGGACCGCCATCTCGACATGGGAGGAAAGCTCGCGGCGCTCTCGACCGAGACGCTTGCCTCGCTCGATAAGGCGCTCCCTGCCACCTGGTCGCGCGCCAACCCCGTCGACATTATCGGCGACGCCGACGCCCAGCGTTTTTCAAGCGCGATCGAGATCCTGCTCGCGGCTCATGAAGTCGACGCCATCGTGGCCCTCGAGGCGCCTACCGCGCTGGCCGCCGCCGAGACGACCGCAAAATCGGTCGTCGCCGCAGTCGAGGCGTCAAAGTCTCGCGCCATGCCAGTCAAACCCGTGCTGGCCTCGTGGCTCGGGGCAGGGCCGGACATCCAGAAGATCTTCGCCGAAGCAAAGATCCCTCATTTCGAAACCGAGAGCGACGCAATCGCGGCGTTCGATTACCTGACACGGCACCGCAGAGCGCAGGCCGCGCTTCACGCGACGCCGACCGCGGCGCCCTTCGATCAACGACCTTACGTCGAAGCAATCCAGCGCATGATCCGCTCGGCGTTGGCCGAGGGCCGCGCCTGGCTGGATCCGGTCGAAGCGGCCAGCCTGTTGAAGGCGTTTCGCATCCCGATGGTCGAGTCGGTGGAGGCCTCCACGGCCGGCGAAGCGGCGGTCGCGGCGCGTCAGCTGTTGCTCAACGCTGAGGCCGTCGCCTTGAAGATCCGATCCCGCCTGATCGTTCACAAATCCGACGTTGGCGGGGTATGCCTCGATCTGAAAACTCCGGCCCAGGTCGAGCTGGCCGCAACCGATATGCTGGCGCGCGTCCGTCTGGCTTGTCCCGAGGTCAATGACGCAGGCTTCCTGCTGCAGCCCATGGTTCGCCGCGGCGAAGCGCGCGAGCTCATCGCGGGCCTTTCCGACGACCCGACATTCGGCCCGGTCATTCTGTTCGGCCGCGGCGGCGTGGGGGTCGAGGTTTATCGCGACACCGCGCTGGGACTGCCTCCGCTCGACCAGCCGCTCGCCGCCGACCTGATCGACCAAACCGAAGTGGGTCGGACGCTCGCCGCCTATCGCGACGTGCCGGCCGCCGACCGCAAAGCCGTGGAATCCGTGCTTGTCGCGCTTGGCGAGATCGCTTCGGCCCTGCCCGAGGTGCGCTCCATCGATCTGAACCCGCTGCTGGCCGACGCCGGCGGCGTTCTTGCCGTCGACGCTCGCATCGCGATCGCTGGCTCGGACGCGTCGCGGATGGTCATCCGGCCCTATCCTTTGCATTGGACCCGAACGCTCAAGACGCTCGCCGGCGATTCCTACGTCGCGCGCCCGTTGAGGGCCGAGGACGAGGTCCTGATCGGGCGGCTTCTTGCAGCCGTCGAGCCCGACGACCTGCGAATGAGGTTCTTCGCGCCGGTGCGCCACCTCGAGCACGGATTTCTGACGCGGCTCGTCCATCTCGACTATGCCCGGGCGATCGCCTTTGTCGCGCTCGCCGCCGACGGGGAGGCGGCGGGCGTCGTGCGTCTGCACTGCGACGCCGATCACAAGGCCGGCGAGTTCGCCATTCTCGTCCGGAGCGACCTGAAGGGGCGCGGCGTCGGTTGGGCGCTGATGCAGCTGATGCTGGAATGGGCGCGATCCGAGAACATCGCGACGGTGTGGGGCGACGTCCTGAAGGCCAACGTCGAGATGTCCGCGATGTGCCGGGAGCTTGGGTTTGTCGCGATCGCCGGAGGAGACGACGAGGCGACGACCTTCTCGGTCGACATTCGTGCGCTGGATATGGCGAGCGCCGCCGAAGCGGCGGCCTGAGGTCTGACGCGCTCGCGGCTTCAGGCCGCCGACGCCTCCGAAGTCCGTGCCGAAGACCCGTCCGCGCCGCTCGCAATTCTTGTCAGAAGTTCGATCTGCTCCTGCTGCTTTTTGAGCAGCGCGACAAGGTGCTCATCGCGCATGCGGTCGAGCTTGTCGTGCAATCCCATGATCTCGATCTCGGCCTTCAGATTCACCTCATAATCGAGGGCTGCGTTCTGACGATCCTTCGCGGCCTGACGGTTCTGGCTCATCATGATCACCGGAGCCTGGATCGCCGCCAGCATCGAAAGCAGCAGGTTTAGAAAGATGAACGGGTAGGGGTCGAAAGGCCGCGCGAGAGCGAGGACGTTAAGCCCGGTCCAACAAAGGAGGCTCGCTCCGAAGCCGATGATGAAGCCCCACGACCCGCCGACCGCCGCGACGCGGTCGGCCAACTTCTGACCGAATGTAAGCTCATCGGCGCCGTGGTCCGGGTGTCTCGTGATGACGCGTCGTGCGGCCGCGTGACGAAGCACGCGTGTCTCGGCCTCGCGCAACGTGCGCGGATGACCGCCGAACCACCGGTGAGCCGCGGCCGTGACGAAACTGGCATGTTCGTCATCGGGCGGACAGTCGGAGGCCTTCATCTTCAGGCCGACATGCTGGAAGAAGTGAAGCGGCGTCGTGCGCGCCTCCTCGTCGGGCGGCGTTGCGGCCTCACTTCGTTTCACGGAGCTCAAGCCACATCGCGTTGAGGACAGCGAAGGCGCTGGCGAGGCCGAGGCCCAGAATCCAGGCGAAGTACCACATGACGCGTCCTCTCAGTAGGAGCTCGTGTCGCTTCGGATCGCGGCGAGCGTCACTCGGCCGCGCAGCACCCTGTAGGCCCAGGCCGTGTAGGCGACGATGATCGGCAGAAAGATCACGACCGCGACCAGCATGATCCCGAGCGTCAGTTCGCTCGAGGACGCGTCCCACACGGTCAGGCTCTGGTCGGGGGCGAGCGATGACGGCAGCAGGAACGGGAACAGGCTGACCCCCGCGGTCGCCACGACGCCCGCGACAGAGATCGCGCTCGCCACAAAGGCGGCCCCGTCTCGCCGATAGATCGTCAGCGTCCCGGCTATCGCGGCGCCTGCGAGCGCCGCCGCCGGCGCCGCCAACATCCAGAGATGGCGCGCATAGTTCGCGGAAACGCCGCCGAGCCTGACTTCGACCGCCTTCAGCAGCGGGTTGGAAGGGCCCGACGTATCGATCGCGCCGACGATCCGATAGGTGTTGACGCCGAGCTCCATGCAGACGCCGCCGACGATCATCGCGACGATCAGGATGAAAGCCGCCTGTCGGGCCGCGAAGGCCGCTCGGGACGCGACCGGCTCGTCGGACTTGAGGGCCAGATAGCAGCCTCCATGCATGATGAGCATGATCACGCTGACGAAACCGCAGAACAACGCAAACGGATTCAGGAGGCCGAGGAAACTGCCCTCGTAAGTCATCCGGAGTTCGTCGTCGAAGCGGAACGGCGCGCCCTGGAGAGCGTTGCCGACCGCCACGCCGAAGATCAGCGCCGGCACGAAGCCGCCGGCGAACAGCGCCCAGTCCCAGAACGATCGCCACCGCTTATCGTGGATTTTCGAGCGGAACTTGAAGCCGACAGGTCGCAGGATAAGCGCGCACAGCACCACGAACATCGCGAGGTAGAAGCCTGAGAACGCCGCGGCGTAGAGCGCGGGCCAAGCCGCGAAGATCGCGCCCGCGCCGAGAACCAGCCAGACCTGATTGCCTTCCCAGACCGGCCCGACCGTGTTGATCACGATCCGCCGCTCACCGTCGCTGCGGGCGACGAAAGGCAGCAGCGTCGCCACGCCGAGATCGAAGCCGTCCATGACGGCGAAACCGATCAGCAGCGCTCCGAGCAGCGCCCACCAGATGAGACGGAGCAATTCATAGTCGAACGGCATGGGATGCGTCCTAAGGGCCTATTCGGCGGCGATCGGAGAGGCGCTCAGCGGTCGCCCGTGGCCCGACTCCGGACGGGCGGGTCCAAGCAGCCGGTCGGGGCCCATGCGGATCGTCTTGACCATGAGCACGAGGTCGACGACCGCGAGCGCGGAGTAGAACGCCACGAAGCCGATCAGCGTCGCCCAGACATTGCCGGCCGACACGCTCGAGACCGCGAGAAACGTCGGCATGACGCCCTCGATGACCCAGGGCTGACGTCCGACTTCGGCGACGATCCAGCCGAGCTCGGCGGCGACCCACGGCGTCGGCAGGGCGAGGAGGGCGACCCAGAGGAATGTCCGCGACGCGTCGATACGACCCCGGCTCGCCAGCACGAAAGCGGTCGCAAACAGCGCGATGAAGAACACGCCAAGTCCGACCATGATCCGGAAGCTCCAGAACAACGGAGAGATCGGCGGGACCGTGCTCCAGGCCGCGCGGGTGATCTCGGCGTCGGTCGCATTCAGGACGTCGGGCCGGATCTTCTTGAGCAGCAGCGCGTAGCCGAGTTCGGCCGAGGTCGCCTCGAGCTTCGCGCGAGCCATCGCGTCGGTGCGGTCGGCCTTGATCTTCTCGAGCGCTTCATAGGCCATCAGGCCGAAGCGGATTCGCAGCTCCACATCCTTGACGAGGTCCTCGATGCCCGCGACCTCCTTGCTGATCGAGCGGGTCGCGATCAGGCCGAGCATCCACGGGATCCTGACCTCGTAGCGGGTCTCGCGCGCTTCTGCGTCGGGAATGCCGAACAGCGTGAAAGAGGCCGGCGCGGGTTCGGTCTTCCACATCGCCTCGATGGCGGCGAGCTTCATCCTCTGGTTTTCGCCGGTCGTGTAGCCGCTCTCGTCGCCAAGCACGACGACTGAAAGCGCCGCCGCGAGACCGAAGCTCGCCGCCACCGTGGCGGATCGCTTGGCGAGTTCCATGTGCCGAAGGCGCAGCATGTAGAAAGCGCTGACCGCCAGCACGAACACCGCCCCGGTCACGTAGCCCGCGCTCACCGTGTGGACGAACTTCGCCTGGGCGACGGGATTGAAGATCAGCGCGGAAAAGTCCGAGACCTCCATCCGCATCGTGTCGGGGTTGAAGGTCGCTCCGACGGGGTTCTGCATCCAGCCGTTGGCGATCAGGATCCACAGCGCGGAGAGATTCGTCGCGAGCGCGAGCAGCCAAGTGACCGCGAGATGGCCCACCTTCGACAGTCGCTCCCAGCCGAAGAAGAACAGACCGATGAACGTCGCCTCGAGAAAGAAGGCCATGAGGCCCTCGATCGCAAGCGGCGCGCCGAAAACGTCTCCGACGTAGTGACTATAATAGGCCCAGTTCGTGCCGAACTGAAACTCCATGGTGACGCCGGTCGCGACGCCCATGGCGAAGTTGATGCCGAACAGCGCGCCCCAGAACTTGACCATGCGCCGCCAGATCTCGCGGCCGGTCATGACATAGACCGTCTCCATGATCGCGAGCAGGACGGCGAGGCCGAGCGTCAGCGGTACGAAGAGGAAGTGGTACATCGCCGTCAGCCCGAATTGCAGGCGTGAGAGGCTGACGACGTCAAGATCGGCGAAAGTCATCGGGAGGGACCTGTCGGAGCGGAGACATCTTTTGAAAGCAGCTTTGCTTCCGTCCCGACGGAGCCGACGCGCTGCTTCATCGGCGCGAAGACGAAAACGCCTGCGCCGATGACGATGAGCGCCTTGAGAAGGACAACGATGAGCGCCGGACGGGCGACCGGATGGGACCACATGAGCCTTTATCGCCGTCGGCCCGCGTCTCCTGCCGTGATCTAGGTCAAATCTTCAGACGTGCCGGCGAGCCTGGAACGGACGACGGCGGCGGAGCAGGCGAGGACCGCGCGGCTCCGTCCCCAGAACGATCGCGACGGCGATGAGAGCGGCGAGCACCGCAAGTCCAGCTTCGAACATGGCCTTCACCTGAGTTTTCTGCTCGCGTCCCCTCACAAACATCGCAACGCGGCGACAAGCCTTGATATGAGACAAAGTTAGCGAGTTCTGAGGTCCCTTCCAAGCGGATCGCCGCTTGGGCGGCAGTGGTGATCATGACCGATCGATCGGATCCGAGCCCGTTGGCGAGTCGCAAGACTGCGGCTGAGTTGCTCATCGACTCGCTGTCGGACGTCGCCCTGATGGTTCTTGATCGAGAGGGCGTCATCAAAAGCTGGAGCGTCGGCGCGGCCAACCTGCATGGATGGACTGCCGACGAGATGATCGGTCGGCATTTTTCGGTGATGTTTCGACCGGAGGACGTTGCGGCCGGCCGGCCCCAGCAGCAGATCGAGACGGTCCGCTCCTTGGGGCGGTACGAAGAGACAGGCGTCAGACGTCGCAGCGACGGCAAGGAATATGTCGCGGCTGTGGTGATGACGCCTGTCATCGGCGACGACGGAAGCGTCCAGGCCTACGCCAAGGTCATGAGAGACGTGTCTGAACGTGTCGCCGGCGAGCAGGCGCTACGGGCGAGCGAAGCTCACCTCCGTTCGATTCTGGACGCTGTCCCGGACGCGATGATCGTCATCGACGAGCGCGCCACGATTCAGTCGTTCAGCCTCACGGCCGAGAGGCAATTTGGCTACGCGCCGAAGGATGTGATCGGTCAGAATGTCAGCATGCTGATGCCAGAGCCCTATCGCAGCCAACACGACGGCTACATCTCCCGCTACCGGACCACGGGCGAGCGTCGCATCATCGGCATCGGCCGGGTCGTGGTGGGGCAGAGACAGGATGGCTCGACCTTTCCCATGGAACTTTCGGTGGGCGAAATGCGGTCGGGCGGCGCCCGCTATTTCACGGGATTCATCCGCGATCTCACGGAGCGTCGGGAAGCCGAGACGCGCATGCAGGAACTCCAGGCCGAACTCGTCCATATGTCGCGCTTCACAGCGCTCGGAGAGATGGCGTCGACGCTGGCGCACGAGATCAATCAGCCACTTACAGCCATCGCCAATTATCTGAAGGGGTGTCGCCGGCTGCTGGAGCGCATGAGCGGAGACGAGGTCTCCCTGATGAAGGACGCGGTCGAGCAGGCGGCGGACCAGGCGTTGAGAGCGGGCGATGTAATCCGACGACTTCGCGAGTTTGTCGCACGCGGCGAGACTGAGCGGCGCGTCGAGAACCTGCCGAAGCTCGTGGAGGAAGCAAGCGCTCTCGCGCTCGTGGGCGCGCGTGAACGCGGCGTGCGCGTGACTTTCGATTTCGATCCGGGCGCTTCATTCGTGCTCGCCGATCGGATCCAAATCCAGCAGGTTTTGCTCAACCTCATGCGCAACGCGCTGGAAGCGATGCAGGATGTCGGCCGCCGACAACTCACCGTCGCCACCAAGAGCGGACCGGATGGCGAGCTTGTCGAGATCGGCGTCGCGGACAGCGGTTCGGGCGTCGCGGAGGAGGTCGCGGCAAAGTTGTTCCAGCCCTTTGTCACGACCAAGTCAGCTGGAATGGGCGTCGGCCTTTCAATCTGTCGCACGATCGTGGAATCCCACGGCGGCCGGATTTGGGTCGAGGCCTCGCAGGATGGCGGGGCGCGTTTCGCCTTCACGTTGCGCCAGGTGCGACCGGGGGAGGTCAGTGATGACTAGCGAAGTAGTGCATGTCGTTGATGACGATATCGCCGTGCGGCAATCCCTCGCTTTTCTGCTGTCCACCGACGGCCTGCCGGTTCGCGTGCATGACAGCGCCGAGAGCTTTCTGATGAACATGACCGAGTTCAGCGGCGGCTGCATTGTCACGGATGTGCGCATGCCGGGAATCGACGGGCTCGACTTCCTCGCGAGGCTTAGGGATCGGGGCGTCGATATGCCGGTGATCGTCATGACCGGCCATGCGGACGTTCCGCTTGCGGTTGAAGCCATGAAAAGAGGCGCCGTCGACTTCCTGGAGAAGCCGTTTGAAGACGAGGCGTTGCTGTCTGCGATCCGCACCGCGCTGGATCGCCGAAAAGGCGGCATGGAGCCCAAGGCCCAATCGGTCGATATCCGCGAGCGCGTCGAGGCGCTCTCTGAAAGGGAGCGCCAGGTCCTGGAGGGTCTGCTCGCCGGCAAGGCCAACAAGGTGATTGCGTTCGATCTGGAGATCAGCCCGCGCACCGTTGAGATCTACCGCGCAAACGTGATGACGAAGATGCAGGCGACCAGCTTGTCTCACTTGGTCCGACTTACGCTCCAGTCAGGCTCGGCCCTTAAGTACAAACCCTGAATGTCTCTAGGCGCGGATCGCCGCCATAACGGGTCGGGGCGCAATGAAGCGCTCTGCGCGCGCATGGTCCGGAATCCTTTTATGTCAACAGCTTCAGGAGCGGTCCTCGTCGTCGACGACGACCATGCAGTGCGTCGTTCGCTGCAATTCATGCTGGAGCTTGAGGGGTTGCGGGTTCGGGCCTTCGCGAGCGGCGCCGCGCTTCTCGCCGAGAAGGACCTGCCGCAATGCGGCTGCCTTGTCGTCGATCAGCTCATGCCCGGCATGACAGGAATTGAACTCATCCAGGCGCTCAGGACGAGAGGGTGGCTTCTTCCCATCGTCATGATCGCGGGAAATGTGACGAAGGATCTGAAGCGGGAGGCCAGACGCTGCGGCGCGGCCGCCGTCGTTGAAAAGCCGCTGCATGGGGCGGATCTCGCGGGAACGATCCGCGAGCTCTTGAAGTAAAACGAGTCAGTAAGTCGATGGAAGCTCGCCTAAGCGCGAGAGGGCGATCGGTTATCCCCACTCTGCTCAGAAACTGCTGTAACGGACGGCCCCCCGCTGGGCGAGGCCGTTGTTATCCGGCGCACCATGATTCCATCCGACACGGCGCGATAGCCTTCAAGTCCCTCGACCGCGTTGACGACAGACTGTGGAAGATGCACGGCCACCGCGTCGCATCGCAGTTCGCGGCCGAGCTCCTCGCCATGCCGGGCGATCGCGGTCAGCAAGTCGGGCCCGGCTCCGACGACATCTGCGATGACCAGGTCGCGTACGTTCAGAACTCTGGCGAGACCCTCGCTGGCCGCGACCAGCGAGGGCTGGACGTCGACCTCATAGCGATACAAAGCATGCGGATAGCCGCGTGGATCCTCGATCAGCACCAGTCCCGAGCGACCGTCCTTTGATGAGGTGGCGCGCCTAAGGTAACGCGTCCATGCGGCGAAGCTCAGAGATGGGTGCGCAAGGCTGACCAGAGCGAAGGCGCGACGCGCGATCTCTTGACCGCGGTCACCATCGTCCGAGGTCAGGCAACGCGCTACGAAAAGGTCGCGGGACCGCATCGGAACATCCAAGGGTAAGAACAGTCAAAACTACGGCGTGCCAAGCACTGGCCGACGTTGTCTCCCCTGAACTGTCAGGTGGAAGACTACGGAAGGCGGCCACCGCTGACATTTAGATCGAGACGAAACGCTGCGACGTCCAACTGCTCAAGATGCTTCGAGCCGCGAGACTAGGGCGACGTCATTTTGCTCGGCAGACCAGGACCGGGATGCTCGAATGCGTCAGAACCTTGACGGTCTGGCTGCCCATTACGAGCGCGGATATTCCGCGTCGGCCATGGCTCGCCATCACGATCAACTGGCAGTCATTGTCCTCGGCGGCCCGGATGATTGCTCTGAACGGCTCGGCGTCCTCCAAATGCAATTGCTTTGTGGGCACCTCCGCTGCAGTCGCTACTGCGGCGGCCGGCGACATGACAGACTGAACATGTTTTTTCATCTGGCGGGAATGTTCTTCGAAGCTGCGGTAGACTGTCACCGCATAGGAAGACGTCGGCTCATACGGCTCGGTCACCGTGACGAAATAGATTGTCGCGCCTGTTGCGTGCGCCAGTCCGACCGCATGGGATATCGCCTCGCCGGAAAGCGGGCTCCCATCTATCGGTACAAGAATTCGGCTATAGAGTTTATTCCCGAGGCTGCCCGTGGCCTGAGCGCCTTTCAGCGAGATCTGGCCTTCTATACTCGTGCTCGTCGACATGCCTTCCACTCCTATCAATCTAGGGCAAGGCTGACGACACTTGCTCGGCGACGTCCTTGATCCAGCTCAATTTCCGCGCAAGCGCGCGCGGTTAGCAGTGAAAATCAAGCGGCTGACCAAGAACCGTTGGCCGATGTCATAGCCCGAGATCGCGCTGTATGACATGCGCTCCACCCCCCGAATGTGATCAAGATCAAGACTGTTGGGTCTCGGATAGCGGAAGATCGTCGCCTCATTCGCAGCGAGACGACCGATGTTGGCGAAGCCTTCCAACGCGCAGCGGCTTGAGCCGCTTCGGGCTTGCCCCGTCGCGGAAACGACGGTCGTGGCGGCGTCGCCGCTAGGGCGGAGGGGACTGACGTCGCAAGACGCGGCTCGCATCCGCCAGGAGCTGGGGCCCAATGAGGCTCCCAAGGGCGGCCGGTCGGCTGCATCCATCGCGATCGGCGTTCTGCGGGAACCGATGTTCCTGCTGCTTGCCGCCACTGCCCTCCTCTACCTCGTGGTCGGCGAGTTCATCGAAGGCTGCGTCATGGTCGCGGCGGCTGGGCTCTCGATGGGACTTGTGATCGTGCAGGAGATCCGCTCCGAGCGCGCTCTTGAACATTTGCGGGCCCTTGCGGAGCCGACCGCCCGCGCCGTGCGCGACGGCGCGGTGGTGCGGTTGGCGGCTCGGGAACTCGTTCCGGGCGACATAATCGTGGTGGCGGAAGGCGACCGGGCGCCGGCCGACGCCATTCTGCTTGAGGGCGGACCGCTGCGAACGGACGAGTCCGCGCTTACGGGTGAATCGGCCCCGGTCGACAAGACGCCGGTTCCCACGGCAGATCGGACCATCGCGACGATGGATGCCGGCCCCGGCGCGGAACGTTCATTTGGACTATTCGCCGGATCGCTGGTGGTCGCCGGACAGGGCGTCGCTGAAGTCAGGCGGATCGGCTCCAAGACGCACATTGGCCAGATCGGCGCATCTCTGGCCTCGATAGAGCCCACGCCGTCGCCGCTTCAGGCGCAGACCGCGCATTTCATCAAGATCGTGGGGGCGAGCGCCATCGTGTTCTGCCTCGTCGTGGCGCTCGCCTATGGATGGCTTCGCGGTGAATGGCTGGGGGGCGTTCTTGCGGGGTTGACGCTCGGGATCGCCCTTGTACCGGAGGAATTTCCGATGGTGCTCGCGATTTTTCTCGCCATCGGAGCGTGGCGGCTGTCGCGTCACAATGTGCTGTCCAGACGGTCGGCCGCTATCGAGGCCCTGGGGTCGACCTCCGTGCTGTGCGTCGACAAGACCGGGACCCTCACCCAGAACCGTATGCGCCTTGCCGAATTCTGGCGTCCCGGACTTCCCGATTCGGTCGCTATAGGCGACGCGCTGCGGTCGCCTGATCGAGAGGTCATCGAAGCCGCGGCGTTCGCGTGCCTGTCGCCCGCCATCGATCCGATGGATCGCGCCATCCTTCAAGTTTGCCATCCGCCCGGCTCGTACGATCTCGTCAGAACCTATCCGCTCCGCACGGATCGCCTCGTCTTCGCGCAAAGCTGGCGCGGAGAAGACCGGCATGCGTTCGTCGCCGCCAAGGGCGCTCCCGAAGCCGTCGTCGCTTTGTGTGGATCGCGATTTGGCGAGGCGGCTGCGACGCAGAGCGTGGTCGCCGCGATGGCGCGGCGCGGTCTCCGGGTTCTTGCAGTCGCGACGGCCGACGTCGGGCGAGATCGTCCGGCGCCGGAGGAGCTGGAGCATCTTGCATTCTCGATCCGGGGTTTGATCGGTTTCGAGGATCCGCTCCGCTCCGACGTCCCTGCCGCGGTGGCCCTTTGCCAGAAAGCCGGCGTCCGAGTCGTGATGATGACCGGCGACTCGCCGCTGACCGCCGAGGCGATCGCGCGCCAAGCTGGCATCCCGGTCGATCAGGGCGTCATGACCGGAAGCGATCTCGCCCGACTTGGAGCGCATCAACTCGAAGCCAAGGCTGCGTCGATATCGACATACGCCCGTCTCTCACCCAGCCAGAAGCTTGAACTCGTCAATGCGCTGAAGGCCAATGGCGAGGTCGTTGCGATGACCGGCGACGGCGTCAATGACGCTCCGGCGCTGCGCGCCGCGCATATTGGCGTCGCCATGGGCGAACGCGGGACCGATGTGGCGCGCGAAGCCGCCGACATCGTGCTTCTCGACGACAGCTTCGCCTCGATCGTCAAAGGCGTGCGTCTCGGCCGACGCATCGCCCAGAACCTGCGGCGCGCCATGATCTATGTGACGGCGATCCACGTGCCGATCGCCGGCCTGTCTCTCCTGCCGATCCTCTTTGGCTTTCCGCCGGCATTCTTTCCGATGCATGTCGTCCTGCTGGAACTGATCGTCGATCCGCTCTGTTCGATTGCGTTCGAGGCCGAACCCGAAGCCAAGGGACTGATGGAACAACCTCCGCGCCCCCCCAGCCGGGCTCTTTTCGGGCCCCGCGAAGTGGCCTTCGGCCTGTTGCAGGGGGCCGTTGTCCTGGTCGCGACCCTCGTCGGCTTCATGGCCGCCTTGTCGTTCGGGCTACCCGAAGATCAAGCGCGCGGGCTGCTGCTCTCGATGTTGGCTCTCGCTAACATATCGCTCGCCTATGCAGGCATCTCTCAGGCCGGCGATCGGCTGTTTCAGCGTCATAGGCTCGCGCTTTTTGCGGTCACCGCAACCGCCGCGATGGTCGTCGGCGGCGCGCTTTTCATTTCGAGCGTGGGGGAGATTCTGAAGGTGGCGCCGCCGCCGCCGCTCGTGCTCGCCGGGGGATTGGCCGTCGCCATGCTGTCCGGAGGATGGTTCGCGGCGGCGAAGCGACTTGCGCCACCCCGGTGCAAGCTCGTGAGCCAGCGATAGCCTTGCGAGATCGGCAAGGCGGCTGGCGGTAGGCGTTTCGTGCATAGGGCCAAGACGCTCAGGCCACTGCCTCGGATACAGACTGTCCTCGGGAACGCGAAGGGCGCTTCCTCCCGCCCGGTCCAAAGCACTAAGATCGTCGCAACACGCGCCGATCTCGCGTGCGGACGATCGCCGAGGCTTTGATCACGGTCAATGACCGATTACCGTCAGCTGCGACGTTGCCCCGACAGAACTATTGGAGGTCGCTATGCCGCATTCCTTGTCCGGACTGAAGAACGTGCTTGTCGTCATGAATGAAGAAGGACAGGGCGAGCGTTCGGCCGCCCTCGCTTACGGCCTGTCTCTCGCCCAGGCCGCACAAGCGCATGTCACCGTGCAGGCAGGCACGGTGAAACTGGATCTGCCCAGCGCACGTGGATCGTCCGTCGTGGCCGGCATGGTGGCGGCGGAGAACCGCCGGCTGCGCGAGTTGGCGACGCGCATTGCGGACGAGTCGCGTGCGGAGGCCGCCATGGCCGGCGTGATCTGCGAAACGGACGCGACGCAACTCGACTACGCGCATCTCAAGGCGCGGGCCTTGGCGCAGGCCCGCGTCAACGACGTCACGATCGTCGACGCAGATCCTAGCGTGCTGACGATCGACGGCGGGCTGCTGCGAACCGTCCTTTTCGACAGCGGACGACCGTCTATCGTCGTGCCGAAAGGATGCGACGCGTTCGCGGCGGACCGAATTGTGGTGGCCTGGGACGGGAGCGCGTCCGCGTCACGCGCCGTGGCCTCGGCGATGCCGTTCCTGCGAGCCGCATCCGAGGTCGAAGTCGTCTGCTATATCGGCGAGAAGGATCTCTCGGACAGCGCCGCCGGAGCGGACCTCGCCGCCGCGCTCGTTAGACACGACGTCAACGTATCGGCCAAGGAACTGGCTGCAGGCGGCGATGTCGCGCGGCGCCTCTGCGAGCAGGTCGGCCTCATCCGGGCGGACATGATCGTGATGGGCGCGTTCGTGCATTCGCCAGTTCGCGAATGGCTGTTCGGCGGGGTCACACAGTCTATGCTAAAGACCACCCCAGTACCGCTTTTCATGGCGCGTTGAACTCGCGCAGACCGATGATCTTCCCCCTAGGGGAAACCCCTTAGGGGGAAGATCTGAATTTCGCTGGGCGCCGCAAAGGTTACTCTCCGGATCATGCCCTTAGAGGCCTGGAGGCGCAAATGCACATTCAGCAACCCGCCAGCGTTTCAGCGTTCTCGCCCGAAATCCTGTCCGCAGCGTATCGCGACGCCCGCGCGGCTGAGGTCGCGCATTGCGAAGACGCTCCGAGAGGCCGTTGCTCAGCGTGTCCGGTGCGCGGCTTGAGCGTCTGCGCCGCGCTTGCCCAGGACGAACTTCCAAGGCTCGAACAGCTCTCGGATCCTGTGCGCTTTCGGGCCGGCGAAACCATTCTGCTGGAAGGCGATCCGGCCGGCGCCGTCTACAACCTTAAGGCTGGGATGGTGCGTCTGTACCGCATCTTGCCCGATGGCCGCCGCCAGATCGTGGGCTTCATGATGCCCGGCGATTTCATCGGCCTGTCGCTCTCCGACCGGAATGGCTTTTCGGCCGATGCGGTCGACGATGTCGCCGCCTGTCGTTTCGACCGCGCCGCATATACGAAGTTCGTCGGCCAGACGCCTCATCTTCTGAGACAGATGCATGAAGCGGCGAGCCATGAGCTGACAATCGCGCAAGACCACATGGTTCTGCTCGGCCGGCGCAGCGCCGAGGAAAAAGTGGCTTCGTTTCTGATGTCCCAACGCGATCGGATGCGCAGGCTCGGCGCGAGCGTCGTGACGCTCGCTCTGCCAATGTCGAGGACCGACTTGGCCGACCATCTAGGCTTGACGATCGAGACCGTCAGCCGAGTGATCTCGAGGCTTGCGCGCGCTCGGGTCGTCTTGGTCGTGCCGAACGGAGTGCGCCTCCTCGACCTCGCCAAACTGGAAAGCCTGGCGGCGTCCTAAGTGGATTGCGCGATCGCCGCCCGGAAGCAGGTCGAGGGTCCGACGACCGGGGCGCGATATGTCACGGGACGAGAACGGCGGCGCCATGGACCCGGCCGCCACGAAGATCGTCGAGCGCCTCATTGGCGCGATCGAGCGCGTAGCGAGTGGTGACGGTTCGAATCCCGGATTTTGGAACGAAGGCTAGGAACTCCGTGGCGTCCTGGCGCGTCAGATTCGCGACGGACATCACTTGGCGCTCACCCCAGATCAGCCGATACGGAAACCGGGGCAGATCCGTCATATGGATGCCTCCGCAGACAACCCGGCCGCCCTTGCGCACAGCTTTCAACGCTGCCGGCACGAGCGCTCCGACGGGCGCGAAAATGATCGCCGCGTCGAGCTCGCACGGGCAGGGATCCTCTGACGCGCCGGCCCATCTGGCGCCGAGCGACAGCGCAAGATCCTGCGCGGACTGATCGCCCGGTCGGGTGAAAGCGTACACCTCCCTCTCCTGGAAATGACAGACTTGAGCGAGGATGTGGGCGGCGGCGCCGAACCCGTACAGTCCCACGCGTTTGGCGTTTCCGGCCATGCGCAGCGATCGCCAGCCGATCAGGCCGGCGCACATCAGCGGGGCGGCTGCGATCGGATCATCGAAGCCGACCAGAGGAAAGGCGAAGTCGGCGTTCACGACCACATGGGTCGCGAACCCGCCGTCACGCGTGTAGCCCGTGAAGGTGGGGTCGTCGCAAAGATTTTCCCGACCGTCCGCGCAATAGGCGCAGGCGCCGCACACCCCGCCGAGCCATGGAACGCCGACCCTGTCGCCGACGCGAAATGCGTCCACGCCAGACCCCACGACCTCGATCCTGCCGACGATCTCATGGCCTGCCGTGATCGGAAGCGGGCCGTCGGTCAAATCGCCGTCGACGACGTGGAGATCTGTTCGGCAGACCGCGCATGCCTCGACCCGCACCAGCGCCTCGCCCGGCGACGGCGCGGGCGTCGGACGCTCCTCAAGCACAAGCGGCGCTCTTCGCGACCGCAGGACCATAGCCTTCATGCTGCGCTCGCGAGCGGCTCCCGGGCTATTCCGAGGCCTTCTGAAGGTGACGTAATCCGACGGCCGGTCTTCGCGAAGAAAGCCATGTCGGCGATGGCGGCGATGCGCAGCGAGGCGACAATGGCGCGGAGATCGCAGGCGACCGGCCGCCGCCGGGCGATCAGGACGATCGCGAAGTCAGCGCAGTTCCTCTCGAGCTCGCATACTCTGCCGTGCACGGCCTTCAAGGCGTCAGGGTCCGCTTCGGGGCCGCAGAAAAGCGGGGCGTTGGCCGCGATCGCCAATTTCTCGGTCGCGTCGCCAAGTTCGGCGACGCGACCTTCGAGTTCGGCGATGTCATCGTCAAACGACTTCAAGGCATGGCCCATGAATCGCCTTCCGTCTCCTCTGGTCAGGCCGACTTCGCCTGTTCGGACACGGATTCGCGGACCTTGTGGACCAACTTTTCGGTCTCCCGGCCATAGTCCTTGAAAGCGTCCCTCATGAAGCTCGACTGCGTCTCGAAGACTTTGCCGATATCTTTGCATTCCAGCATGCCGCTCAGAAGCTCGGCCTGGGCTTCCATGCGCTGACTCCCGAAGCGCAACGCCTCGATCGCCGAAATCGCCGGCAACGTCATCAGTGACCGCCAGGCCGCCAAGGCGTTCTGGGGCGACAGCATCTCGGTCAAACTCTGCGCCGCGCCGTTGGTCGCCTTGGGCGCAGTCGTCTGGATTCCGGCCATCTCGACCTCCTGTCTTCGCCGGCACGCCGCCGACCTGGCGAAACCATACGGGGTGGGAGACCAGGGTCCTTGATTGGGATCAACTCGTCCTCGACGCGCCAACGTCCATGCAGGCGGGCGCGGCGGGGCACTTTGACCAGGATCAAGGTCGCTTATCGAAGAGTGGCCGACCGTCCGCGCCTCTCCTGCGGATCAGAAGCTCCGGACATGACCGAGACCTCGTATTTCGCCTCTCTTCTCGGCGGCATGGCGATCGGTCTTGCCGCGGCCGTCATGATGGCGCTGAACGGCCGCGTGGCCGGCGTAAGCGGCATCCTGAGCAGTCTATGGCGCCAAGCTCCGTCGATGCCCAACGTCGCGTTTCTCGGAGGCCTGTGCAGCGCGGTGCTGATATACCGTGCTGTGAGCGGTGAGGTTCCGGCGATCCACGTCCAGGCGTCTCCAGCGCTGATGATCCTCTCCGGACTCTTAGTGGGCTATGGATCGCGGCGGGCGTCAGGCTGCACGAGCGGTCATGGCGTCGTAGGACTAGCGCGGCGCTCGCCACGATCCATCGTCGCCGTCGTCGTGTTCCTGGCGAGCGGAATCGCCACGGTCGGGGTCATGCGCATGGTCGGCCTGCCATGAGCCTCGTTCGGACCATCGTCGGCGGGTTATCAGGGCTTGTGTTCGGCCTCGGCCTAACGGTTTCGGGCATGCTCGATCCCGCCCGGGTGCGCGCCTTCCTGGACGTGGCGGGCCCATGGGATCCAAGCCTTGCGTTCACGCTCTGCGGCGCGGTGCTGGTCGCTTCCGTCGGCGTCTGGCTTTCAGGTCGGATGTCTCGGCCCGTCTTCGATGATCGCTTTCATCTGCCCGAAACCCGCACCGTCGACGACCGACTTGTCACCGGCGCGGCTCTGTTCGGCGTCGGATGGGGGATGGCCGGCCTTTGCCCGGGCCCGGCGATCGCTTCGCTCGTCCTCGGAATTCCCGCCACGCTTTTCTTTTTCGTCGCCATGGTCCTCGGCATGGCGTTGCACGACCGTCTGAGCATTCGATCGGTTTGGCGCACTCGATCCGTCGACGGTTGATCATCGACCACGCCGCACGCCCGCGGAGCTCAGGTCCAAGGGTTCCACGCCCTTCCTTTGCGCTGTCAGGGGTGCTCGATCGCGTCTCCGGACTCGCGGGCGCTGCTGTGGCGCGACGCGACGCCCTGGCCATGGAGATCGGCCCTCGCGGTCAGAGGCAGGTGGTCTGACGCCTTGCGGGCAAGCGGAGTGTTGTGGACAGCAAGGTCGCGCACCAACCCGTGAGGCCACCCCAGGATCCGGTCGAGCGGAAAGATCGGACGACGGGACGGGAAGCTGGGCAGCGGATGCGCTTCGCCGAACAGCGGCTCGAAGACGTTGAGAGACGAGCGTCGCCGGCGTCGCCATTCATTGAGATCGCCGAGCAGCAGGGTCGGCATCGGCGGCAGCCATCCGAACGCCGTCACCAGCGCTCCCGCCTGAGAGAGCCTCGACCGGCGCAACAGACCGAAATGCGCGGCGATGATCCGGAACGGGCCGTCGCCGAAGTCGAGATCCACGATGATCGCGCCACGCGGCTCGACGCCCGGCAATCTGATGCGGGCGCGCCGGTACGACACAGGCTCGCGCGCGACCAGCAGCGCGTTGCCGTGCCAGCCATGGCCGTCCGGCGCGTCGGATTGGGCCAGGAGGCGAAGCCCGGTCTCCTCTTGCAGCGCCTTCAGGTCAAGCAGCCCGATGCGGGAGCCGAACCGTCGATCGACCTCTTGAAGCGCCACCACCTCGGCGCCGATTTCGCGTAGGACGCCGATGATGCGGTCTGGACGGGAGCGACCGTCCGTCCCCCGACATTTGTGAATGTTGTAGGTCGCGACCTTCAAGCGGCGGCATCCAGCGTCATAAGTAGGGCGACATCAGCCGCGCGGCCGCGTCCCGGACCTTCAAGGGCAAGGGCTTGCGGTCGAGCTCGGCGAGCGTCAGCGGAGCGCTGCACTTCGAAACGATCAGTTCCGACAGCCGGGTCGCCAGCTTGGCCTCATAGAGCTCCACCGTGAGTTCGAAATTGAGACGAAGGCTGCGCGAGTCCCAGTTCGCGCTCCCGATTAGGCACCAGACGTCGTCGATGGTCATGAGCTTGGAATGGTCGAAGGGGGGCGGGGACCGGTAGAGCCGACATCCCGCCTCCAGCAGCGGCCTGACATGCGCGTCCGAAGCCCAAGCCACCAGCCGGTGATTGTTGACCGCAGGGGTGACGAGCCGCACCTCGACCCCGCGTAGCGCCGCGACCTGAAGGGCCGTCAGAACGCGCTCGTCAGGAAGAAAGTAGGGCGTGGCGATGCGAATGGTCTTCCGGGCCGAGGACACGGCCGAGAGCAACACGAGCACAAGCCGGTCAACCGCCTGGTCGGGACCGGAGACGATCGCCCGCGCGCGCGGCCCGTCCGAGGGCGACGAGGACGGCGTCTCTGGGACGTCGGCGCCGGTGGTGAACGTCCAGTCTTCGTCGAAGCTGTCGGCGATCTGGTCGACCACAGCGCCGGTCACGCGGAAATGCAGATCGCGGACGGGAGTGCGAGTCGGACGCGCGAGCACGTTTTCGGCCGCGATGTTCAGCCCGCCGACGAAAGCGGTGCGCCGGTCGATGATTAAGGCCTTCTTGTGCAGCCTGAGATCGAGCAGCGGCATCCGCCACGGCCAGGCCGAGTGCAGGAAACGCGCGGCCGGCACGCCGCGTCGCCTAAGCGCCCGATAGGCGGCCGACTTGAAATAGCCGCCGCCCATGCCGTCGATCAGGACGCGGACCGCGACCCCGCGCCGATGCGCGTCGGCGAGCGCCTCAACGAATGGCTGCCCGGCCTCGTCGGTGCGGAATATGAAGGTCGACAGTTCGATGGTGGCCCTGGCCTCCTCGATCGCGCGAAGCATGACCGGATAGGCCTCGTCGCCCGATTGCAGGATGGATTCGACGGTCCCGTCGACGCGATCGACGCCGGTCACAGCGCCGACCGCGGACGCGAGCCGGTCTTGCGGCGAGAGCTCTCGCGCGTCCGGGCCGGACGGCGTCCGGAAGCGGCTTACGCCACGCAGGCGTCGGGCCTTGCGATGGACGCGATTGACGCCGAAGGCGAAATAGAGCGCCGCGCCGAAGATCGGCGACAGCCACGCGACTCCGATCCATCCGATAGCGGCCCGCACGTCGCGTTTCCGCAGCAGGACATGGATTGACGTAGCGGACGCGACGGCGAGGTGCAGTGCGGTAAGCCAGAGGCTCTCTTGTGCGAATTCGCCAAACGTCACGGTTTTGGTCGCAACAGGACTGCGCGGCGACGGTCACGCGGCGTTCGCGCTATCCCGCCCACGAGCGACATCCCACGATCAAGGATCGTCATAGAGAGCAATCGGGCATAGCTCGACGCGACGCAAGTCGACGCAGCGTGGTCGACGACAATTATTCGCGGCCTGTCGCAGAGCGGCGCCTTGCCGTCATCGAGACGGCTAACGGCCTCGACACTGGTCCACGCAGTTCTGGAAGAGCGGCGCCAGGCGACTCACGCAGTCGAAGACGCTTTCGCTTCGCGCGGACGCCTGCGCGTCGCACTGCGGCGCGAGCCACGCGCTGCACGCCCGTCGGCATTCCTTATCGATCGCCTCCGCTCGCGCGCGTTCCCCAGTCGCGCGGACGTTCCGGTCGGTGGTTCGCGACAGAGTGGTCAGCAGGATGATCAAGCCCGCGATCAAAGCGGCGCCCAGCAAGGCCGCGAACACGCCTTTGCCGAGCGATCCGAGCTGAAATCCTTCGTGCGCGCATGGGTTTGGGCTGCCGGCACTCCGCTGGCTTCTCCCGGCCCCGACGGGTTTGCTTCGGGCGGCGCCGGGCTCGTCGAAACTCGCTGGCGGGCCCGACCGCCGCCTCGCGTCAAGCGGCCTTGACCTCGATCTTTTTCGCCTGCTTCGCCTCGCCGATCTTGGGGAGGCGGATCGTCAGAACGCCGTTGCGGTGGTTGGCTTCGATCTGGCTCGCGTCGACGTCGTCGGGAAGCTGAAAGCTCCTGCGGAACGAGCCGTACGTGCGCTCCGAAATCTGGGTTCCGCCTTCCGTCTTCTCGGTCTCGCGTGTCTTCTCGCCCTTGATGACCAGCATGTCGCCGACGACCGAGACGTCGACCTGCGAAGGCTCGAGGCCGGGGACCTCGGCGGTGAGCTTGTATTCGTCATTGGTTTCCGCGATGTCGATCGCAGGCGCAAAGGCGCTCGGGCCGATCGCGCGTTCGAACAGGCGCTCCATCGCCGGCAGTTCGATCACGGAGGACATCCGGTCGAACAGACGGTCGAATTCGCGCATGAGATGCCGGCGGGCGGGCGCGGCCGCTGGCTCTGAAGATGAGGTCTCGACGAGTTCTTTGGACATGGCTCGCTCCAGTCGTGACGGTTGAGCGGATCGCTCGGCGACATTCTCTTCTTGGAGCCGCTGGCCGCTTTGACCTGCCGCAAAGCATGACGACGGGGGACGACGTCAATGACCTCGGGCCGTTCATGAACAGCGCGGGAATCCTCATCTACCGCGGCGCGGGCTCCGGCCTCGAGGTGCTGCTCGTTCACCCGGGCGGCCCGTTTTGGAGACATAAGGATCTCGGAGCCTGGTCGATCCCGAAAGGCGAAGTGCGGGCGGGTGAACCGCCGGAAACGGCCGCCAGGCGTGAGTTCGCCGAAGAGCTGGGACAGACCCTCGGCGGCGAACTCATGGATCTCGGGACCGTCAGACAGCGGGCCGGGAAGGTCGTCCGCTGTTATGCGGGTCGTGGCGACTTCGAAGTCGCAGCCGTAAAAAGCGATCTATTCGAGATCGAATGGCCGCCGCGCTCGGGCCGGAGGGCGGCTTTCCCCGAAATCGATCGCGCAGCCTGGTTCAATACGGCTGTCGCAAAGGAGAAACTCTTGCCCTCCCAGAGAATTTTCGTAGACCGCCTGGCGGAGCGATTGTCTCGGGGATGAGCACAAGCGCGACGCGCGGCGGAGACCCGGACCGCCACAGGCGATCCGGGCCCGCTCGTCGGCGCTGTCAGGCGGCGATGCTGATCGTGTCGTCTACGGATTTCACGCCGGCGGCCGACCAAGCGGCCTGCTCGGCGATGCGGCGCTCCTGCCAGCTGTGCACACGACCCGAAAGGCTGACTTTGTCGTTTGTGACGGTGACGTGGATCGCAGCCGCGTCGAGCGCGGCGTTCCGCTTCAGAGCGTCCTCGATCTTCTTCTTCACGTCGTCCGCCTTCGGTCGATCGGTAAGCGCGATCGTGTTGGACACGCCGACGACTCCGTCGAGTTTCCGCACCGACGACTCCGCGGCCTCGCGCTGGTACTGCCAGTCGACTGTGCCGGACAGGGTGATCCAGCCGCGCTCGACCTTCACCTTCACGGCGGCCGGCACCATCGTGTTCCAGTCGAGCACTTTGATTGCGCGCTTGGCGATCTCGTCGTCGCTCCGCTTGCCGTCATAGGGGTAGCGAACCTCGATCTCCTCGGCGATCGCCCTTACCCCCCGAACGCGCTGGGCGGCCTTCTCGGCCGCCACCTTTTCGGCATAGCTCGCCACGTGACCGGTCAGCGTGACAACGCCTTCACGAACCGCGACGCCGATGTGAGCAGCGTTCACGACAGGCTCGAATTCGAGCTCTTCCTCCACGAGCGACTTCAATCCGGCGTCAGACATGGTCCCATCTCCTGTCTCGGCCCACGCTTGTCAGCTCCACTCGGACGCTCTGAGGGCGGGGGCGGTCTCAAGGGCGGCGATGGCCCTCCTTCGCAATCAATGTGACGGACCGATCCCCGCCGCCTTGATCTGCGTCAGCGGCGTCCCGCGCGGGCAAGCGCGCTCAAAGGATTGGGGTTGCGCTGGATCAATGGGAGCAGCGGCGACCGCAGTAAGGCTCGCGACTGACATCCACGCGGCGGAGCCATCCCATGCCGAAAATGAAAGCTGCGATCTTTGTCGAGCCCGGACGCATTGTGCTCGACGACAAACCTGTCCCCGACGTCGGTCCGCTCGACGCCCTCGTCCGCGTGACCACGACGACGATCTGCGGGACGGACGTCCACATCCTCAAAGGCGAATATCCCGTCGCGAAGGGTCTGACGATCGGTCACGAGCCCGTGGGAGTCATCGAGAAGCTCGGATCAGCCATATCCGGCTATCAAGAGGGGCAGCGCGTGATCGCGGGCGCGATCACGCCGAGCGGCCACTCCTATGCCTGTCTCTGCGGCTGCGGCTCACAGGATGGTCCCCGCGAGAAGCATGGTTTCAAGGCGATGGGCGGTTGGCGCTTCGGGAACACGATCGATGGGGCGCAGGCCGAATACCTACTTGTGCCCGACGCGATGGCGAACCTCGCTCCGACGCCTGACGCGTTGACCGACGAGCAGGTCCTGATGTGTCCCGACATCATGTCGACCGGCTTTTCGGGCGCGGAGAGCGGCGGCGTGCGCATCGGCGACGCGGTGGCGGTGTTCGCGCTCGGGCCAATCGGGCTCAGCGCCGTCGCCGGCGCTAAATTGATGGGCGCCACTCGGATCATAGGCGTCGACACTGTGCCCGCCCGCCTCGCTATGGCGCGCCGGATGGGTTGCGACGAGGTCATAAACTTCAAAACTGGCGATCCAGTCGAGCAGATCCTGACGCTCACCGGTGGCCGCGGCGTCGACGTCGCGATCGAGGCGCTTGGAACGCAGGCCACGTTCGAGGCGGCCCTCCGGGTCCTGCGTCCCGGCGGCGCGCTGTCGAGCCTCGGCGTCTATTCGGAAGACCTTCGGATCCCGCTCGGGCCATTTGCGGCAGGGCTCGGCGACCACAAGATCGTCACGACGCTTTGTCCCGGCGGCAAGGAACGGATGCGACGCCTTGTGGACGTCATCGCGTCTGGCCGGGTCGACATGCGCCCCCTCGTGACGCACAGGTTCAAGCTCGACGATATCGAGCAGGCCTACGATCTGTTCTCCCACCAGCGCGACGGCGTCCTGAAGGTGGCGATCACGCCATGAGCGACCCCGAGGCCGAGCAGGCCGTAGTCATCGACTTTCTGAAGAAGTTGCTCGGCCCGGATGTGAGCGAGCAGCGAACCCATATCTCCGTCATTCTCCTCGGTCGTAACACTGTCTGGAAGCTGAAGCGCGCCGTGAAGCTGCCCTATGTCGACTTCTCGACGGCGGGCGCGCGGCTCGATGACTGCGATCGGGAGGTCGCGCTCAACCGGCGCACGGCTGCGACGCTCTATCACGGCGTAAGACGGGTGACGCGCGCAGGCGATGGCCGCTTGGCCCTCGACGGCGAAGGGGCGCTGGTCGACGCCGCGGTGGAGATGGCGCGATTTCCATCGGACGCTCTCCTCGACCGGATGGCCGCGCGCGGCGATCTGACCGCCGCCGTCATTTCGCGTCTCGCTCTGGTCGTCGCCGACTTCCATCAAAACGCCAACTCCGTTGTCGATCGGAACGCCGGCGGAAGGATAGGCCGCGTCATCGACGGCAACGCGAGGCTGTTGCGAACCTCCGACGTCTTGGACCCCGAGGAGGTCGCTCGCTACTGCGCCGACTGCGACGTCGCCTACGAGCGTTTCTCGGGAATGCTCGACCGGCGGGGCGAGGCCGGCGCCGTGATACGCGGTCACGGAGATCTGCATCTCCAGAACATCTGCATGTGGCGGGGAGAGCCTACCCTTTTCGATTGCCTCGAGTTCGACGATGAGCTCGCCACCATCGATCGGCTCTATGACCTGGCGTTCCTTCTCATGGATCTGTGGCGGCGCGAGCTTCGCTCCCACGCGAACCTCGCGCTCAATCGCTATCTCGACAGAATCGACGACGAGTCGGCTCTGCCCCTCCTGCCGTTCCTCATGTCTATCCGAGCGGCGGTGAGGGCGCATGTCGCCGCCGGTCAGGCGCAGGCCGACGACAGGAAGGCGCGAGAAGCCCGCGATTGCCTCTCTCTCGCGCGGAGGCTGCTGGAGCCTGTCGCGCCGAAGCTGGTGGCGATCGGCGGCTTCTCGGGTTCGGGCAAGTCGACGGTGGCGGCCGCCATCGCGCATGACGTCGGTCAGGCTCCCGGCGCGCGAATCCTCGGCAGCGACCGAATCCGAAAGGCGATGCTTGGCGTCGCTCCGGATCAGAAACTGCCGCAGGAGGCGTATCGGGCGGATGTGACGAGCAGAGTCTACCAAGAAATCTGCGAGCGGGCCGGAAGCGTCCTAAGGTCAGGTCATGGCGTCGTCGCCGAAGCGACGTTCTCGACGCCGGTCGAGCGCTCTCGGATCGAGCAGGTCGCGTCCGCGTCGTCGTATGATTTCCGAGGAGTTTGGCTTGACGCCGCCGGGGAACTCCTGGCGAGCCGCGTTTCCCGCCGGACTGGCGATGTCTCGGACGCCGACGTCAGCGTTCTGGCGGTCCAGTTGCGAAAGGGAGCCGGAGAAATCGGTTGGCCGAAGGTCGAAGCGTCGGGAGACGCCTTGGACGTTTCGAAACGGGTCGCCGGGCTTCTTTGCCGGTCCGCCTGAAGGGTGGGCGCCGGCACGACGACGTCCCACATTGGCAAAGCGCGCTTCGGCCCGCTAGCCGACGTGGGGATCATAGCCGATATTCGCTTCGGCCTCGAGCGCCTCCGCAGTCGGAAAAGGAGACGTTGGAGCTCCAGCCAGGTCGCTGAGGGACGCCACGCTCATCACCTTGAGAATGTCGCTCCCGGCGTCGTCCGTCAGCGTGATGTATTCGCCCGGCGAGAAGCGATGCTCGTCAAGTCTGTAGCCGACTCGATCATCCGCATCCGTCGCCGGATCGAAATCGAAGAACCAGACATTGCCCTCCGGTCCGCTGCGCCGCCGGAGCTTGCCGTGCAACGTGAGCGCATCCGACCAGAAGCGAACGACGCCGCACTTGTCCGGCTGTTTCGCCCATTCGGTCAGGCTGAGCCGCCCCTGCTCATCCAGCGGCGCCACGAAGACATAGCCGCAATCAGCGGAGCCTGCCGGGCATCCTCGTCGCCGCGCCAACTGCAGCGTGACGACCTTCAGGCGAGCCCGCGGCGCGATCTGTCGAGAGCTTGCGGCTGACCTTCCCCGGCTCATGGGCGGCCCCTCAGGCTGCCGACGTTTTGAGACGCGCCGTCGTGGGGCACCGCGTCGCCAAGGGCGCAAGACGGTCCTCGGGAACGAATTCTTCGACACTCGATACGCGGAATACGTGAGGCTCCCCGCGATGTTCGAGAGTGACGTATTCCCCCGTTCGGAACCGATGAATGTCGAGACGATGCCCAATTTCGTCGTCGTCAGACCGGTCTGGATCGAAATCGAACATCCAGATCGCCCCACCACGTCCGCCCGCCCGGTGCTTCAGCAACCCGAACAGCGCATTTTCCCCCGCCCAGAACCGGACGACGCGGCAGCGCGCCCTCTCCTTGCGCCAAAGCGAGAGACTAAGCATCCCTCGACTGTCGAGAGGCGCGACGAAGGCGTAGCCATAATGATCACTGCCATTCGGATGCTCAGGCTCCCGCGCAAGGCGCAGTCGCACGGTCATCAGTTTCGACCGGAGCTGACGCCGGCTTAGGGGCTCGACAGAGACGGACGGCGACGTCATGGGACCTGTCCTCCAGGTCAGGCTGCGAGCCTGGCCGCGACAGCGACCGGACGCTGTGGGGCGACGCGCACCGCCGGTCCGTCGTCGGGAAACGACACGTCGCTGGCGGCGGAAGGGCTCAAAGCAGCGACGCGGCCGACGTGATCCAGCCAAGCCATCGCGATACGGACATTGAAACGAATGGTCTCGACGGCGATCGCGAGCGGGAGATCCAGAGCGAGCGACTTCATGCTCAGCGCCATGAGGGCAGGATCAGGCATTGCGGCTTCCGCTGTCATTGCGGCCGCGGCGGCTTCCTCGGGCGAGATCATCTGCGCGTCTCCATGTTCGAGTGAGCGAGCATCATCGGCGCTGAACGGCGGAAGGCGCATTGAGCGAGATCAAGGTTTCGCCGCGGCCCGCCCCTGCGTTCTTTCGCTGACGCCGGGGGGCCTGGGCCGAGGCGCTGCGGGCGTCTCTCTCGCCGCCTATCTGGACTTATGAGCGAAGGAGCGCAGAAGCGGATCTTTGGGCTGGAACAGGTCGGTCCTATCGGGAACAGAACGGCCGAAAGCCATAGCCTTCGGGCCGTTCGGTCTCATGGCAAGTCGCGGGCGCGCCGTCTTCCCCGGGCCGGTCAGGCGGCATCGCGACGGTTGAGCTCGAGGCGCTCGTTGACGAGGCCGACGGTCTCGTCGAGCGTCGCGTTCCGCATGCCGCGTCCCGCGGCGATCGTCTGGACCAGCAGGTCGACGCGCTCGATCGCCTTGGCGCCGGCGAACAGCGCCCGGGCGGCGGAGGACGGGCTCGTCAGGCCATTGGCGGCGGCGGCGTATTTTTCGAAGGGCACGAGGTCGCGTTCCGCCGCGCCAAGCGCGACGCAGACTTCGCGGACCCAGGCGTAGATCGCGCGCGACGCCTCGATGTCGGAATGCACCGCGTCGCGGATCGCCCGCGGGCCGCGCGGCGTCACGCAGCGGTAATTGCCGGTCAGCAGCATCGCCCATTTGGCGAGCGGCACGAAGATGCTGTCATGGACGCGGAGCTTCACCGGCAGCTCGACGGCATCGCCGTCGACCGTCCAGCGGGCCGCGTCGATCCCGGCCTCCAGGTCGCGCAGGACCGCGGTGTGTTCGTCCTTCTCGAAGCGCGAGACCTTGAAGTTGGTGGGCAGCGAGACCTGCAGCAGGTTGAGCGGCTCCCCCTGCGGGCGGAAGGCCTGCGGGTCCGGACTGCACAGCGTCAGGTAGGTCGGGTCGATCGGCGCCCAGACCGACGGGTCGGCATAGGCCGCCTCGAGGCCGCCGGTCGCGAGGCCCGGCAGACGCTTCAGATAGGGCAGCGGCGGCATGTTCATGATCGACATCGCCGGGGCCTTCGCTCGCCCGATGGCGGCCACGAGCTCCCGGACGCCGGGCGAGCGATATTGCGGCTCCTGCATGGCGAGGCCAATGAGGGCGTAGGCCGAGGGGTCGACGTCTCCGGGGCCGGCGGCCTCCAGCCGGCCGGGCAGGTCGCGCGACGCGATCTCGACCATGCCGCCGTCCTTCAGCGGCATGCGCACGCGCACGCCCTCGCGATTGATGAGCTCCGCCTCCTGGGGAAGGCAGACCAGCGTCACGTCGTTGCCGGCGAGCAGCAGCTTGGTCGCGAGCAGCGAACCGTAGGACGCGCCGAGGATGAGAATCTTGTGCGTTCCGCTCATGGGTCGATTCCTGTGCGTTTCGGGGAAGCGCCGACGCCGAAGCCCGACGTCGCGGTCTCCGGATCCGGGTGCTTCGATTTTTCTTTTCACCCCGCCGCCGAAGCCGAGGCGGGGACGCGCCCGGGAACGATATCGCCTCTCAATCGGGCGATAGGCAAGCTAATTTGAATGCAATAATAAGTGAGTTCGAGTGATGGATTGTTCGATCGGGAACTGTTGGTCCGGAGCTAGTTCATCAAGAGGCGAGCGTCCATTCGTTTTCATATTCGAAAAAAGCTCATAGAAACAATTAGATATCAGCAGATGAGGCGGGGTTGGCTCGAAATGGCTTCAGTCGCGCTTAGCGCCGCCCCTGCGAAAATCAGAATTCATTAATGGCGCAGCGTTCTAAAGTTATGAACGCATAATGGCCATGCGAAAATGGTGGGCTCGGCGTCAGCCCGCCAGCGCCATGTCGAGCACGCGCGCGACATGGATCGCCTCGCGTCCGGCCCCGTCGTGGATCTGGTGGCGGCAGCTCGTGCCGTCCGCCACCACGAGGTCGCCGCCCGCCGCCGCGCGCACGGCCGGCAGCAGCGAGAGTTCGCCCATCGCGAGCGAGACGTCGACGGTCTTGGCGCCATAGCCGAAGGCGCCCGACATGCCGCAGCAGCTCGACTCGATCGGCCGGACCTCGAGCCCGGGAATCGCCTTGAGCGCCGCCTGAACGGCGGTCATCGCGTCGAACGCCTTTTGGTGGCAGTGGCCGTGGAGATGCGCCACCCGGCCGCCCTGGTCCCTGAGCGGCAGGACGGTGCGGCCCTTGGCGATGTCGGCCGAAAGCAGCTCTTCGATGAGCACTGCCGCGTCGGCGACCGGCTGGACCTCCGCCTTCGGCAGCAGGGCGAAGAACTCGTCGCGGAAGGTGAAGAGGCAGGACGGCTCGAGCCCGACGACCCGGGCGCCTTTCGCGACATAGGGCGCGAGCGCGTCGAGCGTGCGCCGCGCCTCGGCGCGGGCCTCGTCGACGAGGCCGGCCGAGAGATAGGTCCGTCCGCAGCAGAGCGCCCGGCCGCCGTCCTTCGCCTCGACGCGGTGGATTCGGTAACCGCCGGCGCCGAGCACGCGCTCGGCCGCCTCGAGGTTCTCGCGCTCGTAATAGCGGTTGAAGGTGTCGCCGAAGAGCACGACGTCGCGGCCGTCGCCCATCACGTCCTCGGGCCGCGCAGTTCGCCCCTTCTGCGCCCAGGGCTTGCGCCATTTCGGCAGCGTGCGGCGCGCCGAGAAGCCGAGCAGCCTTTCGCTGAGCTTCGCCGCGCCCGGCATCCGGTCGCGCAGGTTCATCAGGGGCGCGAGACGCGCGGCCCAGGGCGCGTAGCGCGGCAGATGCGCGATCAGGCGCTCCTTGAGCGGCACTCCGTGGCGTGCGTGATAGGCGCTCAGGAACTCGATCTTCATGCGCGCCATGTCGACGCCCGTCGGGCAGTCGCGCTTGCAGCCCTTGCACGAGACGCAGAGGTCGAGCGTCTGCTTCATCTCCTCGGAGGTGAAGGCGTCAGGGCCGAGCTGGCCCGAGATCGCGAGCCGGAGCGTGTTGGCGCGCCCGCGCGTGACGTGCTGCTCGTCCTTGGTCGCGCGGTAGGACGGGCACATGGTGCCGGCCGTCATCTTCCGGCATGTGCCGTTGTTGTTGCACATCTCGACCGCCTGGCCGAAGCCGCCCCACTCCGACCAGTCGAGCGCGGGAGACGCAGGGACCGTGACGGCGTAGTCCGGCGCGAAGCGCATCAGCGAGCGGTCGTCGAATTTCGGGCCGCGGACGATCTTGTTCGGGTTCAGGCGGTTCCCGGGGTCGAAGGCGTCCTTCACTTGCTCGAAGGCGCGCGTGAGCTTTTCGCCGAACATCGGCTCGACGAATTCCGAGCGCGAGATGCCGTCGCCGTGCTCGCCCGAGAACGAGCCCTTGTAGCGGCGGACGAGCTCGCAGGCCTCCTCGGCGATGGCGCGCATCTTCCGCGCGCCGTCCTCGGTCTTCATGTTGAGGATCGGCCTGACATGCAGGCAGCCGACCGAGGCGTGAGCGTACCAGGTGCCGCGCGTGCCGTGCTTCTCGAACACGGCGGTGACGGCGTCGGTGTAGTCCGCGAGATGCTCGAGCGGCACCGCGCAGTCCTCGATGAAGGAGATCGGCTTCCCGTCGCCCTTCATCGACATCATGATGTTGAGGCAGGCCTCGCGCACGCCCCAGACATTCGCCTGCCGGGAGGGCTCGACGACCTCGACCACGGCGTCGGGGAAGCCGTGGTCCGCCATGCAGTGGTCGAGCCGCTTCAGCTCGAGGCGCAGATGGGCCGCGTCGTCGCCTGCGAATTCGACCAGCAGCAGGCAGTTCGGCTTGCCCCTCGTGATGTCGCCGAGCGTTCTGCGGAACAGCGGGATGTCGGCGCCCAGCGTGAGCACGTTGTTGTCCACGAGCTCGACCGCGACGGGGCCGAGCGCGACGAGGCGCCGGGTGGTCTCCATGGCGGAGCGGAAATCGGGGAAGTGGCAGACGCCCATCACGCGATGCTTCGGCAAAGGCGACAACTGCACGGTGATCTCGGTCGTGACCGCGAGCGTGCCCTCGGAGCCGACCAGCAACCGGCTGAGGTTCGGCCGCGCGGGCAGCAGTTCGTCGAGATTGTAGCCGCCGACCCTGCGCTGGACCTTCGGAAAGATCGCCTCGATGTCTTCGCGATGCTCGTGGGCGAGCGCGGTCATCGCGGCCATCAGGTTGCGGGCGCGTGTCACGGCGTTGTCGCCGACCGGCCCGCCGTCGAGCCGGAACGCCTCCCCGTCGTGGAACAGCGCCCGCATCGCGAGCACGTTGTCGACGGTCTTGCCGTAGCGCAGCGAGCGGGCGCCGGACGAATTGTTGCCCGTCATGCCGCCGAAGGTGCAGCGGCTCGCGGTCGAGGGCTCAACGGGGAAGAACAGCCCGTCCTTCTTCGCGCGGGCGTTCAGATGCTCGAGCACCATGCCGGGCTGCACGACGGCGGTCCGGGCCTCCCGATCGAAGGCGATCAGGCCGTTGAGATGGCGTGAGAAATCGAGGATGAGGCCGGAGCCGATCGGCTGGCCGTTCTGTGAGGTGCCGGCGCCGCGTGCGATGACCGGGACGCTGTGCTGGGCCGCGATCTGGAGCGCGGCCTGGACGTCCGCTTCCGACTTCGGGAACGCCACGCCTTCCGGCATGATCTGGTAGATCGACGCGTCGGTGGCGTAGCGCCCGCGAGTGAAGGCGTCGAAGCGGACCTCGCCCGCGAGCGCGTTCTTCAGCGCGCGCTCAAGGCCCGTGTTGCGGGCGGTGGATCCGAACATGCCGTGCATCACAAACGCTTTCGCTAGCGCGTCATCCCGGCTGCAGCGAAGCGGAGCGCCAGGATCGCTTTCAGGACGCGGCGCGCAATCAACGCGCCGCCGGTCCCGGCCGGCGGTCCCGGACGGCGCGCGCCGTCCGGGATGACGCCTCGTCTCACCGCGTCCTCATTCGATGACTTCCACGGTTCGGGCCGGGTCGCGGTCTTTTCCGCGGCCTCTCGCCCAGGCGATGGCGTCGGAGATCGGGCCCCAGAACAGCAGGATCGCCGACAGCGCGACGAGGGTGGTGACGAGGCCGTTGGCCCAGAACACGTTGAGCGAGCCGCCGGAGCCGAGCAGCGCCTGGCGGAAGGCGTCCTCGGCGCGGTCGCCCAG
>NZ_RYFI01000011.1:0-77897 GCF_004103825.1 Hansschlegelia zhihuaiae
ATGTCGCCCGAACGCGACCGCTTCATGCTGTGCGGCTCGCCCGACATGATCCGTGACGCCCGCGAGATGCTGGTCGCCGGCGGATACGAGGAAGGCAACCACGGCGAGGCCGGACACTTCGTCATCGAAAAGGCCTTCGTCGAAAAATGAGGCCCCAAAGCCTCCGCGCGCGGCGCGGAGGCTTCGGACGGGAACCAAATCGTCTCCTCTCGACTTTCTTCCCGGTCGAAGGGAGATGAAGATGGCGAACCAGGATCTGTCGATCGTTCTCGGCGCGCGGCCGGCGACGCCGGAGCGGTGGAGCCTCACCCAGGCCTCTCTCCTGGGCGTCGCGGTGGGCCTGGTCTACGGGCTGGTCAGCGTCATGATCTCGCCTTCGCCGCTCGCGATCGACGCTGTCGAGGTTCTGGCCTCGGCCTGCATAGGCCTTGGCCTCGTCGCCATCGCCGCAGGCGCCAGGAACGTCGCCGTCGGAGCGAAGTGAGGTTCCGGCCCGTCGCCAAGCGCGCGCTCAGTCCTTCCGTCGCTTCACACCTCTGGCCGGCCAGCTGACGATCCGCTCCTCCATGTCCTCGAGCGCAACCTCGGTCTCCGAGGCCGAGACCCGGCCCCGGACGGAGACGCGCGCCTCGTGAACCGTTTCGGGCCGTCCGGAGACCAGCGGATGCCACCAGGGCAGGTCGCGGCCGTCGCGCACCAACCGGTAGGCGCAGGTCGGCGGCAGCCAGCCGATCTCCTCGACGGTCTCGGGGGTGAGTTGCACGCAGTCCGGGACAAGCGTCGCCCGTGCGGGGTAGTTGGTGCAACGGCACGCCTCGCAGTCGAGCAGACGGCACGACACGTCCGTATAGTAGACGCGCTCGGTCTCCTCGTCCTCGAGCTTGAGCAGGCAGCACCGGCCGCAGCCGTCGCACAGGCTCTCCCACTCGTCGTTCGTCATCTGGTCGAGCCGCTTGGTGCGCCAGAACGGCGCATCGGCGGCGGCGGGCCGCGCCATGCTGAACCTCATGCTCCAGCCGGGTCGTCCGTGCGACGCGCGCTGCGTTCCGGCATGGGAGGCACGGCTCTTGCGCGCAGGGACGGAAAGCGTCAAGTCGTGTCTTAGGGCGAGGCTCGCGCCGGATGGATCGCCGATCCCCTGGCATGGGCCGCTTTGGTGAGGTCGTCGGCGTCCGATGTTCCGGTTCGAGGGAAAGAGGCGGGCCGAAATCAAGCGGCGGCTGCTCGCGATCGACTCGTGGCTCGACGATGCGGTCTGGAGCCTCACGCCCGCCGCGACCCGCAAATGGGACGCCGTCTGCGCGGCCTTCGACCGGTTCCGGGTCCGCGGCTGGCGGCGCTGGCTCGCCGAGGGCCTCGGCGAGACGCTGACGCTCGGGGCCGCCGGCGCGGTGCTGGTGATGGCGCTCGCCACGCCGGCGTTCCGCGAGACCGGCGACGACTGGCTCAACCGCGGCGACATCTCCGTCACCTTCCTCGACCGGCACGGGGTCGAGGTCGGCAAGCGCGGCGTGCTGCAGAACGACGGCATTCCGCTGTCCGAATACCCGCCGCATCTCGTGATGGCCGCGCTCGCGACCGAAGACCGGCGCTTCTATTCGCATTTCGGAATCGACGTCCTGGGCACGGTCCGCGCCATCGTCGAAAACGCCCGCGCGAACGGCGTGCGGCAGGGCGGCTCGTCCATCACCCAGCAGCTCGCCAAGAACATCTTCCTGACCAACGAGCGCACCATCGAGCGCAAGATCAAGGAGGCGTTCCTCGCGCTCTGGCTCGAGCATCACCTGACCAAGGACGAGATTCTCAAGCTCTATCTCGACCGCGCCTATATGGGCGGCGGCGCCTTCGGCGTGGACGCGGCGGCGAACTACTATTTCGGCAAGTCCGCCCGCGAGGTGACGCTCGCCGAAAGCGCGATGCTTGCGGGCCTGTTCAAGGCGCCGACGCGCTTCGCCCCGCACATCAATTTGGCGGCCGCGCGCGCGCGCGCCTCCGTGGTCCTCGACAATCTCGTGAACTCCGGAATGATGACCGAGGGGCAGGTGCAGGTCGCCCGCTTCAATCCGGCGACGCCGAAACCGATCGTCCAGGCGTCGAGCCCCGACTACTATCTCGACTGGGCGTTCGGCCAGGTCCGGCAGATGGCCAAGGACGGCGCCTTCAAGGGCCAGCGGGTGCTGGTCGTGCGCACCGCGCTCGACCTCGCGGTCCAGCGCCACGCCGAGGCCGCGGTCGAGCAGATGCTGCGTCAGTATGGCGAGCAGTACGAGGTCGACCAGGCGGCCGCCGTGATCATGGAGCCGTCGGGCGCGGTTCGCGCGATGGTGGGCGGCCGCGACTACGGCCAGAGCCAGTTCAACCGCGCGGTCGACGCCTTGCGGCAGCCCGGCTCGTCGTTCAAGACCTATGTTTACGCGACCGCCTTCGCGTCCGGAAAGTTCACGCCGGACAGCGTGGTCAACGACACCGGCATTTGCGTGGGCAATTGGTGTCCTCGCAACTACGGCCGGAAGTTCGCGGGCCGGGTCCAGTTGCAGACCGCTTATGCGAAGTCGATCAACACGATCCCGGTGCGTCTCGCCCTCGCGGTCGACCAGCGGAACGTGATCAGCCTCGCGCATAAGATGGGGATCACCAGCAAGCTCGACGTCGGGCGGGCCTTCGCGCTCGGGGTGGAGGAGGTCTCGGTGATCGACCACACCTCGGCCTATGCGACCATCGCCAACGCCGGCCGTCGCGCCACGCCCTACGCCGCGATCGACGTGCTCGACTCAAAGGGCGACCTGCTGTGGCGGCACGATCGCGACACCAGCCCCCCCGAGCAGGTGCTCGGGCCGCATGTCGTGGCCGATATGGACCGCATCATGCTCGCGGTGACGGAGGCCGGCACCGGCGGCCGCGCCCGGCTCGACGGCTATCAGGTGTGCGGCAAGACCGGCACGTCGCAATCCTATCGCGACGGCTGGTTCGTGGGCTTCACCGGCTCGCTCGTCGGCGGCGTCTGGTTCGGCAATGACGACTTCACCATGACCAAGGAGATGACCGGCGGCTCGCTGCCGGCCATGACCTGGAAGGAGATCATGGCGTTCGCCCATCAGGGCCTGCCGCCGCGTCCGATCTACGGCCTGCCGCCGCCTCCGAGCACGCCGCAGGCGGTCGCGCAGGCGCCCGCCGAGGGCGAGGCCGCGGTGCCGCGTTCCCGCAACCTGACCGACGGCGCGGCCCGCGTCCTGAACGACATCGTCTCCGACGTCGCCTCGGCGGGCGGCCCGAAGCCGGAGCGCGCCTCGCTCGTGCTGCCGGCCGCGGGGGCCGCTCCCGCCGTCGCGACGCGCTGAGGGAGCGGCGAATGCGGTTCGCGCTCGGAGCGCTCGTGGCGCTCGCTCTCGCCGCCGTTCTCGGGCTCGGCGCGACCTGGTGGACGGTCGCGAACGGCCTGCCCGTGTCGGGCCTCACGATCGGCGTGTGGCGGGCCGAGCCGGACGCCGGCACGCTCGGCGCCGACCCCTACGAGGTCGCGGCCACCGCGCGCAGCGGTGAGGCACCGCTCGCCTATGGCGACGGGCTGGCGTTCACGGCGCTGACCGACGGCGGCGGCCGGACGCTCGACGCGTCCTGCGACTACGAGCTCGTCGGCGATCTGCCGCCCGCGCGGCTCTGGACGCTCGCCGCCTTCAATTCGAAGGGCGAACGCTTCGCCAAGGACGCCAAGGACGCCAAGGATCTGTCGCTCACCAGCGCGGGCGCCGTCCGCATGGACGACGGTCCCATCCGGATCGCGCTGTCCAGCCAGGCGCGGCCCGGCAACTGGGCGCCGCTGGAGGGCGAGGGCCGCTTCGTCCTGCGCCTTTCGCTCTACGAGACGACGCTCGGCACGCCGCTCGAGCGCGCCAACCCGACCGGCCTGCTCGATGTCCGGAGGGGCGCATGTCGCTGATGCGCCTCGCCTATCTCGCGGCGTTGAGCCTCGTCATCGCGGGTCTCGTCCATATCGGCTCGCTGCTTGGCGTGCCGCGGGTCGCGACCGCCGGGCCCTATGAGCGGCTCGGCGCCGTCGGGGCGGACGGCCGCTTCGCCGTGCTCGCCGACGAAGGCGACGGCGCGAACCTGCTGCCGTTCCGCGACCCGGCCTTCGTCACCGCCGCCTGCCGCTTCGACCTCGCCAAGGGTCCGGTGACGGTGACCGCCGCCCTGCCCTCGACCTATGGCGCGCTCTCGGTCCACAGCCGCTACGGACAGCCCTTCTATTCGCTCACCGACCGCGCCGCGACCGATGGCGGCGTCGAGGTCACGATCTACTCGAAGGACGACGTGGCCGCTGCCGAGATCGAGGATCCGGCGGAGGGCCGCCCGCAGCTCCGCATCGTGTCGCCGACGCCGACCGGCTTCGTGCTGGTGCGCCTGTTCGCGGCCGCCGCGAGCGCGCGGCCGGCGCTGAGGGAGCTCGCCGGCAAGGCCGCCTGCGGCCCCGCCGTGACCCGCAAGCTCAGCTCTTGAAGACGCCGCGCGGCGCGCCGAGCGGCCTCAGGCTTCCGAGCACGGCCGCGAAGGCGTCGATCGCGCGGGAGACCTCGACGGCGTAGGGGTCCGGCGTCTCGAGGATCAATCGGTCGAGCGCGAACCGGTAGGAGACGAGCCGCTCCTCGAAGGATTCGCGGACCCAGCCGATCATCAGCGCGTTCTCCTCGATCCGCGCGAGCGCGTCGGCGCGCTCCGCCTCGGTGACGTCCGGAACGCGCGTGAGCGCCCTCGCCCGCACGCGGTCGCCCTCGGCGACGTCGGACGCCGCCGCGAAGAACGGCTCGATCCGGTAGGTGTCGGCCCGCACGTCCTCCTTGAGCCGCGCATAGCGCGCCGCGCTCGAGCGGAAGTCGATCGAGATCAGCGCACGGACATAGGACGCAGGATCGAGCCGGGCGCGCGCGGCCGGCAGGATTCGGGTGCGGCGCAGTTCGGCCAGCATGCGGCCGCGGACCTGCTCGGAGAGCGGCGGCGTGACGATCGCCCAGGCGAGATCGCGCATCTCGCGCTCCTCGTCGGTCAGGCGGAACGAGGAGACTGGCTCGTTGCGGGCGTAAGCGAGCGCGGCGCCCGTGGCCGGCATGAGCGCGTCGTTGACGACGTTGGGCTGGGGCCGTCCGAAATCGCCCGTCTGGGCGCAGCCGGCAAGCGCGGCGGCCAGCAACGCCGCAGCGGTAAGGCCGAGCCTTCTCCCGCCCAGGCGGCGCGCGGGCGCCGCGCGGGCGGAGGCGGAGGTCACTGGACCGGCGTGACGTGGCCGGAGCTGTGCGTCGGGCGCTCAGCCTGGGGCGCCTGCTGGACGCCGTGGCGTTCGTAGCGGACGCCCGTGAACAGCAGGATGTCAGCGCTGCCGGCGGTGTCGCGGCGTCTTGCGGATTGGCGGGACGGCGGCCGCGGGGCGGAGTCGAAGGCGAGCACGAGGCCCATTGTGTCCTCCCCTGAAGGGGTTGAGGTCTGGCCCGGCGGTCGACCCCGTTGCGGGCCCTGTCTGACGAAGATTGAGCGGCCCGATTGGTTAACGACTGGTAACCGGCCACTCTCGAATGCGTTCGAACCGTCGGTTGTTGCGTCGGCACAACAACGTCCTGGATCGCCATTCATTCCCTGGGCGAAAGGAAGGGCCGCGCCCCGTTGGTTAACCGCTCGCTAACCATGCAGGCTCCAGATTTTCTTGAGGCGGTCGCCCGGTGGGACCGCCCGACGCCCCAACATGGATCCGGCGATGAGCCATGAGTTGATTCCGGTCGAGACGCTCGAACGCCTGTCTCGACAGGAAGGAGTGGACGTCCGCCCGATCCTGGTGCGCGTGCTCACCGATCTGTTCGTCCAGAAGCCCGACCATTCGCCGGAGGAGGTCGCGCGGTATGTGGAGCTGGTGTCGCAGCTGCTTGACGTCGTGAATGTCGACGCGCGCGCGGCGGTCGCCCGCAAGCTGGCCGGCGAGCCCCGCGCCCCCCACTCGCTGGTCGAACGGCTGATCGCCGACGACATCGCCGTTTCGGCCCCCATCCTGGCCCGCTTTCCGGACGTCTCCCGCCAGACGCTGCTCGCGCTCGCGCTCGATGGAGGCCCGGCCGAGGCGGCGGCGATCGCCTCGCGCGAAGATCTCGACTCGGACCTGATCCGCCTTCTGGCGCGCCACCCGGACGAGTTCGTCCTCGAGACGCTGGTCGCGAACGCCGCCGTCCGATTGACCGGCTCGACCCTCGCGGCGGTTGTGGAGCGCGCCGCAAGGTCGCCCGCGCTCGCGGCGGCGCTGCTGCGACGGGACGATCTCGACGCCGTCGCCTTCTGTCCGCTCTACCTCTTCGCCGACCCGGCCCGGCGGGCTTCGATCCGAGCGGCGCTGGCGTCCCGCCCGGGCCGCATCGGATCGCTGCGGTCGTTCGGCGGCGCCGACGAACTGACGGCCGCCATCGACCAGGCGGTCGCCCATGAGGGCGGCGGCCGGCGCGTGGCGGAATCGATCGCCGAGGCGCTGGAGCTGCGGCCCGACGACGCCGCCCGCCTCGTGACGGAACCGAGCGGCGAGCCCTTCGTGCTCATGCTGCGGGCCGCGGGGCTCGACAGCGACGTCGTGGCGCGCGCGCTGCTCGTCGCCCAGCCGGAGATCGCGACGTCGGTGGCGCGTGTGTTCGCTCTCGTCGAGATCGCCGAGACGACGTCTCGGTCGGTCGCCGCCGAGGTGATTTCAGCCTTGATCGCGCCGTCGGCGAAGTCCGCCCGGCATGAGCCGCTGTTCGAGCCGATCGGCGTCATGGAGCGCGCCGGCGCGGCGCGGGCCGCCAAGCCGACGCGCCGGTCCCGGCTGGGAGAGCTCGCGCGCCAGCGCGGCTGAGGAGCCCGCTCAGATCTCGTCGAGATGCGCCCTGCCCTCGCGGTCCTCGACCACGACGATCCAGAGATCCGTGTCGAAACGCGTCTCCTTGGCGAGCCGCTCCTCGACGACAAGCCCGTCCACGGCCTCGAGCAGCCGCTCGAAGCCGCGGCCCCGGACGTCGTCCGCCTCGCTCTGGAGCGCGGGCCCGTAGAGGTCGTTCGTCCTGTCGAGCCGGTCGACCACGATGAAGATCGCGCCCGCCTCCGAGGCGCCGCGCCGGCGCACCAGCGCATAGGCGCCGGCGAGTTGGCAACGCCGGACATAGGCCGAGACCCAGAACTCCGATTTGAGGCGCGCGCTCACGCGGGCCGGGCGATCACTGGAGCGGGGCGCCGGTCATCGCCTGCAGCGCGCGTAGCACGGCGGGCGACGGCTCGCCGGTCTCGGGCATGCCCCGGTCGCGCTCGAAACTCTTGATGGCGTTGCGGGTCTCGGCGCCCATCTTGCCGTCGATGGTGACGGGGCCGTAGCCGATCCGGGCGAGCGCTCGCTGGGTCGCGATCATCTTGGCGTTCGCGGGCGCGGCGGTCGAACCCGTGGTCTGCGCGGACTGAGCCTGCGCGGGCGCCTTCGCGGCGGGCTTCGCGGGCGCGCCGGCGGGGCGCACCGGCGCCGTCATCAGCGCGGCCAGCGTCTTCTCGCTCGCCTCGCCCGTCACCGTCATGCCCTGCGCCTGCTCGAAGGCGCGGACCGCCGCCGAGGTCGCGGAACCCATCACGCCGTCGACGACCCCGTCATAGAGCTCGCGCTCGGCAAGCGCGGTCTGGACCTGCGCCACCAGGTCGTCGCGCTTCGGGGCGACGCGCGGCGCGGAAGCCGTCGCCTCCGCGGCGTGCCTGCTCGGCGCGACGGCGGCCGGGCGGCCCTGCTGGAGCAGCAGGGCGTTCACCAGGATCATCACGGCGCAGGCGGCCGCGAGCGCGCCGGCGAGCGCGTCGACCGGACGCCGAGCCGCGACGGCGAGCGCCGAGCCGATCAGCCCGCGCGGCTCGCCGTCATATCCGTAATCTCGCGGGGCGCTCCTAGGCACGACGCAACACCCTTTCCGTGGAACACTCAGAAGCTTCGACGCGCGGCGCGACCTGCGGGGGCCGAGGCTCGCCGCCCACGCAGACGGCCGGCAGGAAGACCGTGACCGTGGCGCCCCGTCCGATCGCGCTCTCGATGGACATCTCGCCGCCATGCAGCGCGACGAGGCCGCGCACCACCGACAGGCCGAGGCCCGCGCCTTCATACTGGCGGCCATAACCGGCGTCAGCCTGATAAAACGCCTCCCCGAGCCGGCCGATATGCTCGGGCGCGATGCCGACGCCGGTGTCGCGGACCGTCAGAGCGAGCCCGCCGCGACGCGTCGTAAGGCCGACTGTCACCGCGCCGCCGCGCGGCGTGAACTTGACGCCGTTGCCGACCAGGTTGAGCAGCATCTGCGTGACCGCGCGGGGATCGGCCTCGATCTCGGGCAGGTCGCCCGCGGCCTCGATCGCGAGCGCGACGCCGGCGGCCTCGGCCTTCAGCGCCATCAGGTTGAGGCAATGCCGCGCCAGCGGCTCGAGCGCGCAAGGGCGCGGCGCGATCGAGAACGAGCCGCTCTCGATCTTGGCCATGTCGAGGATCGAGTTTACCACCTCGAGCAGATGGGCGCCCGAGCGGCGGATCAGGTCGGCGTAGTCCGCGCGGCGCTCGGGCGTCAGGCTGCAAAGCGTCTTGTCCGAGAGGATCTCGGAGAAGCCGATGATCGCGTTCAGCGGCGTGCGGAGCTCATGGCTCATATGCGCGAGGAACCGCGTCTTGGCGAGGCTCGCGCGCTCCGCTTCCTCGCGGGCCGCGATCAAAGCCTCCTGATGGGCCTTGACCGCTCCGAGGTCGCGGAACATGGCGACGACCGGGGCTGCGGCGGCAGAGGCGGGGTCCGCCTCGTGGAGCCGGACGGCGCGGGCGCGCATCTCGACCCAGACGAAGGCGTTCGCGCTCTCGCGCCTGACGCGGAGTTCAGCTCGCAGCGGAAGCTCGCTCGCGGCGGCGGCCGCGAGCGTCTGCAGGAAGAGGGGCCGATCGGCGATGTGAACGCGGGAGAACAGCCCCTGATCGAGGAGGCGGCGCGAAGGAGCGCCGATCAGCGCGTCGGCGGCCTGGGACGCGAAGATGACCGCGCCGCTCGGCGCGTGCCGCGTCACGAGTTCGTCGAGCGATCCCGCGAACTGCTCGAACCGTCGGTCGGCCGCGCCGTCCCGCTTCATCCAGTCGGCGATCGCGAGCGCGCGGCACATGATCGCAAGTCCGTAGACCATGGCCGCGACGCCCCCGACCGCCGCGAGCGCGGCGTCGGCAGGCGGAGCGCCGAACCCCGCGGCGGAAAGGACCGAGAAGCCGGCCAGCGGGGCCGCCGCCGCGGCGGCGGTCGCCGCGACCAGGCGGCGCGAGCCGGACAGCGCCGCGTCGACAACCGGCAGCGCGACGAGCGCCAGCGCCGGCGACGCCGAACTCCCGCTCGCGACCAGCGCGACGAGGGTCGAGAAGGCGGCCGCTACGGAGACATGCGCCCGACCGAGCCGGTCCGAGCGCGACAGATCGAGCGCCGCAACCAGCGGGACGATCAGCAGCGCGAACGCCGCAAGCGTGGCCGCGGAGGGCGCTGGTCCGAAGGCGAGCAGCGCAGGAAGCGCTGCGAAAGGCGCGACCCCGAGGGCGAGATAGCCGAGGCTCACGGCGCGGCGGCGGGCAAGGGCGGCGGGATCGCCGACGGCGTCAGCCGGAAGCAAGCTTCCGGCGACCTGGTCCGCGAGCGCCCTGAACCTTGCGATTTGAAGCAACCCGCTCACTCCGCCCGGCGACGCGACACGACCGCCGACCGGGGGACCCGACCAAGGGCCCCCCCGTTCTTGCTTAACGCACACTGGCAGCGCGGGCTTAAACGAAAGCTAAAATGCGGTCCTTCCGGTTCACGCCAACGCGACTTGCCAGCGGAAACAAGCCTCGAGCTAAAACTTACCGAAAGCTTTCCCAAAGCTTTCGCAAAGTTGAACGCGATCGGAAAAAACGTGCAAGGCGCGTTGAACGGGGGTTAGCGCGGCTCTGTTACGGTCCTGTCTCAAGAGGCCGACCGCGCCGGCGAAGAGCGCGGCGGCCGATAGGACAAGAAGGCAGTCACGATGTTCTTTCTGCTGCGCACCGCGTTCTGGTTGTCGGTCCTGATGCTGGTGCTGCCCTTCGGCGGCGACCCCAAGGGCGAGGGCCCGAACGCCAAGGACCGCGCCTCGATCGACGCCATGTCGGCGCTTGCGGCGGCCGGCGCCACGGTGTCGGACGTCAGCGGCTTCTGCGGCCGCCAGCCCACGGCCTGCGACGTCGGCGCCCAGGCGCTCAAGCTGGTCGGCGAGCGGGCCATGTCGGGCGCCGCCGCCGTGCAGGACTATCTCGCCGGCGACGCCGAGCAGGCCCGTCCGGTGGTCACGGGCTCGACCCCGTCGGCCAGCGCCGCCTCCGGCACGCTCACGCCGGCCGACCGCAAGCCCGCCTGGCGCGGCCCCGCGGCCTGACCTTCCCGAGACCCCGGCGGACCTGCCTCCGCCGGAACCTTGCGCCGCGGCTCCGCGCGGGCTTGCGGGCCCAAACGCCCGCGGCGCTTTTTCCTTTGCGGGCGAAGCGCCGCCGCACTAACTCCCTGTCATGACGATCGACGAGATCATCGAAGGCTTCGAGTTCATCGACGACTGGGAGGAGCGGATTCGCTACCTCATCGAGCTCGGCCGCGAGCTCGAGCCGCTGCCCGAGGGCGCCCATTCGGCCGAGAACAAGGTGCAGGGCTGTGCGAGCCAGGTCTGGCTCGAGACGAAGGTCGGCGACGGCGAGGACCCGACGCTCACATTCCGCGGCGACAGCGACGCGCATCTCGTGAAGGGGCTCGTCGCCGTGACGATCGCGCTCTATTCCGGCCACACGGCGCGCCAGATCCTCGCGACCGACGCAGGCGAGACCTTCGACCGCATCAAGCTGCGCGAGCACCTGACGCCGCAGCGTTCGAACGGCTTGCGCGCCATGGTCGAGCGCATCAAGCGCGAGGCCGCCGCCGCGCTGAAAGCCGAGGCCGCCGCGGCCCATAGCCTGTCATGACGGACCACCGTCGATGCGGGGACGGCTGTCCGGCGCTCCCCAGCTAAGCACGCGTCCGCCCGCTGGGCCCTGGCCCTCCGCCGCGAAACCGTAGTGCCGGGCGAGCCGCGCCAGCGCGAGGCCGAGCACCAGCTTTGCGCCGCGCGCCGGCCAGCGCCGCTCGCGCTCGACCTCCTCGAGCCCCTTCAAGAAGCAGCAGACGTCGAGCAGCGCGCCGGCCAGCTCCGGCCCGACGGCGTCGAGCGCTCGGCTCACCCTGATGCGCGCGGCGACCGTCGCGTCGGTCGGGTCCTCGCCGAAGGCCCCACCCCGCCGTCCGCTCGCAATCGCCGCCTCCCAGTTCGCCGTGATGCGCGGCGTCATCTGTCCCAACGTGAAGTCCGCCCTCAGGCGCTCTCCCGCCGCGACCTCGGCGGGGGCGAGCAGCGGCTTTTCGTCGCGGTCCTTGCGGCGCGCGAGCCAACCGAGCGGGCTCTCGTCGAGATCGACCAGGAGGGCCTCGTAACCGCGCTCGGTCTCAAGCGTCCGGCGCTCGACTGTACGGTGCTGGGCAAGGAAGCCCGTCTCGCCGCCCGCCTCCCGCGCCGCCCGGGCCCGTCCCTCGGCCGTAGAGCAGAGCCGCCCGACGCGCGCCGCGACGAGCCCACGCCGCAGAAGGGCCCGGGCGGCGTCCGAATCCAAGGGCGCTTCCAACCCCGCCTCGCCTGCCTCGGCGACGCGCGCCAGCAGCTTCGATTCGGCGCGGCTCAGCCGGACGTCCGTTCGCATCTCGTCCCTGCACTGTGTTCGGTTCATCGCATCGCCCTCCGTCGCTAGGACTTTGAACCGTATTATAGGATTTTTTTCTTGTCCATAGCCGCTGCGGGCGTCATGATGCCGATCAGTTCGATGGAGGGACGGCATGGGGAAAACGACGCCGGGTCGGGGATCGCGACGCCAGACGGTCAACGCCGGGGAAAAAGAGATGCGCCAGGCCGCGAATGTCGGCCTTGTGGGCGCGGTCGACGGCGGTCGGGAGGCCTATGACAGGCGGCGGGCGCTGCCGCGGCTGATCGCTATTGATCCGCGCGAGCTGGAGCCAGGCGACGTGGCGCTCGACCGCGTGATCGAGGCGCGGCTCAAACGGGCGCTGCGGGCAGAGCGACGGCGTGGGCGCGCCGGCCATTGGACCTACGATCTCAACCGCCATATCGCGCTGCTTCAGGCGCTCGCTGGCGAGAGCCGCGGATCTCCGGGAAGCGCCGAAGCGCGTCCATCGCCCGTCACGCCGGACCACCAATCGCAAACCGCGAAAACGATGAACGCCGTCCGGAGGACCGGACGGCGTTCATGACATTGGCCGATTCGAGATTGGCGGAGAGAAAGATCAGCGGCGCTTGCCGCGCTGCTGGCCGAGGCCCATCTTCTTTGCGAGTTCCGAGCGCGCCGCCGCATAGTTCGGCGCCACCATCGGATAATCGGCCGGAAGGCCCCACTTCTCGCGATACTCCTCCGGCGACATGTTGTACTGGGTCCGGAGGTGGCGCTTCAACGACTTGAACTTCTTGCCGTCTTCGAGGCAGATGATGTAGTCGGACGTGACCGACTTCTTGAGCGGCACCGCAGGCTTCGGAGCCTCGGCGACCGTCTCGACCGTGCCGGTCGAGACGCGGGTCAGCGCGACATGCACGTCGTTGATCAGCGAGGGCAGATCCCCCACCGCGACGGAGTTGTTGCTGACATAAGCCGACACGATGTCGGCCGCGAGCTCGATATAGTTAGACGAGGGAGCGGTATCGTTCATCAAATCCGGTTCCGTACTGGTGCTTCGGGCCGGCCGATCACTCGGAAACCGCCTGACCCTCTTGGACTGTCTTTGCGTCGACCGAAGCCTCAGACCGCTTTTACGGCGGACGTCGATTCGGAAGGCTCTCGACTGAGAGTTAGATAGACGAGGCTTCATTACGGCGCAAGTTCTCTGCGACGATTCTCCCAGCTTTTGTTTGAATTGCGTCGCGATGACTGAACACATTACCGGCGCCGCAGGTCGGCAAGCGCAAGCCTTTCAGTTCCGGCGAGGATTTGCGAACGCGGCACAGAGGGCGACGTCGCGCGGCGCTGTTCTTGTCGGAACGCCCTCTGATCAATAGCTTTCAGCTCCTCCACGGCGATTTCGCGTCGCCTCCCTCCGCCTCCCAAGTTTCGAGCGCCGATGCCGCATCAATCCGCCGCGCCCACCGATCTTGTCCGTCGTCCGGCCATTCCGCCAAGAGCCGAGCGGCGGCCGCACGTGGTCGAAATCCACGGAGTCCGACTCGAAGATCCTTTCGCTTGGCTGCGGGCGGAGAACTGGCGCGAGGCGATTCGGCGCCCCGAGGTCCTGCCGTCCGACATCCGCGCCCATCTCGAAGCCGAGAACGCCTATGCGGCTTCGCTGCTCGACCCGCTCGACGGCCTGAAGACGCGGCTCGTCGCCGAGATGCGCGGCCGCATCAAGGAGGACGATTCGAGCGTCCCGACGCGCGAGGGCCCCTACGACTACGCGATCCGCCATCGCGAGGGCGGCCAGCATCCGCTCATCGTCCGCCGCCCCGCCGGCCGGGACGACGGCGAATCCATTCTCATTGACGGCGACGCCCTCGCGCAGGGTCGCGCCTTCTTCAAACTGGGACCGTGGCGCGTCTCGCCCGACCACCGCCTGCTGGCCTGGAGCGCCGACGAGGCAGGCTCCGAGTTCCTCACGATCCGGATCCGCGACCTCGAGACCGGCGGAGACCTGCCGGACGTCATCCCCGACGCCACGGGAGCCGTGGTCTGGGCCGCGGACGGAGCGAGCTTCTGGTATGTCCGCCTCGACGACGAGCACCGCGCCCTCGAGGTCTATCGCCACGTCCTGGGCTCGGTCCACGCCGAGGACGCGCTGGTGTTCAAGGAGGCCGATCCGGGCTGGTTCGTCGGGATCGAGGAGACGCGCTCGGGCGCGTTCTGCGTCGTCACGGTGTCGGACCACGACACGAGCGAGGCGCATCTGATCCCGCGCGCCGAGCCTCTCGCCGCGCCGCGGCTGGTCTGGCCGCGGCGGACGGGCGTGCGCTACGAACTCGACCACCATCCGGATCTCGGCGGCCGCTCGACCCTTCTCCTGCGCACCAACGCCGACGACGCGATCGACTTCAAGCTCGTGGCCGTCGACGCCGACGCGCCGGACGCCGGGCCGCGAGAGATCGTCGCCCACCGGCCCGGCGTCTACCTGCTCGACCATGCGGCGACGGCCCGCCACCTCGTCCGGCTCGAACGCGTCGACGCCCTGCCGCGCATCGTCGTGCGGTCGCTGGAGGACGGCGGCGAACATGAGATCGCCTTCGACGAGGAGGCCTATTCGCTCGGCGTCGACGCCGGCCACGAGTTCGAAACGGACCTCACCCGCTTCGTCTACTCGTCGCCCACCCGCCCGGCCGAGACCTGGGACTACGACATGGCGCGCCGTGAGCGGCGGCTGCGCAAACGCCAGGAGATCCCGTCGGGCCACGACCCTGAGGCTTATGTGACCCGCCGCCTGCAGGCTGTCGCGCCGGACGGCGAACGGGTGCCCGTCACCGTGCTGCACCGCGCGGACCTCGGGCTCGACGGCTCCGCGCCTTGCCTGCTCTATGGCTACGGCGCCTATGGCATCTCGATGCCCGCGAGCTTTTCCGGCGGTCGGCTGTCGCTGGTCGACCGCGGCTTCGTCTACGCCATCGCCCATGTGCGCGGCGGGACCGAGAAGGGTTGGGGCTGGTATCTCGACGGCAAGCTCGCCCATAAGCCGAACACGTTCACGGATTTCATCGCCGCCGCCGAAGCGCTCTGCGCGGAGGGCTTCACCTCCCCCGGCCGCATCGTGGCGCATGGCGGCTCGGCGGGCGGCATGCTGATGGGCGCGGTCGCGAATTTGAGGCCGGCGTTGTTCGCCGCGATCCTCGCCGAGGTGCCGTTCGTCGACGTGCTCGCCACGATGCTCGATGAGACGCTCCCGCTCACCCCGCCCGAATGGCCCGAATGGGGCGACCCGATCCGGGACCGGGAGGCGTTCGAGCGCATCCACTCCTACAGCCCGGTCGACAATGTCGCGCCCCACCCCTACCCGGCGATCCTCGCGCTCGCGGGGCTGACCGACCCGCGCGTCACCTATTGGGAGCCGGCCAAATGGGTGGCGCGGCTTCGCGAGGCCACGACCTCCGACAATCCGATCGCGCTCCGCACCAATATGGACGCAGGACACGGCGGCGCGGCCGGGCGCTTCGACAGGCTGGAGGAGGTGGCGATCGCCTACGCCTTCGCGCTCCGGGCGACGGGGCTGTCGGAAGCCTGAGAGCGTCGCCTCACCGGCGGCGGCCGGGCGGTCCGAAGCGATCCTCGGGATCGATCTTGAGTTCGGGCGCCGCCGCGTGGCGGCCTTCGAGCTCCGCGAGCGCCTCGTCGAGCGGATCGCGGTCGGATTTGGGCTCCGGCTCGGCGCCCGGCGCCGGCGGCGCGGTGTCGTCAGGCTTCTCGACGATCGGCGTCTCGCCACGCGCCGCGGTCACGGTGCTGCGCAGCTCCTCCACGCTCGCGAACCGCCGCACGCCATGGGCGCTGACCGCCTCGACGGCGCCGTCGTCGAAAAAGCGATAGAGCACGCCGTTGTGCTCCCCCTCGCGGACGACCTGGCGCACAGATGGCGGCTCGACCGTCGCCTCGGGCTCGTTAGGCTCCGGTCGGGCTGGCGGCAGGGATTGGGGCAGCTCAGGCTCGGCCTGCTGTGAAGCCCCGCCGGCGCCGGGGAACATGGGCCGAGGCGCCGCCTGCGGCTCCTCGTGCTTCGGCGGAGCGGAGGCGTCGCCGCGGGCCTCGGCCTCGGCCTTCGCGCGCGCCTCCCGCCGCGCGCGGGCCCGCGCCAGCCATTCGGGCACGCGCGGCTCGGCGGGGGGAAACGAAGCCTGGGCCGGCTTCGGCTCGACCACGACGGTGGGAGGCGCAGGCTGCTCCTCGGGGGCAGGCGAAGGCGGCGCGGATTGCGCCTCCGGCTCAAGGGCGGCCGCCGGCTCCGGCGTTTCCGCGGCTGGTTCAATTGGAGCCTCTATTGCGGCCGTCGGAAGCGTGTCCGCCGCGAGCGGAGAGTCGACTCCGGAAGGCGGTTCGGCCTCGCGGGCCGCGGGGTCTGCGTCCGGCGCGGCGACGACCGGCGGGACCGTCTCCGACGGCGCTTCGGATGAAGGCGCGTCAGTGGTCGGAGGTTCGGGGATGGTCCCCGCAGGCGGAAGGCTCGCGCGCGTCGGCATGATCGGATGCGGCGCATCAGGCGCAGCCGCCGGCGCGGCTTTCGCGACGGGCTTGTCGGACGACGACGCCGGCGCGGAATCGCTCTCAACCGAAGGCGCTGGCGTCTTCCTGTCATCGTGGAGCGCGCGTTGGAGGCCGGCTGCGAGACCTCCGCCTGGCGCCGCCAAGCCGGACCGGCGCTCGAGGGACGCCGCCTGCTGCTTCGCCGCGAGGCGGCGGGCGCGCCGCTCGCGGCGCGTCAGGCTCTGGGCCTCGGGATCTTCGGCCTCACCGGACGGCGGAGCGGCGGGCGTCGGCGGCTCCGGCGGAGGCGCTTCGGGCTCCTCCGGCGAGGCGGTCGGCTGCAGGGGCGCCGCGGTCGGCCTGGGCTCCCCGCGCGCTTGCGCGACTTCGGATGCGGGTCGAGCCGGTTCGACGGTCGGCTCCGAAGCAGGCTCGAAATGCGCCGGGCCCCGGCCTCGCGCGATGAAAACGGGGACGATCTCGTCCCGCGCCTCTTCGCGCCGCCGCCCAGAATCGGCGGCTTCGGGACGCGCCGTTCCGTCCGCGCCGCGCTCGACCCTCTTCGCGAGTCGGGTGATCGCCCCCGTGACCGCTCCGAGACCGATCGCGACTGCGCCGGAGCCGGCGAGCCCGGCCGCGATGTCGATCGCCGCATAGGCTTCGCCCGACAGCAGCATCAGGCCGCCCCAGGCCAGCAGCCCCGCCCCAAGCGCATAAAGCACGATCGACATGGCGCGCGGGGACCTCTCAGGCTCGAAACAGAACAAACTACTCACTGCGACGTGGTGAAGGTCGCGTAAAGGCGGCGCCCCCTTACCGATCGGCGGCTGAGCCCGGGGCGCGGCGTTGTCGGCTCCCAAACAGGGGCCTATGTACCGCTGCGAACCCCGCCGGCGGGGTCCCGAGGGGCCGCTTCCCGGCGGAACCGACGTCTTTCATCTCGGAGATTTTCGATGGCCTTCAAGCTGCCCGAGCTGCCTTACGCCTATGACGCGCTGCAGCCCTACATGTCGAAAGAGACGCTCGAGTTCCACCACGACAAGCATCACAACACCTATGTCGAGACGGGCAACAAGCTGCTGGAAGGCTCGGGCCTCGAGGACAAGTCGCTCGAGGAGATCGTGAAGCAGTCCTACGGCAAGAACGCCGGGCTCTTCAACAACGCCGGTCAGCACTACAACCACCTCCATTTCTGGAACTGGATGAAGCCGAATGGCGGCGGCGCGATCCCGGGCGCCCTCGAGGCCAAGATCAAGGAGGACCTCGGCGGCGTCGACAAGTTCAAGGAGGACTTCATCGAGGCCGGCAAGACCCAGTTCGGTTCCGGCTGGGCGTGGCTCGCGCTCAAGGGCGGCAAGCTCGAGGTGATGAAGACCCCGAACGGCGAGAACCCGCTGGTCCACGGCGCGACGCCGATCCTGGGCGTCGACGTCTGGGAGCACTCCTATTACATCGACTACCGGAACAAGCGCCCGGACTATCTCAAGGCGTTCGTCGAGAACCTGGTGAACTGGGAATATGTCGAGAAGCTCTACAACGAGGCGAAGTGACGCCTCGGGCTGAGAACCTACGGATCGCGACGGGGCCTTCGGGCCCCGTTTCGTTCAGCCCGAAAGCACCGCCTGCGCGACCAGCAGGGCGTCGCGGTTGGCGCGGATGTCGTGGACGCGGAACATCGTCGCGCCGGCCGCCCAGCCGATAACGGAGGTCGCGACCGTGCCGAAGACCCGCTCTTCGGGCGTGCGTGGAATGATGTGGCCTATGAGCGACTTGCGCGAGGTTCCCAACAGAACGGGAAAGCCCATGGCGGCGAGCGCGTCGACGCGGCGGATAGCGATGAGGTTCTGCTCGACTGTCTTTCCGAAGCCGACGCCGGGGTCGAGCATGATGGCCCGGTCGGGCACGCCCGCCTTCTGGGCGATCTCGATCGACCGGCCGAGAAAGCGCTTGATGTCCTCGACGATGTCGAGCCTCGCGTCGACCTCGGTCCTGTGGTGCATCACGACGACGGGCGCGCCGTGCTCCGCCGCGACGCTCGCGATGTCCGGATCGCGCTGAAGCCCCCAGACGTCGTTGACGATGGTCGCGCCGGCCTCCAGCGCCGCAGCCGCCACCTTCGCCTTCATGGTGTCGATCGAGATCGGCGCTTCGAGTTCGGCGCGGATCGCGCGGATGGCCGGAACGACCCGTCGGATCTCCTCGTCGGCTTCGACCGGCGTGTGGCCGGGCCGCGTCGACTCGCCGCCGACGTCGACGACGTCGGCGCCCTCATCCACCATGGCCCGCGCGCGCCTCACGGCGGCCTCCACGGCCTCGAAGCGACCGCCGTCCGAGAACGAGTCCGGCGTGACGTTGAGAATGCCCATCACACGTGGCCCCCCCGCGCGGTCGAACAGCCGCGCGGCCTCGAATGGAGGTTTGGGGGACGGATCGATCATGTCAGGCTCTCGGCTCGTCGCGTTTCGGCGCAGCAAGAGCATGTTTCCGACCGCGCCGGAAGGCGCGGCGCGCGGCGCCTAATAGGTCATCATCGCCGGCATGGTCTTGGCCTGGCTGATCCACTTCGCGACCGTCCTCTCCGACGGCAGCAGGCGCACAAGCTGCTTCTTCTCGTTGAGCAGGACGATCGCTTTGGTGAGGTTCGCGGCGTTGCGAGTCCTGAGCTCCTTGACGGTGTCGACGCCCGCCGCCTCCAGCAGTTCGGCGTACTCCTCTCCGACGCCCTTCAGCCGCATCAGATCCGCCATATTGGCGAATCTCAGGATCTTTTTCTCCTCGATGCCGGAGGCGGCGGCGAGCGCCTTGCGCCCCCTCGGATCCTTCGCTCGCTCGAGCAAAGTCGCAGTCGTGCGGACTCCCAGCATCTTCAGCTTTTCGGCCCGCTGCGGACCGACGCCTTCGATGCTGAGGATGGGATAAGACATCCGTCGCCTCCTGCCGCCCGGAACCTCGCTGGAACGAGCCCCAGGGTCACGCGGGGCGAAATCGGACTCATGCAAATCTCGGGCGAGCCGCCCGGCGGCCGCCTTCGTTCAGACGAAGGCCTCGAGTCCGGGCACGGCGCCGACGATCCGCCCGGTCGTTTCGTCGCCGACGGCGTCGCGGGAATGCGCCAGCAGCTCCTTGGTCACGATCTGCACCTCGCCGCCCGAAAGTCCGACGGCGGTGAGCGCGTGGTACGCCGCCATGGCGCCGAAGCCGGCATATTCGCCCGACCCTCCCTGCTCCCGACGTCCATCGTCGAGCGCCTGCTGGGCGCCGGGAATGGCGTCGACGAGCTGCTTCACGGCGTCCGGCGGCGCCTCCTTGTCGAGGAAGACGAGGATCGTCTTGACCGCCGCGACGGCCTTCTCGCGGTCGAGGCCGGCGGCCGCCGACAGGCGGTTCACGAGTTCGTCCATGCCCGTCGTTCCCCCACCCAAAGACACGGCTCTTGTTGTCGGCCGCATAGTAGGAGCCGAGACTGCGAAGACAAGCCGCCTATCGGCGGGGGCGCCGCAGCTTGTATCGACGCGCGGGCCGCGCGAGGCTGCGGCCGCCGCGCTCGGGGGCCGGCGCACCACGGGGACTGCGCGATGCTCGAAGACGGCAAGATCTTCCTCGGGACCAGCTTCGACGCCAAGGGCGCGCGAGAGAAGGGCGAGTATCTCGAGCTGAGGCTCGCGAACCGGCACGGCCTCGTCACCGGCGCGACCGGCACCGGCAAGACGGTCACGCTGCAGGCGCTCGCCGAAGGCTTCTCGGACGCCGGCGTCTCGGTTTTCGCCGCCGACATCAAGGGCGACCTCTCGGGGATCGCAGCGATGGGCGAGCCGAAGGATTTTCTCGTCAAACGCGCCAAGGAGATCGGGCTGGACCCTTACGTCAACGACAAGTTCCCGGTGGTGTTCTGGGACCTGTTCGGCGAGCAGGGCCACCCGATCCGCGCGACAGTCACGGAGATGGGGCCACTGCTGCTCGCGCGGCTCATGAACCTCAACGACACCCAGGAAGGCGTGCTCAACATCGTGTTCCGCGTCGCGGACGAGCAGGGCCTGCTGCTTCTGGACCTCAAGGACCTGCAGGCGCTGCTGGGCCATGTCGCCGAGAACGCGGCCGAGCTGACGACCAAATACGGCAACGTCGCCAAGGCGACCGTCGGCGCCGTCCAGCGCCAGCTCTTGGTCCTCGAAACCCAGGGCGGCGCGAACTTCTTCGGCGAGCCTGCGCTCGCGCTCGCCGACCTGATGCGCAACGGCCGCGACGGCAAGGGCGTCGTCAACATCCTCGCGGCCGACAAGCTGATGGGAAGCCCGCGGCTCTACGCGACCTTCCTGCTCTGGCTGCTCTCGGAGCTGTTCGAGGAGCTTCCCGAGATCGGCGATCCCGACAAGCCCAAGCTCGTCTTCTTCTTCGACGAGGCGCACCTGCTGTTCGACGAAGCGCCCAAGGCGCTGGTCGAGAAGGTCGAGCAGGTGGTGCGGCTGATCCGCTCCAAGGGAGTCGGCGTCTATTTCGTGACGCAGAACCCCCTCGACGTGCCCGAAAGCGTGGCGGGCCAGCTCGGCAACCGCGTCCAGCATGCGCTGCGCGCCTACACGCCGCGCGAGCAGAAGGCGGTGCGCGCCGCCGCCGAGACGTTCCGTCCGAACCCGAAGCTCAAGACCGCCGAGGTCATCACGGAACTGGGCGTCGGCGAGGCGCTCGTCTCGACCCTTGAAGGCAAGGGCGCGCCCTCGATCGTGCAGCGGACGCTGGTCCGCCCGCCCGCCGCCCGGATCGGGCCGCTGACCGCCGAGGAGCGCAGAAGCGTGATCCAGGCGTCGCCGCTGGCGGGACGGTACGACGCCGTGGTCGACCGCGAGTCGGCTTACGAGATGCTCATCAAGAAGGCTGCGGAGACGCAGGCGGTCGAGGCTGACGCGGGCGGCGGCTTCGGCGGCATCTTCGAGACGATCTTCGGCGGCGGTTCGGGGCGCAAGGGAACGCTCGCGCCCGGCCAGCGCGTCGCCCGCGAGGTGACCCGGACGATCGTCAACCAGACCGCCGGCAACATCGCGGCCTCGATCGGCAAGTCCGTCGCCGGCTCGGTCGGCGGCTCGGTCGGCCGCGCGGTGGTGCGGGGGGTGCTGGGGAGCCTGCTGCGGCGTTGATGGAATGCCGGTCGGACGCTATCTAGATGACGAGCGACGGAGTCTAGACGATGGCGTTTCATGTCCGGGACGCGGAGACCGATAGGGTCGTGCGGCAGTTGGCGGCAAGGAAGGGCGAGAGCCTGACCGACGCCATTCGCCATGCCTGCGAGGCGGAGCTCGCAAAGCTCGACGAGCCGGCCGACAGAGCGAGACGCCTCGCCGCCATGCGGGCGATCGTCGACGAGATCGCGACCTGGCCACGCACCGGCCTTGTCGCCGACAAGGCCTTCTACGACGCGCTGAACGACGAATGACAGGCGTGTTCGTCGATGCTTCGGCGCTTTGCGCCATCTTGCTGGGCGAGCCGGAAGGCGAAGACTTCAAACGACGCATTGTCGACGCCGCTGAACCCATCACGTCTCCGATCGCGGCCTTCGAGGCGGCGCTTGCGCTGAACAGGGAGAGGTCCCGCGCCTTGGAAGAGGCGTTCAATCGGACCGAAGCGCTGCTCGACCTGGGGCGCGTGACGACCGTCCCCATCACGCCCGAAATCGGCCGGCTGGCGATCGAGGCCCGGGCGCGTTACGGCAAGGGCACGGGCCACCCGGCCCAGCTCAACATGGGCGACTGCTTTGCCTATGCGTGCGCCAGGGCGCATGGCGTGTCGCTGCTCTACAAGGGCGACGATTTCATCCACACCGACCTCGCCTGACACAAGACGTCCCGAAAGGCCCGACATGTCCGACCTCGACCGCGCGCTCGAAGCCGCCGACGCCGGCCTCGACAAGAGCCTCGAGCGCCTGTTCGCGCTGTTGAAGATCCCGTCGATCTCGACCGATCCGGCCTATCGCCACGGCTGCCGCGAGGCGGCCGACTGGCTGAGGCGCGATCTCGCGGCCCTCGGCTTCGCCGCGGCGCTTCGCGAAACCCCGGGCCATCCGGTGGTGCTCGCGAAGCACCCGAAGCCGGGGGCGCCGCACGTGCTGTTCTATGGCCATTACGACGTGCAGCCGGTCGACCCGCTCGACAAATGGGAGACGCCGCCCTTCGAGCCGAAGATCGCCGTGACCAAGGACGGCAAGAAGATCATCCTCGGCCGCGGATCAAGCGACGACAAAGGCCAGGTGATGACCTTCGTGGAGGCGTGCCGCGCCTGGAAGGCCGCGACCGGAACGCTGCCGGTCGGGGTCACCATGCTCATCGAGGGCGAAGAGGAGTCGGGCTCCATCAACCTGCCGGGCTTCCTCGAGGAGGCGAAGGACGAGCTCGCGGCCGACGCCGCGCTGGTCTGCGACACCACCATGTGGGGCGAAGGCAGGCCGGCCATCACCTCCTCGCTCCGCGGGCTGATCTATGAGGAGATCACCATCCGCGCGGCGAGCCGCGACCTGCATTCCGGCATGTATGGCGGCGCGGCGCGGAACCCGCTGCACGTGCTGTCGGCGATCGTCGCGGCGCTGCACGACGAGGACGGCCGCGTCACGCTTCCGGGCTTCTATGACGGCGTGCCGGAGACGCCCGCCGACGTCCGCGAGCAGTGGCGCGGCCTCGGGCTCGACGCCGAGGCGTTCCTCGGCCCGATCGGGCTTTCGACGCCCGCGGGCGAACGGGACCGCATGATCATCGAGCAGATCCAGTCGCGGCCGACCTGCGACGTGAACGGCATGTGGGGCGGCTATACCGGCGCGGGCGCCAAGACCGTCATCCCCGCCGAGGCCCACGCCAAGATCTCGTTCCGGCTCGTCGGAGAACAGGACCCGGCGGCCGTTCGTCAGGCCTTCCGCGCCTTCGTGCGCGAGCGTGTTCCGGCCGACTGCTCGGTCGAGTTCACGGGCCACAAGGGCTCGCGCGCCATCCAGGTGCCGTTCGACAGCCCGGCGCTGACCAAGACGCGGCGCGCGCTCGAGGACGAATGGGGCGTCGCGCCCGTGACCATCGGATCGGGCGGCTCCATCCCCGTGGTGGGGGACTTCAAGAAGACGCTCGGCCTCGACACGCTGCTGGTCGGCTTCGCGCTCGACGACGACCGCATCCATTCGCCCAACGAGAAGTACGATCTCGAAAGCTTTCGCAAGGGCGCCCGTTCCTGGGTGAGAATCCTCGCCGCGCTCGGCCAATGACCGAGGCGCGTTCGGGTGCCGCAGGCGCGCCTTGTGCGATGCACGCCTCTTGGGCGTCATCGGCCCGGCGCACGAAATAGAGGCGCCGTCGGAAACGCTTCGCGCGATCGTTTTGCGCGACCGGCGTCCTGAGTCCTGAAGGCCACTAGCGCGGACTTACCCCGTCCGCCTCGCGCATTCGTGAGTCCGAGGGGGGTGCGATTTCTGAACATCCGTTCATACTGCATTGCAGCGGACGCTCCGTGCGGGAGGCGTCCGAACGGCGACGGAGGTTCATCCCATGCCGAGACTGTCATGGCGCGCCGGGCTTACGCTCGGCGCGACGGGAGCCGTTTTCGCCTCGGCCGCGCTGGCGCAGGAGCCGGCCCCGGCCCCTGCGTCGGTCCAAGACATCAGGTCGGCCCAGGTGCTGCTCGAGGGCGGCGTCTTTCTGTCCCAGGCAGAGGTCGAGGCCGCCTTCGCCCGTTTCGGCGTGGATAGACCCACCGACAAGAAGCGGCCGATCCCGAACGCGAAGGCATATTGGGAGCAGGGCGCGGCGTCGTTCGGTCAGGCGGAGCAAGGCGGGCGGCTCGGTTCCGGCGGGTCGGCGTCGCAGTTCCGTCTGGGCGTCGATCGCGAAGTCCGGCCGGGCGTGGTCGTGGGCGGAATGGCCGGGGCCGGTGTCGGGACGGTCTCGTCCGGCGATCTCTCCTCCCAATCGCTTGCGGCCCACGCCGACCTTTACGCAGGCGTGACCCACGGACCCGCTTTCCTTCGCGGGCTCGTCGGCGCGACCACGGTGGATTTCGACGGCCTGGGACAGGGGCCCGAAGATGCGCGGTGTCAGGGCCGCGCCGTCTCGACTGGCCTGAGGGCCGCCAGCCAGGTCGGAGGCACGCTGGAAGTCGAAAGTCTGAGGATCACGCCGGCCGCCACGTTGTCGCTGCACGCCAACCGCCTCTCCGGCTTCGACGTGAAGGGCGACAATGGCGGTCTTTCCTTCGCGGAACGGCGCGCCGCCGCCGCGATCGGAACGATCCGCTTGACGGGCGCGAAGACCGTGCGGGTCGCCCCCAACCACAACCTCGATCTCGAGGCCTTTGTCGGCGCGGACGAGGTGGTGGGCTTCAAGGCGGACCGCTTGCGCGCAAGGTCCGACGCCTCGGAGATCACGGCCGCGGTGCTGGGCAGCCCGACCGGCCGCGGCGTCGTGGGCGGGCTCGGGGTCGGGACCAGCCTCGCCCAGGGAGTCGAGTTCAAGGTCAATTACGACTACGGCTCGCGCGACGGCGTCTCGACCCGCGCCGGCCGGGCCCGGCTCGGCGTCTCATTCTGAGGCGTCGAGCAGCCCTCTCAGATCGCACAGCGTCCTGTCGGGCGTGAGTTCCGCGTATTCGTCCGGCGCGCCCGCGCGATTGATCCACGCACAGCGGAACCCGAAAGCCTTGGCGCCTGCGATGTCCCACCGGTTCGAGGACTGGAACGAAACATCTTCAGCCGTGACCCCGAAGCGGCGCGTGACGAGCGCGTAGGTCCGAGGATCGGTCTTGAAGACCTCGAGTTCATCAACCGACAGGACATCGTCGAGCAGGTCGCCGATCCCGGCCGCCGAGACTCCGGCGTCGAGCATCGCAGGCGAGCCGTTGGACAGGATCGCAATCGACGCGCCCTGCGCCTTCAACTCGCCCAGAACCTCGCGAATCTCCGGATAGGCGTCGAGCGCGCGATAGGCGTCGAGCAGCGTCGCCCTCGCCTCGGGCGCGATCCCGCCGATCTTCGCGGCCGCGAAATCGAGCGCGTCCTCGGTCAGCGACCAGAAGTCGCGATAGCGGCCCGCCAACGACCGCACCCAGCTGTATTCGAGCTGCTTGGTCCGCCAGAGTTCGGAAAGGCGATCTGCTGAGGGCCCGATCGTCTCGCGGTGGCGGGCGACCGCCGAGTGCACGTCGAACAACGTGCCATAGGCGTCGAAGACGTAGACTTTCGCCCCTGGGCCTTCGCTCATGGAAAGGTTCTCCCTGCGCGCGGCTGCGCCATGTCTTCGGGCAATGCCGCGTCTTGTTCCACGCATCCGATAGTTCCATCGTCCAAGATGGCGCGACGGAGCGCATGTGGCAGGGTCGCGCTGCACTGCACCAGAGACGAATATGACCGCCGAGCCCGACGCCCTGACGACCGATTTCGCCGCCGAGTTCCCGGCGAACGAAGCCGAATGGCGAAAGGCCGCCGAGGCCGCCCTCAAGGGCCGGCCGCTCGAGCCGATCCTGCGTCGTACGCTCGTCGACGGCACGCCGGTCGAGGCGATTGCGCCCCGGACGCCCGCCCGACCGATCGTGGGCCGAGCGCCTGGCAAGCCCTGGATCGCGATGACCCGGATCGACCTCGCCGAGCCTTCCGAGGCGAACGCGCAGGCGCTCGAGGATCTGAACAACGGCGCTTCGGGTCTGTCCTTCGTCTTTGCGCGCCCGGGCGACGGCTCCGGAGTGGCGGCCGACACGCTCGACCGCTTCGACCGGGCCCTGGACGGCGTTTTGCTCGATCTGGTCCCACTCCATTTGGACGCCGCGCCTATCGAAGGCCGGATCGCGGCTGCGATGGCGGCCGCGTTGGTGGAGCGCCGCGGGCTCGATCCGGACGCCGTCAATATCCTGTTCGGGATCGACCTGCTGCGCGATCTCGCACTCATGGGCGCCCTGCCCGTGAGTTGGCTGGAAATCCGCTCGCGCTTCGCCCGCCTCGTTTCGTCTCTCGGCGAGCGGGGCTTTACGAGCCCTGTCACGATGATCGACTCGCGCGTCACTCATGACGCAGGGGGCGGAGAGACGCAGGAACTTGCGGGCGCCTTGGCGAGCGCGACGGACCATGTCCGCGCGCTGCTCGACAACGGACTCGAGCTCGATCAGGCCGCCGGGACGATCGCCTTCGCAGTCTCCGTCGACGCCGAGCAGTTCACGACGATTGCGAAGATCCGGGCGCTGAGGCTGCTCTGGGCCGGCTGGCGCCGCGAGGCGGGGCTCGATCAGGGGGCGGTCCACATCCATGCGGAGACCTCGCGGCGGATGATGACCATCCGGGATGCGCACACCAACATGGTGCGCACCACCATTGCAGCCTTCGCGGCGGGCGTGGGCGGCGCGGATTCGCTCACCGTCCTGCCTCACACCCATGCGCTGGGCAGGTCCGACGGCAATGCGCGGCGGCTTGCGCGCAACGTTCAGTCGATCGTGCTCGAAGAGTCGAACGCGCACCGCGTCGCCGATCCGGCTGCAGGCGCCGGCGCGATCGAGAAGCTGACGGACAGTCTCGCCGATCGAGCCTGGACGCTGTTCCAGGAGATCGAACGCGAGGGCGGACTGTTCGCGAGTCTTCGCGCCGGCGCTTGGCAGAGGCGGATCGCCGAGACCCGCGAGGCGCGCGCTCAAAACGTCGCGCGGCGCAAGTCGCCGATCGTGGGTGTGAGCGAATTCCCTCAGCGTGGCGAGACCCTTCCCGCGCTGGGCCTCGGGCCGCTCCCGCAGACCTCGCCCGCGGCCGCGCCGCAGGACGCACATCCGACGCACGACGTGATCGTCTTCGAAGGAATGGTCGCGGCGCTCGAGTCCGGCGCCTCGATCGCTACGCTCAGGGCCAATTTGCGGCCGGACCCGAGCGCCCCCGTCCTGGCGCTCGACCTCGATCGGCTCGCGGCGCCGTTCGAGGCGCTCCGCGCGGAGAATGAGGCCCGGACGGCGAAGGGCGGGCCCGTCTTCCTCGCGCTGATCGGCCCGATCGCTAAGCATTCGGCGCGCGCCGGTTTCGTGCGGAACCTGTTGACCGCGGGCGGGTTGCGGTTCCTGGATGGCCCTGTAGCGGCGGAGCCGGAGGCGATCGCGGCCGCATTCGAAGAAAGCGGAGCGAGACTTGCGATCCTGTGCGGATCGGACGAAGGCTATGCCGAGCAGGCGGCGGCCGTGGTCTCCGGGTTGAAGACGCGCGGCTCGAAGGTCTGGCTGGCCGGCAGGCCTGGTGAGCTGACGGAGGCCCTCATCGAAGCAGGCGTCACGCGCTTCGTCACGGCCGGAGACGATGCGCTCGCGACGTTGAAAGAGGCCGCCAAGGCGGCGGCCGGAGGCGCATGATGGCGAAGACGCTGCCCGATTTCTCGTCCGTTCCCTGGACCCGGCCCGAACCCGCCGCGCCCGAAGGCGCCGCCGAGCCCTGGAACACGCCGGAGGGTATCTATGTAGCGCCCGTCTATGGCGAGGCCGAGCTGGAGGGCTTGGCGGGGCTAGACACCTGGCCGGGTCTCGCGCCGTTCATCCGCGGCCCCTACCCCACCATGTACGCCTCGCAGCCCTGGACGATCCGGCAATATGCCGGCTTCTCGACCGCCGAGGACTCGAACGCCTTCTACCGCGCCAACCTCGCGGCCGGGCAGATGGGTCTGTCGGTCGCCTTCGATCTCGCGACCCATCGCGGCTACGACAGCGACCATCCCCGAGTAGCGGGCGACGTCGGCATGGCGGGCGTCGCGATCGACTCGATCTACGACATGCGCACGCTGTTCGACGGCATCCCGCTCGACAGGATGACCGTGTCGATGACGATGAACGGCGCGGTGCTGCCGGTCCTCGCTCTCTTCATCGTGGCGGGCGAAGAACAGGGCGTGCCGCAGGAACAGCTGGCCGGGACCATTCAGAACGACATTCTGAAGGAGTTCATGGTCCGCAACACCTACATCTATCCACCGCAGCCCTCGATGCGGATCGTGTCGGACATCTTCGCGCACACGTCCGAGCACATGCCGAAGTTCAACTCGATCTCGATCTCCGGCTACCACATGCAGGAGGCCGGAGCGACGGCGGACCTCGAGCTCGCCTACACGCTGGCGGACGGCGCGGAATATGTGAAGGCCGGGCTCGCGGCCGGGCTCGACATCGACCGTTTCGCGCCGCGCCTGTCGTTCTTCTGGGCGATCGGCATGAACGTCTTCATGGAGATCGCCAAGATGCGGGCCGCGCGCCTCATCTGGACGAAGCTCATGACCGACCTCGGGGCCAAGAGCCCGAAGTCGCTGCCGCTGCGCACCCACTGCCAAACGAGCGGCTGGTCGCTCACCGCGCAGGACGTCTACAACAATGTCGTCCGCACCACGCTGGAGGCGATCGCCGCGACGCAAGGCGGCACCCAGTCGCTCCACACCAACTCGTTCGACGAGGCGCTGGCGCTGCCGACCGATTTTTCCGCCCGCATAGCCCGCAACACCCAGCTGGTGCTCGCGATGGAAAGCGGCACGACACGGTTCATCGACCCATGGGGCGGCTCGGCCTATGTCGAGAAGCTGACACGCGACCTCGCTGTGAAGGCGCTCGCCCATATCGCCGAGATCGACCGGCTCGGCGGCATGGCGAAAGCGATCGAGGCCGGCGTGCCGAAGCTCCGCATCGAGGAGGCGGCCGCCACCACCCAGGCGCGGATCGACTCCGGCGAGCAGACCGTCGTCGGCGTCAACAAATACAAGGTGCTGGAGAACGAGACGCTCGACGTCCGCCAGATCAAGAACGCCGAGGTGCGCGCCGCACAGGAGGCGAAGCTGAAGCGGCTGCGCGAGGAGCGCGACCAGTCGGCGGTCGACGCGGCGCTCGACAGGCTCGAGGCCGGGGCGCGCGGCGACGGCAACCTGCTCGCGCTATCGATCGAGGCGGCGCGCGCCAAGGCGACGGTCGGCGAGATCACCCAGGCGATGGAGCGGGTGTTCGGCCGGCACCGGGCGGAGATCAAGTCGATCTCGGGGGTCTACAAGCGCGAGGCCAGGAAGATGGGCGCGATCGAGGACGTGCAGAAGTTGGTCGCGGCCTTCGAGCGGGCGGACGGACGCCGGCCGCGCATCCTGGTCGCCAAGGTCGGGCAGGACGGCCACGACCGTGGCCAGAAGATCATCGCCTCGGCATTCGCGGATCTCGGCTTCGACGTCGACATCGGGCCACTGTTCGCCACTCCGGAGGAATGCGCTCGGCAGGCGATCGAGAACGACGTCCATGTCGTCGGCATCTCGACCATGACGGCCGGCCATCTGACGCTGGTGCCGGCGCTCCGGGACGCGCTGAAGGCGGAAGGCCGCGAGGACGTGGTGATCGTGGTGGGCGGCGTGATCCCGCCGCAGGACTATCCGGCGCTGAAGGAGGCGGGCGCCGGCCTGATCTTCCCGCCCGGCACCGTTGTGGCCAACGCGGCGAAGGAATTGATGGGGCTGCTCAACGAACGGCTGGGCTACGCCAAGGCGCAGGCGGCGGAGTGAGGACGTCCGCGCTGCGGCGGGCCGCGTCGACGGTCGCCGATCAGGTCAATGCCGCGTGGTGTGCAGTTTCACACGCCAAGGCGGCGACGCAAGCCGAGCAGCCGTCCCGCGCCCATCGCGCGGCCAAAGCTTGCCTGCGCGGCGCCGGAGAAGGCCGCGGCCTTGCCGCGCATCACCAGCGCACGGTTGCCGGTCGCCCGTCCCCAAACCTGCAACGCCAAACCCTTCGCCTGTCGCCAGAGCCCTTCCAGCCGGTCCGCGTTCATCAGGTCCTCCCTCGACGCGCGGTGTGAAACATTCCGTAACACACTTATGCCCCGAGAACGCTGAACGCGAGATGACAGTTCGGCGGACCGGGATCATTTTTTCGGCGTATGCGGTGAATCGATCACGCCGCGCCGAGCCGGCTGTGCTTCACAGCTGTCGGCCAAATCCTTGAGGTTTTAAGTGTCGGACGCGGCTTCTCCTTCCGGGATCGACGTCGAAGCCTTCGCCGCGCGCATCCGCAAGGGCGAGCGGGCGGCGTTGGCGCGCGCGATCACATTTGCGGAGTCACGCCGCCCGGACCATCAGGCGGCCGCTCGCGCCATGGTGCAGTTGCTGCTGAACGAGACCGGCAAGGCGATCCGGGTCGGGATCACCGGCGTGCCCGGCGTCGGCAAGTCGACAACGATCGACGCGCTCGGAAGCCGGCTCACGGCCGACGGCCACAAGGTCGCGGTCTTGGCCGTCGACCCGTCGTCGAAGCGCACCGGCGGCTCGATCCTCGGGGACAAGACGCGCATGCGCCGGCTCGCCCACGACGCGAACGCCTATGTCCGCCCCTCCCCATCGGCCGGCACCCTCGGCGGCGTCGCGGCCAAGACGCGCGAGACGATGCTGCTGGTGGAGGCCGCGGGCTTCGACGTGATCCTGGTCGAGACGGTGGGCATCGGCCAGTCCGAGATCACGGTCGCGGACATGACGGATGTATTCGTGGTGCTGATGCTGCCCGGCGCCGGCGACGAACTCCAGGGCATCAAGAAGGGCGTGCTCGAGATCGCCGACATCATCGCGGTCAACAAGGCGGACGGCGACGGCGAGGCGCGGGCCAAGGACGCCGCCGGCGACTATCGCGCGGCGCTCAGGATCCTGTCGAGCCAATCGGGCGCATGGACGCCCGAGGTGCTGACGGTGTCGGGTCGGGAGGACATCCGCCTCGACGAGCTCTGGCGGCGCGTGCTCGCCTGCCGGGAGGCGCGCGAGAAATCGGGCGAATTCGCGGAACGGCGCGCCGCCCAGAAGGTGCGCTGGATGTGGGACATGGTGGAGGCCCGCTTCCGCGACCGCCTCGCCGAGCATCCGAAGCTAGCCGAGCGCGTGCCGACGCTCGAGGCCGAGGTCGCGAAGGGCGAACTCGCCCCGACGCTCGCGGCCGACGAGATCGCCAGGGTGCTGGGCTTCTGAAGCCGCCCGCAGCCCTTCATCCGTGCGACAGCAATGCTTAACGAAGTGTCGCTTATCTAGGGGTTCGGCCTGGTTCCGAAAGGTTGCGCCGCACGATGCTCCACGCCGTCCCGCAGTCAAACGAACGCGCGGATATGGACCTTCCCGACGTCGCGGGCGGCCTCTCTTCGGCGCGGACGTTGCTCTCCGAGCTCGAGAGCCGGACCGTCCTGCTCCGTGAGCAAAACGCCGAACTTGCCCGTCGCGACCGCATCGTCGGCCTTGCGCTCGCAACCGCGCAGGCAGGCGTCTGGCAATGCTCGCTGCGCGACCAGGCGCTCGAATGGACCGACGGCGTCTACGACATGTTCGATCTGCCGCGCGGCGCGCGCCTCCGGCGCCAAGAAACTCTCGCCTGCTACGCCGAGCCATCACTCAGAACGCTGACGCGTGTCCGCGCGAACGCCATCCGCACCGGCGTCGGCTTCAGGCTCGACGCGGAGATCGTCACGCCGAAGGGGACGCGCCGCTGGATCCGCATCACCGCCGACGTCGAGCGCGAGAACGGCGTGTCGACCCGCCTCTACGGCATGAAGCAGGACATCACGGAGGCGAAGTCGCAGGCTGAGCGCACGCGCCGCCTCGCGGAGGTCGACGCGATGACCGGCCTCGCCAATCGCGCGGTGTTCGAGGAGCGGCTGTCGGACGCCGGCCGGCGCATGGGCGGCGAATGCGCGTCCTCGACGCTGCTGCTGATCGATCTCGACGGCTTCAAGCAGGTCAATGACACGTTCGGCCACGCGCTGGGCGACGAATGCCTGAAGACAGCGGCTGCGCGGCTCAGCGCTGCCTGCGCCGAGGCCGAGCTCGTGGCCCGCATCGGGGGCGACGAGTTCGCGGTGCTGCTCGGAGGACATCTCGGCCGCGACGCCATCGAGCGCATCGCTTGCGCCATCGTGGCGGCGCTGCGCATGACCGTGGAGCGCGACGGCAAGGCCGTCCCGGTCGGGGCTTCAGTCGGGGTCGCGCTTTCGACCTCCGACGCGCCATGGCGTCAGTTCGGCGAGGCCGACGCGGCGCTTTACGCCGCCAAGGCCGCGGGCCGCGGAGCGTTCCGCGTCTTCGGCGACGTCTGCGCGCCGCTAAACGCCCGCGAGCGGATCCCGATCCTGGCGGCGGTCGGCTAACTCACGCGTCGAGGATCGGCGCGAAGCCGCCATAGATCATGCGCTTGCCATCGAAGGGCATGGGCTGGCCCGGCTGCATGCGCGGGTCCTGCATGACCTTCTTCCAGCCCTCGTCATGCGCGGACTTCGACGGCCATTCGACCCAGGAATAGACGACCTTCTCGCCGTCCTCGGCTTTCACCGCGCCCTTGTAGTCGGTGACCTTACCGTCCGGCACGTCGTCGCCCCAGGCGTCGACCACGCGGGTCGCGCCGTGGTCGAGAAACACCTGCGCGGCGTGCCTGGAGAAGGCGCGATAGTCCTCCTGCCTCTCGGCGGAGACCGGCACGACCATGCCGTCCGCGTAGCCCATCGCGCCCTTCGGGCCTTCGTCGACGATCGGCGCGAAGCCGCCGAAGATCATCCGCATGCCGTCGAACGGCATCTCCGCGCCCATCTCCTTCATGCGCGGGTCGCTCATGATCTTCTGGTTGGCGCCGTCGCGCGTCGCCTTGTCGGGATATTCGATCCAGGAGAAGACCACGACCTCGTCGTCCTTGGCCTTCACCGCGCCCTTGAAGTCCGTGACCTTCCCGTCCGGCACCTCGTCGCCCCAGGCCTCGACATGACGGGTCGCGCCGAACTCCCTGAACAACGGCGCGCATTTGCTGGCGAGGGCGAGATAGGCGTCCTTGTTGGCGGCAGGAACCGCGACGACGAAGCCTTCGACGTAGGACATCACGTTCCTTCCCGTGCTCATTCTTGACTTATATGTTGATATCAACGTAAATGGGCGCATGTCAAACGCGTCCGCTCCTTCCGCCGATCAACCCGCCGTGACCGAACGGTCCACTTCGTTCGAAACGACCCTGTACATCCGCGACCATTGCCTCTGTCTCGCCTCGCAGCGGGCGGCGCGCGCGCTGGGGCGGCGCTTCGACGACGCCCTGCGTCCGGTCGGGCTGACCAGCGGCCAGTTTTCCCTGCTGACGTCGCTGAATCGCCCCGAACCGCCGTCGATCGGCTCGGTGGCGAACCTGCTCGCCATGGACCGCACGACGCTGACCGCGAACCTGAAGCCTCTCGAGCGCCGAGGCTTGCTGCAGATCGTGGTCGATCCGGAGGACAAGCGCGGCCGGCTGCTGACGTTGACGCCCGTGGGCCTCGCCCTGCTCGCTGCGGCGACGCCGATCTGGGAGCGCACGCACGCCGAGGTGGACGGCGCGCTTCTCCAGTCTGACGCTGAAGCCCTACGGGCCGGGTTGCGGAGCCTGTCGCAAAACGGCGACGGAGAGCCGCGCGGGCCTTAGGCCCGCAAAGCCGTCCTCGCCTCGCGGCCAAGCGCGGCGAGCGCGGCGGCCGTGATCGCCCGCGCGTCGAGCCCCGCCTGCGCCACCTGGCGCTCGGGCTTGTCGTGCTCGATGAACTGGTCTGGAAGCGCGAGCGTCCGGATCTTGAGGCCGCGGTCGAGCGCGCCCTCCCCCGCCAGCAGCTGGAGCACCGAAGCGCCGAAGCCGCCCGCGGCGGCCTCCTCGACGGTGATCAGCACCTCGTGCTCGCGAGCGAGCGAGAGGATCAGCGCGCGGTCGAGCGGCTTTGCGAAGCGGGCGTCGGCGACGGTGGCGGATACGCCCTTGAGCGCGAGCTCTTCGGCCGCCTCCTGCGCGGCGCCGAGGCGCGTGCCGAGCGACAGCAGCGCGACGGTCGTGCCCTCCCGCAGGATGCGGCCGCGCCCGACCGGCAGGACGCGCCCGCGCATCGGCAGTTCCACGCCGACCCCCTCGCCGCGCGGATAGCGGAACGCGCAGGGGCCTTCGTCATAGGCCGCGGCGGTCGCGACCATGTGGACGAGTTCGGCCTCGTCAGAGGGGGCCATCAGCACGAAGTCCGGCAGGCAGCCGAGATAGGAGAGGTCGTAGGCGCCCGCATGGGTCGCGCCGTCTGCGCCCACAAGCCCGGCGCGGTCGAGCGCAAAACGCACGGGGAGCTTCTGGATCGCGACGTCGTGCACCACCTGGTCGTAGGCGCGCTGCAGGAAGGTCGAATAGATCGCACAGAAGGGCTTCAGGCCCTCGGTCGCCAGGCCCGCCGCGAAGGTCACGGCGTGCTGCTCGGCGATGCCGACGTCGAACGTGCGGCTCGGGAAGGCGTGGCCGAACAGATCGAGCCCGGTGCCTCCGGGCATCGCGGCCGTGATCGCGACCACGCGATCGTCGTCCTCGGCCTCGCGGATCAGGCTTTCGGCGAACACCTTGGTGTAGCTCGGCGCATTGGCCTTGGGCTTGGACTGCGCGCCCGAGACGACGTCGAAGGCCGATACGCCGTGATACTTGTCGTCCGACTCCTCGGCCGGGCCGTAGCCTTTGCCCTTCTTGGTCACGACATGGACGAGGATCGGCCCGTGCTCGGCCTCGCGCACGTTCCGCAGGACGGGAAGCAGGTGTTCGAGATTGTGGCCGTCGATCGGGCCGACATAGTAGAAGCCGAGCTCCTCGAACAGCGTGCCGCCCATGGCGAGGCCGCGAGCGTATTCCTCCGCCCGGGCGGCGCCGCGCTCGACGAACTTCGGCAGCCGCTTGGCGAGCCCCCGGCCGATCTCGCGGAACGATAGATAGGTGCGGCCGGAGACCAGCCGCGCGAGATAGGCCGACATCGCGCCGGTTGGCGGGGCGATCGACATATCGTTGTCGTTGAGGATGACGACGAGCCGCGAGCCGAGATGGCCGGCGTTGTTCATCGCCTCATAGGCCATGCCGGCCGACATCGCGCCGTCGCCGATCACCGCGACGACATGGTTGTCCGCGCCCTTGAGGTCGCGCGCCACCGCCATGCCGAGGCCCGCCGAGATCGAGGTCGAGGAGTGGCCGGCCCCGAAGGGGTCGTATTCGCTTTCGGCGCGCCTGGTGAAGCCCGAAAGCCCGTCGCCCTTGCGAAGCGTGCGGATGCGATCGCGGCGACCGGTCAGGATCTTGTGCGGGTAGCATTGGTGGCCGACGTCCCAGATCAGCCGGTCCTTCGGCGTCTCGAAGACGTGGTGGAGCGCGACCGTGAGCTCGATGACGCCGAGCCCCGCGCCGAGGTGGCCGCCGGTCACCGAGACAGCCGAAATCGTCTCCTGGCGCAGCTCGTCGGCGAGCGTGCGGAGCTCCTCGTCCGACAGCGCGCGCATGTCCGCCGGAACATGCACGCGGTCGAGCAGCGGCGTGACGGACGGAACAGATGGCACGGGTTTGAGACGTCCTCGAAAACGAGACGACGAGCGTTACACGAGGGATGAGGGCCGCGCAAACCCGGCGCAACCTTGACGAAAGGGCGGAGACCGTCGCCTTGCCCGGCCCGTGTTGCGCGACATATCGTCAGGCGATGAAAATCCTCGGTTGGGCGGCGACGGCGCTGGTCGGCGCCGTCATCTGGACCGCGCCGGCGCAATCCCTACAGCCCGCGCCGCGTCCCGCCGAGGCCGTCTCAGCCGCGACGCCCGTCCAGTTCCGCTTCCCCTGGCAGACCGAGCGGAAGCCGCAGCGGCGGACCAAGCGAACCAAGCGCAGCGAACCCGCACGCGGCAGGAAACCTGCCAAGACGCGACGCGCGCAGGAGAAGCGGCCGCCGGCCGCCGCCGCGAAACCGAAACCCGTCGATCCGATGGACGCGCGGCTTCCGTTGCGTCTCGCCCCTCTCGGACTGCTTCCCGCTGGCGACACGCGGCGCGAAGCCGACGCCTGGGCCGCGGTCGCCGCCCAGGCGCCCGCCCCCGACCCGGCGCCACTGCTGCCTCCGGAGGGGCCGGCGCCCGCGCCCGCCAATGTGCTAGCGATACTGGCCATGCCGGCCCCGCGGGAGCCCGTCGCGGCCACCCCTGCCCCCGACGACAGTGACGACGCGCCCGACCTCCACGTGCCGCTGCCTCCGGTGAGGCCGGCCGCGCCCGGAGAAGTCGCGGCGCCGACGCGCGAAGGTCTTTCGCCTGAGGGCGGCCTCGCTCCCGAAGGCGGCCTTGCGCCCGAAGGCGTGCCGCTGCCGCCCCGCCGCCCCGGAACGGAGACGGCGGCCGTGGAGCCGACGGCCCCGCTGCCGCCCGAGCCGCCGCCGGGCCCGACACCCCCCGCCATCCCGCTCCCCGTCACCACCCATGACGAGGACCCGGACTGCGGCGTGCTGGCCGACCGCGACTACGCCGTCGCCGAAAGGCTGCCGCCGATCGAGGGGCCGGGCGTTTGCGGCGGCGGGCCGCCGGGCTCGCCGACCGCGGTCAAGCGCAAGGACGGCGGCGAGATCAAGGTCAAGCCGGCCGCGACCCTGAGATGCGGCATGGCGAAGGCGCTCGCGGACTATCTGCGCGACGATGTCGCGCCGGCCGCAAAGCTCTCCGGCGCAGAGCTCGAGCGGCTCGAGATCGCCGGCTCGTTCCAGTGCCGCGGCCGCAACGGCGCGGCTGGCGGCAAGATGAGCGAGCACGGCCGCGCCAACGCCGTCGACCTGTCGGGCTTCGGCCTGTCGGACGGCAAAAGCTTCGGGATCTTCGCGAGCGACATGCCCGAAGCGCTTGCGAAGGCCGCGAAAAGCGGCGCCTGCGAGCGCTTCGACACGGTCCTCGGGCCGGGCTCCGACGGCTTCCACGAGAACCATCTCCACATCGACCTTCAGCCGCGCCACGGGAAGTCTAAGCTCTGCCAATGGTCCGATCCGGAGGTCGCCCGGGCGCCCGAGGAGGACAAGAAGGACGCGGAAGGGCAGCCCCGCACCAAGGCAGACGAAGAGCCGAAGGCCGACGCGCCGCCCGCCGACAAGGCGCGCAAGCCCGCCTCCCCAGAAACGCCCCTTCCGAAGCCCGCCCAAACTCCGTAGTCATCGCCGGACCGTCCACTGAAAGGCGATGACCGATGCTGACAAATCTTCAGGCGCGCGACGTCGCCACGGTCCTCCACCCCTATTCGAACCTCGCGACGCTGCCCGAGCAGGGCACGCTGATCCTCGAGCGCGGCCAGGGCGTGTTCGTCCACGACGTCGACGGCAAGCCCTATATCGAGGGCATGGCGGGGCTCTGGTGCAATTCGCTCGGCCATGGCCGCGAGGAGCTGGTCGAAGCCGCCGCCGAGCAGATGCGGCGCCTGCCCTTCGCGCATCTCTTCACCGGCAAGAGCCACGATCCGGCCATCGCGCTCGCGGAGAAGCTGAAGGAAATCGCGCCGATGGAGGCCGCCAAGGTCTTCTTCTGCTCGTCGGGATCCGAGGCCAACGACACCCAGATGAAGCTCGTCTGGTACGTCAACAACGCGCTCGGACGCCCTCGGAAGAAAAAGATAATCTCCCGCATCAAGGCCTATCACGGCGTCACGATCGCGAGCGCCAGCCTCACCGGCCTGCCCAACAACCACATCGATTTCGACCTGCCGCTGTCGAGCGTGCGTCACGCCGCCTGCCCGCATCACTGGCGCTTCGCCCATGAGGGCGAGAGCGAGGCGGAGTTCTCGGCGCGGCTCGCCGCCGAGCTCGACGCTCAGATCGAGGCGGAAGGTCCCGAGACGGTCGCGGCGTTCATCGCCGAGCCGGTGATGGGCGCTGGCGGCGTGATCGTGCCGCCCGAGGGCTATTTCGCCGCGATTCAGCCGGTGCTCGAGAAGCACGAAATCATGCTGATCGCCGACGAGGTGATCTGCGGCTTCGGGCGGCTCGGCGAATGGTTCGGCTCATCCGTGCTCGGCATGACGCCCGACACGGTCTCGGTCGCCAAGGCCCTGACCTCCTCCTACGTGCCCCTTGGCGCGGTGATCATCCCGGACTGGATCGACGACGCGCTGAAGGCCCAGAGCGCCAAGATCGGCGTGTTCGGCCACGGCTTCACCTATTCGGGCCATCCGGTCGCGGCCGCTGTCGCGCTCAAGACCCTCGAAATCTACGAGCGAGAGGACGTGTTCTCGCATGTCCGCGCCATCATCCCGCAGTTCCAGCGCCGCCTGAAGGCGCTCGCCGACCACCCGATCGTCGGCGAGGCCCGCGGGATCGGGCTCGTGGGCGCGGTCGAGCTTGTGGCCGACAAGCGGACCAAGCGGTCCTTCGACGCCAGACGGGCGGCGGCTGCGAAGGCGGTGGCGCTCGCACAGGACGAGGGGCTGATCGTGCGCGCGATCGGCGAGGCGGTGTCGATCTGCCCGCCGCTGGTGATCAGCGAGGCGGAGATCGACGAACTGTTCGATCGCCTCGCCCGGGCGCTCGACCGCGCCGAGGAGTGGGCGACCCGAGAGGGCGCGCGCGAGGCGGCGTGAGCGGTCCCGCGCGTCTCGCCTCCGGCGCGGGGCCATGCTCTAACGGGCCATGCGCTCCGGTCCGAATCTGACCGGCGGGCGCGACAGGGGATCGGCGTGGACGTCTCGACTTTCGGTCACGGCGGCGGGGCTGCGGTCCGCCCGGGCTTCCACGGCTCGGCGCGCGCAATGTTCCCGGTGGTGTTCAAGGGCCTCGCGCTGACGCTGCTGACGCTCGGCGTCTACCGCTTCTGGTATGTGACGCAGGTCCGCCGCTTCCTGTGGGAGAATTCCGAACTCGACGGCGACGCCTTCGAATATACCGGGCGCGGCGTCGAGCTGTTCATCGGCTTCCTGATCGCGGTCGCGGCGCTCGTCCCGTTTTACACGGCGCTCTTCCTCCTCGGGCTCGCCACCGGGCCGATCGGCGCGGTCCTGCTGCAATACGGCTCGACCGTCGGCCTGTTCTTCCTCGCCCAGTACGCTTTGTTCCGCGCGCGGCGCTACCGGCTGACGCGCACGATCTGGCGCGGCGTCCGCTTCCAGCAATCCGGCTCCGGCTGGGCCTATGCGGGCCGCTCGCTCGGCTGGGGGATCGTGACGCTGCTGACGCTCGGCCTCGCCTATCCGTGGATGCGGACGAGCCTCGAACGCTACAAGATGACCAACACTTGGTTCGGCGACCAGAAGGGCGAATTCTCGGCGACCGCCGGACAGCTGTTCAAGCGCGGAATCTTGCTCTGGCTGGTCGCGATCCTGGTCCTTGGGCTGGCCGTCGCAAGCCTGGGGCTGCTTGCAGCCGCCTCCGGCGAAGCGGCTCCGGCCGAGGCGGCGGGTCATCCGTTCGCCGCCGGCGGCGCGATCGGCCTGTCGCTGATCATGCTGGTCCTCATCCTCCCGCTCCTTCAGGCGATCGAATATCGCTGGTGGGCGAACGGCTGCAGCATCGGCCACGCGACCGTCGGCTGCGATCTCGGGCTGTTCGCCTTCTTCAAGGTCTATCTCGGCTATGCCGGCATCCTGCTGCTGTTCGGCCTTGGAATCGCGGTCCTCGTGGTCGCGGCCGCGTTGATCGCGGGCTCCGGGACCGAAAGCCTGTCGCCGGAGTTGGCGGGCGCTGGCCAGGTCGCGCTCATGGCGAGCGCCGCGGCGTTCTATTTCGTCGTCGGCCTCATCTTCGCGGCGCTCTGGCAGCTCTTCGTGGTGCGGCCGATCTGGCGGAAGTCGCTCGAGAGCGTCGAGATCCGCGGCCTCGCGGCTCTCATGGCCAACCAGTCGACGGAGCCGCCCGCCAACGCCTTCGGCGAGGGCGTCGCGGACGCGCTCGACTTTGGCGGGTTCTGAGGCGTCCGGCGTGGCCGCAAACGGAGCCGCGGTGTTCTTCGACGGGCTGACCAGCCGCCGGCAGCACGTCCATGTCGCGCTCTCGGACGCGCTGCTCATCATCCGGCCCGACGGCGCGCGGCTCGATTCCTGGCCGCTCGACGAGGTCCGCGCCCTCGCCTCGCGGCCCGGCGCGCTCCGGCTCACGCGCGAGGGCGGCCCGGCGCTCGCTCGCCTCGAGATCGCCGACGCCGCGCTCGCCGCGGCGGTTCGCGCCGCCGCGCCGAAGCTCAGCGCCTCCCACGCCGCCGAGGCCGGAACCGCGCGCAAGGTCGTGCTCTGGAGCCTCGCCGCGGTCGTCTCCCTCACGCTGTTCGGGCTCTATGGAATTCCGGCGCTCGCCGAACGCCTGACGCCGCTGCTGCCCTGGAGCGTCGACCAGCGCATGGGCCGCGAAGCCGACCGCCAGATCCGCGGCTTCATAGAAACCCGGCCCGGCCCCTTCGCCTGCGGCGAAGGCTCCGAAGAGCGGCCTGGACGCGAGGCCCTCGACCGGCTCGCCAGGCGGCTGTCGGACGCCGCCGCCCTGCCCGTCCCGATCGAGATCGTCGCGGTCCGGAGCGATTTCGTGAACGCGCTCGCGCTGCCCGGAGGCATGATCTACCTCTTCGACGGCCTCATCCAGCACGCGGCGCGCGGCGACGAGATCGCCGCGGTGCTCGCCCATGAGGTCGGCCACGCCGCGAACCGCGACGGCACGCGCCACGCGCTCCAGGCCGGCGGGGCGTCGCTGCTGTTCGGTTTCGTCCTGGGCGACTTCGTCGGCGGCACGGCCGCGATCGCGGTGTTGCGGGTGCTGAGCGAGGCGTCCTATTCGCGCGCCGCCGAGACCGACGCCGACGCCTATTCGGTCGCGCTCATGAGGCGGCTTGGCGGCGATCCGCGGGCGCTCGGCGAGATGCTCACCCGTCTCACGGACGAGGAGGCGGATAGCGAGCCCGACAACGGCGGGCGCTCCGGCGCGCAGACGATCGAACGCTGGGTCCAGTCGCATCCAGCGACCGGCGAGCGCCGCCAGGCGATCGACGCCATCGCAGGCGACGGGCCGGCGGCGCCGGTGATGGACGACGCCGACTTCCTCGCCCTCAAGCGAATCTGCGGGCCCGATTCGTGACCTTCGATCCCCGCCTTCCCCCCGCCCCGCGCTCCCGGATCGCCGGCCTCGCGATCGGATTGTCGGCGTTCTCCGCGATCGTGTGCCTTTACGCCCTGATCCTGCTGCGGTTGCGGGCGGTCGAGGCGTCGGCGGCCTATTCGGCCCTGCTGTCGGGCTTCGCGCTGGCCGGCGCGGCGGCGGTGATCGGCGTCGTCGCGCTCGTCGTGGTCTGGAAGACAGGACGGACGGGTGGCGTCCGCGCCTTCCTCGCGATCGCGCTCGCCGCCATAGTGCTCGGCGGCCCGGCCTATGTGGTCGGATCGAACTTCGGCGCGCCGCGCATCAACGACGTGACCACCGACCTCGCCGACCCGCCGCGCTTCGAGCGGGCCGCCCGCGACCGCGGGCCTCGCGACAACCCGGTCCCGCCGGCGCTCATCCCGCCCGAGCAGGCCGCCGCCCAGCGCGACGCCTATCCCGACCTCGCGCCGCTCAGGCTCGCGCTGCCGCCCGAGGAGATCGCCAATCTCGCGGCGGGGCTGGTGGACGACCGCGAATGGCGGGTGATCGGCCGCACCTCCTTCCCGCGCGGCGGCGGGCCGACCGGCCGGATCGAGGCCGTGGCGCGCAGCCCGGTGCTCGGCCTCGAGAGCGACGTCGTGATCCGCGTGCGCCCCGACGCCGAGGGGTCGCGGGTCGACATGCGGTCGGCGTCGCGCGTCGGAGACGCCGATTTCGGAGCGAACGCCGCGCGGATCCAGAGTTTCCTCGCCGACCTGACCGCCGCGGCCAACGCCGCGCCCTGAGACGGCTCAGCCCGCGCCACGGAACAGGCCGTCGATCCGCGGCGGCCCCTCGGTCGCCGCCTCGCCGCGCGCCACCAGATCCTCGAGGTGGGCGAACACCGACAGACCTGCGGCGCGCCTGAGGCTCGGATCGAGGCCGCGATAGAGTTCGGCGACGAGTTCCGTCACACGCTGCGGGCCGACGCGGAGCCGTTCGCGGATCGCGGCCTCGCGCATCAGCCGGTGGCCGAGCAGGTGGCGCGTGAACGAGCGCGCGTTCCGGAGCGCCGGGCCGTGGCCCGGCAGATAAAGGTCCTCGTCGCGCGCGATCAGCTTCCGAAGCGAGGCGACATACGGGCCCATGGCTCCGTCGGGCGGCGCGACCACGGTGGTCGACCACGCCATCACATGGTCGCCGGAGAAGACGAGCCGCGCTTCGGGAAGCGCGAACGCCAGATGATTGGCCGTGTGCCCGGGGGTCTCGACGGCGACCAGCGACCAGCCCGGCCCCGCGACGCCCTCACCCTCCCGGAGCTCGACGTCGGGACGATGGCCGGGATCGGCGCCGGCCTCGAGGGGGGCGGACTCGCCGTCCTGCGCGGGCCGGAAGCGGCGATGCGCGCCGCAGCCCACGACCGGCGCCCCCGTCGCGGCGGCTGCGGCGGAGACGCCCGCGCTGTGGTCCCTGTGGGTGTGGGTGACCACGATGTGGCTCACCGTCTCTCCGCGCACGGCGGCCAGAAGCCGGGCGAGATGCGCGGGATCGTCGGGGCCCGGATCGACGATCGCGACTTTGCCGCGCCCGACGAGGTAGCTCGCAGTGCCAGTGAAGGTGAAGGGCGACGGGTTCGGGGCGACGATCCGACGAACCAGCGGCGCGACCTCGGCGACCTCCCCCGGCGCCGCGTCGGCCGTCCTGTCGAAGACGAGTTCCTCGGCCATCGCGCTCTCTCGCTTGGGGTCGGGTCGATCAAGCCCGGTTGCGGCCCCGCCCGCCCACGGCTATCCATCGCCGCGGGCGGCGACAAGCCGGCCTTGGGGCGTAGCCAAGCGGTAAGGCAGGGGATTTTGATTCCCCCATGCGGAGGTTCGAATCCTCCCGCCCCAGCCAGACTTTTTAAGTCATTGATCTAACACAAGTTTCAACTTTTTTTTGCGAGATTATCCGTAACACATGCCCGTATGTTACGGGCCTCGACCGTGAGACGCGCTCGAGGTTTGCAGCGCCTGCTTGTTTATGGCGGGCGTCCACGGTCATTGAGTTACCCCCAGCGACCGCGCGTAGTGCGCTTGAACAACGGCCATTGCAACCTAGCATGCGTCTCCGAAGCGCCATGTGCGCTTTTCGGGGTAGCGACAATGAACCGACTGACCAAGCTCGAGATCCAGCGCGCCCTGCTAGCTGGCAGAAAGGTGGAATGGACAAACGCTGATGGGAAACGCGAAGCCATAGAACTGAAAGAAGCCGCTCAGAGGCGCTTGCTCGCCTATCTCGCAGGGTCATCGGTTCGAGATGCCAAGGGGCTTCCTGACGAGTTCATCGACGGGCTTTCTAGCGCCTTCACGGCAGAGGATGACCCGGCCACTGACATCAGCGAAAACGCGGTGGCGGCACAGACCGGACCTTGGCGCCTTCAAAAAATTGAGACGGAAGGGTTTGGTGGGCTCAACACGTGGAATGGGCCCCCATTCAGCTACGAATTCGACACTGAAAGTCTAATCCTTCAAGGACCCAACGGCAGCGGGAAGTCATCCCTGATCGGGGCCATCCTCTGGGCTATGACAGGAGAGCGCCCCCGAGACCACGATACGGCACAGCCAGTCGTGCGCGCAGAGGTCTACGATAGCAACAATCGGAAGATCGGGACATGGCCGCCGATCGCTTGCTACCCGGACGCACCTAGCGGTCTCGTCGGAAACCCGCTGGTTCGCGTCACCCTTACGTTTCAAGATAGCGCTGGGACTGCCGCGCTAGTCGAGCGGCGCTTAGAGGGCGGTGAGGTCACTTACAACTGTGACCCCGCGCTGAACGCTCTCGAAGTCCTCGCTGAGACCGGCCTCCTCATGCCGTCTCGTATGCCGCGGATACGTTTTGAGAAAGGGCAGACGCCACTCACGCAAGCGGTCCAAACGCTTACCGGTTTGGACGACCTGATCGACGTCGGCGCACTTGTTGAAGGCCTTTGCCACAAAGGGCGCGAATATCTCGCGACCAATCAAAAGCAGGTTCATACTAACAAGAGCCTCTTCGAAGCGGCGCTTTCTGAGGCACAGCGCGCCATAAAGCCGACCGGAGAAAGTATATCGGCATACCAACCAAATGATACATCTGACGTAGACGGCCCCTTCGCGCGTCTTGGCAAAAGATTTCGCGAACGTGCAGCTGAATTAACTCAGGTGATAAGTGACGACCTCGCCGAAGGCCTTGATCTAAGAACGGTTAACGTCCAGATCGACGTTGCCGGCGCGATCGCCATCGCAAGGGAAGATTTGGCAACAGGGCTATATACGATCCCAACTTGGAAGGCATTATCGACTCTGAGATCAGCACTGGCCGGAGAGGCTAGGACGCAAGTTCAGAACGCAGCAACTACTGCTGAGTCAGCGTTAGCAGAGGCCGTTGACCTCGATGCGAGAACACAGAGTGATACAAGATTGCAGCTCAAAGCGCTGGCCGCGCATTGGCACGAAACGCATAAGGGCGGGCACGAGCTTACTGATTGTCCCCTATGCGAGAAGATACTGGACGACGCGGCCCTGCGGGCGGAGATGGAAGCTCTGCGTCGAAGCGGAGAAGCTGCGACACGGCAGCTCACTGATAACCTCAATGCCATTCGAGCGCGCCTGACATCAGCTCTACCGGCTGAAATAAGATCGCGGCTTGCCGAGTTCGCATCGCTTGCTCCTCGCGAAAGCATGCTAGCCGACCTCAAAGCGCGCCTAATCGACAAGCCACGCGTTAAAAGCACGCTAGCAACGTTCGTTCGCTTATCGATTGAAGCATTCGAGGCCGCGCCGCAGCCCGAACTCGTTTATTTAGCCAGCGCCCCCAACGACCCAACCGCGGCCGACACAGTTCGCATAGAAATCGCAGCGGCTCTTCGACTGATCTCGCTCGAGAAATGGTTCATCGATAATTCCCAAGCATGGAAACTCTGGTGGGAGCAAGCTTTAGATGGCGGTGTCGGATCGTCATCGACTTATGACGACACCAGCGGAGATGACGCGCCCAAGGAGACATTGGCTCAACATCTGTCGAGGCTCTCGGGCGCAATCAGCGAGGCCGAACCCTATCGCTCTGCTGCTGACGCGTTAGGAAGAGCTTGGATCTCTGGCCGGGATACAGACAGATATCAGAAAGCCCAGAACGAGCGCGAGTCTATCGTAGAGAGCCTCACGCCGCTGAAGCGCCTCGGCGTCTTAGCTGAAGCTCAAGCACGCCTGGCGATCCACACGTTGTCCGGAGAGATCGCTGCAATACTAGAACGAATGCACGAGTCTGAGCGATTTTCTTTTAAGGGAGCTGACTTACAGAAGAAACTCGGGCTTCAAGTTCATGGCGGCTTCGTCCCCTCCATTAAGATTGACGCGACGCTGGTGGCGAATACGTCATGGCTCCGCGCGGTGCTCTGGGCATTTCTGTTCGCGCTGCGCGCCGAGGCTGTGAAGCAGATCGGCAGTGACCCGCTTCCGCTACTCATTCTTGACGATCCGCAAGCAACTTTTGATGCCGAACATCGATTGCGTTGGGCGATGGAAATTGTTTCGCTTCAGCAGGCAACAACACCAATTCAAGTTATTTTAGTTACTCACGATGAAATATTCGTCGAACTTGTAAAGAACGTTCATGGCATTGTCGGGCGAGAAGGGATTATTGTATCTGCCGGCCCGGAAATTGGGCACATTGGCGTGTTCGAGGGTGCCGCGTTGGAACGAAGGTGGGCGAAGACGCAGACTGAGAACACACCGGCCGCGGCGCAAGTCTACATCAGCGACGTCCGCGTCTACGTCGAGGGCCTCATGCGTTTGATGTTGAGAGGTCACGCTGCCGATGTTGCCTGGGTGACCCATGGTTTCGTTATGGGAAAAGCGCGGGACAAGGTGCGCGAGCTGCATGCCGCGAAACTCGCCCCTTGGGATAAGTCAGAATTCCATACTCTTGTTGGGAGGCTCGACCAGGGAATTGACGCAATCAAGTTCCTTGAGATGTCGCATCATGCCGGCCGCACTACTTTAGCGATGGCTGAAGCGACTGTTGTAGAAGCGCATTGGCGAGGCAAACTTGAGCCGGCCTTGAGACGCTCCTTCAGCCTCGCGCGAGATCACTTCCTAATCCACGGTGGGCTTAGGGCACTGCATGCTAATGATCCAGCTTGCGATCTTCCAGAGGGATACACCGATAAGGTCAAGAACCTGCTGCGCTTCCCGCTGCGTGGCCGTGCAGCAGCGTTAAGCGGTGGATTGGCGGCAGACGGCCGTGTCGACCTCGACCTGAATGCTTCGAGCTCGAGCCCACTTGTGCTTGGACGTCACTTTGCTTTCAGACTGCTAGCACCGACGATCGAGCCCGTTGCGCGAACTGGAGACGTCCTGCTCGTCCGAGAGATTGGCGATATTTCGCCCAAGTCCCTCGTTGTTGCTCGCTGCGAGGCACGTGTGGTCGCACGTCGCTTTGAGATCGCAGATAATCACAGCGACATTGCAGTATTGACGGCACACTCTGTCAATCCAAGGAAAATATCTCAACCGATTGTTATCAAAAGATCTACGCTCGAGCTCCACAAGATAATCGGCGTTCTATTCGATTACAATCACATTAACTCAGTCGGAGAAGCAGAAGTCGGCGACTGCGGCGGCGAAAGTGCTCTCCAACGCTTCGCGATAGAGATCAAGGGACTAGTCGAGGTGTCTGGCCAGAGTGCTGAGCCTATAGCTCTTGATGGGCAAATGCTGATGATCGGCGACGCGGTATCGCCGACCCACGCGCTAACGCGGCTGGAGGGGCGGCCAGTCATCGCTGGTGACGGCAACGATGCCCGCTATTTCAAACGTTTGCGACGAGGTGAGGCAAATACCGTCGTGCTGGAAAGTCTCGAAATCAGCGGCGACTTCCCCCCAGTCGTCCTCACCTATGAGACCGGGCAGATGACCGATCTTAAGGAAGTATGGCCCGTCCACGGCATTCTTTTCGAAAGGCCCTAACGGATTAGCCAGAGGAGAGATGTCTTTGTAAGGCGCGTGACAAGGTCGAAGGCGAAATGCTGAAGAGCCGCGCAACCTCAGCCCAGCTGCGACCCTGAGTGAGTTGCTCGCGAGCGAGGGCTACTCTGTCTGGAGTCATGAGCTGGGGGCGCCCAACATGCCGCCCGTCGCGCTTCGCTGCCATCATGCCTGCGACGACGCGCTCTTTGATCGATTCGCGCTCGAATTCGGCTAGCGCACCTAAAACGTGGAACAAAACCCTTCCACCCGCGGTGGCTGTGTCTATCGTTTCGGTGACGCTCTTCAAGTGTGCGCCCTTGTATTGGATCTCGTCGGCGGTGTCTACCAATTGCCTCATGCTGCGACCCAGCCGGTCGAGACGCCAAACGATCAACGTGTCGCCCTTCTCCAGTGCAGCGAGAGCGTTCTTGAGCCCGGGTCGCTTCGGGTTGGCGCCGGAGGTGGTGTCGCTGAAAATTTCGGTGACGCCGATGTCTGCAAGCGCATTGCGTTGGAGAGCTGGGTCCTGATCGACCGTGCTGACCCTGACGTAGCCGATGGTGCGCGACATTCTGCAACGACCCTTTTGCAAACTTTAAGTTACTGATCTAGCACGCTCCCGGAATGGTTGCAAAAGGTAGTCCTTTTGACATTCGCAGGAGAGAGTCAGACAAATGGTGCGGAGGTCGAAGTCCTAGAAAAATTTAATATGCTTGATGGGGTTCGAGTATGGGTCCTGTTGCCCCAGAGTTCATCCTTGGATCTAGCCGACAACCATTTTGGTTAGTCCCGAGTGTAGGTCGAGTAGCATGCGAGTCTCATCGAAAACGGCGTTTTCGAAAAGTGGGCGCCCACGCGTCGACTCTGATCCTTGGATCCTCTTGGCCAAAAAAAGTTCTCGGGCATCCGCGATACCCTCGCGGGTGCGGAACTTCGCTCTCTTTGCGTCGCCTACGTCGCGCGTCCTCGGGACCCGAGCGATCGACCGGCGCGGAACATGAGCACGAGGGCCAGCAGGGCGTTGCCCGCCGCGGCGACCGCCAGCGCGACCAGCACGATCCGGGGCTCGAGGGCGGTCAGCGCGAGGCCGGCGGCGAAGGGCGCGGCCGACCGCCTGATCAGGTTGGGCGCCGCCAGCCGCCCATCACCACCGGGTAGCGCGCAGCGCTGAACAGCGCGAGCGGGACCGTGCCGCGGGCGATCGACCACACGCCGTTCCCAGCCGCATACAGCACGACCGCGACAGCCGCCGGCGCCGCCCCGAGCGCGAGCAGCATGACGCCGACAGCGACCAGCCCGCCGCGCAGGCAAGCGTCACGGTGGGGTGGAACCGGTCGCCGACCAGCATCTCGACCACGCGAGCCCCGACCTGCGACGGCCCGATCAGAGCGCCGACCGCGACGGCGGCGGCGAGCGCCATGCCCTGATTTTGCGGGATCGTAAGCAGGTGCACCGACACCGTCTGGACCGCGCCATTCGCCATCAGGATCGCAGCCAGCAGCAGGAACGACCCGCGCTCGCCGGGGGGCGACCGGTGGTTGGTCGTGGTGTCGTCCGCCGCTGGAGCCTTCCGCGCTTCCCGCGGCAGCAGGACAAGTAGCGCCGGGGCCATCACGAACACCTACGCGGCGGCGTAGGCGAAGCAGGCCCCACGCCAGCCGATGTGTTCGACGGCGAGAGCGGTCAGGGGCCAGCAGACAGTGCTGGCGTAGCCGCCGAACAGGGTGAGATTGGTGATGGCGCACCGCGCCGACGCCCCGAAGATCCGGCCGAGCGTCGAGAACGCCGCGTCGTAGAGCCCGGCGCCCATGCCGACACCGAGGACGACCCAGCCGAGGAGATAGCTCACAAGCCCGGTCGAGGAGCCGACCGCGGCGAGCCCGGCGCCCATCAGGAGCGACCCCGCTGCCATTGTCGGCCGCCCGCCGAAGCTGTCGATCATCCGGCCTACGAAGGGCGACACGATCCCGGCACAGAGCAGCCCGACCGACCCGCCGCCGACCACCCACGCGATCGGCCATCCCGTATCGATGGACATCGGGGTCGCGAGCACGGCGAGCAGGTAGAAGCTTGAGCCCCACGACAGGATCTGCGCGACCCCGAGCAGCGGGACCGCGATCCTGCCGCCCGGCGGCGTCGAGGCCCCGCTCACGCCCTAGACGGCCTGCTTGAGGTTCACCCGCGCTTCGAGCGCCGCGGCGCTCTCCCTGCGCTCGCTGTAGCGGTCGGTGAGGTGATCCGACAGGTCCCGCGTGAGCCAGGTGAACTTAACCAGCTCCTCCATCACGTCGACCACCCGGTCGTAGTAGGGCGACGGCTTCATCCGACCGTCCTCGTCGAACTCCTGGAAGGCCTTCGCCACCGACGACTGGTTGGGGATGGTGACCATCCGCATCCAGAGGCCGAGCACGCGCCCCAGCGCCTCCTCTTAGTGAAGCGCGCCGCGGCCTACGAGATCCCCGGCGAGGACGTTCAGCCTCTGACCCGGCACGAGAGAACGGCCGCCCGTGTCGGCGCGCTGCAGCGGGGGCTTCCCAGCGCCGCGTAGAACAAGGAGATCGACTACATTACGGCGGCTTTGTGTTGGATCGGAAAGATCAACGATTTTTTCAATTTCAGAAGCAAGTATTTCTGTTGTCGTTGCGGACCGCCGCATGGGAGAATGGCTGACTAGAGCAAATGATCTCAGTTTAGATCGCTCGACCCAACGATCGTCATGCCCTTTCGGCCTCGCTCGACGACCACGTCGTGGTGAGCCAAACCCCGAGAAAAGACGCCCCTTGGCAAGGGGGAAGGCGCCGCGAGGGCGTCAGGAAGGGGAAACCGCTCGCGCGGACCCCAGCTAAGGCCAGAAGCTGCCGCCGTGGCGACTGGCACGGCGTTTCGCCCCGAAAGGGGAGAAGCCCGCTCCTTCGAGGCCGACCGCGGAACCCCGGCCTCGTCCCACCTACTACGGGACAAGGAGTGATCGGCGGTGTGTGAACGGGACCCAGGCCAGAAGGTCGTCTCGGGAGGCATGGTCTTCGCCCTGGTAGGCGAAGCTATGTCTCCCATCCAGAAGGCCCTCAAGATCACTCATAAGCTTCCAGCGTCATGGAGCGTCAACGAGGACACGAAGCAGCCGGAGCGCGTTGGCGGTTACCAGCACCGTGTCGGCAAAAGATCGCCATCCAGAGCGGCGTAAAGCCGAGGAGGGTCGCGACCAGAAACGCGCCCTTCAGGCCGAGCGCCAGCGAGACATTGGTTTAGATGTTCGACATCGTCGCCCGGGACAGGCCACAAGCTCAGCCACCGTCCGCTACTACGAGCACATCCGGCTGCTGGCAGCACGGCGGCCCCCGAAGCCACCTCACCGAGGTCGCGCGCAAGATCGTTGACCTTGCTGTGCTGCGCGACGAGCTCCGCGGCATGGTGCGTCAATGCGGTCACGGGGCGGTCCGCGACTGCCGGATCATCGAGGTTCTTTCGCCTCAAGACGGACTGCCCGCAAAGGTGGGTTAAGGACACGTTGACGGCTCGCGGTCACCATCCGATCGCGGAGTCGTGGCGGCCATGGCGCTTGACACCGACCCCTGTTTCCACGGATGCGTTGCAGCATGGACGTTCTGTCGAAGGCAAGATCAACGCATGCTTGGCGCGTCTGTGTCCGGGTTGCGGTCGCCTTTTGCTTGGTCGTCTTCGGCGTTGGCGACGCCGTCGAGCGCAGCTTCGCGGGCCACGTCACCATCGAGTCGGCGCTCTCGTATGCGGTCTCGGCCGACGCTTTCGAGGGGATCTCGACTGACCATTCCGGCATCCACGTCGATGGCCAGTCCGGCGATGTGGACTTGAACGGCCAGGTGGTCGGCCACGGATGCCATGGCTGCGCGACCATTCCCGAGCCGATGCGCTATCTTGCTGCCGCTCCGAACGCATTGGCCTCGTCCCCTTCATGGTCCTCTGTGCCCTCGGCTGCGGGACGAGAGCCGCTGGTCGATCTTCCTCCTCCCCGAGCCTGACCTGACGAAAGCCTAAGTCCGCGCGCGCGTGAGCGCGCTCGCCACCGCTCGTCAGTTCATCAGGTCAGGTCATGCTTTTCAGAACCCGCGCGCTTGCGCTGGGGGTGGCGATCGCGCTGCTTCCCGCGCCGGCGACGCACGCCGCGCCCAAGTCTCCAAGTCAGGCTGCGCGGTCGCTCACGCTGTCTCAGGCGCTGTCACGCGCTATCTCCTCAAGTCCTGCTCTCGCCGCGGCGGACCGGGAGATCGGGGCGGCGAGCGGTCGCAGCCTCCAGGCCGGCGTCTTCCCCAATCCTGAGCTCTCCGCCGAGCTCGACAACGCCTTCGGCTCAAAGCTCAAGCGCAACCTCGAGAGCGCCGAGACGACGCTCCAGATCAGCCAGCTGTTCGAGCTCGGCGGCAAGCGCGAGGCGCGTCTGGCGGTCGCGGCCGCCGAGATCGACGCGGCGCGCTGGGATCGGGCCGCAACACGGCTTCAGGTCCTAGCGGAAGCCACGGAAGCTTTCGCGAGGACGCTCGGCACCCAGGCGCGCGTCGTGGAGCTGGAAACCCAGGTGGACGATCTGGACCAACTGACCCCGCTGCTGCAGCGGCGCGTCGAGGCGGGCGCGTCGTCGAGCGCGGAGATCTCTCGTGGTCGTGTCGCGACCGAGACCACCCGCGTCGAGCTCGCCAAGGCGCGGTCGGCGTTCCAGGCCGCCCGGCGCGAACTGTCAGCGCTGATCGGAGAGAGGATGCCGTCCTTCGCCTCCGTCGGGGGCGACCTCCGCCGCATCGGCGCGCCGCCCCCCTTTGACGCGCTGATGTCGAGGGCGTTGCAGACCCCGCAGCTCACGCGCTTCACCGCCGTGAGGGCCCAGCGACGCGGCTTGCTCGCTGCGGCGCAGGCCAAGGCCGTGCCTGACGTCACGGCGGGCGTTGGCTGGCGACACTACCGCGAGGACCGCTCCAACGCGGTCATGGCCACGCTCAGCGTTCCGCTTCCAGTGTTTGATCGCAACCAGGGCGGCGTCATCGAGGCGAACGAAACCCTGGCGAAGACCGAGGCCGAAAAGGCCGCGGCGCAGCGGACTCTGACGATCCTCGTGGGCAACGCCTACGAGGCGCTGCGCGGCTCCTACGACGAGGCCCGGCTCACCCGCGCCAATGTCATCCCGATCGCCCGCGAGGCCTATGACGCGGTGCGCTCCGGTTACGGCGAGGGCCGCTACTCACTGCTCGAGCTGCTCGACGCCCGGGCCGCCCTTTCGGAAGCCTCGCTCAAGGAGATCGACGCGCTCGTCTCCTTCCACTCATCGCTCGCCAGTCTCGAAGGCCTGACGGGATCTGCCCTCGTTCTGTCCCGGAGAGACAAATGAACGCCGTCGAGACCGCCTGCGCCGCAGGCCTGGCTCTGCTCGCCTCGATGACCGCCGCCATCGCCGCGCCCGCCTCGACGCCCAGCGTCGTCCCGCTTCCCGATTACGGTGGCGCCTGGGTCTACGACGGCCGCACGCCGCCGACCTGCAACGCCCGGGACGTCCGCGTCCGCCACTTCGCGGGCGACGGCCATCCCGACACGCACGCCGACCACGCCCATCTCGGCCACGGCCACGCGTGGTCGAAGCGGAACTTCAAGGGCCAGCCGACGAAGCCGCCCTGCTACGTCCGCCGCGCCTTCCCGCAATCCGAAACCCCGTCAGCCAGCGCGACCGCCGCGACCCGCAACGTCCTGTCCGGAGACCTGTCATGAGCCGCTCGATCGCACGCGATGCCGCCGTCCTCATCGTGGGCGGCCTCATCGGGGCCGGTGGCCTCTACGCCGTCCAGCAGGGCCCCTCCGCGGTCGCCGCCCAGGCGCTGTCTCTCTACTCCGGCCTGATGGGCGGGGAGGGCCACGCTCATGCCGAGACGCCGAAAACGGTCGCCGCCGCCGACGGGCACAAGGAAGGCGACGGCCACGCCCACGGCAAGGACGGCGCCCATTCGAAGGATGATGGGCACGGCCATGGCAAGGACGATGACCACTCCAAGGACGACGGCCACGGCCATGGTTCCGGCAAGGACGATGGCCATGGCAAGGACGACGGTCACGGCCACGACAAGCCGAAGCCCAAGGCCGACGCAGGTGCCCCGATCCAGGTCGCGGCCGCCGACGACCACAAGGAGGGCGACGGCCACGCCCACGGCAAGGACGGCGCCCATTCGAAGGATGATGGGCACGGCCATGGCAAGGACGATGACCACTCCAAGGACGATGGCCATGGCCACGGTTCCGGCAAGGACGATGGCCACGGTCACGGTAAGGACGACGGACACGGCCACGACACGCCTAAGCCCAAAGCTGACGCGGGAAGCCCGATCCAGGTCGCGGCCGCCGACGACCACAAGGAGGCCGACGGCCATGCCCACGGGAAGGAAGACGCGCACTCCAAGGACGATGGTCACGGCCACGGCTCTGACGACGGCCATGGCCATGACAAGCCGAAGCCCAAGGCCGACGCGGGGGGCGACGCGCCCCTGAAGGTCGCGGCCGTCGACGCCAAGGACGACGGGCACGGGCACGGGTCCGAGAAGGAAGACGACGGCCACGGTCATGGGGCGGAGCTCCCCGAGGGCGTGGTCGAGCTCGGCGAGGCCAAGGTGCGGGCCGCGGGGATCGCGCTGGCCAAGGCCGGAGCCTCGACGCTGCGCGAAGAACTTCAGCTCAACGGGATCGTGCAGGCCAACCAGGAGGCGGTCGTGCAGGTCACGCCGCGGTTCCCCGGCGTGGTCCGCACGCTGTCGAAGCGTCTCGGCGACCAGGTGAAGAAGGGTGACCTGCTCGCGGTCGTCGAGAGCAACCAGAGCTTGACCACCTATGAGCTGAGAGCCCCGATGGCGGGGGTGATCACCGAGCGGCAGGCCTCGCTCGGCGAATATGTCTCCGAGCAGAAGCCCGCCTTCGTGATCACCGACCTCTCGACGCTCTGGGTCGACTTCTCGGTCTATCGCCGCGACCTCGCCAAGGTGAAGATTGGCGAGATCGTGCGGATCGACCCCGAGGACGGCGGAGAACCGATCGAGGCGAGGATCTCCTACCTTTCGCCGATCGGAGCGGCCGACACCCAGAGCGCGGTCGCGCGCGCCGTGATCGCCAATGACGGGCGGTTCCGGCCGGGCCTGTTCGCGACGGGCGCCGTGGCGACCGCCGAGCAGTCCGTCCCGCTCGCGGTGTCGATTGACGCGGTCCAGTCGCTCGAGGGGCGGGACGTCGTGTTCGTCCGCGAGGGCGATCGCTTCGCCGCCCGTGACGTGACGCTCGGACGGCGCGACGGCCGGTCCGTCGAGGTCGTGACGGGTCTGAAGGGGGGCGAATCCTACGCCTCGAGGAACAGCTTCGTCGTGAAGGCAGAGCTCGCAAAGGGAAGCGCGAGCCATGAGCACTGATGCAACGCGCACTGAGGCGGGCGACTACAAGCCGAACGGCCTGATCGAACGGATTCTGGCGTTTTCTATCGCGCAGCGGTGGATGGTGGTGTTCGCGTGTCTGGCCGTCGCGGCCTTCGGCGCCTGGAACTTCATGCGCCTGCCGATCGACGCCGTGCCGGACATCACCAACGTCCAGGTCCAGATCAACACCACCGCGCCCGGCTTCTCGCCTCTCGAGGTCGAGCAGCGCATCACCTTTCCGCTCGAAACAGGTCTCGGCGGCCTTCCCGACCTCGACTACACCCGCTCGCTCTCGCGCTACGGGCTCTCCCAGGTCACCGTCGTGTTCAAGGACGGGACCGACATCTATTTCGCCCGCCAGCTCGTGAACGAGCGGCTGCAACAAGCCAAGGACCAGTTGCCCGCCGGGATCGAGACCGCCATGGGCCCGATCTCCACGGGCCTCGGCGAGATCTACAACTACGTGGTGGACGCCAAGCCCGGCGCGAAGAAGCCGGACGGCTCGGACTACAGCCCCGCGGACCTCCGGACGATCCAGGACTGGATCATCACGCCGCAGCTCCGCACCGTGCCGGGCGTCGTCGAGGTCAACACGATCGGCGGCTACGAGCGGCAGCTCCACGTCCTGCCGAACCCCGCGCGGCTCATGGCCTACGGCCTGACCTTCCGTGACGTGATGACGGCCTTGGCGACGAACAACGCGAATGTCGGCGCCGGCTACATCGAGCGGAACGGCGAGCAGTATCTCGTGCGCACCCCCGGCCAGGCGCTGACGGCGCAGGACGTCGGCGGCATCGTCGTGAACTCCCATGCCGGAACGCCCGTCCGGGTCTCGGACGTCGCCGAGGTGAAGGACGGACGCGAGCTCCGCAACGGGGCGGCGACGCTCAACGGCCACGAGGTCGTCCTCGGCACCACCATGCTGCTGATCGGCGAGAACAGCCGGACGGTCGCCGAGCGCGTCGCCAATAAGCTCGGAGAGATTCAGAAGTCGCTGCCCGAGGGGATCGAGGCCCGCTCCGTCTACGATCGCTCGACGCTGGTCGAGGCCACCATCGCGACGGTGGAGAAGAACCTCGTCGAGGGCGCGCTGTTCGTGATCGCGGTGCTGTTCCTGCTTCTCGGCAACATCCGCGCCGCGATCGTCACTGCCTTCGTGATCCCGCTCTCGATGCTCTTCACCATCACGGGCATGGTCGAGAACAAGGTCTCGGCGAACCTGATGAGCCTCGGGGCGATCGACTTCGGCATCATCATCGACGGCGCGGTCATCATCGTCGAGAACTGCCTGCGGCTGCTCGCCCACGAGCAGGAACGTCGGGGCCGGCTGCTGACCATGCAGGAGCGGTTCCAGACGATCCTCGCCGGGGCGAGCGAGGTCATCCGGCCGAGCCTGTTCGGCACGATGATCATCGCGGTGGTCTACCTGCCCGTCCTCACCCTCACCGGGGTCGAGGGCAAGATGTTCACGCCGATGGCGCTGACCGTCCTGATCGCGCTGCTCGGCGCCTCGATCTTCTCGATGACGTTCGTGCCGGCCGCGATCGCGATCTTCGTCTCCGGCAAGGTTTCGGAGAAGGAGAACTGGTTCATGCGGGGAGCCCGCGTGACCTACGAACCGCTGCTTGGCCTGATGATCAAGCTCCGCTGGGTCGTGGCTCCGGCCGCGGTCGCGCTGGTCGTCGTCACCGGTGTCGCGGCTTCGCGGATGGGCGGCGAGTTCATCCCTAGCCTCGACGAGGGCGACGCGGCCATCCAGGCGCTGCGCGTGCCCGGAACCAGCCTCACCCAGTCGCTCGAGATGCAGGGAGCGCTCGAAAAGCGCCTCATGCAATTGCCTGAGGTGAAGGAGGTGTTCGCCCGCACAGGCGTCGCCGAGGTCGCGACCGACGCCATGCCGCCCTCGATCTCGGACGGCTACATAATGCTGAAGCCAAGGTCGGAGTGGCCGAACCCGAAGAAGACCAAAGCCGAGCTGATGGAGGACGTGGAGAAGGCCGCGGAGGAGATCCCCGGCTCGAACTACGAGCTCTCTCAGCCGATCCAGCTCCGCTTCAACGAGCTGATCTCCGGCATCCGCTCGGACGTCGGCGTGAAGATCTTCGGCGACGATCTCGACACACTGCTGAAGGTGGCGGGCGAGGTCCAGACCGTCCTCCAGAAGGTGCCGGGCGCGGCGGACGTAAAGACCGAGCAGGTCACCGGCCTGCCGATTCTGACCGTCAAGCTGAACCGCACCGCTCTTTCCCGTTACGGGGTGAGCGTCGGGGACGTGCAGGAGATCGTCGAGATCGCGGTCGGCGGCAAGGAGGCCGGCCAGATCTTCGAGGGCGACCGCCGCTTCGACATCGTGGTGCGGCTGCCCGAGCGGCTCCGCACCGACATCGAGGCCTTGAAGAACATCCCGGTCCCGCTGCCGACGCCCGACGGCAACGAAACGCAGGCCAGTCCTGCGGTTCTGGGTGGCCCGTCGTCCTCCCGCACCCGCTACGTGCCGCTCTCGACGCTCGCGTCCCTGGAGGTGGCCCCCGGGCCGAACCAGATCAGCCGCGAAAGCGGAAAACGCCGCATCGTGGTCTCGGCGAACGTCCGCGACCGCGACCTCGGCTCCTTCGTGGGCGAGGCGCAGAGGCAGATCGCCGAACAGGTGAAGCTGCCGTCGGGCTACTGGATCGGCTGGGGCGGGCAGTTCGAACAACTCGTCTCCGCGACCCAGCGCCTGACCATCGTCGTTCCAATCGCGCTCGGGCTGATCTTCGTGCTGCTGTTCATGAGCCTCGGGTCCTTCAAGGACGCCGCGCTCGTGTTCTCCGGCGTGCCGCTCGCGCTCACGGGCGGCGTCGCGGCGCTGCTGATCCGCGACATCCCACTGTCGATCAGCGCGGGCATCGGGTTCATCGCGCTGTCGGGCGTAGCCGTGCTCAACGGCCTCGTCATCATCGCGTTCATCCAGAAGCTCCGCGACCAGGGCAAGGACATCGTCGAGGCGGTGAAGGAGGGGGCACTGACGCGGCTCCGCCCGGTGCTCATGACCGCGATGGTCGCCTCGCTCGGCTTCGTGCCGATGGCGATCGCGACCGGGCCGGGCGCGGAAGTCCAACGGCCGCTCGCGACCGTGGTGATCGGCGGGATCGTGTCGTCCACGATGCTGACGCTGCTCGTCCTCCCGGCGCTCTACGTGCTGTTCACGCGGCGCCGGAAGCCGGACCCCGCGCCCGAACCGGACGCAGCCGTGGCGGCCGCGACATGAGACGCGCCGCGGCGATCTCCGCGGCGACGCTCGCCCTCGCGCTGGGGGCCATGTCTCCGGCGCGGGCGCTGAACGAGGACGTGATGCGCAATGTCCTGTCCTCGGTCTTCCTCGCTCAGAACTTCACTGCGGTCTGCGTGAAGGTCGATCCCGACTTCGCCCAGGAGGCGGGCGGGAAGAACGGAGACGCCAGCAAGGTAATCGCTCACATGAAGGACGAGATCCTCGCGACGATGACGCGCGAGGAGGCGGCGCCCATCGTGGCGAGCGCCGCGGGCGCCGCGCGGGCGGTAGGCCTCGGCATGATCCGTGCGCTTTCGGGCGGATCGGCCGAGGAGCAGGTCATTCGCGTCAAGGCGCTCTGCGAGGAGACCGCAAAGCCGATCGTGAGAAGCGTCGTCGAGAACCATGACGAACGGCACGAGTTCTTCGAGCAGATGCTCAAGGACGCGCGCCAGGGCCGCGGCTGAGGACGGGCGATGATGACGGCGCACAACGACCATGCCGGACACGACCATGGCGGCGAGGACCATTCCGGGCATGCTCACGGACCAGGCGGCCACTCGCATGCGCCCGCGAGTTTCGGCCGGGCGTTCGCGATCGGCATCGCGCTCAACACGGCGTTCGTCATCATCGAGGCGGGTTACGGCTACGCCAGCAACTCCCTCGCTTTGATCGCCGACGCCGGGCACAATCTCTCCGACGTGCTCGGTCTCGTGGTGGCCTGGGTCGCGGCGACGCTCGCCAGGCGGCCGCCGTCGCCGAGGTTCTCCTACGGCCTGCGCTCGTCCTCAATCATGGCGGCGCTGTTCAACGCGATCTTCCTGCTGATCGCCGTCGGCATGATCACCTGGGAGGCGATCCAGCGCTTCTCCGACCCCCAGCCCGTCGCCGGCGTGACCGTGATGGTCGTCGCCGCCATCGGAGTGCTGATCAATGGCTTCACGGCGTTCTTGTTCATGTCGGGCCGAAAGGGCGACATCAACATCAAGGGCGCCTACCTCCACATGCTGGCGGACGCGGGCGTCTCGGTCGCTGTGGTCGTGGCAGGACTTCTGGTGCTTCAGACGGGCTGGCAGTGGCTCGACCCGGTCGTCAGCCTCGCGATCGCCGCGGTCATCACCATCGGGACCTGGGGCCTGCTGCGCGACAGCGTGACGATGTCGCTCGACGCGACCCCGCCCGGCATCGACCCATCGGCCGTCGCCGCCTTCCTTCAGGAATGTCCCGGGGTCGATGATGTCCACGACCTCCATGTCTGGCCGATGAGCACCACCGAGACGGCGCTCACCGCGCATCTCGTCATGCCCTCGGGCCATCCGGGCGACGCGGCCTTGCGCTCGATCGCCGGGGAGCTCGGGGAGCGCTTCGGCATCGCCCATCCGACGATCCAGATCGAGCTCGCGACGGGCTCCTGTCCGCTGGCGCCCGCCCATGCGGTCTAGCGTCGGCAAGATTATGCGCCATGCCGCGCTCCGGGCGGTAGGCGCCGCGAGGGTGGCCGCGGCGGCCGTGACGATGCTCGCGGTCCTCCTGCTCGCGGTCTCGCATGTCGAGGCCGACCATGCCCCGGCGACGGGCAAGCAATCCGCGGTGGTCGCCGTCGCGCCTTGTCACACCGCTCCCGTGGGCGCGGTCGGAACCGCGGCGGAATGCTCGGCGCCTTGCGTTGCGGCGCTGGCCTCCGTGAACGGAACGGCGTGCGCCCTCAGGCTCAGGGCGGAGATCTTTCGGGCCGAGCGCGAATCCTTCAGCGGCGCGGAGGTCGCCCTCGCGACGCCGCCGCCCCGGATCGGGTAGCCGGCCGCCCGGCGGTCAGGCCTCGAGGCCGCCGCCGTCAAACCAGCATCTCCAAGGCGCGAAGGTCAGCTTCCGGCGAAAGCCGACGGAGCTCCCGCGCGATCCGGAACGACATCCATGATCACGCATGCATCCTGCGCGCACGCCGCGCACCAAACCGAAGGAACGGAACTGCTGGAGGCGTTGGAAAACGGAGCCGTCTCCCTCCTCGCCCGACGGACCCGCCTCGCGCGGGGGACCCGGCTGGAGCTTCCCGGCAGGCAGGGCTCGACGCTGGTCCTCGTCTCCGGGCGCCTTTCAGCCGAAACGATCACCTCGGACGGACAGGAGGCCTTCGTGGCCGACGTCGAGCCGGGCGACGTGATCGGAGAGGCCTTCGCGTTCGACCGCTGCGACACCCCGCTCGAGGTGACCGTCGACGAGACCTCGGAGGCTTGGCTCTTTGACGCGGCTTTGTTCGCCTCGGCGTTCGAGAGACATCCGGGCTTCGCCAAGGCAGTCGTGCGCGCGATGTGCCGCCGCCAGTGCCGGACGCTTCAGCGAATGTCGGAGGTCATGACCTTGCCGATGGCCGACAGGCTGGGGGCGGAGCTGCTGCGACTAGCAGCCTGCGACCCTTCCGGCCGATCGATCGAGCGGCTGCCGACCCACAGGCGGATCGCCTCGCGGATCGCGACGCAGAGGGAGGCCGTCACCAAGGAGCTGAGCCGTCTGGAGCGCCGCGGGGCGATCCTCAAGGAGCGCCACGGGCTGCGACTGGTCGGGCCGAGCTGGAATGCCTGAAACTGGTCGGGCCAGCCCGGGGGAGGGCTGGCCCTGCGGCTCCGCCGAGGGTTGGAGATCCCGGCGGCGCCGGTTCGGATCAGCCGCGGTCGGCCGCATCGCTGTCGGTCGCGACGCTGCTGGTCCGCTCCCCCGTGAGGAGGCTGAAGTCCGGCACGCTGTCGTAGAAGTCGGCGCTGTCGCGCTGGTGCTGGTTGGTCGAGTTGGCCGGGGCGACCTCGGCCTGGGCAACGGCGGCCGACGACAGCAGGACGAGGGCGGCGGCGAACATGGTCTTCATCGTGGGTCACTCCCTTGTGGAAGCTCGTCTTGAGCTTGGGACCACGATGCCGGGCCGCCCGGATTCGCCGGGTGGAAAGTCCCACATCCCGGGACAACTGGACGTGAGCAGGACGTGTGCGAGATTGGACGGCGAATATGGAGGGCGACGCCCATGACGATGGACCGCAGGACTTTCATAGCTCTGGCGGCCGGAGCCGCGCTGCTCCTTCCACGCCGCGCCGCCGCGGCCCCGGTCATGACCGTCCACAAGGATCCGACCTGCGGCTGCTGCGAGGCCTGGGTCGAGCACATCCGCGCGGCAGGCTACGAGGCGCGGGTGACCGAGGCCCGGGCGATCAACGCGGTCAAGGCGAAGCTCGGCGTGCCCGTGGGGCTGAGATCCTGCCACACCGCCGAGATCGACATCTACGTGATCGAGGGGCACGTGCCCGCGGCGGCGATCGCGCGGCTGCTCGCCCAGCGCCCGAAGGTCCACGGCCTCGCCGTGCCCGGCATGCCGGTCGGATCGCCAGGGATGGAGGTCGAAGGTCGAGAGCCGGAGACTTACGACGTGCTGTCCTTTGGCGAAGGGGAGCCGCGGACCTTCATGAGGTTCAAAGGCAGCGCCTCACTATAATCAGCTAGCATCAAAGGCGATAAAGTCCTAAAAAACACAAATCATCATTTGACGTGTTGTAGAAAGACTGAATGTGCACGATCATTAGCTTCAGAAACTGAGCGCTTTAGGAGGCTCATGATCAAGAAAACGAATGACGAAGAAAGCGTGACGCTAAATTTTCGAGTAACCGATGAATTTCGGTGGATGTATAAGGTTTACGCTGCTGAGAATTCAGTGATGATGAACTGGGTGCTTCAAAGGAGCTTCGAGGTTTACAAGAACCTCGTAGATCTGGGCATGCTCAACCGCGAGGCCGAGCGCCGCTTGCTTCGTGATCGGTTCAAGACGCCGCAACAGGACGCTCGGGAGGACTAGGAACGGCTGAGCCCGCTCGCGGCGGAGCGGAAGGTGGAAGTTGGTGGACCAATGCCAGCGCACGAGATACCCGACGCACCCAAATCGATATTCGAGTCGTCCGCATGCTGCCACCCCTGCGCCTGCCCCTAGAGAGTCGAGCCGAACTTGTTGAGTGGCTGAACAAGCACGGCTTCACCCGGTTCGTGACCCTCGCGACGAACGACCCCTCTCTATCGTCCGTGGCTGAAGCCGTTCGGGCCTCGACGCCCGGCGCCGATCGTCTCACGACGCTGGTGCGAAGGTGGGACGCTCACATGAACCGAGCGGTCGTCGGGCCGAAATGGGCAAAAGGCATCTACCGGTGCGATCGTCTGTTCGCCTGCTACTTCCTAGAGAAGCCGGAGGCAAACCCCCACTGGCATGCGCTGGTGCGGATCGATGATCAGAATCCCGCCCGGCGTTCGGCCAAGCTCTCGCGTTTCGACGAACTCGTAGACGTGAAGTGGAAGGAGTTGATCAGCTCGGGATCCACTGATGTTCAGCCTATCGCAGACCGCCTCAGGGTCACAGACTATGTTGCGAAGGAGCTAGGAAACCCGCTATCATATGAACGCATGATCGTTGCAGACCAGTTTAGTCGGTGACGTCGCGTCCATGATCAACTGCATCCGACCCGTTTGCTGAGCTACGGGGGCGCGCGACAGATCAGGTTTTTCCGAAGGGGCCATTGTCGCGGGGACGCCTGCGGCAATGGCAAAGCTCACCCTCAAGAGACCTTCTTCACCAGACATACCCTAGATCGGACATAGAAGCCCACGGGCGGGCGTTGAGAGGGGGGCGCGTAGCGCGACCCGACGACGAACGACCGCCGCCCGAAGGGCGGAACCCTTTTTACTGACGCTGCGCCGCGGGAGAAGCAGGTGACTCTGTTCAACATCGAGGTCTTCGACGCCCTGCTCGACGCGGGCATCTCGGAGGACAAGGCGAAAGCCGTGGCGGTCGCGTTGACGCCCCAGCCGCCCGGCTCGTCACACCAGCCGATCATCGGCGATTTCGCTGTCTACGACAGCCTGCGCGCTGCGGGCGTTTCCGATGAGAAAGCGAGAGCCTGCGCGATCAGTTGCCCCACGGCCCAAGGGCGCTGACGTTCGCTCTTACCCTTCTGCCGATGCATTAGAACGCCGGAGCGCGCATCCAGCAAAGGAGTGGCGCCCGGCGACTCAGCGGGCGCCGCTGGTGGCGTTTTCGACGTCGAGAGCTACCCATGCAGCTCCGCGCCGCGGCGGCTGCTGGTGACCTTCTGAGCGACCGCCTCAATCGGTGAGCGCGAGACCCGACCATTTCAAGTGCGCGGCGAGAGACTGCGGACTTGGCGTGAGCGCCTGCGCGGCGGGCCTGGTAATCGGCCTGCCGGCGAAATCCGCGTAGGTTGTCCCCCTCAACGCGTCGGCGATGACCACGAAGCCGTTGGGGTCCACGGCAAGGAGCCCGAGATCGAAGAGATTATGGAGGTCAGCGCGAAGTAGGAGGCCGTTACGGGGGTCATTCGACGCGGTGCCGGTGTAACGCGCGATGTGCGCCGCCTCGAGCGCCTCAGGGGCGTCACAGCCGCTGATGGCGCACTTCCCCTCGTAGGCCTCCAACAGTCTCGCCCGAAAGACCGGCTGTCCCCGGCGTCGGACCACCTCGGCGACGCGTCGTTCGCGTTGGTCGGTCAGCGCGGCCAGATCGAACTCGTCGACGTCTTCTCCGGCTAGCGCCGTGCGCATCTCCATGGCGCCGCGGTCGCCCTCGTAGCTCGTCAGTTCGAACAAGCCGGCGTCCCAGCCGATCACACTGGCCAGACCAAGCAGGTCATACGCCACCCCAGGCTTGGGCTTGTTCTGGATGAGAACGCCCACGGGCACGCCGTCAGCCATGCATTGCATCAAGCCCCGGTTCGTTGCTTCTCGATCGCGCTGGCCCGGGTCTGGGTTCTCCTGGAAATAGCGGAACGTCCAAGAACCATCATCATGACGCTCGAGGGGCCGGTCGTCGTAGGGGCCACCTAACGTCTGGCGCACGGTGAGAGCATAGTCCGGATAGCCCGAGGGCCACTTCGGCTTGTAGATCCCCTTCGCCTTCGTCACGAGGCGAACACCGAGTTCGGGAAACGCGTTGTCCATCTCCGACCACGAGACGCTTCGGCCCGAATTCGCCGCCAGCCATGTCAGAGCGCCGCGGTGGACGTCACTGACATCTAGATGTTCAAGCATTGCGTTCCCTACAGTTGCCCGACCTGGCACCGTAAGCGGCAAATCACTTAACTCTAGGGGCTCACGTGCTGAACGTGTCCCTACCACCTAACACGTCGAGCGACCCCACAAGTGTGTCTGGCCTATGTCGCCTGAGGAAGATGAGAATGTAGCCTCAGGTCCAAAACCCGACCGGCCCGCCGCAGAGACACTCAATGACCAGCTCCGAAATTTCCCAGCCAACCCTTTGGGTCATCTACCGTGCTGGCGAACTTGCGATCGCTCGCGAGTCGATCTCAGCAGGCCCTGAGGCCGACTATCCGATAGCAGACGCGCCGGGTGATCGCATGGTGGTAGGAGTTCTGCACTTAGTTCGCCAGCGACTGGAAGAACGTGGCCTAGTTTTGCTGACCAAGGACGTCATAGATACCAGACATGGAGCAATCGAGTTTTGGGGCAATCAACACCTTCGTGCTCCGAACTTGCTCTCAGATAAAAAACGAGCGCTACAGCTCTGATGTCGTCCTAATTGAATAACTCAGACCTCCTCCTCGAGCAATGTTTCCGCTCGTTCAGCAATCATGCGACGCAAATTTGCTCGACCTTCCCGATTATTTAAATACTGAACATATCGAAGATGACGCAGGTCGAAGGGGATATCTGCTTGATTTTGAGTAATCAATATTACATCTCGTCCAAGTGTGTGCGCGATACCGATTTCGTAGAAAACGTTTGGATTTCTATTTGTGCAATCGGCAACAACAATCCTGGAGCGGTCGATTAGTGACACTATGTCTTGAATGATCTCAGGTGCCTCCCAGATCTCGTCCGCTCGACGACACCGTAAGTTCAAAGGCTCAAGCGCGTTACGGACCGAAGTGTAGACCTGCCGAAATTCAGCATCAAATGGCATCATCACTGAAACAAGAGATCGCTCTGTGGGTTGCAGTTGAGGTATACGAAAAACCGTTGGCTGCTGACGGGGTGCGCGAGCATGTCTTAATAGGGCACGGAAAAGACTAACATCTTTGACAGCCCAATGATTTCGATTGAACTCAAAATCTTCTGGCATATCAAATTCTAAGCGATTACGGTATATGTCAGCATTTCGGATGGGTGGTATAGTCTCGTCGATCGCATAATCGAACAATATCTGACGACCTGAAATTCTTGCGCGCTGAATATTTCCTACGTGCGCGGGCTGATCTCCACGCCCCTCAACCATAAAGAGGCAGGGATATCTAATTAACTCATCGAGATCTGGCTCACCTCCATCTCTAAATTGATCAAGAAGGCGATCGTCCGTGTATTCAAACATCCGATCGAGAGATATTGAAGCATTTCGCCGCGGCCAACGGCCAATCATAATCAGATTGAACATCGTAGTCCTTACTAGAAATCGCTTTTATATTTGATTTGATGAATTTCAGCGTAACAGGTGCGACAGATCAAGACCAGGGTAGGCTATCGCGTCGATCATCAAGCTTCGCTGCTGGATCGTCCGCGGCTTTTCGTTGCCGTATTTGCCGGTCATAGTTGCCTTGCCATGCCCATAGAGCGGCGCAAACTCGAGGTCGTCGAAACCGGCTAGGCGTAGCGCATCGCTGACTGTGTGACGGAAGGAGTAGAGCGAAAGTTTTGACGAGGGCCCCGCAGCAGTCTTGACGCCGATGTCGGCGAGCAGCCGCGAGAACTCCCGCGACAGGTCTGGGACCCACTGGCGGCTGTTACGCTGCGCGAAGGGGAAGACACGGCGCTCGCCGGCCCTTTTCAACTCATGCACGTAGTCGAGAAAGCCCAGTCGCTCGAGAACGGGATGGACGGGCACTACACGGTGAGATCCTTCGGTCTTGAGCGTCTTCTCCTCGTCGTTCTCGGTCGTGATGTGCATGATCCATCGGTCGTGGCTGATGCGCACGTCTTCCAAGAGAAGCTGAGCCAGTTCACCGGGTCGCGCCCCGCTGAAGAGCATGACGAGCGGGATCCAATATCTATGATCCCGTATCAAGTAGGTGCCGGGTCGCCTGATCGACTCGGCGCTCTCGGCGCCCGTGAACAGCGGCGACGCGAAGATCTTGGGCAGGTCGGCGATCGGAAACGGCTTGCCGGGTTTCTTTTTGACCGTCACCTGCATCCTCGAGATCGGGGACGCTTCGAGATCGGCGCGCACCAACAGCCAGTCGCAGAAGGCGCCGAGGCTGGACAGGTAGCGGTTGACCGTCCGGCCCGTGATGACCGGCTTCCCCACGATCTTGTTAAGCTCCACGATCTCCCGCATGGGTTTGTCCCTGAAGTCCGCGATCTCCGCGGCCTTCACGGGGTAGAGCATCAGCAGACGCTTCCACTCGGCGCACGCGGTCCGGGTGATAGCTCGGACAGAGGATCGCGGCGGCAGGATCGAGGCGAAAAGCCTGACCGCCATACGGCTCTGGTTGAGCGTGTCGGACGTGATCCCTCGAGGGTTTTCCTGCGCGTAGGCCTCGAACATCTCCATGACCGTCTCACCCCGACGGGCGATAGCCACCGGTGCCACGGCGACCATCTTGTCCGTGACGGTATCGCTCCAATCGCCTGCGTCACGGGCCGCAGCCGCCTTCAGGCCCGCGAGTTCGCCACGTAGGACGTAATGGGTGATGTCCTGCTCGGTCTCCGACCCCGGCTCCACGACGAGGCCGCGCTCCGCGATGGCATCCGCGACCGACTGACGGACCCCTCCGCCGGCGTAGTTCGCGAGGTCGACTTCAAGTTCGGCGATCCTCTCGGCACGGTGTTCCTTAGCGTGCTCCACCGCTCGCTCGACCAGCTCCATGATCCGCCACGCCTCTAGGCTTTCGGGCCCGTGCGTCTTCTCCAGCTCCCGCCAAACGGCGCTGAGATCCGCGTCGGTCGGCGGCTTTTTCAGTAGCGCCCGATGAAGATCCAGCTCCGACCTGAATGCCGAGTGCGCGATGTCTTGAAGTTCCGCCTCCGACAGCTCCGTCGCCTTAACCTCCGCGCGCTTGGCCTCGAATTCGGCATAGATCAGACCGAGAGCACGGGGTGCCCGTCGCTTTGCTTCTGCGGGCTCCTTCGTCCGCAGACTGATGAGTTTCTCCATCAGCGGCGTCCCTTTCGAGGTCTTCATGTGGCGCTGAAGGTCGACAGGGACCGTCACGCGGACGTAGTAGGTCGTGCCGCGCCGGATGATATTGGTGCTGAGGCTCATGCGTCGATCTCAAGGACAACCCGGTAACAGTCCCCGTAACAGTTCCGTATGTGTTACGTCTAGATCATCCCTCAGGTTCTAGGTCTTCTCGGTAGAACGATCTGTCGGGTTAAAATCCTCCCGCCCCAGCCAATCAAATTAAGCCATTGATATGACTTACTTTTCACCCAGGGCTGCGGACATGCCCGCGCAGCTGTCCGGCTGTTCTGGCCAGCGCCTGCATCGCTCATGGATCTAGGCGTTTCGCAGCCTCAGCGCGTTGCCGATCACGCTGACCGAGGACAGCGCCATGGCGGCGGCGGCGACGACCGGAGAGAGCAGCAAGCCGAAGATCGGGTAGAGCACGCCGGCGGCCAGCGGGATCCCGGCGGCGTTGTAGACGAAGGCGAGCACGAGATTCTGCCGGATGTTCGACATCGTCGCCTTCGACAGCGCCCGCGCCTGAGCGATCCCCTTCAGGTCGCCGCGCACCAGCGTCACCCCGGCGCTCTCGATCGCCACGTCCGCGCCGGCGCCCATGGCGATGCCGACATCGGCGGCTGCAAGCGCGGGCGCGTCGTTCACGCCGTCGCCGGCCATCGCCACCACGCGGCCCTCGCGCTTCAGAGTCTCGACGACCTCGTGCTTGCGCTCGGGCAGCACGTCGGCGTGGACTTCGTCGATGCCGAGACGTCTCGCGACGGCTTCTGCCGTCGTGCGGTTATCGCCCGTCAGCATGACGACGCGCAGGCCCGATCCCTTCAGCTCCCGGATCGCCTCTTCGGCGCCGGCCTTCACCGGGTCGGCGATGGCGAGCACGCCTGCAGGTCGCCCGTCGACCGCGACGAACACCGCCGTCGCGCCGTCGCGGCGCAACTCGTCCGCGGGGCCGGATAAAGCGGACAGGTCGACGCCCTCGGCCTCGAGGAAGCCCGCATTGCCGACCGCGATCTCCTTCCCCTCGACCCGGCCGGACACGCCCTTACCGCTCGGCGCCGCGAAGTCCGAAACGACAGGCAGGTCGAGGCCGCGGTCCTTTCCGGCCGCGACGATCGCTGCGCCCAGCGGATGCTCGGAGGACCGCTCGACCGCCGCCGCGAGCCTGACGAGATCGTCTTCCCCGAAGCCCGCGACGGGCTCGACGGCCGTGACGGAGGGCTTGCCCTCGGTCAGCGTCCCCGTCTTGTCGACCAAGACCGTGTCGACCTTCTCAAGCCGCTCAAGCGCCTCGGCGTCGCGGATCAGCACGCCCATCCTTGCGCCCTTGCCGACCCCGACCATGATGGACATCGGCGTCGCGAGCCCGAGCGCGCAGGGGCAGGCGATGATGAGGACCGAGACAGCGGCGACGAGGCCATAGGCGTAGGACGGCGCTGGCCCGAAGGCGGCCCAGGCCGCGAATGCGAGGACGGCCACGGCGATCACGGCCGGAACGAACCACCCCGAAACGGCGTCGGCGAGCCTCTGGATCGGCGCGCGCGAGCGCTGGGCTGAGGAGACCATCTGGACGATCCGGGCGAGCGTCGTGTCCTTGCCGACCTCGGTCGCCCTGACCGTCAGGCCGCCCGACTGGTTGACCGTCCCGCCGACCACGCGATCGCCGACAGCCTTGGAGACCGGCATAGACTCGCCCGTGACCATCGACTCGTCCACCGCCGAACGGCCGTCCGTGACCTCGCCGTCGACCGCGACCTTCTCGCCGGGCCGCACGCGGATCAGGTCGCCGACCGCAATGTCGTCGATCGCGACCTCCTCGTCGGAACCGTCCGCGCGGACGCGGCGCGCGGTCTTCGGCGCGAGGCCTATCAGCGCGCGGATGGCGCCGGAGGTCCGGTCGCGGGCGCGCAGTTCGAGGACCTGTCCCAGCAGGACGAGGACGGTGATGACCGCAGCAGCCTCGAAATAGACCGCCACGGCCCCATCCGCGCCGCGGAAGGCGTGCGGGAAGACGCCGGGCGCGAGCAGCGCCGCGACGCTGTAGGCGTAGGCCACGCCCACGCCCATCGCGATCAGCGTGAACATGTTGAGGTTGCGGGTGACGACCGACGCCCAGCCGCGGGCGAAGAACGGCGCGCCGGCCCACAGCACGACGGGCGTCGCGAGGGCGAACTGGATCCATGCCGAGACGCCCGGCGGAACGAGGTGGTGGACCGCCGGGAAGAGGTGCGCGCCCATCTCCAGCAGGAAGACCGGAATGGTCAAAGCGAGACCGATCCAGAACCGCCGCGTCATGTCGGCCAGCTCTTGGTTCGGCTGCTCCTCGGCCGTGCCGGTCTCCGGCTCGAGAGCCATCCCGCAGATCGGGCAGGAGCCAGGCCCGATCTGGCGGATCTCGGGGTGCATCGGACAGGTGAAAATTGTTCCCTCAGGCGCAGCGGCGTGATCGTCCTTGCGGCCCTCGAGATACTTTGCCGGATCGGCCTCGAATTTGGTCTTGCAGCCGGCCGAGCAGAAATAGTGAGAACCGCCGCCCGCCTCCGAGCGGTGCTTCGCGGTCGCGACCTCGACGGTCATCCCGCAGACCGGATCGACCGCCGTCCCTTCGTCGCCGCCACGGCTGTGGTCGTGGCCCCCATTCCCCTGGGCGCCGTGGGCTTGGTTCTGTTGCGCGTGCTTGCCATGGCCACCAGAGCCACCGCAGCAGGATCCGGTGTTCGCGCCGCCGTGACGGTGCGTGTCCATGCTTGGCTCCCGTCGTTCCCATACCCTAAGTGGGTATCAATCCGCTCTTGCCCGACACGTCCCAGTTCGGTCGCCATGGCGACGTGGCAGGCGTCGCCGCGGCAGCAGGACGACTTGCGAACCGGGCCGGCCCATGCGACCGGCGCGGTCGTCGGGCGCGACCGGGCGGAGACGCGAGCGCGGCGGCATCCGCGCACTCCCGAGGACATCAACCAGCTCCGCCACCTCCTGGCGCCGCCGGTCCTTGTCTCCCGAGCGGATCGCGTTCTCTACGCAATGGTCGACGTGGCCCTTCAAGAGCTTCCGTCAGGCGCCGTATGTCGGCTTATATACCCTGCAGGGGTATGCTTGGCAACCCTTGGACCGTCAGATCATGCGGCGACCGAGGCCGGCGGGATGGCGACCCGCGCGCCCGCGCGAGCAGCGCCGTTGGCTGAAGGCCGGCGACGAGATCGTCTCGAGCCTGGCCTGGAGGGCCTCGGGAGTCGCGGTTCAGGCTGGCCTGAAGCTGGCTTGGCGATCCGCGAAAACCTTACGGCCGGCCTGCGCCTCTGTTGCCGGGATAGCCTCGCTCCTCCAGCGACATGCTCCGCTTGACATGACGCCGAGCCCCCTATGCGATCCGCGCCCGAAGCGCCGTCGGGACGAAGAGCGTGAGTCGAACGGAAATGACCGGGACGGCGATGGCCGACGATATCAGATACCGCTTGCTCGTCGAAGCGGTCGCGGACTACGCGATCTATATGATCAGCCCTCAGGGCGTCGTCACCAGTTGGAACTCGGGCGCGCGCCGCCTGAAAGGCTATGCGGCGGACGAGATCCTCGGCCAGAACTTCGCGACATTCTACACCGATGAGGACCGCGCCGGCGGGCTTCCGCAGCGCGTCCTGGCGGCGGCCACGAACGAGGGGCGCTTCGAGGGGGAGGGCTGGCGCGTCCGCAAGGACGGCAGTCGGTTCTGGGCGCATGTCATCGTCGACCGCATCCTTGACGAGGACGGCGTTTTCATCGGGTTCGCCAAGATCACGCGCGACCTCACCGAGCGCCGCAGGTCCGAGGAGGCGCTGAAGCGCAGCGAAGAGCGCTTTCGCCTACTGGTGCAGGGCGTCACCGACTACGCGATCTATATGCTCGACCCCGACGGCCGGGTGACCAACTGGAACTTCGGCGCCGAGAGGATCAAGGGATACCTGCCGCAGGAGATCATCGGAGAGCACTTCTCTCGATTCTACACCGAGGAAGATCGCGCGGCGGGACTTCCCCAGATCGGGCTGGAGACCGCGCTCAGGGACGGTCGCTTCGAGAAGGAAGGGTGGCGGGTCCGCAAGGACGGCAAGCGCTTCTGGGCGAACGTCGTCATCGACCCGATCCGCAACGAGCAGGGCGAACTGCTCGGCTTCGCGAAGATCACGCGCGACATCACCGAGCGGCGCGAGACGCAGAAGGCCCTCGAGCAGGCTCGCGAGGCGTTCTTCCAGGCCCAGAAGATGGAGGCCATCGGCCAACTGACCGGCGGCGTCGCGCACGACTTCAACAATCTGCTGATGGCGATCTTGGGCAGCCTGGACCTGCTTCGGAAGAGGCTGCCGCAGGAGCCTCGGACCGACCGGCTGCTGGATAACGCCATGCACGCCGCGCAGCGCGGCGCCTCGCTGACCCAGCGAATGCTCGCTTTCGCCCGGCGCCAGGAGCTCAAGACCGAACCGGTGGACGCGGCCCGGCTCGTCGAAAGCATGAACGACCTGCTCGGCCGCTCGCTCGGCGGCGCGATCACCGTCGAGACGCGCTTTCCGAGCGGCCTTCGTCCGGTGACCGCCGATCCCGCGCAGCTCGAGCTCGCGCTGCTCAACCTGGCGGTCAACGCCCGCGACGCGATGCCGAACGGCGGCGAGATCGTCATATCGGGCGTTGAGAGGGTCGTGACGGTTCAGGGGCCCAGGCTCGCTCCCGGGCGTTACCTCTGCATCTCCGTGAGCGACACGGGAGAGGGCATGGACGAGGAGACGCTCGCCCGCGCCATCGAGCCCTTCTTCACGACCAAGGGCGTCGGCAAGGGAACCGGCCTCGGATTGTCCATGGCGCAGGGGACGGCCGAACAGCTCGGCGGCGAGCTCGTTCTGACGAGCGCGAAAGGCGTTGGGACGACCGTCGAGCTCTGGCTGCCCGAGGCCATCGAGAAGGCGCCCGCTCCGGCTCCGGCGCCCGCGGCGAGCCCGCCGCCGGTCCCCTCGCCGGTCGGCGGACTGACCATCCTGCTCGTGGACGACGACGCGCTGGTGCTCGTGAGCACCGCCGAGATGCTGGAGGACCTTGGCCATCAGGTGCTGATAGCCAGCTCCAGCGAAGCGGCTCTCGCCTTGCTCTCCACCGACCGCCAGGTGGATCTCGTGATCACAGATCACGCCATGCCCGAGATGACCGGCCTGGAGCTGGCGGAAATCGTCAAGGCGACGCGGCCGACCCTCCCCATCATCCTTGCGAGCGGCTTCGCCGAGCTGCCCAAGATCGTGAAGGCTGACGTCTACAAGCTCGCAAAGCCGTTCAGCCAGGACGCGCTGAACAGGGCGATCGCAGATGCGTTCGCCCAGCGAGCCTTCTGATCTGCTTCACCCGTTGAACGGTCTTGGCCCCCGTGTGGCATCGGCACTAAACCGGGCACGAATTCAGCGAGCTTCGCAGCGACCACCGGCACCGTGCTCGCGCTCGGCGCGACAGGTCAGATCTCGATCAATGTCAGCCAGACCGCGACGCTTTATGGCGACATCACCGGCTATTTCGCGCCGCAGATCCAGGTCTATATGAACTATGACGGCACGGCCTACGCGGTGATGACACGAATTCTGGCGACGTCAAAGCTTGGCACTGGATCATATATGATCGAGACCGATCGAAACCTTCAACTTTGTTCGGTTCACGTCAATATCGACGGCGGATACTATTATGCATCGGCATATCCGTCCGGCAACAACATCTACGTCCAGACATGGGCGATCACCAACGGCTCGCCTGTAGCCACGGATCTGTACCACAATGTCTCGGCCAAATGCTGAGGCGATCCCGGTGCTGAATACCGGGTGACGAAGCGCCGAGCTGCGCCTGAGACGAAGGGCCCGTCGGCCGATAGGCGCGACGGGCTCCTTGCGCTTCTGCTTACGCCTCGATCGCGACGCGCCTCTCCAGCCACGCGCGCGGCGCGTCGACATCCTGATGCGTGAGGGCGTGGCCCGCGGGCAGAACGCGGTGGTCCACATCAGCGCCCGCTCGGCTCAGGCTGTCGGCGAGGCGGGCGACATTCTCGGCCGGGACGATGGGGTCCAGCGCGCCCGACAGGATGAGCACGGGCTTGCCCGTGAGATCAGCGGCCGGCGTTTCGCGCAGCGGCGACATCGCGCGGAGCAATACGGCGCCCGCCAGCGCCTCCGGGCGCAGAAGGAGCGTCGCGGCCGCGATGTTGGCCCCGTTCGAGAAGCCGACCGCGATCGGCGCCGCGAGGCCATAGGCGCGGCGCGACTCCGCGACGAAATCCGCGAGGTCGTCGGCGCGCCGCCGGACGTCGGCCTCGTCGAAGACGCCCTCGCTCAGCCGCCGGAAGAAACGCGGCATTCCGCCCTCCAGCACGTTGCCGCGCGGCGAGAGCAAGGCGGCGTCGGGCGCGAGCGTGCGGCCGTGCGAGATCAGGTCGTTCTCGTCGCCGCCGGTGCCGTGCAGCAAAAGCAGCGGCGGGCGAGAGGCGTCGGTCGCGGGAACGTAACGATGCGCATGCGTGAATGTGCCGACGGCGGCCATGGCTGATCCTTTTCCGCGCTCGATCGCGAGCGCGCGACTGTGGAGGCCGGACGCCTGCGCCCTTGGGCGCAGGCGTATTCTCTGGAAGCGTCAGGCGGCCGCGCGGACGCCCGAGACGTCGGGCAGAACGGCCTCGATCCGATCGCGATGCGGCTCGAGGAGCCTCGGCAGCTTGAGCGCCTGGCCGAGCGCCTCGGCCGGCTCGTCCACGGCGAAGCCCGGTTCGTCGGTCGCGATCTCGAACAGCACGCCGCCGGGCTCGCGGAAATAGACGGACCGGAAGTAGTCGCGGTCCTTCTGCTCCGTCGTGACGAGCCCGTGATTGGCGACGAGCTTCTCGACCATCTCGGCCTGCGAGGCGTCGTCCGCCGCGCGGAACGCGACGTGATGCACCGTGCCGCCGCCGGGCCGTCCCGGCAGGAAGCCGCCGACCTCGTTGAGGTCCACGATCCCGCCGGTCTCGGCGTCGGCCTTCAGGCGGGTGACATTGCCCTCCTTGCCGACCTCCGCGAAGCCGAACACGTCGGTCAGGATCGCGGCGGTCCGCTCGGCCTTGTCGAGCATCAGCGAGACGCCGTGGAAACCGCGGATGGCGTGCTCCGCCGGAACGTCGCCGCCGGCCCAGCCGGGTTCCGCTTCCGCGCCGGGAACCGCGACCAGCGCGAGCCGCATCCCGTCCGGGTCGCGGAACGGCAGCGCGGTCTCGCCGAAGCGGGTCACGGGCGCCTCGTGGCGGACGCCCTTCTGGACGAAGCGTTCGGTCCACCAGCCGAGCGACCGCTCGGGGACGCGGAAGCTGGTCTCCTGGGTCTCGCCGACGCCGAGGCGGCCGGGCGCGACATGCGTCCACGGGAAGAAGGTCAGGATCGTTCCCGGCTGCCCGGCTTCGTCGCCGTAATAGAAGTGATACGTTCCCGGATCGTCGAAATTGACGGTCTTCTTGACCAGCCGAAGCCCCAGGACGTTCACGTAGAAATCGAGGTTGCGACGCGCATCGCCGGCGATCGCCGTTACGTGATGGATGCCGTTGCGAGCCATGCCAGCCTCCTTGTCCGTTGGCGCGGTCGCCGCGCCGTTGGGGAGAAGATTGGCCCTCCCAGACGATTTCGCACGTGGATTTTCTTGCTTCAGCGCAAACTCTGCCTTGTCACTGGCCATATCACAGCGCTTGAATGAAAGGAGAGGTGCGCACTTCCAAGGACATTGCGTTGAGCAAGCTGTTGAAAAGCCTCGCCTGGGACGATCTCAGGCTCGTCAAGGCGATCGCCGACGCCCGCGGCATGCCCGGCGCCGCCGCCGCCCTCGGATTGAACCATTCGACGGTCTTCCGTCGCCTCGGCCAGATCGAGGCCGCGGTCGGCGCGACATTGTTCGAGCGTCACCGCGCCGGCTACGTGCTGACGCCGGCCGGCGAGGAGATGGCGACGCTCGCCGGGGAGATCGACGAGAAGGTCACGGCCTTCGCCCGGCGCGTCGAGGGCCGCGAGATCTCGCCTGCGGGCGAGCTCCGCGTCGCGACCGCCGACAGCCTGCTGGTCCATTTGCTGACGCCGCTTTTCGCGCGTTTCCAGGAGGCCTGCCCCGACATCCGGCTCGACGTCGTGGTCGGAAACCCGGCGCTCAGCCTGACCAAGCGCGACGCCGACGTCGCGATCCGCGCGACCGACAAGCCGCCGGACAATCTCGTCGGCCGCCGGATCTCGCGCATCGCCTGGGCGCTCTACGGGCGCGGTTCGGATTTCCCGGACCTCGTCGGACCGCTTGCACGCCAAGATCTGCACGAGCGGAACTGGATCGCGCTCGGCGAGGAGCTCGGCGCGATGAAGGTGGTCCGGTTCGCGATCGAGACGGCGGCGCCGGGGCGGCTGCGCTACCGCGCCAACACCGTGCTCGGCCTCGCGGAGGCGATCGAGGCCGGCCTCGGGATCGGCCACCTGCCGTGCTTCGTCGGCGACGTGCGGCCGGCGCTCATTCGCCTGTCGGAGCCGATCGAGGCCTTCGCCTCGGACCTCTGGCTGCTGACGCATCCCGACCTCAGACGGTCGCCGCGCGTGCGCGCCTTCCTCGACGTCATGGGAGACGAACTGGCTCGGTCCAAGACCCTGCTCGAAGGGCGTTGGTCTGGGCCAGGCGACCGCTGAACTCGCGCCGCCCGACGCAACTGCCGCTTGCGGGAGATCGAGACTTCGAGGACGATCCTGCCGCCGACTTCGAACGCCGTAGCCGAGCTTCTGCGGCGTTCGGCAGGGGGATACCACAATGACGTTCATCGTCGCCGCCGTCCTGATCGGCGTCGTGGCGGGCCTGCGCGCCATGGCCGCGCCCGCGGCGATCAGCTGGGCCGCGCATCTCGGATGGATCGACCTGTCGGCCTCCTGGCTCGCCTTTCTGGGCTACGCCTGGACGCCCTACGTCTTCACCGCGCTCGCGCTGGTCGAGCTCGTCACCGACCAGCTGCCGTCGACGCCGAGCCGCAAGGTCCCGCCGCAGTTCGGCGCCCGGATCGTCATGGGCGCGCTCTGCGGCGCGGCGATCGGCGTCGCGGGCGGCTCGCCGATCGTCGGGCTGGTCGCCGGCGTCGTCGGGGCGATCGGCGGCACGCTCGGCGGCGCCGCGGCCCGCGCGAAGCTCGCCGCCGCCTTCGGGCGGGACCTGCCGGCGGCGCTGATCGAGGACGCGGTCGCGATCCTCGCCGCCCTGCTGATCGTCAAGAGCCTCTGATGTCCACGAGCTACGACGCCATCGTCGTCGGCGCCGGCCAGGCGGGACCGTCCATGGCGGTGCGGCTCGCGACCGCCGGCATGAGCGTCGCGATCGTCGAGCGCCATCTCGTGGGCGGGACATGCGTCAATGTCGGCTGCACCCCGACCAAGGCGATGGTCGCGAGCGCCTACGCCGCGCACCTCGCGCGCCGCGCCGGCGAACTCGGCGTGACGATCCCAGGCGGCGTCGCCGTCGACATGGCCGCTGTGAAGGCGCGCAAGGACCGGATCGCCGGGAATTCGCGCCGCAACAACGAAACCTGGCTCGAAAGTACGAACCGTCTGACGCTGATCCGCGGCCATGCGCGCTTCGTCGGTCCGGGCGAGATCGCGGTCGGCGGGGAGACGCTTACCGCGCCACGGATCTTCCTCAATGTCGGCGGGCGGGCGGCGACGCCCGACATGCCGGGGCTGTCCGAGATCGACTATCTGACGAACAGCACGATCCTCGATCTCGACGAGGTTCCGCGGCGGCTGATCGTGATCGGCGGCAGCTATATAGGGCTCGAATTCGCGCAGATGTTCCGCCGCTTCGGCGCCGAGGTCGTGGTGGTCGAGACCGCGCCGCGGATCATCGCGCGCGAGGACGAGGAGGTCTCGGCGGCGGTCCAGAAGATTCTCGAGGAGGATGGCGTCGCGTTCCGGCTCAACGCCTCCTGCATCGGCTTTGAGCGGCGCGACGGCGAGATCGCGGCGATGGTCGACTGCACCGCGGGCGCGCCCGAGGAGACCGGCTCGCATGTGCTGCTCGCCGTCGGCCGACGGCCGAACACGGACGATCTCGGCCTCGAAAGGGCCGGCGTCGAGACCGACGCGCGCGGCTACATCGTCGTCGACGACGAGTTGCAGACCAATGTCGACGGGATCTGGGCGCTCGGCGACTGCAACGGCCGCGGGGCCTTCACCCACACCGCCTATAACGACTTCGAGATCGTGGCCGCGAACCTGCTGGACGGCGACCGGCGGAGGCTCTCCGACCGCTTCCCGGTCTACGCGCTCTACACCGACCCGCCGCTCGGACGCGTCGGGATGACCGAGGCGCAGGCCCGCGCGGCCGGCAGGCGGATCAAGGTCGCGACGCGGCCCATGAGCCGCGTCGGCCGCGCGCTGGAGAAGGGCGAGTCGAAGGGCTTCATGAAGGCCGTGGTCGACGCCGACACCGACGCGATCCTCGGCGCGGCCGTCTTGGGAGTGGGCGGCGACGAGGCGATCCACGGGCTGCTCTACGCCATGCAGGGCGGCATGCGGGCCGACGTGATCCGCCGCACGACGCCGATCCACCCGACGGTCGCCGAGCTGTTCCCCACGCTGATGGGCGACCTCGCCGAGGCGTGAGCGGCGCGGCGATCCTCACTACGATCGGGAGAGGCTCCGGATGACCAGCCCCCTGCCCGTCGTCGTGGCGGTCGCGCCGAACGGCTCGTTCAAGACCAAGGCCGACCACCCGGCGACGCCGATCACGCCCGCCGACCTTGCGCGCTGCGCCGCCGAGTGCCTGGAGGCCGGCGCGGCGATGATCCACCTCCACGTCCGCGACCGGGACGGACGCCACCTGCTTGCCCCGGAGGCCTATCGAGAGGCGATCAGCGCCGTTGAGGCCGCCGTCGGCGACCAACTCGTCATCCAGATCACCTCGGAGGCCGCGGGCCGCTACGAGCCCGCCGAACAGATCGCCGCGGTGACG
>NZ_RYFI01000011.1:78045-80498 GCF_004103825.1 Hansschlegelia zhihuaiae
CCAGGTCATTCTCTATTCGGCCCAAGACCTTGCGGCCTATCGCGCGCTGAGGGCCCGCGGCGCGCTCGGCGAGGCGCGGCTCGCTCTGCTGTTCGTCCTGGGACGCTACGCCGAGGGCCGGCGGTCGACGCCCGCGGACTTGCTGCCCTTCCTGTTCGAGCCGGTCGCCGAGACCTGGAGCGTCTGCGCCTTCGGCCCAGCGGAACGCGACTGCGTCACGCTCGCGGCGCTGCTCGGCGGCCACGCGCGGATCGGCTTCGAGAACAATTTGCTGATGGCCGACGGCTCCCTCGCGCCCGACAACGCCGCGCTCGTCCGACAGTTCGTCGAGACGCTGCGCGTCCTCGGCCGCAGGCCGGCGAGCGCGGCCGAGCTGCGCGCGCTCTAGCGTCAGCCCTCGTCGCCCGGCGTCATGACCTCGAGCGCGCCGGGCAGAATCTCGAAGCGCGCCGGCGTCCGCGTGATGATCTCGCCGTCCGCATTCACCGGCCGGGCATGGCGCGTGAGCACCTCGAACCGGTCGCCCGTCAGCGACTTGATCTCGCGCCAGGAGCCGTGCTCGCCATAGCGCAGCGAGCGCAGCATCAGGACCAGCCGCCAGGCGCGCACGAATTTCAGCGCGTAGAGGTCGAGCCGGCCGTCATCGATCTCGGCGTGCTCGCTCACCATGTTGCCGCCGCCATAGAACCGGCCGTTGCCGACCGAGACCTGGAGCGCGAGCAGCCGCAGCGCCCGGTCTCCGGTCACGATCCTCACGCGGAAGGGCTTCGTCCGCGACAGCGCCTTCGCGGCCGCCACCGCGTAGCCGAGCTTGCCGAAGCGGCGCTTCACGTCGCTCGTCAGCTGGCCGGCGAGCTCCACGCTGAAGCCGACGCTCGCGACGTTGAAGAACGGTTCGTCATTGACCGAGCCGAGGTCGATCCGCCGCGGCCGTCCCTCCGCCGCGACCCGGCACGCGCCCGCGATGTCGGTCGGCAGACCGAGCGTGCGCGCGAGGTCGTTGGCGGTGCCCGTCGGGATGACGGCGAGCGGGCGCTTCGCCTCGAGCAGCCCCTTGGCGGCGGCGTTCAGGCTGCCGTCGCCGCCCGCCACGACGATGAGGTCGTGGGACGGCCCCTCCCGGGCGATCAGCGCGGACATCTCGTTCCGATCCGCGCTCACGCGATGGACGGGCGTTACGCCGAGCCCGGACAGCCGCTCCTCGATCTCATGGCGCGCCGTGGCGCCTTGTCGGCTCTTGGCGTTCACGATCAGCAGCGCGCTCTTGGTCATGCGGCGGTCCAACCCTCTCGCGGCTTGGGGCCGCCAAGGAATTTGATCGGCTCTTATCTAGGCGGCGCCGTACCTCCGCCATAAGCTCTTCACGGGCTTGTTGATCGGGGGACGCCATAAACCGCAGGCTTATCCACACCGGAGCGGCGCTCGCGCTTTGCGCGGGCCTCGCCGCGTGCTCCGGGGTGCAGTCGGCGCTCGACCCCGGCGGCCACGAGGCGCGCGAGGTCGCGAGCCTGTTCTGGGTGATGCTCGCCGGCGCGGGGCTGGTCTGGTCCGCCGTGATGGGCCTCGCGGTCTACGCGACGCGCATCCGGCCCGACCCGCATGAAGAGAAGGTCGGCCACCGGCTGATCCTGTGGGGCGGTGTGGCGTTCCCCGTGGTCGTGCTCGCCGGGCTGCTGCTCTACGGCCTGCCGCTGATGACGACGCTGCGCGAGCCCGGCGAGGGCCTCAGGATCGACGTCTCGGGCGAGCAGTTCTGGTTTCGCGTGACCTACCGCCCGAAGGACGGCGCCCCGGTCGCCTCCGCCAACGAGATCCGCATGCCGGTCGGCGAGCGCGTCGAATTCGCGCTGACCGCGCCCGACGTCATCCATTCCTTCTGGATCCCCTCGCTCGGCGGCAAGGTCGACATGATCCCGGGCCGCGAGAACCGGCTTGTGCTGAAGGCCGAACGGCCGGGTTCCTATCGCGGCGTCTGCGCGGAATTCTGCGGCGCGAGCCACGCGCTGATGGCTTTCACGGTCGTCGCGATGGAGAAGCCCGACTTCGACGCCTGGCTCGCGCGCCAGTCGGCGCCCCCGATAGAGGACGCCGGCGCGGCGACGGGCAAGGAGCTGTTCGTCAACAATGGCTGCGGGGCCTGCCACCGGGTCTCGGGCACGGAAGCGAAGGGCGAAGTCGGGCCCGACCTCACCCGCTTCGGCGAGCGCGGAACGGTGGGAGCCGGCCTGCTGCCGAACACGCGGGACAACGTCGTGCGCTTCATCCGCGAGACAGACGCGCTCAAGCCTCGCGTGAAAATGCCGGCCTATCCTGCCCTTTCGATTGAGGATACGGCCGCCATCGCCGCCTATCTCGGGAGCCTGAAATGAGCGCCGCGGCATCTTCCCTTCTCCCCTTGAGGGAGAAGGTGGCCGTCGGCGAAGCCGACGGTCGGATGAGGGGTGCGGGGGGGG
>NZ_RYFI01000011.1:80557-116512 GCF_004103825.1 Hansschlegelia zhihuaiae
CCTTACCCTCTCCCACAAGGGGAGAGGGGGGCTTCGACCTCGCGCGTTTCTCCGGATCGGATCGCGCCATGACCGCGCCCCGCGCCCCCTCCCCGCAGGATGACCCCGAGCACCGCAAGGCGCAGGAGGAGCGGCTCGAGAAAACCTGGGAGACCCCGTCCGGCTTCCGCTACTGGTCGGCGGTCAACAATTCCGAGGTCGGGATCTGGTACACCGCGACCTCGCTCGCCTTCTTCCTGTTCGCGGGCGTGCTCGGGCTGATGATCCGCACGCAACTCGCGGTCCCCGAGAACGATTTCCTGTCCGCGACCTTCTACAATCAGGTCTTCACGCTGCACGGCACGGCGATGATGTTCCTGTTCGCGGTGCCGATCTTCGAGGCGGTGGCGATCGTCATCCTGCCCGAGATGCTCGGCGCGCGGGACCTGCCCTTTCCGCGGCTCTCGGCCTTCGGTTACTGGTCGTTCCTGCTCGGCGGCGTGTTCGTCTGCGGCTCGATCTTCTTCAACGCCGCGCCGGACGGCGGCTGGTTCATGTACCCGCCGCTGACGACCGACGAGAAGCAGACCGGCATCGGGGCCGACGTCTGGCTGTTGGGCCTCTCCTTCATCGAGGTGGCGTCGATCGCCGCCGCCGTCGAGCTCATCGTCGGCACGCTGAAGTGCCGGCCGCCCGGCATGCGCATCAACCTGATGCCGCTCTACGCCTGGTACGTGCTGGTGGTCGCCGGCATGATCCTGTTCGCGTTCCCGCCGCTGATCGCGGGCGACATCCTGTTCGAGCTCGAGAGGATGTTCGACTGGCCGTTCTTCGACCCGAAGCGCGGCGGCGACCCGCTGCTCTGGCAGCACCTGTTCTGGATCTTCGGCCACCCCGAGGTCTACATCGTCTTCCTGCCCGCGATCGCGCTGCTCGCGATGATCGTCCCGACTTTCGCTCGGCGACCGATCCTCGGCTATTCCTGGATCGTGCTGGCCGCGGTCGGCACCGGCTTCCTGTCGTTCGGCCTGTGGGTCCACCACATGTTCACGACCGGCCTGCCCGCGATCTCGCTCGCCTTCTTCTCCGCGGCCTCGGAAGCCGTCGCGATCCCGACCGGCGTGCAGATCTTCGTCTTTCTTGCGACGATCCTGGCGGGCAGCGTCGTCTTTTCGGTGCCGATGCTGTTCGCGATCGGCGCGCTCGGCATCTTCGTGTTCGGCGGGCTGACCGGCGTGATGGTCGCGCTCGCGCCCTTCGACTGGCAGGCCCACGACAGCTATTTCGTCGTCGCCCACCTGCACTACACGCTGGTCGGCGGCATGTTTTTCCCGCTGATGGCCGGCCTCTACTACTTCTATCCCTTCGCCTGCGATCGGAAGCTCTCCGACCGGCTCGGAAAATGGGCGTTCTGGCTGATGTTCGTCGGCTTCAACGTCACCTTCCTGCCGATGCACATCACGGGGCTCCGCGGCATGCCGCGGCGCGTCTTCACCTATGCGGAAGGGCTCGGTTTCGACACGCTCAACATGGTCTCGACCGTCGGCGCTTTCGTATTCGCCGCGGGCGTCCTCGTCATCGCCTGGGACGTGCTACGGCCGAAATCGAAGGAGCCCTACGCTGCGCGGAATTGCTGGAACGCCGGCACCCTCGAATGGCTGTCCGAAAACCCCGGCCGCGACTGGGGCGTGCGCACGGTGCCGATCGTCTCGACGCGCTATCCACTGTGGCAGCAGCCGAACTTCATGCGCGACTATGACGAGGGGCGGTTCTACCTGCCGGACGCCGAGGAAGGGAAACGCGAGACCCTGATCACCTCGGTGCTCGACGCCCGGCCGATCCAGTGCCTGCGCGTGCCCGGCAACACCTTCATGACGATGGGCGCGGCGTTCCTGACCGGCGGGGCCTTCATCGCCGCGACGTTCTACGCCTGGACGCTGACGATCCTGTTCTCGATCGCGGCGCTGGCCTCGATCCTGGTCTGGCTGTGGCGCGGCACGGCGCTGATCCCGGAGAAGAAGGAGAAGGACGTCGGCCTCGGCCTCAAGCTGCCGCTCTACGTCTCGGGCCCGGACTCGGTCGGCTGGTGGGCGATGTTCATCACAATGGTCGGCGACATGTCGGCCTTCGCCAGCCTGATCTTCGGCTATTTCTTCTACTGGACGATCCATGCGACAGGCTTCCCGCCTCCGAACGCCGCGGGCCCCGGGCTGCTGTGGCCCGGCGTCGCGCTCGCGCTCACCGTCGCGGCCTGGGGCGCGATGCTGGCAGGCCGGAAGGCGAATGCGGCGGACAAGCCATACGCCCTACGCTTCTGGCTTCTAGCCGCGACGGCGCTCGCGGTCGGCGGCGGCGCGGCGCTGCTCTGGGGGCCGCACGCCACGGGCCTCGACCCGACCTCCCACGTCTATCCCGCGACCGTCTGGGTCGTCGCGATCTGGACCGCGGCCCATGTCGGCGTCGGGGTGATCATGACGCTCTACTGCCTGGCGCGCTCGATCGGCCGGAAGCTCACGGCCGAGCACGACATCGACATCCACAACGTCGTGCTGTTCTGGCACTTCGCGCTCGTCACCATGGTCGTGACGGTCGCGGTGCTGGCCCTGTTCCCGCTGGCGGTGAAGTGATGGGCGCGGAGAAGACAGCCGTCATCCCGGACGACGCTGAGCGCCGAGCCGGGTTCATCAGCCGGATCGTGCGTGGGCGGCGAGACGTCCATGTCCCGGCCTTGAGCCGGGACCCATTCTGCGTGGCGGCCGCAATGCGATCGCTAACGGCGCCACGAATCCATCTGCGCGCCGAGGTGATGGGTCCCGGCTCAAGGCCGGGACATAAGGGCGGCGCGACAGAGAGGCGCCGCCGATGATCGCCTCGACCCGCGCCAACCTCGTCACCCTGATCACCGCTCCGACCGTCTGGGCCGTGCATTTCCTCGTCTGTTATGTCGCGGCCGCGACCCACTGCGCCAAGGCGATGGCGGACGCCCGGGTCTTCACCGGCGCGGAGTGGCCGGACATCACCCTCGCGCGCTTCGTCATCGCGGCGGCCACCGTCGTGGCGCTCGCCGCCATCGCACTGTCGAGTCGGCAGGCCTGGGGCCATTGGGCCCATGGCGACGCCGAACCGCCCTACGACGACGCGACCTTCGACGACCGCCAGCAGTTCCTGGGCTTCGCCACCATCCTGCTCTGCGGCCTGTCCTTCGTCGGCGTGATCTTCGTTGCGCTGCCGGCGCTGTTCATCGGGGACTGCCGGTGAGCCGGCCTGCGCTCCTCGCGCTCGGCCTCGCGGCGCTGGCGCTCGCCTGGACGCCCTGGACGGGCGCCGTCCTCGGGCACGGCTTCACGGCCCACATGGCGCGCCACATGACCGTGGTGGCGGTCGCAGCTCCGCTGATCGCGCTCGGGCTCGCGGGCGGGCGGTTCGACCCGTCCGCCCGCCACCCCCTGCTGTTCGCAGCCGTTCCGGCTTCGCTGATCGAACTCTTCGTGGTTTGGGGCTGGCACGCGCCGGCGGCCCACGACCTCGCGCGTTCGGAAACCACCGCTTATCTCGCCGAGCAGGCCTCGTTCCTTATCGCCGGGCTCTGGGTCTGGCTCGCCTGCTTCGGCCATTCCGCGGTGGACAGGACGCGCCGCGCGGCCGAGGGCGCGGTCGCGATGCTGCTCACCTCGATCCACATGACGCTGCTTGGCGCGCTGCTGGCGATGAGCGTCCGCCCGCTCTACGCCGCCCATCATGCCGGCCACGGCTCGATGGCGCTCGACGACCAGCATCTCGGCGGGATCGTGATGCTCATGGTCGGCGGCGCGGTCTATCTCGCCGGCGGCGTCGCGCTCGTCGCGCGGCTGCTGAAAGGTCACGACGCCGGCGCCCCGCAAGGGAGCCCGGCCCCATGAAAGGCTGGAGCTTCACCCTCCGCATCACGCCCCTGCGCACGGGCATCGCGGCCGCCGCCGCCGTCGCGGGCGGGCTCGCTTTCGGCTGGTCCGGCCTGTTCAACGTCGCGGCGACCACGGGGCACTGGCCGGTCACCGACTGGTTCCTGCACTTCGTGATGATCAACTCGGTGAAGACCCATTCGCTGTCCGTCGAGACGCCAGAGAACCTCGACGATCCGGCGCTGGTCGCGCGCGGAGCCGGTCACTACGCCGCCGGCTGCGCCGGCTGCCACGGCGCGCCGGGACGGCCGCGTTCGCCGGTGATCCGCGAGATGGTGCCGACCGCCCCGGACCTCGAGCCGAAGGTCGCGACATGGGAGCCCAAGCACCTGTTCTGGATCGTCAAGAACGGCGTGAAATATGCCGGCATGCCGGCCTGGGTCGCGGCCGAGGAGCGCGAGGACGAGGCCTGGGCCGTCGCGGCCTTCCTGCTGAAACTGCCGGGCATGCCTCCGGAGCAGTACCGGTCCCTCGCCTTCGGGGCCGAGAATGATGGGACCGCCAATGCGCTGAACGCCGTGAAGCCGGAGCCCGGCGCATCCGGTCCCCGCGAAGACGTGCTGGCCGACTGCGCGCGCTGCCACGGCCGAGACGGCGCAGGCCGCGACAACGCCGCCTTCCCGGTGATCGCCGGCCAAAGCGAGACCTATCTCCTCGACGCGCTGAACGCCTATGCGAAGGTCGAGCGCAAGAGCGGCATGATGGCGACCGCCGCCGCCCGTCTGCCCGACGAAGAGCTCCGTGCGCTCGCGGCGCATTACGCGGCGCAGAAGCCCGCAGCCGCCAAGGGCGCGCCGCCTGCCGATCCAGCGCTCGTGGCCGCCGGCGAGAAGATCGCCCGGGAAGGCGTGCGGGAGACGGGCACGCCGGCGTGCGCGGCCTGCCACGGCCCCTCGCCCGCCGCCCGCAACCCGGCCTATCCGAGCCTCGCGGGCCAGCATGCGTCCTATCTCGAGAGCCAGCTCCAGCTCTGGGAGAAGGAGCATGACTCCCGCGGCGGCGGGCCGTTCCGCGAGATCATGCGCAAGATCGCCTTCAACATGTCCGAGCACGACATCAAAGCGGTCGCGGCCTATTACGCCTCGCTGCCGCCGGGCAAGTGAGCCGCTCAAGACTGCGCTTTGGGACGGACGGCCGTGCGTGCTTCGAGAATCCGAGCAATCGTGAGACGGATCCAAGCCCTCATCCCTTAGGCGGCGCGCCCTTCTGCTTGTAGGGATCGGCGTTGGCGAAGGCGGGAAGCGCGTTGCAGTTCGCGACGATGCGGTCGACCGTCGGGATGTCGGGGACCGCGACGTCGAACACCTGCATGACGGCCGGGATGCTGGCGAGGCAGACATCCGCCATAGTGACCGCGTCGCCGTGGCAGAACTCGCCGGTCGCCGGGTCCTTGGAGAGCCGCGCTTCGACGGCCTGAAGCCCGGTCGTGAACCAGTGCACCTGCCAGGCCCGCCATTTGGCTGCGTCGAAGCCCTGCTCGGTCAGATAACGGCGCACCCGCGGGACGATCAGCGGATGAGTGTCGGACGCGACCATCGCGGCGATCGAACGCACGCGCGCCCGCCCCAGCGGATCGCCGGGCAGCAGCGGCGGCTCGGGCGCGATCTCCTCGAGATATTCGAGGATCGCGAGCGACTGCGTGAGCGGCGCGCCGCCGTCGGCGATCAGCGCCGGGATCGCGCCCAGCGGATTGATCTTCAGGAATTCGGGGCTGCGGTTCTCGCCGGCGTCGACGTCGACGATGCGCTCTTCGGCCTTGAGCCCCTTCAGGGCGAGCGCCACGCGCACCCGGTAGCCGGCCGAGGTTCGCCAGTAGACGAAGAGTTCGAGCTTCGGTTGGGCGGCCATCGGTTCGCTCCCGTGTCACGGCTTTCGGTAGGACGTCGCCTTGAGTTCGAGCTTGGCGGAAGCGGGATCGCGCTGGAAGACCAGACCGGCCTCGCGCGACGATTTTCGCGCGATGTAGTCGAGCGTGATCTCGGCCTGCTCGAGCGTCCGGTCACCCTCGGTCAGCCGGCCGAGAACGGTGACCTCCGCTGCGGTCGTATGTCCGCGGTTCTCGGCCGTGAAGCGCACCACATGGCCGCCTTCGGTCCGATGGACGTCCAGCACGGTCGCCACGATGACGGGCGGTCCGTCCTCATAGGTCAGCGCCTCGTGCAGCAGCATGCCGAACACTCCTGCGACGAGCGCGGCGCCGAGGGCGGCCACGACCCATTCGAGCCGCCCGACCTGCCGGGGCGGCGGTCCTTCGGTCTTGTCGTCGGACTGTTTCGCCATGATCCGCCCTACACGATCAGCCGCGCGAAGGCGGCGCCGATCGCCGCCGGAAAGCCGAGCACGACCAGCAGCCTCACCATCGCCGTGAAGCCGAGCTCGTCGAACCGCCCGAAGGTCCACATCATCACGAAGCACACGATCAGCGCGATCGAATAGCCGACCAGCGTGTAGCGCGCGAACACGCTCCAGCCCGGCGCGCCCTCCGGCTCGTGCGCCTCCTGGCCCGAGAACTGGAGGCTGTAGACGACGACGTGGAGCGCCGCGATCGAGACGATCGCCAAGGCGATCACGTGAAGCGGCCTCATCTCGGCCGCGATCAGGTCGACCTCCTCGGTCGGCGCGACGCTGAACGACAGGAACAGCGCGCCCGCCGTCATGAAGACGAGCTCACCCCAATACCCGCCGTCGCGCGACGCCTGGCGGTCCTCCTTGTCCTGCTGCCCGAATTGGCCTTGCGCCAGCGCGGCCCCGATGCTCGCCGGCACGGTCTCGATGACGATCGCGCCGAGGATTTCGTCGAACGACATCATGGGCTCGATCAGGCCGAACAGCCCGAGCGTCACCGCAGAGGTCGCGAAGCCGATCGCGAAGGCCACGAAAGCGTCGCGCAAATCGTCGAGCCAGGAGGTCGTCTCCTCGAAGCCGACGAAATGCGACAGGCCGACCAGCAGCGGGATCAGCAGCGCGACGAGAACCAGCAGCCGCTCGCGATCCATGGTCGCGCCGAGCTGCCACATCTCCATGGTCATGAGGACGGGCAGAGAGAACACGACGGCGCCGCCGACCGCCCGGCCGATCCCGATCAGGAAGCCGCGCTCGATCTCGCGCGCGCTCGCCGCCTTAGACGCTGTCACTGATGCGACGCCATGAACGTCCTCAAATCCGCGATACGCCGCGGGCGAAGGCGAAATCGGGCGCGGACGCCTGCGGTCAAGCGGGCCGGGGGCTAAGACGCTGCGTGCTTCGAGACAGCGTCCTGCGGACGCCTCCTCAGCATGAGGACCGTGGAGGGAGCCAAAGCGAAGACCGTCCTCATGCTGAGGAGCGGCCCGAAGGGCCGCGTCTCGAAGCACGCAACACGGTCTTGCAGCTCTTCCCGAAGCTCACACGTTCGAGCCATGGATCGCGTCGACCACCGCGTCGGTCACCTCCTTGGTGGTCGCCGTGCCGCCGACGTCGGGGGTGAGGACGCCGGCGCCGGTCACCTGCTCGACGGCCTTCATCAGCCGCGCCGAGGCGTCGGCCTCGCCGAGATGATCGAGCATCTGGGCGGCGGTCCAGAAGCTCGCCACGGGGTTCGCGATCCCCTTGCCCGTGATGTCGAAGGCCGAGCCGTGGATCGGCTCGAACATCGACGGGAAGCGCCGCTCCGGGTCGATGTTCGCGGTCGGCGCGACGCCGAGCGAGCCGGCGAGCGCGCCCGCAAGGTCCGACAGAACGTCGGCGTGGAGGTTGGTGGCGACGATCGTGTCGAGCGTCTGGGGCTTCAGCGTCATGCGCACGGTCATGGCGTCGACCAGCATCTTGTCCCAGGTCACGTCCGAAAACTCCTGCGCGACCTCGGCCGCGATCTCGTCCCACATCACCATGCCGTGGCGCTGCGCGTTCGACTTGGTGACGACGGTCAGCAGCTTGCGGGGCCGCGACTGGGCGAGCCTGAACGCATAGCGCATCACGCGCGTGACGCCGACGCGGGTGAAGATCGACACCTCCGTGCCGACCTCCTCGGGCAGCCCGCGATGCACCCGCCCGCCGGCGCCCGCATATTCGCCTTCCGAGTTCTCGCGGATGATCACCCAGTCGAGGTCGCCCGGGCCGCAATTCCGCAAGGGCGGCGTGATGCCCGGCAGGATCTTGGTCGGCCGCACATTGGCGTACTGATCAAAACCCTGGCAGATCGGCAGGCGCAGGCCCCAGAGCGTGACATGGTCCGGCACGTCCGGCGCGCCGACCGCGCCGAAATAGATCGCGTCGAACTTCTTCAGCGTCTTGAGGCCGTCGGCCGGCATCATCACGCCGTGCTTCTTGTAGTGATCCGAGCCCCAGTCGAAGGTCTCGAAGTTGAACCGGACGTCGCCCAACCGCTGCTCGAGGCTCTTCAGCACGACCTCGCCGGCTGCGATGACCTCCGGCCCGATGCCGTCCGCCGGGATGCTGGCGATCGAATATTCCCGCATTTCTTGAGACTCCTTCGAAATCACTGGCCGCAGCTTCAACCGCCTGCCTGCTTCCCCGTCTCGGGGACCTTCATGAATGGACGCCACGTCTCCGCCCCCTCCCCCTTGTGGGGAGGGTAAGGGTGGGGGTGGCGCAGAATGGACCGGCGCGATCGGGCTTAGAGCTGCGGCACCCATCGCCCTCGATCCGGAACCACCCCCACCCCCGACCCCTCCCCGCAAGGGGGAGGGGAGAAGACGCATCGACGCGCGCCGGCCTTCGCAAGCGCCCGTCTCAGAGAAAATTCAGCAGCGCCTTGAGCGTCTCGTCGGGCGTCTCTTCCTGGGGCGAGTGTCCGCAATCGAGCGCGAGGCCGCGCACGTCGCGCGCCTTCTCGACCCATGTCTCGACGACGTCGTAGGTGCGGCCCACCACGCCGCGCGCGCCCCAGAGCGCGAGCAGCGGCGCCTCGATCCGCGCGTCGGAATCCGCCGCGTCATGCTCGAGATCGATGGTCGCAGCGGCGCGATAATCCTCGCAGACGGCGTGCACGCCCTCGGGCGAGCGGTAGCATCTGAGATATTCCTGAAACGCCGCGTCCTCGGTCGCGCCCAGAACCTTGTTCTGGCGCTCGACATGTTCGCGCAGGAAGAACTCGACGTCGCCGAGGATCATCCGCTCCGGCAGCGGCGGCGGCTGGATGAGGAAGAACCACCAGAAATAGCGGCTCGCGAAATCCTTGTCGGTCCGGGCGTACATCGTCGCGGTCGGCGCGATGTCGATGACGACGAGCTTTTCGAGCGCTTGGCGGTGGTCGAGCGCGAGCCGGTGGCCGACCCGTCCGCCCCGGTCGTGCCCCACCATGCGGAACCGCTCGTGGCCGAGGGCGCGCATCAGCGCGACCTGATCGGCCGCCATCGCGCGCTTCGAATAGGTCTCGTGCCGGTCGTCGCCCTTGGGCTTCGAGCTGTCGCCATAGCCGCGAAGATCCGGGCAGACGACGGTGAAGCGTTCAGCCAACGCCGGCGCGACCTTGCGCCAGGTCACATGGGTCTGCGGGTGGCCGTGCAGCAGGAGAAGGGGCGGCCCCTCTCCCGCCGTCGCCGCCCGGATCGTGATCCCGTCACCGACCTCGACGTCGACCAGCCGGAAGCCGGGCATCAAAGGCTCAGGCCCGACCTCCCGGACGTCAGAGCTCACGACAGCGCGTCCGCGACCGCCTTGCCGCAGGTCACGGTGTCGGCCTTGCCGCCGAGGTCGCGGGTCCGGAGCCGTTCGTCGGCGAGCACCGTCTCGATCGCACGGACGATCGCCGCGCCGGCTTCCGTCTCGCCGAGATGGTCGAGCATCATGGCGGCCGACCAGATCTGGCCGATCGGGTTCGCGATCCCCTGCCCCGCGATGTCAGGCGCGGAGCCGTGCACCGGCTCGAACAGCGACGGGAATTTGCGCTCCGGATTGATGTTGCCGGACGGCGCGATGCCGATCGTGCCGGTGCAGGCCGGCCCGAGGTCGGAGAGGATGTCGCCGAACAGGTTCGAGGCCACCACCACGTCGAACTTCTCCGGCCGCAGCACGAAGAAGGCCGTCAGGATGTCGATGTGATACTTGTCGGTCTCGACGTCGGGATAGGCTTTGCGCATCTCCTCGAAGCGCTCGTCCCAATAGGGCATGGTGATCGCGATGCCGTTCGACTTGGTCGCCGACGTCACCTTCTTGCGCGGCCGGGTGCGGGCCAGCTCGAACGCGTATTTCATGATGCGGTCGACGCCGTGGCGGGTGAACACCGTCTCCTGGATCACCGCCTCGCGCTCGGTGCCGGGGAACATGCGCCCGCCGATCGCCGAATATTCGCCTTCCGTGTTCTCGCGCACGACGTAGAAGTCAATGTCGCCGACCTCGCGTCCGGCGAGCGGGCATTTGACGCCCGGCATGAGCCGCGCGGGACGGACCGAGGCGTACTGGTCGAACTCGCGGCGGAATTGGATCAGAGAACCCCAGAGCGACTCGTGGTCCGGCAAGACCGCGGGCCAGCCGACGGCGCCGAAGAAGATCGCGTCCTTGGGAGCGATGTCCTCCTTCCAGTTTTCGGGCATCATGCGCTTGTGCTTCAGCCAGTAGTCGGCCGAGGCGTAATCGTAGTCGCTGCCCCGGATTTCGAAGCCGAACCTCTTGGCCGCCGCCTCCAGCACCCGCACGCCCTCGGGCACGGTCTCCTTGCCGATGCCGTCGCCGGGAATGTTGGCGATGTCGTAGACGCGGTTGGTCTGGGGCATTGAGAGGGTTCCTTCGTCTTTCCGAATGCGAGGCTTCAGATCCCCTCCCCCCTTGCGGGAGAGGGTCAGGGTGAGGGGTGACGGCGGCGCCATACCCGATCGGGGCGCCGCCCGCACCCCTCATCCGGCCGAGGCTTCGCGGCGGCCACCTTCTCCCGCAAGGGGAGAAGGCAAGAGGGGCCTCAATCCGCGAACTGGCCGGCGGCCTTGATGACCGGGTCCCAGCGGTCGATCTCGGAGATCAGCCTCTTCTGCAGCGCTTCGGGAGTCGCGTCTTCCTTGGACGCCGGCGTCGTGCTGATCTTGGAGAGCCGGTCCATGAAGGTCGGGTCGGTGACGGTCTTCTGCAGCGCCTCGCTGAGCTTCGCGACGACGGCGTCAGGCGTGCCCTTCGGCGCGTAGATGCCGTGCCAGGTGGACATCTCGAAGCCCTTGAGGCCGCCCTCCTCCGGGGTCGCCACGTCCGGCAGCTGCGCGACGCGCTTGGGCGCCGTCACCGCATAGGCCTTCACCTTGCCTTCCTTGATCGGGCCGGTGGTGTTGGTGGTCTGGTCGCAGGTCATGTCGATCTGCTTGCCGATCAGGTCTGTCAGGATCGGGGCGTTGCCCTTGTAAGGAACCGTCGTCATCTGCACGCCGATGGCGGACTGGAACAGCGTGCCGCAGAGATGCGACGACGCGCCGAGGCCGGCATGGGCGTAGGTGAGGTTGGTCTTCTCCGCCTTGATCTTGGCGACGAGCTCCGGGAACGAATTCGCCGGGAAGTCGGCGCGGGCGATCACCGTCGAGGGCGCGTCCGAGATCAGCCCGATCGGCGCGAAGGCGGTCTTGGTGTCGAAGGGCAGCTTCCGGTAGAGCGCCGGCGCGGTCGCGATGCCGATGTGGTGGACCATCAGCGTGTAGCCGTCGGGCTCCGAGCGGGCGAGCCGCGTCGAGGCGAGCGTGCCGCCGGCGCCGGTGACGTTCTCCACCACGAACTGCTGGCCGAGGGCCCGTCCCATGCCTTCGGCGGTCATGCGCGCGATGGCGTCGGTCGGGCCGCCGGCCGCATAGGGCACCATCACGGTGACGGGGCGGCTCGGGAAATCCGCGGCCTGCGCGGAGCCGATCGAAACGCTCGCTACGGCCAGAACGGCTAGAAATCGCATCGAAGATCCTCCCAGGACGGGCGCTTGTTTTTTCCGGACGGACGGCCCGGGCGCCTTCAGGATCGGGAGAATGGCGGCGAAGGCGGCCGGGGGTCCAATGCCGTCACTGCCTTGCGTCATGCCGGAAATGCATGATTAGCGTTGAAAATTGAACGATTCTGCGCGTAGGGCCCCCGCCATAGCGGCATCGGAGACGCGCGTCGGCCCCCTCCACCGCTGCGCGGTCCCCCTCCCCCGCTTCGCAGGGGAGGAGCAGAGATGGCGCCGCATCGGATCCTCCTCCGCATCGCGGATGAGGGGGACCATGCGCAGCATGGTGGAGGAGGCGCGTGGCGCGCCCCGCTACCCCGACAGCCCGGCCCAGAACGCCTCGGCCGCAGGTCCCAGCCGTCCCGAGCCGCGGAACAGCCGGATCTCGACCTTGATCGCGGCCTCGTCGCCCGCCGCCGTCACCAGCCGCCCGTCGGCGAGCGCCTCCTCGGCGAGCGCCATCGGCAGCCAGGCCAGCCCCTCGCCCGCGCAGGCCATCGACATCAGCGTCGCGCCGAGATGGGAGGTGAAGGCGATCTCGGCCTCGCGGCCGGTCCAGCGCGCCGCCACGATCCGTCCGATGCCGGACTGCTCGCTGTAGGACAGGAGCCGGATCGGCGCGCCCCACCGCCCCGGCCAGCGCCAGCGCGGCGCGCCGGAGGCGTCGGGCGCGCAGACCGGCACGATCCGGTCGAGCCCCACCACGACGCTCGGGAAGCGGTTCGCCTCGAACAGCTCGGCGAGCTCCGGGTCGTGGTGGCAGAGCAGGAACTCGGCGTCGCCGCGCCGCATCACCTGTTCGCAGGCCGCCATGTTGTCGGAGATCAGCCGGATCGAGCCGAGGCCGGGGGCCTGCGCCCGCACCCATCCGGGGAAGAAGGTGAAGGACAGCGCATGGGTGCAGCAGAACCGCACGGCATGCGCCTCGCGTCCCGACACGGCCCGCACCTCGCGCCGCAAGTCATAGATGCGCCTCGTGATTTCGCCCGCATGGGCGAGCACGTGCTGGCCCGCGCGGGTGAGCGCGACGCCGCGTGGGCCCCGCTCGAACAGTTCTGCGCCGATCCACGTCTCGAAGGCCCGGACGCGCCGGCTGAAGGCGGGCTGCGTCACGTGCCGCGCCTCCGCGGCGCGCGAGAAATTCAGCGCCTCGGCGAGCGCCAGAAAATCCTCGAGCCAGACCAGCTCCATCCGCGCCGCCTCCGCACCATGCGGGACCAGCATAGCAGGCCATGCCGTTTCGGCATCGATTTTCCGGCAAACGGCATTGGCCGCGTTGGCTGAAGGTCGGCTAATCCACCGGTCAAGACGCGGTCAAAGCCTTGTCAAAACACCGGCTAAAGGCCCGCAAGCGACAGCAAACCAAGGGCGGTTCATTTCATGCGCATCGTCGACGTCCGCGAGATCACGCAGCCGATCTCCTCGCCCATCCGCAACGCCTATATCGACTTCACGAAGATGACGACGAGCCTCGTCGCCGTGGTCACGGACGTCGTCCGGGAGGGGCGGCCCGTCGTCGGCTACGGCTTCAACTCGAACGGGCGATACGGCCAGGGCGGGCTGATCCGCGAGCGCTTCGCCCCCCGGCTGCTGGAAGCGGACCCGAAGTCCCTCCTCGACCAAGCGGGCGACAATCTCGACCCCGACCTCTGCTGGGCCGCGATGATGCGGAACGAGAAGCCCGGCGGCCATGGCGAGCGCTCGGTCGCGGTCGGCACGCTCGACATGGCGATCTGGGACGCGACCGCGAAGATCGCCGAGAAGCCGCTGTTCCGGATGCTCGCCGAACGCCACGGCCTCGAGGCGAACCGACAAGTCTTCGTCTACGCCGCGGGCGGCTACTACTATCCCGGAAAGGGCGACGAACAGCTCCGCGAAGAAATGCGCTCCTATCTCGACCGCGGCTACAATGTCGTGAAGATGAAGATCGGCGGCGCGTCGCTTTCCGAAGACCGCCGCCGCATCGAGGCCGTGCTGGCCGAGATCGGGTCGGAGGCCCAGCTCGCCGTCGACGCCAATGGCCGCTTCGACCTCGAGACCGCGATCGCCTACGCCAAGGCGCTGCGAGACTACCCGCTGTTCTGGTACGAGGAGGCCGGCGACCCGCTCGACTTCGCGCTGCAGGCCGCGCTCGCCGAACTCTATCCCGGCCCGATGGCGACCGGCGAGAACCTGTTCAGCTGGCAGGACGCCCGCAACCTCTTACGCTACGGCGGCATGCGGCCGGACCGCGACTGGCTCCAGTTCGACTGCGCCCTCTCCTACGGCCTCTGCGAGTACCAGCGCACGCTGGAGGCCTTGAGCGTCGCGGGCTGGGGCTGGGACCGCTGCATCCCGCATGGCGGCCACCAGATGTCATTGAACATCGCGGCGGGCCTCGGCCTCGGCGGAAACGAGAGCTACCCAGACCTGTTCCAGCCCTATGGCGGCTTCCCGGATGCGGTGAGGGTCGAAAACGGCCATGTGACGATGCCCGAGCTTCCGGGCATCGGGTTCGAGGGCAAGAGCGACCTGATCAGGGTGATGCGGGAGCTGGCGGGGTAAGAGGAAGTCTAAATCTCGACGGGATCAGAATGAATCGTCATTGCCGGGCTTGACCCGGCAATCCATCGGGCGCGGACGCGCCTGCGAAGTCGGATGTTTCCGACTTCGTCTCATTGGTGGGGAAGCCGGACACATCCAAGTTCCATCCTATGAGGTCGGATCAAGTCCGGGCATGACGGACTGAGCCTCGCCCTGGCGGGAACAAGAGCTGCCCGGACCGGCTTAGAGCGCTCCACCGCGGCCCGGTTAGCGGGGCTGGCCCCGCTCGGAGAGTGAACGGCGCAGGCGATCGTTTTCCGCGCGCAGGGCCTCGATCTCCTCGCGGGCGGGAGCGATCACCTGCTCGAGTTCCTCCGCCGTGAAGCGGGGCGTGATGTGCTGCGGGCAATTCCAGTCGAAAGCCTCGACCCGAATGATCGCCGCGTGTTCGATCACGGCTGCGTAGCCCTCGACCGCGACAGTTTCGACGAGCTTCGGATCCGCGGCCTCGTCGACCATCTGCAGGCGGCCGAAGATCTTGAGCCGCCGTTGATGAGGGTAGTCCATCAGGAAAAGCGACACCCGGTCGTCGGCAGCGACATTGCCGGTCGTGACGTATTGCCGGTTGCCGCGGAAATTCGCGAAGCCGAGCGTCCGCTCATCCAACACCCGTAGGAACCCTGCCGGCCCGCCCCGGTACTGGACATAAGGCCAGCCAGTCTCGGAGACAGAGGCGAGATAGAAGCCGTCACGGCTTGCGATGAAGGCCTGTTCCGGTTCTCCGAGACGGTCGTTGCGGACCGGCCCGTCCGAGTCCCGCGTTCCGTCGAGTCGCGCGTACTGCGCCGCGACGCCATAGCGCTCGCGCGCCGCCTTCACGGAGGGCGTCGACGCAAGCTGAAGCCATTTGTGGATCATCGGCGTTCTCGACGACGCGGGCGCTCAAGCTAATCCTGAAACGCCCAATCGGCGACGGACCATCTCAGGCGGCCCTGGTCGGAGACGATCCGGCCAAGCCCGGGGAAAGGCATGTGGGTCGCTGCGATGAGCGCTCCGTCCTCGGCCGCGCGCGGGAAGAAGCGGGCGCGCATGGCCGCGGCGGCCGGCCGATCCTGCTCGAACAGAAAGTTCACGTCGACGCCCATCCCCGGATGGACCACGGGGAAGACCATGTCCGAGACCATGATCAGGCTCTCGGACCCGTCCTCGATCCGCACGCCGATATGGCCGGGCGTGTGGCCGGTGAGGTCCACGAGCGAAACGCCTCGCGCGATCTGGTGATCGCCCTGCGTCGCCTGCAGCTTGGGATAGAGGCGCACGAGGTCCGCCGCGAAACGAAAGCTGGTCTGGAGGTAGTCGGGCGCGCCGGCCTGCTTCGCCGGGTCGGTCCAGTGCACGACATCGCGACGGTCCACATAGACTTCCGCGTTCGGGAAGCAGCGCCTGCCGCCCGCCACCAGCCCTCCCATGTGGTCCTGATGCATGTGGGTCACGATCACGGCGTCGATCTGGTCCGGCTGCAGGCCCCGCGCGGCGAGCGCCTCGGGGAGGCGTCCCGTCTGGCCGATCGAGCCCGCGGGACCGGCGTCGATCAGAATGCGGCTCGTCCCGTCTTCAACAAGATACTGGTTGAACAGGAACCGCACGCCGCTCGGCCGGACGGTGAACTGCGCCTTGGCCGCAGCCTCGACCTCCGCAGGGGTCCGGCCCGGGAAGTGGGAATAGGGCATGTCCGCGTAGCCGTCCGTCAGCGCCGTGACGGTGAAACGGCCGAGCTTGATCTGCGCGAGCGGAGTCACGGCGGACGCCAGCGGCGCGTTCGCGGCGAGCGATGCGGAAGATTGCGCAACGGCGCCAAGGGCGACGCCGGAGAAGCCGAGGCCTAGGGCCCGGCGAGAGAGCGAAACAGCCATTGAACAGCTCCAGCACGGGGCCGGATTGCGTCGTCCTGATCGGCTCTGACGGCTCGGCCCGAGCGGAAGCTAGACCCTCTTTCCAGCGAGCAATATCCTGTCGAGCAGGGATGCTTCCTCTCGATTTCCGGAAGGCGCAATGGATCGTCTCGAGGCCATGTCGGTGTTGCTCGTCGTGGTCGAGGAGGGCAGCCTTTCGGCCGCCTCGCGACGCTTGCGTGCGCCCCTCGCGACCGTGAGCCGCAAGGTCGCCGATCTTGAGAAGCATTTGCGCACGCCGTTGCTGGTGCGCACGAGCCGCCGCGTGCAGCTCACCGACGCCGGCCGGGTCTATGTCGAGGCCGCCAGGCGCATCCTGGAGCAGGTCGAGGAGGCCGAGCGCGACGCCGCGGGCGAGTACAGCGCGCCCCGGGGGGAGCTCGACGTGACCGCGCCGATCGTGTTCGGTCGAACCCACGTGCTGCCGATCGCGATCGACTTTCTGAAGGAACAGCCGGAAATCGACATCAGGCTGCTCGTCAATGATCGCCAGGTGAACATGGTCGAGGAGCAGATCGACGTCGCCGTCCGCATCGGCCATCTCGTCGACAGCGATCTCCGCGCGATGAAAGTGGGCGAGGTGCGCAGGGTCGCCTGTGCGAGCCCCGCCTATCTCGCGAGCCGCGGGACGCCCGCTGCGCCGCAAGACCTCCCGGCGCATGACGGCGTCACGTTCAGAGGCTTCAAGACTGCGCCGGAATGGCGCTACCGCGGCGACAACCCGGCCTGGACAGCCGAACCGCGCAAGCGCCTCGCCGTGAATTCGACCGAGGCCGCCGTCGCGGCGGCTGTGGCGGGATTGGGCGTCGTTCGCGTGCTCTCCTACCAGATCGAATCGGAGTTGGAATCGGGTGCCCTCGTTCCGATCCTCGAAGATTTCGCGCCCGAACCGCTGCCGGTCAGCCTCGTCTGCACGGTAGCGAGCCTGCGATCGCATAAGGTCCGCGCTTTCCTGGAATGGACCGCTCCGCGTCTCCGAACGCGCCTTCGGCGCCATTCGTCGGACAGCCCTAGATAGAGGCGGTTCGAGCGTCTTGGTGAGCTCCCAAATCATCCCATCACCCGAACGGGCGACGATCGGCCCAAAACCCTCCAGTAGTTTGCCCCCCATCGAGGCCTCCAGGCCGATGGGGTGGATCAGATGCTGGCATTCAGACGCGTGACGCGCAGCATTCTCGTCTCCGCGATCATGGTTGGTTCGGGTTTGACTCAATTGAGCGCAGACGAGCGCGACGATCCATCCTGCGCCGATTACGACCGACGTCTGTTCGCCGCGATCGAGAGCGCCGGACTGGAGAACTACGTAGAGCCAAGCCTGCTTTTCGAGGCGAGCCTCGCCGTGCTCGACGCCCGTCATCTCTGTGGGACGGACGAAGCGGCGGGCCTCCAGGCCTATAAGAACCTCTACATCGATTAGGCTGTCGCGGGAGCGGCGGGGCGAGGACGGAGGCCGGGGTCGCGATGGCGGGCCTGACAGCGTTCACGATGGCGGGGCTGTGGTTCGCCGCGCTCGGCCTCGCGGTCTCCAGGACACGCGCCGGGATGCATTCCGTGCTGACCGGCGCCGGGTTCCGCCGCGTCGTGGCCGTCCTGATGCTGGGCTTCGCCGCCGCGTCGCTGGCGCGGACGCTCTTCTGAGCGACGCGGCCGGCCGGCTCGGAGGCCGGGCGGCCGCGAGAGCGATCACGATCGCGAAGCCCGGCCCGGGCCGCCTCGCCCGCAGGCGGCCGGCGCGCTAGTTCAGCTCCGGACCCCCCGCCCCCGGAGCCTCGCCCCATGTCCGTCGGACTCATCGCCCTGCTCGACGACGTCGCGGCGATCGCCAAGGTGGCGGCCGCCTCGCTCGACGACGTGGCGGGGCAGGCCGCGAAGGCGGGCGCGAAGGCCGCGGGCGTGGTGATCGACGACGCGGCCGTGACGCCGCGCTACGTGGTGGGCTTCGCGGCCGAACGCGAGCTCCCGATCGTCGCGAAGATCGCGGTCGGCTCGCTCAAGAACAAGCTGCTGCTGCTGCTGCCGGCCGCGCTGCTGCTCAGCTGGCTCGCGCCCTGGTCGATCACGCCGCTCCTGATGATCGGCGGCGCCTTCCTCTGCTACGAGGGGACCGAGAAGGTCTACGAGGCGCTCTTCCCCCACAAGGCGCATGCGCATGAGAAGGCGCTCGGCGCGGCCGGCGACGCCGGGGCGCTCGAGCGCCAGAAGATCGCTGGCGCGATCAAGACCGACTTCATTCTGTCGGCCGAGATCATGGCGATCACGCTGGCGGCGCTGCCCGAGGACGATCCGTTCTGGATGAAGGCCGTGCTGCTTGCGGTGGTGGGCCTCGGCATCACGGTGGCGGTCTATGGCGCGGTGGCGCTGATCGTGAAGGCCGACGACGCGGGCGTCGCGCTTGCGAGATCGACCTCGAGCGCCGTGATGCGGGGCCTGGGCCGCGCCCTGGTCGTGGCCATGCCTGTCTTCCTCAAGGTCCTGTCGGTGGTCGGCACGGCGGCGATGATCTGGGTCGGCGGCGGCATCATCGTGCACGGCCTCGCGCATTACGGCTTTTCGGCCATCGAGCACGCGCTGGCGCACGCCTCCGAGGCCGCGGCGCACGCGCTGCCGGCGGCCGGCGGCCTGGTGGGGTGGCTCGTGATGGCGGCGGGCTCGGGCGTCGTCGGGCTGGTCCTCGGCGCGGCGCTGATCCCGGTCGCCGGCTATGTGCTGGCGCCGGCCTTCGGCGCGGTCCGCGGGATGTTCGGCGGACGCAAGGCGGCGGCGGACGGGCCGGCGCATGGGTGAAGCGCGGCCGTCCTCAGCTATCGCCGCCGGGCCGCAAGAACCTCCTCGGCCGCCCGAAGACCGGTGCTCAGCGCGCCGTGGGCGGTCGAGTAGTCATGGACCGACGTCGCCTCGCCGGCGAAGAACAGTTTTCCGTCGATCGGCGCCGCGAGGACCTCGCGGTCGGCCGCGCGGCCGGGGACCGCATAGGAATAGGCGCCCCGCGAAAAGGGGTCGGCGGCCCAGAGATGCATGGCGAGCGGCGTCACGCGCTTCGTGAAATCCGCGCCGAAGACGCCGGCGAGCTCTTCGCGCGCGAAGGCCGCGAAGGCCGCGACGCCGCCGCGCTCGAGCGCGGCCGCGCAGGCGCCGCCGAAATAGGCCTCGACCAGCGGCGCGCCGAGCGGCCGCAGCTGGTAGGAGGCGGTCGCGGTCCGGTCCGTGCGGCCGAACACGCGGCTGTCGGCGGGAAACGCCTCGGCGCCATCGAGCGCCAGATAGAGCTTGTCCGCGAGCCCGAGCGGCAGTCCCTGCGCCGCCTCGACCTTTTCCGGCAGCGCGGGGAAGAAGGAAATCGCCTCCGCGGCGATCAGCGCGCTCGGCACGGTGACGATCGCCTGGCCGGCCTCGACGGTCCCGTGGTCGGTCTCGATTCGGAGGCGCCGGCCGGAATGGTCGATGCGGCGCGCAGGCCGGCCGAGCGCGACGGGAAGGCCCGCGCCGTGGGTCGCGATGACCGCGCCGAAGCCTTCGCGGACACGCCAGTTGACGCCTGAGTCCGCATAGTTTCGCAGGTCCCGCGCCGAGACCCGCTCGGGTTCGGCTCCACTGACATAGGACGAGATCGCGCCCAGCATGCCGTTCCAGCGCGAGCCGGGCTCGAGCATATCCGAGACCGGGCGATCGGGGTCCGAAAGGTCCGCCGAGGCGAGCCTTGCGGAGAAGCTCTCGTTCGCGGCGCGCCAGTCCGCCTGCTCCTCGGCCGGAAACCCCGCCTCGAGCGCGGGCTTGGCCCAGGGCGGCGGGGAGCGGTCGACTGTCCGTCCCTGGCGCTCGACGATCGGGACCCAGGGGTTCAGGTCGCCGGAATGCAGCCAGCCGCAGCCGAGGTCCAGCGCGGAGCCCGCCGGGCCCGCGACCGTGTAGCCGCGGCCGCCCAGCCTGTCGCGCGCCTCGACCAGCAGGATCTTCAGCCCCGCGGCGGCCAGCCGGCGCCCCGCCGCGACCCCGGCCGCGCCTGCGCCCACGATGGCGACGTCGACCTCCGTCCCGCTCATCGTCCGAGGCCTAGCCGCCCGCCTTCCGCCGCATCATCTCGGGGCGGGCGAAGGCCTGGTCGGTCGGGGTCGCCTGCAGGCGCGCGACGCTGACATGTTCGGGCAGGCTCGCGCACCAGAACGCCATTTCGGCGACGTCCGCGCCGGACATCACCTCGGCGCCCTCATAGACCGAGGCCGCGCGCGCCTCGTCGCCCTTGAAGCGCACCAGCGAGAATTCGGTCTCGGTCATGCCCGGCTCGATATTGGTGACGCGGACACTGGTTCCCACCAGATCCGACCGCAGGGCGAGGCAGAACTGCTTCGCGAAGGCCTTTGTGCCGCCATAGACGTTGCCGCCGGCGTAAGGATAGTCGCCCGCGATCGAGCCGATCGCGATCACATGGCCGCGGCCGCGCTCCACCATGCCGGGCAGCGTCGCGCGCACGGTGTTCACGAGGCCGGTGACATTGGTGTCGATCATCCGCCGCCAGTCCTCCATGTCGGCCTCGTGCGCCGGCTTGAGACCGAGCGCGAGGCCGGCGTTCGCCACCACGACGTTGATCGCGCGGAACGGCTCGGGGAGGCTGGCGAGAAGCGCCTCGGCGGCCGCATAGTCGCGCACGTCGAGCTCGGCGGGATGGAGGCGCTCGCCAAGCTCCCCGGCGAGCCGCGCCAGGCGGTCGGCGCGGCGCCCTGTGGCGACCACGCGGCCGCCGGCTTCCACGAAGCGGCGGGCGATGGCCTCGCCCATGCCCGCCGTCGCGCCGGTCACCAGCGCGACGAATTTCGAGGGATCGAGCATGGCGATGGTCATGGCTGGGCGGTCCGTTCGTCGAAGGCGGGAAGACGCGGAGCACCTACCGCCGATCGCCGTTGAAGGCGAGCGCCGCCGTTCGACTCGGATCGAATTCCTGTCGGAAAGGACGCAGCCGCCGGCGCGCGTTGGAACGTCGGCCCCGCCCGAGAAAGCCAGCCCCGCTGGCCCTGGCGTCCCCACCGGGGAACAACCGCCGACATCCGCCACGTCCACGAGACCATAACGCCTGGGGACGCGAAAAGCCGAGTCGCCTTTTGACGGAGGCCGTTCGACGGCGGCGCGGGCGCCGATATCGCCCCCGAGGCCCAGCCGTCCCCCAACGGCTGGGCGGCTTCGAAGAACCGGACCGGAGAGGGGCGGGTATCCGGACCCGGCGCCTTTTCGGGGCGGGGGGCTGCCTCGAAGCAGCCGCGAGCATATGAGCGGCATCCTGAACTCGCTCTTAGCGACAGGTTCAGCCACGGTTCATCGGAGGACTGTCGATCCGCCGAACGGGCGTGGCTTTCCATCGCGCTCCCGTTACGATGATTTTCCACAGGCGATGAGGTTCGCGAATGAGCGTCGAGATCACGGGCACCGAGAAACCGGACGAGTTACTTGGCGACTTCAGGAACAATACCATTCACGGGCTGGCCGGATCGGACACGATATTCGGCGGCGGCCGAACGGACCTGATCTACGGCGACGAGGGAAACGATCGGATCTACGGCGAAAGAGGCGACGACACGATCTTCGCGGGTCAGGGACGGGACCTCATCAACGGCGGAGCCGGCGACGACTCCTTGTTTGGCGGAACGCAAAGCGACGTCTTCGACGGCGGGCTCGGCTTTGACGTCGTGAGCTACGAGTTCCTCGACACCGGGCGGGGCGTCGTGGCCACGTTGTCGGGCGCAAGAGGCGAGGGCCGCGCCGACGTCTTCACGCGGGTGGAGGGAGTGGTCGGAAGCCCGTTCGACGACATTTTGAGAGGCGGAGACGGCGCCCTGCTCGCGGGAATGAGCGGCGACGACACGCTCGTCGCCAGTGGCGGCGCAGACACTCTCGCGGGCGGAACAGGCGCCGACGTCTATCGCTTCACCGCGAACAGCGCGTCCGGAACGGTGATTCAAGTCCTGACGGACGAAGCCGTAATCAATCTGAAGCGCATCGACGCGGATCTGACCGACAGCGGACCAGACGCGCGAAACCAAGCGTTCGAGTTCATCGGCGAAGACGCCGAATTCACCGCGGCGGGGCAACTCTCCTGGAAGGCGATAGGCGACGGGACCGGCGCCATTCTCGTCTCGGCCGAGATGACCGGCGACGGGATTGCAGATCTGACCTTCAGAATAGACTTCTCGTGGGCGTCGATTTCAGCGGACACGTTCGTGCTGTGAGAGGCTGATCTGGCGCGCGGCGCCAAAAGAAGAGCCGGCGCGGTCTCGGCCGCGCCGGCCCCTGGATGCGTCTCAGATCGATGGTCGATCAGCGCACCTTGACGGTCATTCCGGCGTCGCCGTCGGTCGTCGTCTTGGTCCTGGTCTTCACCGTCGTGTCGCCATCGGTCGTGGTGGTCTTCTTCTTCACCACGGTGTCGCCATTCGCCTTTTCCTTGACCTTCACCTTGGTCCGGGAGCTCTCGACCGTCGGATCGGTGGTGACCGTCGTGGTCGAGGACTGGGCGAAGGCGGGCCCCGCCGCGAGACAGGCGGCGAGCAGCGCCGGCGGGCCGGCGCGACGGAAATGGCCCACAAGCCCCTTGGTCTCGATCTTCGTCATGATGTGTTCCTCCTGACGTCGTCGCCCCGTCGCATGGCCGGCCTTGCGCCTCGGCCATTGGCCTTGGACGCAGGCTCCTCGAGCCCGTGCGAAATTCGTGATGTGCGGAGAACTCGGGGCGAACGCTCCCGGACGACGGCTCCGCCGCGTCCGTCCTTTCATGCGCCCTCATGGAGCCAACGCGCCTCCGGCGCTCAGGTTCCGGATAAGCCGAAAAGGACGGCCGGCCCGTGACATCCCGCTCCATCGGCGTATCATCGCCCCCAATGAAAGGTCGCGGCTCGCCCGCGAAGCTCCGATCCCCGCCGGGCGCGTGACGGTCTCGTCCTGCCGCGGCCTTCCGAACCGCAAACGTTCGGGAGGAACGTGACATGACGATCCGCAATCCGGTCGAGTGGAGCGCCGACAGCCTCACCGACACCGTGACATCGCTGCGCGACGCGCGGCGCGCCATGCGGCGGTCGGCCGAAGAACTGGACGAACGGCCGATCGTGCTGAAGCCGCTCGGCTTCCACGACCTCGGCGCGGCGCTCCGCGAGGGCTTCGACGATTTCGCCAACCTGCGCACCGACGTGCTCGCGATCGGGCTGATCTACCCGCTCGCCGGCATCGTGCTGGCGCAGATCGTCCTCAACGTCTCGATGCTGCCGCTCTTGTTCCCGCTGGTCGCGGGCTTCGCGCTGCTCGGCCCCTTCGCTGCCCTCGGGCTCTACGAGGCGAGCCGGCGGCGGGAGAACGGCGAGGAGGTGCGCTGGTCGAACGTGATCGACGCCTTCGCCTCGCCCTCGGCCGGCGCGATCTGGACGCTCGGGCTGATCCTGACGGCGCTGTTCCTGGTCTGGCTCGGCGTCGCCTGGCTGATCTACCTGATGACGATGGGGCCGGCTGTCCCGGAGAGCGCCGCCGGCTTCTTCCGCGAGGCGCTGACCACCGACCGCGGCTGGGCCATGATCCTGATCGGCTGCGGCGTCGGCGCGGGCTTCGCGGTCGCGGCGCTCGCGATCAGCGTGATCTCGTTCCCGCTGCTGCTCGACCGCAAAGTCCCGATCGGCCGCGCGATCGACGCCTCGGTGCGACTGGTGCGCGACAACCCGCTGATCATGCTGAGCTGGGGCGTGATCGTCGCGGGCGGCCTCGCGCTCGGCTCGCTGCCGCTGCTGCTCGGCCTGATCGTGGTGATGCCGGTGCTCGGCCACGCCACATGGAGGCTGTATCGACGGGCGGTGGCGTAAAGGATTGCGTGAACTTCGGGAACGTCACGCGGCGTCGCCCCCTCCACCGCTTCGCGGTCCCCCTCCCCCGCTGACGCGGGTGAGGATCAAGAGCGCCACAGCCTTTGATCCTCCTCCGCTTGCGGAGGAGGGGGACCATGCGCAGCATGGTGGAGGAGGCCGGGGGTAAACGCTCCCTCGCCCGACGGCCCCGTCACATATAAAGCTTCTCGCCCTCGAGCCCCTTGTAGAGGCCGGCGACCTGCTCGGCGTAGCCGTTGAACAGCAGGGTCGGGCGGCGTTCGTTGGCGCCCAGCACGCGCTCCTGGGCCTGGCTCCAGCGCGGGTGGGGAACCTGCGGATTCACATTGGCCCAGAAGCCGTATTCGCTCGGGCCGGCGGCCTCCCAGAGCGTGCGCGGCCGCTTCTCGACGAACTCGAAGCTCACGATGGACTTTATTGATTTGAAACCATATTTCCACGGCGCGGCCAGCCGGATCGGCGCGCCCATCTGTTTGGGCAGCGGCTTGCCATAGGCGCCGGTGGCGAGAAAGGCCAGCTCGTTGGTGGCCTCCGCCATGGTAAGCCCCTCGGTGTAGGGCCACTCGTAATAGGGGCTTGCCTGATAGGGCGCGACGCCGGTGTCGAGGAAGGTCTTCATCGCGACGTATTTCGCCGAGCCGAGAGGCTTGGCCCAGGCCACGAAATCCTTCATCGGAATGCCCGACCAAGGCAGCGCCATGCCCCAGGCCTCGACGCAGCGGTGGCGGTAGAGCCGCTCCTCGAGCGGCAGCGCCTTGAGCAAATCGTCGATCCCGACCTCGCGCGGCGTCTCGACGAGGCCGCCGATCTTGACCGTCCATGGCCTGAGGCGCAGCGCGTGGGCGTTCTGGGCGGGGTCGGACTTGTCGGTCCCGAACTCGTAGAAATTGTTGTAGCCGAGATTGATGGCCTCGGGCGTCACCGCCCGGTCGAGCCGGTAGGCGTCGTTGCGCTTCACCGGATAGAGGCCGGCCGAGGGGTCGGGCTCGGGCTTCGGCGGCTCCTTGGCCTTGAAGATGTCGAACAGCCCTGCCCGCGCCTCGCCCGCCTCGAACGCCGCGGCCGCGACGCCCGCACCCGCGGCCATGAAATGACGGCGGTTGAGCGCGACGTGCTCGGGGGTCGCCTCCCGTTCGGGGATCGCCCAGGACGGCGTGCGTCGGATCAGCATCGGGAACTCCGGATCAAGCCTCTTCGAACCCCGATACGCAGAGCGGCGGCCGAAGGTTACGCCTTCGGCCGCCGCTGAAATCTCACGAAGCCGCGACCTTGCGGCCGCGACGGATCAGATCGGATCGAGCCGGAGCGACGCGAAGCCGGCCGCGACCGACAAGCCGGTCTGGCCCTCGAGCGACAGCGGCTGCAGCGAGACGGTGATGTCCGACCCGCCGATCAGGACGTTCGCGCCGCCGCCGATCAGCGCCGAGACCGCCGCGGAGGCGCCCCGATACTTTCCGGCGAGGTCCCCGGGCCCAAGGTCCTTGGAATGCGCGACCACCGCCCAGGCCATCACGCTCGGCCCCGTGGCGCCGATATCGACGCCGGCCTTGTCGAAGCGGCCGATATAGAGGTCGACCGCGTTGCGGCCGGCCGACGGGCGGTATTCGCAGGACGCCTCGCGGCGCGAGCCGACCACATAGCCGATGCCGCCCGCGATGTCGCAACGCAGCGTGCCGACCTGCCAGCCGGGGATCGGCTCATAGCGGGTCGCGCTCTTGGAGATTGTGATCTCGGGATGGGCCGCGTCGGCGGCGAAGGCGGCGCCGGGCGCGAGCAGCGCCCCGCCCAGAAGCGCGGCTGCGAAACGAGTGGACATGTCGATCTCCGAAAAAGTCCCCGCGATTAACGCCGGCCGGCGAGGATCGGTTCGCCGGCCTCGCGGCTATCACGCGGATTTGCGCGCAAGCCTGCGCGGCCCCGTCAGCGCAGCGAGCCGCAGAAGCGCTGGATGCGGGCGCAGGCCTCCTCCAGCGTGGCGTCCGCGGCCGCATAGGAGATGCGGAAGTTCGGGCCGAGCCCGAAGGCCGAGCCCTGCACCACGGCGACGCCCTCCTGCTCCAGCAGCTCGGAGACGAAGTCGACGTCGCTCTCGATCGTCTTGCCCGACGGGCTCTTCAGCCCGATCGCGCCGGCGCAGGACGGATAGACGTAGAATGCGCCTTCCGGGCTCGGGCAGGTCAGGCCGCGCGCCTGGTTCAGCATCGACACCACGAGGTCGCGCCGCCGCTCGAAGGCCTCGCGGAAGCCGGGCAGAAAATCCTGCGGGCCGCTGAGCGCCTCGAGCGCCGCGAACTGCGCGATCGTGCAGGCCCCCGAGGTCTGCTGGCCCTGGATCATCTCCATCGCCTTGATGAGCTCGACCGGCCCGGCCGCGTAGCCGATGCGCCAGCCGGTCATGCAATAGGCCTTCGACACGCCGTTCATGGTGAGCGTGCGGTCGTAGAGCGCCGGCTCGACCTGGGCCGGCGTCGTGAACTCGAAGCCGCCGAAGACGAGGTGCTCATACATATCGTCGGTCAGAATCCAGACGTGGCTGTGGCGCAGCAGCACGTCGGTCAGCGCCTTGATCTCGTCCCGGCTGTAGGCCGCGCCGGACGGGTTCGAGGGCGAGTTCAGCAGCAGCCATTTGGTCTTCGGGGTGATGGCGGCCTCGAGCGCCTCGGGGCGGACCTTGAAGCCGTCCTCGAGCCTGGTCTCGACGAACACCGGCGTGCCGCCGTTCAGCGCCACCATCTCGGGATAGCTCACCCAATAGGGCGCCGGGACGATGACCTCGTCGCCCGGGTTCAGCGTCGCCACGAAGGCGTTGTAGAGGATCTGCTTGCCGCCGGTGCCCACGATGGTCTGGGCGGGCTTGTAGTCGAGCCCGTTCTCGCGGCTGAACTTCTGGGCGATCGCCTCGCGCAGGGGGGCGATGCCGGCGACCGGCGGGTATTTGGTCTCGCCGCGCCGGATCGCGTCGATCGCCGCGTCCTTGATGTTCTGCGGCGTGTCGAAATCCGGCTCGCCGGCCCCGAGGCCGATGACGTCGCGGCCGGCGGCTTTCAGCTCGCGGGCCTTCTGCGAAACCGCGATGGTGGCGGAGGGCTTAACGCGCGACAGCGCGTCGGCGAGGAAGGCCATGGGCCGTGCTCCGGGCATGGGGATTTTTCGACGCGCGGAGCTTTAGGCGCAGGCCGCGCGGGGCGCAAGGCGGCGGGGCGGAAAGCCCGCCGCCTTGCGTAAGCTCGCCCCGGCCTCGCCGTCCGGCCGGCAGGATGACGCCGTCGCGAGACGCGAGCGCCAGTTCGCTCGGCGCCCGCTTTGTATTCGTCTAGCGCCGAGACGGATTTACGTCCGGGCGCGAGCCTTCCTGTCGCGGAATCCCGCTCGGCCTGCGGCCGGTGAAACGACCGCCGCATGCGCGAGCCGGACATGTCCCGCGAGGCGCCAACCCGATCCGCGCCATGACCAATGGGGATGAATCAACAGGAGGAGAACGTCATGCCAAGTGCAAGCTGCGCCATCCCCGCTCGTCGCTTCGACAGCGCATGGCGCGCCGCAGCCGCCGGGCTTCTGATGGCGTCGCTCTTCGCGCCGGTCGAGGGGCGCGCCGGACCGCTCAAGGTGACGACCGACAGCGGGCCGGTCAAAGGCTCGCTCGTGGACGGCGTCGCCCAGTTCAAGGGGATTCCCTATGCGGCCCCGCCCGTCGGCAAGCTCCGCTGGCGGCCTCCGAAACGACCGGAGCCCTGGACCCAGGTGCGGGACGCCACCGAGTTCGGCCCGACCTGCCTGCAGGTCACCACGCTCGGCCCGTTCGCCGGACCGCCGAGCATGGAGGAGGACTGCCTTTACCTGAACGTCTACAGTCCGAACGTCGACCCCGACGGCAAGGGGAAGCTGCCGGTCATCATGTGGATACACGGCGGCGGCAATCTCGACGGCGCCAGCAACGGCTATGACGGCTCCAAGCTCGCCAGGCAGGGCCATGTCGTCGTGGTCACCATCAATTACAGGCTCGGTCTGCTCGGCTTCATGGCGCATCCCGCGATCGACGCGGAAGGCCACCCCTTCGCCAATTACGGCATTCTCGACCAGCAAGAAGCGATGCGGTGGATCAAGCGCAACATCGCGGCCTTCGGCGGCGACAAGAACAATGTGACGATCGGCGGCCAGTCGGCGGGATCGGTGGACAGCGAGACCCACGTCATGTCGCCGCTGGCCAAGGGCCTGTTCCACCGCGCGATCTACCAGAGCGTGCTGCTCGAACCGGAGAGCCTGGAGAGCGCGCAAGCGAAGGGTAAGGCCTTCTCGGTCGCGGCGGGGTGCGGCTCCGGCGAGGACGAGGCCACGGCGCGCTGCCTCAGGAACCTGACCGCCCGGCAGATCTACGATCTCTCGGGCACCGCGAGCACCCAGGCGAGCTACATCAGCTCGATCGTCCAGGACGGCAAGATCATTCCGGGCCAGTATCTCGACGCCATCGAGAAGGGCGACTTCAACCACGTTCCCCTGCTGAGCGGCACCACCAAGGACGAGCTGACCTTCGCGATCGGCATCACCGAGTACTTTTCCGGGCCGCCCCGGGTCGCGACGTCGGAGGCCGACTTCGAGGCCGCGGTCAACAGCTATGGCGGAGCGGCCTACCCGGCCGGGACGCTTAAGAAAGTTAGACAGTTCTACCCGCTGGAGTCCTATCCGTCGCCCGGACAGGCGCTGAACCGGCTGCTGACCGATCCACTGGTCTGCCAGCACCGGGCGCACAATCAGGCCTATGTCGGCAAGGTCCCGATCTATTATTACGAGTTCGCCGACCGGACGGCGCCGTCGATCTTCCCCAAGATGCCGGGCTTCGAGCCGCTCGCCTATCATACGGGCGACATCCAATACGTCTTCCCCGGCTGGCATGGCGGCGACAAGGGCGTCCAGCATGAGCTGAACGCCCAGCAGGAAGAACTGTCCGACGAAATCGTCGCCTCGTGGACCAACTTCGCCTGGACCGGCAACCCCAACGGTCAGGGAAACCGCCCCTGGCCGAAATACTCGAACGAGCCCAATCGTCCGAGCATCCTCTCGCAGAACGTGCCCACGTCCTCCGTGATCAGCGACGCGCAGTTCAACGCTGAGCACCAATGCGACTTCTGGGAGTCGATATCGCACTGGTGAGCGCCGAGCGCCCCGGCGGCGGCCGCGAAGGCCGCCGCCTCCACGCCGGCCCGCCCCCGGCGCGACAGGCCGCCCGGGCGCAAGGCGCAGGGACGGATCAGGCCCGGCGCCGGGGCGCCCTTCGGCGGCGCGGCGCGCGGAGCGCGTACAGCGCTTGCTGCGAAGGAGCGAGCGGCAATTCGATGGGCAAACGGCCGCTTGCGATCCAGTACGGCTTCCACAGTTCGATCCACGCTTTGCGGTCGAGCGGCCGGTCCCAATCGACCTCGCGCTTCCGCGCGGGCGCCTGGCCGTTCAGCCAGGTCCGCGCCGCGTACCAGACCGCGTCCGGCGCCGGGGCGTTCCGGCGCCCCTTGATCTGGGAAATCACGAGATAGGGCGCTTCGCCAAACTCGATCGAGAGCGTCGCCACTCGCACGCCGCCGCGGCGCACGCTCCAAATGCGGCCGGCGTCGCAGGCGATGTCGCAGGCGTAGCTCGCGACGCAATGTTCCATCGCGACGGCCTCCTCGACGAGAGCCTCGCGGGTGGCCACCGCGACGAACTCGAATCCGTCCACCTCTCCCGGCGCGAGCCAGCCGTCGAATTCCCGATCACCGAGCGTGACGGCGACCTCGATCGCCTTCAGCCAATCTCGGGCGCGCGCGAGCGCCGCTCGCGGCTTGAGCGCTGGCGACCAGCTCTCGCGGCTGAGCTCGCCCCCCAGCACTTTGGGTCGTCGCGAAAAGAAGGCGTGGAGCGCGGCGAGTTTCAGGTTTTCGATCGGCAGACGGTGAGGATGGAGCCTGGCCTCCCGCGCGACCCAGATCACGAAATCCTCCTCCCCCCAACGCGCCGCCTCGACGACGCGCTCCAGCCAGCCGCGGGCGGCGCTGCGGTTCGCCGGCAAAACATTGACGATGCGGCGGTCGAAGGAGACGCAGCCCGGCAGGTCGGGCGAGCGCCCTCCGAACGCCTCCGGCGGCAGACGACGGGTCCACATCGGCAAGGCCGCGGCTTCGGCCGCCCGCTTCAGCGGCTCGCCGGCAACGATCGCGGCTTCGGCGCAAGGCTCGGCGCGCACCGCGATGCGGTGCAGCAGGGCCGGGAAGCTCGCCGCGAGATCGCCGAGCCGGGAATGGCGCGCGCAGGTTCGCGCCACCGCCGCGCGACATTCGGGCGCGAAGCGGGCGATCGCAGGATGAGACGGCGCGCAGTCGCGCCGGAGCCGGTCCGTGAGGACGGCCGACAGGATGGCGAAGGACATCGTAGGAATCCCGAGGCGCCGGCGCGCATGCCGACGGCGGCGAGGCTGCTTGATCTGCGATTGGGAAGACGGCGCGCGGGAGCGCCGCCCTTCACGTGTCGCTGACGACCAGGGGGATGCGATCGGCGATATACATGCGCGCCTCCCCTCCTCAGGATTTCGCGAAGCGCGGCCAATACACCGTGCGCAGCCTCCGGGCAAGACGTCGCAGACCATAGACCTCGCTGAAGTTTCAGTTCATCTCGCTCAGCTTCCCGCGCCTGCGATCTCGTCCCGACCCGGCTCCGCCAGCGGCGAGACCACGCCATAGCGCATGCAGAAATAGACGAGGTCGATGTCGGACGACACGCCGAGCTTGGACTTCAGCGCGTAATGGTAGTTCGCCACGGTCTTGGCGCTGATGTTGAACGCCTTCGCGATCTCCTCGGTCGACCTCGCGTCGAGCAGCATCCGCAGCACCTCGAATTCGCGCGGCGACAGCTGGTCGAGCGCGGCGCTCTCCTGCTCGAGCCGGCTCGCGGCGAGCGCGGCGGAGATTTCGGGGCACAGCGCCGGCTTGTTGCGGGCGACGCTGCGCAGCGCGCTGACCAGCAGGTCCGGGGCGCTGCTCTTCGTCACGTAGCCCTTCGCGCCGGCGCGGAACGCCTGCAGGGCGTAGCTGGCGTTGGCGTGCATGCTGAAGACGAGGATCCGGGCGTGCGGGTCCCATTGCCGGATCTGCCGCAGCACGTCGATGCCGCCGCGGCCCGGCATGCTGATGTCCATGACGACGACGTCGGGCGCGACGGACTTGTACAGCCGGTATGCGGCTGCGCCGTCGGCCGCCTCCGCCGCGACCTCGAGGCCCGCCTCCTTCTCCAGCAGCCGCCGGTAGCCCTCGCGCACGACGGCGTGGTCGTCGACCAGCATCACCCGGACCGATCCGTCCATCAGGCGGCCTCCCGCGCTTCGAGGCGGACCGGGAAGCTGACGCGAAGCTCGAAGCCGCGGTCCGGGCCGGGACCGGCGCTGAATTCGCCGCTCAGCGCATAGACCCGCTCCCGCATGCCGATCAGCCCGACGCCCGCGAGCGGACCGCGACCCGGTTCGCGACCAGAGCCGACGCCGTCGTCAGCGATGAGGAGGTGGATCCGCCCCGACCCGCGGTCTCCGGACGGGCCCGCGGCTCCCTCGCTCAGCGTCACCGCGACATTGTCGGCGCCGGCGTGCCGGGAAGCGTTGTTCAGGCCTTCCTGGATGATCCTGTAGATGTGGGCGCAGGCCTCGGCCGGAACGTCCTCGAAGGCCCCCTCCGACCGGAACGTGAAGCGCGTCGCGCCGGGAGCCTGTCGGTCATGGCCCGCCACGAGTTCCTGAAGGCTCGACACGAGGCCGAGATCGTCGATCTCGGGCGGCCTGAGATAGGTCAGCGTGTCCCGGAGCGACCGCATGGCGCCGGAGGCCATGGCGACGAGTTCGTCGCTCTCCCTCGAAGCCTCGGGCGCCGCCGCGCCGACCGACTTGCCGATCGACCGGGCGAGGCAGTTCAGGGCCGTGAGCCTCTGAGCGACGTCGTCGTGAAGCTCGCGGGCGATGAGCCGCCGCTCCCGCTCCTGCGCGTCGACCAGCTTGCGGGCGAACTCGGCGCGGTCGGAGGTCGTGGCTTGGAGCTTCTGCGTCAGGTCGTTGAAGACCTGCGAGATGCGCTGCAGCTCGCGCAGGCGGAAAGCCGGCAGGCGGGTCGACAGATCGCCCTCGGCCACGCGGTTGATGCCGGCGAGGATCCCGGCCGTCGGACGCAGCGCATGGTCGACGACGAAATAGACCAGCGCGCACAGCGCCCCGATCATCATGGCCCAGAGGCCCAGCATCCGGGACAGGTCCGACCAGGCGCGCTCCGCCACCGTCGCGGGATCGATCGTGGCGCGGATCAGGCCCTTGGGCTCGCCGCGATAGAGAACCGTACGCTCGGCGAGCGAGCGGTCGAAGAACAGCGCCCGGTACACGCGCTCGAACCAGGGCGGCGCCGTCGGGGCGCGTTCATCGATTCCCGCGCAACTCGAATTGCGCACCTCGCCCTCCGCGCCGATCAGCTGCACGCATTGTCCGGGCCGCAAGGCGAACTTCAGAACCGCGTCCCAGTCGGGGAAGCGCTCGATCAAGTCGAGCCCCCGGCCGATCCGGATCAGCTGGACCGACAGATGGCGCTCGACCGCGACCGCCACCTCCTGGTTCTGCCGACCCGCCTCGACGGCGACATCGTGGAGCGCGAAGCCCGCCCCGCCGGTCACGCACAGCAGCGCCATCACCACGATGCGGCGCACCAGCGTCCATTTCAGGTCGAGCCCGCTTCGCGGCGTCGAAGCCGCGCCGTCGTCCGCATTCGCCGCAGTCATGCCCGGTCTCCTCGGCGAGGTCGGGAAATTTGCCCAGCGCTCCCCATGGGATCGGCGATTCCGCCGGAACCCGGCCGACCGCACAGTCGCGGGGTCGCCCATGGAGATCGCAAGTCAGAATAAGTTGTTTTCATGAATACGTCGACATCAAAGGCGCCCTGCCCGACGACAGACGACGAAAATACACAACGCCCGAAATAAACCCGACCGGAGCGCAAGCTTTTCCGGCGCGCCTGTCGCGCGGCCGCTGGCCTGCCCGCGCTTCGGCCCGGACCCATCCGAGAGACCCTCGCTCATGACACCAGCAGTTCGTTTTGCGGCGCTCGCGGTCGCCACCCTGTCCGCAGTCGCCGCGACGCCCGCGACGGCGGCCTCCGGCCACCCGACAATGATCACCGTGGCGGGTGCGGACGCCGTGCGCTGGACGCCGGCGCCGGCGGCGCTTCCGAAGGGTATCGAGATCAGCGTCATTATGGGCGACCCCGACAAGCCGGGCCCCTTCGCGCTCAGGCTCCGGATTCCCGCCGGCACGGTGATCGCCCCGCACACCCACGCGACCGACGAGACCGTCACGCTGCTCACCGGAAGCCTGGTGCACGACATGGGCGAGAAGCGGGTCGAAAGCCGCGGGGAGCCGTTCGCCGAAGGCGGCTTCCTCTATCTGCCCGCCAACATGCCGCATTCGCTCTGGACGAAGGGCGAGGCTGCGGTGATCCAGGTCAATGGCACGGGACCGTTCGGGCTGAACTACGTCAATCCGGCCGACGATCCGAGCAAGGCGGGGAGGTGACGCGATGAGCCCGAAGAAACTCTCCCTGTCATGCGCCGCCGGCCTGCTTTGCGCGCTCGCGGCCCTCGCGCCGGCGTCCGCCGAGCCCATCCGCAACGTCGTCATCGTCCACGGCGCGCTGGCCGACGGCTCCGGCTGGCGCAAGGTGCACGACCTCCTGAAGGCCAAAGGCTACAACGTCGCCGTGGTCCAGCCGCCGATGACGTCGCTGAAGGACGACGTCGACGCCGCGCGCCGCGTCCTCGACCTGCAGGACGGACCCTCCGTGCTCGTCGGCCACAGCTATGGCGGCATGGTGGTGACTGAGGCCGGCCAAGCGCAGAACGTCGCGGGCCTCGTCTATGTCGCGGCGTTCCAGCCCGACGAAGGCGAGAACCTGCTCGACCTCGCGGGGCGCATCCCGCCGCCCACCACCGGGATCAAGGCGACGGCCGACGGCTATCTCTATCTCGACCCCAAGGTCTATGCGGCCGATTTCGCCGCCGACGTTCCGGCCGCGGAGGCCGAATTCATGGCCCGCTCGCAGGTGTTTCCCGCAAAGGCGAGCTTCGAGGCCCGGATCACGCAGCCGGCGTGGAAGTCCAAGCGAAGCTGGGCGCTCGTCGCGACCGAGGACCGCGCCATCCATCCCGACCTCATGCGCATGATGGCGAAGCGGGCGGGCAGCGCGACCGTCGAGGTCAAGGCCAGCCACGCCGTATTCATGTCGCAGCCCGAGCCGGTGGCAGGGCTGATCGACAAGGCCGCCGAAGCGCTCTCGAAGTGACCGGCGACGAAACTCTCGTTCAGCCGCCGGGGGGCGACGGCTCGTCCATCGCCCGGGCGAGCCGGTCGAACTCCAGGGAGTAACAGAACATCGAAAACAACGCCGCGAGCAGCAGCGCTCCCCGTGCGACCAACGCCGAGAGGTCGAGGGGGTTCTGCAGCGCCGGAAGATGGCGGAACGCGACGAGCGAGAAGAACGCGGCGGCGAAGATGAAGCTCAGCCGGCTGAGAAAGAGAAACAAATGGTGCAGCAGCGTGTTTCGGGGCAGGTCAGGGATGGCGGCCCATCGCTGCCGGCGCCAATAGGCGGCGTGGAAGATCAGAACCGAGACCACGATGCCCGCGATCCGGGACGGCGACACATCGACCACGCCGCCGAGACTGTCGGCGATCGTCACGAAGACCGGGAGAGCGAAGCTGATCAGGGCGCAGACGGCCGCTGTCTCCACGGCGAACAGCGGCCAGAAGCGTCCGTGAGACCGGCTCGCCGCCGTTCGCTCGCTCCCGGCCGGCGGCGTCATCAGCCCAGCGGCCCTCGAAACACGAAGAACGCGCCGAGCGCGATGAACGCGAAGCCGATGGCGTGGTTCAGCGTGAAGCGCTCTCCGAGATAGGCGACCGAGAAGATCGCGAAAACGATCAGGGTGATGACCTCCTGCATCGCCTTGAGCTCGGCGCCCGAATAGACCGTGTGGCCGATGCGGTTCGCCGGCACCGCGAGGCAGTATTCGACGAACGCGATCAGCCAGCTGACCAGCACCGCCGCCCAGAGCGGGGCCGCCTTGAACTTGAGGTGGCCGTACCAGGCGATCGTCATGAAGAAGTTCGAGCAGGCGAGCAGCAGGATCGGCGTCAGATGGGCGCTCGGCATGTCGCGGATCCGGCTCAAGCAGGAAGCTTGTCGGGCGCGTCGCCGACGCGCGCGCCCTGCCCCGCCTCCTCGAGCTGCAGCAGCAGCGCGGAGTGATCGTAGCCGCCGCCGCCCATGGCGTCTCGCAGGAAGACGAACCGGTCGCGCGCGTCCTGGGTGAGCGGCAGGCGGACGCCGCCCTCCGCCGCGGCCGCGAGCGCCGTCTCGAGATCCTTGATCTGGGTGGCGACCTTGCCGCCCGGCCGGAAGTCGCGCTCGAGCATCCGCCGTCCATGCTCCTCCAGGATGCGGCTGCCTGCGAAGCCCCCGCGGATGGCTTCTCTTACGGCCGCCGGGTCCGCGCCGCCGGCGGCCGCGAGCAGCAGCGCCTCGGCCACCACGCCGATCGTCACGCCGACGATCGCCTGGTTCGCGAGCTTGGCGATCTGGCCCGCGCCCGAGGGGCCGACGCGCACCGCGGAGCCCATCGCGGCGAACAGCGGCCGGGCCTCCTCGAAATCCGTCTCCGAACCTCCGACCATGATGGCGAGCGTGCCGTCCGCCGCGCCCCTCGTGCCGCCCGAGACCGGCGCGTCGAGATGGCGGCGGTCGTGGGCCGCGAGCCGCTCGGCGTGGGCGCGGGCG
>NZ_RYFI01000011.1:116561-117004 GCF_004103825.1 Hansschlegelia zhihuaiae
CATGTCGATCACGAGCGCGCCCGGCGGAAGAGCCGTGGCCGCGCCTTGGCTGAACAACACGTCGGTCACGGCGTCGCCGTTCTCCAGCATGGTGATGGCGACGGCGGCGTCCTTCACCGCCTCGGCGGCCGTGTCCGCGATCCGCGCGCCGTCGGGGCTAAGCGCCTCGGCCTTGGCGCCGCTGCGGTTCCAGGCCACGACGTCGAAGCCGGCGCCGAGCAGGCGTCTGGCCATCGGCGCGCCCATCAGCCCGGTCCCGAGCACGGCCACTGTGGCGGGTCGTTCGGTCATGTGCGGAGCTCCGGAAGGGATCGGGTCGACGGGCCGCGCATTTCGCCCGGCGGCCGCCGTCTCGGCAAGCGTCTCTTCGCAGCCGATCGGCCGGCCGCGCGCGTCGCCCCCTCCACCGCTTCGCGGTCCCCCTCCCCCGCTGACGCGGGGGA
>NZ_RYFI01000011.1:117049-117237 GCF_004103825.1 Hansschlegelia zhihuaiae
GCAGAGACGGCGCCGCTTCGGTTCCTCCTCCGCTCGCGGAGGAGGGGGACCATGGCGATAGCCATGGTGGAGGAGGCCCGGCGGGGCTTGTGTGTTAGACGTCACCGCCCCCGCCTGGAGCCCGAATCCCACAATGATGCGTCTTCGCCTGCCGCTCGCCCTCGCTTTGTCGCTATTGGCGGGGGCGG
>NZ_RYFI01000011.1:117293-118758 GCF_004103825.1 Hansschlegelia zhihuaiae
CCCTGGCGGACCCGGCGGCCGACCGCGTCGAAGACCTGCTCGCCCGCATGACGCTCGAGGAGAAGGCCGGCCAGCTCAACATGGTCTCGGCCGTGCCGGTCCACGAGGCGAAGTTCGAGCCGATCGACCGGGCGCTGAAGGGCGGCGCGGTCGGCGCGATGTTCAACGCGCATGGCTTCGAGACGATGAAGGACCTGCAGGCGCGCGCCGCCCAGAGCCGGCTCGGGATCCCGCTGATCCTCGCGCTCGACGTGGTCCACGGCTATCGCACGATCTTCCCGACGCCGCTCGGCCAGGCGGCGAGCTTCGACATGGAGGCGATCCGCCTCTCCGAGCGCATCGCCTCGCGGGAGGCCGCGGCCGACGGCGTCAACATGCTGCTCACCCCCATGCTCGACGTGTCGCGCGACGCGCGCTGGGGCCGGGTCGTCGAGGGGCCGGGGGAGAGCGCCTGGCTCGCGGCGCGCATCGCCGAGGCGAGGGTCCGGGGCGTCGAGGGCCAGGACCTCGCGGCGCCGGACGCGACGGCCTCATGCGTCAAGCATTTCGGCGCGAACGGCGCGGTCGAGGGCGGGCGCGACTACACGGCGCTCGATCTCTCGGAACGCGCGCTGCGCGAGACCTATCTGCCGCCCTTTCGCGCCGCCGTCGACGCCGGCGCCGCATGCATGATGTCGGCCTTCAACGCGCCGGACGGCGTCCCGACGATCGCGAACCGCCGGCTGCTGACCGGCGTGCTGCGCGGCGAATGGGGGTTCGGCGGCGTGGTCATGAGCGACTTCGAGGCGATTCAGGAGACGATCGCGCATGGCGTCGCGGCCGACCGGACCGACGCCGCGCGGCTCGCCTTCACGGCCGGCGCGGACGTCGACATGCAGTCCCGGGCCTATGTCGAGAAGCTGCCGCTGCTGGTCCGCGAAGGCGCGGTCGACGAGGCGGCGCTCGACGGCGCGGTGCTCCGGGTGCTGCGGCTGAAGCAGCGCCTCGGCCTGCTGGACGATCCTTTGCGGGGGCTGCGCGCGGCGTCCGCGACCGGCCCGATCCCGCCCGAAAGTCTCGCGGCCTCGCAGGACCTCGCGGAAAAGAGCTTCGTGCTGCTCAGGAACGAGCGGCGCGCCCTGCCCTTTTCGCCCGATGTCCGGCGGGTCGCGCTGATCGGTCCGCTCGGCGACTCGCCCGCCGACACGCTCGGGCCCTGGGCCGGACGCGGCGAGCCGTCCGAAACGGTCACGCTGCGCATGGGCCTCGAGCGGCGCCTTCCCGGCGCCACGGTGGAGTTCACGCCGGGCGGCACGGCGGCGGCCTCGCGCGACGAGGAGATCGCGGCCGCGGTCGAGACAGCGCGGCGCGCCGAGGTCGTGGTGCTGGCGCTCGGCGAGCGCTTCGACCAGTCGGGCGAGGGCGCGAGCCGCGCCGAGCTCGGCCTGCCGGGGGACCAGGCGAGGCTCCCCCCCCCCCCCCCCCC
>NZ_RYFI01000011.1:118791-126383 GCF_004103825.1 Hansschlegelia zhihuaiae
CCTCGCGCTCGGCAAGCCGACGGTCGCGGTGGTGTTCGCCGGGCGGCCGCTGGTTCTGACGGAGCTGGCGGGGGCGGCGCCCGCCATCCTCTACGCCTGGCAGCCCGGCACGATGGGCGGGACCGCGCTCGCTCGCACAATCTTTGGCGACGTGGCGCCGAGCGGACGGCTGCCGATGACCTTCCCGCGCTCGGTCGGCCAGGTCCCGATCCATCACGACATGCGGCCCACGGGCCGGCCCTTCGACCCGACGGATCCCTACACGACCGGCTATCGCGACGAGGCCTACGGGCCGCTCTACCCGTTCGGCCACGGCCTGACCTACACGGATTTTTCCTACGGGGCGCCGCAGCCGGCGCGCGCCATCCTGAAAGCCGGCGAGACCCAGACCATCGCGGTGCAGATCACCAACACCGGCAAGCGGCCGGGCGTCGCGGTCCCGCAGCTCTATGTTCGGCCGAAACTCGCGCGGGTCGCCCGACCCTTGAGGGAGCTCCGCGGCTTCGCGCGCGTCGAGCTGAAGCCCGGCGAGACGCGGACGGTGGAGCTTCCACTGAAGCCGGAGGATTTCGGCTATTGGGCGGATGCCCGGACCTTCGATATCCCGGCCGGCGAGATCGAGGTGATGACCGGCCCCGACGCCGGGGAGACGATTTCGGCGACGTTCGAGTATCGGCCGTAAGATTGCGCCGAACGAGCGTCTTGAGCTGCGGTCGCCTGTATTCGCAGGGCGGCGCCACGTCGCCCCCTCCACCGCTTCGCGGTCCCCCTCCCCCGCTGCGCGGGTGAGGATCAAGAGCGGCGCCCGCCTCGGGTCCTCCTCCGCATCGCGGAGGAGGGGGACCATGCGGAGCATGGTGGAGGAGGCCAGCGCAACGCTGTCCGGCGTCCCGTCCGGAACTCAGTTCAGCCGGAACTCCGCCCGCACCGGCCTAAAGTCCGCGGGGCCGATCAGCGCCTTGTGACCGACCCGGACCGAGTGCAGCACGCCCTCGATCTCGCGCCGCCACCAGTCGAGGAAGCCGCGCAGCACCGGATATTCCGGGCAGCGGTCGTAGTCCTGCCAGACATAGGACTGCAGGAGGCCCGGATGATCCGGCATCCGGTAGAGGATCTCGGCCGTGGTGAGGCCGAAGCCGTCGATCTGACGTTCGAAGTCTCCGCGCGGTGTCCCCGCGCCTTTCCCGCATCCGCTCATCGCCGCACTCCATCGAATTGCGACGCGGTTGCCGACGCGCCGCAGAGGAATTAGGGACGCACAGTCTCTCGATGACAATCCTGCGACGTTAAAAGATCCTTGATTTCGAGTGGTTTGGCAGCAGAGCCGAAAGAGTGCTGCAAACCGCGCCCTCCCGTCGCCCGCATCCCGTCGGCGCCCTGGGAAGCAAACCTGTAGGCGACTTCCAGCAAGTCGTTGGGCGTTTGAAATCGCGATGCAAGCGCCGGCCGCGCGATCGGCGCTCAAGTTCGCTGAACGCCGCAAATTGTTCGCTGAGCGCCAAGTCTCAAGAATTCCCGAGGCCTATCATTGTACTGCACGTGCGCAAAGATAATCTATCGTATGGCGTATACAATAATGCACATGTGCAATGTGAGGCCGTTAGCAGACGGCCGAAATAATAAGACGCCCCATGCGATAGGGAGAAATCGAGATGCTTAGGAGAATGAGAGTGTTCGGCGCCGCTGCGGCGGGCGTCGCCGCAGCCCTCCTGTTCGGGATTCAACCGGCGCCCGCCCAGGCCGGCGGCATCGATCCGGACACCTGGGTCTACGGGCCGCGCAATGACGATACGACCGGGGGCCTGATCTGGAACCCCGCCAAGAGGCAGATGAACAAGGGCAAGGACGTCATCGGCCCCGTGGTCAGCACCTCGGACCTCGCCACGATGAACGAGACCTATTGCTCTCAGGCGAGCCAGAAAGACGCCGACTACACCTGGACCGAGATGCAGCATTCGGGGATCGACTGGGGCGACGCGTGGCGGATGTGGGCCTATGGGTCGTCGGACAAATGCGCCGGCAGAAAAGCCGTGCCCGGGGCTCGCGTGGCGTACACCGACGAGCGGGAGATCCAGCATGCGCTCGACGGCGGCGCCATGGTGCTGGTCGTGCCGACGGTCGACACCGTGGAGGAAGCCAAGGAAGTCGTCCAGTGGACCTATTTCCCGCCAATGGGACGGCGCAGTCAGGGGGGCAGCCAGACCGCGACCGTGCTCGCTCCCTGGCTCCCAGCCGGCGTGAGCTACCGGCAGACGTTCAACAACAACATCGTGCTGATCGTAATGATCGAGACCATCGAGGGCGTGAAGAACGCGGCCAAGATCGCCCAGGTCCCGGGGATCCACGCCGTGTACGCGGCGTCTGGCGACATCGGCAACTTCTCAGGCTATATCGAGGGGGACAAACAATACGAACGGCTGATCAGCCACATCGGCAAGGTCACGCTGGCGGCGGGCAAGCGCCTGTGCGGCCCGATAAGTTGGCGGACCCGGCCGGGATTCACCTGTTTCCTGAAATGACCGCGCGCGTCTGAGCACGCCGGGGGGACGACGCGAGCGTCGAACGACAGGGGCTGCGTCCGGCCCAATCGCCGGACGTAGCCCCATCCTCTTCGGGGCGGAAGCGCCTGAGGCATCAGCCGCCAGCATTCTGCTGCAATTCTCGCCGGCGCCTATCGAACCGCCGCGGCCAAGCCGCAGCATAGTCCGAGCTTCGAGCTCGCTCTCTTGAACGGACCTGGTCAGCGGACTCCATCAGGGCCAGCGGCCATGCCGCGCCAGCAGGCCCGGAAAGATGACCGCACCCGACGGATCGTCAAATCAGCCCAACTTCACCCTTGCAGAGCAGGGGCCGTCCAAAGATGACTATGCTGTATCGCTCAAGCCTGCCCCGGACTTGATCCGGGGGACCGCCGCCGTCGTCGTGGCGCACCCATGCTGAACCTGGTCCATTAGATCAGCGCTCGGGCGCCGCTCCCCGACCGGACGAAAAGCGGCGCGACAGGGAGAATTCCGCATGCGCGCCATCCTGGCCCTGGCCTTCGTCCTCGGCACGACGTCGGGCGCGGGCGCGACCTGTTTCCGGGACTGCCTGGGCGAGAAAATCACCTCGCCCCAGGCCTCCGACGACGACATCCGCAAGGCCGCGCGGGAATGCCGGGACACCTGCGAGGCGCAAGTCCGCGCGGGGCTGGAGCGCGACGGCAAGCTCGCGCAGGTCGAAGGCTGCAAGGCCGAGCCGCTGGCGCTCGCCGACCTCAAGAAGCTCAGGGCCGAGACGCCCTCCTACTACGTCCAGTCCAACACCTTCATCTGGGACTTCAAGAACCCGTTCCCCGACCGCGCGCTCGTCAAACTCGAGGTCACGGCGCAGAACATGGACCTCAACCCGGTCGGCTTCACCGGCGTGGGGCTGGCGCCGCCCGGCGGCGAGGGCGTGTTCGTCATCCCGGCCTTCTTCGACGGCTACCCCGCAGTGCGCTTCGCCGCGAAGGTCGAGAAGGTCTGGGCCTGTCCCGTCAGATGAGCCGCCTGTTCACCATCGGCTACGAGGGCGCCACTCCGAACGCGCTCGGCGACGCGCTGACCACTGCGGGGGTCGACACCCTGGTCGACGTGCGCGCGGTCGCGAACTCCCGCCGGCCGGGCTTTTCGAAGCGGGCGCTGTCGGCGGGCGTCGACGAGCGCGGCGTCGGCTATCTGCATTTTCGCGCGCTCGGCACCCCGGCGGATGGCCGCGCCGCGGCGCGCGCGGGCCGGCACGCCGAGATGAAGGCGATCTTCGCCGAGCAGCTCAAGACCGACGCCGCGCAGGAGGATCTGGCGGCGCTGATCGAGATGGTCCGGAACGGCCGAAAACTCTGCCTGCTCTGCTTCGAGCGCGAGCCGGAGCACTGCCACCGCATGATGATCGCCGAGCGCATCGAGGCGGCGGTGACGGGGCTTGAGCTCAGCCATCTCCACCCGCTGCCGAAGGATTTCGAGCGGCCGTGAGCTGCGAGCCGTCCGATCCCCCTCTCCCGCTTGCGGGAGAGGGTCGGGGTGAGGGTCTTTCAGGAAAGGGCGACGCGGCGGACGCCCCCTCATCCATCCCTTCTCCCGCAAGCGGGAGAAGGGGGCTTCGACGGCGCGCGAATTCTCGGTCACCCCTCATAGGTCGCCGGCAGGCCGTCGAGGAACTGCTTCGCGTCCCGCCTGATCTCCTTCACCCGCTCCGGCTTGAAGCGCGCGAGGTTGCGATAGGGCATGGCGAGGCGCTGGTTCTTGGCCAGCGCCTTCTCGTTCCGGATCAGAAAATCCCAGTAGAGGTAGTTGAACGGGCAGGCGTTTGCACCCGTCTTCGCCTTCACGTCGTAGCGGCAGTGTCCGCAATAGTCCGACATCCGGTCGATATAGGCGCCGGACGCCGCATAGGGTTTCGAGCCCAGCCTGCCGCCGTCGGCGAACAGCACCATGCCGTGGACGTTGGGCAGCTCAACCCACTCATAGGCGTCGACATAGACCAGCAGATACCAGTCCTGCACCTCGCGCGGCCTGACGCCGGCGAGCAGCGCGAAATTGCCCAGCACCATCAGGCGCTGGATGTGGTGGGCGTAGGCGTGGTCGCGGGTGTCGCCGACCGACTGCGCGAGGCAGTTCATGTCGGTCTGGGCCGTCCAGTAGAGGTCGGGCAGCTTGCGGTCCGCGGAGAGATGGTTGGTCTCGCGGTAGTCCGGCATGGTCAGCCAGTAGACCCCGCGGACATATTCGCGCCAGCCGATGATCTGGCGGACGAAGCCCTCGACGGCGTTGAGCGGCGCGGCACCGGCCTCATAGGCCCCGACGGCGGCGTCGCACACCTCGCGGGCGGTGAGCAGGCCGGCGTTGAGGTAGGGCGAGATCAGGCCGTGGAAGAGGAACGGCCCGCCCTGCTTCATGGCGTCCTGATAGTCTCCGTACGTGCCGAGCGACGAGGCGACGAATTCGTTCAGGGCCTTGAGCGCGTCCTTCCGCGTGACGGCCCAGCCAAAGGTCTCCAGCGTCCCGAAATTGCTCGGGAAGCGGCGCTCCACCAGCTCCATGACCTTGCGGGTCTCAGCGTCCGGCTGAAAGCGCAGACGCTCCGGGAGCTCCAGATCCTTGGGCAGCCGCTTGCGGTTCTCGACGTCATAGTTCCACTGGCCGCCTTCCGGCTTCTCGCCGTCCATCAGCAGGCCGGTCTTCCGCCGCATCTCGCGGTAGAAAAACTCCATCCGCCAGGCGCGGCGGCCCCTCGCCCAGACCTCGAACTCCGCGCGCGAGCAGACGAAGCGGTCGTCCTGGCGGATGATGACGTCGCAATCGAGCTCCTCGCGCCAGTCGTGGAACATCTCCTCCACGCGCCATTCGCCGGGCTCGGTCAGCACGAGCCGGTCCGGCGCGTGGCGCTTCACGGCCCGCGCGACCTCGCCGCCGAGCGAGCCCATATTGCCGCGCTGGTCGAGCTCGACATAGTCGACCTCGACGCCCTCCGCCCGGAGCTCCGCCGCGAAATTGCGCATGGCGGAGAACAGGAAGACGAGCTTTTGCTTGTGGTGCCCCACATAGCTCGCCTCCTCCATGACCTCGGCCATCAGCACGACGTCGGTCGCCGGGTCGAGGTCCTTGAGCGAGGCGATCCCGCGGGTGAGCTGGTCGCCAAGGATCAGGCGGAGCGCCTTGCATTTCTTCGCCAAGGCGGCTCAGCCCCCTGCGCGCGGCGCCGGCCCGCCTGTGGGAACTTCGATCGTGTCGAGCATGCGTCCTCCGCGGGTCGCCCGACAGGACTACGTCCGACGACGCCCGACGGTTCGGGTCAAGGCGCGGCTCAGCTCTCCCCGCCGGGGAGAGGTGATGAGCGGCTCGTCCTCAGTCGAACGTCTTCAGCGCGGCGAGCGCCTCGGGCGTGTCGATGTCGATCAGCGCACCGTCGTCCTCGGCCTCGACCTCGCGGACCGCCTCGGGGTGCAGTTCGAGCAGGTGGCGGCCGCCGACGTCGCCCTCGACCTTCAGCAGCTCCGGGAAGAAGCGCCGGCCCCAGAGCACCGGGTTGCCGCGGCGACCGAGCCGCGCCGGGGCGACGACATGGGCGCCGAACTGCGGGTCGTAGGCGGCCGCGAGGCGCCGCACGAGGCCCGAGGTCACGCCCGGCATGTCGCCCAGCAGAACCACGACGGCGTCGACATCCTTCGGCAGCGCGGCGACGCCGGCCCGGAGCGAGGTCGAGAGCCCCTCGGCATAATGGGGGTTCGCGACGAAGCGCACCGGCAGCCCGTCGAGCGCGGCCTCGACGGCAGACCGCTGGTGGCCCGTGACCACCAGGACCTCGGAGAGCCCGGCGCCGGTCGCGGCCCCGACCGCGTGGCGCAGAAGCGGACGGCCCAGCACAGTCTCCAGCAGCTTGTTCGGGCCGCCCATGCGGGTCGAGCGGCCGGCGGCGAGCACCAGCGCCGCGATTTTCGGCCTTGGCGAGGCCGGCTCCGCGCCGGTGCGCGGCTGCGGGCGCGACACGATCTCCATCAAGAGGCCCCCGACCCCCATGCCGGCGATCTCCTTCGCGCCGACCGGCGCGCAAGCGAGCAGGCGGTTCAGCACCCAGTCGAAGCCGTTCTCCTTGGGGCTCCGCGCGCAGCCCGGCGCGCCGAGCACGGCGGCGGATCCTAGACGCCCGAGGAGCAGCAGGTTGCCGGGGTCGACCGGCATGCCGAGCCGCTCCACCACGCCGCCCGCGGCCTCGATCGCGGCCGGCACGGCGTCGCGGCGGTCGGTCACCGCCGAGGCCCCGAAGATGATCGTGAGGTCGGCCCCGACCGGCGCGAGCTCGCGCAGCGTGCGGGTCAGGTTCGCCTCGTCATGCGCGACGCGGCGCTCCGCGACCAGCTTCGCGCCGGTCGGCGCGAGCCGGCGCTCGAGCGTCGCGATGGTCTTGTCCACCACCTTGGCGTCGAGCCCCGGCAGCAGGGTCGAGACCGCCGCGACCTTGCGCAGGCGGAACGGCGCGACCGAGATCAGCGGGGCGCGCTCGTGCGCCAGCGCCTCGGCGCGCGCCACCAGCGCCTCGGGCAGCGCGAAGGGGATGATCTTGACGGTCGCGACCATCGCGTCCTGCGCGACCGCGGCGTGCTCGTCGAGCGTCGCGAAGGTCACGGCCTCGTCGAGTTCGTTCAGCGCGTCCACCGCCCCGCGGTCGACGATCACGACGCCCGCGGCCTCGGCGAAGATGTTGCAGCGACCCGTGAAGGGTGCGTCGCAGCGGACATGCTTGCCGGCGAGGGCGAGCGCGATACGGTGCGCGGCCTCATCCTCCGGCACGTCGTCGGGCGCGAGCTCCGCTGCCACGATCTCGCTCACGCCGCGCGCGGCGAGCGCCGCGACGTCGGCCTCGGTGACCCGCGCGCCCTTCTTGAGCACATGGCCGTCGACCTTCAGCGCGTGCGCCGCGACCGCGCCGACCGCGCGCGACAGCGGAATGGGCCCGAACCTCATGATCCCTCCGGCAGCCGCATGGCCTGGATGATCTCGGCCAGGATCGAGACCGCAATCTCGGCCGGCGAGGACGCGCCGATAGGAAGCCCGATCGGGGCGCGGGCGCGGGCG
>NZ_RYFI01000011.1:126496-129581 GCF_004103825.1 Hansschlegelia zhihuaiae
GCGCCCACATAGAAGCAGCCTTTCGCGAGCGCCTCGACCAGCCCCGGATCGTCGATCTTGGGATCGTGGGTGAGGGCCGCGAAGGCCGTGAACGGATCGAGGCCGAGCCGCGGCAACGCGACGTCTGGCCATTCGGCCACGACCTCGACGCCCGGGAAGCGCTCCGGCGCGGCGAAGGCCTCGCGCGGGTCGAGCACGGTCACCGCGTGGCCCGCGGCCGCCGCCATCGGCGCGAGCGCCTGCGCGACATGGACGGCTCCGAGGATCACGAGGCGGGGCGACGGGCGGTGGACGTTCAGGAACACCGGGCCTTCGGCGGTGTCGACGACGCCGCTGCGGCCGAGCCGGACCGCCTTCTCGATCTCGCCGGCGAGCGGGTCGCCGGCCGGATCGAGGACCAGACGTTGGGCGCCCGACTTCAGCTCCGTCGCCACCACGACGGCGCGGCGTTCGGCGCGCGCGGCGTTGAGGCCGCGGAGCAGGTCGAGCCTCATGCCACCTTCTCGACCAGCACCTTGATGCGGCCGCCGCAGGAGAGCCCGACGCGCCAAGCGGTCTCGTCCGCGACGCCGAACTCCAGCATGCGCGGATTTCCGCTCTCGATGACGTCCGCGGCCTCCGCCACCACCGCGCTTTCGACGCAGCCGCCCGAAACCGATCCCTCGAAGGCGCCGTCGCGGTCGATCACGAGATGGCTGCCGGCAGGCCGCGGGGCCGAGCCCCAGGTCTCCACCACGGTCGCGAGCGCGACTTCGCGGCCCTCGCGGGCCCAGGCCTCGGCGATCGTCAGCGGGTCGGAGATGGCGGTCATGGCGGTCGCCGCATGTCGTGGATGGTCACCCGCAGATAGCCGCCACGGGCCCGTTCCGCAACGCGGAGCGAGGCGTCACTTCGCCGGCGGGACCAGCGCGAGCTCGCTCATCAGCCTGCGGGTGCGCGCCACCACGTCGGCGGCCGAAGGCTCGACGCCGGTGGCGACCGAGGCGAAGATGACGTTGCGCTCGGAGCGCTCCACCCAGCCGACCGCCCAGGCGGCGCCGTCGCAAGCTCCGGTCTTCCACGCGACCGTCGAGTCGCCGAGACGTTCCGTCGCCGCGATCTCGACGGTGCGCGCCTGAGACTCGGCGGAGGTCGGCAGTTCGCCGCGCTTCAGTCGGGCGAGAAAGTCGACCTGTTCGACGGCGCTCAGAACGAGGCCGTTCGCGTTCTCGCCCCGGCCGATCCGCTCGACCCGGTCGCCGACCTCGGCGTTGCCGTAGCGCATGGCGGCGAGCGCCCGGGTGAAGGCCTCGGAGCCGATCCGGCGCGCGACCTCCTCGAACACCCAGGGCACCGGCTTGCGGAACGCGTCGCGCAGATTGACGCCTTCCGGCGGGTCGGCCTGGAGCGGCGGGTTGCGCTTCACCGGAACATTGGCGTCCGGGACCACGCCGCGGTCGAGGGCGATCACGGTCGCCGCAAACTCGAAGGTCGCGCAGGGCGGAAGGCGGCGCTCGCAGGCGGCCCTGTCGCTCACCGCGGTGCCCGCTCCGGGCGCGACGTCGCGCAGCGCGACGCAGGCGTCCACGCCCTCGAAGGCGCGGCCGAAGGCCGACGGCAGATCGACAGGCCCCTCCGCCCCGGCGCGCTGCGGCGCCGCGAAGGCGACGCTGAGCGCGCAGGCCAAGGCCAGCGGACGAACTGTCAGCAGCCGCAAGGCCCCTTCACGCCTCCCCGTTGCGCCCGACGCGATCGCGCCGGGCGGGCGCCCGTCGCCGGGATCAATTGTTTGATACCTTTTCGCAGACTCACGCATTTCAAGTCCCGACCCCGCGCTCCGGCGCAGGTTGTGGCCGGCGCGCGGCGCGGCGGGACATTCCTCCCCGCGACCCGAATACCTTCTTGGGCCCGCCCTGTCGCGCGACCGATCGTCCGCGAAACGCCCGGCTGCGCGTTGTCGGACATAGAACGCCTTGCTAAGACTGCTCAACGAACGCGCGCGCCCAGCGATCGGGCGCCCGTCTCGGCCGACGTCGCGGACGACGCGCCGCAATGGAACCAGGGGAGAGACGCCGGCTGATGGAATATTTCGCCCAGCAGCTCATCAACGGCGTCACCCTCGGCTCGATCTACGGCCTCATCGCCATCGGCTACACGATGGTCTACGGCATCATCGGCATGATCAACTTCGCCCATGGCGACGTGTTCATGATCGGCGCGTTCCTCGCGCTCATCGTCTACCTCGCGCTGATCGCGATTGGGATCACCTTCGTCCCCCTCGCTTTGTTCCTGGTTCTGATCGTCGCCATGGCGCTGACCGCGCTCTATGGCTGGACGGTCGAGCGCGTCGCCTACCGGCCGCTCAGGGGCTCGTTCCGGCTCGCGCCGCTGATCTCGGCGATCGGCATGTCGATCTTCCTGCAGAACTACGCGCAGGTCGCGCAGGGCGCGCGCTTCAAGCCGCTGCCCCCGGTCGTGCCCGGCGGCTTCCAGTTCGGCGCGGCGGAAGGCTTCGTGGTCAACGTCTCCTACGTGCAGATCATGATCGTGGTGACCACGATCGCGCTGATGGCGGGCTTCTCGACCCTCGTCGCCAAGACGCCGCTCGGCCGCGCCCAGCGAGCCTGCGAGCAGGACCGCAAGATGGCGGCGCTGCTCGGCGTCGACGTCGACCGCACGATCTCGCTGACCTTCGTGATGGGCGCCGCCCTCGCCTCGGTCGCGGGCCTCATGTACCTGCTCTATTACGGGGTCGTGGACTTCTACATCGGCTTCGTGGCCGGCGTGAAAGCCTTCACGGCCGCGGTGCTCGGCGGCATCGGCTCGCTGCCCGGCGCGATGATCGGCGGCCTGTTGATCGGCCTGATCGAGACCTTCTGGTCGGCCTATTTCTCGGTCGAGTATAAGGACGTCGCGGCGTTCTCGATCCTCATCATCGTGCTGATCTTCCTGCCCTCCGGCCTGCTCGGCCGCCCCGAAGTCGAGAAGGTCTGATGGCGATGGATATTCGTCAGCCGCTCGACAAGGCAGGCGCCGTTCTCCCTCCCCTTTCGAAGGGGAGGGTGGACTTGGCCGCAAGGCCAAGGCCGGGTGGGGATCGGGCAGG
>NZ_RYFI01000011.1:129685-139792 GCF_004103825.1 Hansschlegelia zhihuaiae
GGGGCGCTCGATCGCTCTGCGTGCTTCGAGACGCCGTCCTGCGGACGGCTCCTCAGCATGAGGGGCCTTTGCGCTCCGGCGCCCCGCAACGCTCCTCATGCTGAGGAGGCCGCGCGAGCGGCCGTCTCGAAGCGCGCATGACGGCTCCCCTCGCCTCTCCCCTGCCCCACGCGCTGAAGGACGCCGCGATCACGGCGCTGATCGCCTTCGGGCTGGCGGCGCCGATGATGGGCCTGGTGACGGTCCAGGTCGGCGGCGACCTCGCGCTCGAGCAGCACTGGGACCGCGTCGCCTGGGCGGTCGGGATCGTGTTCGTCGGACGGCTGATCCTCAACCTGACGCTCTGGCGGCCGGGACGGGTCCGGACGAAGCTCGCGGTGTCGCCGAAGCTCGAGGCGCGGCTCATGAAGCTCGCGCGCTGGCTCGCCCCCGCGGCGGTCGTGATCGCGATCGCCCTGCCCTTCCTGCCGGGGATCGAACGCTACCAGATCGACCTCGGCATCCTGGTGCTGACCTATGTGATGCTGGGCTGGGGGCTGAACATCGTGGTGGGCCTGGCCGGCCTGCTCGACCTCGGCTATGTCGCGTTCTACGCGGTCGGCGCCTATTCCTACGCGCTGCTCGCGCAGTATTTCGGCCTCTCCTTCTGGCTCTGCCTGCCGCTCGCGGGCCTGCTCGCGGCGTTCTGGGGCGTGCTGCTGGGCTTCCCGGTGCTCAGGCTCCGCGGAGACTATCTCGCGATCGTCACCCTCGCCTTCGGCGAGATCATCCGCATCGTGCTGCTCAACTGGTACTGGTTCACCGGCGGCCCGAACGGCATCACCAACGTGCCGCGGCCGAGCTTCTTCGGGATCGCGGACTTCGTCTCCGGCAAGGACGGCTTCGCGGCGATGTTCGGCCTCAAGTTCTCGGGCCTCCACCGCATCATCTTCCTCTACTACCTGATCCTCGCGCTGGCGCTGATCACCAATTACGTCGTCATCCGGCTGAGGCGCTTGCCGATCGGCCGCGCCTGGGAGGCGCTGCGCGAGGACGAGATCGCCTGTCGCTCGCTCGGCGTGAACACGGTCAACACCAAGCTCACGGCGTTCGCGCTCGGCGCCATGTTCGCGGGCTTCGCGGGATCGTTCTTCGCGACCCGCCAGGGCTTCATCAGCCCGGAGAGCTTCACCTTCATCGAGAGCGCGCTGATCCTCGCGATCGTGGTGCTGGGCGGCATGGGCTCGCAGTTCGGCGTCGCGATCGCCGCGCTCGTCATGATCGGCGGCTTCGAGCTGTTCCGCGAGTTCAAGGACTACCGGATGATCGTGTTCGGCCTCGTGATGGTGCTGATCATGGTCTGGCGGCCGCGCGGGCTGGTCTCGTCGCGCACGCCCTCGGTGTTCCTCAAGGAGAAGAAGGCGATCTCCGGCGCCCTCGTGCAGGAGGGCCACGGATGACGGCGGCGCCGGCCGACGCCCCTGCCCTGCCCGACGACGTGCTGCTGCGCGTCGAGCATCTCACGATGCGGTTCGGCGGGCTGGTCGCGGTCGACGACGTCTCGTTCGACGTGAAACGCGCAGACATCACCGCGCTGATCGGCCCGAACGGCGCCGGCAAGACCACCGTGTTCAACTGCGTCACGGGCTTCTACAAGCCGACGGTCGGCCGCCTCACGCTCAAGAAAAGCGCCGGCGAGAGCTGGCTCTTGGAGCGGCTCCGTGACCACCAGATCGCGCGGCGCGCCGGAGTCGCCCGCACCTTCCAGAACATCCGCCTGTTCGGCGGCATGACGGCGCTCGAAAACCTGCTGGTCGCCCAGCACGCGCCGCTGATGGCGGCCTCCGGCATGACGATCCTTGGCGTGCTGGGCGCGCCGGGCTTCGCGCGCGCCGAGCGCGCGGCGATCGAGAAGGCCAAGGGCTGGCTCGAGCGCATCGGCCTGATCGAGCGCGCCGACGACCCCGCCGCAGACTTGCCATACGGCGACCAGAGACGCCTCGAGATCGCCCGCGCGATGTGCACCGAGCCGGTGCTGCTCTGCCTCGACGAGCCGGCCGCCGGCCTCAACCCGCGCGAGAGCGCCGAGCTCAACGACCTGCTGCGCTCGATCCGCGCCGACGACGGCGTCGCGGTGCTGCTGATCGAGCACGACATGAGCGTGGTGATGGAGATCTCCGACCACGTCGTCGTGCTCGACTACGGCAAGAAGATCGCCGACGGCTCGCCGCAGGCGGTGCGCGAGGACCCGAAGGTGATCGCGGCCTATCTCGGCGTCGAGGACGAGGAGGTCGAGGAGGTCGAGCGCGAGATCGAGGCGGCCGAGGGAGGCCCCGCGTGACCGCGCCGCTCCTCCAGCTCGCCGGCGTCACGGCCTATTACGGCTCGATCGCGGCGCTGAAGGGCGTCGACCTCGAGGTCGGCGCCGGCGAGATCGTCACGCTGATCGGCGCCAACGGCGCCGGCAAGTCGACGCTGATGATGACGATCTTCGGCAGCCCACAGGCCCGCGACGGCTCGATCACTTACGACGGGCAGGACATCACCCGCGTGCCGACCCACGAGATCGCCCGGCTCAAGATCGCGCAGTCGCCCGAGGGGCGGCGCATCTTTCCGCGCATGAGCGTGCTGGAAAACCTCAAGATGGGCGCGGCGATCAACGGCTTCGCGCATTTCGACGAGGATCTCGGGCGCGTCTTCGGCATCTTCCCGCGGCTGAAGGAGCGCGCCCAGCAGCGCGGCGGGACGCTGTCGGGCGGCGAGCAGCAGATGCTCGCGATCGCCCGCGCGCTGATGAGCCGGCCGCGCCTGCTGATGCTCGACGAGCCCTCGCTCGGCCTCGCGCCGCTGGTCGCCAAGCAGATTTTTTCCGTCGTGAAGGAGCTCAATGAGCGCGACGGGCTGACCGTCTTCCTGGTCGAGCAGAACGCCTATCACGCGCTGAAGCTCGCCCATCGCGGCTATGTCATGGTCAACGGCCGGATCACCCTGTCGGGCGGGGGGCGCGAGCTGCTGGAGAAGCCGGAGGTCCGCGCGGCCTATCTGGAGGGCGGGCGGTGATGGGGCGGTCTCGGCTGGACGCATTGACGGACATCGCGCCGGCCTCCTCCACCATGCTTCGCATGGTCCCCCTCCTCCGCGAGCGGAGGAGGATCCGAAGCGGCGCCGTCTCTGCTCCTCCCCTGCGAAGCGGGGGAGGAGGACCGCGAAGCGGTGGAGGGGGCCGGCCCGCGCCGCGCCCAGGCGTGCGCCCCTCCCTCGTTTGGAAAGGCGCAGCGCCATGGGCCTGATCTGGGAGATCTCGCTCGCCGAGTTCGCGTTCGTCACGCTGATCCTCGGCTGCGGCGCCGCTTGGCTCGCCGGCCGGGCGATCGCGGGCGCCTGGGAGCCATGGTGGAAGGCGGCGCTCTGGATGGTCCCGCTCGCGGCCGCGGTGCGCTTCATCCATTACGCGCTGTTTTCGGGCAGCCTGCTCACCCTGCATTTCTATCTGGTCGATCTCGTCTTTCTGGTCGCGGCCGTGCTCACCGGCCACCGCACGACGCTCGCGAAGCGCATGGTCCGGCAATATGCCTGGCTCTATGAGCGCTCGGGCCCCTTCGGCTGGCGCGCGCGGCGCGGCGAAGGCGTGACAGACGACGCGGGAGACGCCAACATCGCTTGAGCGGACGCCGAAGATCCGCGCGAGGCTTCAGCACATTTTCGGAACCGGGACCGGAAGGAACGTGGATATGAAGAGACATCTTGCAGCGCTCGCGGGAGCTGCCCTCGGCGTCATCTTGGCGGCCCCCGCCTATGCCGACATCGCGATCGGCATCGCCGGGCCGATGACCGGCGAGAACGCGGTCTTCGGCCAGCAGATCCGCAACGGCGTCGAGCAGGCGATCGAGGACATCAACGCGGCCGGCGGCGTCAATGGCGAGAAACTCGTGGCCAAGATCGGCGACGACGCCTGCGACCCCAAGCAGGCCGTCAACGTCGCGAACCAGCTCGCCGGCGACGACGTCGACGTCGTGATCGGCCACTATTGCTCGGGCTCGTCGATCCCGGCCTCGGCGGTCTACGCCGAAGAGGGCGTGATCCAGATCTCGCCGGCCTCGACCAACCCGGTCTACACCGACAAGCGCCCCGAGGCCGGCACCACCTACCGGGTCTGCGGCCGCGACGACCAGCAGGGCGGCATCGCGGGCAAGTACATCCTCGAAAAATACAAGGGCAAGAAGGTCGCGATCGTCCACGACAAGTCGTCCTACGGCAAGGGCCTCGCCGACGAGACGATGAAGACCTATGAGGGCGGCGGAACCAAGCCGATCCTCTACGAGGCGATCACGGCCGGCGAGAAGGACTATTCGGCGCTGGTCTCCAAGCTGAAGCAGGCCGGCGCGGAAGTGGTCTATTTCGGCGGCTACTACCAGCAGGCCGGCCTGATCGTGCGCCAGATGCGCGAGCAGGGGCTGAACGCCGTGCTGATGGGCGGCGACGCGCTGCAGTCGAGCGAGTTCCTCGGCATCACGGGCAAGGGCGGCGAAGGCACGCTGTTCACCTTCCCGCCGGACCAGCGCAAGCTGACCGAGGCCGCCGAGGTCGTGAAGAAGTTCAAGGCCAAGAAGATCGAGCCCGAGGGCTTCACGCTCTACTCCTACGCCGCGCTGCAGATCTGGGCTGCGGCGGCGACCGCCGCGAAGTCCACGGACGCCGAGGACGTCAAGGTCGAGATGGACAAGCAGACCTTCAAGACAGTGGCGGGCGAGGTCAAGTTCGACCAGAAGGGCGACCCGACGGTAGCGGGCTTCGTGTTCTACGAGTTCAAGGACGGCGCCTACCAGCAGATGTGAGGCTGGGTCGTCCGACGCCAGGTGGGGCCTGCCGAGCGATCGGCGGGCCCTTCTCCATCTTGCGACTGGCGCCAAGCGTCGGATGCGGACGAACGCCCGACGGACAGGAAGCGGAGCTAAGGCAGAAGCGGGGCGCCACCCGCTGGAATCGCGAAACCAGCTCCGGGTCCATAAATTCGTACTCGTCGGGAATGTCGAGACACGCCACTCTGAACGGCGCCGACGCGCCAGTTCATTTTTTGATGATTATAGTCGACTAAAGATAATTCGATTTGTGTTCGGCCGTTTATCTTCTTTTTAAGCTTGCGGGGCGCGTGGACGGGCGGCTAGCCTTCGCGCGTCCCTTCCGAGCTACGAGGCTTCGCATGAAAGTCAGCATCAGCCTCAGCGCAGTGGCGCTCGCGGGCCTGTTCCTTGTGGCGCCGACGTCGGCGGACGCGTTCCACGACCGCAGAGGCGCGTTCGTCGGCGGGCTTGTCGCCGGCGCCGTCGCCGGGGCGGTCGTCACCGACGCCGCAAGGGCGCGGCCGCGCTACTATTACGGCGGCCCGGTCTATGTGCCGGCGCCGGCCTATGCGCCGCCTCCGATCGCCTATTGCGGACGGCCGCCCTACCCGCCGTGCCCGCTTTACTGACGCCGTCCTAAACGCTCGTCACCGACATTCGAAAGAGCTGGCCCATCATGCGCGCCCTCCTCACGTCCCTCGCCTTATCGATCGCGGCTGCGTCGGCGGCGGCCGCACAGCCGGCTGAGCAACCGGCTTCGCCGGCCTCGGCCGAAGAGCTGTCGCCGCTGTTCTGCACTGTGACCTCCGCGCAACTTTGCTCGGGCGAGAGTTGCAGTCGCGCCGAGACGTTCGGCCAGGTGAAGCTGCCCGCACAGGTGCTGATCCATTTCGGACAGAAGATCATCGCGAGCACCAACGCCGACGGTTTCCCCCACGTGACGTCGATCGCCTCCCTCGCCGAGGCCGGGGGCGATTTCATCCTGCAAGGGGTGGACGGCCCCTCCGGATGGATGATCCATCTGGGCTCCGCCGATCCCAAGATGACCTTCACGGTCGCCTCGAACGACGCGGTGCTGACCGGTATCGGCGCCTGCAAGAAGCCGCCGGAGTGACCCTCCGGCGGTCCGGACGACATTCGGCCTAACCCAGCGTCGCGAGCCCCGGAAACGTCTCCAGCAGCCAGAACGAGGCGCTGGTCGTCCAGCCGGCGAGGAACGCGATCCCGGTCAGCACCAGAAGGCCGCCCATGACTTTCTCGACCGTGCCGAGATGGGCGCGGAAGCGCTTGAGGAAGACGACGAAGGGCTTCATGGCGAGCGCCGCGATCAGGAACGGCACGCCGAGGCCGAGCGCGTAGACGGCGAGCAGGCCGGCGCCGCTCGCGACGGTGGACTCCGAGGCCGCGACCGCGAGCACCGCGGCGAGCACCGGGCCGATGCAGGGCGTCCAGCCGAACGCGAAGGCAAGCCCCATCACATAGGCGCCCCAGAGCCCCACGGGCTTCTCGACGTCGACCCGCGCCTCGCGCATCAGCAGCGGGATGCGGAAGGCGCCGAGGAAGTGCAGCCCCATCACGATGATGGCGACACCCGCCACGGTCGCGAGCAGCGGCGCGTTGCGGAGCAGCAGCGAGCCGACCGCAGAGGCGGTCGCGCCGAGCGCGACGAACACGGTCGAAAAGCCCGCGACGAACAAGACGGCGGCGGCGAGCGTCCGGCTGGTCACCGCGCGCGGCGCGTCGTTCGCCGTCAGCTTGTCGAGCGTCGTGCCGGCGAGAAAGCACAGATAGGGCGGCACCAGCGGCAGCACGCAGGGGCTCAGGAAGGAGAGCGCGCCGGCGCCGAAGACAGCGGGCAAGGTCACGGTCGAGATCATCGTGAGGCTCTAGCGCGCCGCGGGCGCGGGCGGAAGCGGGCCGCGCGAACGTGATCGTCGACGGCGGGGACTCATCCCGGCCCAAGCGAAGCGGAGAGCCGGGATCGTCGTCTGAATGAGGCGCGTCATGGTCCGGCTCGACCGGGCAATCCATGCCGGACGTCGAGCTCGACGCGAAAAGAGGGTTCCTCCGGTCATGTCCGAGGGCGACGGCCGCGTTTCGGCGGCTTCTATGCATGACGACCCGGGCCATCCGGGATGACGGGCGGTTCAGGGCCTTGCCGCTCGCTCGGGCTCCGCGCTACAAGGCCGCCGACCCACCACATTCTGTCGCGCCGCCCCGCATGGGCCGACATCGACGCAGCTTCAGGCGACCCCTCCTCCATGGCCAACCGCGAATTCATCTATCACATGAGCGGCGTCTCGAAGCAGTTCGGGGCGGGCAAGAAGACGCTCGACAACATCCACCTCAGCTTTTACCCGGACGCCAAGATCGGCGTGCTCGGCATGAACGGCGCCGGCAAGTCGACCCTGCTCAAGATCATGGCGGGGATCGACAAGGAGTACACCGGCGAGGCCTGGGCCGCAAAGGGCGCCAAGGTCGGCTATCTCGAACAGGAGCCGCAGCTCGATCCGGCGAAGACCGTGCGCCAGAACGTCATGGAAGGGGTCGCGGAGAAGACCGCGATCCTCGAGCGCTACAACGAGCTCGCCATGAACTACTCCGACGAGACCGCCGACGAGATGACCGAATTGCAGGACCGCATCGAGGCGCTCGGCCTCTGGGACCTCGACTCGAAGGTCGAGCAGGCCATGAACGCGCTCGGCTGCCCGCCGGACGACTGGGACGTGACCAAGCTCTCGGGCGGCGAGAAGCGCCGCGTCGCGCTCTGCAAGCTGCTGCTCTGGGAGCCCGATTTGCTGCTGCTCGACGAGCCCACCAACCATCTCGACGCCGAGACGGTGAACTGGCTGGAGAACCATCTCCGCAACTATCCGGGCGCGATCCTGATCGTGACCCATGACCGCTACTTCCTCGACAACGTCACGAGCTGGATCCTCGAGCTCGACCGCGGCCGCGGCATCCCCTACGAGGGCAACTACTCCTCCTGGCTCGTGCAGAAGCAGAAGCGCATGGAGCAGGAGGGCCGCGTCGAGGAGGCGCTGCAGCGCACGCTCAAGCGCGAGCAGGAGTGGATGGGCACGAGCCCGCGCGCCCGGCAGGCCAAGAACAAGGCGCGCATCTCGCGCTACGACGACCTCGTTCGGAAGGCCTCCGAGGCCGGCCCGACCACGGCGCAGATCGTCATCCCGATCGCCGAGCGGCTGGGCGCCAACGTCATCGACTTCGAGAACCTCAACAAGGGCTTCGCCGACAAGCTGCTGATCGAGGATCTGACCTTCAAGCTGCCGCCCGGCGGCATCGTCGGCGTCATCGGCCCGAACGGCGCCGGCAAGACCACGCTTTTCCGCATGATCACCGGCCAGGACAAACCGGACGGCGGCGAGATCAAGGTCGGCGAGACCGTGCAGCTTGGCTATGTCGACCAGTCGCGCGACGCGCTCGACCCCAGCAAGAACGTCTGGGAGGAGATCTCGGGCGGCACCGACGTGATCCATCTCGGCAAGCGCGAGGTGAATTCGCGGGCCTATGTCGGCGCCTTCAACTTCAAGGGCGCGGCCCAGCAGAAGAAGGTCGGCGACCTGTCGGGCGGCGAGCGCAACCGCGTGCATCTCGCCAAGATGCTGAAGTCGGGCGCCAACGTCCTGCTGCTCGACGAGCCGACCAACGACCTCGACGTCGAGACCCTTCGCGCGCTCGAGGAGGCGCTGGAGGACTACGCCGGCTGCGCGGTCATCATCAGCCATGACCGCATGTTCCTCGACCGCATCGCCACCCACATGCTGGCCTTCGAGGGCGACAGCCATGTCGAGTGGTTCGAGGGCAACTTCCAGGACTACGAGGAGGACAAGAAGCGCCGCCTCGGCCCGGACGCGGTGGAGCCGAAGCGGATCAAGTACAGGCAGTTCACGCGGTGAGGCGGTGACGGGTAGGCTGACTTCATGGTGGAGGAGCCCATGGCGACCTACTCCCTTGCAGCCGCTCAGACTGCGCTTGAAGAGCTGATCGACCGCGCCGAAGCCGTCGAGGACATCATGGTCCTGACGTCCGAGGGACGCCGGGTCCAGATCGTTCCGCTGACGCCCGATGAGAAGACGCGGCTTGAGAACGAGCCGATCGAGTGAAGCTCAAGGAAGACTGGTCGGCCGCGACCTATCTGCGCTTCGAGGACGAGCGCACCCGGCCGGCCGCCGACCTGCTGGCGCGCGTCCCACTCGAGGCCGCGTCCCTGGCCGTCGACCTCGGCTGCGGGCCGGGCAACTCGACGGCGCTGATCGCGCGCCGCTTCCCCGAAGCGAAGCTCGTCGGCGTCGATTCCTCTCCCGACATGCTGAGGGCCGCGCAGAAGCGCGTGCCGGACGCCGCCTTCGTCGAGGCCGACCTGGCCGACTGGTCGCCGGACCGCACGCCGGACCTGGTCTTCGCCAACGCCGCTTTGCAATGGCTCCCGGACCACGAGACGCTGTTTCCGCGGCTGATGCGGCTGGTCGCGCCTGGCGGCGCGCTCGCGGTCCAGATCCCCGACAACCGCTCGGAGCCGTCCCACGCTCTCATGGCCGAGGTCGCGCGCGACGGCAGATGGGCCGGGCGGATCGCCCATGCCGGCGAATCGCGGGCCGAGATCCTGTCCGGCGAGGCCTATTTCGACCTGCTCGCTCCGCATGCGGACTCGGTCGACGTCTGGCGGACCACCTATCTCCATCCGCTCGACGGCGCGGGGGCGATCGCGTCCTGGCTCAAGGCCACAGGCCTGCGCCCCTATCTCGATCCGCTCGACGAGGAGGAGCGGAAGGTCTTCCTCGCGCTCTATGTCGACCGGCTCAGGGCGTTCTATCCCGAGCGCGGCGCCGGCAAGGTGCTGCTGCGCTTTCCCCGCCTGTTCGTGGTCGCGACCCGGCGATAGGATTTGCGCCCATGTCGCGCGACCTCCTCGACCAGATCGTCATCCATCCGGGGCGCAGGCTGGTCGCACGACTCGTCGCGACGCTTGCAACGCCCGATCCGGAGAGCTTCGAGACCGCGCCCGTCAAGGCGCTCGATCTCGCGCTCGACGGCGTCGCGGGCGATCGGCACGGCGGCTTCACGCGCAATGCCGGCGGCCGCGAGCCCTGGTATCGCAGGGGCGCCGAGATCCGCTCGGGACGGCAGCTTTCGATCGTCTCCGCTGAGGAGCTCCGGGAGATTGGCCACAGGCTCGGCCTGCCGTCGCTCGAGCCCGGCTGGATCGGCGCGAACCTCGTGATCGAGGGCGCGCCGCGCCTCTCCTTCCTGCCGGCCGGCTCGCGGA
>NZ_RYFI01000011.1:139837-153275 GCF_004103825.1 Hansschlegelia zhihuaiae
CAGGCGCGTCCGTAGTCGTCGAGGGCCAGAACGCGCCCTGCCGGCACGCCGGCCGCGCAATCGCGCGCCACACCGAGCGGCCCGGCGACGAACTCGCCTTCCCCAAGGTCGCGCGCCGGCTGCGCGGGCTGGTGGCGAGCGTCGAGCACCCCGGATCGGCGGCCGCGCCAAGCGAGGTGACGATCCGGCTTCCGGAGCAATGGATCTACTGAGGGGTCCGGCTACCCGACCAAAGCATGTTGCGCCCGCCGGCCGAACCATATAAAGACATGTTTATGTCTTTTTCGATGCCTTCTCCGCTGATCGGGCTGGACGCGGCGCTCGCGGCCCTGCGGGCCGCCGGCGAGCCGACGCGGCTACGCGTGCTCGCGCTGCTGGCCGAGGGCGAGCTCACAGTCTCGGACCTCACCGAGATCCTCGGCCAGAGCCAGCCGCGCATCTCGCGTCACCTGAAGCTGCTGGTCGACGCCGACGTCGTCGAGCGGCGGCGCGAAGGCGCCTGGGCGTTCTTCGGCCTCGCAGGGCCGGGCGAAAAGTCGTCGGCGATCCGGACCGCGCTGAGCCGACTCGATCCGTCCGACCCCGCCCTCACCCGGGACCGTCAGCGGCTCGGCGAGGTGCGGGCCGCGCATCAGGCGGCGGCCGCCGGATATTTCAGCGCGAACGCCGACCGCTGGGAGGGCGTGCGCAGCCTCCATGTCGCCGAGAGCGCGGTGGAGAGCGCGATCCTCGACGCGCTCGGCGACGCCCGCATCGAGCAGGCGCTCGACCTCGGCACCGGCACCGGCCGGATGCTGGAGCTCATCAGCCCGCGCGTCGGCTTCGCGATCGGCGTGGACTCGAACCGCGACATGCTGGCGCTCGCCCGCGCCAATCTCGCCCGCGCCGGGGTGCTGAATGCGCAGGTGCGCCAGGGCGACATCTTCTCCCCGCCGGCGCCGGCCGGCGCGTTCGACCTCGTGATCGTCCACCAGGTGCTGCACTTCCTGGACGACGGCGCCCGTGCGATCCGCGAGGCCGCAAGGGCGCTGCGGCCGGGCGGACGGCTGCTGATCGTCGACTTCGCGCCGCACGGGATCGAGGCGCTGCGCGAGGAGCACGCCCATCGCAGGCTCGGCTTCTCGCACGAGACGATGGCGGCCTGGATCGCGGCCGCGGGTCTCGACCCGGCGCTGAGCCGCGACCTGCCGCCGCCGGACGGCGCTCCCGACAAGCTGACGGTGTCGCTCTGGATGGCGCGCGATCCACGCGTCGCGACCGACGTCGTCCCCTCTCCCTCGAGCCTCGAGGTCGCCTGATGCCGAACGCCCGCCTGTCCCGCGCCGCCCGCCGGCCGATCCGCGTCTCGTTCGAGTTCTTCCCGCCCAAGACGCCCGAGATGGAGGCCGCGCTCTGGCGCTCGGTCGAGCGGCTCGCGCCGCTCGGCCCGACCTTCATGTCGGTCACCTACGGGGCCGGCGGCTCGACCCGCGAGCGCACCCACGCGACCGTCGAACGCATGGTCCGCGAGCTCGACGTCCCGCCGGCCGCGCATCTCACCTGCGTGTCCGCCTCCAAGGCGGAGGTCGACGCGGTGGTCGAGAGCTATCGCGAGGCCGGCGTGCGTCACATCGTGGCGCTGCGCGGCGACCCCGCGGGCGGCGTCGGGACCGCGTTCGAGCCGCATCCGGACGGCTACAAATCGACCGCGGACCTGATATCGGGGATCCGAGCCCGCGCGCCGGAGATCGAGCTGTCGGTCTCGGCCTATCCCGAAAAACATCCTGAGAGCCCGAGCGTCGAGGCGGATTTCGACGTGCTCAGGGCCAAGGTCGACGCCGGCGCGAACCGCGCCATCACCCAGTTCTTCTTCGACAACGGCCATTACCTCCGTTACGTGGACGAGGCGCGCAAGCGCGGCATCCACGTCCCGATCGTGCCGGGCATCGTCCCGGTCTCGAACTTCAAGCAGACGGCGAACTTCGCGGCTAGGGCCGGCGCGACCGTGCCGGACTGGTTCGCGGCGCGCTTCGAGGGCCTCGAGGACGACCCGTCGACCCGCCAACTCGTGGCCGCCGCCGTCGCGGCCGAGCAGGTGCTCGATCTGGTCGACCATGGCGTGAAGGACTTCCACTTCTACACGATGAACAAGGCCGACCTGGTCTACGCCATCTGCCATCTGCTGGGTCTGCGGCCGGCCGAGGGCATGGGCAAGCGGGCGGCGGCATAGGCGATGAGGCGCTCGCTGGCTGATATCCGACGCATTCGGGCCGAAACCCACGATCTTGAGCATCTCTGGAGCGCGGATGCGCGCGCCGTGATGGAAGAAGCCGCGGAGACGGTGAGGATCGAGGACGCGATGCTGGCTGATTTGAAGGACGACGGTCTGATCGCTACCTACGCGCCACGTTTCTACGAACGACTGAAGGCGATCGAGCGCCGCTTGACCTTGCTCGAGAGCGACGAGGAAAAGCCGTCATGACCGACACCGAAACCGCCATCCGCGAACTCGCCGCAAAGCGCATCCTCGTGCTCGACGGGGCGATGGGCACGATGATCCAGCGCGAGAAATTCTCCGAGGAGGATTTTCGCGGCGAACGTTTCAAGGAGTGGAAGCGGGACCTGAAGGGCAACAACGACCTTCTGATCCTCACCCAGCCCGACAAGATCCGCGACATCCACCTGCAATATTTCCGCGCCGGCGCCGACATCGTCGAGACCAACACCTTCTCCTCGACCACCATCGCGCAGGCCGACTACGGCATGGAGGAGCTCGCCTACGAGCTGAACTTCGAGGGCGCGAAGCTCGCGCGGCAGGCCGGCGACATCGCGCAGAAGGAAGACGGAAAGCCGCGTTTCGTGGCGGGCACGCTCGGGCCCACCAACCGCACCGCCTCGATCTCGCCGGACGTCAACAATCCCGGCTTCCGGGCCGTGACCTTCGACCAGCTGGCCGAGGCCTATGGTGAGGCCGCGCGCGGCCTGCTGGACGGCCGCGCGGACATCCTGCTGGTCGAGACCATCTTCGACACGCTGAACGCCAAGGCCGCGATCTTCGCGATCGAGGAGCTGTTCGCCGAGCGCAAGATCCGCGTGCCGGTAATGATCTCGGGCACCATCACCGACCTTTCCGGCCGCACGCTTTCGGGCCAGACGCCGACGGCGTTCTGGAACGCGCTGAACCATGCGCGGCCGATTTCGTTCGGGCTGAACTGCGCGCTCGGCGCGAGGGAGATGCGCGCCCATATCGCGGAACTCTCCCGCGTCGCCGACACGCTGATCTGCGCCTATCCGAACGCCGGCCTGCCCAACGAGTTCGGGCTCTATGACGAGAGCCCGGAGGCGATGGCCGAGCTGGTCGGCGAGTTCGCCTCGTCCGGGCTGGTCAACATCGTTGGCGGCTGCTGCGGCACGACGCCGGACCACATCGCCGCGATCGCCGAGGCGGTGAAGGACAAGGCCCCGCGGAAACTCCCGGAGATCGCGCCAAAAATGCGGCTCTCCGGCCTCGAGCCGTTCGAGACCGCGGCGTGACGTTCGATCCGGCCTCCTGGAAGCGCGAGGCGAACACGCTCCGTCGGGAACTGCTGACTACAGACCAAGTCAGCCTTGGCCGGTGGAATGATCAACATGTGGAGTATGGCGAGTTGATCGAGCGACTTTGGGCATTGCTCAAGACCGCTAATATCACCGTCATCCCGACAGATAACATCGGATGGGTGCAGTCTTGCGACGTCAGGCCTAATGACCCGACGTGGTATCGATCGGCGGACGTAGAGGACATTGCTATGGCCTCTACACATCTACAGCGCGCTGAGCGTCACTTCAGCGGAGCATGGCTGACGTCGCTAGAGAACGGCGTTTTTCCCGCGCTGATCGAGCGACTGGAAGTTCTGGCTGACGAATTGCCTTATGACGCTGCGCGCTCTCCCTGGACGAACAGGAACTACTTATGACCACCTCCGCCGCCCAGAACTTCGTCAATGTCGGCGAGCGCACCAACGTCACGGGCTCGGCCAAGTTCAGGAAGCTGATCACGAACGGCGACTACGCCGCGGCGCTCGACGTCGCGCGCGAGCAGGTCGAGAACGGCGCGCAGATCCTTGACGTCAACATGGACGAGGGCCTGCTCGACTCAGAAAAGGCGATGGTCGAGTTCCTCAATTTGATCGCCTCCGAGCCCGACATCGCTCGCGTGCCGGTGATGATCGACTCGTCCAAATGGTCGGTGATCGAGGCCGGCCTGAAATGCGTGCAGGGCAAGCCGATCGTGAACTCGATCTCCATGAAGGAGGGCGAGGAGCAGTTCGTCCATTACGCCCGCAAGGTCCGGGCCTATGGCGCCGCGGTCGTCGTCATGGCGTTCGACGAGAAGGGCCAGGCAGACACGTTCGAGCGCAAGATCGAGATCTGCGCCCGCGCCTACAAGATCCTCACCGAGCAAGTCGGCTTTCCGCCCGAGGACATCGTGTTCGACCCGAACGTGTTCGCGGTCGCGACCGGCATCGAGGAGCATTCGAACTACGGCGTCGACTTCATCGAGGCGACGAAGTGGATCCGCGAGAACCTGCCGCACGCCCATATCTCGGGCGGCGTCTCGAACCTGAGCTTCGCGTTCCGCGGCAACGAGCCGGTCCGGGCGGCGATGCATTCGGTGTTCCTGTACCATGCGATCCGCGTGGGCATGGACATGGGCATCGTCAACGCCGGCGCGCTGCCGGTCTATGACGACATCGATCCCGAGCTGCGCGAGCTCGCCGAGGACGTGGTGCTGAACCGCCGGCCGGACGCGACCGACCGGCTGCTGGCCGCCGCCGACAAGTTCAAGGGCGGCAAGCAGGAGGCCCGCGTCGTCGACACCAGATGGCGCGACCAGCCGGTCGAGAAGCGGCTCGCCCATGCGCTCGTCCACGGCATCACGGAGTTCATCGAGGCCGACACCGAGGAGGCGCGCTCCAAGGCCGCGCGCCCGCTCCACGTCATCGAAGGCCCGCTGATGGACGGCATGAACGTCGTCGGCGACCTGTTCGGCGCCGGTAAGATGTTCCTGCCGCAGGTGGTGAAGTCGGCGCGCGTCATGAAGCAGGCGGTCGCCTATCTCATGCCCTTCATGGAGAAGGAGAAGGAGGAGGCCGGGCTCGCGCAGCGCCAGGCCGCCGGCAAGATCGTCATGGCGACGGTCAAGGGCGACGTCCACGACATCGGCAAGAACATCGTCGGCGTCGTTCTCCAGTGCAACAATTACGAGGTGATCGACCTCGGCGTCATGGTGCCGGCCCAGAAGATCCTGGAGACCGCGCGCAGGGAGAACGCCGACGTCATCGGGCTCTCGGGCCTGATCACGCCGTCGCTCGACGAGATGGTCAACGTGGCGTCGGAGATGGAGCGCGAGGGCTTCGACATCCCGCTGCTGATCGGCGGCGCCACGACGTCGAAGATCCACACCGCGGTGAAGATCCATCCCGCCTATGAGCGCGGCCAGGCGGTCTATGTGCTCGACGCCAGCCGCGCCGTCGGCGTGGTCTCGCAGCTGCTCTCCAAGGAGGGCGGCGCAGAGGCCTATGTGTCGGACATCCAGGCCGACTACGCCCGCCTCGCCGAGCAGCACGCGCGGAGCCAGGAGGAGAAGGCCCGCGCGCCGATCGCCGTCGCCCGCGAGAACCGGCTCAGGATCGACGCCTCGAAGGTCGTCGGCAAGCCCAGCTTCACCGGCGTCAAGGTGCTGACCGAGATCCCGATCGACGAACTGGTCCGCTACATCGACTGGACGCCCTTCTTCCAGACCTGGGAGCTCAAGGGCCGGTTCCCGCAGATTCTCGAGGACGAGAAATATGGCGAGGCGGCTCGCGGCCTCTATGACGACGCAACCGCCATGCTGCGCCAGATGGCCGAGGAGAAGTGGCTCGAGGCGCGTGCGGTCGTGGGCTTCTGGCCGGCGGCCGCGCGCGGCGACGACATCGTGCTGTTCAAGGACGAAAGCCGGAAGGACGAGCTCGCCGTGCTCCACACGCTCCGCCAGCAGATGGCGCGAGGCAAGGACCGGCCGAACCTCGCGCTCGCCGACTTCGTCGCGCCGGAGGATTCGGGCGTCCCGGACTATGTCGGCGGCTTCGCGGTGACGGCCGGCATCGGCGAGGAGGCGATGAGCCAGCGCTTCGCCCGCGCAAATGACGACTATGGCGGGATCCTCGCCAAGGCGCTCGCCGACCGTCTGGCCGAGGCCGGCGCCGAGTGGCTGCACGAGAAGACCCGCAAGGAGTTCTGGGGCTATGCGGCCGACGAGGCGCTCTCGAACGAGGAGCTGATCGGGGAAGGCTATCAGGGCATCCGCCCCGCGCCCGGCTATCCGGCGCAGCCGGACCACACCGAGAAGGGCGTGTTGTTCGAGCTGCTCGGCGCGACCGAGGCGATCGGGCTGACGCTCACCGAAAGCTACGCCATGTGGCCGGGCTCGGCGGTCTCGGGGCTCTATTTCGGCCACCCGGAGAGCCGCTATTTCGGCCTCGGCAAGATCGACCGCGACCAGGTCGCGGACTACGCCGAGCGCAAGGGCTACCCGCTCGCCGAGATGGAGAAGTGGCTCGCCCCGGTGCTGAACTACGACCCCAACCGCGCGCAGAAGATGGCGGCGGAGTAAGGGGCGAAGGGCGGAGTTCCCCGCGTTGAGGCGGCTCGCGAAGGCCGTCGCTGCGGCGCTGGTCTTGGCCGGTTGCTCTCCGGAGAGGTCCATTGTCGGGCGAACCTCGGATCCAACGGGCGAGCTCGACGCCGTCAGGGCTGAAGTTCTGACGGACGCTACAGTTGCAACGCCGCTCGAGATTTATGTCGTGGCCAAGGGCGCCAGGATTTCTGGCGACCCCATTTTCCGGGCGGACAAAGTCGTCAAACTACGCGTGGTCTGGCTCAACGCTTCTGAAGTTGAAATCCAAGCTGATGAAGCTCGGATCTTCTTGCATCAACACACGACCAGCGTTGACGGCCGGGCGATCACGCTCAAAACTGCGATCAAGAAGAAGCACCTCTAACCGAAGGGGAGGCGCAATTGTCAGGGCCGGTAATTGACCGTGTCAATCTTGCTGATAAGGCAGGAAGCATCTTGCTCTATGATTGGATGGCGGAAGATGTGAAGGACGGTCGCAACCTTATGCGGGTCGACATAAAGGGCAACGTCCTCTGGAAAGCATCACCACCCACCACGGGCATGCAAGACTGCTTCACTCACGTGCAGTGGGACGGTCGCGCACTCACTGCGAATACATGGAGTTGCTATCATGCTGGCGTCGATCTCGAGAACGACGAAGTAACCGTTCTGGCGTTCACAAAGTAGGCTGTTTCCACGCCGAAGAGCTCTATTGGTTCACGGCCTAGTCAGCCGCTCGGCCACCGCCGGATTTCGCTGCCCCCCTACCCCGCCCGGTGGTCCGCCTCGGAGCGCCGGTAGAGCGCATGCTCGCGGCCGGCGTGCGGGACGCGACCCTCATGGGCGAAGCCGAGCCGGTCGAGCACCGCGATCGAGTGCAGGTTCTCGGGCGTCGTGAAGGCCACCACCTCAGGCAGGCCGAGATTGTCGAAGGCGAGCCGGAGCGCGGTCTGCCCGATGCGGGTCGCGTGACCCTTGCAGCGCAAGCCCGGCATGAGCGCGTAAGCGAGTTCGACCGTGGGGCGGCCATTGGCCTCGCAGCGCCGGAGGCCCGCCCAGCCGCCGAACGCGCCGTCGCGCATGTCGCGCAGGAACCAGAGGCCGAATCCGGCGTCGCGCCAATGCGCGCGCGACCGGTCGATGAAGCTCTTGGCGGCCTCGGGCGGGCGGACGCCGCCGAGCGTCGTCATCATCTGCGGGTCGGCGAAGGCGGCCGCGACCGCGTCGCCATAGCCGTCATGGGCGACGTCGGCGAGCAGACCTTCGATCTCGAGGATCGTCGGGTAGCGTGGGCTCAGCATCGGTCCGGCTTCGTCGGCCGATCTACGCGCATACGACTGGATCGGCTGTGAACAATATCAGACGATGAAAGCGCCGGATAGTAAAGGCAGAGACGCTGACCGATCAACGAAGCGGGAAATGTTCTCGCTCGACCTGCGCCAGTCCGCGCGCCGACAGCGCCAGGGCAAGCGGCGGGGGCAGCGGGCGCTCGGAAGTGAACAGCGCGCGCGACGGCGCTGCGAGGTCCGCCGGCTGCTCCCCGACCAGCGCGACCGCGCGACGCGCGATCGCGGGCGCCGGGTCGATCCACGTGACCGGCCAAGGCGCGACCGCCTCGAAGCGGCGCGTCAGCAGCGGGAAATGGGTGCAGGCGAGCGCGACGACGTCGGTCCGCGCGCCGTCCCGCCTCTCGACGAAGCAGGGCGCGATCTCCGCATTCATCAGCGCGTCGTCCACCGGCGCGCCGCGCAGCTCGGCCTCGGCATAGGCGGCGAGATTGGGCGCGCCGACCAGCGTCACTTCGGCCTTGCCCGCGAAGGCGTCGATCATCGCGCGGGTGTGCTCGCGCCGGACCGTGCCGGGCGTCGCGAGCACGGTGACGAGCCCGGTGATCGAGGCCGCCACAGCAGGCTTTACGGCAGGCACGGTGCCCACGAAGGGCAGCGCGAAGCGCGCCCGGAGCGCCGGCAGCGCGAGCGTCGAGGCCGTGTTGCAGGCCACCACCACGAGGTCCGGGACCTCACGCGCGACCAGGCGCTCCATGACGGCGACGACCCGCGCGACCAGCCGCTGGTCGTCGAGCGCGCCATAGGGAAAGCCGGCGTCGTCGGCGGCGTAGACGAAGTCCGCGCCGGGGATCGCCTTCACGAGCTCGGCCAGCACCGTGAGGCCGCCGAGGCCGGAGTCGAAGACCAGCACGCGCGGCGCGCGGCCGAGGGGCGGAAGCGGCGCCAGTCCGAGACCCGCCAGAAGATCGACGCCCATGCCCTCGTCCGTCACCCCGAATGCCCTGCGCTTCCGATTGAACCGCGCGATGGTTACTGAAACGTGGCGACGCTTGCGACATCCCCGCGAAATCAGCCGCCCGCGAACCTGCCGCGCCAGGACGCCTGCGCCTCGGGATAGGACAGCGACGTCGCCTCGTAGACGCCGCGCGCGACCGCGCGGGCGAGCGTCATCGACGCGACATGGCCGAGCATGGCGAGCGCCGTGAGGCGGTCGCCCTCGATCTCCGCATGGCCGGTCGCGGCGGCAAACACCACGTCGCCGTCGAGCGGCGTGTGACAGGGCACGAGCGCGCGCGACAGGCCATCCTGCGCCATCACGGCGAGCGCCCGCGCCTCGGCCTTGGTGAGCGCCGCGTCGGTCGCGACGATCGCGAGCGTCGTGTGCGCGCCCGCGAAGGGCTTTTCGGGCGGGAACCAAGCCTCCGGCGGAACCTCCGGCGCCGGGCCGAGGCCGCCGAACTCGCCCTCCATCTCGAAGGGCGCGGCCCAGAAATGCGGGCGCGAGCCGACTGTCGCCGAGCCGAGCGCGTTGACCACCGCGAGCGCGCCGACCGTGAGCCCCTTGCCGGCGGTCACGCTGGAGGCGGAGCCTACGCCGCCCTTCAGCGCGCCGGTCCGCGCGCCGAGCCCGGCGCCGACGGAGCCCAGCCCGACCATCCGGCCGGCGGCTTTCGCGGCCGCGAAGCCGAGTTCGCGATAGGGCGGATAGCGGCCCCACTCCTTGTCGCCGCCATTGGTCAGGTCGAACAGAATGGCGCCAGGCACGATCGGCACCCGCATCGGGCCGACCTCGAAGCCCCTGCCCTGTTCCGCAAGGGCCGCGACCACGCCGGCCGCGGCGTCGAGCCCGAAGGCCGAGCCGCCCGACAGGACGACCGCGTCGATCCGTTCCACGGTGCGCTCGGGCAGCAGCAGGTCGGTCTCGCGCGTGCCGGGGCCGCCTCCGCGGACATCCACGGAGGCGACGGCCGGCCTCTCGAACACGATCGCGGTGACGCCGGAGGCCAGGCGCGCATCGTCCGAATGGCCGACCAGGACGCCGGCGACGTCGCCGATCGTGTTTCGCGGGCCGGGGCGGAGATCATCGCGCATGGACGAGCCTGTAGCAGCGCAGGCGAGGGTCCGTCACCTGCCCTTTGCGTTTCAAGTCATCAGCGCTCGACAACTTAATTCAGTTTTCGAACACTCAGCATGACATGTCGCCGCAAAGAAAAATCCATGCATTGACCCTTAAATATGGCTTAACTGCCAATTGAAGGTCGGCGAGACGACTGTCATTCTCTGAGAAAATTGTTTTCGGCCTCAAGGAGGCTTCGATGGTCAATCGCATCGGCACAGCGCGCGGCGACCTGCTCACCGGCTCGAACCGCGACGATTATTTCGAGGACAACGGCGTCAGCCAGCGGCCGGCTGGCGTCACAGAGCAGGACACGATCGAGGGCCTGCTGGGCTTCGACACGATGCTCGTGACGGCGAGCTCCTCGGCGACCTTCATCGGAAGCGCCGGCACCGGCGACTGGACTGTCGGCTCGACCGACGGCAACACCAACGTCGTCGCGAGCGGGATCGAGCGGGTGCTGTTTTTCGGCTCGGGCGAGAACGACGTGTTCAACACCGGCAACGCGACCGGCGCCGTCGACGGCCGCGGCGGGATGGACCTGTGGATCGCGAATTTCGGCACGCGGTCCGTCGATATGCGCTTCCAGATCAATGACGGCTTCGGCATCCCGCAGGTCGACGTCACGGTCCGGGACATCGATCAGGTCTTTCTCACGACCGGCTCGGGCGACGACGACATCATCACCGGCAAGGAGGGCGATTCGATCACCTCGGGCGCCGGCGACGACCGCGTCGACATGGGCGCGCGGCGGGTGTTCGGCGAGACCGGCACGGATTTCTGGGATGGCGGCGACGGGACCGACACGCTGATCGTCCACGCCGAGGGCGAAAACCAGGGCGTCGGCCTCGGCCTCATCGCGGACGGCTTCTTCGTCCGGTCGACCTCGAACCGGATCTTCGTCGACGCCGTCGACGTCGAGAAGGTCGAGTTCTATGGCGGCTTCGGCGACGACGTCATCGACACCGGCGCCGGGGCGGTGATCGTGAAGGGCGACGTCGGCTCCGAACGGGGCATGGACCACTGGATCTGCGACCTGTCGGCGGCCGTGCGCGGCTTCGAATATCGCGTGGGCGGCGTCTTCCAGTTGCAGTCGCTCGGCATCAAGTCGGTGTCGGGCATCGACCGGATCACGATGACGGCCGGCGCGTTCGACGACACGATTTTCGGCGGCGCCGAGGGCGATCTCGTCCGGGGCGGCGCCGGCGACGACATCGTCGACATGAAGACCCGCCGCGTCTTCGGCGAGACCGGGGCCGACCTGTTCGAGGCCGGGGCCGGCGAGGACACGCTGGTGGCCGACTGCTCCAACGAGACGCAAGGGATGTCGCTCGGCGTCATGACGGGCGGCTTCTTCCTGCGCTCGACCTCGAACCGGTTCAATGTCGACGCCCTGGACTGCGAGATGGTGAGGATCACGGGCGGGTCCGGCAACGACGTGATCGATTCCGGCCGCGGCGCCGAGCGTATCGCGGGCGGCGGCGGGATCGATCTCTGGATCGCGAATTACGGCTTCACCAACAAGAACATCCGCGTCGACCTTCCGGGTTCCGCGAATTCGCTGCTGCAGTTCGGCCTGGAGTCGCTCTCCGGGATCGAGCAGATCAACTTCACCGCGGGGTCGGGCAACGACACCGTGACCGGCGGGGCGCAGGGCGACACGTTCAACGGCGGGGCGGGACGCGACGTCGCGGACCTGAAGACGCGGCAGGTGTTCGGCGAGACCGGCGCGGACTTCTTCAACGGCGGCGCCGGCATCGACACGCTGATCGCGACCCTCAAGACGGAGACCCAGTCGGTCTCGCTCGGGGTCACGGGCAATGGCTTCTTCGTGCGGTCGACCTCGAACCGATTCTATATCGACGCGGTCGATTGCGAGAACATCCGCTTCACCGGCGGCTCCGGGAACGACTTCATCGACAGCGGCGGCCGCGGCGGCGCGATCGACGGCTGGCTCGGGATCGACCGCTGGACCGCGGACTTCTCCGCGACCAACAAGGCCATCGACTTCAAGCTGGGCGACGTCGACACGCTGGGCTTCCTCGGCGTGACCTCGATCCAGCGGATCGAGTACCTGAACTTCACGGGCGGCTCGGGAAACGACCGGCTGACGGGCGGCGCGATCGCCGACGCCATCTATGGCGGTCGCGGCGACGACACGATCGACGGCGGGGCCCGCGGGGCGCAGAGCACCGACGGGTCCGACTTCGTCGACGGCGGCGGCGGCAGCGACACGCTGGTGATCAACGCCTCGACCGATCGTGACGGCGTGCAGCTGTTCGGCGGCGAGAGCTTCGCGCTGCGCTCCGTCAGCAACCGCTTCAACCTCGACGCCACCAATATCGAGGCGGTGGACTTCCGGGGCGGCCTTGGAAACGACTCCGTAATGGGCGGACTGGGCAAGGACCTTCTCAACGGCCGGGAGGGCGACGACACGCTGAACGGCGGCCTCAGCGCGGACACGCTGGACGGCTTCACCGGCAAGGACACGATCCGCTTCGACGCGGCGCTCGGCCCGAAGAACGTCGACACGGTGCTCAACTTCGCCGCCAAAGACGACGTCATTGAGCTCGACGACGCGATTTTCACGGAGCTCACGCTCGGCCGGCTCAAAGCCGGCGAGTTCCGCTTCGGCCAGGCCCGGGACGGCGACGACCACATCCTCGTGCTGAACCAGCGGCAGCTCTGGTACGATCCGGACGGCGGCGGGCGGGAGCAGGCCGTGCTGTTCGCGATCCTGAACAGCGGCAGCGTCAACCTGACCGAGAAGGACTTCGTGGTGATCTGAGGCCGCGGCCTCACACGTCGGCGAGCGGGGCGCGCCAGCGGACGCGATAGAAGATGTGCCTGCCGATGCGGTCTTCCTTGACCATGTCGCGCAGCCAGTAGGGCCGCACATAGGTCGCGTGGTAGTGGGTCGCGTCGCCGACTTCGGGAAGCCAGGCGCCGCCGCGCGTCACGTCGCGCGCGATCGCGGTCGCGATGTTCCAGGCGTATTTGTTGGTCACGCGGTCCGGGATGCGGTCGCAGGCGAAAGAGAACTGGCAGGCGTTGAGCCGGTTCCTGTTCTGATAGACGACGCCGCAGACGTCGGCCGGATAATAGCCGGAGCGCACGCGGTTCATGACCACCTGGGCGACCGCGTACTGGCCCTCGCGCGACTCGCCCCGCGCCTCGAAATAGATCGCCTCGGCGAGGCACTGCTCGGCCCTGGCGAGCTCCGCCTCGGGAATGAGGACGCGGTGCGACAGCCGGGTCTCGATCTTGCCGTCGCCGTCGAGGTCTCCGCGTGACGCGACCGTCTCGCCTTCCGCCGCGGCGCTGCGCGAGGGCGTGAGCGGCGCGCGCGCCGTCATCCGGCCCTCGATCTCGCGGCCCATGCGGGCCGCGAGCGGCTCGCGCACGGGAAGCGCC
>NZ_RYFI01000011.1:153349-178158 GCF_004103825.1 Hansschlegelia zhihuaiae
GGTGGCGGGCATGCGGCCGCCGCTCAGATCGGCCACCGACGGCGTCGCGCCGTCGTCGCGGGGCCTCGCACCGGGCGGCGTCATGGCGAGCGCGGTCTGGCCGCCCGCCGCCTCGATGCGCGCCATGACGGCCGACGAGATCGGGCGGCTCGACGGCGAGACCTGATCGCCGCCCGGCGCGCGCGGTGAGACGTCGGAGGCGCCTGCCTCACGGCTCGCGACCAGGGCTTCGATCCGCGGAAGCATCGACAGGCCGCTGAGGTCGAGCGCGGTCGCGGCCCGGATCGAGGGCAGCCCCACGAGCGCGTCGAGCTTCTCGACCGGCGCACGAGCGGCCGCCGGGACGGCGAGCTCGGCGGCCAGCACGGGGCTCCGGTCGCCCTTCAGGGTGCGGTCCACGAAGGGCGGCGGACGGTCCTGCTTGGTCGGCGCCTCGGGCGCCGCCTCCGGCAGGTCCAGCACTACGAGCCCGCCGCTGTCGAGCAGATCGGGCGGCGCGATCGGTCCACGCCCCGAGCCGAACAGGTCGGCGGCCTCAAGCGAGGCGAGTTCTAGCGGACGACGCGGCGCGACGGCGAGGTATCGCCCGCCGACATGGCCGCCGAGATCGGCGTCGGAGAGCAGGCTGGTGGCGTCCTGGCGGGCGATCGAGGTAGTGGCGAAGGGCGCGGCTGTTGCCGCGAGCAGGAGCGCGAGGAGCCGTCTGCGCATCGCGCCGCCGGTCCGGCGGGCGCGCCGGCGCGTCGCTAGTCCCCCTCGCCGCATGACGCCACGCACCTTGACTGCGGTCGGGACGGTCCGGGCCGCCGAAGCGCCCGGCCGCGACGCGACCAGACCGACACAGGGCGAAAGTTGTCGGTCCTTAACCTTGAGGAGCGGTTAACGGGGCTGCCGAGGAGCGGGAAGAGTGCGGAGCCTTCCCTTTGCATAAAGATGCGGATGGGCCCCGGCGGCTTGTCAATGATCCAGCCACCGCAACGAGGGCCGAAGCGTTGGTCCGCTACTCAAATCAAGTCTGACGGAGGACAAGGCTATGTCTCATGCCCGAAGCGGCGGCTTAGCAGGTGAGGCTATGCGAATCGCGGCCGGCGACGATCGCAGCCGCTACGACGCTTTCGGCGTCGCCTTGCATTGGACGACGGCGGTTCTTGTGGTCGCGCTGTTCGCGCTTTCTCAGATTTGGGAGTTCCTGCCCAAGCCCGAACGCCACCCTTGGATCGTGGCGCACATGTCCTTTGGGGTCATACTGACGGCGATGATCGTCATCCGCATCGCATGGCGGCTGATGCCCGGACATCAGGTCAGCCCGGCCGTCTCAGGCTGGGTCGAGACCGCGTCCAAGGTCGTGCACTATGTCCTTTACGCACTGCTCGCAGCCCAAGCGCTGCTCGGCTTCGCTCTCCGTTGGTCGGGAGAAAAGCCGGAGACGATGAGCTTCTTCGGATTGGAGTTCGGTCCATTCTTCCCGCCCAGCCCGAAGCCGCTTCACGAGTTCTTCGAAGAGTCGCACGAGTGGATCGGTTGGGCGATAATTATCATAGCCGCCGGCCACGCCTTCGCCGCGCTCTATCACCACTACGCGCTGAAGGACGACGTGCTGTGGAGAATGCTGCCAGGCCGACATGCGCGCCGGGCCGAGCGCGACGCGCCGGCGCCCTGAACCGGAACGGTCGCTTCTCACCCCCCGCCGGCCGACGCGCGACCATCCTGCTCGATCGCTGACGCATGCCGGCCGCGGCCCCAACATTCGTGTGGCCACGGCGGTCGCGTCGAGGGTCTGGCCCTACGCCGGGCCGTCCCGGGTGACCTGCACGCGAGGGTCGTCGACCGTGAGGGAGCAGTAGACCGGGTCGGACTGGACCGGCTTGCAGATCATGACGATCTCGTGCCGCCCCTTGCCGCTGATCGGAATCGTCCGCTTCCAGCGCTCTTCGCTGCTGTTCTCGGGGCCGAACACCTGGGCGCCGTTGTCGGTCACGACCATGGTGGACGCGCTGAGGCTGTAGCGGTTGATGGTCATGACCTTGGCGACGACCTGGATCTCGGCGTCGGTCTCCGACTCCAGAACCAGGCGGTCGAAGTTCTGCCCCTTGGTTCCCAACGGCTCCGCCGTCGCGGCCGGCGGCGTGACATATGCTCCAGTAATAATAAGCAAAGCAATTATTATAAGCTTTGGCATGGCCGCCTCCCGCCCAGATCGGCAGAATGATCGACTGTATTATATTCGTCCACTTATTTAGTTCTTATTACTGCAGCAGCGACCATAAGTATACGGACGGGCGCCGGTCTCTGGGGCCGGAGGCGTTCACGTCTCCCCGGCGAGCCTCGCCGACAGCGTGCGCGAGACCTCCGCCTCGCGGGCGAAGGGGCCGCCCTCAAGGCCCGCGAGCAGCGGGCGGGCGGCTCGCAGACCTTCCGCCCCGAAGCGGCCCTTGAGCGCAGCCTCGAGCCGCGCCTCGGCCTGGCGGCTGCGGCGGCGGTCGAGGCGGCCGTCGCTTCCGAGAAACCTCGAATGCGCCCTGAGATGCTCGACGAGGGCGTCGAGACCCTCTCCGGTCTCGGAGGAAACCAGCGCGACCGGCGGCTCCCAGCCCGGGTCGCCGGCGCCGCTCAGGCTCATCGCGCTTTCGAGGTCGTCGCGCGCGCGCCGCGCCGGCTGGCCGAGATCGGCCTTGGTCACCGCCACGACGTCGGGCAGCTCCATCACGCCGGCCTTGATGAACTGAAGGGCGTCGCCCGAGGCCGGCTGCACGGCGAGCAGGATGGTGTCGCCGACCAGCGCGACGTCCGCCTCGGACTGGCCGACTCCGACGGTCTCGACGATCACGCGGTCATAGAGCGCGCGCATCAGGATCGCGGCCCCGAAGGCGAGGTCGGAGAGCCCGCCCAGCCGGTCGCGCGCCGCATAGGAGCGCACGAAGACGTCGCGGTCTTCGGGGTCGGTCGGGATACGGGCGCGGTCGCCGAGCAGCGCGCCGCCGGAGCGCGTCGAGGACGGGTCGACGGCGATCACCCCGACGCTCTCGCCGCGCGCCCGGAAGGCGCGGACCAGCGCGCCGGTCAGCGTCGACTTCCCGACGCCGGGCGGGCCGGTGAGGCCCAGCACCTCGCCGCGCGGCGCGGCGTCCGCGGCGTCGAGCAGGCGGATCGCCTCCTCGCTGCCGGCCGCCCGCTCGAGGCGCGCAAGCGCGCGGGCGAGGCCAGGCTTGCCGGCGCCGCGCAACGCGTCGAGATCGGGAAGGGCGGCGTGCGTCACTGGCCGGTCGCGAGAGGGAGCCTTAGGAGGCCCCCATCTGCCATGTCTGCGGGCGGAACGCGACCGGCGGCGAGCCGGTCACTGCTTCGGCTGCGGCTTCAGTCTGTCGCAGCGCTCGCCCAGCATGACGTCGGCCTTCTGGAGCTTGGCGTTGAACTGCGCGTTCTTCTGCGGGCCGAACAGCGAGCGGGCGGTCTTGGCCTTGTCGACGTCGCCCATCATGAAGTCGAAGAACACCTGCCGCTCGGTCGGATCCTCCAACTGCGAATCGGCGACCGCCACGACGCAGGCGCAGAGGTCCTTCGATGCGGCGGTCTGGCAGCGGCCCAGATAGGCCTCGTCCACGGCCTTCTGCTGGGCGGCGTCGGCCGGCTGCTCGGGAGCGGCCTGCTGCGCAACGGCGGCGGTCGAACACATGATGACGGCCGCGGCCACGAGGCGGTGAAGCGAACGCATGCACAAACCCTCCAGATCACGCGCCGTCTCGCGCGGCGCTTCTTACGATCCGCTTACGTCTGGCATGGCCGCGTGGATCGAGTCACCCCGGCGCGGCGACGGGCCGCGCTTCAGGCGAGGCCGAGCACCGCGAAGCGGCGGTCCGGATCCAGCCATTCGCGCGCCACCGACCAGCCGGCCGTCTGCGCCAGCCGCGAGAAGCCATCGACGTCGTATTTGCGCGAATCCTCGGTGTGGATCGTCTCGCCCGCCTCGAAGCGGACGGCGCGGCCGTCGACCCGCACGGTCTGGGCCCTGCGGCTCACGAGATGCATCTCGACCGCCGACTTCGCCTCGTTCCAGCGCGCCTCGTGGGCGAAGGCCGCGAGGTCGAAATCGGCGCCGAGCTCGCGATTGGCGCGCTCCAGCAGATTGAGGTTGAAGGCCGCGGTCACGCCGGCCGCATCGTCATAGGCCGGGAGCAGGACGCCGAGGTCCTTCCTCAGGTCGACGCCGACGATCGCCTTGCCCTGCGGGCCGACATGGGCGCGCATGCGCTTCAGGAATTCGGCGGCGTCGGGCGGCGCGAGGTTGCCGATCGTCGAGCCCGGGAAGAAGGCGACGCGCGGCGGCAGCCTGGGCAGGTCGGCGGGCAGGTCGAAATCCGCCGTGAAGTCCGCGACCACCGGCCGGATCTCGATATAAGGGAAGCGCCGCTCGATGCGCTCGGCGGCGTCGACGAGGAAGTCGCCCGCGATGTCGACCGGGACATAGAGCGCGGGACTTTCGAGCGCGCCGAGCAGGATCTCGGTCTTCACGCCGGCGCCCGCGCCATATTCGATGAGCACCGCGCGCGCGCCGCAGAACGCGGCCATCTCGGCGGCATGCGTGCGCAGGATCGCGGTCTCGGTCCGGGTCGGATAATATTCGGGGAGCTGCGTGATCTCCTCGAACAGCGCCGAGCCGCGGTCGTCATAGAGCCAGCGGCTCGGCAGCGTCTTGCGCGTGGCCGTCAGCCCCGCGACCACGTCGGCCCGGAACGCCTCGCGCTGGGCCTCGCGGAAATCGACCCGTTCGAGCATCAGGCGTCCTCGGCGAGGCGCAGACCCGAGAACTGCCAGCGCTTGTCGGGCTGGAAGAAGTTCCGGTAGGTCGCGCGGATATGGCCCTCGGGCGTGGCGCAGGAGCCGCCGCGCAGCACGTATTGCCCGTTCATGAACTTGCCGTTGTACTCGCCGACCGCGCCTGCGGCCGGCCTGAAGCCCGGATAGGGCGCAAACGCGCTGCGGGTCCATTCCCAGACGTCGCCGAACATCTGGCGGAGGCCCGAGCCGGCCGCGCCGGCCGGCCGCGGGCGGAGCCGACCGAGGCCGCCGCCGGCGAAATTGCCGTCCTTCGACAGGCCCTCGGCCGCCCGCTCCCATTCGAACTCCGTCGGCAGGCGCTTGCCGGCCCAGGCCGCATAGGCGTCGGCCTCGAAATAGCTGACATGGGCGACCGGCGCGTCGCGGTCGATCGGCTGCATGCCCCGCAGCGTCATCGCCCACCACTCGCCGTCGCGCTCCTCCCAGTAGAGCGGCGCGGACCAGCGATGCTCGAGGATCTGGGCCCAGCCGTCGGAGAGCCAGAGCAGCGGGTCGCGGTAGCCGCCGTCCGCCATGAAGTCGAGCCACTCGCCATTGGTGACGCAGCGGTCGGCGAGCCGGAAGGGCTGGATCAGCGCCTGGTGGCGCGGCCCCTCGCAGTCATAGGCGAAGCCCCGGCCGTCATGGCCGATCTCCACGATGCCGCCGTCGAACGCGACCCACCCAGCCTCGCCCGTCGCGGCGCGGACGGGCAAGGGCGACGGGTCGCGATAGGCCGGCTTCAGCGGGCTCTGGGCGAACAGATGCAGGATATCGGTGAGCAGAAGCTCCTGATGCTGCTGCTCGTGGTGCAGGCCGAGCTCGATCAGCTCGGCGACCGGAGGCTCGACCCCGCCATACAGCAGGTCCTCGACCGCGCCGTCGACATGCGCGCGATACTCCGTCACGCGGTCGAGATGCGGCCTCGTGATCATGCCGCGCCTGGGCCGCGGCTGCCGCTCGCCGACGGAGTCGTAATAGGAGTTGAACAGGTAGTTGAAGCTCTCGTCGAAGACCCGGTAGCCGGGCGCATTCGGCTTCAGCACCATGGTCTCGAAGAACCAGGTGGTGTGCGCGAGGTGCCACTTGGCCGGGCTCGCGTCCGGCATCGACTGAACGGTGGCGTCGGCGTCGGAGAGCGGGGCGGCGAGCGCGCGGCTGCCCGAGCGGACCCGGTCGAAGGCCGTGAGCAGATCCGCGCCCCGCCGAGGCGCGAGAGCCGTGAGGGCTGCCATGGGGTCTCCTTCAATGCGTTCGCGGGTCGTTACGCCCGCGAGAGCGGACGCGTTACGCGGTCCGCCTGTTGATCGCAGAACAAAGCGGGGCCGACGAAGTTCCCTAATGTGGGCGCCGGAACGGATGCAAAAACGCGAGTCTTCAGCGCGGCTTGCGCAACATGGCGCGGATTGGCGGCGAGGAGCCGGCCTGGATCACGCCCGTGGACTCGAAGCCATGGCGCTCATAAAGGCTGACATTGGCCGGATTGGAGGACTCCAGATAGGCCGGAAGCCCGTCGCGGTCGCAGCGATCGAGCGCGTGACGGAGCAGGACCGAACCCAACCCCTGCCCTTGTCGCCTTGGATCGACCCCGATCATCGGAAGATACCAGCACGGCTCGGCCGGATGGTTTTGCTCCATCTGCTCGAGCACGGCGTAGACGTCGTTCTTGAGCTCCACCCCGACCGCCTCCTCGAAGATCGCCGCGAGCGCCTCCTCGTCCGCGTCGACGCCCGGCGGGAGCCAGAGCGCGGAGCCTGCGAAACCGCCGACCTGATGCGCGCTTCCATGCTCGAAGGCGCGTCCGCCAAAGGCGCTGACGATGGCGGGGAAGTGTCTCAGGAACCCGGCCGCGTCGCCGAGCGACCAGCGGGCGACCGGATCGGCCGCGAAGGCGAGCGTGATGGTCGCGACCGCCCGCTCCGCGTCTTCGGGCGCGGCTTCCGTCGCTTCGAGCGTCGAACGATCCACGGTTCCCTCTCCGGGCCTCGCAACGCGATTAGCACTCCTGGCCCGCCGGGACTAGAACATAACAGGAACGTGATGACCTATGCGGCCTTGGCCTTCCCCTTGGCGTCGGCCGCCCGCGCCTTCAGCGTGGCCTGGGCTGCGGCGAGACGGGCGATCGGCACGCGGAAGGGCGAGCAGGAGACGTAGTCGAGCCCGACCTCCTCGCAGAACTCGATCGATGCCGGGTCGCCGCCATGCTCGCCGCAGATGCCAAGCTTGATCTTCGGCCGGACCGCCCTGCCCCGCTCCACGCCGAGCGCGACCAGCTCGCCGACGCCCTCGCGGTCGATCGTCACGAACGGATCGTAGGCCAGCAGCTTCTTGTCGACATAGTGGCTGAGGAAGGGCGCGGCGTCGTCGCGGCTGATGCCGAGTCCGGTCTGGGTCAGGTCGTTGGTGCCGAAGGAGAAGAACTCCGCTGTCTCGGCGATCTCGCCGGCGCGCAGCGCCGCGCGCGGCAGCTCGATCATCGTGCCGACCTGATAGGCGAGCTTCTGCCCCGTTTCTTCGGAGACCGCCTTCGCCATCGCGTCGATGCGCGCCTTCACGAAGTCGAAGTCGGCGCGGCCGACCACGAGCGGCACCATGACCTCGCAGGTCACCGGCTCGCCCGTCGCCTTGCCGGCCTCGGCCGCGGCCTCGAAGATCGCGCGCGCCTGCATCTCGGCGATCTCCGGATAGGCGATCGCGAGGCGGCAGCCGCGGAAGCCGAGCATCGGATTGAACTCGGCGAGCTCCTCAGCCCGGCCGCGCAGCTTCTCGGGGTCCGCGCCCATCGCCTGCGCGACCTCGGCGATGTCCTGATCGGTGTGCGGCAGGAACTCGTGGAGCGGCGGGTCGAGCAGCCGAATGGTGACCGGCAGCCCCTTCATGATCTCGAACAGCTCGGCGAAGTCCGCCTTCTGGAAGGGCAGCAGCTTGGCGAGCGCCTTCCGGCGGCCGGCCTCGTCGTCGGCGAGGATCATCTCGCGGACGGCGACAATGCGGGCCTCGTCGAAGAACATGTGCTCGGTGCGGCTGAGCCCGATGCCCTCGGCCCCGAAGGCGAGCGCGGCGCGCGCGTCGTCGGGGGTCTCGGCGTTGGCCCTGACCTTCATGCGGCGGATCTCGTCGGCCCAGCCGATCAGCGTGCCGAAATCTCCGGAGAGCTCCGGCTCAATCATGGCGACAGCGCCGTCGAGAACCTGGCCGGTCGAGCCGTCGATGGTGATGACGTCGCCGGCCTTGAAGGTCCGGCCCGCGACGGTCAGCACGCCGGCCTTCTCGTCGATCCTCAGCGAGCCTGCGCCCGAGACGCAGGGTTTGCCCATGCCGCGCGCGACGACCGCAGCGTGGCTCGTCATGCCTCCGCGGGTCGTGAGGATGCCGGCGGCCGCATGCATGCCCGAAATGTCCTCGGGCGAGGTCTCGGCGCGCACCAGGATGACGCTCCGGCGCTTCTTGTCCTCGTCGAGCCGACCCGCCGCTTCCTCGGCGGCCTCGGAGGAGAACACGATCTCGCCCTGGGCCGCGCCGGGGGAGGCCGGCAAGCCGGTCGCCACGATCTTGCGCTCGGCCTTCGGATCGATGGTCGGATGCAGCAGCTGGTCGAGCGAGGCCGGATCGATGCGCGCGACCGCCTCCTCCTTCGACAGCACGCCCTCGTTGACGAGGTCGACGGCGATCTTGAGCGCCGCCTTGGCGGTGCGCTTGCCATTGCGTGCCTGCAGCATCCAGAGCGCGCCGCGCTCGACCGTGAATTCAAGGTCCTGCATGTCGCGGTAATGGGCCTCGAGCCGGCGCGCGGTCTCGACGAATTCGGCGAACACCTCCGGCATGCGGGCTTCGAGCGACGGCGCCTTGACCTTGCCCTCGGCGCGCGCGGCTTCGGTGATCGGCTGCGGGGTGCGGATGCCCGCCACCACGTCCTCGCCCTGCGCGTTGATCAGGAACTCGCCATAGAGCCGCTTCTCGCCGGTCGAGGGGTCGCGCGTGAAGGCGACGCCGGTGGCCGAGGTCTCGCCCATATTGCCGAACACCATGGCCTGGACGTTGACGGCCGTGCCCCAGTCCTCGGGAATGCGGTTGAGCTTGCGATAGGTGATCGCCCGGCTGTTCATCCAGGACGAGAACACCGCGTCGATCGCGCCCCAGAGCTGGGCGCGCGGGTCCTCGGGGAAGGGTTCGCCACGCTCCTCGGCGACCTTCGCCTTGTAGCTCCCAACCAGCGACGCGAGGTCGTCGGCGTCGAGCTCAGTGTCCTCGACGACGCCCTTGCGCTCCTTCAGCCCCTCGAGCAGGTCCTCGAAATGGTGATGCTCCACGCCGAGCACGACGTCGGAATACATCTGGATGAAGCGGCGGTAGCTGTCATAGGCGAAGCGTCGGTCGTCGGCGTTCCTGGCCAGGGCCTCAACGGTGCGGTCGTTGAGGCCGAGATTGAGAATCGTGTCCATCATGCCCGGCATCGACGCGCGCGAGCCGGAGCGGACCGAGACCAGCAGCGGGTTCTCGGCGTCGCCGAAGCGGCGGCCGGTGATCGCCTCGATGTGGCGGAGGCCGGCGTCGACCTGCGCCGCAAGATCGCTCGGGTGAGAGCGGCCATTGGCGAAGAAATGCGTGCAGACCTCGGTCGTGATGGTGAAGCCCGGCGGGACCGGCAGGCCGATCGACGCCATCTCGGCGAGATTCGCGCCCTTGCCGCCGAGCAGGTCGCGCATGTCGGCGCGCCCCTCCGCGCTTCCTCCGCCGAAGGTCAGCACCCACTTGGTCATCGCGCTGGTTCTCCTGCTCGTCGCATCGCGTTCGCATCTGCGAGATCGTGGCCGCGTCCCGTCGCATGACGCCGCGCCCCGCACAAGCGCGGAAAGACATAGGCCGCGATGCGCCATGGAGAGGCGCCGAGCGCGATGATAGGAGGGCGCGGACGCTCCGGCGACGGAGCCCAGGACGAGGACATCGTTTCAGGTGGCAGGCCACGTTCAGAGACCAGCGATCCCGATCATCGGGGCCTCGATCCCACGCTCGGGCCATCATCATCTGGCGCGGCTGGTCGAGGATTATTTCGGGCCGAGGCTGAAATACTGCTCGGTCTACGACGTCGTCGGCTGCTGCCGGCAGGCGCCCTGCGCGAAGGCCGAGGGTCGCGCCATGGTCTTCCAGAAGAGCCACGACTTCGCGTTCCGTCTGCCGCGGGACATTTCGGGCGCGATCTATCTGATCCAGCACCGCCACCCGGTCTCCAACGCGATCTCGGGGGCGGAGCTGCGCTCCCGCAAGAGCGGCATGCGCCCGCCGAGCGAAAGTCTTGGCGCGCGAATAAGATATTACGATTTCCTCGCTCATCGCCTCGCCTACTACAAGCGTTTCCACGACAAATGGATGGTCGCGCCGCCCGCGCGCGCGGCCCTTATCGACCACGCCCGCCTGGAGCACGAGCCAGAAGCCGTGCTTCAGGAGATCGCGGAGCTGGTCGGCTCCCCGCCCGACCAGGAGCGCGCCGCCGCGACGGCCACCAGACTGCGCGACCGCGGGGGCGGCCGGAAGGCGACCTACGCGCCGCGGGTCGTCGAGGACAGTCGGTTCTTCGATCGCGAGGCGCTTGCGGCCTACGAAGCCGCGGTCATCGAGCATTGCCCGGCCTTCGGCTTCGCGGCCACGCTGGGGGGAACGGGCTATCGGCGCCACCCCGTCTGGCTGCTGGCCCGCCTGCGTCACGGCTTCGGCCGCCCCTTCCCGCCCGACCGCAGCTCCGAATTCGACTGAACCGCCTCCAAGCCTGCGACGCGCAGACGTCCCGCATGCTTCGAGACGTCGTCCTGAAGGACGACTCCTCGAGCCGTGTGGAAGGTTTGTGCTCCGGCGTTCTACACGATCCTCATGCTGAGGAACCCGCCTGAGGCGGGCGTCGGGCACGCGGGACGTCGGCGCGGCGCGTCACTCCCGCCACACCGACTTCGCAAGCGCAAAAATGCTCTTGCGACCCACTTGCAAAAACCGGAGTTGCGATCGATTATCAGTAGCGATCCATTATGAGGCGGCAGTGCGAGGCGAGACCGATGCGATGACCGACATCGCCCAAGGACAAGCGGCGTCGCCCTTCTCCGGCTGGCGCGGAAAGCCCGGCGAGGCGTCGCTGTCGGAGGTGAACGCCTCGGTCCGCGTGGGCGGCCGCACCCCGATCCGCCGCTTCCTCGCCTTCTTCGGCCCGGGCTATCTGGTCGCCGTCGGCTACATGGACCCGGGCAACTGGGCGACCTCGCTCGCCGGCGGCTCGCAGTTCGGCTACGCGCTGATGGCGGTGGTCGCGCTCTCGAGCCTGATGGCGATCCTGCTGCAGGCGCTCTGCGCGCGGCTCGGCGTCGCGACCGGCCGCGATCTCGCCCAGGCGTGCCGCGACGCCTTCCCGAAGCCGGTCGCCTATCCGCTCTGGGTGCTGGCCGAGGCTGCGATCTGCGCCACCGACCTCGCCGAGGTGATCGGCACCGCGATCGGCCTCAATCTGCTGTTCGGCATCCCGCTCGAGATCGGCGTCGTCATCACCGCGCTCGACGTGTTCCTGGTGCTGATGCTCCAGCGGGTCGGCTTCCGCTGGATCGAGGCCTTCGTGATCGGCCTGCTGCTGGTGATCGCGTCCTGCTTCGCGATCCAGCTCGCCATGGCGGACCCGGACCTCGGACAGATCATCCGCGGCCTCGCCCCGACCACGGAAATCGTCAAGAACCCCGAGATGCTCTACATCGCGCTCGGGATCGTCGGCGCGACCGTGATGCCCCACAACCTCTATCTGCACTCCGCCGTGGTGCAGACCCGCGGCTACAAGCGCGACTCGGCCGGCAAGCACGAGGCCATCAAATGGGCGGTGACCGACTCCACCGTCGCGCTCGCCTTCGCGTTTATCATCAACGCCTCGATCCTGATCCTTGCGGCCGCGGCGTTCCATGCGAACGGTCGCACTGAGGTGGCGGAGCTCGGCGAGGCGCACACGCTGCTCGGGCCGCTGCTCGGCGGCGCCATCGCCGCGACCGCGTTCGGCGTCGCGTTGCTCTGCTGCGGCCTGAACTCGACCGTGACCGCGACGCTCGCCGGCCAGGTGGTGATGGAAGGCTTCCTGCGCATCCGCCTCGCGCCGTGGCTGAGGCGGTTGATCACGCGCGCGATCGCGATCACGCCGGCGATCTTCGTCACCCTGCTCTACGGCGAGAGCGGAACCAGCAAGCTACTTGTTCTGAGCCAGGTGATCCTGAGCCTGCAGCTGCCCTTCGCGGTGATCCCGCTGGTCTGGTTCACGGCCAGCCGGTCCAAGATGGGAGAGTTCGTCGCGCCCCGCTGGATGTCCGCTTTGGCCGGGCTGACCGCCGCGGTAATCGTCACGCTGAACGTGAAGCTTGTGATCGACTTCGTGTCCGGCGGCTAGCAGCGGCCGCCCCTCGTCGCCGCGGGTTTCGACCTCGTCGAGCCGGACGAAGCGGACGCCGGCCTTGGCGAGCGCACGGACGCCGTCCGCCGCCCCCTGCCCGGCCGGGCGGCCCGGCTGGTTGATGTGGGCGATCACGACGTCGCCGCTTTGCGCCGTCTCGAACCGCCGCTTCACCACATGGGCCGGCAGCGACGCCCCCATGTCGCCATTCACCGAATATCCGGCCACCTTCATGCCGCGCTCGGCGATCAGCGCCAGCGCGTCGCGGCTGTAGCGGGCTGTCGCGCCGCGGAACCAGAGCGGCCGTGCGCCGGTCGCGGCCTCGATGGCGCTCGCGCCGCCGTCGATCTCGGCGCGGACGCCCTCGATCGTCGCGGCCGAGCGAATGCCGAACACCGAAGCGGCGTCCGTCACCGCCGGCACATGGTTCGCGCCGTGGTTCTCGATCTCGAACAGGTCGGGGCGCGCGCGGAGCTCGGCGAAGGCCGCCGGGTTCTTCTTCAGCCAGCGTTCGGTCACGAAGATCGTGGCCTTGGCGTTCGCGGCGACCAGCGCGTCCATGATGCGCCGGTCGAAGCCGCTCGAGCAGGCGTCGAAGGTCAGCGCGACAGTGGGGGCCGCGCCGTCCGCCACCACCTTCAGGCGAGGCTCGAACTCGATCGCCTCTGCGGACTGGACGCCTGCCAGACCAAACACGCAGGCCGCGAGCAACGGCTTTAGTCTCACGGCGTCTTCCCCGAGAATTTTCCGCAAACAACTTACCACGGCGATGGATTCGCTCCCGCATTGCGGCCAAAGCAGGACAGCCGCCACGCTTGGCCTCGCGCCCGTCGCGCACTAGCCTTCGCGCCCGCGCCGGGCGAACGGCGCCGGGCCTTCAGGAGACGCAGGCGTCGTGAACGGACGGTTAAGCGCGGCCCGCGCGCTGGTCATAGGGGCGCTGACGCTGGCCTGCTCGACCGCGCAGGCGGAGCGGCCCGAAGATTTCTGGTCGGTGGGCCGGCCGAAGGAGGGACAGAGCTACAAGCTCGCGCCGGTCTCGGCCTTTCCGGTGCCGACGCCCGCCGACCAGCTGCCGACGCCGCGCCTCAAGGTCCCGGAGGGTTTCAAGGTCGAGACCTGGGCGAGCGACGTGCTCGACGCCCGCATGATGCGCGAGGGGGCCAAGGGCACGCTGTTCGTGTCGTCGCTGTTCGTCGCCAACAAGGTCTACGCCGTCCTCGATAAGGGCGGCCGGCGCGAGGTCAAGGTGGTGGTCGACGACACCGCCCTGCCCAACGGCGTCGAGTTCAAGGACGGCGCTCTCTATGTCGCGACGCCGCGCAAGATCCTGCGCTTCGACGACATCGAGAACCGGCTCGATTCTCCACCCGAGCCCGTCGTGGTCTATGAAGGCTTCCCGCCCTCGTCCCAGCATGGCTGGAAGGTCCTGAAGTTCGGACCGGACGGCAAGCTCTATGCGCCGGTCGGCGCGCCCTGCAACATCTGCGTGCCCGACAAGGGTCAGGCGCGCATCCTGCGGATGAAGCCGGACGGAACCGGGGTCGAGACGGTCGCGGAGGGCGTGCGCAATTCGGTCGGCTTCGATTTCGACCCGCGCTCGGGCGATCTCTGGTTCACAGACAATCAGCGCGACTGGGTCTCGGACGACATGCCGCTCGACGAGCTCAACCATGTCACCCGGCCGGGCAAGCAGCATTTCGGCTTTCCCTATTGCCATTCCGGCCTGATGGTCGATCCCGAGTTCGGGGGCGGCCGGCAGTGCTCGGAGTTTTCGCCGCCGGCGGCGCTGCTCGGCGCCCATGCCGCGCCGCTCGGCATGCGGTTCTACACCGGCCGGATGTTCCCCGAGAAATACCGCGACGCGATCTTCATCGCCCGGCACGGCCCCTGGAACCGCCCGCAGAAGGACGCCGACGTCGCGGTCGCCTTCCTGAACGACAGGCGCGAGGTCGTCACGGTCGAGCCGTTTCTCACCGGCTTCGTGCAGGACGACGAATATGTCGGCCGGCCCGTCGACGTCCATGTGATGAGGGACGGCTCGCTGCTGGTTTCCGACGACCACAACGGGGCGATCTACCGCGTGTCCTATGTGGGCGAAGGCGGCGCAACCGCGAAGCCTTGACGGGCGTTGCCCTGGAAAGGCCGCCGCTGGCGGCCTGTTCACGAGGATCGCCGCCATGGGCCTGTTCACGCGACGCTCGTCTCTGTTCGGCCGCAGCCGCACGCTCGACCGCGACCCGCTGGTCGGACGCGGCGGCGGCTATTACGCCATGCTGACGCCGCCTTCGCTGCCGCTGTTCGTGATCTCCGCGGTGCTGGCCGCCGGCGCGCTGCTGTTCCGCTACGCCGGCGTCGACGTGCCGGTCGTGACCTCGGCCAACGCCTTCGACATCCTGGCGATCGCCTATGCGATCCTCGTGGCGGGCGTGCTGCTTCCGAGGTTCTGACGAGCGGCGCGCGGCAAGCGGTCCGCGCGACGCCCGCTCGCGTCACTCCGGCTCGAAGTTCAGCGCGACGCCGTTGATGCAGTACCGCAGGCCAGTGGGCGGCGGGCCGTCCGGGAAGACATGGCCGAGATGGCTGCCGCAGCGAGAGCAGTGCGCCTCGGTGCGGCGCATGCCCCAGCTCGTGTCCTCGGTCGTGGCGACCGAGCCTTCGACCGGCGATGAATAGCTCGGCCAGCCGGTGCCGCTCTCGAACTTGTCGCCCGAGCGGAACAGGGCCTGGCCGCAGCCCGCGCACACGAAGGCGCCCTTGCGCTTCTCGCCGAGCATCAGCGCGCAGGTCCCGGCGCGCTCGGTGCCGTGGCGGCGCATCACGTCGTACTGCTCCGGGGTGAGCAGCTCGCGCCACTCGGCGTCGGTGCGGGTCACCTCGAAGGTCTCGTCGAGCATGTCGGCTCCATTCGGTTCGGGGATGGTTGGTCGAACGTAGTTACGACGGACGCCGACCGCACGTTACGCGCTCGAACGTGCCGCCTCGGCGTCCGTTCGTGCCGTCGTCCCCTTGCGGCCGGCGGACCGGCGCTTCGCCTCCGCGAGGCACGACTCAACTGCGTCACGAAGGCTGAAGGCCACGGCGTCGGCGCGGACGGACTTGGCGAGCTCGGCGAAGTCCAGACCTCGATCCGTCTTCGACCAAGCCCCCACTACGATATGCGAATGCGGCAGGCGGCGGCGGAGGCGGCGCACGATCAGCCTGAGCGGCGTCTCCTCCGGGTCGAGCGTCACGGCAAGAACGATCGAGGCGCCGGCCGCCTCCATCTCCACGACGCCGCTGGTCAGGAGGAAGTCCTCGTCCTCGACCTGGGGGCTGAGCCCATGTTTGCGCATGATCTGCGCTACGATGAATGCCCCAGCCTCCTCGACGGGCGTGCGGCCGCCCACGCAGCGCACGCGGAAGTCGGGGTCCGTCTGCTCAGGCTCAGGCGGGCCGGGCGTCAAGTCCGCCGCTCCGGCGTCGGGATCCGGCTCCGACGCCTCGATGGCCGCAACGGTCTCCGGGTCGGTCGCGGCCCCGCCGTCCTCCGCCGGGTCGACGTCGTCGAAAGCGTCGAGATAATCCACGAGATCGGCGACCGAGGTCTTCAGGGTCGCGAGTCGCTCGCCCTCGACCGCGCCGCGCTCGGCGTCGGCCTGAGCGAGCAGGAGACCCGGGAAGGCCACCTCCTCGTAATAGGCCGAGAGCGACTTCTCGCGCAGATACTCCTCGGCCTTCTCGGCCGCCTCGGCGGGGTCGCCCGCCAGCATGCGTTGGTAGAACAGCTCCGGGGGGGTCAGCGTCGGGCGGTCGCCGAACAGCGTGTCGAGGAAGGCGAGGCTCTCGACATGCCTGCCGAGCACGACGAGGCATACAGTGAGCGGGGTCGCGAGCACCAAGCCGATCGGGCCCCAGAGCGCCGTCCAGAAGGTCGCGGCGACCACGACCGCGACCGGAGACAGGCCGGCCGAGCGGCCATAGACCAGCGGCTCTATGACGTGTCCGACGATCGGCTCCACCACCGCGAACAGCGCCGCGGTGGCGATCACCATCGTCCAGCCGGGATCGACCGCGGCCGCGAGGGCGAGCGGGAACACCGCCGCGATGAAGGCGCCGACATAGGGCACGAAGCGTAGCACCCCGGCAACGATGCCCCAGAGCGCCGGACTCGGCACGCCGATCGCCCAAAGCCCGACGCCGATCGTGATGCCGAAGCCCGCGTTCAGCGCGAGCTGCGTGAGCAGCAGCCTCGACAGCCGCCGCGCCGCGTCGTCGACCGCCGCGGTGGTCCGCTGGATGTCGCGCGCGCCGGCGAGGCTCATCAGCCGGTTCCGCAGGTCCTCCCGCTGCAGCAGGATGAAGATCACGAACACCACGATGATGCCGGCCGTCGCCATCGGGTGGAGCAGCGGCGCAGTGATGTCCCGAAGGTTTTCGAGCGCAGTCGGCGGGCGCTCGAACACCTCGACCAGCGGCGGCGCGTTCTTCGGGCGCCCGCCCGGCTCGGCCTTCTCCCCCGGCCTGATGGTGACGCCCTCGGGGGCCTCGAACTCCTTGCCGAGGCTCTGCAGCATGTCGGCTGCGCGCTCCAGAGTTCCGGAGCCGAAGGTCCAGCCGCGCAGCGACTGGATCTTGTCGCGCATCGTGGACTGATATTGCGGCAGATCGCCCGCCAGCTGGCCGAGCTGCCCGGCGATGGTGGCGCCGAGACCGAGCACGACCCCGAAGGCGAGCGTGACCGCGACCAACACCGCGGCGGCGCGCGGGACCCGGGCGCGCTTGGCGAGGCTCACGACCGGCGACAGCACGAAGGAGAGCAGCAGCGCAAGCGCGATCGGAATCAGCAGGTCGGCGCCGACATAAAGCGTCGCCACCACGCCCATGCCGATGATCGTCCAGGCGGCCGCCAAGATGACGCCGCCGCCGTCCGCCAGAGTGCGGATCCGCGTCGCAGACCGGTTGCTCACAGAACGTCCGCTCGCATTCGCGCGCCAGAGCGCGACGTCGCCCGACCCGTCAACGCCTTGGCGCGCCAGCGGTTCCGGCGGCTCACGGTCCGCGCTCGCCCGCGGCGGGCGAGGCCGGAGGGTCCGGGTCCTCCGACGGACCGGCGCGTGCGCCCTCGTCCGGCGGGTTCAGCCGCCAGTTCCGGACGCGCGCCTCGTCGCCCGCCACAGTGAGCCGCAACGCGTTGCCATAGGCGTCGGCGTAGTCGAGGACGCAGGATGTCGGCGTCCCCGAGCATGTCCCGCCGGAAACGCCGCGATCCCGGAGCGGCTTCGCGGCCGGATCGTCGGCGCGCCCAACGGGCGTCTCGGCCTGCCAGCCGGCGTCGAGCAGTTTCGTATTGGCGTCCCCGAGTTCCATGCCCTGGCGCAGGAAACCGAACTCCGCCGCCCGCTCGCCCGACGACGCGCCAGCGCCCTGCGCGACCGGCGGCGCCTCGATCGGGTCGGGCCCAGCCGCGCAGTCCCGCAGCAGTTTGATCGCCCGTTCGGAACCCGACAGCCGCGCCACGAGCGAGCGGCCCGCATAGGTGAGCTTCACGCCGCGCGAGGCTTCGATCAGCCGCGCCAGCGCGCCGTCGGGAGCCTTCTCCATCAGGTCGAACAGCACCGTGTTGGCCGAGATCGCCGCGCCCTTGAGCAGGATCGGGGGCGAGTCGTCGAACGTCGCGGCGCCGATCGCCTCCTTGCCCATCTCGAGCTGGAGCTCGCGGCTGCCGAGCCCGATGCGCAGCCCGCCCGCGGCGTTGGCGTAAACCACCAGAGCGCCGCCGCGGACGTCTCGTCCCATCGCGCAACCGCTGTCCTTGTCGCCCGGCAGGCGCGCCCCCACCCAGCCGCGATGACGGAACTCCTGGGCGTGCGCTAGGGTCCCGACGCCAAACGAAATCGCCAGCGCCAGCGCTGCAAGCCTGAGCAGTCTCATGCGTTTCGGCCTCGCCTCGCCCTCGCGCCGACATTCTAGGCCGCCCCGCCCGACAAAGAAGTGCGGCGCCTGCGCCGCCCGAGCGCGTCGAGCGGTCCCGCGGACATCCGGAACGATGAACGGACCAGGGACGTTGCCCTGCCGAGGGCGAAGTGCGCGGGTCCAGCCTGCGCCGTTCGTGAGGCGAATTCATCATGAAGACCATGCTGCTCGCGACCGTGGCTTCGGCTGCGCTCGCCTTCCCGTTGGCCGCCCTCGCCCAGGACGGCGCCGCGCCCCGGCAGACGGCTGATACGCTGCTCGATCGCGCGACGCCGCCGGGCGCCGCAGCCAAGGCGGAACCGCGAACCGAGCCGAAGCCGGCCCAGACGGCCGCCTCGAACGTCGAACAGCCGGCGCCGACGTCACCGTCCCCCGACGCGACCAAGACGACGGCTGCGCCCGCGGAGTCCCGGCCTCAAAAGACCGCAGCCGCCACGGCCGAGTCCGAACTCCTGGCCGACGGTCCGGAAAAACAGCGACGCAACCGATCCGAAGCGCCGTCTCGCCCCGAGACGTCCGACGCGGGCCGCGACGACCGAGACCGGCGGGCGCGCGAAGCTTCGATCCGAACCGACCAGCGCGCCGGAGACCGGCGGCGCGACGCCTCCGAGCGGTCGGCCCGCTCGGAGATGCGGACGCGCGAGCGCGCTGGCGCCGAGGTCTCGGTCGAGTCCAGGCCGGGCGACCCGGAGCGGACAACGCGCGCGCCTCGCGTCGCGCGGTCTTCCGACGCCGTCGAGAGCAGACTCGCGCGTCGCGAACGGGAGTCGACCTTCGAAGCCGACGCCCGTATGCGCGGCGGCGAAGGACGCCGGCCCGCCGCGTCGGCGCGCTACGTCGTCAGCGCGTCCCGCCAGAGCGACGAGGATCTCGAGATCGAACTCGCCCGCCGGGCTGCGCGACGCCACATCGCGGACTCCGGTTATGTCGACGACACGGACTTCGACAGCAGGGACCGCGTGATCGCCGTCAGGCCGCGGTCCTACCAGCGGGTCTATGTCGTCGAGGACTGAGCCTCCGCGGCAGCCATCGACCTGCCGTATGGCCGACGGACGGACCTGTCGAAGGTGTTCCGGCCAATGATGACCGAGCGATTACTAAACAGCGGCAGGAATTCGCCAAACACGGATCACGCCGTCGCAGATTTGGTGTTGTCGCATTCCGTCGCTTGAGTAATCTCGCCGAAGCTTCACAGGCGGCTTCGGCGGGGGTCTCATGCTCAAGGTTCTCGGCGCGGTCGCGGCGGCCGCGTTACTCTGTGCGGGAGCAGCCGTCGCAGGCGAAGCGGTCGACATTCCGGCGATCATCGGCGAGCCGTCGGCGGCGAAGCCCGACGACCTGCCGAACCCTCCCGACATCTACAGCCGGAACGGCGTTCTCGAAGCGACGCTGACGGCGAAGCCCAGCCGGATCACGGTCGCGGGCCGGAGCTTCACCAGCAATGTCTATAACGGTCTCTACATTCCGCCGACGTTGCGTCTGAACCCCGGCGACACGCTGAAGCTTTCGCTGGTCGACCAGATCGGCCGCGCCGACATCGAGATCCGCCGCAAGCAGCCCACTAATGTGCACTACCACGGCACGGATGTGACGCCGAAGCCGCCGGGCGACGACGTCCTGACCGACGCGCAGCCGGGCGAGACCCGCCACTACGTGGTGCCGTTTCCCGAGGACCATCCGCGCGGGCTGCACTGGTACCACCCGCACGCTCATGGCTATGTCGAGAAGCAGATCCTGTCGGGCATGTCCGGAATGCTGATCGTCGAAGGCGATCTCAAGCGCCACTATCCCGAGTTCGTGGATCTGCGCGAACGGGTCCTGGTCCTGAAGGACATCTATCTGCCGGGCCAGGACCAGAACACGGCCAAGATCAAGACGATCAACAGCTATCTCGATCCGAGGATCCGCGCGCGGCCGAACGAGTGGCAGGTCTGGCGGCTTGGCAATCTCGGCGCCGACGCCTTCTTCCACCTCGCCCTCGACGGCCATGACTTCTGGACGATCGAGCGCGACGGCAACGTGCTACCGAAGCCTGAGCGGCAGGCGAGCGTGTTCCTTTCGCCGGGCGCGCGGGCCACGGTCCTGGTGTCGGCCGGCAAGGCGCCGGGCCGCTTCAAGCTGCGCTCACTGAAGATCGACACCGGCCCGCAGGGCGACCCCAATCCGGAGGTCGTGGTCGGAACGCTCGACGTGTCGGGCGAGCCTGTCGAGGAGAAGGGCGTCGCGGCGCGGCTCGAGGAGCCCGCGGCGCATCGCAAGTCGATCTCCCCGCGGGCCGTCGATCTCAAAAACGCCCCGATCGCCCGCGAGCGCACCTTCGATTTCTCGGAGTCCGCCAACGGCAACCGCTTCTTCATCAACGGCAAGCAGTTCGACGAGAACGTCGTCGACACCACGGTGCGGCTCGGCGACGTCGAGAAGTGGACGATCCGCAACCTCTCGGGCGAGCTCCACGTCTTCCACCTGCACCAGACCGCCTTCCTCGTGCTCGACAAGAGCGAGGGCGTGCAGGAGGATTCTCCCGGCATGCGCGACGTGATCAACCTGCCTTACGCCCAGGACGCCAAGCCGGGCGTCGTCACCCTGATCATCCCCTTCACCAATCCGGTGATGCTCGGCCGCTTCGTCTATCATTGCCATGTCGTCGGCCATGAGGACGCCGGGATGATGCAGATCATCCGGGTGCTGCCGCCCAAGACCGCGGCCGAGCAGCTCTGGTACGGGCTGAACCGTCTCGCGGGCCTCAATACGCCGCCGCCCTGGTGGCCGGAGCGCGCCCGCCGCGCCGCGCTCCTGCCTGAGGCCGACGAGCTGTCGGCCGCGCTCCGCGGCGAGATCTGCGTCACGCCGTCCGACGACGAGGAGGCCGACGAGCCGACCGTCGCGGCGAGCCTCGCTCTGTCGGGCAAGGGCCCGATCCCGCCCGCGGCCGCCCCGCGGGAGTGAAACGCTCCGTCGCGCGGTCGTCGCCGTCGCCGCCGTGTCGCATCCCCCGCGGAATATCTCCCCAACGCAGGCCGCCGCGGCCTAATCTTTCAATCGCGGGCGGGACGGGCCCTCCCGACATCAAGGACGAGAGCGATGAGCACGATCACCGTCAAGGACGGCGCCGAGATCTCCTATAAGGACTGGGGTCCGAAGGACGCCGCGCCGATCGTCTTCCATCACGGCTGGCCTCTCAGCGGCGACGACTGGGACGGCCAGATGATGTTCTTCCTCGGGAAGGGTTTTCGCGTCATCGCGCATGACCGCCGCGGCCACGGCCGTTCCAGCCAGACCTGGACCGGCAACGAGATGGACACCTATGCGGAAGACGTGAAGGAGCTCGCGGCCGCGCTCGACCTCAAGGGCGCGGTGCATGTCGGCCATTCGACCGGCGGCGGCGAGGTCGTGCACTATGTCGCGCGCTCAGAGCCCGGCCGCGTCGCCAAGGCGGTCATCATCGGCGCCGTGCCGCCGATCATGCTGAAGACCGAGAACAACCCCGGCGGCCTGCCGATCGAGGTGTTCGACGGCTTCCGCGCCGCGCTGGTCGCCAACCGCGCGCAGTTCTACGTCGACGTCCCGGCCGGACCGTTCTACGGCTACAACCGCGAGGGCGCGAAGGTCGACCAGGGCGTCATCGACAATTGGTGGCGGCAGGGCATGATGGGCGGCGCCAAGCCGCATTATGACTGCATCAAGGCCTTTTCGGAGACCGACTTCACCGAGGACCTCAAGGCGATCGACGTCCCCGTCCTCGTCATGCATGGCGACGACGACCAGATCGTGCCCTACGCCGACAGCGCGCCGCTCTCCGCCAAGCTGCTGAAGAACGGAACCCTCAAGACCTATCCGGGGCTGCCGCACGGCATGTGCACCACCCATCCCGACATCATCAACCCGGACATGCTCGCCTTCATCCAGAGCTGAGCCCGCGCGGATGCGGGTCCGGCGGGCGCCGGACCCGCATTCAAACGCTTGTCAAAGTCGCGTCGCGGCTGTCTTCTATAATTCTTTATCGGTTGATCGAACGGGGCGGCTCGGCCGACCCGCTCCGCTTTCGGGAGTCGTCGGGGCATGCAGGACCTCGAGACCTATTCCGCGCTGGTCGCCGACATCTACGAGCTCTCGGGCGAGCATCGCCGCTGGGAGACGCTGCTGGCGCGGATCGCGCCCTTCGTGGGCGGACGGGTCGCCCAGCTCGCCGTGTTCAGCGTCGACGCGCCCCTCCAGCCGGCCTGGGCCGTGACCGGCATGCCGCGCGACGCCTACCGGAACTTCATCTACCGCCACGCCAGCGAGGACCTCCGGCTGCCCTTCATCCTGGCGAACCAGGGCCGGGTGATCCGCGCCGAAGACGGCGTCGACGAGGCCCGGTTCCGCGCGACGCCGTTCTACCGCGAGATGGTCGAGCCGCTCGACCTGCCCTTCAGCCTGGTCTCCTATTTCGCTCGCGAGGGCGACGTGATGGCGACGCTCGCGGTGATGCGCGGCCGCGACGCCGGGCCGTTCGACGAGGAGGAGCGCTCGCGCCTCGGCCTGCTCGCGCCGCATCTCCGCCGCGCCTTCGAGCTGTTCGCGCTGCTGCAGAAGGCCAAGGCGCAGGCCGACGACATCGGGGCCGCGCTCGACCTCGTGGACGCGGGCGTGTTCCTGGCGAGCGGCGACCTCAGGGTCGCGCATGTCAACCGCGCCGGCGAGGAGCTGCTGAAGTCCGGCCACGGGGTCGCGATCCGCGCCGGCCGGCTCGCCTTCTCGGACGCCGCGGCCGGCCGCGAGCTCTGCGCCGCGGCGCGGCGCGCGCTCGATCCCGGGGCGGCGGCTTCGGCCGATCACATCGAGGCGACGCTCAATGGCTGCGAGGCGCCGCTCAGGGTCTCGCTGCACCCGCTCGGGCGGGACGGCCTGCGCGCCAGCCTCGCGCCGCTCGCAGAGCTCGCGGTGGTGGTCCGCAAGCCCGGCCGGGCCAGCCGGATCGACGCCGAGCGACTGATGGGCGCGCTGAAGCTCACCCCGGCGGAGGCGGCGCTCGCGGCGTCGCTCGCGGCCGGCGGCTCGCTCGACGACCACGCCCGCGAGCGCGGCGTGAGCAAGGCCACCGTGCGCACCCAGATCAAGGCGCTGTTCGCCAAGACCGAGACCTCGCGGCAGGGCGCGCTGGTGGCGGCGCTGCGCGAGAATCTCGACGTCACCCTGATGTGACGCGCCGCCCCGGCGCCTGACGGCCGGAGCGACGCGGGACCGGCCTCAGGGCTTGATCAGCTGACCCGTCAGGCTCTTGCCGTCCGAGGTGTAGAGCACGACCGCCGAGCCGTCCTCGAGCGCGAGCATCTGGGCGAAATCGGGCTTCGCGACGCCGGCGATCCGCGCCGTCGGGCCGACCGCCTTCAGCGTGGCGTTGAAGGTCGTGAGCGCGAGCGCCTGGTCCTTGGCGCCGTCCGCGACCTTGGCCCCGACCAGCAGCCCGCCGTCGGTCAGCGGATGCGCCGCATAGGGCTGGTCCAGCATCTCCTTGACCAGGGTCTTCTCCTTGCCGACGGTCTTCCAGCTCTTGTCGTAGAGCTGGGCGGTGAGCTTGGCGCCGCCGCCCGTCTTCCTGGCGGAGGTGACGACCGCGATCTCGCCGCCCGCAAGGCCGATCGCCGAGGTGAACACCACCTCCTCGAGCGGCCCGGTCTCGGTCAGCGCCTGTTCGGGCCCCGTGGGCTTGCCCTTGCCGTCATAGATCCGGGCGAAGACCCTGCCCTTCTTGAACGACTTGTCCATCTCGACCCACTGCGCGATGAAGCCGTCGAGGAACGGGAACGCGCCGGAGAACTGGCTCTTCGGCCGCGAGAAGTCGATGACCGCCTTGTCGAGCTTGCCGTCCGCCGAGACGAAGCGGCCGGCGCCGGTCTGTTCGCGGGTCTGGAAGTTGATCGAGGTCCACCAGGCGAGGCCGCCCTGCTTCAGCGGCACCAGCGCGCCGACCGAGACCTGGTCGGTCTTCACGGCGTCGATCTCGACCTCCTTGCCGACCTTTTTGCCGCCCTTCATCTCCTGCCCGAACAGCCCGCCGCTCGCGAGCGGCGGGGTGAAGCGCAGGTCGAAATAGGACACCAGCGCCCCGCCGCCCGACAGCGCCAGGCCGCCCGACGGGAAGGTGCTGACGACGCCGGTCATGCCGGGCTTGCCCTTGGCGACCTCGGCCTTCTTGCCGTCCGGCTTGCCCTTGGCCTTGAACAGCTGGAGCCACACCGTGTCGGCCCCGCCGTCGGAATTGGTGTCCCCGGCGAAGCTCACGCCGAAATTCGCGCCGCCGGTCGCGAAGGTCGAGGGATAGACCGCCTGGCTCGCGGTGGTCTTGTCGATCGCGAAGGCCTGGCCCTCGAGGCTCGCGGCGGCGGCCGGCGCGGCGGCCGCGACGGCGAGAGCGAGCCCGCAGGCCGCGGTGACTGTCTTGCTGCGCATGCTGATTCCCATGCCCTGTTTCAAAGGGCGCCATTTCTGGAATGAACGTTCCGGAGTGTCCATCCGGCTTCGGGTCCGTACGACTACCTATTGATCCGGGGGTTTTGGGGGTCAGCGCGGGCGGATTTCGCTCTCCGCGCCGCCCTTCCCCTGCCCTTTCTTCTCCCTGCCCCGCGGCGGCGGGGAGGGGGGACCGGCGCGC
>NZ_RYFI01000011.1:178249-178401 GCF_004103825.1 Hansschlegelia zhihuaiae
TCCTGACCGATCCCCACCCGGCCGGGCTTCGCCCGTCCACCCTCCCCTTTGAAAGGGGGGGGAGAAGCGGGAGCCGCGCTCTTCTCTCTGCCCTTTCTTCTCCCTGCCCCGCGGCAGCGGGGAGGGTGGCCGAGCCGAAGGCGAGGTCGGGA
>NZ_RYFI01000011.1:178483-178744 GCF_004103825.1 Hansschlegelia zhihuaiae
ATCCCCACCCGACCCTCGCTGGCGCGAGGGCCACCCTCCCCTTTGAAAGGGGAGGGAGAAGACGCGCCTCCTCGCCCGCCGGCCCCGATCAGCCGTCGCCTCAGTCCTGCTCTGGTCACGCAACAAAATGCTCAGTGGGAAGGCGCAGGGCGCCGGGCCACCACATGCCGTCAGTTCTCGGCGATCCGGTCGCCCGGCGCCCCGCGCACGACGTCTTCTCACCGACCGCTTCGCCAGCTGCTCCGGCGCGGCGTCCTGGGT
>NZ_RYFI01000012.1:0-57939 GCF_004103825.1 Hansschlegelia zhihuaiae
GCAGCGTAACTTGACCCAAAACACGGAAGATGCCCCGATCGAGTCCGGGCATGGCGCCCCGCCGCCGCGTCAATGCAGCGTGCGGACCGTGTGCGGGCTTTCGAGCGCGAAGGCCGGGATCGCGACGTCGAAGGGCTGACCGGCGTCCGTCATCATGTGGTAGTCGCCGACCATGATGCCGGACGGCGTCGGCAATGGCGCGCCGCTTGTATAGGTGAAGGATTGGCCCGGGCCGAGGGTCGGCTGCTCGCCCACCACGCCCGGCCCCCTCACCTCTTCGGTGCGGCCGCGGCCGTCCGTGATCCGCCAGTGCCGCGCGATGAGCCGAACCGTCTCCTCGCCCTCGTTCACGATCTCGACCGTGTATGCAAAGACGTATCGGTCTTCCTCAGGATCGGATTCAGCAGCGAGGTAGCGCGGCGTGACGGTGACGCGGATCGCGCGCGTCACTGCGGTCCAGCAGGGGCCCTCGTCGGCCGTCTCGGCGCTCGCTTCGGTCATGATCCTTGAAGCTTAAGCGCCCGAAGCTCCGGAGCGTCAAGGGCGACGAGAGGCGCGGCCGGCCGTCGGGCGCCGCAGACGTGAACTGTTGCGGCGCGGAAATGGCTTGGCGCCCCAGAATCGTCTTGATCACGACCGGGCGGTCGAATTAACTCCAGACGGAGCCTGGACGAACCAAAATCAAGAAGGGCTCGGGAAACGCCAGCGCGTTCGAAAAGAAGACGCGCGTCAGATTCGGCCTGCGGCGCCCGCCGTCCGTTCGGCCGACAAGGGGAGACTTCCGTGAAGAAATCGCCTGACACGCTTGCGGACGGAGGCGAGGCCAGCAGCCCCGCCCGACGCCGCTTCCTCGCCGGCGCGGCGGTCGCGACCGCCGCCACCGTCGCCGCGCCCGCCGTGGTGCGGGCGCAGGCCGCGGTTCGTCTGAAGTTCCAGTCGACCTGGCCCAACAAAGACATCTTCCACGAATTCGCATCCGATTTCGTGAAGCGCGTGAATGAAATGGGCGCCGGCCGCATTCAGATCGAGCTGCTGCAGGCGGGCGCCGTCGTCCCGGCCTTCCAGCTCCTCGACGCGGTCTCGACCGGCGTCCTGGACGGCGGCCACGGCGTCTCGGCCTACTGGTACGGCAAGAACAAGGCCTTCTCGCTGTTCGGAACCGCGCCGCCCTTCGGCTGGAACGCCAACCAGCTGCTGTCCTGGGTGAAGTATGGCGGCGGCCAGGCGCTCTATGACGAGCTCACCCAGCAGGTTCTGAAGCTCAACGTCGTCGGCCTCCTCACCGGGCCGATGCCGACGCAGCCTTTCGGTTGGTTCAAGAAGGAGATCGCCGGGCCGGACGCGATCAAGGGCCTCAAGTACCGCACGGTCGGCCTCGGCGCCGACCTCGGCAAGGAAATGGGCATGGCCGTCACGATCCTGCCCGGCGGCGAGATCGTGCCCGCGATCGACCGCGGCCTGATCGACGGCGCGGAGTTCAACAACCCCTCGTCCGACAAGATCCTGGGCTTCCCGGACGTCTCGAAGATCTACATGGTCCAGAGCTACCATCAGACGCTGGAGTGCTTCGAGATCCTGTTCAACAAGCGGAAGTTCGAGGGCCTGCCGGCGGAAGTGCAGGCGATCGTCAGATACGCCTCCGAGGCCGCCTCGGCCGACATGTCCTGGAAGGCGCAGGACCGCTACTCGAAGGATCTCGAGGCCATCAAGGCCGCGGGGGTCAAGGTGATCGAGACGCCGAAGTCGATCCTGGAGGCGCAGCTCGCCGCCTGGGACAAGGTGATCGCGGCCAACCCGGACCCCTTCTTCCAGAAGGTCATCGAGAGCCAGAAATCCTTCGCCAAGCGCGTCGTCGGCATGACGCGCGAGATGGAGGCGCCGCGCGACCTCGCCTACGAGCACTTCTTCAAGCAAGCGTAAAGCGACGGGCGGCCGGCTCCTCGGGGCCGGCCGCCCGCCGAACAAGTCGCGAAGCCTCGGTCACTTTCAGCGTTTCGCCGTAATATCGGCCGGACGTAGCCGCGGGCGAGGCGGCCAATTCAGCGTCAGAGTCCCGGGGGCCGGATGCAGTCCTATCTTCTCGCGGTCGACCGCTTCAATTCCGCGATCGGCAAGATTTTCGCGTGGTCGATCGTCGTCCTGACGCTGGTCATCACCTTCGAGGTCATCTCGCGCCGCGTCATGGGCGCGCCGACCACCTGGGCGTTCGACGCGAGCTACATGCTCTACGGGCTGCTCTTCATGTCGGCCGGGGCCTACACGCTGTCGCGCAACGGGCATGTGCGGGGCGACTTCCTCTACCGCCAATGGGCGCCCAGGACCCAGGCCTGGCTCGACCTGGTGCTCTACATCTTCTTCTTCTTTCCCGGCATCCTGGCGCTGGTCTACGCCGGCTACGTGTTCTTCGACCTCTCCTACCAGACCAAGGAGACGAGCTCGTTCTCGCCCGACGGCCTGCTGCTCTGGCCGTTCAAGATGATCATCCCGATCACCGGCGTGCTGATGGCGATGCAGGGCGTGGTCGAGGTGCTGCGCTGCGTGATCTGCATCCGCACCGGCGAGTGGCCGCAGCGCCAGAGCGACGTCGAGGAGACCGAGCATCTGATCCTCGCCGAAGCCGAGGCCAACAAGGTCGACGTCGACCGCTCCCAGATCTCCGTCGACGAGGCCAAGCTGTGAGCGCCTACATCTCCGATCCCGCGATGGGCGTCATCATGCTCGCCCTGTTCGTGGGGCTGCTGCTGCTCGGCTTCCCGATCGCCTTCACGCTGATGGCCCTCGGCGTGGGCTTCGGCTACTACGCCATGGGCGACACGGTGTTCCAGCTGTTCGTCCAGCGCACCTACAGCGTGATGTCCTCGGACGTGCTGATCTCGGTGCCGCTGTTCCTGTTCATGGGCTATCTGGTCGAGCGCGCCAACATCCTCGACCGGCTGTTCAAGTCGATCCAGCTCGCGGCCGGCGGCCTTCCGGGCTCGCTCGCGCTCGCCACGCTCGCGACCTGCGCGCTGTTCGCGACCGCGACCGGGATCGTGGGCGCGGTCGTCACGCTGATGGGCCTGCTCGCCTTCCCGGCGATGCTGCGCGCCGGCTACGACACGCGGCTGTCGGCCGGCGTCGTTTGCGCCGGCGGCTGCCTCGGCATTCTGATCCCGCCAAGCGTGATGCTGATCCTCTATGGCGCGACCGCGGGCGTTTCGGTCGTCAAGCTCTACGCCGCCGCCTTCTTCCCCGGGCTGATGCTCGCCACGCTCTACATGGCCTATGTCATCATCCGCGTGCTGCTGAACCCGTCGCTCGCGCCGAAGCTGCCGCCCTCGGAGCGCGCGTCGTCCTATTTCGCGGTGCTGTGGGCGCTCGCGACCTCGTTCCTGCCGCTCGCCTTGCTGATCTCCGGCGTGCTCGGCGCCATCATCGGCGGCTACGCGACGCCGTCCGAAGCCGCGGCCGTCGGCGCGATGGGCGCGTTCCTGCTCGCGGTCGCCTACCGGCAGCTGACCTTCGAGAAGCTGAGGGAGAGCGTCTATCTCACCGCCCGCGCCTCCGCGATGGTGTGCTGGCTGTTCGTCGGCTCCTTCGTGTTCTCGGCCGTATTCGCCTATCTGGGCGGCCAGTCGGTCGTCGAGAACTTCATCATCGGGCTCGACCTGACCCCGATCCAGTTCCTGATCCTGACCCAGATCATCATCTTCGTGCTGGGCTGGCCGCTCGAATGGACCGAGATCATCGTCATCTTCCTGCCGATCTTTCTGCCGCTGCTGAGCCACTTCAACATCGACCCGCTGTTCTTCGGCATCCTGGTGGCACTGAACATCCAGACGTCGTTCCTGTCGCCGCCGGTCGCGATGGCGCCGTTCTACCTGAAGGGCGTGGCGCCCAAGCATGTCTCGATCAACGAGATCTTCGCCGGGGTGATGCCCTTCCTGTTCATCGTGATCTTCTCGATGGCGCTGTACTACGCCTTTCCGGCGATCGGCCTCTGGCTGCCGAACTACATGTATGGCGGCGGGGCGCAATAGCGGGGACGACCGTCATCCCGGACGGCCGTAAGGCCGATCCGGGATCGTCCTCAGGACAAGGCGCGCTTCGGGGGCCGATCCCGTCTCCGCTCTTCGCTCGAGGCGGGATGACGGCCCTGCAGCCGCGTCAGGCCTCGCCTTCCGTGGAGGCGTCCAACTCCGCCGCCTCCTCGGCCGAGAAGGCGTATTTCGTCGAGCAGAAGTCGCACGTCACCTCGATCGAGCCGTCGTCGGCGCGCATGTCGCGGCGGTCGTCGGCCGTGAAGCTCTTCAGCATGCCGAGCACGCGCTCGCGCGAGCAGCGGCAGGCCTCGCGAACCCCGCGGCTTTCGAACACCCGGATCTCGCGCTCGTTGAACAGGCGGATCAGCAGCCGCTCGGGTTCCAGCGTCGGGTCGATCAGCTCGTGGTCCTCGACGGTCGAGACCAGCGTCTGGGCCTCGACCCAGGCGTCGTCCTCGGCGCTCTCGGGGATTTCGGCGCCGTCCGGCGCGTCGCCGGGATCGAGGTCGGGCGTGCGCATGCGCTCCGGCGCCTCGGGCAGGAACTGCACCAGCAGCCCGCCGGCGCGCCAGGAATGGCTCGCACCGGGCGACAGCGTCTCGGCGACCGCGAGCCGCACCTTGGTCGGGATCTGCTCGGACTGCCGGAAGTAGGCGTGCGCCGCCTCCTCGAGGCCGCCGCCTTCGAGCGCGACCACGCCCTGATAGCGCGACATGTCCGGCCCCTGGTCGATGGTCAGCGCCATATGGCCGTAGCCGAGCAGCGCCCCGGAGCCGCGGACGTCGTAGAGCCGGTCCTTGTCGAAGCGGGCGCAGGCCCGGACCCTGTCCGGGGCCTCGAAGTCGACCACCAGCATGCCGACCGGGCCGTCGGAACGGGTCTGGAGCTGAAAGCGGCCGTCGATCTTGAGCGCCGAGCCGAGCAGAACGGTGAGCGCCACCGCCTCGCCGAGCAGCTTCGAGACCGAGGGCGGATAGGCGTGACGCTCGATCACGGCGTCGATCGAGGGCCCGAGCCGCACCACGCGGCCGCGGACGTCGAGCGCCTCGATCTGGAACGGCAGGATGCGGTCGTCGCCGTCCTCGCGGAGGGCGGATGGGGCGTGGTCTGTCATGATGGGGCATATTTAGGCCCCACGGCGCCCAAACGGAAGATAGCGAGCCTGACGGCGCTCCCTTTAGCCCTTGAGCCGGCGCGACCGTAGCCGGTACGCCATTGCGAACAGCGCGCCGCTCAGGATCAGCGCGTACACGCCGATCCACCATGTCAGCACGACTGCGCCAAGGAGCGGCGCGACCACGAGCGCGAGCCCGAACAGGATGGATGCGACCCCCGCCAGGATGAACCAGACTTTGCCATGGCTTGCGTCGAGCCGGAACGCGGATGCGATCATCATAACGCCCGAGACGAACGACCAGGCCGCAAGCAGCAGAACGAAGACGATCGCGGTGAGGCCCGGCCACAGCAACGCGACGACCGCGGCCGCGATGCTGGCGAGCCCGCCGACCAGCAGCGGGAGCCAACGGCGCCACCCGGCGCGAACGCACTGGGCCGCGAGGAAGAGCTCGGCCACCCCGTCCACGAAGGCGTAGGCCGCAAACAGCAGCACCAGCGACAGGATGGTCGCGCCCGGCGCCAATAGCGCGATCATGCCGAACAGCAGGGCGAAAAGGCCCCGCAGGGCCACCACCCACCAACGCTGGGCGAACGGAAGGGCGATGGACTCCGCCCATTTGTGCGCGAAATCGGACATTGGCCGTCTCCCCAGCTGATCGCTCCAGCGATCAACGCCAGTCTAGCGATTTTCGCGCTGGAATTCAGCCGTCATGCCTGACGGCGACCACGCGCGGCGGGGCGCCCCTACTGGCCGACCGCCCCGAAGCACCAGGCCAGCACGCCCTTCTGGGCGTGGAGGCGGTTCTCTGCCTCGTCGAACACCGCCGATTGCGGGCCGTCGATCACCTCGTCGGTGACCTCCTCGCCGCGATGCGCCGGCAGGCAGTGCAGGAAGATCGCGTCCGGCGCCGCGCGCTTCATCAGCGCGGCGTTGACCTGGAAGGGCTTCAGCAGATTGTGGCGGCGCTCGCCGTCGGCGTCGCCCATGGAGACCCAGCTGTCGGAGATCACGGCGTCCGCGCCCTCGACCGCGGCCTCGGCCCTGTGGCCGAGATCGAGCCGCGCGCCCTCGTCCTTCGCCCAGCGGATCAGGTCTTCGCGCGGCGCGAGCTCCGGCGGCGTCGCGATCGCGAGCTCGAAGTCGAAACGCGCCGCGGCGTGAATCCAGGAGGCCAGCACATTGTTAAAATCGCCCGTCCAGGCGACCCGCCGCCCCGCGATGGGCCCCTTGCGCTCCTCGAAGGTCATGAGGTCGGCCATCACCTGACAGGGATGCGAGCGCTTGGTCAGGCCGTTGATGACCGGCACCGTGGCGTGGCGCGCGAGCTCCGCGAGCTGGTCGTGGTTCAGCATGCGGATCATGATGGCGTCGACGAAGCGCGACAGGACGCGGGCGGTGTCGGCGATCGCCTCGCGCTCGCCGAGCTCGATCTCCTTGCCCGTCACCATCACGCTCTCGCCGCCGAGCTCGCGGATGCCGACGTCGAACGACATGCGGGTCCGCAAGGACGGTTGTTCGAACACCATGGCCACGACCTTGCCGGCGAGCGGCCTGTCGTCCGCGGCCTCAGCGGTCCGGCGGCGCGCCTTCATCGCGCAGCCGGCGTCGAGCATCGCGCGCAGCGTCGGCGTCGCGAAATCCGACAGGTCGAGGAAATGGCGGAGACCGTTCGCGCTCATTCCGCGGCGCTCCGCGCGGAAGCCGGCAGCTTCGCCTCGACCGCCGACAGTCCGCGATCGAGGCGCTCCATGGCCTCGTCGAGCTCGGCCTCGGTGACGATCAAGGGGGGGATCAGCCGCACGACGTTGTCCCCCGCGCCGACGGTCAGCAGCTTGGCGTCGCGCAGCGCCGCGACGACCTCCGTGTTGGGGACCTTGCAGCGCAGGCCGGTCAGCAGGCCCTCGCCCCGGACCTCGGCGACCACGTCCGAATGGCCGTCGGCGACGCCCGCGAGCTTCTGCTTGAGCAGCAGGCCCATGCGCCGGACATGCTCCAGGAAGCCGGGCGCCAGAACCACGTCGAGCACGGCGTTGCCGACCGCCATGGCGAGCGGGTTGCCGCCGAAGGTCGAGCCGTGGACGCCGGCCGTCATGCCGTCCGCGGCCTCGCGGGTCGCGAGGCAGGCGCCCATCGGGAAGCCGCCGCCGATGCCCTTGGCGATCGCCATGACGTCGGGCCGGATCCCGGAATGCTCATAGGCGAACAGCGTCCCGGTGCGACCGACGCCGGTCTGGACCTCGTCGACGACGAGCAGCAGACCCTCGGCGTCGCAGATCTCGCGGATCGCCCTCAGCGTCGAGGGCGGCAGGGAGCGCACCCCGCCCTCGCCCTGCAGCGGCTCGACCAGCACGCCGGCGGTCTCAGGCCCGATCGCGGCCTTCAGCGCATCGAGATCGCCGAACGGCACCTGGTCGAAGCCCTCGACCTTCGGGCCGAAGCCCTCGAGATATTTCTGCTGCCCGCCGGCCGCGATGGTCGCGAGCGTGCGGCCGTGGAACGCGCCCTCGAAGGTGATCAGCCGGTAGCGCTCGGGCTCGCCCTTGGCGTGGAAATGCTTGCGCGCGAGCTTGATCGAGGCTTCGAGCGCCTCGGCTCCCGAATTGCAGAAGAACACGACGTCGGCGAAGGAGGCGTCCGCAAGCCGCCCGGCGAGCCGCTCGGCCTCAGGGACCGTGTACAGGTTGGAGACGTGCCACAGCGTCTCGGCCTGGCGCTTCAGCGCCTCGACGAGATGCGGATGGGCGTGGCCGAGCGAATTCACCGCGACGCCCGACGCGAAATCCAGATAGCGCTCGCCCTTGTCCGAGATCAGCCAGCAGCCTTCGCCGCGCTCGAAGGCGACGCCGGCGCGGGCGAAGACAGGCATCAGCGCGGAAGGGGGAGACACGGGTCAGTTCCTTGCAAGCGTCTGCGCCGGGCGATCCCGGCGATGAAAAAAGAAAAGAGCCGCTCCAGCCGGGCGGCCCTCCACTGGCGGGATAATATGAGCGACCGACGCCCTGTCAATCGTTGCGACTGCTCGAAATCTTGACGGTTCCGCCGCTTCCGGCCAGCCCCGGGGTGGGGACGGCCGGCCGAGATGCTTGGGGAAAACCCCACTGTTGCATTCCGGACTCTTTACGCTGAGTCGCTGCATATCGTAATTTACCCCTCGTTAAGCACGACATGTCGTGCGCGTTCGTTTCCAAGCGGATTACGGCGGCGGCGACGCCAAGGCGCTCCCAAGCGCGCTTTGGCGAAGGGTTCCGGATTCCGCGCATGGCACGCCGCAAGGCCAAGTCCTGGAGGACCCGATGGGATGGACCGATGAGCGCGTCGAGCTTCTCAAGAAGCGGTGGGGGGACGGCCTGAGCGCCAGCCAGATCGCCGCGGAGCTCGGCGGCGTCACGCGCAACGCCGTCATCGGCAAGGTGCACCGCCTCGGCCTGTCGGGGCGCGCCAAGTCGGCGACCTCTTCGGTCTCGCGCATGCGCGCCAAGCCCGCCGGCCAGCCGCGCCGCCCGGCGCCCACGGCGGCGCCGCGGCAGCCGAGCTTCGCGACACGCGGCAACGCCGCGCTCGCGGTGAGCCACGCGCCGGCGCCGCGGCCGACGCCGGCCCCGCGCATCGTGCCGATCGAGGTGGTGGAGACCGCGCTGGTCTGCGAGCGCGTGACCATCATGGAGCTCCGCGAGAACATGTGCCGCTGGCCGCTGGGCGACCCGAGCCAGCCGGAGTTCCGCTTCTGCGGCGGCCGTTCGACGCCCGGCGCGGCCTATTGCCCGCACCACTCACAGGTCGCCTACCAGCCGGCGAACGACCGCCGGAACCGGCGGATCAGCGCGCCGGCGCATTGAGCAAGCCGCTCATGTCCCGGTCCTGAGCCGGGACCCCTTAAGCGCCGCGCGACCCAGGAACAGGGTCGCGCGTTCCGTCGCCTTCGGGGCCGTCGAGCCGGATGGGTCCGGCTCAGGGCCGGGACATCGCGGCGGCGCTCGCCGCGCCTGGTCCGTCAGGCCCGGGCGAAGGTCTCGTCGAAGGAGTAGCCCGAGCCGCGCACGGTGCGGATCGGGTCGGGCTTGCGGCCGCGGTTGATCGCCTTGCGGAGCCGGCCGACATGGACGTCCACCGTGCGCTCGTCGATATAGACGTCGCGGCCCCAGACCCCGTCGAGCAGCTGCTCGCGGGTGAAGACGCGGCCCGCCGACTGCATCAGGAATTCGAGCAGGCGGAACTCGGTCGGGCCCAGATGGATCTCGCGCGACTGACGGCGGACGCGACGGTTGACGCGGTCGACCTCGATGTCGCCGGCCTTGAGCGTCTGGGCGACGTGTTCGGGCTTGGTGCGGCGGAGCAGCGCGCGCACCCGCGCCACCAGTTCGGGGACCGAGAACGGCTTCACCACATAGTCGTCCGCGCCGGTCGCGAGGCCGCGGATGCGCTCGGCCTCCTCGCCGCGGGCGGTCAGCATGATGATCGGCAGCCGCTGGGTCTCGGGACGCGCCCGTAGCCTGCGGCAGAGCTCGATCCCCGAGACCCCAGGCAGCATCCAGTCCAGGAGGACCAGGTCGGGAGTGGCCTCGGACAGCCGGATCTCAGCCTCGTCGCCCCGCGCGACGGCGTCGACCTGATAGCCTTCAGCCTCGAGATTGTAGCGGAGCAGCATGGTGAGCGGCTCCTCGTCCTCGACGATCATCACGCGAGGGCTCATCGCCTGCTCTCCGTCAATCGCCGAGTTCGGCGCTCATCAGTTCGGCCTTCGGCCGATCCTCGGTCAGCGCCGTGCCGTGGACCACGTAGTAGACGGTCTCGGCCACGTTGGTGGCGTGGTCGCCGATCCGCTCGATGTTCTTGGCGCAAAACAGGAGGTGGGCGCAGAACCCGATATTGCGCGGATCCTCCATCATGTAGGTCAGCAGTTCGCGGAACAGCGAATTGTAAAGCGCGTCGATCTCGCCGTCCTGGCTCCAGACCTCGAGCGCCCGCTTGTCGTCGCGCCGCGTGTAGGCGTCGAGCACCTCCTTGAGCTGCGCGAGCGTGAGGTCGGCGATATGCGCCACTCCGGCCGCAAGCTTCGGCGGCTGGAACGCGCCGTCGAGCGCGACGACGCGCTTCGCGATGTTCTTGGCGAGGTCGCCGATCCGCTCGAGGTCGTTGGCGATGCGCAGCGCCGCCACCACCTGGCGGAGGTCGATCGCGACCGGGGCTCGCTTGGCGATGGTGAGGATGCCATGCTCCTCGATCTCGTGCTGCAGCCGGTCGATCTGACGGTCCCAGTCGATCACGCGCCGCGCGAGCGGGATGTCGCGGCGGATCAGGGCGTCGACCGACTCCCCGACCAGCTTCTCGCAGAGCCCGCCCATCTCGGCGAGCTTGTCGGAGAGCTCGTTCAGGTCGTCGTCGAAGGACGAGACGATGTGGTTGTCGGCGAGAGTCATGTTCGCGCCCTCCTCGCTCAGCCGAAGCGTCCGGTGATGTAGTCCTGGGTCCGCTTGTCCTCGGGACTGGTGAAGATCTTCTCGGTCTGACCGGTCTCGACCAGAACGCCGAGATGGAAGAAGGCGACGCGCTGCGAGACGCGCGCGGCCTGCTGCATAGAATGCGTCACGATGACGATCGTGTAATTGCGGCGGATCTCTTCGATCAGTTCCTCGACGCGTGCCGTCGCGATCGGGTCGAGCGCCGAACAGGGCTCGTCCATGAGAATGATTTCCGGGCTCACAGCGATCGCGCGGGCGATGCAGAGCCGCTGCTGCTGGCCGCCCGAAAGGCCCGTTCCGGTGTCGCCCAACCGGTCCTTCACCTCGTTCCAGAGGCTCGCCTTCTTGAGCGAGCTCTCGACGATCTCGTCGAGCTCGGCCTTCGAGCGCGCGAGGCCGTGGATGCGCGGCCCGTAGGCGACGTTCTCGTAGATCGACTTCGGGAACGGGTTCGGCTTCTGGAACACCATCCCCACGCGGGCCCGGAGCTGCACCACGTCGAGAGACGGATCGTAGATGTCCTGGTCGTCGATCTGGATCAGGCCGGTGACCCGCGCGGAAGCGACGGTGTCGTTCATCCGGTTGATGCAGCGCAGGAAGGTCGACTTTCCGCAGCCCGAGGGCCCGATGAAGGCCATCACCGCCTTCTCCGGAACGTCGACGGTGACGTTCTTCAGCGCGTGCTTCTCGCCATAATACACGTTGACGTCGCGCGCGATGATCTTGGGGTCGGGAGAGACGCCGGGCTGGCCGGCGACCGCCCGTCCCGGCGCGGATTTCGCGACGGAGGCTGCGGACACGTCCATGGAAAAACTCCTCTGGGCCTCGCTCACCAGCGCCGCTCGAAGCGCTTGCGGAGCAGGATCGCGAGCCCGTTCATGGCGAACAGGAACATCAGCAGCACAAGGATCGCGGCCGAGGTCTTGGCCTGGAACGCGACCTCGGGCAGGTCGGACCACAGGTAGATCTGGACCGGCAGCGCGGTCGCGGCCGAGGTGAAGCCGCCCGGCACGTCGACGATGAACGCCACCATGCCGATCAGCAGCAGCGGCGCCGTCTCGCCGAGGGCGTGCGCCATGCCGATGATCGTACCGGTCATGATGCCGGGCATCGCGAGCGGCAGCGTGTGGTGGAACACCGCCTGCTGGTGCGACGCGCCGACGCCGAGCGCAGCCTCGCGGATCGAGGGCGGCACGGCCTTGAGAGCGGCGCGCGACGCAATGATTATGGTGGGCAGCACCAGCAAAGCTAGCACGAAGCCGCCGACCAGCGCCGAGGACCGCGGCATGCCGAAGAAGTTGAGGAACACCGCAAGTCCGAGCAGGCCGTAGACGATCGAGGGCACCGCCGCGAGGTTGTTGATGTTGATCTCGATGATGTCGGTCCAGCGGTTCTTCGGCGCGAACTCCTCGAGATAGATCGCGGCGCCGACGCCGACCGGCAGACAGAAGACCAGCGTCACGAACATCGTCAGGAGCGAGCCGACAAGGGCGCCGAGGATGCCGGCCTGCTCGGCCTCGCGCGAGTCCCCGCCGGTGAAGAATCCGGTGTTGAACGAGGTCTCGACCAACCCTTTGGCCTTGAGCGTTTCGAGCCAGGCGATCTGCTGGTCGCCGACCCGCCGCTCGGACTCGGGCGTTTCGAAGGTCAGGACCTTCCACTGTCCGGCCTGCGCCGCCTGCTGGCCTTCGAGCGGCGTCAGAGCGACGCCCTCGACGCGGTTCGCCGCGAGGCTCGTGACCTTCACGAGGCCGCCATTGATGGCGACGATGACGCTCGGCAGCTTCTCGTCGAGCTTTTCCGCGCCGGAAGAATCCCTGAAGCGGTTTTCGAAGTCGGCGGCCTCGCCGGCGAGCGTCTGCATCTGGTTGTCGAGGCTCGAGACGTCGCTTTCGACCTTGGAAAGCGCGTTCTGCGCGACCGCGATTCTGGCTGGGTCGCCGGTGCCCTGGGCGGCCTTCAGTTCCGTCTCCGCCGCCGGGCGGTCGGCAAGGAAGCCGTCGCGCAGCGACTTCAGGCGCTCGACGGTGAAACGGCGCTCGCGGGCCTTCTCCGAGAGGTCGGCTTTGATCTCCTCGAGATCGCTCTGGAAGGCAGGGTTCGAGGTCTCGATCACGAGGTCGCCGGAGATCGCGCTCGGCGTCGCCACGCCTTCGCCGGTCTCTTCCTCGACCGAGGTGACCGACCCCTTGAGATAGAGATCGGCGTCGTCCGAGAATTGCGCGCGCGTCTGGACCGCGCGACCGATCAGGCTCGGATCCGCCATCACCTTGTCGCGCAGATCGTCCGCGGCGCCGCTCGACAGCAGGCCGTTGAGCTCGCGCCGCTCGGCGCGCGCCCTCACCTGCGGGAACAGCGCCTGATAGGCGTCCCGCAGCGGCTTCGCATAGTCGCCGCGGGCGAGCGAGGCCGGCTGCTTCGAGCCGTCGGGATCCACTTCCTCGGCCGACGGCGTGACGGTCAACGCGAGATGCGTCGTGGTGAAGGCCGGCCAGGCCTTGCCGACGATGTCGGCCATAAGCACCACCAGGAAAGCCGCCGCGAAGGCGATGGCGCCGATCCCGTAGGCCTTGAAGCGGGCTTCCGCGCGGTAGCGCTTCCTGATGCGGGCGCGGGCTGCGTCCGTTTCGAGGCTGCGGGCCGAGGCGAGGCCGTTGGCGGTCGCGTCAGTCATACTGTTCCCGATATCTCTGGACGATCCGGAGCGCGATGAAGTTCAGCACCAGCGTGAAGAAGAAGAGCACGAAGCCGAGCGCGAACGCGGACAGCGTCTTGGCGCTGTCGAATTCCTGATCGCCGACCAGCAGCGTCTTGATCTGCACGGTGACGGTGGTGACCGCCTCAAGCGGATTGAAGGTGAGGTTGCCGGCGAGGCCCGCGGCCATCACCACGATCATGGTCTCGCCGACGGCCCGCGAGATCGCCAGCATGAAGGCCGAGACGATGCCGGGCAGCGCCGCCGGAAGGATCACCCGCTTGATGGTCTCCGACTTGGTCGCGCCCATGCCGTAGGAGCCGTCGCGCAGCGACTGCGGCACCGCGTTGATGACGTCGTCGGAGAGCGACGACACGAAGGGGATGATCATCACGCCCATCACGAGGCCCGCGGCGAGCGCGCTCTCTGAGGCGACGTTGAGCCCGAGAGACTCGCCGGTCGAGCGGATGAAAGGCGCGACGGTGAGCGCCGCGAAGAAGCCGAACACCACGGTCGGCACGCCGGCCAGCACCTCGAGCACCGGCTTGGCGACGGCCCGCACCTTGGGCGAGGCGTATTCGGCCATGTAGATCGCCGCGAACAGGCCGACGGGACCGGCCACCAGCATGGCGATCAGCATGATCAGCGTGGTGCCGGCGAACAGCGGCACAGCGCCGAACGCGCCCGACGAGCCGATCTGGTCGGCGCGGATCGCGGTCTGGGGCGACCACTGGAGGCCGAACAGGAACTCGTACCACGGCACCTTGGAAAAGAAGCGCAGCGTCTCGAACAGCACCGAAAACACGATGCCGACCGTGGTCAGCACCGCGACCGAGGCGCAGGCGATCAGCATCACCTTGACCCACCGCTCGACGCCGTTGCGGGCGCGGAACTCGGGGGAAAGCTGGCGGGCGCCCCAGAAGAACCCGAGCACGGCGAGCGCGAAGCCGACGATCAGCAGCGCCCAGTCGGCGACCGTGCGCCAGAGGTCGAGCGTCTCGCCGGCCGCGACCACGCCTGGCTCGAGCCCTTGCGTCGAGCCGGAGGCCGCCTGGTAGATCTCGCGCATGCGCGCGCCGTAGGTCAGCGGATCGACGGGCGTCAGATTGTCCGGCAGCGCCGCGATCGCCTGGGCGTCGACGATGCGGTGCGCGGCGAACAGCCAGACGATGAGCCAGACCAGCATCGGCGCGACGGCGGCGAGCGCGACGTAGAAGCCGTGATAGCTCGGCAGCGAATGGAGCCGCGCGAGGCCGCCGCCGGCGACCGCGAAGCTCGCGCTGCGCTGGCGCCCGGCCATATAGGCGCCGGCGGCGACGAGCAGCATGCCGATGACGTAGATGAGCATCATGGAGAGGAACGCTCCGATCGGCGCTCGAGAAAACCGTAGACGGGTGGCGGACGCCGCCTGCGTGCTTCGAGACGCTCCGGCAAGAGCCGGAGCTCCCCGGCATGAGGCAGGTTCGGCCTGGCGGAGAGCGCGAAGCTCCCGCCAACGCTCCTCATGCCGAGGAGGCCCGAAGGGCCGTCCCGAAGCACGCAATGCGCGTTCCGGGCGGCCCTTTCAAGGCTTCGCTGGACCTTACGACGCCGGGGCGTCGATGGTCTTGAGCGATTTCGCGGCGTCCTCGGCCTTCTTGGCCTCGGCGGCGGGAAGCGGCACCAGTCCCTTCTCGGCCAGGTAGCCCTCTTCGCCCATCGCCTTGTCGGAGGCGTACTCAGCGAGGAACTCCTTGAGGCCCGGGATCACGCCGACATGCTGCTTCTTGAAGTAGACGAACAGCGGACGGGAGACCTTGTAGGAGCCGTCGGCGATCGCCTCGAAGGTCGGAGCCTTGCCCTCGACGTTCGCGCCCTTGATCCGCGAGGCGTTCTCCTCGAGGAACGAGTAGCCGAAGATGCCGACGGCCTTCGGGTTGGCCTCGAGCTTCTGGACGATCAGGTTGTCGTTCTCGCCGGCGTCGATATAGGCGCCGTCCTCGCGCAGCGTCTTCCAGACCTTCTCGAAGCCCTTGGCGTCGGCCTTCTTCAGCGCGGCGACGGCCTCGACCTTCTCGGCGCCCTTCTCCATCACGAGCTCGAGGAAGGCGTCGCGGGTGCCGGAGGTCGGGGGCGGGCCGAGCACTTCGATCTTCTCGGCCGGCAGCGACGGGTCGATGTCGTTCCAGCTCTTGTAGGGGTTGGCGGCGAGCTTGCCGTCCTTGCCCGGCACTTCCTTGGCGAGCGCCAGGAAGAGCTGCTGGCGGGTGACCTTGAAGTCGGGACCCTTCTTGGAGTTCGCGATCACGATGCCGTCGAAGCCGACCTTGAGCTCGACGATGTCGGTCACGCCGTTCTTCTTGCAGTCGTCGTATTCGCTCTTCTTGATCGCGCGCGAGGCGTTCGAGGCGTCGGGATGGCCCGCGCCGACGCCGGCGCAGAACAGCTTGAAGCCGCCGCCGGTGCCGGTCGACTCGACGACCGGCGTCTTGAACTGACCGCCCTTGCCGAACTGCTCGGCGGCCGCGGTGGTGAACGGATAGACGGTCGAGGAGCCGACGATGCGGATCTGGTCGCGCGACTGCGCGTTCGCGGCGCCGGACGTCAGCATGCCGCACGCGAGCGCGAGCGCGGCGACGCTGGTGAGCGTGAGGGATTTCACGGTTGTCTCTCCTGTTTGAGACTGTCTTGTCGGTCATGCGCCGCACGCCTCGGGCGGCCATGAAGAAGCTCGAGCTCGCTCTTCGCGGCGGGTCACGCGGCGAAACCTATCGGCCCGCGGATGACCTTCTATGACGCCTCCATGACAGTTGGATGACTGCGCTTCGCCGCTGATTTCGCGGGTCAACCTACCCGACGCAATGGCTCGCCGTCGGCCTCGGCGCCGTCGAGCACGACCGTGAAGGTCGCGCCCTCGCCCGCCGCGCTGTCGATCGATAGCCGTCCCCCGTGGCGCTGGACGACGTGCTTGACCAGCGCGAGCCCGAGTCCGGTGCCGCCCTTGTCGCGGCTGTCGGAGACGTCGACCCGGTAGAAACGTTCGGTGAGCCGCGGCAGGTGCTCGGGCGCGACGCCCGGCCCGTAGTCGCGGACGACGAGGCGGGCCGCCTCCTCGCCCGTCCCGCCGCTGACCGTGACGTCGACCCGCCCGCCGGACTGGCCGTATTTGATCGCGTTCTCGATCAGGTTCTCGGCGACGCGGATGAGTTCGTCGCGATCACCGCGCACCAGCACGGGCGGCTCGCCGGCTCCGACCTTGATCTCGACGGCGCGCTCGTGGGCGAGCGGCCCGAGCGCGTCGACGACGCCGCTCACGACCGCCGTGAGGTCGACGACCGCGCGCGGCCGAACATGCGCCTTCAGCTCGATGCGCGACAACGACAGCAGGTCGTCGATCAGCCGCGACATCCGGTTGGCCTGGGCGCGCATGATTTCGAGGAAACGGTCGCGCGCGCCGGGGTCGTTGCGCGCCGGGCCCTGCAGCGTCTCGATGAAGCCGAGCAGGGAGGCGAGCGGCGTCCTGAGCTCGTGGCTGGCGTTCGCGACGAAATCGCCGCGCATCCGCTCGGAGCGGCGCTGCTCCGTCAGGTCGCGAAGCCCGATCACGATCGCCTCGGGCCCTTCGGGCGTCAGCTTCACGCGGGCCACATGCGCCTCGCGCCAGCGTTCGACCGGCACGCGCTCGACATAAAGGACGGTGCGCGGGACGGCCCCCGCACCGCGGACCGCCGCCAGCACCTCGGGCGCGCGAAGCGCGAATGAGACCGGCTCGCCGACCTTGATCTCGCCGAGCACGGCGAGCGCCTGTTCGTTGAAGGCCGCGACCGCGCCGCGGCGGTCGAGCACCAGAACGGGATCGGGAAGGCCGGACAGGATGGGCGTGACGACCGTCGAGAGCGCCGCGCCGCCGGCCGAGTCTTCCTTCGACACGTGAGGGCGCGGCGCCACGATCACGGCGAGCGCGATCAGCGCCGCGGCGAGCGCGCCCTCGCCCGGCCCGATGCGGCCGGCCCCGACGAAAACGAGCAGCACGAAAGCCGCGGCGCCGAGCGGCCATCTGAGCTCGTGAAACCGCGTCCGCGCCTCTCTCAGCGCGTTCGGCTTACGTTCCGGACCCTCGGCATCTGGCATGACGGCCGCTTCGCGCCCCCTCGACGAATCTCTGGACTGGCCAGTTGACGCCCCCTTGGTGACAAGGCGGAGACAATTCGGAGCGCTATAATGGCTGAAAAGACCGGCGCCGCGAAGCCGGAGCGGGGCCCGGCCCGCGGTCGCGCCCGAAGGCATATGGCGGACGGGCCTGCGGTCACGATCGCCGCGCCCGCCTTCATCTCCGAGGGAGGCGAGAGCTGATCATCCCCAGCTCCGACCGGCCCGCCTGAACGACCCTCTGGCGAGCGCGCTCCAGTCCTTGGCCCCGTCGCCGGAGGCGATCGCCTCGATGAAGGCGTCGCGCAGCAGGGAGGCGATCGGCAGCGGCGTCCCGCCGGCCTCGCCGGCGGCGAGCGCGAGCCGCACGTCCTTGAGCCCGAGCGGCATCTTGAAGCCGGCCGGCTCGAACGCCTTATCGGCAATCAGCCCCGCATAGGTCTTGTAGGCCGGCGACGCGAACACTGAATTGGTCATCACCTCGTAGAGCGCAGCCGGCGGCACGCCGTGGCCGTCGACCAGCGCGCCGGCCTCGCCCAGCGTCTCGATCATGCTGGCGAGCGCGAAATTGGCGGCGATTTTGACGACGTTGGCGCGCTTCGCCTCGTCGCCGAGCGGCCAGACCTTCTTGGAGAAGGTCTCCAGGATCGGCATCGCCTTCGCCACCGCCTCAGGCGCGCCGGCGCACATCACATTGAGCTGGCCGGCCGCGGCCACGTCGGGACGCCCAAGGACCGGCGCGGCAACATAGAAGAGGCCGCGCTCCCTGTGCACCCGCTCCATGCGGTCCGCGAAGGCGACCGAGACGGTCGAGAGATTGACGTGGACGACGCCGTTGCGCGCGAGGTCGAGCGCCCCCGACGAGACGACGACCTCCTCGATGACGTCGTCCTGGCTCAGCATCGACAAGGTGACGTCGGCGTCGAGCGCTTCGGCGGGGTCGGCCGCTGCTTCCGCTCCCTCGGCGACCAGCGCCTCGACCGGCCCGGTCGACCGGTTCCAAACCTTGAGCTTGTACTCGCCGCCCTTGAGCAGGGTTCGGGCGACGCCCGCGCCCATGCCGCCCAGTCCGATGAATCCGACGATCATGTGAGGTCTCCCCGCGCATTGGCTCGCGCCATCAACGCGCCGGGTCCTCCTCCGTTCGCGCAGTTTCGGCTTGCGGCGACGCAGGGTCGGCCGGCGGAGACGGCTCTTCTGGCGAGACCTTGGCCGGCGCGGCGCCGGCGCCGGCGCCGGCGGGATTTCGCGTCACGAACTCGACCATTCCGAGCGCGATCTCACGCTCGCCCATGATCACCTCGTCTGCGCCGAGCTTCGTCAGATGCTCGATCTCGGCGTCCGAATGGGCGCGCGCCACGACCACGATGGTGGGGTTCAGGGCCTTGGCCTGCTCGACCGCCTGCCCGGCCTCGAAGGCCTCGGGGATCGCGACCAGCAGCGCCTTGGCCTTGGCGAGATTGGCGAGCTTCAGGACGTCGCCGCTCGCGGCGTTGCCCACGATGGTCTCGACGCCCTCGGCGCGTAGCGCCGCGACTCGGGTATCGGCGTCCTCGATGACGAGGTAGGGGCGCCCCGCAGCCTTCAGCTCCTGACCGACGACGCTCCCGACGCGGCCGTAGCCCACGACCACGATGTGATCGACGAGCTCGGTCGGGCGGACATCGCCGTCCTCCTCGGCCTTCCTCGGCTCGGCGGCGGGCTCGGGTTCGGCCTGCTGCTGGGCCGAGGCGGCGGGAATCTCGGCCGGGGGGATCGTGCGGTCGACCGCGAGTTCGTGGGGCTCGTCGGTCGGCTCAGCGGCGGCCTGCGGCGCGCGCCGTAGCAGCCGCGCCTCGAGTCCCGGCTTGATGCGCTCGGCCGCCATGAAGACCAGCGGGTTCAGGATGATCGAGATCAGCGCGCCGGCCAGGATCAGGTCGCGGCCGGCCTCGGGCAGCAGCTTCAGCCCGACGCCGAGCTCGGCCAGAATGAAGGAGAACTCGCCGATCTGCGCGAGGCTCGCCGAGATCGTCAACGCCGTGCCGACCGTTCGTCTGAAGACGAGCGTGATCAGGAAGGCCGCGACCGACTTGCCGATCACGATGATGAACACCGTCGCGATGACCGGCCCCGGATCGCGCAGCAGCACGGTCGGGTCGAACAGCATGCCGACCGAGACGAAGAACAGCACCGCGAAGGCGTCACGGAGCGGCAGGCTTTCCTGCGCGGCGCGGTGGCTGAGCTCGCTCTCCGACAGGATCATCCCGGCGAAGAAGGCCCCCAGCGCGAGCGACACGCCGAACAGCTTCGCCGAACCGAACGCGACGCCGAGGGCGATCGCCAGCACGCCGAGCCGGAACAGCTCGCGCGAGCCGGTATGCGCGATGAAATGCAGCAGCATCGGGATCAGCCGTCGGCCCACCGCCATCATCAGGCCCACGAAGATCGCGACCTTGAGCAGCGTGACGCCGACAAGGCCCGCGACCCCGAGTTCCAGGCCGAGAGCCTCGGCGACCATGGCGGCGACGGGATCGGGACCGTGAGCCCCACCGGCCGCGCCTGCGACCGCCGGGATCAGCACCAGCGCCAGGACCATCGCGAGGTCCTCGACGATCAGCCAGCCGACCGCGATCCGGCCACGCTCGCTGTCGATCATCCGGCGCTCCTGCAGCGCCTTCAGCAGCACGACCGTTGAGGCGACGGAGAGCGCAAGGCCGAACACCAGCCCGCCGCCGTCGGTCCAGCCCATCAGCCGCCCGAGGCCCCAGCCGAGCGCCGTCGCGCAGGCCATCTGGACGACGGCGCCCGGGATCGCGACTCCGCGGACCGAGAGCAGATCCTTGACCGAGAAGTGCAGCCCGACGCCGAACATCAGCAGGATCACGCCGATCTCGGCGAGCTCCGGCGCGAGCTGCTGGTCGGCGACGTAGCCCGGGGTGTGGGGCCCCACCAGCACGCCGGCGATGAGATAGCCCACAAGGGGCGGCAGCCGCAGTCGATGGGCGATCGCCCCGAGGATGAAGGCCAGCACCAATCCCGCGACGATGGTCGAGATCAGCGGCGTGGCGTGCGGCATCAAGCGGTCCAGACGTTCTCAGAGGCGCGGGGAGCCGTCCGGGGACGGCGGAGCCCATTAAAGCCGCTCAAGACCCTCGGCGGACAGCAAAAATTGATCGGCCGCCGGTCAAGCTTTCGGCGCCGAGGTCCGCGGGCGGAGAAGTCGCGTCGGAGCAGCCTATCCCTCCCCTTGCAAAGGGGAGGGATAGAGGCGCCTTACTCGTCGATGACCTTGACCTTGAGCCCCTGCGGCAGGGACTCGCCGGGCGCGAAGCCGTTGAGCACCGAGAAGCGCTCGACCGCGCGGTCGGACACCGCCATGCGGGCCGCGACCGACTCCTCGGTGTCGCCGTCGCGGACGCGCTCGATCGAGAGCCTGAGCGGGCGCGCGGCGTTGATCTCTTCCTGGGAGAGCCGCCGGAAGCTCAGGAGCGAGTCGCGGAATCCGCGGTCGATCTCGGGCGTGAGGTCGCGGGCCGCGAAGATCAGGCGATAGATATCCGGCCCGAAGCGGATCGCCGCGAAGCGAAACGTCCATTCGCGCCCTTTGGCGAGCAGCGTCACGGCCTCCATGCCGTTGAGGTTGAGGCGCTCGACCTCGCCGGGCTCGGTGCCGTCGATCCAGTTCTCCGAGACGTATTTTTCGAGCGACTGCCCCGGCGCGAGCTTGGCCGCGTCCATTCGGAGCGCCCGCCCGTCCGGCGCGACGCCGAGCAGCGCCTCGGTCCCGTTGTCGAACGCGAAGCCCTCCGGCGCCTCGAACGAGAAGCCGAGCCGCGGATGCAGGAACCGCCGGCCGCGCGCAAAACCCTGGCTTGGATCGTCGCCATAGGTCATGCCGTCGATCGCGTCGAGAAAGCCGTCGCGGTCGCGGTCGCCGAGGCCCGGCGCCGCGACCTGGCGCGCGGCGGCGACGGAAAGCTGAACGCGCTCCGGCGTCGACGGGTGCGTGGACAGGAAGTCGAGGCCCGGCTGCGACGGCTTCTGGCCGAGCGCCGCGATCCTGAGATCCGCCTGGCGTCCCATCGACAGCAGGAAGCGCGAGGCGCCGTAGGGGTCGAAGCCGGCGCGCGCGACGTTCTGGACGCCGATCCGGTCGGCCTCGAGCTCCTGCGCCCGCGAGAAGCTCGCGAGCGAGAGCTTGCCCTTGGCGAGCGCGACCTGGCCGGCCTGCTGGTCCTGCAGCACGTCCGACACGACGCGGCTGACGAGCAGCGCCTTGCGCTCCTCGTCGGCGCGCTGGATGGCGTGGCGCGCGGTGACATGCGCCATCTCGTGGGCGAGCACGGCCGCGACCTCGGACGAGTCGTTCGCGACCGCGAGCAGCCCGCGCGTGACGTAGAGATTGCCGTTCGGCAACGCGAAGGCGTTGACCAGCGGCGAGTTGAGCAGCGTGACGCGGTAGCGCAGGTCCGGGCGCTCGGAGGCCGTGGCGAGCCGGTCGGCGATCCGGTTGAGATGCGCGGTCAGGAGCGGCTTGTCGTAGATGCCGCCATAGGCGCCGGCGATGCGCGCCTGCTCCTGGGTGACGGCGCTCGGCGGCGGCGGGGCGACCTTTGGGGCCGCCGGCGGCGCGGCCGCCGTGGTCTCGGGCGCGGCGCGCTCCTGCTGGGTCACGCTGGCGCAGCCGGCGAGCGCCGCCATGCCGCCCGCCGCCGCGAGCCGCAAACCCCACCGAGACAACGCGAACAGCTTCCGCATCACCGCTTCCGACCGTCGAGGCTTTCGACCTGGGCGGCGTCCGTCACATAGATCACTGGGCCGCGCCGGATCTCGACGACGCCTCTCGCCCTGACCAGCATGCCCGATCTGACGCCCAGACGCTCGAATCCGCCAAGCTTGCGCAGGGCCGCCTCCGAGAGGGACAGCGACAGCGCCTCGCGCCAGCGCCTCCCGAAATTGACATAGGCCCGCCCGGCCGACGTCCTCACGCTCGCCACGCGGCCCTCCGCGACGACGAACCGCCCGGAGAGCGAAGCCAGCGCCGCGCCGTCATGAGCGTTCCGGACCTCGTAATACGGATCGGACCACAAACCAAGGCGCGCGCCGAGCGCCGCGCTCTCCGCCTGCGCGAGCGTGGCGCCGCAGTCACGCCCTGCGGCGTCGGCCAGGACCCTGAGATGGCCCAGCGCCAACAGTCTGACCGCAAGACCCGCATGGTCGCGTTCGTCGATCTCGGCCAGATAGCCGACGGCGCGGCCGTGGCGGTCGGGCGAGGCCGACGCGAGCCTGAGCTCGAGCACGCGCCCCCCCGCCTGCGCTTCGAGCGCCTCACGCGCGGCGGCCGCGATCGGCCAGTCGTCATCTCTCGTTCCGAGCGGCGCCTTGGGCGCGGCCACCCCTGCGAGGCGGACCTCGCGTCCGTCGTCCAGCCGGACCGTGTCGCCGTCGAGCGCCCGCTCGACCGCAACCGCCTCGGGCGCGGCGGCGAGCGAACAGGGCGCGGCGTGCGCCGGCGCCGCGGCGAGCGCCGCGAGCGTCGAGCATGTCCATATGCGAAGGCCGAGGGCCATCCGGGCGACCCGATGAGCGCCCATCCGGCGCCGCCCGATGGTGACGGGCCTATGGTGGACGAGCGGTTAAGCGCCGGTCACAGAACCACGATGCCGGCGTGCTTGGCCTTGTCGTCCGGTTCGACATGGATGGTGACGACCATGTCGCCGTCCTCGTCCTGGAGCGCGCGCTCGATCCGGTCGCAGATGTCGTGGGCGGCCGAGACCCGCATGTCGCCCGGCACCACGAGATGAAAGTCGAGGAAGGTGAGGCGGCCGGCGTTGCGGGTCCTGAGATCGTGCGCCTCGATCGCGCCGTCGGCGTTGACCGCGATCACCTCGCGGATGCGATCGAGCGTCTCGGGAGCCGCGGCCTCGTCCATCAGTCCGCCGACCGAGCTGCGCACCAGCACGGCGCCGGACCACAGCACGTTGATCGCGACGAGGCAGGCGAGCGCGGGGTCGAGCCACTGCAGGCCGGTGACCGCGACCGCGCCGACGCCCGCGAGCACGCCCGCCGAGGACACGACGTCGGTCATGAGATGACGTCCGTCGGCGACCAGCGCAGGCGAGCGCAGCGTACGACCCTTACGGAACAGCACGAGGCACCACAGCCCGTTGATCGCGCTCGCCGCGACGTTCGCGCCGATCCCGAGCGGCGTCAGGGCGAGCTCTCGCGGATTTTGGAAGGCGTCCCAGGCCTCGTGGAGGATCGCCGCCGCGGCCACGATGATGAGCGCGCCCTCGACCACGGCGGAGACATACTCCGCCTTGTGGTGACCGTAGGGGTGGTTGCGGTCCGGCGGGGCGGCGGCGAGCCGGACGGCCATGAAGGCGGCGGCGGCGGCGGCGACGTTCACGATGCTCTCGGCGGCGTCAGAATAGAGCGCGACCGAGCCGGTAAGCAGGAAGGCCGCGGTCTTCAGGGCCAGCACCACGAGACCGACCGCGACGCTGCCCAGCGCGATCCTCTGCGCGCCGTCCATGCTCCACCTCGCGAGCCGAAATCCCCGTCGGCCGTGCGACTAGCGGGCCGGAACGCCCCCGGCAACCGATATCTTCGCGGCTGAGAGGCGTTCGCAATTGAGGCGCGCCTGCGCTTGGAGCGGGAGGCGAGCCATGATAGGTCAGCGACGGCCTTCAGGGCCTACGCCCCACGGGGCCGACGGCTCCAGTGTCCCGGTAGCTCAGCAGGATAGAGCAACGGTTTCCTAAACCGTAGGTCAGGGGTTCGAATCCCTTCCGGGACGCCAAGACTTTCCTGGCGTCATGGTTTCGGCTCAAAGGCCGAAAATCGCTCTGGGGCGGGAAACGGCCTGGCTTTGGAAATCCTTCCGCCATTTCCCCGGCGATCCTTTGCGGGCCGCGGCCGCAGTCGCGCCGGACGTCAAGATCGTGGGGGAGGTTCAAGACCGGTTCAGCGGTCGGCGCCGTTTCTTGCCGCCCAATCGCCTCTGCGAAGCCAATTGCAGAAGGATCGCGCCGCAGGATCGTCGGCGCGGGCGTCCGGCACATAGGCGAAATAGCTCCTGGCGGGCAGCGCCGGCCCCTCGAACGGGAAGACCAGACGGCCGGCCTTGACGTCGTCCTCGGTGAGGGCCGTCGGACCCATGGCGACCCCTATGCCGTCGAGAGCCGCCTGCAGCGTCAGGTAGAAGTGCTCGAACGTCACGGAGCCGGCCGTCGTCAGGTCGGGAACGCGCGCGGCCACAAGCCATTGCGACCACACGTCCGGCAGCGTGGCGGCGTGCAGCAGAGTGTGTCGCCTGAGATCGTGGAGGGTCGTCAGCGGCAGACGCTCCAGCAGCCCGGGACTGCAGACGGGTATGCGGGTTTCCGACAGGAACGGGTGGGCGACGTGGCCGGGGATTTGTTCGGGCCCGCCGCGGATGGCCACGTCGTAAGGATCGTTCAGATCACGGATTGGCGCGTTCGAGGTCGTCAGCCGGATCTCGATGCTCGGATGCGCGAGCTGGAACGCCGAAAGGCGCGGGATCAGCCAGCGCAGCGTGAACGTCGCGAGGGCGTTCACATGCAGCACGCGACGGGAGCGCTGCTCGATCTGCCGCGCGGTCGCGGCGGCGATCCGATCGAGCGCGGCGCCGATCTCGGCGAGATAGGCGACGCCGCTCTCGGTCAGCGTGACGCGCCGATGGCTGCGGACGAACAGCGGTCGTCCGAACCAGTCCTCGAGCGCCCGGATCTGTCGGCTGACGGCGCCATGCGTGAGGTTCAGCTCCCGCGCCGCCAGGGTGAAGCTCTGGCGCCGGCCGGCGGCTTCGAAAACGCGAAGGGCGTTCAGCGGCGGGAGGCGGCGGTCCATCTGCGTCAGCTTTTCTCACGCATTGGGTCAGAATTCATCGTTTGTCCGAGGCTCGGGCGCAGCGCATCGTGTGACGAATCGTCATCGCAGTTGAAGCCCATGACCCTGCCCCTGTCGACCGCCGGCGCGCCGCGGCGGCGAGACGCGAGTCGCACGCTGGTCGTGGCGGGCCTCGTGCACGCCCTGCACGACGGCTACACGGACCTGATCTACGTCCTCCTGCCGGTCTGGCAGGCCGAGTTCGGGCTGAGCTACAGCCTGCTCGCGCTGCTTCGGGGCCTTTATGCGGGCGCGATGGCGCTGCTCCAGGTGCCGGCGGCGCGGCTCTCGGAGCGGTTCGGCGGCCGCGCCATTCTCGCGGCCGGCACGATCCTGGCGGCTCTCGGATACATGCTCGCGGGCCTGTCCGGCGGGGCGATCGGGCTCTGCGCAAGTCTGGCGCTCTCCGGAGCGGGGTCGAGCGCGCAGCATCCCATCGCGTCCGCCGCGGTGTCGCGCGCCTATGGGGGAGCGGCGGCTCGCGGACCGATCGGGACCTACAATTTCAGCGGAGATCTCGGCAAGGCGGCGCTGCCGGCGCTGACCGCCCTGCTGGTCACGCTGACGCCGTGGCGGCATGCGCTCTGGCTGATTGGCGTGCTCGGGCTGATCGCGGCCGCCGCCATCGCCTTCATGCCGGCCATTCGCTCCACCGGCGGCGAAACCTCCACGTCTTCTCAGGGCGGCGTCGAGGTCCGGGGCGGCTTCGCGCTTCTCTGCTTCATCGGCTCGCTCGACACCGCCGCGCGAATGGGCTTCCTGACTTTCCTGCCGTTCATGCTCCAGTCGAAGGGCGCGACGCTGCCGACCATCGGGGCCGCGTTCACGGCGGTGTTCATCGGCGGCGCGCTCGGCAAATTCGCCTGCGGCTGGCTCGGGGCGCGCCTCGGCGTCACGCGCACCGTGCTGCTGACCGAAGGCGCGACGGTGGTCCTGATATTCGCCGCCATGGCCCTGCCTCTGGCGCCGTCGCTTTTCCTGCTGCCGGTGGTCGGCGTCGCGCTGAACGGGACGTCGTCGGTCCTCTACGGCGCCGTGCCCGAGCTTTCGCCGGCCGGGCGGGTCGAGAACGCCTTTGCGGTCTTCTACACGGCCGTCATCGGCGCGGGCGCGCTCGCGCCGGTGCTCTTCGGCGTGGTCGGCGACGCCGGCGGTTGGGGCTGGGGCATGGCCTGCGCAGGCGGAACCGCGCTGCTGACATTGCCCGCAGCTCTCATGCTCGGAGGAACGATCGCCACGATCTCGAAGCCGGCGGCGCCGAAAAGCCGGCAATGAGCCGCCGGCATTCAGCCAGTCGTCCCCCCAACCGCACGAAGGTTCGCTAGATGAACACCGTCCCGGAGGCGCCGCTCATTCTGATCACGGGCGGAGGTCGTGGCGTCGGCGCGGCGACTGCGCGGCTCGCCGCCGCACGAGGTTACGACGTGGCGATCAGCTTCGTCTCCAACGAGTCCGCCGCCCTTGCGGTGGCGGCAGATGTGGAGGCTGTCGGGCGCCGGGCGTTGGCCGTGCGCGCAGACAGCGCGGATCCGGAGCAGGTCGCCCAGTTGTTCGCCGCGATCGACCGGACGTTCGGCCGGATCGACGTGCTGGTGAACAACGCGGCGATAATCGCACGGCAGTCCCGGCTGGAAGATCTCGAATTCGAGCGGTTGCAGCGCATCTTCGCGGTCAACGCGATCGGCCCCATCCTCTGTGCGCAGCAGGCGGCGAAGCGCATGTCGTATCGTCACAACGGGCGGGGCGGCGTCGTGATCAACATCTCCTCGGCGTCGGCCCGGCTCGGCAGTCCGAACGAATATGTCGACTACGCCGCCTCGAAGGGCGCCCTTGAGACATTCTCTGTCGGCTTCGCCAAGGAAGTCGCGCGGGAGGGGATACGCGTCGCCTGCATTCGCCCTGGGCACATCTACACCGACATGCATGCGAGCGGCGGAGAGCCGGGACGGGTGGATCGCATCAAGGACTCGATCCCCATGGGAAGAGGCGGTCAGCCTGTAGAGGTAGCGCGCGCGATCCTGTGGCTGGCGAGCGCCGAGGCTTCGTTCGTCACCAACACGTTCCTCGATGTCACCGGCGGCAAGTGAGCGACAGCGGCCAACAGACTTGATCGGACGGCGATCTCTAGAGACCGAGCAGCTTCATCAGCGGCGCGGCGATCAGCGCGGTCAGGACCGCGTTCAGCGCCATGGCGAGCCCCGCAAAGGCGCCAGCAGCGTCGTTCACCAGGAACGCGCGCGCCGTGCCGATGCCGTGCGAGGCGAGCCCCGCCGCAAAGCCCCGGGCCGCGAAGTCCTTGATCCGGAGCGCGTTCATCAACGGCGTCACGATGATCGCTCCCGTGACGCCGGTCGAGATCGCGAAGACGGCCGTGAGGCCCGGATCCGCCCGGATCTGCTCCGCGATTCCGAGCGCGATGCTGACCGTCACGGACTTGGGCGCAAGCGCCGCCACGATGCCGGCGTCGAGGCCACAGAGCGTGGCGAGCCCGATCACGGACAGGCACGCGACCGGCGCGCCGACCAGCAGCGCCGCTGCGATCGGAAGCGCGTCGCGCCGCACCAGATGGCGGTTGCGGTAGAGCGAGACGCCCAGCGCGACAGTCGCGGGGCCGAGCGCGAAATGCACGAACTGCGCGCCTTCGAAATAGGTCCGGTAGTCCGTCTCGGTGAGCCGCAGCACGATGACGATCGCGATGATCGACAGCAGCACCGGATTGACGAGCGGATTGAAGCGCGCGAGCGCCGCGAGCCGCTGGGCGGCCAGGAACACCCCGATCGTGACGGTGAGCCACAGCAGCGGGTTCGTGGAGAGGAAGACCCACAGCTCGAAGAACCGCTCCGGGGTCGGGCTCGTCATGGGCGCCCGTCCTTGTGCAGGCGCCGCGCCACCAGCCGGAAGGTCGCGACCGTGACGATGAGGGTGATGACCGTAGAGCCGACCAGCGCGGCCGCCACCGCGATCAGTTGGCCGTCGAGCGCCTGATAGCTCTGCGCGATCCCGACGCCAGCGGGCACGAACAGCAAACCGAGATGACGCAGCAACCCGTCCGCGGCCTCGCCCACCGCGCCCTGGCGATCATCGGCGACGGTCTCGTCGTCACGGCCACGGACAAGACGGTTTCGGACGAACAGGGCCGACAGCAGCAGCAGAACGCCAATCACCGGCCCTGGAACCGGCAGGCCAAGGGCGCGCGCGGCCGCCTCGCCTATGAGCTGACAGAAAAGAAGGAGAAACAGACCCAGAAGCACGAACGACCTGCATGTCGCAGTTTCGAATAGGTAAGCTAGCGCTCAAAGGGCTACCGAAGCGCGACCGCCATGCAAAGCGCCGAGCATGCCGATCGCTCGGCGGCTCGGCAGCGCAGTTTCTCTGTCAGCATGGGCTTTGCCGCCTGGGCCGAGGAGCCCTCGCCGACGCTGTTCGACGTTCTAAACCAGCAAGGTTTTTGATACGGAAGCGCCCAAAGTGTATTTGGGATCCACCATGTTCCCGACACGCAGCTTACCGGCCTGGGTGAGCAGCATATAGGCGTCCAGTTCGTCATACCCGTAATCGGCCGCCATCCAACGGACGAGCTCGCGGTAGGCGATTCTTGCGGCGTCCTCCATCGGGCGGGCTGATCCGATCGTCATGATCGATCCTTCGGTTTCGAGCCGTGGCCAACGAAACGTCCAGTTCTTGATGAGGTCGATCTGGATTGTGGTTACGGTCGGGTGCTCGATTGCGAAACCGCAGATTTCGCCGTCGCCCTGCGTTGCGTGGCAGTCGCCGAGGTAGAGCAACCCGCCTGGCGCGTGGACTGGAAGATAGATGACCGCGCCCGGCGCGACGTCCGGCAGGTCCATGTTGCCGCCGTAATAGTCCGGGACGAGCGACGAGATCGCCTCGATCTCAGGCGAAGTCCCGATCGTCCCGATGAAGGGCTGGTATGGTAGGGTGATCTTTTCGTTCCACACCACGCCCCTCTCCGTCGTGACCTCGACCTTCTTCACGATCTCGGGCAGCGGCGGGTTGAGGATCGCCGTGTCGCCAGTGCCGACGAGGCCGCCGAACTCCGGCATGATGCATGTCGTGCCGACAGGCTGCGGACCGCGGGGGATGATCTTCTGGATGTGGACCGCGAGGCAGTCGCCCTTCTCGGCGCCGTTGACGTGGATCGGACCGTTCTGCGGATTGAGGAAGGGGAAGTTCAGGATCGCGCTCGGGCTGTCGCTCTCTGTCTTGATCCGCCCTTCCATGGCGTCGTGGGTTTCAGCGGAAACCACCGCTCCCGGATCAACCCGCAGCACGGGCTCCACGTAGGGGCCGTAGACGTAATGGTATTTGCCCTGTGAGGTCTCCGTGATTGAAAAGCTCTGACCGGGCTGTCCCTTGGCCAGGCCGCGCTTGGTCATGATCGATGTTTCAAGCCAGTTCATTTGACCGGTCTCCTGTTGGGGAGGGCGGGCTGGCGTCGGTGGCAGCCGTCGTCCTTGAAGCGCAAGAACGCCGCCCCGTGCGGACCACGGGCGTCAGGCGACTGCGTCGTCGTTTTCGGTGAACGTCAGCGCCGCGCGAGCGTCGGTTCGTCGGCGTCCGGGGCAGTTCCGGTCGGCTCTGATCGGCAGGCGAGATGCTGTTCGCAGTAGTCCTCGAGACTGAGACGGCTCCGCATGCTGTCCCGTCTCAGGATCGCGTACGCCTCGTCGTCGTCGACGGCGCGCAACTCCATGATCCGGACGATCGTCTTGATCACCAACCGGCGCCGTCGGCGCCGATCCCGATGCTCGCCGAGCTGGTCCAGGACGGTCTTGCGCTGAAGGAACTGGTTCACGCCGAGAAAGAGCGTGGTGTAGACAGCGCCGGCATAGACCGGTTTGCGCAGGAAGGCGGTCGCGCCTTGGTTCATTAGCGCCTTCAGGCGGCTCGGGGCTTCGACGCCCACAAGTCCAATGACGGCCGCGGGCGGCAGCCCGTTGACGAACCGGTCCGGCGACAGCACCGCGGCGAGATCGCCGTCGATGAAAAGAACGTCACGATCGAACGCGAAGTCCGCGACGCGCACGGCGCCCTCGACCGAAGGAAGCGCCGGCCCGTGTACGACAAGGCCGAGCTTCGTCAGCACGGACGCCAGGGTGTCGATTCCGCCTTCGCGAGACGCGAAGATGGTGGCGTTCATGCCGCGAAAATTCTGGAGAAGCGCCGGGGTCATGAGCTCACCACCCGCAGGCGGGACGCGGGCGCGCCCCATGCGTCTGTCGCGTTGAACCGGACAAGGTACGGGTCCGGTCGGATCGCTATGGGCTGCTGCCTGATCACGTCGAAGGTCGCGTCGGAGCGCGAACGACCAATTCTGGGCGTCAGGTGGAGGTGCATCGTTTCGCCATCGACGAGAACTTCGCCCTGTGGCGCATTGAGACGCTGGCTCGCCAGGGCCCGGCGCACCGGTCCGACTTCGTCGGAGCCGGCTTGCGCCACCGCCGCCGCGAGGAGCTTCACCGCGATGTACGAGGCTTCGCCGTCAGCCGACGTCCATGGCTTGTCCGGATAGGCGGCGGCGTAGTTCGCGACGAACGCGTCGTTCTCCGGGGTCGCCAGCGACGAGAAATAGACGCTTGAGCTGATATGGCCGTCCATCGCTCCGAGGCCGATATCGATGAGATCCGGCTCGGAGAGGTTGCAGCTCGCGATCGGCATGACCGACGGCTGGTCGATCCCCTGGGCAAGGCAGGCCTCGCGGAGCCTGCGGATGAAAACGTAATTGCTTACGCCGATCAGGGACGAGAACACGAAGCTCGGCCGGGCCGCCAGGATCGCATCGACAGTCTTGTCGAAATCAGTCTCGCCGACCGACAGATAGCGCTCCGCCACCACGACGCCGCCTCGGGCGGCGACGACCTCACGCAGGATCCGGTTGTTTTCCCAAGCCCAGATATAGTTCGAGCCGACGCAGAAGGCCCGGTCCCCGAAAGACGACATCAAATGATCGATTAGCGGCAGGATGTGCTGATTCGGCGCTGCGCCCGTGTAGACGACATTGTCCGAGCTCTCGAACCCCTCGTAATGAGACGGGTACCAGAGCATTCCATCGTGCTTCTCGAAGACGGGGATGACTTCCTTCCGGCTCGACGAGGTGTAGCAGCCGACGACTTGACGGATGCCGCCTGTCAGGAGCTTCGAACTCAGAGATCCGTAGCGCGCGAGGTCGCCTTCCGGATTGACGATCTCCGGTTCAAGCCGGACGCCGCCGCCCCTGTTGACTTCGGAGACCGCGAGCAACGCCCCGTTCAGCATCGAGCACGCCACGGTGCTGTAAGGCCCGGTCGTCGAGAACATCAGACCGATGCGGAACGTCGGGTTTGTCATTGCGCGTCGCACAAAAAAGCCCTCGAGCCGGTGAGGCTTGAGGGCGTCGCTGCCTAACGCGAGCAGAAGCTCGCGCCGATGATATTCTCGAAGAATTGGCGCTCATTTGAGCAGCTTTGCTCTGCGCCTAACACTTAGGCTCCACCCACGCGTTCGACTTGTCAAGCGCCGATCGCGCCGACAGACGACAAGGTCCTGCGCAGATCGGGTTAAAATATGTGCTTGACAGTTTTTTGAGCCGCCGCCAATCTCATTTCATGCGTCGAGCAAGGCTGCTCATGTAGACGCAAGTCATGCTCATCATAGGAATTCGGCACAGTCGCCCGCAGCTAGATGCTGACGGGCTTTTTTGCGTCTGACGGTCGCAAGCACCGCCGCAAGAGAGCCGGGCATCTTGGATTTTACTCGCCTGCGTCCGGCAGCGCCCAATGCGCTCGGCCGCAGTCCTGTTTCAAGTGAGGCGGCGGCTCCGGTGGGATCCGTTCAGCGCCGATCGACCGCGGAGGCTACAGCGTGAAAATCCAGCATTTCCTTGGGGGCATCGAAAACCTCGGACCCGTCTCTGTCGAAAAACGCGTGTTCGTGGAGCCCTGGGAGGCCCAGCTCTTCGCGGTCCACACGACCATGATGGGCACGGGCATCTGGGCTTGGCCCGACCTGCGCGTCCTGGCGGAATCGATGAATCCGCTCGATTACTTCAAGTATCGCTATTATATCAAATGGCTGGGCGGCATGTGCCACTTCCTCGTCTCCAAAAACTATATCTCGGAGAAGGAGCTCGAGGAAAAAACGAAATACTATCTGGACAATCCAGAGGCGAAGCAGCCGAACGCCGGAAATGGCGATATCACCGAGAAGGTGATCAATTACTTCTATACGGGCGCCAACCCCTATCGCGACGTCGCGGTGAACCCGATCTTCAAGGTCGGCGACACTGTGCGGGTCAAGGACATGCCGCCGGTCGTGCACACCCGGCTGCCCGGCTACCTCCGCAACAAGGTCGGCGTCGTCGAGACCGTCTACAAAGGCGCGTATCTCTACGCGGACAATGTGCCCACCGACGGCATCTGCACCGCCCAGCCGGTCTATCTCATCAAGTTCAAGACCCGCGACCTGTGGAACGACATCCCGGACAAGGGGGACGTTCTCTACAACGACTGCTTCGAGGTCTACCTCGAGGCGGCGTAACCGGTCCCCTTACATCACCTCATCCAGTGAACGCAGGCGGATACTATCCGTCGAACAAGGCCAGATCCATGAGTGACGATCACGACCACGACCACCATCACCACCTTCGCGAAAGCGAGAGCTACTACGCCGCGCGCACCAAGGCGCTGGAGTCCCTGTTCCGTGAGAAGGGGCTCATCGGGACCGACACTGTCGACCGGGTCATCAACTTCTTCGAACACGAAATGGGGCCGTTCAACGGCGCCAAGGTCGTGGCCAAGGCCTGGACCGATCCGGCCTTCAAGGGCCGCCTGCTCGCCGACGCCAACAAGGCGATCGCGGAGCTCGGCATGCGCGACGGCATCGAGGGAGAGAACCTCAAGGTCGTCGAGAACAAGCCGGGCACGCATAACGTGGTCTGCTGCACGCTGTGCTCCTGCTGGCCATGGCCGCTGCTCGGCCTTCCGCCTTACTGGTTCAAGGATCCGGTGTTCCGCGCCCGCGTCGTCCGCGAGCCGCGCGGCGTCCTGTCCGACTTCGGCGTGACGCTGCCGGACGACCACAAGATCGAGATCTGGGATTCGAGCGCGCAGGTCCGTTATTTCGTGATCCCGGAGCGTCCCGCCGGCACTGAAGGCTGGACCGAGGAGAAGCTCGCCGCCCTGGTCTCGACCGAGGCCATGCAGGGTCTCGGCCTGGCGACGGCCTGACGGGAGGAACAGTCATGGACGCCTATGTCGACGAGCTCACCGGCCGCGAGGCCATTCCGCGGAACTGCGAGAGCCTGAAGTTCGACGAGCCGTGGCAGGGCCGCGCCTTCGGCATGGTGCTCGCGCTCGCGGAGGCCAAGTCCTACCCGTACGAAGACTTCCGCCAGAGCCTGATCAGCACGATCGGCGATTGGGACAAAACCCATGAGCCCGGCGACGAGACCTGGAGCTACTACCAGCAGTGGCTCGCGGCGTTCGAGAAGCTCGCGCTCGACAAGGGCCTGATCAATTCCGACGAGCTTGATCGCCGGACCGAAGAGTTCCTGCGCCGGACCCGCGACGAAGTGATCTGAACCGACCGGAGCTCGGCGCTCCGGCTTCTTCCAACCGGCGCGCCGCGCGCGCGCCGGAACGGGAGCACCTTGCCCTCTCGCAGCCTGGAAAGGCGCACCGCAATGATCATTCCTCTCGCCATCAGCGTGGGCCTGCTCGGGGGCGTCTGCACCTGGCTGTTCCTCGCGACCGACGCCTTCCTCATCTGGGCGGCCTTCGCGGCCTGGGCGTGTTTCTATCATTCGGGCGGCGACGCCGCGGCGTTCCGGACGACCATCGTCTCGAACCTCTTCGGCGTATTCATCGCCTGGGCGGCCGGACTGGTTCTTGCGACGGTCGCCCCGGGGCCTGCGCTCGGCGCGACGATCGTCGCCGCCTCGATCGCGATCTACATCCTCGCCGCCTATATCCCCGCGTTCTCGTCGATACCGGCCGTGACCTACGGCTACGCCTGCACGTTCTCGTTTCTCACGCAGAACGCCGACGCCTTCACGCCTGCCGTCATGCTTTCGGCTTCCGGCCGGAACGCGCTGCTGATCGTGCCCTTCTCCATGATCATCGGGGCCTGCTTCGCCTACGCCTCGGCCCTCCTCGCCGCGAAGATCCACCAGTTCGCGCCGAAGGGAACCGCCGGCGCCTCCTGACGCAAAACTCGCGTCGCCCACCGGCGCGAGCTCGCGTGGTCACCTGCAACGCAACATTCCGGAGTTCGACAATGAGCAACGCCGCATTCGCAACCACCGCGCCGGCGACGTCCCGCGCAGAGCCGATCCCTGTCGGAACGATCCTGCCCTGGGCGGTCTTCGCCAGTCTCATGCTTCTCCTCGCCGTCTACTTCGTCGGCGCCGAGGAAGGCGCGACGTCGCTGATCGGCGGATCCTACGTGCACGAATTCGTGCACGACGGCCGCCACCTCCTCGGCTTCCCCTGTCACTGAAGGAGGGCGAGATGGTCGGCAATCTCCTGCTAAGGGGCATGATGATCGGCGTGCTCGCCGGCCTTCTCGCCTTCTGCTTCGCAAAGACCTTCGGCGAACCGTGGGTCGACTACGCGATCGCCTTCGAGGAGCACCCGAGCCACGCCGCGGCTGGCGCGGCCGAAGAGCCCGAGATCGTGAGCCGGCAGACCCAGGCGGGCTTCGGGCTCCTGACCGGCCTGCTCGTCTACGGCGCAGCGATCGGGGGCCTGTTGGCGCTCGCCTTCGCCTTCGCCGACGGGCGGCTCGGGCGGCTCAGCTCGCGGTCCGTCGCGGCCGTCATCGCAGCGCTTGGGTATGTGGCGATCGTGCTCGTCCCCCAGCTCAAATATCCGGCCAATCCGCCGGCGGTCGGCAGCGCCGACACCATCGTCGCGCGCACGGAGCTCTTCTTCGTGATGCTCGCCTTTTCGGTCGCGCTGATGATCGCGGCGGCGATGTTCGGCCGGCGCCTTTCGGAACGCTTCGGCGGATGGAACGGCGCCACGGTGGCGGCGGGCGTCTACCTCGCCATCATGACCGTGATGTTCGCCGCCCTTCCGAACATCGAGGAGATCCCGGCGTCTTTCTCGCCCGGGGCGCTCTGGAACTTCCGGGTGGCGTCGATCGGCGTCCAGACGGTGCTCTGGGCGTCCATCGGGCTTGGCTTTGGCGCGGTCGCCGAGTTCAGCGCCCGTCACAGAAGCGTTCCGGGCAAGGTCGTCGGAGCGGCCGCCTCGCGATGACGACCGGTTCGATCCTCAGCGGGCTGTTCAAACGGCCTGAGCGTCTGGCTCAGGTCGTCGCGCTCGTTCTGTCGCTGACGGCTCCGACATTCGCGCTCGCCCATTCGGGCGGCGCGTCGCCGGCGGGAGGAGCGGGGCTGGCGATCGCCGCGATCTCTCATGGCGAGATGGCGCTGATCGACGAGCACCTGCAGGAGATCGTCTCGCTTGCGAAGGTCCAGACCGCGAGCGACGGGCCGGTCCGGCGGCTCCTCAATTACTACAACGTCCAGCTCGCCTACTGTTTCTGGGGGCTGGCGCCCGGCGGCGTCTTGCGCGAGGAGAGCCCGTTCAACCCCTGCGCTCACGCCTATCTCGCCGCCGCAAAGGCGCTGCTCCTAATGATGGCCAAGGAACCGGCGAGCCAGGGGCCGGCGGCCGACATTCTTTCGCGCCTCGAACAGCGCCGACAGGCCATGCCGGAAGCCGGCGCGATCTGTTCGTCGAGCGACCAAGGCTTCAACACGTCGGCGATCGTCAGGCCGGCCTTCTCGGACGTCGTCGCGGATCCGGCGACCCGCTTCGTCGGAGCGGGAGGGCTCCTGGCCATGCTTGGGCTGGGCTTGGCCTTCACCGCCACCCGACGGAAGACGAGCCGGAGCAAGGAGCGGCAGTTCCGACCATCGTAACCAGGCCGCTCGACGCAAGGTCGGCATGGCCCGAACATTCGGCTCGATGCACAGGCTCACACTTATCTGCGCCGCCAGGCTGCGGCGTCCGGTGTTCCCCGGCGCCGAAAGTCTGGACGAGACCGCCATCGCGCGCATCGGCGTCGCAGACCCGCGTCTCCGGGCGGCGGATCGGACATGGTGCGGGCCCGACGCGATGACGCGAAGGAGCGCGGCTGCGCTCGGCCTCGACCCAACGCTTCAGCAGGCGCTCGCCGAGGTCGACTACGGCTCGTGGCGTGGACGTTCGTTGGACGACCTCGCCACCTCCCAACCGGATGCGGTCCAGCTGTGGGTCGACGACCCGTTTTCTGCTCCCCACGGCGGCGAAACTATCGCGCATCTGCTCAATCGAGTCGGCAATTGGCTCACCGAAATCCGCGCGCTGAGGGGAATGTCGGTCGCTGTCGCGCCGGCGTCATTCGTCAAGGCCAGCCTCATTGCAGTCCTTGGGGCCCCGGCCACCTCGTTCGGTCGTGTCGACGCAACCGCCCTGGGAGCGTCGCAGTTCGTCGCCGACGGTCGACGCTGGATTTTGCGGTCATTCAATGAGCGACATCTTGGCGACAAGAGCGAGCACCCGCGGCGGTAGGGACCGTCGGAGCCGGGATCGAGCTCATGACCGCTACGGGTCGGCCTGCGACTGAGCTGACTGCCGCCTTGCGACGGCATGGGACGCTCACGTGGTCAGAAGCCCGCCGTCGACCGGCAGCACGGCGCCGGTGATGAAGCTCGCGCGATCGGAGGCAAGGAACGCCACCGCGTCCGCGATGTCCGACGGCGTCGCCAGGCGCCGCAGCGGCACGCGCGCGACGATGCGCGCCCGCGTCTCCTCGGTCAGGCTCTCACGCGTCATCGCGGTTTCGGCGATGGCGGGCGCGATCGCGTTCACGGTCACGCCGGATGGGCCGAACTCGCGGGCGAGCCCGAGCGTCAACGCCACGACGCCCGCCTTGCTCGTCCCGTAGAGCACGTTGCCGACCGAACCGCCGCCCCGCGCCGCGGAGATCGACGCTATATTGACGATGCGACCCCGGCCCGCGGCCAGCATCGGCCTGGAGGCGGCGCGGCAGCAATTCAACACGCCCGTGAGGTTGACGGCCGAGACCGCCTCCCAGTCCGCGGCGGACGACTCCACGAAGCTCTGCGTGCGCAGCACGCCGGCATTGCAGACCACGACGTCGAGCCGCTTCTCTGCGCGCAGGATCTCCTGAAACGCCTCCTCCACGCCGACCGCTTCGGCGACGTCGAGCCGGACGGCCCGGTCAGAGGTTCCGTCGGGCAGGGCGGCGGCGGTCCGACCGGCGGCGTCGAAATCCCGGTCCGCGATCCAGACCCGGCAGCCTTCCAGAGCCAGCGTCTCCGCGATCGCGGCGCCGATGCCGGCAGCGCCGCCGGTGACGACGGCGACGCGATCCTTCAATCCGAGATCCACGCCTAAGAACCCGGCGCGCCGCCGGGCGCGGCGCGAGCGTCGTCGACCGCCATGTCGCGCCGGTGCGTCTCCTGCATCATGAAGACGCAGACCGCGCTGACGAGGCTCACGCCCAGCACGTAAGAGCAGATGAGCCAGGGCTGCTTGTCGCCGACGCGCAGAAGCTCCGTCGCGATGAGGGGGGTCAGTCCGCTCGCGAAGATTCCGGAGAACTGGTAGACGAACGACACGCCGCTGTAGCGCACCCGCGTGTCGAACAGCTCCGAGAACAGCGCCGCCTGAGGCCCGTAGACGAGCGGGTAGCAGAACGCGAAGGGCAGCGCGATCGCGAGCCAGATCATCTCCGGCTCTCTGGTCTGCATCAGCCAGAAGGCCGGGAAGGTCAGCGCCCCGATCGAGAGCGAGCCGGCGATGAAGACCGCGCGGCGGCCGAAGCGGTCGGACAGCAGGCCGCAGATCGGCAGCATGACAATCATCAGGGCGGAGGCGATGATGACGCCGAGCAGCGCGGTCTGCCGCGGCAGGGCGAGCGCGGTCGTGACATAGGCGATGATGAAGACGCCGAAGATGTTGAACGTGACGCCCTCGATGTAGCGGGCGCCGAGGCCGAGCAGCACGTTGCGCGGATGATGCTTGAGCAGCGCGAGGAACGGCACGGCCGCCTCTTCGCCCCGCTCCTTGATCCGCGCGAAGGCGGGGGTTTCGAGCACCTTGAGCCGGACATAGAGGCCGACCGCGAGCAGCGCCGCGCTGATCAGAAAGGCGACGCGCCACCCCCAGCTCAAGAACTGCTCGTCGGGCAGGAAGGACAGCAGCGAGACCGCGCCGGCGCTGAGCAGCAGGCCCGCCGGCACGCCGATCTGCGGCCAGCTGCCGTAGAAGCCGCGGCGGTTCTCGGGCGCGTGCTCGACCGCCATCAGCACAGCGCCGCCCCATTCGCCGCCGATGCCGAGGCCCTGGAAGATGCGCAGAAGCAGCAGCAGCGCCGGCGCCCAGACGCCGATCGACTCGTAGGTCGGCAGCACGCCGATCAGGCAGGTCGCGACGCCCATGATCAGCAGCGTCAGCACGAGCACGTTCTTGCGCCCGAAACGGTCGCCGAAATGGCCGAAGATGACGCCGCCGACGGGACGCGACACGAAGCCGACGAAGAAGGTCGTGTAGGCCAGCATCGTCCCGACGACCGGATCGAAGTTCGGAAAGAACAGCTTGTTGAAGACGAGCGGCGTCACCACGCCATAGAGGAAGAAATCGTACCACTCGATGGTCGCGCCGATCGCGCTCGCGAAGGCGACCTTCCTGATCGAAGGCGGGGCCTCGTCCATCTCGCTCGCGTCGCTCATCGGCTGCTCCCCCGATCTTTGTCTATGCCGCGAGCGACAGAATCCGCCGCGCCTCCTGGGGCGTCGCCGGCCGGCGACCGAAGCGCGCCGACATCTCGGCGACGCGCGCGACCAGCTCCGCGTTGCTCTTGGCGAGACGATTCTTGTCGAAGCGCAGATTGTCTTCGAGCCCGGTGCGGCAGTGGCCGCCGAGCTCGAGGCACCATTCGTTCATCTCGAGCTGGTGGCGGCCGATTCCCGCGCCCGTCCAGGTTGCGTCAGGCATCAGCTCCTTGAGCTCGGAGACGAGGAATTCGAGCATCCTGCGTCGGGCGGGCAGCGCGTTCGGCACGCCCATCACGAACTGGACATGGGGCGGCGCCTTCAGCAGGCCGCGGTCGAGGAGGTTCTTGGCGTTGTAGAGCATCGCCGAGTCGAACACCTCGATCTCGGGCTTCACGCCATGATCGAGCATGCTCTGGGCGAGGCCTTCCACCAGCTGCGGCGGGTTCTCGTAGATCTGGTTCGGGAAGTTGACCGAGCCGGTCGACAGCGACGCCATGTCGGGCTTCAGCGCGACGCAGCGGCCGCGCTCGCGCTGCTCGCGGCCGCGCCCGCCGGTCGAGTGCTGGACGATCATGCCCGGGCAATGCTTGCGCACGCCCTCCTGCACGGCGGCGAACAGGTCCGGGTCCGAGCTCGGATTCTGGTTGGCGTCGCGCACATGGATGTGGGCGAGCGTCGCGCCCGCCTCGTAGGCCTCATGGGTCGACTCGATCTGCTCGCTCGGCGTCACCGGGACCGCGGGGGAGTCGATCTTCCGCGGCAGCGCGCCGGTGATCGCGACGGTGATGATGACGGGCTCGCTCATGTCGTGACCTTTGACGGGCTCACGCGGCCCGTTCGATGAGATGGAAGGAGGCGATGTCGGGCCGCAGCGCGATCTCCTTCAGGAGCGTCGCGAGCGGCGTCTCGGCGAGCGGATAGTCGGTCCTGATCGGGCCGGCGGCGCGCAGCGCCTTGACCTCGCTTTCCGCGTAGAACGCGGCGAGCAGGAGGTCGTCGTCGGACGCGAAGGGGCCGCGCTCGCGCTTCAGCCGCGGGATCGCAGGCTCGAGCAGGTCGCCGGGACGCTCCGTGTTCGGCGCCTCGCCCCGCGTGACGCGGTCGAACACGTTCTGGTCCACAGGCCCGGCGATCTCGCCATAATGGCCGAGCACGTATTTTCGCACCTCGTCGGGGACGGTCGCGTAACGCTCCTTGCCCATGACGTTCAGCACCGACTGGGTCATGACGAACTGGGCGAAGGGGCTGACGATGATCGGGTAGCCAAGCTCGGCCCTGACCCGAGCGGCCTCTTCGAGCACGGCCGGCAGCTTGTTCTCGAGCCCGATGGCCGCGAGCTGCGACTTGATGTTCGAGATCATGCCGCCGGGCATCTGATGCTCGTAGTGGAAGGCGTCGTACTCGACGATGTCGCCAAGCGGCTTGTCCTCGCGCCGAGCGATGTAGCGCAAGCGCTCGGCGACCTCCTCGACCGCCGTCAGATCGATCGGAACGTCGAAGCCGCGCCGGCGGGCGTTCGCCACGAAATGCTCGGTCGCGGGATGCGAGGCGCCGTTGGCGAGCGTCGAGGTCGCGGTGTGGACGACGTCGACGCCGAGCTCGACGGCGCGCGTCACGACATAGGGCGCGAGCCCGGTCAGGCAGTGCGTGTGGATCTGCAGCGGCAGCTCCCCGCAGACGCGTTTGATCGCGGGCGCGAGCGTCTCGATGCGCTCGGGAGTGAGCAGGCCGCTTGCGTCCTTGATGTAGATGGCGTCGACGCCGAGAGCGATCAGCTCTTTGGTTTTTCTTGCGAAATACTCGTCGGTGTGGACGGGGCTCAGCGTGTAGACGACGCCTCCCGCCACATAAAGCCCGACCTGCTTCGCCGCGCGGACAGGCACCTGCATGTTCCGCATGTCGTTCAGCGCGTCGTAGGGGGTGTGGTAGCGCACCCCGTTCGCGAAGATCCGCTCGGCGGTCAGCGCCACGATGTCGTCGGGGAAGAATTCGAAGGTGAAGAGGCTCTGGCTGCGCGTCATCACAATCAGCGGGGTCCGCGTGACCCACTGGCTGAGGATGCGCATGCGCTCCCACGGGTCCTCGCGCAGGTAGCGGACGCAGACGTCGAACACCGCGCCGCCCGCGAGGTCGATCGCCTCGAAGCCCGCCCGGTCGAGCCGCGGCGCGATGTCGGCCATCATCGCGGTCGTCATGCGCGTCGCCCAGAGGCACTGATGCGCGTCGCGCAGCGTGACGTCGATCAGCCTGACGGTTTTCTGGCTCACGCGGCCGCCTCCATGGTCTGGAATTCGGTCTCGACCCAGCGCGTATGGACCGTCGCCTCGGCGAAGGCGCGTGTTCCGATGAGCGCGGCGTGGAACGGGATCGTGGTCGGCGCGCCCGCGACCTCGAAGCGCGCCAGCGCGCCGCGCGCGGTCTCGATCGCCCTGGCCCGGCTCTCGGCCGTCACGATCAGCTTGCCGAGCATCGAGTCGTAGAAGGGCGGGATGCGATAGGTCTCGTAGACATGGCTGTCGAGCCGCACGCCGGCGCCGGTCGGAGGCCGCCAGCGCGTCAGGGTCCCGGGAGCCGGCTGGAAGTTGCGGGCGGCGTCCTCGGCGTTGATGCGGAACTCGATCGCGTAGCGGCCGTCCGGTTCGGGGAAGGCTCCGAACGACAGCGGCTCGCCGGCGGCGACGCGGAACTGCTCGGCCACGAGGTCGGTCCCGGTCAGCATCTCGGTCACCGGATGCTCGACCTGGATGCGGGTGTTCATCTCGATGAAGAAGAACTCAGCCGTCTCGACGTCGTAGATGAATTCGACCGTCCCGGCCCCCTCGTAACGGAGCGCCCGGACCAGCGAAAGCGCGGCGTCCGCCATGCGGCGGCGCGTCTCCGGGCGCAGCGCCGGGGACGGTGCCTCCTCCACGAGCTTCTGATGTCGGCGCTGGACGCTGCAATCGCGCTCCCACAGATGCACGGCGGCGCCGTGGCGGTCGCCGAAGATCTGGATCTCGATGTGCCGGACGCGCGGGAAGAAGCGCTCGAGATAGACGTCCGCCTGGCCAAAGGCCGCGTCGGCCTCGGCGGTCGCCTGCTCGAACTGGGCGCGGAACTCCCCGGCGTGGGCTGCGACCCGCATGCCGCGCCCGCCGCCGCCGCCGCTCGCCTTGAGGAGCAGCGGAAAACCGATCTCGAGCGCGAGCGGTTCGGCGTCCTCGGCACGCACGAAGCCGGTCTCCGAGCCGGGGACCACGGGGACGCCGAGCGCCGCCGCGGCGCGTCGCGCCGCGACCTTGTCGCCCATCGTGGCGATCGCCTCGGCGCTCGGGCCGACGAAGACGACGCCCGCATCGGCGCAGGCGACCGCGAAGTCGGCCTTCTCGGACAGGAACCCGTATCCCGGATAGACCGCGTCGCATCCGGTCGCCCGCGCCACTTCGAGCAGCGCGTCGGACTTGAGATAGCTCGCCTTCGGGGGCGGAGGACCGATGCACACCGCCCGGTCGGCCGCCCAGACATGCGGCGCGTTGACGTCGGCGGACGAATAGACCGCGACGCTCTCCAGTCCGAGCTTGCGGCAGGTCCTGGCCGCCCTGAGCGCGATCTCGCCCCGGTTTGCGATGAGGACGCGTTTCACTCCCTCGGGCCTCTTTTCGAGCCAGTTCACTCTTTCATTATGATCCGAAAATTCATATTGGAAGTTTTTTCGTATCGGCATTTGATAGTTTGATGGCGAAACGCGGCGCATCCCAACCCACCGATCCCGAGCCCGCCGCCGCGAAGGGCGGCTCCGTCGTGCGCCTCGACGAGGCGCTCGGCGGCGCGACGGCGTTGAAGCATTTCGCGTTTCTCGAATGCATCGCCCAGGTGGAGCGGCCCCTGAGCGTCTCCGAACTGAGCGCGCTCCTGAACGTCCCCCAACCGACCGCGCACCGCATCGTCCACATGCTCGAGAGCGAGGGCTTTCTTCAGCGCGAGCCGGGCGTCCGGAAGTATGCGCCCGGCGAGCGGCTCGTGCGGCTCGGCTTCGGCGTGGTGGCGATCTCGGCCCGGACCGCGCCACGCCGCGCGATCCTCGAGGCTGTCTCGAAGGAGATCGGCGAGACCTGCAATTTCGGCATCCGGGTCGGCGGCCACCTGATGTATCTCGACCGCGTCGAGGCCAAGTGGCCGTTCGGGCTGCGCTTCGAGCCGGGCTCGCGCGTGCCGCTTCACTGCACCTCGATGGGCAAGCTGTTCCTGAGCGCGACGCCTACCGCCCAGCGCCGCCGATTGCTCAGCCTCACGTCGCTGCACCGCTACACCGAGAACACCGTCACCGATCCGGCCGCGCTCGAGGACGAACTCGCGCGCATCCGGGCCGAGGACCTCTCGATCGACAATCAGGAGTTCCTGGCCGGCGTGGTGTGCGCCGCGGTGCCGGTCCGCACGCCGAACGGCAAGGTCGTCGCCGGGCTTGCGGTGTCCGCCCCGGTGGCGCGCATGTCGATCGAACAGGCTCGCGGCTGCGCGCCGCTGCTGCGCGAAGCCGCGGCGCAGCTTGGCGCGACCTTCGGGGACTGGACCGCGCAGGGCGCCAACGAACGTAAGAAGCGTCGGGGAGGCGAAGAATGAGCCTGCGCTACGACCAGGTCGCGGAACTGATCAAGATCATCGACGCCAGCGCGTGCGACGATTTCGTGCTGGAGACCGCCGAGCTCAAGCTGTCGCTGAGGCGTCGTGGAGCGGGAGACGCCGCCCTATCCGCGCGGCCGGCCGAGCCGGCCCGCCAGGCCGCAGTCGCTCAGGCGCCCGCCAGCGGCGAGCCTTCGCCGGCGGCCCCGCCTGGCGCTCCAGCAGCCGCGGGCGGCGCGGGTCGCGAGATGCGCGCTCCGATGGTCGGAACGTTCTATCGGGCCCCGTCACCGGAGGCGCCGCCTTTCGTCGATCTCGGCGATCGGGTCACGGTGGGCCAGCCGCTCTGCGTGATCGAGGTGATGAAGCTCTTCACCACGCTGCATGCGGAAGTCGCAGGCACGATCGCCGAGATCGGCGCCGCCAATGGCGAGCTCGTCGAATACGGCGCCGTGCTGTTCGTCATCGAGCCGGAAGGAGCCTGATCCGAAAGCCTGGATCGCATGACCGCCAACGAAAACAAGATCATGTCGCCGGGAGGAAACGGGGATGACCCATCATGTTCGCCGCGCGGTCCTGGCCGCGCTCATAGCGTTCAGCTTCGCCGGCGCGTTCGCCGCGCCGGCCGTCGCGCAGGGCGGCGGCTTCACGCAATGGGGCTGGCCGCAGCCCTATGAGAAGGTCTCACAGAAGTCGGTCGACTGGCTGAAGGAGAAGGGCTGGTGGCCGCTGACCTTCGGCTGGCAGGGCCCGTTCTCGGGCCAGAACACGATCAACGTCGTGCTGTCGAAGACCGACATGCTGCAGAAACGCGGCCTCGAGACCAAGTTCCAGGCCTTCGCGTCCGGCCCGGACGTCAATGAGGCGGTCGCGTCCGGCCGCGTCCAGGTGGGCAATGGCGGCAATTTCCCGTTCACGTCGCTGATCGACCGCGGCTTGCCGGTCAAGGCGCTCGCGGTCGTCGCGCCTAACCTGAAGCACTCGACCGTCGCGCCGAAAGACAGCCCGCTGAAATCGCTGGCCGACCTCAAAGGCAGCAATCCGCCGGCGGTGATCGGCATCGTCACCGGCTCGTCGAGCGAGTTCTACTTCACGCAGGCCGCCGAGACGGTCGGGCTGAAGATCGGCACGGACGTCGTGCTGAAGAACATGCCGCCCTCCGAGCAGATCACGCTGCCGCGCGGCGTCGCGGCGGTCGCGCCCTGGGAGCCGACGGTCACCATCATCACCGAGGAGCGCAAGGCCGGGAAGGAGATCGACACGATCTTCCCATACAATTTCTACGAGGGGCGCTTTTACGTACGGCAGGAGATCATCGACGAGGCGCCCGACGTCGCGCAGGCGATCAGCGACGCCTTCATGGAGGCCTCGCTCTGGATCCGTCTCAAGCCCGACGAGGCGGCCGACATGCTGGCCGCCGAGCCGCTGCTCAAGAATTACGGGCGTGACCTGCTGGTGAAACAGGTCAGGACCTACAACAACCTCTACAAGCCGACCTACAGCTTCCCGCACGCGAAGTTCTGGGGCGAGGAGGACGCCCGCATCGCCAAGTGGCTGAAGGACCGCAACCGCATCCGGCGGCCCCTGACCGCCGAGGACTACGCGAACTCGTTCGACGACCGCTTCATGCGCAAGACGTATGAGAAGCTGGGCTGGACCATCCCCAAGGCGCCGCCGTTCATCCCGGCGGACTGGAAAGGCGAGATCGGCAAGCTTCCTTATCCGCCCTATCCCAATGCCGAGACGCTGAAAGAGCCTCAGATCTGGCCGGAAGCCGGCGATCTGACGCGGGCATGGTCATTCGACGGCAAGTCCTTCGCTCCATGAGGCGCGCCCCCTTCCAGCCGCCCTCGCCGGGCCGTCCGTCGTGACGGCGCCCGATCCGGCGAGGCATTGGCTTCTCCGGGCGCTGTTCCGGTTGCCGAACCTCGCGGCGCTCGTCGGACTGATCCTGCTCTGGGAGTTCGTGGCGAGCGTCTGGCTGCCGCGTTCCGATCCCTACCTGGCGACGCTGATGCCGCCGCCGACGCAGGTGTTCACGACCGCGGTCGAACTCATCCGGTCGGGCGAGCTCGGCTTCCATCTGCTCGCCAGCCTGAAGCGCGAGGCGGTCGCGTTCCTGTTCGCGCTCGCGGCCGTTCCTCTCGGACTGCTGATGGGCTGGTTTCGACCGATCCACGCCCAGCTCGACCCCATCGTCGAGGTGCTGCGGCCGATCCCGCCGCTCGCCTGGATCCCGCTCAGCATCCTGTGGTTCGGCATCGGCGACGCGCAGAACCAGTTCATCATCTTTCTCGGCATGTTCTTCCCGATCCTGATCAACACGATCGACGGGGTCGCCAAGGTCGAGCCGGTGCTCGTGCGCGCGGCGCGGAGTCTGGGGGCCGGCGAGTGGAAGGTCATCAAGCGCGTCGTCCTCAAGGCCGCGCTGCCGCAGATCGTGACCGGGGTGCGGGTCGGCCTCGGCGTCGGCTGGATGGCGCTGGTCGCCGCCGAGCTCGTCGGCGCGAGCTCCGGTCTCGGCTTCATGATCAACGACGCGCGGAGCGTGCTCAGGACCGACATCATCGTGGTCGGCATGATCACGATCGGCTTCGTCGGACTTGTCATCGACATGCTGCTGCGGTTCGCGACCCGGAAGCTGCTGCCGTGGTCGGTTTCGAACGCCAAGTGAAGCGCCAAGCGAGGCCGGCCCCATGGGACGACTATCGATCGAAAACGTCAGCAAGATCTACGGCGACCCGGCGTCGGAGGGCGCCGTGGTGGCGCTCCGGGACGTCAGCCTCGACATTCCGGACCACGCCTTCTGCGCCATTCTCGGCCATTCCGGCTGCGGCAAGACCACGCTTCTCAACATGGTCGCCGGCTTCGAGCGCCCGACCTTCGGCGAGGTGTCGATCGGAGGCGAGCCGGTGTCGCGGCCGGGCTGGCGCAACACCATGATCTTCCAGGAATATGCGCTGTTCCCCTGGATGAACGTGGCCGAGAACATCGAGTTCGGCCTCGAGATGAAGAAGCTGCCCCAGCAGGAGCGCGAGGAGGCGCGGCGGACCTATGTCGACCTCGTCGGCTTGCAGGGCTTCGAGACCAAGTATCCGCGCCAACTCTCCGGCGGCATGCGCCAGCGCGTCGCCATCGCCCGGGCGCTCGCGGTGTGTCCCGAGGTCTTGCTGATGGACGAGCCCTTCGCGGCGCTCGACGCCCAGACGCGCGGCGCGATGCAGGACGAACTGGTGCGCATCTGGCGGCGCGAGCCCAAGACCGTGATGCTGGTCACCCACAGCATCGACGAGGCGATCAAGCTCGCCGACAAGGTGGTCGTGCTGTCGCGCCGGCCCGGCCGCGTGAAAGACGTCGTCGAGATCGGGCTCGAGCGGCCGCGCGACGAGGACCACGCCGACTACATCGCTCTCAGACGGCGGCTCCGCGAGCTGATCTACGACGACTTTGACGAGCGCTCCTGAGCCGCGGGAGCAAGGGACGCCGGAAATGGGCCTCAAGGGCAGGACCGCGGTCGCCGGACGGCGATCTCGAACAGCCCGCGCAGGAGGTCGCCTCATGGAAGCGGTGGTCGCGATTCTTCGAGAACGTGGAATCGGCGCGTAGATGCGGCTGACTGAGTGGTGCGCCGCTCCCCACAGGGCTGGGCGGCCTACTTGGAGCCAGCGGTCACCGCTTCTTTGGAAGCGCGCTCACGAAACGCGCCTCGAAATGACTTCATCGCCTCCTCGTGGAGAACTTCGATCGCCTCGCGCTTGATGTCGTTCGCCCGGTCATCCTCGTAGAGCGTGGCGACCGTGCGAGGACGAGGCAGGTCGATCTCCACCAACCATCGCACGCGCGCCGGCACGTTCGACAGGATGATCAAACGATCCGCGATGAGGATCGCTTCGTCGATCTCGGTGGTGACGAACACGACGGTGCGCGGATTGTCGGCGTAAAGCCGCAGGAAATACTCCTGCATCAGCCCCCTCGTCATGGCGTCGAGGCCGCGGAACGGCTCGTCCAGCAGCATCACGGCGGGATCGTTGATCAAGGCGCGCGCGAGCTCGACGCGGCGCTGCATGCCGCCGGAGAGCTGGCCCGGATATTTCTCCTTGAACGCCGCGAGGCCGACCCGCTCCAGAACGTCCTTCGCGAGCGGCGCGATATCGCGGGAGCCACGGCCGGCCGCGCGCAGCGCGAAGGCGACGTTCTCGTAAACCGTCATCCAGTCGAACAGCGCGGATTCTTGGAAGACCATGAGCCGGTCGGACGCCGGTCCGCGGACCGGCGAGCCGTCAGCCGTGACGGCGCCAGCGTCCGGCTGGTCGAATCCCGCAATCAGCCGCAGCAGGGTCGACTTCCCGCAACCCGATGGCCCGATCACCACATTGAGCCGTCCGGGTTCGATCGTGAGGCTGCAGTCCTCCATGACCGTCTTGGCCAGCCGGCCCTGGCCGTAGGTCTTGGCGACGCGGTGAAGATCGATCCGGCCGCGCGGCGCGGCCGTCTGGTCCGAGGCTCTGCGTTCCGCGACGGCGCTCATCGCGCGTTGATCCAAGGGGTGAGGAGCGCGCCCGCCTTGCGGACCGCCGCGCTGCACAGATAGCCCGCGATCCCGATGCTGATCATGCCCACGATGATGTCGTCGTAGGATCCGCCCAGATAGGAGGCCCAGATGAAGTGGCCGAGGCCGCCGCTGTTGGAGCCCATCGCCGAGGAGCCCGAGATGATCTCGGCGGCGACCACGACCTCCCAGGACAGGCCGATCGCGATCGACGAGGCGACCACGATCGACGGCGCCGTCGCGGGCAGCACGATGCGGCGGAACACCGTCATGCGCGAGGCCCCAAGCGAGCGCGCCGCCTCGACAAAGCGCGGATCGATCGACAGCGCGCCCGAGAGCACGTTGATGGTGATGGTGAAGAACGCGCCCAGGAAGGTGATGAAGGTTATCGCAGCTTCCTGCGTCGGCCAGAAGATGATGGCCGCAGGCACCCAGGCGAGCGGCGGGATCGGCCGGATCACCTCGAACACCGGAAAGGCGATCGCCCGGAAGGTTCGGTTGGTGGCGAACAGCAGGCCGAGCGGCACGGCGGCGGCGAGCGCGATCAGGAAGCCGCCCATGACGCGCACGAAGCTGAGCGCCGAGCTAATCCAGTACCCCGGCTCGACCACCACGCGGCCGGCCGCCATCGCGACCTCGACCGGCGACGGCAGCGCCCCGACGCCCGGCGCCCCGACCCCGGTCCAGTCGTCGAGGCGCGCGCCGAGCTGCCAGAGCACCGCGCAGGCGGCGAGCGCGACGACCGCGCGGCGGAGCGCGTAGGGGCTGCGGGCGACGGCGACGCCGGTGGGTCCTGCGGCCATCGCGTCAGCCCTCCTTGTCGCCTGCCTGGAAGGCGGCGACCGCCTCCTGCCGCACGGCCTCGTGGGCCGCCTCCATCAGCTCGCGAAAGCGCGGGCTGGTGATGACGGAACGGTCCCGCGGGTGTGGGATGTCGACCTCAATGATGGTCTTGGGCCGGCACGGCCGGGCCGTCGAGATCACCAGCTTGTGGCCGAGAAACACCGCCTCTTCGAGGTCGTGGGTGATGAAGAAGATCGTGACCTTGTTGCGGTAGTAGAGCTCGAGCAGCGCCTCGTGCATGACCTGCTTGGTCAAGGCGTCGAGCGCGCGGTAGGGTTCGTCCAGCAGCAGCACGCGCGGCTCGTTGATGACCGCGCGGGCGATCTCCACCCGTCGCCGCATGCCGGACGAGATCTCGCCCGGGAAGCGCTCCGCGACATCGTCGAGGCCGACCTCCGCGAGCAGGCTCCGGGCTCGCGCCTTTGCGGCGGCCTCCGTCATGGTCCCCTGCATCGTGGGGCCGAAGGCGACGTTCTCGAGGTTGGTCTTCCACGGAAACAGGGCGCCGTTCTGGAACACCACGACGCGGTCCGGGCCGGGCGCGGCCATCGGGCGGTCTGGGCCGCAGATGGTCTCGCCGTCGATCAGGATCTCGCCCGACGTGATGTCGTGGAAGCCCGCGATGGCGTTGAGCAGCGAGGTCTTTCCGCAGCCCGACGGGCCGACCACCATGCAGATCTCTCCGGCCGCGACCTCGAACGAGCAGTCGTCGACGGCCGTCACCTGCGAGGCGCCCGAGCCATAGGTCTTGACCACGTTGCGAATGCTGATGGCGCCGCGGGAGGAGGTCTGCGGGGCGCCCCGAGAGGCGGGCTCGAGAGCGAGGTCGGTCATCGCCCGACTCCGATCTCGCGCAACCGCCACGCCATCAGCCGGGCGCCGACCAACCGCACCAGCGCGGAGGACGCATAGCCGACCGCGCCAAGCGTGATCATCCCGATGGCGATCGTCGGATACTGGATCTTGGCGTAGGCGGTGTTGATCAGATAGCCGAGCCCGAACTCGCCGGACACCATCTCGGCCGCGACCAGCGAGAACCACGACACGCCCATCGACACCTGGAGTCCCGTGAAGATGTGCGGCAGCGCGCCGGGCGCCACGATGTGGCGGAAGATCTGGCGGGGGCTGGCCCCGAGGCAGCGCGCAGCGCGCACCACCGAAGGATCGATCGACTGCACGCCCGTCATTGTGTTTAGCGTCGTGACGAAGAAGGCCGCGATGAAGGTCAGGAACACGACCGAGGTCTCGGCGCCGCTGAACAGGATGATCGAGATCGGCACCCAGGCCAGGATCGGCACCGGCCGCAGCGTCTCGAACACCGGGAAGACATACTCCCGGAACCGCTGCGACCAGCCGAGCAGCAGCCCGAGCGGCACGCCGAGCAGGGTCGCGGCCGAGAACGCCGCGACGATCCGTTTCAGGCTGACGAGGATGTGCTGGTAATATTCGGCGGTGAACAGCGAGACGCCATACATCGGGTCAGTGCTCGTCCACTCGACGAAGACCTCGACCAGGCCCGGCAGCTTCGCGAAACGCGGCAGACGCCACACCTCGACCGCCAGATGCCAGGCGAGCAGGAACGCAGCGAAGCCGACAAGGGACAACGGCAGTTTCGGCGACGCCCGAAACGGACGCCGCGCCACGGTCGTCGGAGTAGGCGGGAAGGCGCTCGCCGTCCTGACGGCGCCGTCCGCGCCCAGCGCCTTGGCGTCAATCTCGGTCATGCGTCATTCGATCCATGCGGGGTCTCGTAGAGCGACGGCGGACCTTCCCGCCCGCCGTCGCCCGCATCCTCAATTAGAGGCTGCGGCTCGCACCTCGCCCACCGGCGAGACCAAGCCGCGACCTTTCAACACTTCGGCGGTGAGGGTCGGCTCGATCGCGTCGTCGCGCAGCTTGTCGACGTTGATGACCTTGTTGGCCTTGAGGAAGGTCACGCCGCGGTCGACGAGGTCGGTGACGTCCTTGGTGATGGCGTAGGGCAGGAAGAGCCGGACGTCGCTGCCGCCCCACTCCTTCGGGTAAGCCCCGTAGATCGCGTCGTGCAGGCCCTTGTCGGTGAAGCCGTTCACGCGGCTCTTGATGATCCCGATCATCTCGCGGGCGTTCTTCACCTCCGCCATCCAGAGCTGCGCGTCGAGCTCGGCCTCGAGCCAAGCCTTCGCCACGTCGGGGCGCTGCTTGATCAGATCGGCCTGCATCACCACGAAGCCGCCGCCCATCTCGCCGATGGTGGCGCCGGATGCGACCCGGCGGGCGAGGCCCTCAGCCACGAGATTGGACGCGTTCGGCTCCCAGACCGCAGCGGCGTCGAGCCGGCCGGATTTGAAGCCGGAGCTGATCACCTCGATGTTCTGGTTGAGGTAGGAGCTGGGCTCCGTCCCGGTCCGCTTGAACAGCTTCTGGACGAAGTCGTCGGTGCAGCTGCCCTTGGGCGTCGCGACGGTCTTGCCGTCGACCCACTTCAGCGCCTCGTCGACCGTCTTGAACTCCGGCGCGTCCTTGCGCACCAGAAACGCGTAGCACTGGTCGTAGGCCATCGCGGTGGAGGCCACGATCCGCACATCCGCGGCTTGGGTCTTGGTGGTCGCTGTGAAGGCCGGAAGGTCGCCCATGTAGCCGACATGAGCCTTGCCGGCGAGCATCTGGTTCACGACCACCGCGCCCTGCAGTCCGACCATGTATTCGACGGTCGAGCCGGCGGGCAGATACTTTTTCCAAAGCTCCTTGCCGGCGTTGGCGAACACAGACCACACCTCGGCGTAGCAACAGGGATGCGCGACAACGAGGTGGATCGGCTCCCCGGGCTTGCCGTAGTCGAGCGCGGCGGCGGCATGCGGGAGAAGGCCGGACATCGCGGCCAGCGTCCAGGCGGCGAATTTCGTCCTCAGGCGCGTCGTCGAAGTCATCGGTGGCGTCCCTTCATGTCCCAGTGCTCGAATGAGAGGAGCGGCGGGGTCCGGACCTTCAACGGTCAGGGCGCGCCGTTCAGCAGGCGTTCTGCGCCCCAGGCGCTCTCCCTGACGATCCCGCGGTCGTCCGCGAGCGGAGCGTTGTCGTGTCGTCGCGCGTCGTCGGCGTCGTCGACGCCCTCGAACCGCACCGGGCGGTTCGCGGAGCGGTCGACGGTGAGCTTGAACACGTCGAAGCGGTTATAGGCGCCGGCGAGGTCGTGGAGTTGCTTGGGCTCCACGCAGGCTTCGGTGTCGATATCGGCGTAGAGGACGCCTTCTTCATTCTGCATCGGTCCGGCGATCACCTTGCCGGTCGGCGACATCACCATCGAGACGCCGCGCGGGCTGTCCATGAGCACCCGGCGCGCTTCCGGGTCGTCCTTGGCCATGTCCTCGATCATCGCCTCGTCCATGAAGGACGACACCACGATATTGAACACCTTGGCCTCGAGGCAGTGGGCGTTGGCCCGCACGCGGATGCCCTCGGCGACGTCGTAGGCGATCTCTTTCGGGTCGTAGGCTGGCCAGACCGGCGGATAGGAGGAGACGTGGACCTGCTCGCCCTGCGCGATCATCGTGAAGCGGGCGAGCGGGTTGAAGTTCTCGCCGCAGATCAGCATGCCGACCTTGCCGAGGTCGGTGTCGCTCACCCTGAGGCCGGCGCCGTCGCCATTCGCCCAGGACAGCTTCTCCCAGAAGGTCGGGACCAGCTTGCGGTGGTGGTTCAGGATGGCGCCGTCCTGACCAATCAGCAGGTTCGAGTTCCAGATGCAGCCGACGCTGGCCGCCGAACCCTCGTTGATCCCGATCGAGACCATCACGTCATTGTCGCGGGCGGCCGCGCGAATCCGCGCGATCTCCGGGCCGGGGACCTCCACCACGGACGCCGCGAGCCGGCGAAACCAGGCGTGGTTGTGGATCGGCGCCCCAAAGGCGCTCCAGATCGGGAAAGCGGAGACGAAAGTCTCGGAGAACGCCACCAGCTTGGCGCCGTTATCGGCGGCCTCGCGGATCAGCGCGCAGGCCTTCGACACGGTCCGCGGCGTATCGAGGAACACCGGCGCGACATGCATCGCCGCCGCCTTGAACTGCCGGTATTTCGTCATCGCGGACCTCGTGCGCCTCGAACAGGAGGGCAGTCTGGAAGGCCGTCGAACCAACGCAAAATATTAAGTTTGGAGGTTGTCCATAGGGCCGGCCTATGATCGCCTCACTCGGGAGCAGGGCCTCGCCATGAACTACACGCTGCGGCATCTGAGATATTTCGTGGCGGCGGTGGAGGCGGGCTCGATCTCGCAGGCCGCCCGCGACCTCAACATCTCGCAACCGTCCGTGTCGTCCGCGATCGATCATCTGGAGCGGGAGGTCGGCGTCGAACTGCTGCTGCGCAAGCGGCCCGTCGGCGTCGTCCCGACCGCCGCCGGGCGCGACCTGATGCGCGCCGCCCGGCTGCTGCTGAACCACGCCAAAGAGTTCGACGCCGCCGCGAGCAGCCTCGCCGACGCGATCGCAGGCGAGATCCATGTCGCGTGCTTCGTGAACATCGCCTCGGTCTATCTGGCGGCGATCCTACGCTCGTTCTACGAGCGCCATCCCAACGTTGCGGTGCGTTGCCATGTCGTCGATCAGGGCGACATCTTCGAGGGCATCGACAGCGGCCTCTACGAGACGGCGCTGACCTTCGACCTCAACCTCACCAACGACCACTCGGTCGACATCGTTACGGAACTGCCGCCGCGGCTGGTCGTGTCGCACCGTCACCCGCTCGCGCAACGGGCGACGGCTTCGCTCGCCGACGTCGCGTCCGAGACCTTCATCTTCCTCGACCTGCCGCACAGCCGGGACTACTTCCTCTCGCTCTTCCACACGCTCGACATGCATCCCGCCCAGGTCATCCCCGTGGCGTCGTTCGAGACCATTCGCGCTTTCGCCGGCAATGGGCTTGGCTACTCGCTCCTCAACATCGAAACCCGCACGGCGATGAACTATGACGGCACGCAAATCCGTTACGTCACGCTCACCGACAAGCTGCGGCCGCTGCGCATCTGCCTGCTGACGCCGTCCGGTTCGGCGGCGCGCCGTGCGGTGAGGACGTTCAACGACCACGTGAAGTCCTTTTTCGCGAATCTGAGCCTTACGCGCTGAGCAGTTTGAAAACCCGCTATTGGCCTGCCTCAGCCGGTCGCTGGCGTTTCGCCGACGGCGTGAGCGGGCGCGGCGACCGGAACAGGGCCGGCTTCGCATCGCAGGCGGCCCATCGGCCAGGCCGAGCGGCGGCGCGTCAGGCCGCGAAGGGTCGGAACCTGCGCGCGACCTCGGCGTAGATCGCGCGCTTGAACGGGACCACGAGGTCGACGGCGGTCGACAGCCGCTCCCACCGCCACTCCGAGAATTCGGGCGGCGCGCCGGGCGAGGCGCGCGACACCTCGATCTCCGAATCCTCGCCCTCGAAGCGCATCGCGTGCCAGCGCTGACGCTGGCCCCGGAACGCCGCGAGCCTGTGCGGCGGACCGGAATAAGGCGGGAAATCGTAGGTCAGCCAGTCCGGATGGGCGTCGAGAGTCCGGGCGCGCGTCACGCCGGTCTCCTCCTCGAGCTCCCGGAAGGCCGCCGCCTCGGCGTCCTCTCCTTCGTCGATCCCGCCCTGCGGCATCTGCCATTCGAAGCCGGGGCCGATGACCTCCGGCCCATCGTCCTCAAGACGGCGCGCGATCAGCACCAGGCCGTCGCGGTTGAACAGCGCGATCCCGACATTCGGGCGATAGGGCAGGCTCTCGTCCACCGGTCTGGGCTCCCGCAGCGGCCGGCGCGTTCTTGCCACCGGCGCCGGCGCTCCGCAAACTGCCGGGGCCCCGTCCGAGCCCGAGCCGCCGATGCCCCGCCCGATCGCCGCACGACGCCTGCACGAGATCGTCGAGAGCGTCGAGGCGGCGAAGAGCGTCAGCGTCGAGGAGCTCGCCGAGCGCTTCGGGGTGTCGCGCGAGACCATCCGGCGCGACCTCAAGGCGCTCGCGGCCCAGGGGCGGCTCGACGTGGTGCATGGCGGGGCGCTGAAGCGCGAGGTCGCCGACGCGCCCTTCGCGGAGCGCACGAAGGAGAACGCCGCCGGCAAGGCCGCGATCGGCCGGGCCGCCGCCGCGCTGGTCGAGGACGGCATGGTGGCGCTGCTCGATTCGGGCGCGACCACGCATGAGATCGCGGTCGCGCTCGCAGGCCAGCCCCCGAAGGACCTCACCGTGCTCGCGACCTCGCTCCGCGACGCCTTGGCGCTGACGCGCGCGGGCGTCCGCGTCACGATGCTCGGCGGCGAGGTCGACCCAGACGACGAGGCCACCACCGGCCTCGACGTGATCGCGGCGCTGCCGCGCTACCGCATCGACATCGCCTTCGTCGGAATTGGCGGGTTGACGCCCGAAGGCGACGTCACGGTGTTCTCGCGTGTCGCCGCCGAGACCCGCGCCGTGATGCTCGACGCCGCACGCCAAGGCTTCCTTGTCGCCGACAGCTCGAAATTCGGCCGGGCGGGCCCCTCGCGCATCGCGCCGTCGCGGCCGGTCGCGGGCGTCATCGTCGACGTCGCGCCGCCCGCGAGGCTGAGGGCCGCGCTCAAGGCGCAAGGGATCGCGTGCATCGTCGCGGAGGATTTATAATGTGGTTTTTTGTGGTTTTGTGATTGATTTCGAGGGGAGGCAAAGCTAGGGTCCCGGCACGCTGGAGGACCCGCCATGCCGTCGTCGCCCTTCCCGACACACGCCCAGGCCGTGATCGTGGGCGGCGGCATCGTGGGCTGCTCGCTCGCCCATCACCTGACCGGCCTCGGCTGGCGCGACGTCGTGGTGCTGGAGCAGGGGCGGCTCTCCTCCGGCACGACCTGGCATGCGGCCGGCCTCGTCGGGCAGTTGCGCTCCCAGTCCAGCATGACGCGGCTGATCCGCTATTCGGCCGAGCTCTACGCCCGGCTCGAGGCCGAGACCGGTCTCGCGACCGGCTGGAAGCAGTGTGGCTCGATCACCGTGGCGCGCACGCCGGAGCGCATGACGCAGCTCCGCCGCATGATCGCCTCGGCCCGCGCTCAGGGCGTCGAGATCCACGAGCTTTCTCCGCACGAGGCCGGCGAGCGCTGGCCCGTGATGCGGACCGACGACCTTCTGGGCGGCGTCTGGCTGCCCGGCGACGGCAAGGCCAACCCGACCGACCTCACCCAGGCGCTCGCGCGCGGCGCGCGCGCCGGCGGCGCCAGGATCTTCGAGAAAACGAAGGTGACGGGCGTCGACATAAGCGACGGCCGCATCCGCTCGGTTTCGACCGCCCAAGGCGAGATCGCCTGCGAGACCGTCGCGATCTGCGCCGGCCAATGGTCGCGCGCCTTCGGCAGGATGTGCGGCGTCTCGATCCCGCTGCACTCGGCCGAGCACTTCTACCTCGTCACCGAAAAGATCGAGGGCGTGCGTCCCGACCTGCCGGTGATGCGCGACCCGGACGGCTACATCTATTTCAAGGAGGAGGTCGGCGGCCTGGTGATGGGCGGCTTCGAGCCCGACGCCAAGCCCTGGGGCATGGACGGCATCCCGGACAATTTCGAGTTCCAGCTGCTGGCCGACGATCACGAGCAGTTCGAGATCCTGATGGAGAACGCGCTGGTCCGCGTGCCGGCGCTCGAGACCGCGCGGATCAGGACGACGGTCAACGGCCCCGAGAGCTTCACGCCCGACAACAATTTCCTGCTCGGCGAGACCCCGGGGGTGCGCGGGCTGTTCATCGGCGCAGGCTTCAACTCGGCCGGCATCGCGTCGGCCGGCGGCGCGGGACGCGCGCTCGCCGAATGGATGGTCGCGGGCGAGCCGACGCAGGACCTGTGGCCGGTCGACATCCGCCGCTTCGCCGCCTTCAACGCCAACCCCGCCTGGCTGAAGGCGCGGGTGAAGGAGACGCTCGGCCTGCATTACGCCATGGCCTGGCCGAACCGGGAGCTGACGACCGCCCGCCCCTTCCGCGTCTCGCCGCTCCACGAGCGGCTTGCGACCAAGGGCGCGGTGTTCGGCTCCAGGATGGGCTGGGAGCGGCCGAACTACTTTTCGACGGGCGCGCATGACCGCGAGATCGCCTACGGCTTCGGCCCGCCGAACTGGCTCGGCGCCTGCGCGGCAGAGCAGAAAGCGGCGCGCGAGGCGGTCGCTCTGTTCGACATGACGAGCCTCGCGAAGTTCCGCTTCGAGGGGCCGGACGCCGAGGCCGCGTTGCAGAAGATCTGCGCGGCCGACATGGCGCTCGCGGTCGGCGACAGCGCCTATTCGGCGATGCTGAACGCGCGCGGCGGGATCGAGGCCGAGGTCACGGTGGCGCGGCTTTCGCGCGACGCCTTCCTGATCGTCTCGGGCGCGGGCCAGGCGGTCCGCGACGCGGACTGGATCCGCCGCCATCTGGTGTCGGAGACCCGCGCGACGCTGACCGACGTCACCTCGGCGTATTGCGTCCTCGGCCTCATGGGCCCGCGGTCCCGCGCGCTGCTGGCGGAGCTCACCGACGCCCCGCTCGACGACCGCGCCTTTCCGCCGAACGCGCTGCGCGAGGTCGCGATCGGCTACGCCACGGGCCTCGCGGCGCGCCGCTCCTATGTGGGCGAACTCGGCTACGAGCTGTTCGTGCCGACAGAGTTCGCGCTCGGGGTCTATGACGCGCTGGTCGCCGCCGGCGGTCGCCACGGCCTGAAGGACGCCGGCTATTACGCGATCGACGCCCTGCGGATCGAAAAGGGCTTTCGCGCCTGGGGCCGCGAGACCTCGCCGGATTTGACGCCCTTCGAGGCGGGGATCGACGGCGCGATCGACTTCCGCAAGGACGGCTTCATCGGCTGGGAAGCCGCGACGAGAGCGCTGGCCGCGCCGCGCACG
>NZ_RYFI01000012.1:58013-81902 GCF_004103825.1 Hansschlegelia zhihuaiae
ACTCCGTGGGGCGGCGAATTGCTGCTAGCCGACGGAGAGCCGGTCGGCGAGGTGACGTCCGCGGCCTATGGCGCCGCGCTCGGCGGGATCGTGGCGCTCGCGCGGATCAGGGCCGGCGAGCCGATCGATCAGGACTGGCTCGACGCACGGCGCTTCGCGATCGATGTCGCGGGCGAGATCGTGCCGGTGAGGGCGAGCCTTGAGCCGTTGCTCGGCGCAGGCGGGCTGGCGCAGACCGACGAGCCGCCGGCCGCGCCCCTGAGGAAGATCGCATGAGCCGGAGCCTGCGCGCGGCGTTCAGATCGGCCGACTGATGGAGCCGCACGTCTTCCTCGCGGTGCTGGCGGCGGCCGCCATGCATGCCGGCTGGAACGCCTTCCTCAAGCTCAGGATCGAGCCGTTCCTCGCCATGACGCTGGTGACGGCCGGCGCGGGCGTAGTCGGGGTCCCGGGCCTCGTCGCCTTCGGCGTCCCGAAAATCGAGGCGTGGCCGTGGCTGCTCGGCTCGATCGCGCTCCATCTCGGCTATTACATCGCCCTGACCGAGGCCTATCGGCGCGCCGACATGAGCCAGGTCTACCCGATCGCGCGCGGCGGGGCGCCGCTGGCGACGGCCTTCGCGAGCGTCGCGCTGCTGGGCCAGCCGCTCTCGGCGCAGCAGGCGGCGGGCGTCGCGGCGCTCGGCTGCGGCGTGATGATGATCTCGCTGCTCGGCCGCCGGAAGGGGCAGAGCTTCGACCCCGGCGCGCTCGGCTTTGCGGGCCTCACGGCGCTGACCATCTCGGGCTACACGCTGGTCGACGGCACGGGCGCGCGGATCGCCGGCGACCCGCACGCCTATTCGGCGACGCTGTTCGTGGTCGACGGCCTCCCGCTTCTCCTGTTCGCGCTGTGGAGGCGAGGCCTGCAGGGCCTCGCCCCGATGCGGCCCTATCTGCTGCAGGGCCTCGCGGGCGGCGCGATGTCGCTCGCCTCCTACTGGATCGCGATCTGGGCCATGACCGTCGCGCCGATCCCGCTGGTCGCGGCGGTCCGCGAGTCGAGCGTGCTGTTCGCCGCTCTGATCGCGGTGCTGGTCCTCAAGGAACCGCTTCAGTGGGGCCGCGCGGGGGCCGCGGTGGTGATCGTCTGCGCGCTGGTGCTGATGCGGACGGGGTGACGTTCCTACCCTCCCTGCCCCGCGGCAGCGGGGAGGGTGGCCCGGCGCGAAGCGCCGGGTCGGGAGGGGACTTGGAGCGTAGAGCTCGATCCTGCGCAATCCCCACCCGGCCGGGCTCCGCCCGTCCACCCTCCCCTTTGAAAGGGGAGGGAGCAGGGCGTGGCGCTCTATGCCTGCACCGCCTCCAAAAAGCTCCGCACCAGCGGGATGCGGCGGCGCTCTTCCAGGCACACGGCGTATTCGGCGACCGAGAGGTCCGCGCCGGTGATCTCGACCCGCCGGAGGCCTTCGCCTTCGCGGAACTCGTTCTCGAAGATCACGCCGATCCCGAAGCCGGTGATGACGGCGTCGCGCACCGCCTCGCGGGTCTGCACCTCGAGCAAATGGCCGGGCCTGACGCCGGCCTCGGCGAGCCGCGCCTCGAACACCTCGCGGGTCACCGAGCCGCGCTCGCGCAGCACCACGTCCTGGCCGACGAAGGCCTCGATCGGCGCGGCGTCGCGCCTCGCGAAGGGGTGGTCGGCGCGCACGAAGCCGACGAGCCGGTCCGAGCGCAGCCGGACGCTCAGGATGCGCGGGTCAGAAGTCTGCTTCGCCGTCACGGCCACGTCGGCCGAATAGTCCATGAGTTGCTGCAGCACGTCGGACGAGTTGCCGATGGTGAGCGAGAAGGTGAGGCCCGGATGCTTGTCCCGGATTCGCCCCAGCGCCGGCATGACATGGGTCGCGCTGTCGGCCGCGATCCTGAGATGGCCGCGCGACAGCGTCCGGACGCCGGCGAGCAGCGCCTCGGCCTCATCCTCGGCCGCGAACATCCGCGCCGTGATGACGAACAGGCTCTGGCCGAGCGGAGTCAGCCGCACGGTCCGGCCGACGCGGTCGAACAGGCGCACGCCATAGGCCTCCTCGAGGCCGCGCACCTGGGCCGACAGCGTCGGCTGGCTGACGTGACGGGCGCGCGCGGCCTTGGTGAAGCTGCCGGCCTGCGCCACCGCATGAAACGCCGAGAGCCCGGTTCCGCTGATCGCCATGCATAGAATTGATCTATGCATAGGATTGAAAGTCAATATTGGACCTATCGAAAGCTGCCGGGCTAGCCTCCTCCCGTGGTCAACGACGTAACCCGCGAGACCCCGATGCCCTCAGCCCCCCGCCCCGCCGCCTCCGTCACCGGCGACCCGCTGCTGCTCACGCCGGGGCCGCTGACGACCTCGAAGAGCGTCAAGGAGGTCATGGTCCACGACTGGGGGTCGCGCGACGCGACCTTCATCGCGATCAACAAGGCGGTGCTCGACGGGCTGCCCAGGATCATCCATGGCGAGGGCGAGTTCGTCACCGTGCCGATGCAGGGCTCCGGCACCTTCGCGGTCGAGGCGATGCTGACGAGCTTCGTGCCGAAGGGCGGCAAGGCGCTGGTGCTGGTCAACGGCGCCTACGGCCTGCGGGCGAAGAAGATCCTGGACGTCGCCGGCCGCGCCAATGTCGTGCACGAGACCGCGGAGGACACGCCGCCCGACCTCGCCGAGATCGAGCAGATCCTGACGAAGGACTCCGCCATCACCCATGTTTTCGCGGTGCATTGCGAGACGACGAGCGGCATCCGCAACCCGGTCGAGGCGGTCGCGGCGCTGGTCGCGCGGCTCGGCCGGCGCCTGCTGATCGACGCCATGAGCGCCTTCGGGGCGCTGCCGCTCGACGCCCGCGAGGTCGCGTTCGACGCGGTCGCGGCCTCGTCCAACAAATGCATCCAGGGCGTGCCCGGCCTCGGCTTCGTGCTGGCCCGCAAGGCCGCGCTCGAGGAGACCAAGGGCAACGCCACCACCCTGACGCTGGACCTCTACGACCAGCATCAGGCGATCTCGAAGACGGGACAGTACCGCTTCACGCCGCCGATCCACGTGATCGTGGCTTTCCATCAGGCGCTCCAGGAATTCTTCGCCGAGGGCGGCGTCGCGGGCCGCGGCGAGCGCTACGCCGAGAACGCCCGCATCCTGATTGACGGCATGGGCCGGCTCGGCTTCCGCACCCTGCTGCCAGCCGCGCGCCAGGCGCCGATCATCGTCACCTTCCACATGCCGAAGGACGAGGCCTTCGTGTTCCAGCGCTTCTACGACGCGCTGAAGGACCGCGGCTACGTGATCTACCCCGGGAAACTGACCGTCGCGGACAGCTTTCGCATCGGCTGCATCGGCGACCTCCACGCGAACGACATGAGCGCCTTCGTTGCGACGGTCGCCGAGGTGCTGGACGAGATGGGCGTCGGCCTCAAGTCGGCGGCGTGAACGAGACGCTCGGGGCGCGCCGACTGCGTGCTTCGAGACGGCTTCCTCCGGAAGCCTCCTCAGCATGAGGAGCGGGAGGATGCCAGGAGCAAACGTCCTCATCCTGAGGAGCCCGCGGAACGCGGGCGTCTCGAAGGACGCAGTTGGTCGATGCAGGGTTTCCTGAAGCGGGAGCTTCCGAAATGAACATGCATGTGAACATCGGCTCCGACGTCGTCGCCAACGGGCGCTCCTATCGCCGCCCCGAGAAGCCGGTCGTGGTGATCTGCCTCGACGGCTCCGAGCCCGGCTATATCGAGGCCGCGATCGAGGCCGGCCTCGCGCCGAACCTCGACCGGCTGATGAAGACCGGCGCGAACACAACCGCGCTCTCGGTCATCCCGAGCTTCACCAATCCCAACAATCTGTCGATCATCACCGGGCGTCCGCCGGCGGTGCACGGCATCGCGGGCAATTTCTTCTACGACCGGGAGGCCGGCGTCGAAGTCATGATGAACGACGCCAAGTTTCTGCGCGCCCCGACGATCTTGGCCGAGTTCCAGAAGGCCGGCATGAAGGTCGCCATGGTGACGGCCAAGGACAAGCTCAGGACGCTGCTCGGCAAGGGGTTGGACTTCACCTCCGGAACCGCGATCGCGTTCTCGTCGGAGAAGGCCGACAAGGCGAACCTTGCGGAGAACGGGATCGAGAACGTTCTCGACTTCGTCGGCCTGCCGCTGCCGGAGGTCTATTCGGCCGATCTCTCCGAGTTCGTGTTCGCCGCCGGCGTCAAGCTGCTGAAGACCTTCCGGCCGGACGTCATGTATCTCTCGACCACCGACTATGTGCAGCACAAGGCGGCCCCGGGGTCGAAGGTCGCGAACAGCTTCTACGAGATGTTCGACCGCTACGTCGGCGAGCTCGACACGCTCTCGACGCTTGTCATCACGGCCGACCACGGCATGAACGACAAGCATCTCGCGGACGGATCGCCGGACGTGATCTATCTGCAGGAGATCCTCGACAAGGCGCTCGGCGCCGGCGTGACCCGCGTGATCCTGCCGATCACCGACCCTTACGTCGCGCATCACGGCGCGCTCGGCTCCTTCGCCACCGTCTATGTCGACGGGCTGAAGAAATCGGCCGTCATCGAGATCGCCAAGGCGACCGAGGGCGTCACGGTCGCGATCCCGGCCGAGGAGGCTTGTCGCCGTTTTGAGCTGCCGGCCGACCGGATCGGCGACGTCGTCGTGCTCTGCGACCGCCACAAGGTGCTCGGGACGTCGGCCGCGAAGCACGATCTCTCTGGTCTCACCGAGCCGCTGCGCTCCCATGGCGGGCTGACCGAGCAGACCGTGCCGATGATCGCGAACCGCGCGATCGAGGTCCCGGCCGGCCGGACGCTGCGCAATTTCGACGTCTTCGACGTCGCCCTCAACCTGGTGCGGTGACCCCATGAACGCCAACGTCAAGCCGCCCTTCCGCCGCGAGTCGATGCGGATCGCGGGCAAGCTCGTGCAGACCGACGAGATCGTCGAGGTGTTCAACCCGTACGACAATTCGGTGGTCGGCACGGTGCCGGCCGCCCGCGCCGAGCACGTCCGTGACGCCTTCGCCAAGGCCCGCGCCTTCAAGCCGAAGCTTACCCGCTACGAGCGCCAGCAGATCCTTCAGAAGACCGCCGAACTGCTGCGCGACCGCAAGGAGGACTTCGCCCGCCTGATCACCGCGGAGTCCGGTCTCTGCTGGAAGGACTCGCTCTACGAGGCGTCGCGCGCCTACGACGTCTGGTCCTTCGCGGCCCAGCTCACGATCAAGGACGACGGCGAGATCTTCTCCTGCGACATCTCGCCGAACGGCAAGCAGCGTAAGATCTTCACCACCCGCACGCCGCTGCTCGGGGTGATCTCGGCCATCACGCCGTTCAACCACCCGCTCAACATGGTGAGTCACAAGCTCGCGCCTGCGATCGCGACCAACAACCGGCTGGTGCTGAAGCCCACCGAACTGACGCCGCTGACCGCGCTCGCGCTTGCCGACGTGCTCTACGAGGCGGGCCTGCCGCCCGAGATGCTGTCGGTCGTGACCGGCAACCCGTCGACCATGGGCGACGCCATGATCACCGACCCGGACGCCGACCTCGTGACCTTCACGGGCTCGGTCCGCGTGGGCAAGCACATCGCGGACAAAGCCGGCTACAAGCGCATCGTGCTGGAGCTCGGCGGCAACGACCCGCTGATCGTCATGGAGGACGCCGACCTCGACAAGGCGGCGGAGCTCGCCGTGACCGGCGCGACCAAGAATTCCGGCCAGCGCTGCACGGCCGTGAAGCGCATCCTGGTCGTGAAGTCCGTCGCCGACGAGTTCTCCAAGCTCGTTGTCGAGAAGGCCAGGAAGCTGAAGTCCGGCGACCCGATGGACCCGGCGACCGACGTCGGCTGCGTGATCAACGAGCGCTCCGCGATCCTGTTCGAGAACCGGGTCAACGACGCGGTCAAGCTCGGCGCCGAGATCCTCCATGGCGCCCCGCGCAAAGGCGCGCTGTTCGCCCCGACGGTCGTCGACAACGTGCCCTATGACTGCGAGCTCGTGCACGAGGAGACGTTCGGCCCGGTGATCCCGATCGTCCGCTGCCCGGACGACATCGCCGAGGTGATCCGCATCTCGAACTCGACCGATTTCGGCCTCTCCTCGGGCGTCTGCACCGACCGGCTCGACTACGTCTCGCGCTTCGTGGCCGAACTCGAGGTCGGCACGGTGAATGTCTGGGAGGTCCCGGGCTACCGGATCGAGATGTCTCCGTTCGGCGGCATCAAGGATTCCGGCCTCGGCTACAAGGAAGGCGTCGTCGAAGCGATGAAGAGCTTCACCAACGTCCGAACCTGGTCGATGCCCTGGGCGGTATAAGTTTAAGCACAGTGGTCAAAAACAGTTCTTGTCAATGAACTGTCATGAGGATTGAATAAAAGAGAGCATAAACTCAACCGCGACCCGCAACAAGGCGCTGATAGACAGGGATGACGACGGTGAAGACTTGGATTTTTGCAGGTCTGACGGCTGCGCTTGCGTTCGCGGCGCCGAACGCCGCGCTCGCGGACAAGACGAAGGTGACGGTCTACACCGCCCTTGAGAACGATCAGCTCAAGACCTTCAAGGCCGCGATCGAAACGGCGGTGCCGGACGCCGAGGTCGTGTGGGTCCGCGACTCCACCGGCGTCATCACGGCCCGGTTCCTGGCCGAGAAGGACAATCCGCGCGCCGACATGGTGATGGGCCTCGCGGCCTCCTCGCTGCTGATGTTCGAGAAGGCCGGGCTGCTCGAGCCCTACAAGCCCGCCGGCGCCGACAAGCTCAAGGAGGTCTTCCGGGACTCCAAGGAGCCCTATGCCTGGACCGGCATGGACGCCTATCTCGGCGCGATCTGCTTCAACACCGCCGAGGCCGGCGAGCTCGCGGCGCCGAAGTCCTGGAAGGACCTGCTGAAGCCGGACTTCAAGGGCAAGATCGTGATGCCACACCCGGCCTCCTCGGGCACCGGCTATCTGATGGTCGCGGGCTGGCTGCAGTCGATGGGCGAGGACGCCGGCTGGAAGTTCATGGACGGCCTGCACGAGAACATCGCGGCCTATCTGCATTCGGGCTCCGCGCCCTGCGTGCAGGCTGCGCGCGGCGAGCAGCTGGTCGGCCTCGCGCTCGACATGCGCGGCGCCTCCGAGAAGACCAAGGGCGCGCCGATCGAGGTCATCCTGCCGTCCGAGGGCGTCGGCTGGGAGATGGAGGCTTCCGCGATCGTGAAGGGCTCGAAGAACGCCGAGGTCGCGAAGAAGATCGCCGACTGGACCGCGACCGAGAACGCCAACAAGCTCTACGCCAAGACCTATGCGATCGTGGCCTATCCGGGCGCCGACAACCCGCCGCAGAACTATCCGGCGGGCGCCGAGAAGGCGATGATCAAGAACGACCTCGGCTGGATGGCCGACAACCGCGAGCGCGTGCTGGCCGAATGGTCCAAGCGCTACGAGTCCAAGGCCGCCCCGAAGAAGTGAGGCGACCCGGTCGCGGCGCGGCTCTTCACCTCTCCCCAGTGGGAGAGGTCGCGAGGCGAAGCCGAGCGGGTGAGCGGGAGCACGCTCTCCGGAAAGGGCGACGCCCCATCACCCGACGCTCCGCGCCGACCTCTCCCCGCCGGGGAGAGGTGAAGGCCGGAGCCCGATCCGAAAGCGCAAGGCGAACAGAAGCCATCTCAGGAGGTTGGCCATGACCGCATCCGAGGGCGTCGCAAATCCCTTTCTGAGCGTCCGCAAGCTCAACAAGCTGTTCGGGGCGTTCCACGCCCTGAAAGACATCGACCTCGACGTCGCGCGCGGCGAGTTCGTCTGCTTCCTCGGGCCGTCCGGCTGCGGAAAGACCACCCTGCTCCGCGCGATCGCGGGCCTCGACCCGCAGAATTCCGGGCAGATTACGATCGGCGGCCGCGACGTCTCGAACGCGCCGCCCTCCGAGCGCGACTTCGGCATCGTGTTCCAGTCCTACGCGCTGTTCCCGAACCTGACCGTCGCCAAGAACGTCGGCTACGGGCTGGTCAACCGCGGACGGCCGAGGGCCGAGATCGCGGCGCGCGTCGCCGAGCTCCTCGCGCTCGTCGGGCTGCCCGAGCAGGGCGAGAAATTCCCGGGCCAGCTTTCGGGCGGGCAGCAGCAGCGCGTCGCGCTCGCCCGGGCGCTCGCCACCTCGCCCGGCCTGCTGCTGCTCGACGAGCCGCTCTCGGCGCTCGACGCCAAGGTGCGGGTGAGGCTGCGCGACCAGATCCGCGCTCTCCAGCAGCAGCTCGGCGTCACCACGATCATGGTCACGCACGACCAGGAGGAGGCGCTCGCCATGGCCGACCGCATCGTGGTGATGAACCACGGCGTGATCGAGCAGATCGGCTCCCCCGCCGAGATCTACGGCGCGCCCAAGACTCCCTTCGTCGCGGACTTCGTTGGCCACATGACGTTCCTCGACGCCGTGGTGGCGGGGCCCGGCCGCGTCCGCGTGGGCGCGCTCGAATTCCTCGTCGCTGGCGACGCTGGACATCCCGCGGGCTCGTCCGTCCGGCTCGCCATGCGGCCCGAGACGGTGCGGACCCGCTCGATCCGCGACGACGAGCCGAACCGTTTCGAGGCGCGGATCGGCGAACTCGCCTTCCTGGGTTCGTTCTGCCGCGCCACGCTCGAGCCGACGGGCTCGGCCGGCTGCCGGATCACGGCCGAGTTCTCGGCCAACGCCATCCGCGATCTCGCGATCGCCGAGGGCCAGGTCCGGGCCGTGTCGTTCCCGCCGGAGTCGCTGCGGGTGTTCGCCGGCTTCCCGTCATGAGCGAGATCGCAGCGCGCATGGACGCCGCCGCCCGACCGCCGCTCGCCGTCCGCCGCCCCGCGATCGGTGAGCGCCAGGTCGCCGGCGCGCTGATCCTCGCGCTCTGCGCGCTGCTCGTCCTCATCATCGCGCTGCCGCTCTGGTCGCTGCTGTCGAAGAGCGTGCAGGACGTCGACGGAAACTTCGTCGGCGTCGCGAATTTCGTGACCTATGTCACGACCCCGACGCTGATGGCCTCGCTGTTCAACAGCGTCTTCGTCGCGACCGCCGCGACCGCCATCACGGTGCCGCTGGCCTTCCTCTACGCCTATGCGCTGACGCGCAGCCGCATGAAGCTGAAGGCCGTGTTCACCGCCGCGGCGCTGCTCCCGGTCTTCGCGCCCTCGCTGCTGTCGGGCCTCGCGCTGATCTATCTGTTCGGCAATCAGGGCATCCTCAAATCCTGGATGATGGGCGCCAAGCTCTACGGCCCGGTCGGCATCATCGGGGCCGAGGCGCTCTACACATTCCCGCACGCGCTGCTGATCCTGACCACCGCGCTCGCGCTCTCCGACGGCCGGCTGCGCGAGGCCGCAGAGGCGCTCGGGACGTCGCGAACGCGCATCTTCCGCACCATAACTTTGCCCGCGGCGCGCTACGGCCTGATCAGCGCGGTCTTCGTGGTCTTCACGCTGGTCATCACCGATTTCGGCATCCCGAAGGTGATCGGCGGCCAGTACGCGGTGCTCGCGACCGACGCCTACCGGCAGGTCGTCGGCCAGCAGAACTTCCCGATGGGCGCGGTGGTGGGCATCATCCTGCTGGTCCCCGCCATCGCCGCCTTCCTGGCCGACCGCGGCAGCCAGAAGCGGCAGAGCGCGATGCTCTCGGCCCGCGCCGTCCCCTACGAGCCGAAGCCCGACGCCCGGCGCGACTGGGGCCTGTTCGCCTATTGCCTGATCGTCGGCGGCGCGATCGTTGCGACCTACGGCGTCGCGGCCTGGGGCTCGTTCGTCAGCTACTGGCCCTACAATCTGTCGCTCACGCTCAAGAACTACGACTTCGCCGAGGTCGAGCCGAGCGGCTGGGACGGCTACTGGAACTCGCTGAAGCTTTCAGGCCTGACCGCCGTGATCGGCGCGGCCGTGATCTTTTCAGGCGCCTATCTGATCGAGAAGATCAAGGCGTTCCCGAAGCTCCGGGCGTTCGCGCATTTCCTCGCCATGCTGCCGATGGCGGTGCCGGGGCTCGTGCTCGGCCTCGGCTATGTGTTCTTCTTCAACGCCTCGTGGAACCCGCTCTCGGTGTTCTACGGCACGCTGACCGTGCTCGTGGTCAACTGCGTGGCGCATTTCTTCACGGTCGCGCACATCACCGCGCTCACCGCGCTCAAGCAGATCGACGGCGAGTTCGAGGCGGTCTCGGCCTCGCTGAAGGTCCCGTTCTGGACCACGTTCGGCCGCGTGACGGCGCCGATCTGCATGCCCGCGATCCTCGACATCGCCGTCTATCTGTTCGTCAACGCCATGACCACGGTTTCGGCCGTGATCTTCCTCTACGGCGCCGACACCAAGCTCGCCTCGATCGCGATCGTTCATATGGACGAGGCCGGCGCCGTCGCGTCGGCCGCCGCGATGGCGACCGTGATCATGGCGACCGCGATCGGCGTGAAGGTCCTGCACGTCGCGCTGACCGCGCTGGTGTTCGGCCGGCTGCAGCGCTGGCGGCGGCGATGAGCCCCAAGGCCCTCCGTTTGGTCGCGGAATCGGAGAGCGACACCAACCTGACGAGCCGCCGCGCCGAGTGGCAGCGGGCCGCGCTGGACGCCCCGAGCCGCGCGCTGCTCGCGCGCGACGAGGCGTCGTTCCTGCGCCAGTCGGTCTCGACGCCCTGCCTCAACGCGATCGCCAGGGCCGAGGGGATCTGGATCGAGGACGTCGCGGGCCGCCGCTACATGGATTTCCACGGCAACAACGTCCACCACATCGGCTACGGACACCCGCGGCTGAAGAAGGCGATCGCGGACCAGATGGACGCGCTGCCCTTCGCGCCGCGCCGCTACGCCTGCGAGCCCGCCGTGCTGCTCGCCGAGAAACTCGGGGCGATCACGCCGGGGACGCTGTCGAAGGTCCTGTTCACGACGGGCGGGTCGGACGCGATCGAGGTCGCGGTGAAGGTCGCGCGCGCCGCCACCGGCAAGACCAAGACGCTGTCCTTCTGGGACGCCTTCCACGGCGCCGGCACGGGGGCGGCCGCCATGTCGGGCGAGACGCTGTTCCGCTCAGGCCCCGCGGCCCCGATGGTCGCGGGCGCGCTCCACGTCGCGCCCTTCGGCGGCGGCGCGCGCTGCCCCTACGGGACAGCGACGCCCGAGGAGAGTGGCGAAGCCTGCGCGCGCATGATCGACTATGTGCTCGCCCGCGACCCGGACGTCGCGGCGCTGGTGGCGGAGCCCACGCGCGCGGTTCCTTACGTCGCGCCGCCGGGCTTCTGGCGGCAGGTCCGCGCGATCTGCGATCGCCACGGCGTGCTGCTGGTGTTCGACGAGATCCCGACCGGTCTCGGCAAGACGGGAAAAATGTTCTCCTGCGAGCATGACGGCGTCGCGCCCGACATCCTGGTGCTGGGCAAGGCGCTCGGCGGCGGCATCCTGCCGATCGCCGCGGTCGTCGCCCGCCCCGAGCTCGACGTCGCGGGCGACTGGGCGTTCGGGCACTACACCCACGAGAAGAACCCGGTCACGACCCGCGCAGCGCTGACCACGATCGAGATCATCGAGGACGAGGACCTGGTCGCCCGCGCGGCCGACGTCGGCGCCTATGCGCTGAAGCGGCTCCGCAACCTCCGCCCGCGCGCAGACGTCGTCCGCGACGTCCGCGGCCGCGGCCTGCTGATCGGCTTCGATCTCGTGCGGCCGGGGAGCCTGGAGCCCGACGCGGCGCTCGCCGAGGACGTGATGTATCGTGCGCTCGACCTCGGCCTGTCGTTCAAGACCACGATGGGCAGCGTCGTCACGCTGACGCCGCCGCTCACGACCACGCGCGACGAGATGGACGACGCGCTCGACCGGCTGGAGCAGGCGCTCGACGATGCGCTTGGGGCTCGGAGAGAGTGACCCACACGCTGGAGCCCGCATCCGCCTGACATGCAGATTTCCGCCACCCACGTCCTGATCGAACTGCTGGGCGAGATCGCGCTGCTGCTGTGGGGCGTGCATGTCGTGAACAAAGGCGTCCAGCGCGCCTTCGGCAGCCGGCTGCGCCACATGCTGGGCGAGGGCCTCAAGAACCGCGGGCGGGCCTTCCTGGCGGGGCTCGGCGTCACGGCCCTCCTGCAGTCCTCGACCGCCACCGCCATGATGATCGCGTCGTTCAGCGGCGCGGGCGCGGTCGGGCTCGCGCCGGCGCTCGCCATGATGCTCGGCGCCAATGTCGGCACGACGCTGATCGTCCAGATCGCGTCCTTCGACGTCTCCTACGTCTTCCCGCTGTTCCTGTTCGCAGGCGTCGTGGCCTACAGGCGGGCGCGCTCCAGCATGGTGCGGGACGTCGCCCAGACCGTGATCGGCCTCGGGCTGATGCTGCTCGCGCTCCATCTGATGCTCGCCACGCTCAGGCCGATCGAGGCCTCGGCGACGCTCAGGACCGTGCTCGGCGCGCTGACCGGGGAGCCGCTGATCGCGATCCTGATCGCGGCCGCGTTCAGCTGGGCGGCGCATTCCTCGGTCGCCGCCATGCTGTTCGTCATGTCGCTCGCCGCGGCCGGCGTGGTGGCGGACGAGGCGGCGCTCGCCATGGTGCTGGGCTGCAATCTCGGCAGCGCGCTCAACCCGATGATCGAGGCGCTGTCCGGCGAGCCCGCGAAGCTCCGCGCGCCGCTCGGCAATCTCGCGAACCGCATCCTCGGCTGCGCGATCGCGCTGCCCTTCGTGCCGCTTGCCGCCGAGGGGCTCGCACAAGTCACCGACGACCCGGCGCAGCGCGTGGCGCTCGCCCACCTCGTCTTCAACCTGGCGACGGCCGCGCTCTTCATCGGCGCGCTGCCCGCGATGGCCGATCTGCTGAAGCGGGCTCTCCCGGACCGCCCTGCCCCCGCCGACCCGTCGACGCCGCTCTATCTCGACGAGGCCGCGCTCTCGACGCCCTCGGTCGCGCTCGCCAACGCCGCCCGCGAGGTGCTGCGCATGGCCGACGTCGCCGAGGGCATGATCCGCGGCTCGCAGTCCGCCTTCGCGCATGACGACATGGGCGAGGTCCTGGCGGTCAGCCGCACCGACGACGTGCTCGACCGGCTCTACGACCGCATCCAGCTCTATATCGGCGCGATCGACCATGACGGGCTGAGCGAGAAGGAGACCGCGCGCGTGTTCGCGACGCTTGCGCTCGCCATAAACCTCGAGCACATCGGCGACATCGTCGACAAGAACCTGATGGAGATGGCGGCGCAGCGCATCAAGGACCGGCGCATGCTGCCGCCCGCCGCGATCCGCCGCATCGACGCCATGCATGCCCGGCTCTGCGAGCATCTGAGGCTCGCGGTCGCGGTCTTCATGTCGAACGACGCGCAGGCGGCCCGCCGTCTCGTCGCCGAGAAGGAGAGTTTCCGCGCGCTGGAGCGCGAGGCGACCGAGCGCCACTTCGCCGAGATGCGCTCCGGCAGCCCCGACCAGATCGAGACCAGCGCGCTGCAACTCGACATCACGCGCGACCTCAAGCGCATCGAGGCCCACATCGCCGCGACGGTCTACGGCCTGCTGGAGAAGAACGGCGACCTGCGCGCGAGCCGTCTCGCGCCGACATGAAGGAACCGAGAACCGTTCCCGCCTGTTTGTCCCGCTGAACTGGGGAGCGCGCAGATGGCCGGTCGATCCTTCTGGAAGGGATATCTGAAGCTCTCGCTCGTGACCTGCCCGGTCGCCATGACGCCCGCGACCTCGGAAAGCGAGAAGGTCCGCTTCCACACCCTCAACCGCGCGACCGGCAATCGCATTGTCAGCGAGTATGTCGACAGCGTCACGGGCGACCCGGTCGAGAGCGAGGACGAGGTCAAGGGCTACGAGCGCGGCGAGAACGACCACGTCATGCTGGAGGACGAGGAGCTCGACGCCGTCGCCCTCGACACCACGCACACGATCGACATCGAGATGTTCACGCCGCGCGATAGCGTCGGATGGATCTGGTACGACAAGCCGCATTACCTCGTGCCGAACGACAAGGTCGGCGAGGAGGCCTTCACGGTCATCCGCGAGGCGATGTCGGCGACCGGCACGGTCGGGATCTCGCGGGTCGTGCTCTACCGCCGCGAGCGGGCCGTTCTGCTCGAGCCGCGCGACAAGGGCATCGTGCTCTGGACGCTGCGCTACGGCGACGAGGTGCGCGACCCGAAGGACTATTTCGGCGGCCTCAGCGAGGGCAAGCAGGATCCGGCGCTGATGAAACTCGTCAAATCGCTGATCGACGAGCGCACGAAGCCCTGGTCCGCCGACATGGTGGACGACCCCGTGCAGGCCCGCCTGCTCGAGCTCATCCGCTCGAAGAAGAAGGGGGCTCGCAAGGTCGCGAAGCCGAAGGCCGAGCCCGCCCCGGAGCCCGGCGGCAACGTCATCAACATCATGGACGCCCTGCGGAAGAGCATCGAAGGGTCGAAGAAGGCGAAGTCGAAATAGGGTCGGCCAGCTGGCAGAAGCGTCATCGCCGGGCTTGACCCGGCGATCCATCAGGCGCGGACGCGCCCGGTTTGATGGATGCCCGGATCAAGTCCGGGCATGACGGCGCTTCCGCTAATTCGCCTTCCTGGTCTTCTTCGCCAGGGCTGCCTTGAGCGGCGCCGCCGCCGCGCGAAAATCCTCCCACGGGTCCTTGGGCAGCGCAGCGAGCCGAGTGGGCATGTTGTCGACGGTGAAATGCGCGGGGCCGATCTCCGGGCCGAGCTCGTCCCAGGCGAGCGGCGCGGAGACCGCGGCGCCCGGACGCGCCCGCGTCGAATAGGGCGCGACGGCGGTCGCCCCGCGGCCATTCCTCAGATAGTCGACCAGGATCTTGCCGCGGCGCTTGGCCTTCGAGACCGTCGCGACGTAGCGGTCCGGCTCGTCGGCGGCCATCGAATCGGCGACCGCCTTGGCGAAGGCCTTGACCTCCGGCCATTCGGCCCGCGGCTTCAGCGGCGCGACGACGTGCAATCCCTTTCCGCCCGAGGTCTTGACGAAGGCCTTCAGCCCCGCGGCCTCGAGCCGCCTCGCGACCTCGCGGGCGGCGTCGATGATGGCGGTCCATTCGACCCCCTCGCCGGGGTCGAGGTCCATGATGATCATGTCGGGCTTTTCGAGCGCCGCGTTCGTCGAGCCCCAGGGGTGGATCTCCAGCACGCCGCCCTGCACCAGGCCGAGCAGGCCTTCGCGGCTGTCGATGGTCAGCAGCGGCTCGTCGTCGGTCGGATCCTTCATCACCCCGATGTGCCGGTTCATGCCCTTCCAGGCATGCTTCTGGAAGAAGCACTGCTCGGTCACGCCGCCCGGGCAGCGAAGAAGAGCCAACGGACGGCCGACCACAAAGGGCGCGATACGCGGCCAGACCTCCATGTAATAGTCCGCGAGGCCCTGCTTGGTGACGCCGCTCTCGGGCCAATAGACCCGGTCGGGATGCGTCAGCTTGACCTGAGGCGCGGCGACGGACGGAGCGCCCGTCTCCGGCGCTGTCTCGCGCGCCACCTCTTCGGCGGGTTTGTCCTCCCTGAGGCCCCGGAAGGCCGCGTGGCGCAAATGATGGTCGCCGGTCCAGGCGCGGAACTCGATCTCCGCGACGAGCTCCGGCCGGACGAAGCGCAGGCCGCGGGCCTCGTCGGCCGTCAGTTTGCCGGCGAAGGGAGACTTCTTGGTCTCGATGGGCTGCAGCTTCTGGAAGAGGTCCTTCGAGACCTTGACCGAGAAACCGGTGCCGACCCGGCCGACATGTTCGAGCTTGCCGTCCTCATGGGCGCCGAGCGCGAGCGAGCCGATCGCATTGTTCGTGACGCTGGACGGCGCGTAGCCGCCGATCACGAACTCCTGGCGGTGCGAGCATTTCGACTTGATCCAGCCGCGGCCGCGACCCGAGACGTAAGGCCCGTCGCGATCCTTGGAGACCACGCCCTCGAGGCTCAGCCGGCAGGCGTGCTGCAGCACGAGGTCGCCGTTCTCCTCGAAATGCTCGCTCAACTTGATGGTCGGCCCCGCTCCCTCGACCAGCCTGGCGAGCGCCTCCTTCCGGTCGATCAGCTTCGAGGCCCTGAGATCGTAGCCGTCGAGATAGAGCAGGTCGAAGACATAGAACACGAAATGGTCCGGCCGCCCCTCGCTCAGCGCCTCCTGGAGCGCGGAAAAGTCGGACGCGCCCGACGCGTTCTCGACGATGAGTTCGCCGTCGATCATCGCCGTCTCGACGGGAAGCCCCCGCAGCACCTCGACCACGGCCTTTCCAAATCTGTGGGTCCAGTCCAGGCCGCTGCGAGTGAGGAGCCGGACTTCTCCGCGCTCGATCCGCGCGAGCAGCCGATAGCCGTCGAACTTGATTTCGTGGATCCATTTCGACCCCGCCGGCGCCTTGGGCGCCAGCGTCGCGAGCGTCGGCGCGACGAAGCCGGGCATATCGCCGGCCTTCGACTTGCGGATCTTCGCAGGGTCGAGCCGGGGGCCCTTCCCGGCCGGTTCGGAAGCTTGCGGGGCCGCGGCGGTCCTGCCCTTGGCCGAGCCGTTCGACTGTTTCTTGCCGATCCTGCCGGTCTTCGACGACCAGCCGGGCGACTCTCCCGCCACCTCTTCGACGAGGCGGCCGGTCTTCACCGATTCCGGCCGCTCCTCGAGGATGTCCGGGTCGGCCTCGCCGCGCGCCGCCTTGTCGTCGCCCTTGATGAGCAGCCAGTTCTCGCGCTTTTCGCCGCGCTTTCCCGCCATGCGCACGAGATGCCAGCGGCCATGGAGCTTCTCCCCGTGGAGCTCGAATTCGAGATGGCCCTTCTTGTAGCCGCGCGCCGGATCGCCGATCGGCGACCAGCTGCCCCGGTCCCACAGGATCACGGTTCCGCCGCCATACTCGCCTTTGGGGATCGTGCCCTCGAAGGTCCCGTATTCGATCGGGTGGTCTTCGACATGGACCGCAAGGCGCTTCTCGCCCGGCACCAGGCTCGGCCCCTTGGTCACGGCCCAGCTCTTCAGAACGCCGTCCATCTCGAGCCGGAGATCGTAGTGCAGCCGGGTCGCGTCGTGCTTCTGGATGAGGTAGCCGTCGCCGGTCCCGAGCGCGGCCTCCGAGCCCGACGGCTCGCTGGTCTTCTTGAAGTCGCGCTTGCGCCTGTAGGTCTCGAGCGCCATCGGTCAGCTCGCCTTGCGCCGCTCGGCGCCGCCGCTCTTTCGCGCCGGCGCTTTGCGCGGGGACGGCTTCTTCTTCGCGCCGGACGATTTTTGGCCGGGAGCCGCTTTCGACGACCCCGCGCCCATGCCCGCGCTCTGCCTGAGCGCTTCCATGAGGTCCGTGACCTTGGCCGGCGCCCTGGGCTTGCGCGGCGTGATCTTGCGACCCTCGATCTTGGCCTTCACGAGATCGGCCAGCGCCGCCTCGTAGCGGTCCTCGAACTTGGTCGGGTCGAACTCGCCCCGCTTGGTCGAGATGATGTGCTTGGCGAGGTCCAGCATCTCGTCCGCGATCTTGGTCTTGGGCAGGCCGCTGAACGCCTCCGCCGAGGAGCGCACCTCGTAGTCGAAGTTGAGCGTGGTGGCGATCAGTCCGGGCCCGTGCGGCCGGATCAGCACCGTCCGCTCGCGGCGGAACAGCACCGTGCGGGCGAGCGCCGCGACCTTCTTGGCGCGCATGCCCTCGCGGATCAGCCCGAAGGCCTCCTGGGCCGCCTTGTCGGTCGGGGCGAGGTAATAGGGCTTGTCGAAATAGACGTCGTCGATGTCGTCGCAGGCGATGAAGGCGTCGACCGACAGCGTCTTGTCGCTCTCGGGCACCGTGGCCGCGACCTCGTCGGGCTCCAGCACCACATATTCGCCGGACGACACCTCGAATCCCTTCACCTGGTCGTCATGCTCGACCGGCTTGCCGGTTTGCGAGTCGACGTAGCGCCGGCGCACGCGATTGCCGGTCTCGCGGTTCAGCGTGTGGAAGGCGATGCGGTCGGAGGTCGAGGCGGCGGTGTAGAGCGCGACCGGGCATGTCACTTCGCCGACCTTCAGAAAGCCCTTCCAGTTCGCTCTCGCCGCCACGCCACGCTCTCCCGCTGACGACTCGAAACGCCACGCTCGAACAGCAAGTTCCGACTCAGAATTCAACGGTTTTGGCGATCAGGAACCAGCGATCCGGCCAATCGGTTTTCGAAGGCGGCCGCGGCGCTCTCGCCGGCGACGCCCGGCTCACGACACGACATGGGACGCCGTCCGCCTTGAGGATCGCAACGTACAACGTCAACGGGATCAACGGTCGGCTCCCGATCCTGCTCGCCTGGCTCGAGGAGGCGCGGCCGGACGTCGTGTGCCTGCAGGAGTTGAAGGCGCCCCAGGGCAAGTTCCCCGAAACCGCGATCCTTAAGGCGGGCTACGACTCCGTCTGGCTCGGGCAGAGCCGGTGGAACGGCGTCGCGATCCTCGCCCGCGGCGCCGGGCCGATCGAGACGCGGCGCGGTCTGCCGGGGGACCCACAGGACGATCAGAGCCGGTACATCGAGGCCGCGGTGAACGGCGTGCTGATCGGCTGCCTCTATGCGCCCAACGGCAATCCCGCGCCGGGGCCGAAATTCGACTACAAGCTCGACTGGCTCGCGCGCCTCGGCCGGCACGCCGCCCAACTGATGGCCGCAGAGCTGCCGGTCGCCCTCGTCGGCGACTTCAACGTCATTCCGGCGGAGATCGACGTCTACCGGCCCGAGCGCTGGCTGGACGACGCGCTGTTCCGGACGGAGGCGCGCGCCGCGTTCGCGGACCTGCTCGCACAAGGCTGGACCGACGCCCTCCGCGAACTCCACCCGGACGAGCGGATCTATACGTTCTGGGACTATCTCCGGAACGCCTGGGGGCGCGACGCCGGGCTGCGCCTCGACCATCTGCTGCTGAGCCCCGCGATCGCGGACCGGCTCGAAGCGGCGGGCGTCGACCGGCATGTCCGCGGCCGCCCTGGCGCCAGCGACCATGCGCCGGCCTGGATCGAGCTCGCGGATTAAGCACAGGTCGAGGCGCGCGCCACATAAGCGCCGGACATGCGATAATGTCGATCCGAGAAGCGGCGCCGGCCGCGGAAGGCCGAAGAGAGCGTTGAATGGCGTCTGAGTCGTTCTTTTCCGCGCGCAGGCACGGCTTCGTGCGCGTGGGCGTCGCGACGCCGCGCGTTGCGGTCGCGGACCCCGCGCGCAACGCCGCGGCCGCCATCGAACTGGCCGAGCGCGCCGCTTCCGGCGGCGCCGACCTGCTGATCTTTCCCGAACTCAACGTCTCGGGCTATGCGATCGACGACCTGCATCTGCAGGAGGCGCTGCTCGACGGGGTCGAACAGGCGCTCGCCGAGATCGCCGAGCGCTCGCGCGACCTGAGCCCGGTCCTGCTTGTCGGCGCGCCCGTCCGCCGCAACGGCCGGCTCTACAATTGCGCGGTCGCGATCGCGCGCGGCGCGATCCTTGGTGTGGTGCCGAAGACCTTCCTGCCGAATTACCGGGAATATTACGAGAAGCGGTGGTTCGCCTCCGGCGCGGGTCTGACGGGACTTTCGATCGACGTCGCGGGCCAGACCGCGCCTTTCGGAGCGGACCTGCTGTTCGAGGCGACCGACCTTCCCGGCTTCCGCTTCCATGTCGAGCTCTGCGAGGACTATTGGGCGCCCGCCCCGCCCTCGACCCGCGGCGCGCTCGCGGGGGCGCTGATCCTCTGCAACCTCTCGGCCTCCAACATCACGGTCGGCAAGGCCGAGGACCGCTCGCTGCTGTCGGCCGTACAGTCGATGCGCTGCGTCGCGGCCTACGCCTATTCGGCCGCCGGCGCGGGGGAAAGCACCACAGACCTCGCCTGGGACGGCCAGGGCTCGATCCACGAGCTCGGCGAGTTGCTGGCGCAGTCCGAGCGCTTCTCGACCGAGCCGCAGCTCATCATGGCCGACGTCGACGTCGAGCGGCTGAGGCTCGAGCGCATGCGCTTCGGGACCTTCAACGACGCCGCCGCGCTTGAGGGGCATCCGGAGACCACGTTCCGGACGGCGAGGTTCGAGCACCGGCCGGACTTCTCCGATCAGGGCCTAGTGCGCGCGGTCCGCCGCTTCCCTTACGTGCCGGACGCGGCCTCGCGGCTCGATCAGGACTGCTACGAGACCTTCAACATCCAGGTCCACGCGCTGATCCAGCGCTTCAAGGCGACGTCCGGCCAGACGATGGTGATCGGCGTCTCGGGCGGCCTCGATTCGACCCAGGCCCTCATCGTCGCCGCAAAGGCCTGCGACCTCATCGGCCTGCCGCGCTCCTCGATCCTCGGCTTCACCATGCCGGGCTTCGCGACCGGCGAGGAGACCAAGCGCAACGCCTGGCGGCTGATGCGCGCCCTTGGGGTGACGGCTGAAGAAATCGACATCCGCCCGGCCGCCCTGCAGATGCTCGCCGACATGGGCCACCCCTTCGCGCGCGGCGAGAAGGTCTACGACATCGCCTTCGAGAACGTGCAGGCGGGCCTGCGCACCGATTACCTGTTCCGGCTCGCCAATCAGCGCCGCGGCTTCGTGATCGGGACGGGCGATCTCTCGGAGCTCGCGCTCGGCTGGTGCACCTATGGAGTCGGCGACCAGATGAGCCATTACGCGGTCAATTCCGGGCTCGCCAAGACGCTGATCCAATACCTGATCCGCTGGACAGTCAGCACGAAGCAGTTCGACGACGAGACGTCTTCGGTGCTCGAGGCGATTCTCGACACCGAGATCTCGCCAGAGCTCGTGCCGGCCGACGAGAGCGGCGCGATCCAGAGCACGCAGGGCAAGATCGGGCCTTATGAGCTGCACGACTTCTTTCTGTTCCACACGCTCCGCTACGGGCTGCCGCCGTCCAAGATCGCGTTCCTCGCCTGGCACGCGTGGCGCGACGCCTCGGCGGGCGCCTGGCCGACCGGTTTCCCCGCGGCCGCGAAGAACGCCTACGACCTCGCGACCATCGCCAAATGGCTCGAGGCGTTCCTGCGGCGGTTCTTCGAGACCAGCCAGTTCAAGCGCAGCGCCATTCCCAACGGGCCGAAGATCTCGTCGGGCGGCGCGCTGTCGCCGCGCGGCGACTGGCGCGCGCCCTCGGACTCGCGCGCCGACGCCTGGCTCGCCGAGCTCCGCGCGGCGCTGCCGCCGGAGGCCTCAGCCCCCGGCTGATCTCTCCCAGGCCGCCAGAACGGTTTCGGCGTCGGTCAGAACGACCTGCTGGCTGAAGCGGCCTGCGTAGACCGACATCAGCGCGTCATGGGTCTCGTCGGCCGAGCTGCAGAGCGCATCCTTGGGCAGCACGACGAAATAACCGTGGTCGACCGCCGACAGGACCGCCGACAGCACGCAGACGTCGGTCTCGGCGCCTGTGATCACGAGCGTGTCGACCCCGCGGGCGCGGAGCGCTGCGTGAAGATCGGTCTTCCAGAAGGGCGAGAAGGCCGGCTTGTCCAGCGTCATGGCGGGCGGAACCAGGCGCCGCAGCGGGTCCACGAGCTCGATCAGCGAATGATCGATCCGCTCCAGCGTGAACGAGCTCCAGCGCTCGAAATAGGCGGCCCACGCCCCTGGAGCCGCCTCGCGGTTCGCGGGTGGGATGAAGCGGGTGAAGATCGTCTCGGCAGCGTGGCGCCCCGCGATCTCGGCGGCCACCGGCAAAACCCGATCCATCCACGGGGTCCGCCACTCCGTGTCCTCGGCGAACATCCTCTGCATGTCGACGCAGAGGTGGAACGGGGTGCGGCCGGAGAGGTCGAGCGCGTCCATCGGATCGTCCTTTGCGTCCTCGATGAGTCAGGCGTCGGGGCGCGCATCCCAACGCTTTCCCAACGCGAAGGCTCCTCAAGCCCTCTTAAAGCCCAACAGGCCGAGGGATCATCTCCTCCCCGCGGCGCCCGGATCGCCGCGAGGAGCACGACCCATGACGGATCTGTTGATGCTGGCGGGCGGGATCGCGGCGTTCGCCGCGCTAGCGGCCTACGCCGCCGGCTGCGAGAGGCTCTGAGCGCGATGACGGCTCTCGGCCTTCCGCTCCTCGACCTCGTGCTAGGCGCCGCCGTGGCGTTCGCCGCGACCGCGGTGTTCGTCGCCGCGCTGCTGCGGCCCGAGCGATTCTGAGCCGCTCTCAATCGAGACAACCGACATGACCTTCAACGGCTGGATGCAGATCGCGCTGTTCTGCGCGATCGTCCTCGCTCTCGCCCGTCCGCTGGGCGGCTTCCTCACGCGCGTCTATGCGGGCGAGCGGACCTTTCTTCACCCCGTCCTCGCGCCGGTGGAACGAGGCTTCTACCTGCTTGCGGGCGTCAGGTGCGAGGCCGAGCAGGGCTGGCGGAGCTACGCGGTCGCCATGCTCGCCTTCAACCTCCTGGGCTTTCTGCTGGTTTATGGCGCCTTGCGCCTGCAGGGCGCGCTGCCGCTGAACCCGCAGGGCTTCGCAGGCGTGACGCCCGACCTCGCGCTCAACACCGCGGTCTCCTTCGTCACCAACACCAACTGGCAGTCCTATGGCGGCGAGGCGACGATGTCCTACGGCTCGCAGATGTGGGCGCTGACCGTGCAGAACTTCCTGTCGGCCGCGACCGGCATGGCGCTCGCGGTCGCGCTGATCCGCGGCTTCGCGCGGCGCTCCGCCAAGGAGATCGGCAATTTCTGGACGGATCTGACGCGCTCAATCCTCTATGTGCTGCTGCCCCTCTGCGTCGTGCTGGCGCTCGTCTATGTGGCGATGGGCGTGCCACAGACGCTGCAGCCTTACGTGACCGCGAAGACCCTCGAAGGCGCCGACCAGACGATCGCGCTCGGGCCGGTCGCGAGCCAGCTCGCGATCAAGATGCTCGGCACAAACGGCGGCGGCTTCTTCAACGCGAACTCCGCCCATCCGTTCGAGAACCCCTCGGCGCTCGCGAACCTCGTCCAGATGGTCTCGATCTTCGCGGTCGGCGCGGCGCTCACCAACGTCTTCGGCCGCATGGTCGGAGACGAGCGCCAGGGCTGGGCCATCCTCGGAGCGATGGGGGCGCTGTTCCTCGCCGGCGTCGCCATGGTCTACTGGGCGGAGGCCGGCGCCAACCCGATCCACGCCGCGCTCGGCCTCGATCCCGCCGGCGGCAACATGGAGGGCAAGGAGGTCCGCTTCGGGATCGCGCTCTCGGCGCTGTTCGCGGTGATCACCACCGCGGCCTCGTGCGGCGCCGTGATCGCGATGCACGACTCCTTCTCGGCGATCGGCGGGATGATCCCGATGGTCAACATGCAGCTCGGCGAGGTGATCGTCGGCGGCGTGGGCGCGGGCCTCTACGGCGTCCTGCTGTTCGCGATCGTCGCCGTGTTCGTCGCCGGTCTGATGGTCGGCCGCACCCCCGAATATGTCGGCAAGAAGATCGAAGGCCGCGAGGTGAAGCTCACCATGCTGGCGCTGCTCTGCTCGCCGGCCGCGACGCTCCTCGCGCTTGGCGTCGCCTCCGTCAGCCCACTTGGGCTCGCAGGGCTCCAGGAGAGCGGCCCGCACGGCTTCTCGGAGATGCTCTACGCCACGACCTCGGCGGCGGCGAACAACGGCTCGGCCTTTGCGGGGCTGACGGCCAACAGCCCGTTCTGGAACGTGCTGCTCGCCGCCGGGATGATGATCGGCCGGTTCGCGCTGATCGTGCCGATGCTCGCGGTGGCGGGGTCGCTTGCGGCCAAGGGCAAGGTCCCGCCCTCGGCCGGCACCTTTCCGACCTACGGGACGCTGTTCGTGGGCCTGCTGGGCGGCGTGATCCTGATCGTCGGCGGCCTCACCTATTTCCCGGCGCTGACGCTCGGCCCCGTGGCGGACGCCTTCGCGACCGCCGCCGGGACCACCTACTGAGCGCCGGGCCATGCGGTCGCTCCGCTCCCCCTTTCCCCCCGCCCGCTTCCGGACCGGCGCGGCCCCTCCGGGCCGCCCCGGAACGGCGGGCGGGCC
>NZ_RYFI01000012.1:81970-102965 GCF_004103825.1 Hansschlegelia zhihuaiae
GTCTTCTCGCCCTCGTCCTGATCGCGATTCGCGCCTTGATCGCGCCGCCGGTCCCGACGCCCATCGATGGGTCCCCCTCATGTCCGCGCAATCCCGCTCCCTGCTCGACCCCGCGCTGATCGCACCGGCGCTCGGCTCGGCTCTGAAGAAGCTCAACCCGCGCGAGCTCATCCGCAATCCGGTGATGTTCGCGGTCGAGGTCGTGGCCGTCGTCGCCACGATCCTGTTCGTCCGCGACCTCCTCGCGGGCTCCGGCGCGGCGTTCTCCGGCCAACTCGCTGTCTGGCTCTGGCTCACAGTCTATTTCGCGACCTTCTCGGAGGCTCTCGCCGAAGGTCGGGGCAAGGCGCAGGCCGACGCGCTCCGCCGGACGCGTTCCGAAACCGTCGCGAAGCGCCTGACTGGAAAATCCAACGCTTACGAAGAGGTCGCGGCCCCGGCGCTGAAGGTCGGCGACCTGGTGCTCGTCGAGCCCGGCGACCTCATCCCAGGCGACGGCGAGGTCGTCGAGGGCGTCGCCACCGTCGACGAGAGCGCGATCACGGGCGAGAGCGCGCCGGTGATCCGGGAGTCGGGCGGCGACCGCTCGGCCGTGACCGGCGGCACTAAGGTGCTGTCCGACCACATCAAGGTGCGCATCACGGCCGCCGCCGGCTCCAGCTTCCTCGACCGCATGATCGCGCTGGTCGAGGGGGCCGAGCGGCAGAAGACGCCGAACGAGATCGCGCTCACCATCCTGCTCGCGGGCCTGTCGCTGATCTTCGTGCTCGCGACCGTCACCATCCCGTCCTTTGCCGCCTATTCGGGCGGCGCGGTCCCGGTGATCGTGCTCGTCGCGCTGTTCGTGACGCTGATCCCGACGACGATCGGCGGCCTGCTGTCGGCGATCGGCATCGCGGGCATGAACCGGCTGGTGCGCTTCAACGTCCTCGCCATGTCGGGCCGCGCCGTCGAGGCCGCCGGCGACGTCGACGTGCTGCTGCTCGACAAGACCGGCACCATCACGCTCGGCAGCCGGCAGGCGGCCGAGTTCCTGCCGCTTCCGGGCGTCCGCGCGAGCCAGCTCGCCGACGCGGCGCAGCTCGCGAGCCTGTCGGACGAGACGCCGGAGGGCCGCTCCATCGTCGTGCTCGCCAAGGCGGCGCACGGCCTGCGCGGCCGCGAGATCGAGCCGCTCGACGCGACCTTCATCCCGTTCTCGGCCCAGACCCGGATGAGCGGCGTCGACATCGGGGCGACCAAGATCCGCAAAGGCGCGGGCGACGCCGTCATCGCCCATGTGAAGGCTCTCGGGGGGCGGATCCCGGACGAGCTCGGCGAGATCGTCGAGCGCGTGGCGCGGGAGGGCGGCACGCCGCTCGTCGTCGCGACCGACCAGAGGATCCTCGGCGTCGTCTACCTCAAGGACATCGTGAAGGGCGGCATCCGCGAGCGTTTCCAGGAACTCCGCGCCATGGGCATCCGCACCCTCATGATCACGGGCGACAACCCCATGACCGCGGCCGCGATCGCCGCGGAGGCGGGCGTCGACGATTTCCTCGCCGAGGCGACGCCCGAGGCGAAGCTCGCGCTGATCCGGAAGGAGCAGGAGGGCGGCAAGCTGGTCGCGATGTGCGGCGACGGCACCAACGACGCGCCCGCGCTCGCCCAGGCCGACGTCGGCGTCGCGATGCAGACCGGAACGGTCGCGGCCCGCGAGGCCGGCAACATGGTCGACCTCGACTCAGATCCGACGAAGCTCATCGAGATCGTCGGCATCGGCAAACAGCTGCTGATGACGCGCGGCGCGCTCACCACCTTCTCGATCGCCAACGACGTCGCCAAATATTTCGCGATCATCCCGGCGATGTTCGTGGCGCTCTATCCGCCGCTCGGCGCGCTCAACGTCATGGGGCTAGCGAGCCCGCAGAGCGCGATCCTGTCGGCGATCATCTTCAACGCCCTCATCATCGTGGCGCTGGTGCCGCTCGCCCTCAAGGGCGTGTCGTACACGCCGTCGAACGCCGCGGCGCTGCTCCGCCGCAACCTCCTGGTCTACGGCCTCGGCGGCCTGATCGCGCCCTTCATCGGCATCAAGCTCATCGACATGGGCGTCGCCGCGCTGGGGATCGCATGACCCCAAAGCCCCCTCCGCCGTCGTCCCCCGGCCCGCCCCGGGGGATCCAACCTTCCGCCGCTCGATCCTTGGCCGCGTGCGCTCTACGCCGCCGACGGATTCCCCGGACCAGCCGGGGAATGACGAGCCTTCTTTTGAACCGGTGACAGTCCCATGCTCATCCACTTTCGCCCCGCTCTCATCCTTCTCCTTCTCTTCACGATCGTGACCGGCGTCGTCTATCCGCTTGCGATCACCGGCGTCGCGCAGGTCGCCCTGCCGGCGCAGGCCAACGGCTCTATGATCGAGCAGGACGGCCGGATCGTCGGCTCCAGCCTGATCGGCCAGTCCTTCGCAAGTCCGCGCTACTTCCACGGGCGTCCCTCGGCGGCCGGTCAGAACGGCTATGACGCAAGCTCCTCCTCGGGCTCAAATCTCGGGCCGACCTCCAAGGCGCTCGCCGAACGGATCAAGAGCGACGTCGAGAAGGCGAAGGCCGAGAACGGCCTGTCCGGTCCGGTCCCGGCCGACCTCGTCACCGCCTCCGGCTCCGGCCTCGACCCGGGCGTCTCGCCCGCCTCGGCCCATGCGCAAATCTCGCGCGTGGCGCGCGAGCGCTCGCTGCCCGAGGCCGACGTCAGGGCGCTGGTCGACCACTCGATCCAGCCGCGGCTGCTCGGACTGATCGGCGAGCCGCGGGTCAACGTGCTCGCGCTCAACATGGCGCTCGACGCAATGAAGTAAGGGGTGCGGAAACGGATCGCGTGCTTCGAGACGGCGCTTCGCGCCTCCTCCATGAGGGCCGTAGAAGAGCGGAGAAGGCTCCTCATGCTGAGGAGCCTGCGTCGGCAGGCGTCTCGAAGCACGCAAGCGTTCGCCGCTTCATCTCGCTAAACTCAATCGATGCCGCCCGACGCCCGTCCATCGCCCGAAAGCTTCCTCGCCGCCGCGGGTCGGCAACGCCGCGGGCGTCTCAAGATCTTCCTCGGCGCGGCGCCGGGCGTCGGTAAGACCTACGAGATGCTGACCGAGGCGCAGGCGGCGCGTCGCGAGGGCGTCGATGTCGCTGTGGGCGTGGTGGAGACGCATGGCCGCGCCGAGACCCAGGCGCTCCTAGACGGGCTCGACGCCCTGCCGATGGTCGAGGTCGAGTATCGCGGCCGCGCGCTCAAGGAGATGGACGTCGACGCGGTCCTGAAGCGGGCGCCCAAGCTCGTCCTGGTCGATGAGCTCGCCCACACCAACGCGCCCGGCTCCCGTCACCCCAAGCGCCATCAGGACGTCGAGGAGATCCTCGCGGCCGGGATCGACGTCTTCACGACCGTCAACGTCCAGCATCTCGAGAGCCTGAACGACGTAGTGGCGCGCATCACCCGCGTCCGGGTGCGCGAGACCGTCCCCGACCGCATCTTCGACCTCGCCGACGAGGTCGAAGTGGTGGACGTGACGCCCGACGACCTGCGCAAGCGCCTCGCGGCCGGCAAGGTCTATGTCCGCGAGCAGGCGGAGCGCGCGGTCCGCCACTTCTTCCAGCCCGGCAACCTGACGGCGCTGCGCGAGCTTGCGCTCCGCCGCACCGCCGAGCGCGTCGACGCCGACATGCGCGAGCACATGCGCGCCAACGCCATCGAGGGGCCATGGCCGGCGGCCGAGCGCATCCTTGTCGCGATCGACGAGCGGCCGGGCGCCGCGGCGCTGGCGCGGATGGGCAAGCGCCTGGCCGATCGCTATCGCGCCGAATGGCTCTGCGTCAGCATCGAGACCGCGCGCCACGCGCGCCTTTCCGAGGCCGAGCGAGACCGGATCGCCGATACGCTGAGGCTCGCCGAGACGCTCGGCGCCGAGGCTCTCGCCCTCCCCGGCGGCCCGAACGTCGCCGACGAGATCCTGGACTTCGCGCGGAGTCGCAACGTCACCACCATCGTGGTCGGAAAGGCGCGGCGCTTGCGCTGGTTCGAGCTGCGGAACGGCTCGGTGGTGGCCGACCTCATCGCGCGCTGCGGCCCGATCGCGGTCCTGGTCGCGGCGGGCGACGGCGAGACCGTTCCGCCCAAGAGCGTCGAGCCGCGCGCCGACGCCGCCTCCCCGCGGATCCGCGGCTACGTCGCGGCCGCGGCCGCCGTGCTGCTCGCCGGGCTCGCGGGCCTCGCCGTCGACCTCGCGATCGACCTGCCCAACATCTCGCTGATCTTCGTGCCTGCGGTGCTGGCGATCGCCGTGCGCCACGGGCTGTGGCCCTCGCTCGCCGCGTCGATCTTCGCTGCGCTCGCCTACAACTACTTCTTCACCGACCCGCGCTTCTCGCTGACCGTCAGCGACCCGTCGAACGTCGTGGCCATCCTGTTCTTTTCGCTGACCGCGGTGCTGGCGAGCTCGGTCGCGGCGCGCGTGCGGTCGCAGACGCTGTCGGCGCGCCAGCAGGCGCGCGTCACCGCCGAGCTCTACGGGTTCTCCCGCAAGCTCGCGGCGGTCGCGACCGAGGACGACCTGCTGTGGGCGGCCGCCCACCAGGTCGCGCTGATGCTAAAGGTCGACGTCGTCCTGCTCACCGCCGCGCCGAGCGGCCTCGCCATCGGCGGCGCCTATCCGCCCGAGGACGAGCTCGACGCCGCCGAGCTCGCCGCCGCCACCTGGGCCTACCAGCATGACGAGCCGACCGGACGCGGCGCCGCGACGCTGCCGGGCGCGACGCGGCTGTTCCTGCCGCTGAAGACCAGTCGCGGCAAGCTCGGCGTCGTGGGAGTCGCCCGCCGCTCGGCCGGCGCCGTCCTCACCCCGTCCGAGCGGCGCCTGCTCGACGCCCTCGCCGACCAGACCGCGGTCGCGCTCGAGCGCATCCGGCTCGCCGCCGACGTCGACGAGGCGCGGCTCGAGGCGGAGACCGAGCGGCTGCGCGGCGCGCTGCTCACCTCCGTCAGCCACGACCTCAAGACCCCGCTCGCCACCGTCATGGGCGTGATCACCAGCCTGCGCAGCTATGGCGGCCTCTACGACGAAGCGACGCGGGACGACATGCTGGCGAGCGCCCAGAGCGAGACCGAGCGGCTGAACCGCTTCGTGGCCAACCTTCTCGACGTGGTGAAGCTCGACGCCGGCGGCGTGGCCGCGAAGGCCGAGGCGCTCGACCTCGAGGACGTCGTGGGTTCGGCGCTGAGGCGGGCCGGGTCGGCGCTCGGCGACCGCGAGGTGACGGTCGCATTCTCGGAGGCGCCGCTGCTCGCGCGCGGCGATCCGGTCCTGCTCGAGCACGCGCTGGTCAACGTGCTGGAGAACGCCGGCAAATACACGCCCGCCTCGGCCCGGATCGCGATCGAAGGCGTCCGCGACGGCGACGGCGTCTCGCTCACTGTCACCGACGACGGTCCTGGCGTCTCGCCCGAGGACCTTCCGCACGTCTTCGAGAGGTTCTATCGCTCATCCGAGGGGGACCGGAAGACCGCAGGGACCGGCCTCGGCCTTGCGATCGCGAAGGGATTTCTGGAAGCCATGGGCGGCTCGATCTCGGCCGAGACTGCGCCTGCCGGCCGGGGCGCGCGCTTCACCCTCCGTCTGCGACGGGCGGAAGAGCGGAGCGCGGCCTGATGGCCTCGAGCGCGATCACCGTCCTGATCGTCGACGACGAGGCGCCGATCCGGCGCTTCCTCAGGACGACGCTCGGCGTCAACGACTACAAGGCGCTGGAGGCCGAGACCGCGGCCGAGGCGCTGCGCCTCATGCGCCACGTGACGCCCGAGCTCGTGTTGCTGGACCTCGGCCTGCCCGACATGGACGGGCTCGACCTGATCCGCGAGATCCGCGCAAAAAGCCCCGTTCCGATCGTGGTGCTTTCGAGCCGCGGCGAGGAAGCCGCGAAGGTCGCGGCGCTCGATCTCGGCGCCGACGACTATGTGACGAAGCCGTTCGGGACCGATGAACTGATGGCCCGCATGCGCGCCGCGCTCCGGCACCGCCTGGCGGATCGGGGCGCGGAGCCGATCTTCCGCGCGGGCTCGCTCGTCGTCGACCTCGCGCGCCACAGCGTGAGCCGCGACGGCGCGGAGGTGAAGCTCAGCCCCAAGGAGTTCGCGATCCTCCAGGAGCTGGTGGTGCATGCCGGCAAGGTGCTGACCCATCGCCATTTGTTCCGCGCCGTCTGGGGACAGGACGAGGGCGACCAGACCTCATTGCGCGTCTTCGTGCGCCAGCTGCGGCTCAAGCTCGAGGACGATCCGGCGCGGCCGCGTCTGCTGCTGACCGAGGCCGGCGTGGGCTATCGGCTGGCGGGCTGAAACGCCGGCCGCCCGGCCCCCTTCGCGATCGCGGGACTACCTGAAGGCGTACCCGTGTCATCTTGCCATCTCATGAAAATCTCGTTGTCAAATTAGTGACGCGATAGCAACTTATCGGGACAGAGAAATTTCGTAACGGAGGGGGCATTGAAGAAAATCGAGGATTTGGTCGAGCTGGTTAACGCGGGGGCGCATCTCGACCTGTCGGCCAGCAGGAAGAAGGTACCGGATCTTATCGCTCTTGCGCAAGCGGCATCCCGCAGCAAGTCTAACATTATAATCGATGGATCAAAAAAGGTCGACGACCTGATCGCCATCGTCAAGGCTGGACGTGGCCGCGTCACCATCCGTTTCACGGGCACTTAGCAAGAGCTCGATTGAGGATACTGGCGGTCTTCGCGCTCAATTGAGCCTCGACCCGAAGTCAGCGTCATGTCTTTCTCTCTCGGCCGCCCGGGGGCGGGACGAGCTTGACGCGCTTCGGATGAGACATGAGCAGACTTCTGCATCGCAGCGCCGCGGGCGCGCCGCCTGTCGCCATTGGCGGCGAAGGCGTCGAGCTAATCGACGCCGAAGGACGCCGCTATATCGACGCATCGGGCGGCGCGGCCGTCTCCTGCCTCGGCCACGGCCACCCGGACGTGATCTCGGCGCTGCACGCGCAGCTCGACCGGCTCGCTTACGCCCACACGGGCTTCTTCACGAGCGAGGCGGCCGAGGCGCTTGCGGAGCAACTGGTCGCGACCGCCCCCGAAGGCCTGTCACGCGTCTATCTCGTGAGCGGGGGGTCCGAGGCCGTGGAGGCCGCGCTCAAGATGGCGCGGCAGTATTTCGTCGAGATCGGCCAGCCGGACCGGCGGCACGTCATCACGCGGCGGCAGAGCTATCACGGCAATACGCTCGGCGCGCTCGCGGCTGGCGGCAATGAATGGCGGCGCGCCCAGTTCGCCCCCCTGCTCATCGAGACGCATCACGTCGATCCCTGTTTCGCCTACCGCTTCCAAGAGCCGGACGAGAGCGACGACGCCTATGCGGCGCGCGCCGCCCAGTCGCTCGAGGACAAGATCCTGGAGCTCGGCCCCGACGCGGTCATGGCCTTCGTGGCCGAGACCGTGGTGGGTGCCACCGCGGGCGCCGTCCCGCCGGTCGCGGACTATCTGAAGCGCGTGCGCGCGATCTGCGACCGCTACGGCGTGCTGCTGATCCTCGACGAGGTGATGTGCGGCATGGGCCGCACCGGCACGCTGCACGCCTGCGAACAGGACGGCGTCGCGCCCGACCTGATGACGATCGCCAAGGGCCTCGGCGGCGGCTACCAGCCGATCGGCGCGGTGCTGCTTAGCCAACGGATCTTCGACGCCTTCGCGCGGGGCTCCGGCTTCTTCCAGCACGGCCACACCTATATGGCCCACCCGATGGCGGCCGCCGCGGGGCTCGCGGTCCAACGGATCATCGCCCGCGACCGGCTGCTGAACAATGTGGTCTCGATGGGCGGCCGCCTGAGGCGCCGGCTCGAGGAGCGCTTCGGCAACGCGCCGCATGTCGGAGACGTGCGCGGGCGCGGCCTCTTTCAGGCGATCGAGTTGGTGCGCGACCGGGCGTCGAGGGCCCCGTTCGAGCCTTCGCGGAAGCTCCACGCGCATTTGAAGCGCGAAGCGATGGCGCGTGGGCTTATGGTCTATCCGATGGGCGGCACGATCGACGGCGTGAACGGCGATCATGTTCTGCTGGCGCCGCCCTTCATCGTGAGCGAAGCTGAGATCGACGCGATCGTCGAGCGCCTCGGCGACGCCGTCGACGCCGCTCTCGTCCGCGCCGCCTGACGCGGAGGACCGCAGACCACAGGGGGACCCGCCATGCCGAAGACGACCAAGCTGTTTTCCGCCGCGCTGTTCGGCGCGGCGCTCATGACGTCGCTCCCGGCGATGGCGCAGCAGAAGTTCGTGACGATCGGCACCGGCGGCGTGACGGGCGTCTATTATGCGGTCGGCGGCGCGATTTGCCGGCTCGTCAACAAGGACCGCAAGACCCACGGCATCCGCTGCTCAGTGGAGTCGACCGGCGGCTCGGCCTTCAACGTCAACACGATCCGGGCGGGCGAACTCGACTTCGGACTGACCCAGTCGGACGTGCAGTACAATGGCATGAAGGGCATCGGCGCGTTCAAAGACGCGGGCCCCTTCGAAGAGCTGCGGGCCGTGTATTCGGTTCATCCCGAGCCCTTCACGGTGCTCGCCCGCAAGGAAGCGGGCGTCAAGACGTTCGACGAGCTGAAGGGCAAGCGCGTCAATGTCGGCAATCCGGGGTCGGGCACCCGCAACTCGCTCGAAGAGTTGATCGCCGCCAAGGGATGGACGCTGAAGGATTTCTCGCTCGCCTCCGAACTCAAGGCCGACGAGCACGGCCCCGCGCTCTGCGACAACAAGATCGACGCCTTCTTCTACGGCGTCGGCCACCCTTCCGCGAACATCCAGGACCCCACCACGACCTGCGGCGCGAAGCTCGTGTCGATCACCGGCGAGGCGGTCGACAAGCTGGTGGCCAGCAAGCCGTTCTACGCCAAGGCGACCATCAAGGGCGGCATGTATGCGGGCAATCCGGACCCGACCGAGACCTATGGCGTGCTGGCGACCGTGGTGACCTCGTCCAAGACGCCCGACGACGTCGTCTACCAGATCGTCAAGGCGACGTTCGAGAACTTCAACGAGTTCAAGTCGCTGCACCCGGCCTTCGCCAATCTCGACCCCGCCAAGATGATCAAGGACGGGCTTTCGGCCCCGCTGCATCCGGGCGCGGAGAAGTACTATAAGGAAAAGGGCTGGCTCTGAGCCTCGGCCGGCTGCGGCCCCGCCCGTGACGGCCGTCCAGCCGACCGCCGTCGCGCCCTCGGCCGAGCTCGAACAGCTCGTCGCCGAGGCCGACGTCGGCGGCCGCAGGCCGACCGGCGTCGCTGCCGCGATCCTCACGACGGTCGCGGTCGTCTGGTCGCTGTTTCAGCTCTGGTACGCCTCGCCGCTGCCCTTCGTCTTCGGCTTCGGCATCCTGAACGACACCGAGGCCCGCGCCATCCATCTCGGGATCGCGCTGTTCCTCGCCTTCACGGCCTATCCGGCGTTGAAGTCGTCACGGCGCGACCGGATCGGGCCGATCGACTGGGCGCTGGCGCTCGCGGGCGCGTTCGCGGGCGCGTATTTCTTCCTGTTCTACCGCGAGCTCGCCGCGCGTCCGGGACAACCCACGACGCCCGACCTCGTCACGGCCAGCGTGGGACTCCTGCTGCTGCTCGAGGCGACGCGCCGCGCCCTCGGCCTGCCGATGGTGATCGTCGCCTGCGCGTTCCTCACCTTCACCTTCGCCGGCCCCTACATGCCGGACGTGCTGGCCCACAAGGGCGCGTCGCTGTCAAAGGCGCTGCAGCACCAGTGGCTGACCACCGAGGGCGTGTTCGGCATCGCTCTCGGGGTCTCGACCAGCTTCGTGTTCCTGTTCGTGCTGTTCGGCACGCTGCTCGACAAGGCGGGCGCCGGCAACTGGATGATGCAGATCTCGATCGCGCTGCTCGGGCATCTGCGCGGCGGGCCCGCCAAGGTCGCGGTGGTGTCCTCGGCGCTGAACGGCGTGGTCTCGGGCTCCTCGGTCTCCAACGTCGTGTCGGGCGGCATCTTCACCATCCCCCTGATGAAGCGCACGGGGCTGTCGGGCGTGAAGGCGGGCGCCATCGAGGCCGCCTCCTCGATCAACGGCCAGATCATGCCGCCCGTGATGGGCGCCGCCGCCTTCCTGATGGTCGAATATGTCGGCATCCCCTATTCGGAGATCGTCAAACACGCGCTGCTGCCCGCCATCGCGTCTTATGTGGCGCTTCTCTACATCGTGCATCTCGAGGCGCTGAAGATCGGCTCCAAGCCGATCCCGCGGGAGAAGACCTCGACGCGCACGCGCCTGATCCGCACCGGCCTCGGGATCTCGGGCTCGATCGTCGTTCTCTGCCTCGCCTATTACGGCGTGGTCGCCGCCCAGGCCGCCTTCGGCGACGCCGCCGGCTGGGTTCTCGCTTTCGCGGGCGCAGTTCTCTATGTCGGCTGCGTCTTCGCCGCCGCGCGCCATCCGGATCTCGCGATCGACGACCCGAACGCGCCGATCCTCAAGCTGCCGCGCGCTTGGGACGTCACCGTCACCGGCCTCGACTTCCTCATACCAATCTTCGTGCTGCTCTGGTGCCTGATGGCCGAGCAGATGTCGCCCGGCCTCTCGGCCTTCTGGGCGACGGTGTCGATCCTCGCCATCGTGGCGACCCGCCGGCCGCTGCTCGCGTTGTTCCGGCACGGCGACGTCGCGGCGGAGGCGCGCGCGGCCATGGCCGACCTCGTCGACGGCCTCGCGCTCGGCGCCCGCAACATGATCGGCATCGCGATCGCGACCGCGACCGCGGGCATCGTGGTCGGGACCATCACGCTAACCGGCCTCGGGCTGATGATGACCGAGTTCGTCGAGTTCGTGTCCGGCGGCGACGTCATCGCTATGCTGATCCTGATCGCGGCGGTCAGCCTCGTGCTCGGCATGGGCATCCCGACGACCGCCAACTACATCCTGGTCGCGACCCTGATGGCGCCGGTGGTGGTCGAGCTCGGCGCCCAGGCCGGGCTCGCGATCCCGCTGATCGCGGTGCATCTCTTCGTGTTCTATTTCGGCATCATGGCCGACATCACGCCCCCCGTCGGGCTCGCGGCCTTCGCCGCGGCCGCGATCTCGCGCGAGGACCCGATCAAGACCGGCTTCCAGGGCGCATTCTACGCCCTCAGGACCGCGATCCTACCCTTCGTGTTCATCTTCAACCCCGAGATCCTGCTGATCGGCGTCGACAGCTGGGCGCACGTCCTCTGGGTCGTGATCGTGTGCATGGCCGCGATCCTGCTGTTCTCCGCCGCGACCATGAATTTCTTCGTCACCCGGAGCCGGCTCTGGGAGAGCGCGCTGCTTCTCGTCGCGTGCTTCGCACTGTTCCGGCCGGACTGGTTCATCAACCAGGTGCACCCGGCGACGGTGGAGAAGCCGGCGTCGCAGTTCCTCGCCGCGGTCGCGGCCGCGCCGGAGGACAAGCGCCTCGCCTTCGTGGTGGAGGGCACCACCATCGAGGGCGAGGACGTGCGCAAGACCGTCAGCCTGCCGATCGGGGCTCCGAAACCGACGCCGCAGGAACGGTTGCGGGAGCTCGGGCTGAGCGTCTCGGCGCTCGGCGACCAGGTGACCATCGGGACGGTCGCGTTCGGCTCCTACGCCAAGCGGATCGGGCTCGAGACGGGACAGATGGTGACGGCCGTGATCGAGCCCGCGCCCGGCCGGCCGTCCGCCGGCTGGATCCAGATTCCGGCCCTGCTGCTGGCGGGGGTCGTCTACCTGCTCCAGCGCCGCCGCGCGCCCAAGGAACGGGCAGCCTTCGCCTAAGCCTCGGGCAATCCCGTGGTCTGCCGCCCCTCATGGGAGGCGACGACCCGCTTCAGCAGGGCGATCAGTTTCGCCTGATCCGTCTTGCTCAGGTTCTCCACCGTCGCCTCGTGCGCGCGGCGCGCAGAGCGCTCCATGGCGGCGAGCAGCGTCTCACCCTCCGGCGTCAGCCGGCAGGCCTGAGCCCGCCGATCCGACGTCGAGGTGACGCGCTGCACGAGGCCCCGAGCCTCCAAGCGTTTCAGGGCGCCGGTGGTGGTGGTCCGATCGAGCGAGACGGCGCGGGCGAGCGTCGACTGGTCCGCGACGCAGCGCAGCGAGAGTTCCGACAGCAGGCTGTACTGCAGCGGGGTCACGCGGAACTCGGCGCAGAACTCCGCGAACAGGCTCACATGGATCTGATGAATCCGCCTGGCGAGAAAGCCCGGCCGCTCCATCAGCGGCCAAATTGAATTGGAACTATCTGATCCGGCTGTGTTTTCGCTCATTCCTTCAAGGGCTCGCTGGTGATTTGACCTCCGCCGCGCGGCATTTCGGCTTGGCGGAATGGCACGTCGCCTGCATACTCGATTTGCGAAGCATACTTCGTATTTTCAGCGACGCGCCATGCGCCGACGCGTCGCGCGAGGATGGAGGTCCGGCATGGCGGAAGCGACTGGCTACGATCTGCTGCTGAAGGGCGGCCGCGTGATTTGCCCCTCCACGGGCGTCGACGGCGTCCGCGACGTCGCGATCAAGAACGGCAAGGTGGCGGCGATCGAGGAAGCCATCATCCCGAGCAGCGCCGCCGAGGTGATCAACGTCGCGGGCAAGCTCGTGCTGCCCGGCCTGATCGACACCCACGGCCACATCTACCAATACGTCACCGGCCGCTTCGGGCTGGACCCCGACATGGTCGGGGTGCGCTCCGGCGTCACCACGGTGGTCGACCAGGGCGGCCCGTCCTGCATGACGCTGCCAGGCTTCCGCAAGTTCATCGCCGAGCGCTCCGAGACCAACGTTCTGTGCTTCCTGTCCGCCTATCTGGTCGGCGGGCTCGAAGGTCATTTCTACCCGAACCTCTACAGCCCCGACGGCGTCGACATCGAGGCCACGACCCGCTCGGCCAACGCCAACAAGGACATCGTCCGCGGCATCAAGGGCCATGCCGAGATCGGCGGCTTCGCGCGCTGGGGCATCCGCGTCATGGAGATGGCGGCCGAGATCGCGCGCCGGGTCGACCTGCCGCTCTACGTCCATTTCGGCCAGCTCTGGGGCCTGCCCGAGAGCGGCGCGAACGGCGAGGACGCCGACACCATCCTCCAGCGCGTCATCCCGCTGCTCAAGGAGGGCGACGTGCTCGCCCATCCGTTCACCCGCCATCCCGGCGGCTTCGTGAACCGCGAGGGGGAGGTCCATCACGTCATCCAGGCGGCGCTCGACCGCGGCCTCAAGGTCGATGTCGGCCATGGCAGCCACTTCTCCTACCGCCTCGCCCGCGCCGCGCTCGCGGCCGGCGTCATCCCGCACACGCTCGGCGCCGACATGCACGGGTACAATACGCAGGTGCCCGAAATCCCGGTTCCGGCCGGAACGCCCGAAGAGCATGAGGACGACGAGAACCATCCGTTCAAGGGCCAGGCGCGCTTCAGCCTGACCCAAGCGATGAGCTCGATGATGACGCTCGGCCTGCCGCTCGAGCAGGTCGTTCCCATGGTCACCTCGAACCCGGCCAAGATGCTCGGCATGTCGGACACGCTCGGGGCGCTTGCGGTCGGGCGCAGCGCGGACGTTTCGGTGCTCGACGATGTCCGCGGCCGCTTCATCCTGCGCGACAACGAGGATCACCGGGTGGTGGCCGAGCGGCTGCTGCAGCCGGCCTTCTGCCTGCGCGCCGGCAAGCGCTTCGACGCCGACTCGCCGATCCTGCCGCAGGCGATCGCGGCGTGAGCCTTGGCTCCAATAGGGCGCGCGCGCCGCAGGAGGTCTGGGAGACCCTCTCCCAGGCCGAACGCGACGCGGCCTACAACAACAACGCGGCGGTCAGGAACAGCGCCGAGCTGATCGCCGCGCGCGACGCGGCGGCCGACGCCTTCCGCGCGGCGCATGCTGAGAAGCTCGACCTGCCCTACGGCCCGAAGCCGAGGCAGAAGATCGATCTTTATCCCGCCGCCTCTCCGTCCGCTCCCTGCCTCGCCTTCATTCATGGCGGCTACTGGCAGAGGAACTCCCGCGAGCAGTTCGCCCATTACGCCGAGGGCGCGCTCGCTGCCGGATGGTCGGTCGCGCTGATCGGCTACTCGCTCGCGCCGGACGCGACGCTGACCGACATCGTCGCCGAGATCGGCGAAGCGTTCGACTGGCTGGCCCGGGAGGGGCCGCAGCACGGCGTCGCCGGGCCCATCGTCTGTTCCGGCTGGTCGGCGGGCGGCCAGCTCGCCGCCATGGCGCTCAACCACTCGGCTGTCGCCGCGGGCCTCGCGATCTCGGGCGTCTACGACATCGGCCCCATCCGCGAGACCTTCCTCAACGACGTGCTGAAGCTCGGCGACGACGAGGTCGCGACGCTTTCGCCGCTGAAGCTGCCCATAGTCCAGAAGCCGCTGGCCGTCGCCTACGGGACGGCGGAAGTCCCGGCCCTGATCCATGACTCCCGCGCGCTTCACGCCATGCGGGCGGCGGAAGGCGCGCTCGGCCCGCTGATTCCGATCGAGGGCGCGGACCATTTCACGATCCTCGAGGAGCTGCGCGCCCCGACCGGCCGCCTCGTCGTCGCCGCGCAGGCCGTGCTGGCGGAAGCCCAGAAGAACGGGTCGGTCGCGTGACCGGCCCCCGCACAGCCATCAAGCCGGAAGGCGTCGGGGCGCGGCTGCCGCGCCGCGAGGACGACCGCTACATGCGCGGGCGCGGCCAATATGTCGGCGACGTCAAGATGGCGGGCATGCGGGACGTCGCCTTCGTGCGCAGCCCGCTCGCCCACGCCCGCATCCGCGGCATCGAGATTCCGGACGACATCCGATCCCAGGTCTTTATCGCGGCCGACCTCGACGGCGTGAAGCCGATCCGCGCCGTCTCCGGCCTGCCGGGCTTCAAGGTCTCGGAGCAGCAGCCGCTCGCGACCGAGAAGGTGCGGCAGGTCGGCGAACTCGTCGCGATGTGCGTCGCCCCGACCCGGGCCGAGGCCGAGGACGTCGCCGCACGTGTGGTCCTCGACCTCGAGGAGCTGCCCGCTCTCCACGACATGCGACAAGCCCGCGAGCCCGGCGCGGCGCTCGTCCACGAGCATTGGGGCGACAACGTCTTCCTGGAGACATTCGTCGACATCGACATCGCCTCGGCTTTCGACGCGCCGATCAAGGTGAGCCGTACGATCTCGACCAGCCGGCAATGCATGTCGCCGCTCGAGGGCCGCGGGGTGGTGGCGCATCTCGACCGGCGGCTCGACCAGCTTAACCTGATCACCGCCTGCCAGATGCCCCACATCGTGCGATCAGGGCTCTCCGAATGCCTCGGGATCGAGGAGGGCCGCATCCGGATCGTCTCGCCAGACGTCGGCGGCGGCTTCGGCTACAAGGGCATCCTGCTCGCCGAAGAGGTCTGCCTCGGCTGGCTGGCGCTCTCCTGCGGCCATCCGGTGCGCTGGATCGAGGATCGCCGCGAGCAGCTCGTCGCGAACGCGAACTGCCGCGAGCACCATTACGAGATTACGGTCTACGCCGAGCGCGACGGGACGATCCGCGGGGTCGATTGCGAGGCGACGGTCGATTCCGGCGCCTACTCCGCCTACCCGTTCTCGGCGTGCCTCGAAGCCGCGCAGGTCGCGAGCATCCTGCCCGGCCCCTATGACTTCCCAGGCTATCGCTGCCGCACCTGGTCGGTCGCGACCAACAAGGCCCCGATCCTGCCCTATCGCGGCGTCGCCCGGACCGGGGTGTGCTTCGCGCTCGAGCTCGCGCTCGACGCCGTCGCGGCCGAGGCCGGCCTGCCGCCCGAGACGGTGCGGCTGAAAAACCTCGTGCGCCCCGAGCAGATGCCCTTCGACAACATTACGAAGAAGCATTTCGACTCCGGCGACTATCCGGAAGCGCTCACGCGCGCGCTGGCGGCGATCGACGTCGAGGCGGTTCGCGCCCGCCAGAAACGGGGCGAGCCCGACGGCCGCCGGATCGGCTTCGGTCTGTCGATCTATTGCGAGCAGGCGGCGCACGGCACTTCGGTCTATTCCGGCTGGGGCATCCCGATGGTGCCGGGCCACGAACAGGCCGGGGCGCGGCTGACGCCCGACGGAGGACTGGAGCTCCGCATAGGCGCCCACAGCCACGGCCAGAGCCTCGAGACCACGCTCGCCCAGGTCGCGCACGAGATCCTCGGCGTTTCCGTCGAGCGGGTGAGGCTGGTCCATGGCGACACGGCCATGACGCCCTACTCCACCGGCGCCTGGGGCTCCCGCATGATGGTGATGGCCGGCGGCGCGGTGGCGACCGCCTGCAAGGAGCTCGGCGAGCGGGTCCGGCTGATCGGCGCGCACTTGCTGCAGGCGGCTCCGGACGACGTCCGGCTGGAGGCTGGCCGCGTGGTCGGGCCGGCCGGGGACCTCTCGGTCGCCGAGGTCGCGCGCGTCTGGTATCGGCGCCCGCAGGACCTGCCGCCGGACGTCGACCCGCACGGGCTCGAGGTCACGGCCGGCTACAAGCCGGTCCGCGACAGCGGCACCTTCTCCTATGCGGCGCACGCCGTCGTGGTGGCGGTCGATCCGGAGATCGGCTCGGTCGAGATCCTCGACTACGTGATCGTCGAGGACGGCGGCGTGCTGGTGAACCCGATGGTGGTGGACGGCCAGATCCTCGGCGGCCTCGCGCAGGGGATTGGCACGGCGCTCTACGAGGAGATGCCGTTCGACGTCGCAGGCCAGCCGCTCGCCTCGACGCTCGCCGACTATCTGCTGCCCGGCGCGGCCGAAGTGCCGGCCCCGCGCATCGACCATATGGAGACGCCCTCGCCCTACACGCAGTTCGGCGTGAAGGGCATCGGCGAGGGCGGCGCGATCGCGCCGCCGGCCGCGGTCGCGAATGCGGTCAACGACGCGCTCAGGCCGCTCGGGGCCGAGTTGCTGGTCTCGCCGATCTCGCCGCGCCGCGTCGTCGAGGCTGTGCTCGCCGCGCGTCGAGGCTCGAAGCCAAACGCCGACGACCTCCAGGGCAGAAGGGACGCGGCATGAAGGCCTCGCGCTTCGCCCTCGAACGCCCGCGGGACCTTGAGGAGGCCGGCGCCCTGCTCGCCGGCGCCGGCGGCCTCGCAAAGGTGCTGGCCGGCGGCCAGTCGCTCGGTCCGATGCTCAATCTGCGCCTCGTCGAGCCCGCCCTCGTGGTCGACGTCTCGGGCGTCGCCGAGCTTCGCCGTTTCGACCACGAGGGCGGGACGCTCGTGATCGGGGCGTGCTGCACGCATGCCGACATCGAGGACGGGCGCGTGCCGGACGTCGGCGCCGACATGCTGGCGCGCGTCGCCTCCGGCATCGCCTACAGGGCGGTGCGCAACCGCGGCACGATCGGCGGCAGCCTCAGCCACGCCGATCCCGCGGCCGACTGGCTCTCGGCGCTGTCCGCGCTCGGCGCCACGGTCGAGATCGCCTCCCGATCGGGCCGGCATCGCCTTGCGATCGGAGACTTCGTGACCGGCGCGCTCGAAACCTCGCTTCAGGCGGACGAGGTGCTGGCTGCGGTGCGCATCCCGATGGTCCCGGAGACGGCGCGCTTCGGCTTCGTGAAGCACGCCCGCAAGGTCGGCGAGTTCGCGCATGCGATCGGCGCCGCGCTGATCGACCCGGAGCGCGGGACCGGCCGCTGCGTGATCGGGGCGATCGACGCCCCGCCGCTGGTGTTTCCCGACGCCTCCGTGCTGTTCGGCGGCAGCATCCGGCCGGGCTTCGCGTCCGAGTTCGACCGTTCGGTCGCGGACCGGGCGCTGATCGACGCCGGCGTGACCGATCCCGTCGCGCGCCACGTGCATATCGAGATTCTGCGCCGCGCCGTCATCCAGGCCGAAGGCGAGCCGCTCGTCGAGACGAGGGCGGCGGCATGAACGCCCATGTCCGCCCGCCCCTGAAGGCGCCGCTCTCGCTTACGGTCAATGGCCGCTCCGTCGAGGCCGAGGTCGAGCCGCGCACGCATCTCGCGGACTTCCTGCGGGAAGAACTCGACCTCACCGGCACCCATCTCGGCTGCGAGCACGGCGTCTGCGGCGCCTGCACGCTGCTCGTCGACGGCGAGCCGGCGCGGGGCTGCATCACCTTCGCGGCGACCTGCGGCGACGCCGAGATCGTCACCATCGAAGGCCTCGACGACGACGAACTGACAGCGGAGCTCCGCGCCGCCTTCAACCGCGAGCACGCGCTCCAGTGCGGCTTCTGCACGCCCGGCATGCTGATCGCCGCGCGCGATCTCGCTCTGCGGCTGCCTGAACCCGACGAGCGGCGCATCCGCATAGGGCTTGCGGGCAATCTTTGCCGCTGCACCGGCTATGCCGGGATCGTCCGCGCCATCCGGTCCGTGATCGCGGAGCGCCGCGATCGCGGGATCGCGGCGACGGTCTCCGAGCGCCCCCTTGGACCGGTCGGCGCCCACCGTCCCGGAGCCTCTCCCCGGAGCGCGCCTGACCGGAGGGAAGCGGCCTCGGCGTCGGGGATCCCGGCGTCGGCCGCGACCTCTGTCCGCGAATTCACCCCCGCCGAGACCTTCGAGCAGCGCTTCTCTGTCGCCTTTCCGCCCGAGCGCGTCTTCGCGCTGTTTGGCCATGTCAAAGAGGTTGCGGTCTGCCTGCCCGGCGCCTTCGTCGAGGCGACGCCCTCGCCCGAGCGGGTCGAGGGCGGCATCCGGGTGAAGGTCGGACCGATCTCGGCCGCATTCCGCGGCGTGGCCAACATCGAGCGCGACGAGGCTACGCGGCGCGGCCGCATCCTGGGCGCCGGCGCCGACGGGCGCTCCGCCGCGCAAGGCGAGGTCCGCTACGAGGTGCGTCCCGGCTCCGAGCCGGAGACCTCCGACGTCGTGCTGACCGTCGGCTACACGCTGAAGGGCCCGCTCGCGCAGTTCGGCAGGCCGGGCCTGGTGCGCGACGTCGCCGCCCGCCTTACCGCGGAGTTCGCCCGCAACCTCGAAACCAGGCTCTCGGGCCGCGCGGTCGAGGCCGAGCCTTCGGCGCCCTCCGGGCTGAACCCCTTCCGCCTCGTCGCCGGCCTGATCCTTGGCCGCCTGACCGGGTGGCTGAACCGCATCCGTTCCCGTTGAACCCCGTTCTCTAGGAGACCGCCATGCCGATGATCCGCATAGCCTCCATCGCAGCGCTCGCGCTCGGCCTCATGGCCGGACAGGCGAGCGCCGCCGACACGATCAAGATCGGCGTCAACGAGCCGCTGACCGGCCCCTTCGCGGCGTCCGGCGCCTATGTGGTGAACGGCGCCAAGATCGCGGCCGACGAGATCAACGCCAAGGGCGGCGTGCTCGGCAAGAAGATCGAGCTCGTGATCGAGGACAACAAATCGAACCCGACCGAGGCGGCGGCCGTCGCCGAAAAGCTGATCACCAGCGACGAGACGCCGGTGATGATGGGCGCCTGGGGCTCGAGTCTCACCCTCGCGGTGATGCCGAAGCTCGAGGAGTACGAGGTCCCGATGCTGGTCGAGACCTCCTCGTCGGGCAAGATCACCAATTCGGGCAACCCCTTCGTGTTCCGCATCTCGCCGCCTTCCGCGCTCGAGGCCGAGGCGTTCGCGCCGATGGTCGAGAAGCTCGGCGTCAAGAAGGCCGACTTCCTCGTCATCAACAATGACTGGGGCCGCGGCGCCGCGGGCGATTTCGGCAAGATGCTGAAGGAGAAAGGCGTCACGGTCGGGCTCACCGAGACCATGGACGCAGCCGCCCAGGACATGAGCGCGCAGCTCGCCAAGATCAAAGGCACCGACGCCGACACGCTGATGATCACCGCGGCGGTCGACCAGCTCACCCTGGTGTTCAAGCAGATGGCCGCGATGGGCGTGAAGAAGCGCGTCATCACGACCGGCGGCTCGCAGAACCCCGACCAGATCGTCGCCCAGGCGGGCGCCGCGGCCGAGAAGACCATGCATCTCACCACCTTCCTGCCCTGGGCCCCGGACAAGACCCCGGACCCGAAGGCGACCGAGTACTTCCTCGCCGAGTGGAAAAAGCGCGGCCACCCCTTCGCGGGCGCGACCGAGAGCTTCCGCGGCTATGACGGCATCCGCACAATCGCGGCCGCGATCGAGAAGGCCGGCTCCACGGAGTCGAAGGACATCCAGAAGGCCTTCTGGGACGTCAAGCTCGTCGGCCTCAACGGCCCGATCGAGTTCAAGAAGTCCGGCCCGGTGGGCAAGGAGAGCGGCCAGTCGAAGCCCGGCGTCTATCTGATCGAGATCGCCGACGGCCAGATCGGCGAAGTGAAGCTCTGATCGATCACGGGACGAGCCGTCATCGCCGGGCTTGACCCGGCGATCCATCCCTCTTGAGCAAGGTGATGGATGCCCGGATCAAGTCCGGGCATGACGGCGGCGCCCCAGACGGCAGCCGATCGCCCGCACGTATGGAGTAAGCCGTGGATCAACTTCTGCAACATCTCGTCAACGCGCTCGTGCTGGGCGGCGCCTATGCGCTGCTCGGCATCGGGCTGACGTTGATCTTCGGCATCATGAACGTGGTGAACTTCACCCACGGAGCGCTTTACACCTTCGGTGCCTATGCGATGTACATCGCCTCCGCGTCGCTCGGGATGAACTTCTTCCTCGCGCTGCCCTTCGCGATCGTCGCGGGCCTCGCGCTCGGCGCGCTGATCGAACTCACGCTGCTGAGGCCGCTCCGGGGCGCGGACATCGACACCACGATGCTGGTGATGATCGGCGCCGGCATCATCCTGCAGTCCGGCACGCTTTGGGTGTTCGGCGGCGTCGCCAAGGCGATCCCCTCTCCCTTCCCCGACCAACCGCTCTCGATCGGGCCGGCCTCGATCTCCTGGATCCGCCTGTTCGTGTTCTGCGCCGCGCTCGCGCTGATCGTCGGGGCCTATGCGCTGATCAACGGCACGCGGCTCGGCCGGGCGATGCGCGCGACCTTCCAGGATTCCGACACGGCGGCGCTGATGGGCGTCAACGTCCGGCTCATCTACACCGCGACCTTCGCCATCGGCTCCCGCCCCCCCG
>NZ_RYFI01000012.1:103012-116693 GCF_004103825.1 Hansschlegelia zhihuaiae
GACCCGTCTACGTCGTGTTCCCGCAGATGGGGGATCTTGCGGCCGTGAAGGCCTTCGCGATCGTCATCCTGGGCGGCCTCGGCTCGATCTCGGGCGCGACGATCGGCGGCTTCATCCTGGCGCTCGCGGAGGAGTTCGGCGCCGGCTACATCTCGTCCGGCTATCGAGACGCGATGGGCTTCCTGATCATCATCGCGGTGCTGCTGGCGAAGCCCACCGGCCTGTTCGCCCGTGCGGAGCGCGTCGGATGACCCGCTTCGTCCCGCCCCTCGTCCTCGTCGCGCTGGCGCTCCTGCCGCTCGGGCTGAAGGACCCCTACATCCTCAACGCGCTGATCGCCGGCGGCATCTTCACGATCGGCGCGATCAGCCTGAACCTGCTGCTCGGCTACACCGGCCAGCTCAGCCTGGGCCACATCGCCTTTTTCGGCATCGGAGCCTACGCCAGCGCGCTGACCGCGCTCGGCTTCGACGTCGGCCTGTTCGGCGGCGTCCGCATCGTCCACGAGGGCTGGCATCCCTTCATCGGCTTCCTGATGGCGATCCTCGTGTCGGGGCTCTGCGGCTACGTGGTCGGCCGGCTCTCGTTCCGGGTCCGCGGGGCCTATTTCGTGATCGTCACGATCTGCTTCGCCGAGGTCGTGCGGCTGGTCGCGCTGAACTGGGTGGAGCTCACCCAGGGGCCGCTCGCGCTGACCTCGATCCCGCAGATGAAGCTCGGCTTTCCGGGCCTCGGCGAGACGACGCTGAGGACCAAGACCCAGAACCTCTACCTCATGCTGGGCGTGGCGACGCTCGCCTATCTGGTCGTGGCGCGGCTCGTCCATTCCCGCTTCGGGCGCGCCATGCGCGGGCTGAAGGAGAACGAGCAGCTCGCGATGTCGGTCGGCGTCAACGCCACAAAGACGCTGACCGTCGCCGCCACCATATCGGCTGCGATCGCGGGCGCGGCCGGCAGCCTCTACGCCCATTATTTCCGGATCATCGACCCGGACGTCTTCCTGTTCTCCTACACGGTCACGATGGTCATCATGGTGGTGAGCGGCGGCAAGGGCACGCTCGCGGGCCCGGTGATCGGCGGGCTGATCTTCGGCACGCTGCCGGTCGCGCTGCGTCCCTACATGGCCCCCGAGGCGCAGTGGATCGTCTATGGCGCGGTGCTGATCCTCATCCTGTTCCTGATGCCCCGCGGCGTCGCGCCTTGGCTCGACGGCCTGTTGTCGGGACGCCGGAAGGCGGCCTCCGAGAAACCTCCGGCGGCTCAGCCCCAGCTGGAGGGCGGCGCGTGACCCAGCCGATCCTGTCGCTCGACCATGTCGGCGTGCGCTTCGGCGGGCTGGTGGCGATCGCCGACCTCCATTTCGACGTCCGCGAGGGCGAGATCCTGAGCCTGATCGGCCCGAACGGGGCCGGCAAGACCACCGCGTTCAACGTCGCGACCGGCTTCCTGAAGCCGACCCATGGCGAGGTGCGGCTCAAGGGCGAGAGCCTCGCGGGGCTGTCGCCGAACCGCATCAACCGGCTGGGCCTCGCCCGCACCTTCCAGCGCACCAGCGTGTTTCCCGACGACACGGTGCTCGACAATGTGCTGATCGGCCTCCACCGCGACGACGGCGGCGCCACTCTTCTCGACGCCATCTTCAACCTGTCGCGCGAGCGCGCGGGCGAGGCGGCAAGACGGAGAAAGGCCGGGGAGCTGATCGACTGGGTCGGGCTCTCGGCCCGCGCGGACGAGCGCGCCGGGGCGCTGTCCTATGGCGAGCAGCGCCTCGTCGGCGTCGCGCTCGCGCTCGCCACCGACCCCGTGATGCTGCTGCTCGACGAGCCGGTCTCGGGCATGAACGCCTCGGAGACCAAGAACTTCGTCCGGCTGATCCGCCAGATCCGCGAGCGCGGCGTCACCATCCTGCTGGTCGAGCACGACATGCCGATGGTCATGGAGGTCTCGGACCGCATCGTGGTGCTGAACCACGGCAAGCTGATCGCCGACGGCGCGCCAGCCGAGATCCGCGCCGACCCCGCCGTGATCGAGGCTTATCTGGGCAAGAGCGCCGCGGCCCTGCAGGCGGAGGCGGCCCATGCTTGAGATCCGCGACCTCGAATGCGGCTACGGTCCAGTCGCCGCGCTGAAGGGCGTCAGCCTTGGGGTCGGCGAGGGCGAGCTCGTCGCGCTGATCGGCGCGAACGGCGCCGGGAAGTCGACGACGCTGCGCGCGATCTCCGGCCTCGTGAAGCCGCGCGCCGGGTCCATCAAGTTCCGCGGCGAGGAGATCGCGGGCGCCGACCCCGCCCATGTGCTCGCTGCGGGCGTCGCCCACTGCCCCGAGGGCCGGCGGGGGTTCCCCTACATGTCGGTCGCCGACAATCTCGCCATGGGCGCCTATCTGCGGCGGGACCCGATCAAGGTCCGCGAAGACTTCGACCGCGTCTATTCCGATTTTCCGCGGCTCGCCGAACGCAGGGCGCAGCCGGCCGGGACGCTGTCAGGCGGCGAGCAGCAGATGCTAGCGATCGGCCGCGCGCTGATGTCCCGGCCGAAGCTCGTGATGTTCGACGAGCCGTCGCTCGGCCTCGCCCCAACCATCGTCGAGCAGACGCTCGGCATCATCCGCTCGATCCGGGACGACGGCGCGACAGTGCTGCTCGTCGAGCAGAACGCCTTCGCGGCGCTCGAGCTCTGCGATCACGCCTATCTGATCGAGACCGGGCGCGTGGTGCGCAAGGGAGCGGGCAAGGAGCTGATCGCCGACCCGCTCGTGAGGGCCGCCTATCTCGGCGGGTGACGGCCGCTCGCCTCCGTTGACAGGCGGGACGTTCCGCGTCCCAGTGCGGCCGAAACGTCAGATCATGACGGGAGGCGATCCCAATGCGACGAGCGCGCGCGGCGCAGCGGCCGTCCTCGGTCAGTCGATCGGCGAAGCGGCGGCAGACGATCTACGCCGTGCTGTTCTTCGTCGCGGGTCCGCTGATCGCGATCGGCCTCTATTTCACGCCGAACTACAAGAGAATGCGCGGCTGGGAGGACTCCGACGTCCGTTACGCCTTCGCCTATTACGCGCTGATCGCCGGCGCCGTCGCTGGAGCGGGCGCGGTGATCGCCATGATCATCGACCCGAGCCGCAAGCCCGTCGCCCAGCAGTCCGACGATCGGGGCAGCGAGGACGAGCCCGAGCCAGAGGACTGAGCCTTCCGGCCTCGTCAGCCCCGTTCCCGCGCGCCGAGGCCGCGCAGCGCGAATTCGGCCATCTGCTCGATGCTCGCGTGCGGATGCTCCTGGCTTTGAGCCATCATCGCGGGATGGCAGTAACAGACGACCGCGGCGTGGACGCAGCGCGCGCCGGCTTCAGGATCCTCGATCGCGAATTCGCCGCGCGCGCAACCGTCGCGCACCAGCCCGATCAGGATCGCGTCGCAGCGCGCGACGTAGCGGTCGCAGACATCCCAGCTCTCCGCCATGGCGTCCTCGACCATGTCGTACATGCGCTTGTTCGACAGGAAGCGCTCCTCGCTCATCGCCGAGAGCGTGACGAGCAGCGCCCGGAGCCTCGCCGGCGCTGTGGCGTCGGGCCGCGTCGCCTCGATCTCGAGCGCGTCCGCGATCTCGCCGAGCAGCCGCTCGGCGACGCCCTCATTGATGGACTTCTTGCTGTCGAAGAAGCGGTACACATTGGCCGGGCTCATCTTGAGCTCGGCGGCGATGTCCGCGACCGTGGTCTTGCGGTAGCCGATCTCGCGGAACAGCCGGTGCGCGGTTGCGAGGATGTCGCCGCGCGTGTCGGGCGCGTCGCTCCTCGGAGCTCGCATCGTCCGTTCGTTCGTCATGTCCCGTCGAGTTAAAGCGGCTTCGGCCGTCATCGGCTACTCCCAACAAAGTCTCAGAACGCCGGGCGTTCCGGTCAGGCGGCGATCGCTGCGAGCGCCGCCGGGGCAGGTTTCTCCTCGGCCCGCCCATCGAGGCTCTTGCGGAACCAGAGCGCGTAGAGCGCCGGCAGGAAGAGCAGGGTCAGGAAGGTCGCGACGAACAGCCCGCCCATGATGGTGACCGCCATCGGGCTCCAGAAGGCGCTCGACGACAGCGGCACCATGGCGAGGATCGCGGCGAGCGCGGTCAGCACCACGGGCCGCGCGCGCCTGACCGTCGCCTCGACGATCGCCTCGCGTCGCGTGTGCTTGCCGGAGGCGACGTCGCTCTCGATCTGGTCGACCAGGATGACGGCGTTGCGCATGATCATGCCGGCGAGCGCGATCAGCCCGAGCAGCGCGTTGAAGCCGAAGGGCTTGCCCGCGAGGTTCAGCCCGAGCGAGGCGCCGATGATCCCGAGCGGCGCGGTCATGAAGACCAGCGCAAGCCGCGAGAAGCTCTGCAGCTGGACCATCAGCAGGGTCAGCATGGCGAGGAACATCACCGGGAACAGCACAAACAGCGCGGCGTTCGCCTTCTCGGACTCCTCGATCGCGCCGCCGACCTCGATGCGGTAGCCGGGCTCGAGCCTGTCCTTAATCGACTGCAGCTTCGGCAGGATCTGGCTTGTGACGTCGGGCGGCTGGACGCCGTCGACGACGTCCGAGCGCACGGTGATGGCCATGTCGCGGTTGCGCCGCCAGAGGATCGGCTCCTCATGGGCGTATTCGAGGCGCGCGACCTGGGCGAGCGGCACCGCGACGCCGTTCCGCGCCACAACCGTGAGGTCGCCGATCCGCCCGAGGTCGAGCCGCTCCGAGGGCGTCGCCCGCGCCACCACGCCGACCTGCTCGATGCCGTCGCGGACCGTGGTGACTGTGAGCCCCGTCAGCAGGGTCTCAAGGGTCTGCGAGACGTCGCGGACATTGAGGCCGAGCGCCCGCGCCCGCTCCTGGTCGACGACGAGGCGGACCGTCGGGGACAACTCGTTCCAATCGAGATGCGGATCGAGCGCGTTCGGGTTCTCGCGCATGGCGTCGCGGACCCGATAGGCGACCTCGCGCACCTTCTGGGCGTCCGGCCCGATCACCCGGAACTGGACGGGGAAGCCAACCGGCGGGCCGAAGGTGAAGCGGTCGACACGCGCCCGCGCCTCCGGCAGCGCGCCGTCGGCGATCGCCTTGTCGAGCCGCGCCTTGACGCGTTCGCGGCCCTCGACCGACTTCGACAGGATCACGATCTCGGCGAAGGACTGGTTGGGCAGCGTCGGGTTGAGGCCGAGCCAGAAGCGCGGCGAGCCCTGGCCGACATAGGACGTGTAGGTCTCGACGTCCGGATCGGCCGGGCCGATCAGCGTCTCGGCCTGGCGCACGACTTCCGTCGTGGCGCCGATCGAGGAGCCTTCGGGCAGGCGGAGCTGCAGGAACAGCTCCTTGCGCTCGGAGAGCGGGAAGAACTGCTGCTGGACGAAGCCGAAGCCGATGACCGAGCCGATGAAGATCGCGACCGTGACCGCCACCGTAGTGATCCGCCAGCGAACGCACGCGGCGACGATCCGCCGGAGGCCGCGATAGATGCGGGTGTCGTAGATCGAGTCGGGATCGGCATGCGCGCCGTTCCTGGCGAGCGAGGCCGGCAGCAACTTGACGCCGAGATAGGGGGTGAACACCACCGCCACGACCCAGGACACGACCAGCGCGATCCCCACCACCCAGAAGATGCCGCCGGCATATTCGCCGGCGCCGGACTGCGCGAAGCCGACCGGCAGGAAGCCCGCGATCGTGACCGCGGTGCCGGTCAGCATCGGAAAGGCGGTCGACTGCCAGGCGAAGGCCGCGGCCTTCATGCGGTCGAAGCCCTGCTCCATCTTCACCACCATCATCTCGACCGCGATGATGGCGTCGTCGACCAGCAGGCCGAGCGCGATGATCAGCGCGCCGAGCGTGATGCGGTGCAGGTCCATGCCGAGCGCGAGCATCACCACGAAGGTCGCGGCGAGCGTCAGCGGCACCGAGAGCGCCACCACGATGCCAGTCCGCCTGCCGAGCGACAGGAACGACACGCCGAGCACGATCAGCAGCGCCTCGACGAAGGAGCGCTCGAACTCGAAGATCGATTCCTCGACGATCTTGGGCTGGTCGGCGATCTGCTCGAAGGCGACGCCCTGCGGCACGGAGGCCTGGAACTCGCGCGTCGCGGCCGCGACGTCCTCGCCGAATTTCAGGATGTTGGCGCCGCGCGCCATCACCACGCCGACGCCGAGCGCCGGCGCGCCGCGCTGGCGGACGAGGAAGTCCGGGGGATCGACGAAGCCGCGCGTCACGGTCGCCACGTCGCCGAGCCTGAAGGTGCGGCCGCCGGCCTCGACCGGGGTCTCGGCCACGGCCTTCACGCCGTCGAGCGCGCCCGTCACCCGAAGCGGAATCCGCTGCGCGCCGGACTCGACCGTGCCTGCGGGCGTCATGTCGTTCTGGCGGGAGAGCGACTCGAACAGCGTCTGGGGCGAGATGCCGAGGGTCGCGAGCTTGGCGTGGCTGAACTCGACGAAGATGCGCTCGTCCTGCACCCCGTAGAGATTGACCTTCACGACGCCCGGAACCTTGAGCAGGCGCTGGCGCAGGCCCTCGGCGACCTTCTTGAGCTGGGCGTAGTCGGCGCCGTCGCCGGTCAGCATGGTCAGGATCGAGTCGACGTCGCCATATTCGTCATTGACGTTCGGGCCCAGCACCCCTGCCGGCAAGCTCGGCCGCACGTCGTCCATCTTCTTGCGGATCTGGTAGAACAGCCCCGGCACCTCGGAGGGCGGGGTGTCGTCGCGGAACGTGACCTGCATCGCCGTGAAGGACGGCTTGGCGTAGGTCTGCACCTTGTCGAAGTGCGGCAGCTCCTGGAGCTTCTTCTCGATTGGGTCGGCGACCTGATCCTGCATCTCGCGCGCCGTGGCGCCGGGCCACACCGCGGTGACGACCGCGACCTTGATGGTGAAGTTCGGGTCTTCAGAGCGGCCGAGCCGCGTGAAGGACCAGGCGCCCGCGAGCCCGATCGCGATGATCAGGAAGAGCACGAGCGGCCGATGGGATACCGCCCAGGCCGAAAGGTTGAAGCGCGCCATGGTCCTGTCCTCGGATCAAAAGGCGAGCGCGTCGACGGCCCGGACCGGGGCCTTCGCGTCGAGCTTCTGGACGCCGAGCGTGACCACGCGGTCGCCCTCGGCGAGGCCCGAGGAGACCAGCACGTCCTTGGCCTCGTAGGAGGCGACCGTGACTGGCTTCGGCGTTAGCTTGCCGCCCTCCCCGACCGTCCAGACCGAGGCGCCCTCGCCCTGGTTGAACAGCGCGGTCAGAGGCAGGCGCATGACTCGGTCCTCGCCTTTGTCGGCGAGCGTCACGGTCGCGGTCATGCCGAGCTGGACCTCGGCCCCGGCCGACGGCATCGAGAAGCGCGCGAGATAGGTGCGGGTCGCAGCGTCCGCGGCGGGCGAGAGCTCGCGCAGGACGGCCTCGTAGCGGCGTCCGGCGCTCGACCAGAGCGAGACCTCGGCTTTCGCCGTCCGGACGCGCTCCAGAAGGGTTTCGGGGATCGAGACCGCGGCCTCCTTCTCGGCGGTGCGCGCGAGGCGGATCGCCGCCTGCCCGGCCGCCACCACCTGGCCGGGCTCGACCGAGGTCGCGGTCACGACGCCGTCGGCGTCGGCCTCGAGCACGGCGTAGGAGGTCGCGTTGCGGGCGAGCGACAGAGCGCGCTCGGCGCGGGCGAGCCGCCCCCGGGCCTCCTCGGCCGCGGCGCGCTGCCGGTCGACGGTCGCGGCCGTGGTCCAGCCCTGCTTCGACAGCGTCGTGCCGCGCCGGAAGTCGGCCTCGGTCTGGGCGAGCGAAGCGGCTGCAGCCGAGCGTTCGGCCTCCGCCTGTTCGGCCTGGAGCTTGAGGTCCACCTCGTCGAGCGTGGCGAGCGCTTCGCCGGCCGTCACGACGTCGCCGACGCTGACCAGCCGCCGCGCCACCTTGCCCGTGACCCGGAAGCCGAGGTCGCTCTCGACCCGCGGCCGGATCACGCCGACGAAGCTGCGCTCGGCGACGCGGGGCTCGAAGGCCACGGCCCTCGTCAGCACCGGCCGTGGCGTCGCCGCGTGGTCGGCGCGCTCGGCGCCGTCCACCGGGTCGCAGGCCGCGAGCCCCGCGGCGAGAACGACCGTCAGGGCCGGAACGAGGAGGGATCGAAGGTCGCGCATTGGGCAGGCTCCTGACCGCGCTGACGATTGGGGGCGCCGCGGACGGGCGACGGGGACCGGACGGAGGGGAGTCGCATGGGACCCGCCCGGACGCCGCAGCCCGCCGCGACGGAAGCAATGTTGGATCAATGACTGACGAATGTCAATAATCGTCACAACATATTCTCTGACTTCGGGGCTGCGACGTCCGGCGCGTTCCCGGCGTGAGGCGGCCGTGTTATTCGCCGTCCGGCGGAAACGGGGCGCTCACGTGGCGGCACGGCGGAAAGCATGGGGGAGCTGGGGCGCGATTTTCGCAGCCTATCTGCTCGTCGTGCAGGCCGCGCTCGCCGGCCTCGCCCTCGGCGCGCAGGCGGCGGAGCCAGCCTTCGGGCCGCTCGGCCAGATCCTTTGCTCCGGCGGTCCGATCCCGCTCGACGGGGCGCCCACGCCCTCGCAACACAAATCGACGCCTGACTGCTGCGCGCCCGGCTGCCCGATGCTCGGCGGCGGCATGGCCCCGCCGGCCGCCGCCTCGCCCGCGGCCGTCCCGACCGTCGAGACGGTCACGGAGCGGCTGTCTTCCGCGGACGCCCCCGTCAACTCCTCCCGAGCGTGGGCGTCGAAGCGCCCGCGCGGACCTCCCTCGGCCGTCTGACCGCCCGTCGATCTTCGACGTTCCGTCCAGACGCTCGCGCGGCCCTTGCGGCCGACCACGGGCCAATCGCGCCGAGTCTTTTCCGATGTCCCGTTTCGACGCCGCGCAGGCGCGCGCCTTCGCGCGCCCCGCCGTCCTCCTCATATCCGCATTCGCCGCGGCGTCTCCCACGATCGCGCAGGAACAGTCGCCCGACGGCGGCGGCACGCTCCTCGAAGAAATCGCCGTCGAAGGCGAGGGCCGCGGCGCCGCTTCTGGCGACGGCGGCGAGACCAGGAGGCTTGAGCGCCGCACCGAAGCGGCGAGCCGCCTCGGCCTCACGGTCAGGGAGACGGCCGCGACCGTCGACGTCATCACCCAGGAGCGCATCCAGTCGGAAGGCCTGCGCTCGCTCATCGAGGTCTATGGCGCGGCGCCCGGCGTCACGGCCGGGAACCTGCCCGGCGAGCCCGGCGTCACGGCGATGCGCGGTTTTTCACGCGGCGCCGTGGGCTATTCGGTCGACGGGTTCCGGGCGATCGACCCGCTGCTCGCGTCGAGGAACTACGACGCCTACAGCTTCGAGCGGATCGAGATCCTCAAGGGTCCGGCCTCGGTGGTGGGCGGCAGCGGCGCGCTCGCCGGGACCATCAACCTCGTGACCCGCAAACCGGAGCTCGGCGTCAACAAGGGCGACGGGCTGATCTCCTACGGCTCGTTCGACGGCATACGGGCCGGGGCCTCGTTCAACGCCGCCATCTCGGAGAACGCCGCCGCCAACGCCAGCGTCCTGCATTCGCGCTCGGACGGCTTCGTCCACGACACCGACAGCGAACGGACGCAGGTCACGACCGGCGTCCTGCTGCAGCCGAGCGACCGCTTCAAGGTCACGGCGGCGTTCGACTATTTCGAGGACGATTTCAGCACCGCCTATTTCGGCGCGCCGCTGATCGGACGGGACTACGCCCGGAATCCGAGCGGCGTCGCCTCGGGCTGGGACCCGGTCCTCGGCGACCTCGTGCTCGACAAGTCGATGCGGAAGGAGAACTACAACGTCCGCGACGGGGTGATGAAGTCGGACGCCTACTGGGCGCGCACGACCGCCGAGTTCGCGCTCACCGACCAGTGGACGCTGAAGAACGAGCTCGGCTACTACGACGCCGACCGCCGCTGGGCGAATTCCGAGGACTACACCTTCAACCCGACGGCCTCGGAAGCCGCGGGACGCCCGATCCTCGACCGCTCCTCGACGCTGATCACCCACGACCAGCAGGTGTTCTCGAACCGAACGTCGGCCAATTTCGACGGCGAGGTCGACGGCATGCGCAACCGCTTCGCGGCCGGCGTCGAATATGTCCGCACCGATTTCGGCTCGATCCGCCGCTTCGGTACGACCACGGCGGTCGACGCCTTCGACCCGGACCGGGGCGAGTTCCCGGACGACGGCTTCACCACGCGGCAGAATTTCGACAGCCGCGTCGACAATCTCGCGCTGTTCGCCGAGGACGCGATCAACGTGACGCCGAACTGGATCGTCGTCGGCGGGCTGCGCTGGGACAAGATCAAGCTCGACCGGACGATCGTCGACCTGGACGCCGAGCCGGGCGAAGAGCCGGACAGGTTCGGCAACGAGTTCACGAACACGTCCTGGCGGCTCGGCACGGTGTATGAGGTCGCGCCGGGCGTCAGCCTGTTCGGCCAGTACACGACGGCGATCGCGCCGGTGTCCTCGCTGCTGCTGATCAACAACCAGCGCACGGACTTCAAGCTGTCGACCGGGCGGTCGGTCGAGGCCGGCGTGAAGGCCTCGCTGTTCGACGGCCGCGCGGTCGCCACCGCCTCGGTCTACCAGATCGAGCAGGACGACATCCTGACCCGCGATCCGACCGACGTGAACGCCACCATCCAGGGCGGCAAGCAGCGCTCGCGGGGCGTCGAGTTCGACATCGCGGTCGACGTCACCGACAGATGGAAGGTCATGGCCAACGCTGCCTTCGTGAAGGCCGAGTTCATCGAGCTCGAAGAACAGGAGCTCCGCTCGAACGGCCTGCCGAAGCGCAAACCAGTCAGCCGCGCGGGCAACCGCCCGCTCAACGTGCCGGCGCAGACCTTCAATCTCTGGACCACCTACCGCTTCGAGAGCCTCCCGCTCACCATCGGGGCCGGCGTCCGTTACGTCGGCGACTTCTACACCAACAACGCCAACACGATCCGCGTGAAGGACCGCACGCTGTTCGACGCCTCGGTCTCCTACGAGGTCCACCAAGGCGGCACGGTCACGCTGCGCGGCCGCAACCTCACCGACGAGCTCTACGCCGAGTGGTCGGGCTACAGCGACAAGCAGGTCTATCTCGGCGCGCCCCGCAGCTTCGACCTGACCTATGCGGTGAAGTTCTGATGGGCGCCGCGACCCTGATCGACAACCCCGCGCTCCACCGCGCCGTCTGGCGCTGGCACTTCTACGCCGGCCTGATCGTCGCGCCCTTCGTGCTGATCCTGAGCGTCACGGGCGCGATCTATTTGTTCAACGACGAGATCAACGACCTCCTCCATGCGGAGTTGCGGATCGTCGCCCCCCATGACGCGACCGAGCCGTTGTCTCGCCTCGTCGCCGCGGCGGAGGCGAGCGTTCCGGGCGGAAAGGCGACGCGGATCGACACATGGTCCGAGCCCGACCGCAGCGCGCAGGTGTTCGTCACCGCCGGCGACGGCGAGAAGCTCAGGGTCTTCGTCGATCCGGGCTCGGCGCGCGTCCTCGGCTCCTATGTGTACGAGCGCACGCTGGTCGGCTTCGCCGACGTCTTCCACGGTTCGCTCATGCTGGGAAAGTTCGGCGACGGGATCGTCGAGCTCGCGGCCTGCTGGACCCTCGTGCTGGTCGTCACCGGCGTCTTCCTGTGGTGGCCGCGTGGGACGCAGAGCCTGTCCGAGGCCCTGACGCCGCGGCTGCACGCGACCGGCCGGCGGTTCTGGCGGAGCCTCCACGCGGCCGTCGGAATCTGGACCGCGGCGCTCATCGCCTTCCTGGTCGTCACCGGCCTGCCCTGGGCCAATATCTGGGGATCGCTGCTGCGCGCCGGATCCGACGTCGCGGGCGTCGGGTATCCCGAAAGCCATCGCGGCCACGGCTCGACGCCGCGCGCGACCGTCAAGCAGGCGCTCGGCGAGGCGCCCTGGTCGATGGAGACGGCCCCGATGCCGGCGTCAGGCGACGAACACGCCGGCCACCACGGCGGCCATATGAGCCACGCCGCGGATGCCGAAGCCGCGCCGATCGGGATCGACCGTGCGGCCGGGATCCTCGCCTCCGCCGGCATGGCGCATCCCTACCGGCTGTCGCTGCCCGACGGGCCGGCGGGCGTCTTCACGGCCTACACCTATCCGGACCGACCGCAGGGTCAGCGCACCATCCACATCGACCAATATTCCGGCGAGATCCTGGGCGATGTGGGGTTCAAGGATTACGGGCCGGTCGCCAAGGCGGTCGAGCTCGGCGTCCAGCTCCACATGGGCAACTATTTCGGCCGCGCGAACCAGGTCGTCATGCTGCTCGCCTGCCTGGGCGGCGCGGCGCTCTCGATCACCGGCCCGGTCATGTGGTGGCGGAGGCGCCCGAAGGGCCGCCTCGCCGCGCCCCGGCCGCTCGAGCCCGCGCGCATGCGCACGCTCGCGCTGCTGACGATCGGCCTTGGCGCGCTGTTCCCGCTCGCGGGCGCGTCGCTGCTGGTCGCGCTCGCCGCCAACCGCTGGATCGCGCCGCTGTTCGCGCGACCGCGCGCTGCCGAAGCCTGAGGCGGCCTCAGGCTTCGGCGATGATGGTCCAGGGCACGCCGAACCTGTCGGCCAACATGCCGAAGGCGGGCGAGAAGAATGTCGGGCCGAGCGGCATGCGAACCTGCCCGCCCTCCGCGAGCGCCGCGAAGGTCCGCTCGACGGCCGCCGCGTCCGGAAGCGTCAGGGTCAGCGAAAAGCCCTCGAAGGCGGCGGAGGAGACGTCCGAGCAGCCGCCGTCCGACAGCATGACCCGGGCGCCGCCGATCCTGACGCTGGCGTGCATGATCTTCCGGGGGTCGCCGCCGGGGATCATGTCCGCCGGGACCGGGTCGGGGCTCTCGTCGAAGCGCATCAGCGCCTCGGTCTCGGCGCCGAGCGCCGCCTTGTAGAATTCGATCGCCTCTTCGGCGCGGCCCTTCAGGAAAAGATACGGCTCGATCGGCATGGGGGTCTCCGTCCTTCGGTCATCCGACGACCCTAGGACGAACGCGCCCGCAGCTTTCCGACAGCCAGCGGACGCTTTTTCTCGCCGCCTCAGGTCCTCAGATAGTCGTCCTCGTAGCGGACGATGTCGTCCTCGCCGAGATAGGAGCCAGACTGCACCTCGATCAGGTGCAGGGGGATCTCGCCCGGGTTCTCCAGCCGATGCACGGCGCCGAGCGGGATGTAGACGGACTCGTTCTCGCGCAGGATCTTGACCTCGGCGTCGACCGTGACCTTCGCGACGCCCTCCACCACGACCCAGTGCTCGGCGCGGTGGACATGGCTCTGCAACGACAGCTTGCGGCCCGGCCGGACCGTGATGCGCTTCACCTGGAAGCGCGCCCCGACGTCGATCTGACGGTACGATCCCCAGGGCCGGTGCGCGAGCGCCGCCTCGGTCGCGGCGCTCTCGCCCCTGGCGACCAGCCGTGCGACGAGGCCCTTCACCTCGTCGGCGCGCTGGCGCGACGTCACCAGCACCGCGTCCCCGGTCGCCACCACGATGGCGTCGTCGAGCCCGACCACGGCGGTCACGGCCTTGTCGGAGCGGACGTAGCAGTTCGACGCCTCGACGGCCTCGGCCGGCCCGATCAGCGCGTTGCCGTCCCCGTCGCGCTCGGCGATCTCCCAGAGCGCCGACCAGCTGCCGACGTCGGACCAGCCGAAAGCGGCGGGGGGGG
>NZ_RYFI01000012.1:116751-157112 GCF_004103825.1 Hansschlegelia zhihuaiae
CACGGCGTGGTCGAACGAGCTCGCCTCGGCCGCAGCGAAGCTCTCCGCGTCGAGCCGGACGAAGTCGAGGTCGCGCGCCGCCTTGTCCGCGGCCGCGACCGCGGGCGTCGCGACGCCGGGCGCGAGCCGCGTCGTCTCGGAGATCAGCGTGCGGGCGAGCGCGAGGAAGTTGCCGGAGTTCCAGTAGGCGCCGTCGGCCAGCAGCCTCTCGGCCTTCGCGCGCTCCGGCTTCTCCACGAAAGAGCTCACCGCCGAGACGCCCGGGGCCTCGGCGACGGCGTCGCCGGCCAGGATGTAACCATATTTGGACGTCGGCTCGGTCGGCTTGAGGCCGAAGGTCACGATCCTGCCGGCGAGCGCCGCCGCAAGGCCGGTCTCGACGGCCTGCAGGAAGGCCGCCTCGTCCGAGACCACATGGTCGGACGCGAGCGCGAGCCCCAGCGCTTCGGGGTCGCGCGCCTCGGCCATCCGCATGGCGGCGCAGATCGCCGCCGCCGTCCCCCGTCGGCAGGGCTCCAGCACGATCGTGGGCTTTAGCCCGAGCTGCTCGACCTGCTCGGCGACGATGAAGCGATGCTCGTGATTGGCCACGACGATGGGCTCGGCGAAGCGCGCCGGGTCGGACACGCGCAGCAGCGTCGCCTGAAGCAGGGTCTTTTCGCCCGCCAGCGACAGGAACTGCTTCGGGTAGCTCTCGCGCGAGGCGGGCCAGAGCCGGGAGCCCGTGCCGCCGCACAGGATGATCGGTGTCACGAGGCGCGCGGTCATCGCAGTCTCTCGAATCGTCTGGTTGACGGCAGTGAAAATCGCGTCCAGCCACGGCGTCGGTCCGGACGCCGCGTTCGTGGACGGACGCCCCCGGGGCGGCGCCGAGCGCCCGGACGCCCAACTCCGATCCGCCCGCGCGCAACTCCGGCGAGCGTACTAGGGTATCGTCCAGATTGGCGCAATGACGGCCCCTCGGCGGCCCGGGCCGAGGGGGTTCGCCGGACCGCCCCGCTCAGTACTCGACGACGCCGTCGAGCGCATAGTGCTTGACGGTCTTGCGGTTGGCGATGAGCTCGTCGATCGTCGGCTCGCCCGCCATCGCGCGCTTGATGGCGAGCTTGGTCGCCTCGTAATTCGTCCGGTACAGGTCCTTCCTGTCGAGGTTCGGGTCCTCGGCGCAGCGAAGGTCGAGCCAGATCGTCGCGATGATGCAGATGTCCTCGACGAGGTCCTTCGGGATCACGCCGTCGATCACGCTGTCGAGCACGGCGTCCGCCGTCGCGCCCTGAACCACGCCGCCCAGAAGCTCGACATATTCGGCGCTCTGGATCGTGACCTTGGTGGTCATCATCGTAGCGGGCTTCACAAGCTGGTTCAGGTCGCGCACGGCGAACATGCGGGTGTGGCCCACCGTCTGGCCGAGCATCGCCGCGAAGGCCTGGCCCACCGGCCCGTCCTTCCTGCCGATGACGATCTCGGGCATGGCGTCGGTCGCCTGGCCTTCGGCGGCGAGCACCGTGGCCTCGCCGGTCAGGAGGGTGAGGTCGGTCATGGATGTCTCCGGAGTCAGATAGGGATCATTCGGGCGGCACGTCCGCCCAGAAGCCGTTCGCGTCGCGGCAGCGCAGGCAGCCCTGCGCGACGCCGAAATGCATGCCGGTGAGCGAAAGCCGGCCGCTCTCGACCCGCTCGCGCACCCAGGGGAACGTCATCAGGTTCTCGAGCGAGACGCCGACGCAGGCCTCCTCCGCCGCCTGCTGGCGCGCGTCGCCCTGAAGCGCCGGATCAACCACGTCCCGGGCGCGGGTCGCGACGCTCATCCAGCTCGGCACGAAGTCCGAGGCCTCGGGCGGCGCGCCTTCGAACAGCGCGTTGACGCCGCCGCAGCCGGCATGCGCCAGCACCACGAGCCGCTCGACGCCCAGCACCCTGACGGCGAATTCGAGGGCCGCGCTCGCGCCGTGCTGCGCCGCGTCAGGCGCGTAAGGCGGAACCAGCGCCGCGACGTTGCGGAGGACGAAGAGCTCGCCGGGGGCCGCGCCGAGAATCTGCTGGGGATCGACCCGGCTGTCCGAGCAGCCGATGACCATGATCTTCGGGCTCTGTCCCTTGGCGAGGCGCTCGAAGCGGCGCTGCAGATCCGGCCAGGCGTCGCGGCGGAAGCGCCGATAACCCTCGAACAAGGCGTCGAGAGAGCCCGGCCCGCCGACCGGCTGTTCCGCGTCTGTCATGCCGACCTCCTCCTCGTTCCGCCCGCGATCCGTCTGGATGGCGCACGGATCACGGTCCGCTCCCCAGCGTCAACCGCGCAGAGGGTCGCGGCGCACGCCGGCGTGACCCCTTCTGGCCACAACGTCTCCGCGGCATAGTTTGAGACGTTCGAAACGGGACGCGCCATGTCGATCGCCGAACATCCGCTGGACAGCGACGCCGCATGGGCCGCCACGCGGGCGGCGCGGCGCGGCGCGCCGCTCCCCGCGGCGCTCGAGCGGCACCCGCTTTGCCGGATGCTGGCGCCGCTCGCGAGCCCGAATCCCATCGTGGTCGCCCAGCTCGGCCAGTCGCTCGACGGCCGGATCGCGACCGTGACCGGGGCGTCGCACTTCATCAACGGGCCCGGCGGGATCGACCACCTGCATCGGCTGAGGGCGCTGGTCGACGCGGTCGTGGTCGGGGTCGGCACGGTCGTGGCCGACGATTGCCGCCTGACGGTGCGGCGCTGCGACGGACCCTCGCCGGCTCGCGTGGCGATCGACCCGAGAGGGCGCGCGCCCGACGACGCGCGTATCTTCGCCGAGGACGGCGCCAGGCGCATCTCGATCCGCGCCGAGGGCGTCGAGCCATGCGCCGCGCCCGGCGTCGAGACGATCCATCTGCGGCCCATGGAGGGCCGGCTCGCCCCGGCGGACCTTGTGGCGGCGCTCGCGAGCCGGGGCCTCAGGCGCCTGCTGATCGAAGGCGGCACCGCGACCGTTTCGAGCTTCGTGGCGGCCGACGCCGTCGACCGCCTCCATGTGATGGTCGCGCCGCTGATCGTCGGATCCGGCCAGCCCGGCCTCACGCTCGCGCCGGTCGCCGAGCTCGACCTGGCGCGGCGGCCCGCCTGCGTCGCCCATCCGCTCGGCGGGGGCGACGTTCTGTTCGACTGCGACATGCGCCGAGAGGCTGACGGGTTCGGCCGAGAGAGGGGATCGGATGATGAGCGACGCGACGATGACGCCCGCCGCCGGCGGATACCGGCTGCCGGCGAAGATATTCCATTGGACTGTGGCGGTCCTGGTTCTGGGCATGATCCCGGTCGGGCTCTCGCTTGAATCGCTGCCCAAGGGGCCCATCCAGGATGCCTTCTACGCCGCCCATAAATCCACGGGCTTCGTGGTGCTCATCCTGATGATCGGCCGTCTGGCCTTCCGGCTCGCAAATCCGCCGCCGCCTCCCGAACCCACCCTCCCGCGCTGGCAGGTCGCCGTCGCCCATGCCAACCATTGGGCGCTCTACGCGATCCTGCTCGTCATGCCGTTCTTCGGCTGGGCGGGCTCCAACGCCTTCGGGGCGCCGGTCAGCGTCTACGGCCTGTTCACGCTGCCCGACCTCGTCTCGAAGGACGAATCGCTGTCGAAGACGCTGCTGGCGATCCACGCGACGCTCGGCCTGACCGCCGCCGCACTGATTCTCCTCCATATCGGGGCGGCGCTGCAGCACCGCTTCGTCAAGAAGGACGCGGTGCTGGCCCGGATGACCTGAGGCGCGGGACGAGCAGCTGGTCGACATGGCCGACCTCGGCGCGGCCCGAGGCTGCAGTCGAGCGGCGGAAGTCGAGCCAGTCGCCAAGGTCGGCGAGCGGAGCCCCCGCCTCGCGGGCGGCGCCGGCCATGCCCTCGGCGAGGCTCCGGACGAGCGCCGCGTCGCCGGGACCGAGGAGCCAGGGGCTCGCCCCCTCGACGACGTCATAGTTCGCCGCTTCGGCGAGCGCCGCGAGACGGTCGCCCGCCGCCGGCCCGAGCGACGGCCCGAACCCCTTGTCGGTCTGCTGATGCGCGTTGAAAGCGGCCAGCGTCGGCCCGTCGAGGGCGTGCGGCGGATCGAACGACTTGCGGCCGTCATAGGTGAGGCGCGCGTAGAGCGGCCTCCGCGCGTCCGACAGCCTCTGCACGAACCCCCCGAGCCAGCGCTCGCCGACCAGGTCGAACAGCGCGGACGCGACCACGACGTCGCAGGCGGCGGCCGGGTCCGGCAACGGGTCCCGCGCGAGATCGCAGACGGCGGTCGCGACCTCGATGGCCTTGTCATCCTTTAGGAGGCGGAGACGGTCGCCGTCGACTCTCACGGCGTCCGCCCAGGCCGACAGCCTCGTCCGGGCGTGCGCGAGCAGGGCCGGGTCGTGATCGACCAGCGTCCAGCGCTGCCGCGGACCGAGATGCGGCGCGAGCAGCCGGAGCGTCGATCCGGAGCCGGCGCCGAGATCGGCGACCGAGATCGGCTCGACCGCGCCGAACAGCCTACGGAAACGCGCAAGGGGCTCCGCCGCGACCGAGCGGTGGTCGGCGGGCTCGCGCAGGTCGAGCCAGCCGGGATCGAAGCCGCTCACGTCGCGGGACCGGTCACTTGGGCAGCGGGCGCGTGATCAGGTGCTCGAACACGTCGGCGCACTGGAACCAGCGCGGCAGGCGGGCGGCGCGCAGACGCGCGGCGTTCGAGGCGCGCCTGAGCGCGGCGGGCTCCGTCAGGAAGCGGCGGAGCGCGGCGGCGATCGCCTCGAAATCGTCGGGGTCGACCAGCGCCCCGGCGGTCTCGCCGATGAGCGCGGCCGCCGCCTCGTCACGGCCGGCGATGACCGGAAGCCCGCGCGCCAGCGCCTCGGCCGACGCCATGCCGTAGCCCTCGAGATAGGACGGCAGCGCGAACAGGTCGGCGGCCAGATAGGCGGCCTCCAGTCCGTCGTCGTCGAGCGCGCCGAGCGTCTCGACGCGGTCCTCGATCCCGCTCCGCGCGATCTCGTCGGCGAGCGCCGTCGCGCAATCGAGGTCGCGGGTCAAACTGCCGGCGATCCGCCAGCGCCAAGGAACGTCGCGCAGACCGGCCAGCGCGCGGGCCAGGCCCAGATGGTTCTTGCGCGGGACCACGGCGCCGACGGTGAGCACCACCGGCGTCTCGCCGCCGCCCTTGGTGGGCGCCGCCGGGTCGACGCCGGGCTCCGCCACGCGGACCTTGTGCTCCGCCGCGCCGAAGCGCTCGACCAGCACGCGGCGCGTCGCCTCGCTGGTCGTGACGATCAGGGCCGCGGCCGCGAGCGCGTCCCGCTCGGAGGCCGCGAGCGACGCGGCCGCGTCGGGGGCGAGCCCCAGCTCGAGCGCGAGCGGATGATGGATCAGCGCGACCACAGGCCGCGCGAGCGCCGCGATCCCCTCGACCGGGAGGGCCCCATAGGCGAGGCCGTCGATCACCAGCGTGGCGTCGTGCGGAACGCCCTTCAGCGCCGCGAGCGCCGCCTCCATGGACGCCGCGGACGGAAACGGGAAATCTTCCGGGAGCGCGAGCCACGAGGCCTCGTGCCCCCGCGCGGAGACGTCCTTGAGGACGCGGGCGTCGTAGCGGTAGCCGCCCGTCGGGGTCTCGAGCTTTCCCGGGCCGGCGATGACGAGCTCAGCCACCGGCGACGGCCCCCTCGAACCAGGCGCGCGCGACGTCGCTCTCATGGAGCGTGACGCGGATCTTCTCGACGCCGTCGGCGTGCGCCCCGAGCCGTCCGTCGCGGGCCGCCGCCGCCATCGCGTCGAAGACGTGGCGGCAGAGAAACTCAGTCGTGGTGACCTCGCTCTTCAGCGCCTCGACCTCGTCGAGATTGGCGTAGTTCAGGGGCTTCAGGGCCTCGCCCAGCGCCTCGATCGCGCGACCGATGTCGACGACGATATTGTCCGGGTCGAGCTCCGCGCGGAAGAACGCCACGTCGACCACGAAGGTCGCGCCGTGAAGCGCCTGGGCGGGCCCGAAGACCTCGCCCTTCAGGCTGTGCGCGATCATGATGCGGTCCCGGACCTCGACGGCGTACATGCAGCTCAAACCTCTCGCATTGACGTGTAGCTGAGCACGATCCCGAGCCCCGGCGCGCCCGCGGCGAGCCGGGGCGGCAGGTCCCGGGATGCGTCCTCGAAGGGGATCTCGACGTCGATCAGGTCGTCGAGCCTCGGTTCGGCGGCGAGCAGCTCCAGCGCGGCCGCGAGCCGCCTACGGGAACTCCAGCGCGGCCGGCGCGACGGAGCGACCTGCCCCACCTGCGACGATATCAGTTTCAGGCGTCGCGCGTGGAAGGCGCGGCCGAGCGGCACGGCGACGTCGTCCGACCCGTGCCAGCTCATCTCGACCACCGAGGCCTCCTCTCCGGCGCAGCTCAGCGCTGTCGCGAGGCCCGCGGCGCTCGCGCTCGCATGCAGCACGACATCGGCGTCGCGCGGCGCGTCGCCCGGCGACGCGAAACCCGCGCCCAGCCGCTCGGCGACGGAGCGGCGCCCGGGCTCGACGTCGACCACGACGACCTCCGCGCCCGGGAGCCGCGCGGCGAGCGAGGCGACGAGCAATCCCACGACGCCGCCGCCCACGACCACGATCCGGTCGCAGGCGCCCGCGCCGGAATCCCAGAGCGCGTTCAGCGCCGTCTCCATATTGGCCGCGAGCGTCGCGCGGCGCGAGGGCAGGCCCTCGGGGAGCGGATGGAGCGCCGAGGCCGGCGCGCGGAACGCCTCCTCATGCGGGTTGAGGCAGAACACGCGGCGCCCGACAAGCTCGCGTGGCCCCTCCTCCACGACGCCGACCGCGGCGTAGCCATATTTAACCGGCCCCGGGAATTCGCCCTCCTGCCGGGGCGCGCGCATCCGCCGCCATTCGCTCTCCGGAACGCGACCCTCGAGCACCAGTCGTTCGGTGCCGCGGCTGACGCCCGAACAGATCGAGCGGACGCAAGCCTCGCCATCGCCGCCGGACGCCGCACGCAGTTCCACGCGGCCGTCGCCGAGATACCAAAGCGAACGGGCCTCGCCCGCTTCGCCGCCGTTGTCGCTTGCTTGCATCCGCCTAATTTGGTGGCTGGGTCGTGCCGGTTCGACGACCGCGTTTTGTGTTATAGGGGCGCCGCCTCGAGCCGCCATAAGTGGCGGACAGGCACCAATCGAAAGCGTGACATGCGTTCCAGCATCGACTTTTCGCCGGCTCGCGCCTCCCGTTTTCTCAGCATTTCCCGGCTTCTGGCGCGCACGACCCCGACCGGGACGCAGTCCGTCGCCGGGCTCGCGGCGCGTCGAATCGCGTTCTCGACGGCGGCCCTCGCGACCCTCGCCGGCCTCGGCTACGCCTTCGCTTCGGTGCTCTCCGTCGACGGCTGGTCAATCCCGGAATTCGTGATGCTGGGCTGTTTCCTGGTGTCCGCTCCTTGGATCGTGATCGGTTTCTGGAACGCGCTGATCGGCTTCGTGCTGCTGCGCTTCTCCCGCGACCCCGTTTCGATCGTCGCGCCTTGCGTGCTGAGGGCGCACGACGTCGACCTGATCGAGGCTCGCACGGCAATCGCGATGTGCATCCGCCACGAGGACAGCGACCGCGTGGTGCGTCGCCTCGACGCGGTGCTCAAGAGCCTCGACGCGACCGGTTATGGCGACCGTTTCGACATCCATGTGCTGAGCGACAGCGCGCGTCCCGACCTCGTCGCCGAGGAGGAAGCCGCGATCGCCGAATGGCGGCGTTCGCTGATCGACCCTGATCGCGTGACCTATCGCCGACGGACCGCCAATGTCGGCTTCAAGGCCGGCAACATCCGCGACTTCGTGCTGACGCGCGGCCGCGACTACGACTTCATGGTCACGCTCGACGCCGACAGCGTGATGTCGGGCGAGGCGATCCTGCGGCTCGTCCGCGTCATGCAGGCCAATCCGAAGCTCGGCATCCTGCAGAGCCTCGTGGTGGGCCTGCCGGCGCGGACGGTGTTCGCCCGGGCCTTCCAGTTCGGCATGCGGGCGAGCATGCGCTCCTATTCGATGGGCGCGGCCTGGTGGGCCGGCGACTGCGGCCCCTATTGGGGCCACAACGCCGCGATCCGCGTGAAGGCCTTCCGCGACCATTGCGAGCTGCCGACCGTGCCGGGCGGGCCGCCGCTCGGCGGCGCGGTGCTCAGCCACGACCTCTACGAGGCGGTGCTGATGCGCAAGGGCGGCTACGAGGTCCGCGTGCTGCCCGAGGAAGGCGGCTCGTGGGAGGACAACCCGGCCTCGCTCCCCGAATTCCTGCGCCGGAACCTGCGCTGGTGCCAGGGCAACATGCAGTATCTCAGGCTGATCGGGTCGCCGGGCCTGCCCTTCATGGGCCGCGTCAATCTCGCGATCGCGATCCTGATGTACGCCGGCGCGCCGGCCTGGATCACCTTCATGGTCGCGGGCGCCGCCCAGGCGTGGGAGCCGCCCGCCCTCGTCGGCGGCGGCGACGGCGTCTTCCCCTGGGGCCTCAGCACCTCGCTGCTCGCGGTGATGATGCTGGTGCTGTTCGCGCCCAAGATCATGGGCTATCTCGACGTCGTGCTGCGGCCGGCCGAGAGCCGGCGTTACGGCGGCGCGGGCGTGTTCCTGGCCGGCGTCGCGGCCGAGATCGGCTTCGGCCTGCTGTTCGCCCCGATCGTCAGCTTCTCGGTGACGGCCTTCCTGATCCGCCTGTTCGTCCTGCGGCGCCCGATGGGCTGGGACGCGCAGAACCGCGACGGCCGCCGCGTGCGCTGGTCCGAGGCGATCCGGTCGCTGTGGCCCGCGACGCTGTTCGGCGCGGCGCTCGCGGCCTCGCTCGCGCTGTCGGCGCCCCAGGTCCTGCCCTGGGCCGCCCCGGTGCTGATCGCCTATCTGCTCGCCGCGCCCTTTGCGGTCGTGACCTCGATCGACGCGCCCGACGCCGACGCGCCGAGCCTGAGGCTGGTCGCGGTCCCCGAGGAGGTGGAGGCGCCGGCGGAAGTCGTCGCGGTGGCGCAGGGCCCGGCAGGCGGCGCGGCCTACGCGCCGCCGATGGCGCCGTTCCGGTTCGACGACGGCGCGGACGACAGAGGCTATTCGGCGGCGGCGTCGCCGGCCGAGTAGCGCTGCAGCAGCGGCGCCTGGGCCATCGCGAACGCCATGGTGATGGGCATGATGCCCCAAACCTTGAACGCCACCCAGAAATCGGTCGTCTGGGTGCGCCACACGGCCTCGTTCAAGGCCGCGAGCACGACAAAGAACCAGGCCCAGCGGATCGAGAGCTTCATCCAGCCGCGATGGGTGAGCTCGAACGCCTGATCGAACACGATCGCGAGCAGCGGACGGTCGAAGGCCACGCCGACGAACAGCGCGCCGGCGAACAGCAGGTTCACGATCGTCGGCTTGAGCTTGATGAACAGCTCGTCCTGCAAAGCGAGCGTGAGGCCGCCGAACACCATCACAACGACGCCCGAGACGAGGGGCATCACGGGAAGCCGCCGCATCAGGACCCACGACGCGGTGAGCGACACGACGGTCGCGGCCATGAAGGCGCCGGTCGCGACGAACAGGTCGCCGCGCGAATTCGCGAAGAAAAATACGATCAGAGGGCCGAGCTCGAGGACGAGCTTGAGGGCCGGATGGACGGCGCGACTCGGGTCTGCGGCCTTGCTCATGCGTCTCCTCTGCGCCGGACGGCGCTCGCGATCAAGCTTCAAATTCGACGGAGCGGGCCAACGATGGTCCATCATTCCCCCGCGGGCGGCGCGCTTCTGCGACCGAAATCCGGCGCTGCGGTGTCCTGACCCTGCTCAATGATGTCGCGGCGGATGGCGCGGGTGCGTGTGAAGAGGTCGAAGAGCTTGTCGCCCTCGCCCCACCGGATCGCGCGTTGGAGGGCGGTCAGGTCCTCGACGAAGCGGCCGAGCATCTGCAGCACGGCGTCGCGGTTGTTGAGAAACACGTCCCGCCACATCGTCGGGTCGGAGGCCGCGATCCGGGTGAAGTCGCGGAAACCCGAGGCCGAATATTTGATGACCTCGGACTGCGTCACGTCCTCGAGGTCGGCCGCGGTGCCGACGATGTTGTAGGCGATCAGATGCGGCACGTGGCTCACGATCGCGAACACCAGGTCATGATGTTCGGCCGTCATCGTGTCGGTCTTGGCGCCGAGCCCCTCCCAAAACGCCCGCACCTTGGCGACGGCCTGCGGATCGGAGCCGGGCGTCTCGACAACGATCGCCCAGCGCCCGTCGAACAGCTCGGCGAAGCCCGCGTCGGGGCCGGAATTCTCGGTGCCGGCGATCGGATGGGCGGGCACGAAATGGGCGTGCGGCGGCACATGCGGGGCCATGACGCTGATCACCGCGCCCTTCACCGAGCCGACGTCCGAGAGGATCGCGCCCGGTTTCAGCCGCGGCCCGACCTCGGCCGCGACCGCGCCGCAGGCGCCGATCGGCGTGCAGACGATCACGAGGTCGGCGCCTTCCGCGGCCTCGGCGGAGGTCTCCGTGACCTCGTCCACGAAGCCGAGTTCGCGGACGCGCGCGCGCACCGCCGCATCCGCGTCGGAGGCCGCGATGGTGCCGACAAGACCGGCGCGGCGGGCCGCACGCGCGATCGAGGAGCCGATGAGGCCGACGCCGACGATCGCGACGCGCCCGAACAGCGCGTCAGCCATGGGCGGAGGCTTTCATGAAATCCGAAAGCGCCGCCAGGACCGCCTGGTTCGCCTCCTCGGAGCCGACCGTCATCCGCAGCGCGTTCGGCAGGCCGTAGGCGCCGACGGCGCGTAGCACCAGGCCGCGGGCCGTGAGATAGGCGTCGGCGTCGGAGGCGCGGCGACCCGGCTCGTCCGGAAAATGGATCAGGACGAAGTTCGCGACGCTCGGCGTGACCTCGAGGCCGAGCGAGCGGACGCCGTCGGTCAGCCGCTCCAGCCACACGGCGTTATGGGCCACCGCGACGTCGATGTGGCCGCGATCCGCCATGGCTTCCGCGCCGGCCGCGATCGCGGGCCCCGACATGTTGAACGGCCCGCGGATGCGGTTCAGCACGTCGACCACGGGCGGCGGGCCATAGAGCCAGCCGATCCTGAGGCTCGCGAGCCCGTAGACCTTCGAGAAGGTGCGGGTCATCACGACGTTCTCGGCCTCGTCGACGAGCTCGATCCCGGCCGCGTAGTCGTTGGCGCGGACATATTCGGCGTAGGCCGCGTCGAGCACGAGCAGCGCGGTCTTGGGCAGTCCGGCGTGAAGGCGGCGGATCTCGTCCTCCGGCAGATAGGTCCCCGTCGGGTTGTTGGGATTGGCGAGATAGACGATCCGGGTGCGCTCGGTGACGCGCTCAAGGAGCGCGTCGACATCGGCCGTGAGGCTCGTTTCAGGCGCGACGACCGGCGTTCCGCCCGCCGCGAGGATCGCGATCCGGTAGACCAGGAAGCCGTGCTCGGTGAACAGACCCTCGTCGCCCGGCTCGACATAGGCCGCGGCGAGAAGCGAGAGCAGTTCGTCGGAGCCCGCCCCGCAGACGACCCGCGCAGGGTCGAGCCCGTGGGCGCGCGCGATCGCCTCGCGCAGCGCGCGGGCGGTCCCGTCCGGATAGACCTCGAGATGGCCGGCCGCCTCGCGGAACGCCGCGATCGCCCGAGGGCTCGGCCCGAACGGCGTCTCGTTGGACGACAGCTTGTGGAGCCGCACGCCCTCCGGGGCCTTGCTCTTGCCGGGGACGTATGGGTCGATCGCGAGCGCGCCGGCGCGCGGCGCAGGCGCGAGCGGCTCTGCGAGCGGCGGCGTGGATCTTGCGCTCCGGGTCATGTCCGGGCTCCCAGCGGCGACGCATAGCCGCCGACCGCGACCGCGCCGGCGACCGGCGCCTCCCCTCCCGCGACGGCCACCAGCCGGCTGCGGCGGCCGTTGCGGACCACGGTCGCGAGCGTCTCGCCGCCGTCGATCGCGCCGCCCTCGCCGTCGTCGGAGACGGCCCATACGGTGATCTCCCGCACACCCGCCTCGCCGAGCGGACGCGCGATCACGAGCGCAGGCGCGGATGCCGGATGCCCGTTCGCGCCGAAGAAGGGCAGCCGCGCCATCACCTGCGGCCCATCGCCGCCGAGCGTCTCCCACCAGGCCGCGACGGGCGCCGGATCGAGCCGCACGAGGCCGAGGTCCCCGGTCGAGCCGGCGACAGCCGCGACCACGCGCGACGCGGTGCCGTGACCCTGGAGCGGCACGTCGAAGCCGACATGGAAGCGCGCGAGGTCGTGCATGGCGAGCGCGTCCGCCCCCTGCTCGACATGCAGCGTGAACGGCGCCTGCACATGGGTGAAGGTCGCGATGATGGTGCGCCAGAGATGCTCCGCGGTGGCGAGCGGCAGCCGGCCCTGATGGCGGGACGCAAGCCGCCGCATCATGTCGGCCTCGCGCGCCGGCCGGAACGCCGAGCCGGTCTCGGAGGTGCGCTTGACCGACACCAGCCGGTCGATCACCGCGCCGCGCTCCATCAGCAGCAGATGCATCGCCTCGTCGATCCGGTCGATCTCCCGGCGGATCTCGGCGAGCGGGTCTGGGGACGCGTCGGTCATGGAAAGCGGTCTCGGCGGCGGCGGCGGCCGTCGTTCAAGGCCGTCCGTCCGGAAGCGCGCCTTCATAGACGAAGCGCGCCCGCAAGGCCAAGCGGCCGGCGCCAGCGCTCAAGGTTTCTCGTCGGCCGCCGGCGCGTCGTGATCGGGCACGTCTTTGGTCTCGTCGGTGTGGTGCTTCTTGTGCAGCGCGTGGGTCTTGGCCTCGACGTAGTGCGCGTGGTCGCTGATCCAGTCGGAGAGCGCGAGCAGGATGCCCGAGACGACGAAGATCGCGTGGACGACCGACATCCACCAGAGGTCGCGGTCGCTCGCCGCGCCGATGTCCATGAAGGCCTTGAGCAGCTGGATCGCCGAGATCGCCACGATCGAGGCGATCAGCTTCAGCTTCAGCCCCGAGAAGTCGATCTTGCCCATCCATTCCGGGCGCTCGCTCTGGTCCTTGAGGTCCATCCGCGAGACGAAATTCTCGTAGCCCGAGAAGATCACCAGCAGCACGAGATTGGCGGTGAGCGACAGGTCGATCAGCGACAGCACGCCGAGGATGACCTGGCTTTCGGTCGCGACGAACACGCCCTCGACGAAATGCAGCAGCTCCTGCGCGAACTTGACCAGCAGGACGACAAGCCCGACCACCAGCCCGACATAGAATGGCGCCATCAGCCAGCGGCTGGCGAACAGGCCCCGTTCGAGCGTGCGTTCGATCATCTCGTCCCCCCGGTCAGGCGGCCCGATCATCCGCGGGCGTCGTCCGCCGCGCATCGCATGGCGGCGCGGAACGGGCAAGCGGCGCCTCAGACGGCTCACGCCGCTCGCTCCGCGTCGCAGCAGCGCGCGATCAGCCTATGGCGCGACGCCGACGGGCCGGCGCGGCCTGCGGCCGATCAGCATGAACAGCAGTCCGATCACGCCGAGCACGAGGCAGGTCGGCTGGGACAGGATGACGTTCAGCGCGCCCGCGCCCGCGACGCCCAGCGCCTCCCGCGCGGACTGAAGCGTCTCGGGCGAGACTGCCGCCCAGCTCGTCTCGGCCGTGGTGAAGTCCATCGCGCCGGACGCGATCGCGCGGGTGCCGTCGATGACGAGCGCGACGAAACCGGCGGCGAGAATCAGGAAGCCGAGCAGACGGAAAAGGAAACGGATCATGGCGGCGTCATATATGGTGTGGATCGGCGCGCGGGCTACGGGCCGAACGGACCCGTCGGCAGCCGACAGGATGGAACGCGCGGGCGGCCGCCGCAATCCATGCGGAAGCCGTATGGCCGCCGACGCATCGCCGGCTTGTCACGCCAGCCCCGCCTTGCTACTCCCCGCCCTTCCGGAGGGGTGGCCGAGTGGTTGAAGGCGCACGCCTGGAAAGTGTGTATACGGGCAACCGTATCGCGGGTTCGAATCCCGCTCCCTCCGCCACGACTTAAGTTATTGCGATAGCTACGTTTTTTGCCCTGAGCGGCGCGAATTCTGCCGTCTAATCCGGTCGTTACTGCCGCCCTGACTGCGCCTCGCTCGTTAGAGACCATTTCGGGGAGAATTCGGTGGATTCCTGCGCCGAAGTCTCGCCCAGGCCTTTCGCCGGTACGGCGGTCTCCCGGATATCTTGCTGGGGCGGACAGTCGTCGAACCCGGACGCGTAACGAAAGAAGCCGCCCGGGGGCGGCTTCAGCGGAGAAGATGTTTTTGATCAGACTGCGCGAAGCGCCTCGCGCTGCGTTTGCCAGTCGAGCGGGAAGCGGGTTTCGGCCATCAGCTTGCTGGCGGTCAGTTCTGGATATCGTCCGCCGAGCAGTGCGGCGACGATGTCCGGAGCGAGGAAGCTCACGCGGACGAGCCGGGTCACGTAAGAAGCGGTCAGGTTCTCTTCCCGCGCAACGTCCTCGATGCTCGCCCGATCGTCGATCAAGCGGCGCCTGACAATCTGGGCGCGCGTCACGAGACGGATCAGGCTGGCGTCGGCGGGCGCCTCGTCGGTCGCGCCGTCGATCACGAAGCGAAGTTCGTTCCCGCGCTGCTTCAATCGCGCCGGGACAGAGACGATGGTCAAATCTTCATCCACGCGGCCCGAGGCCGGGGGATTGGCGGCCGAGCCTTCCGGGTCGATCAGCCAATCCTGCAGACGCGCTCGATCGACCGAGAGGTCGACACGGTCGGGATGCACATCGATGCGCGGGACGAAGGCGAGCAGCGCAGTGCGGACGTCCGAGGTCGCCAGCGCCGGCCAGCGCGCCGCGGTCTCTTGTCCAAATTGGGCCAGCCGGCGCTGGTCTTCCGCGTCACGGCTCGTTGATGAGCCTGCGTTCATCATCGTTGCGGGATCGGCGAGCATCCGCCCGATGCGGTCCCGCACCAGTTGCTCCAACGCCGGCGCGGGGAGGCGTAGGCCTCGTGCGTCGGTCTTCGTCCCGCTCACAAGATGATGGGAGACGTAGTATCGATAGCGCACGCCCTTCTTGACCGCATGGCTCGGCGTCAGTCGCTCGCCCGCCGCGTCGTAGACGATGCCGGCGAGCAGGCTCGGCTCCGCGGCCGCCGTCCCGGTCGTTCGCTCCACCCGGTTGTCGGCGAGGATCATTTGCGCTTCCGCGAACAGCGCCCCGTCCACGATGGCCGTGTGCTCGCCGGGATAGACGTCGGCTTTGTGGACGATCTCGCCGCGATAGATCCGGTTGGAGAGCATCAGATAGAGCGCGCCGCGCGAGAGCGGCCTGCCGCCATAGGCCGAACCGTCGGCCGCCGTCCTGAGCTTGCTGATCACGCCAGCGGCGTCGAGCTCGGCCTTCAGCTCCCGAACCGACCCCAGCTCGACATAGCGACCGAAGATGCTTCGGACGGTCGACGCTTCCGCCTCGTTGACCACGAGCTTGCGATCGCGGACGTCGTAGCCGAGCGGCGGCTGGCCGCCCATCCACATGCCCTTCTTCTTCGAGGCAGCGATCTTGTCGCGGATGCGCTCGCCCGTGACCTCGCGCTCGAACTGCGCGAACGACAGCAGCACGTTCAGCGTCAGCCGTCCCATGCTGGTCGTGGTGTTGAAGGCCTGGGTCACCGAGACGAAAGAGACCCGATGCCTGTCGAACAGCTCGACGATCCGCGCGAAATCGCTGAGCGCGCGGGTCAGCCGATCGACCTTGTAGACCACCACCACGTCGATCTGGCCCGCCGCGATGTCGGCGAGCAGGCGCTGAAGCGCTGGCCGCTCCATCGAGCCGCCCGAGAAGCCGCCGTCGTCGTAGAGAACCGGCGACAACATCCAGCCTTCATGGCGCTGCGAGGCGACGTAGGCCTCGCAGGCCTCCCGCTGGGCGTTGAGCGAGTTGAACTCTTGCTCGAGCCCCTCCTCGCTCGATTTTCTCGTATAGACCGCGCAGCGCAGCTTTGTGCGCGCCCCGGCGGCTGCGGCCGACTTACGGTTGGCCATGACCGACCTCCTCTTGCGAGCAAATTGCCGTCGACGGGCCGCCGTCGGGCAAAGCGGCTTTCGGCGTGCGCTTTCGCAGGAGCCCGAAGAAGCGCGGCCCGGACCAGTTAGCTCCCGTGATCGTCCTGGCGATGGGCGTCAGGGACCCATAGACCTTGCCGTCATATTCGAAGCCGTCATTGATGGCCGTCACGGTGTGGGTGCGGCCGCGCCATTCCCGGACCAACCTGGCGCCGGGCCGGATGCGCGCGCTGGACTCAGGCTGCTCGAAGACCCCCGCCCGGAGTTCCCTGGCCTGGGCGGCGATCCGCCTTAACGTCGCTTTGGACAACCCGCCCTGCTCCCGCTCCTGCAGGCGGTAGGCGAGCGCTCGAAGGACAAGGTCCCGGCTGAGCTGCGGCGGGTCCGTCCGGAACAGGCGCCGCCATTCCTGGCGAAGCCCGGAGGCGTCCAGATGCTCCAGGTCGACAAGACGCTGCCGAAGAGCCGTACGAGATCCAGCCTCAGCCTCAAGACCACCGCGACCGAAGGCAGCGCCTTCACCCGCCCCGATCGCTTGAGCGCCATTCATCGTCAGGCCGCCGACTGCTGCGCCGGGCGGGCGATGGAGTAGCGCCGTTCGCAGCCGTCTGGCTTGTCGGACGCGAGCTCAAAGCCCTTCTTTCGCAGGCCGCTCAGCACCGCCCGCGTCGTATGCGGGAGCCAGCCGGTGGCGTCGATCAGATCGCTCAACGTCGCGCCGCTTGGCCGGGCCAAAAGATCGATCACCGCGGCCTGCTTCGTGCCCGCCCGGACCGCCTCAATTGCAGGAGAGGACGGCCCCGTATCCCCCTCGCCCTGCTCTTCGCACTCCGCTCCGATGGCGGCGTAGCCGTTCTTGGTGAGCTTCAGCCCGATCGGTTTGCCGTTCTCGTCCTGGCGCCAATGCGGCTGCCGACGCTGGACGACCAGCTCCGCCAACAACTCCTTGCGCAACAGAGCGGCGATGGTTCGCGCGACAGACGGATGCGCGTCGGTCAGCACAACCAGGCTGTCCTCGCGTTGGGAAGCGGCTGACAGCAGGACAAGCTGCGCGTCGGTAAGCTTGGGGGCTGATGAGTTGACGTTTGACATGTGCCTTCTCCTTTTGCGGTCGGCGGCGGTCTGCCGCCGCCACTGACGCGGCCCCGCAAACGCGAGGCGGGAGAAGTTCGGGAGCTACGCGGAGAACCCGCCTAGCTGGGCTTGGCTTTGGCCTTTTCGGAGTTCCTGTCGGCGTGCCTCAGAAGGCTGGCGCTCTGCATGAGGTGGTTCGCCTCATAGAGCAGCGGCTCGATGTCGTAGGCAATGTCCATCGCCTCGTCGAAGCGCCCGAGCTCCAGCAGTTCCTGCGCGCCTCGCGCCCGCTCGCCGCTCTCCACGACCCGGCGCATCATCGCGGTGAGGCAAGCTTTACCCAGCTTCTTCGACGACACGCTCAAACCTCCGGCAGCGACGACGACACTGACGCTCCGTTTGGCAGGGAAGTGAAGTCCTTTCTGCGGCTCCTCCGCCAAAGATCTAACCGTGGACCGTCGCTATCGCTCCGACCGTAGTTGTGCCGAAATTGACCCTGGCTGTGTGAAAACCCGCCTGATGGTAGGATTCCTCGTCTGCTTCGGGGGGTCGGATGGGTCGCTTCATCGAGGGCGTGGATCGCAGCCAGACGACGTTGTTTCCGGACCGGTTGGACGACTGGATCGACGAGAACAATCCGATCCGCGTGATCGACGCCTTCGCGGACGCGCTCAATCTCGGCGAGCTCGGGTTCGGCGGCGTCACGCCCGAGGCGACGGGCCGGCCGGCGTATCATCCGTCGGTCCTGCTCAAGCTCTACATCTACGGCTACCTGAACCGGGTGCAGTCAAGCCGGCGGCTGGAGCGTGAGGCTGGCCGGAACGTCGAGGTGATGTGGCTGACGGGCCGGCTCGTTCCTGACCACAAGACGATCGCGGACTTCCGCAAGGACAACGGCCAGGCGCTCCGCAAGGTCTGCGCGCGGTTCGTCTCGCTGTGCCGCGAGATGGGTCTGTTGGCGGCGGCCAGCGTCGCGATCGACGGCAGCAAGTTCAAGGCGGTGAACAACCGGGACCGGAACTTCACCCGCGCCAAGACGGAGCGGCGCAGGGCCCAGATCGAGGAGAGCGTGGCGCGCTACCTCGAGCAGCTCGACACGGCCGACCGGCAGGAGCCGTCGGAGGTCCTGGCGAACAAAACGGAGCGGCTGAAGGATAAGATCGCGAAGCTCCAGGGGGAAGCTCGCCGCCTTGCCGAGCTCGAGGCGCAGATGCTGGCGGCGCCCGATCGGCAGATATCCACCACCGATCCCGACGCGCGCTCGATGGCGACGAGCGGCCGCGGCTCCGGCGTCGTCGGCTACAACGTCCAGGTCGCGGTCGAGACCGGGCATCACCTGATCGTCGCTCACGAGGTGACGAACGTCGGATCGGACCGCTCGCAGCTCGCCGCCATCGCGCGGCAGGCGCAGGCCGTCCTCCAGACGGATCGGCTCGAGGCCGTCGCCGACCGGGGCTACTTCAACGGCGAGCAGATCCTGGCCTGCGAGCAGGCGGGGATTGCGGTGACGTTGCCGAAGCCGATGACGTCCGGGGCCAAGGCCGCGGGCCGCTTCGGCAAGCAGGACTTCGTCTACAGGCCGGACGAGGACGCCTATCGCTGCCCGGCGGGCGAGACGCTGAAGTTCTACTACGCCAATGTGGAGGGCGGGCTGACCTTACGCCGTTACTGGACCACGGCGTGCCATGGCTGTCTCATCAAGGCGCGCTGCACCCCGGCCAAGGAGCGACGGATCACGCGCTGGGAGCACGAGCATGTGCTCGAGGCCGTCCAGAGCCGGCTGGACGCGAACCCGAACGCCATGCGCCAGCGCCGCGAGACGGTCGAGCACCCGTTCGGCACGATGAAGGCGCGGATGGGCGCGACCCACTTCCTGATGAAGACGCTGCCGCGGGTCGCCGGCGAGATGGCGATGCACGTGCTCGCCTACAATCTGACCCGCGTCCTCAACATCGTGGGCGTCAAGCCGATGATCGCAGCAATCCGGGCCTAAGCGGGCCTCTGTGGGCCGTTCAGACAGGCCGATGAACCGACTGATGACCCTGACGCCGCCTGTAGCGTCAAAAAGGAACGCCGCCTGAGCAAAACGAACGCCTCGGGCGCCCGCCGCTAGGCACCTAACCAGCGCAGAGCGTTTTTGCACGACCAAGACCCTGAGCTGCCCTCTGCGGCGTCCGCTCTTGAACTGAGGGAGCGCATTGACCGCCCGGCAAGGCCGAGATCGAAATCGATCGTTCAGGAGAACGGCCAACCAGTCAGCCAGACGATAGGAAACGTGCGGCATGGTCTCGGTTGCCGGCGGCACTCGACTGTACGACCCGCTTTCGGCGGCGAGGGCGCTATGACGACGGGCGGCCGTAAGGCGTTTGCAAATTGCCGGGACACAGTTCAATAATGGGACATGGCTGGCCGTCCCAAAAATTTGGTTGATCCTGTGCGAAGCGCTGAAGCGAACGCGGCTCGGAAGGCGAAGCGCATATCGGTGAGGACCTTAGCCGCGGCCGTCGGCGAGCCCAAATCGACTGTCCATCGGTTCTTGCGTGAGGGGATCATCCCCGGCGGCGATGTGAGCAGGGCTGATCGGCTCGTGGCAACAATAGACAGCGGTGTCGCGCCCGCGATAGGCAAAAGCCGCAGGGAAATGAGAGAGGCATTAACGGGACAGATTTTGCAGGCCGGGAAAGCCGGGCGGGGCAAGTTCGCGGAGGACTTGCAGAAGGCGGTCACTGCGGCGCGCGCGGAGCAGGGGACGCGCGCGGTCCAGATCGCAAGGCCGAGGGGCGACCTCGCGGAACTGCTTGACGTCACTTATCCCGGCGTTGGGCTCTCGGACGCCGTCCTGCGGCCTGACCTGCGTGAGGGCGTCGAGCGCATCGTCATCGAGCACAAGCGACGCGCCGAGCTCGAGGCGTATCACCTGAAGCCGAGGCGCAAGCTCCTGTTCGTTGGGCCTCCCGGCACGGGTAAGTCGATGACCGCGCACGGGATCGCCACAGAACTGGGGCTGCCGCTGTTCACCGTTCAGCTCGACGGCGTGATCACGAAATACATGGGTGCGTCGGCCTCGAAGCTGCGGCTGATCTTCGACTCGATGATTGGCGTCCGAGGCGTCTATTTCTTCGACGAGATTGACGCGATCGCGGCGAGCCGTGGCGCCGAGAACGACATCGGCGAGGCTCGCCGGCTGCTGAACTCGTTCCTGCAGCTTGTCGATCGCGACAATTCCCACAGCATCATCATCGCCGCGACGAACCACAGCTCCCTTCTCGACCGCGCCGTCTTCCGCCGCTTCGACAGCGCCTTCCACTACGAGCTCCCGACCGGCGAAGAGGCGCGCCAGGTGCTGAAGAACAACCTCTTGGCGTTCGAGAAGCAGAAGCAGGAGATCGACTGGGATCTGGTCGACGAACGCGCGCAGAGACTTTCGCAGGCCGATCTCGTGGCCGCCGCCGTCGGGGCAGCTCGAAAGGCCGTTCTCGAGAACGAAGGACAGCTTACGACCGACGAATTGGTGTGGGCGTTGGATGCGAGGTCCCAGATTCACGCCAAATGAGCTCCGGATGGTGTAAACCTTACGCAGGAATCAACTGTGAGACGTAAGCTCCGATGCCGTCCCGTCCGCATCTGCATTTGCGCAACCTGGCCCTCAGGGCGATCGCGTTCAGGCCATATTCGGGCGGTCGACAGAAAAGCCCGGCGGTCATCGCCGACAGGGTCGGACATGCGCGTCAGCTGAGGGACGAGGTCGACGCGATCTCGGACCGGATGTCCGAGATCGCGCCGACGCAGGACATGGCGCAGGTCCCGAAGAACAAGCGTGGCATGGTCATCACGGCCACCGGCTTCGGCAGGCAGGACCTCTGGCTCGGCGACATGAAGGCCTCCAGCCCCGGAGTGAGCCTCCTGGCCGCGCGCTCGGCGACGCCCGAGGCACCGGCGCAGGCTCGCCTGTTCGTCGGACAGGAGTCCCTGAAGACCCTCTATCGCCAACTCGGTGAGTACGAGGCATATGGCAACCGGAACAACACGGCTGACAAGCCGATGCGGTTCACCTTGTTCGAAAGCACGTCCGAGTTCCGTCCTGCGGAGTTGACGGACGTCTGGACCGGGGCGACGCCCGAGTTGCCGGGGCGATCCGCCAAGCCGGTTGAGACCTGGATCCGCTCGTCGCGCGAAGAATACTTCTACAGGATGCTCGAGCGCCTGAAGGTCGACAGGGTCGGAAGCCCGACCAAGTTCACCGACAGCGTCATCCTAGACATCGTCCTGACACGCGCGCAGATGGAAGCGCTGCTGCACGGTACGGGGGCCGTTATCGAGTTTCGGCCGTCGTCTCACTTTGTCGCGGATTTCCGCCGCGCCAATCCGGGGGAGCGCCGCGAGGTCTCTGCAGCGATCGCACGACGGATCGTGCCCGCGCCCGCGACGGCGCCCCGGACGGTGATCCTCGATTCCGGCGTCGCGAGCGCCAACCCGCTTCTGGCCGCCTCGCTCGCCGCGCCGTTTCGCAGGACGATCGATCTGTCCTGGGGAACGGAAGACGACAGCGGTCACGGCACGAACATGGCCGGCGTTGCGCTCTTCCCGGATCTGGCGGCGGCGGCCGTGTCGACCGGCCCGATTGTGCTGACCACGGCTCTTGAGTCCGTAAAAAATCGTGCGCCCGCTCGCCACGGCGAGCTTGATATCCCCCCGCGACGCGATCCAAAGCGCTGTGCGGATGGTTGAGCGGGATGCGAACGGCCCGCGGGTGTACTCCCTGTCAGCGACCATCCCTGGCGAAGATCTGGACGGGCGTCAGAGCGCAACGTCGGCTGCGATCGACCAGATGGCCTGGAACGGCGGCGCGCGCACTCGTCTGTTCTGCGTCGCCGCAGGCAATGTTCCGGCGACGCCGGAGGAGCCTTACGAGGTCGCGCACTATCAGAGCCGCAACGAAGAATTCCCGGTCGAGTCGCCAGCGCAGGCGGTGAACGCTCTCTCCGTCGGGGCTTGCACCGAAAAAACCCTCGGCACCGTCAGGACGGTGGCGCCTGCGGGCGACCTCTGTCCAGTGTCGCGCACGAGCCAGGGCTGGAACGCTAGGCATCGTTCATCGAACAAGCCCGACGTCGTGTTCGAGGGCGGCAACCATGTGCTTGATCCATGCGCAAGGACCTCGCGCAGCGTCGCCGAAACGAGGATTCTCACGACCGGCCACACCGTCGCCGAAGAGCTGACCTTCACGGGAGAGACCAGCGCGGCGACGGCCGCGATCTCGGGCCTCGCCACAAGGGTCGCGGCCGAGCATCCCAGCATGCGCGCGGAGTCGATCCGTGGGCTGATCACCAACGGTGCTGTGTGGACGCCGGCGATGGAGAGCCAGGGGCGCGGCGGTCACGACGCCAGGCGCCGCGTCCTGGATCGCTTCGGCTGGGGCGTTCCCCACGAGAAGCTCATTCGCGAAAGCGCGACCAACGCCCTGACGCTCGTGATCGAGGACGAACTAACGCCCTTCGACACCCGTGAAGGCCGTTGCGTCCTTAAGGAGATGAAGTATTTCGACCTTCCGTGGCCTCGCGAGGAGCTGCAGCGGATGGGCAATTCCGAGGTGACGCTGACCTGCACTCTTTCCTACTTCGTCGACCCGGACCCGCTCGCCGACAAGCGCGCGAGGCGAGACCGCTACCCTTCGCATCGCCTTCGCTTTCGCCTGAACCAGCCGGGCGATACGGCCGTGTCCGCCCAGAGCCGCCTGAACCAGCTTGTCAACGCGGACGAGGACGATGATCTGAGCGTTTCGAGCGCGCAGGACGGCAACTGGGTCGTCGATCAGCCTCGCAGCGACATCGGCACCCTGCATCAAAACATCTGGCGAGGTCCCGCCCACGAGCTGGCGGTCCGCGGCGGCGTCAGCGTTTATCCAGTCAAGGGCTGGTGGGCCGAGAGGAGCGGACCGGATTATCGCCGGTCCGTTCCGTTCAGCCTGATTATGTCAATCCGCACCGATCGCACTGACGTCGACCTCTACGCCGAGGCCGTCGCCAACATTCCGGCGCACGCGATCCTGGTCGAGGCCGGCGTCTAAGCATGCGGTTCATCGCCTGATGCCCGACGCATCGCTCGTCTTCGAGGATCCCGATCCGCAGGCGGCCGGCACGCATGTGCTGGTGATCGGGGTGTCGGCCTACGATCATCTGCTAGGCGGCAGGGAAGAACGTCCAGAGCTCGCCGACGGCATGCAGCAGCTCAAGTCCGCGGCCTCGTCCGCCCGCGCGGTGGCCGATTGGTTCCTGTCGGAGTTTTTTAACGCGGGCAAACCGCTTCGCAGCCTTGCGTTGCTGCTGTCGGAGGCGGCGCCGGCTCCGTTTCCGCATGCGCGGGTGGGCGCCGCCGTCACGCCGCCGGCGGCTACCATCGGGAACGTCACGGACGCAGTCGACTATTGGCTCACGCGGGCGTCCACCAATCCCGAAAATATGGTGATCTTCTTCTTCGCAGGGCATGGCGTGTCGACGTCGGATCCCCTGCTGTTCCTCCAGGATTTCGGCCGGCGAGTGCAGGATAGGTACGCGGGGTCGATCAACCTGAACGACTTCGTCGTCGCCATGCGAACGAAGACGCCCGGGCGGCAGTTGTTCCTGATCGACTCCTGTAGAACGATCGCCAAGACGTCCCTGGCGCTCGCCGGAGCGCACCGCGGCGTCGCCCTCGTGTCGCCGACCGACGTCGCGGGCACCGGTCAGTCGCTTGCGTTGCAGAGCGTGCACCACGCCACGACGGAGTTCGCTCCAGCCTTCGGAGAGCGGGCGGGGGTCAGCCTGTTCACGGACGCGCTGTTGCGCGCGTTCCGTGGCGGAGGCGCTCAGGCCCACATCGCTTGGAAAATAGGGACGAGCGGACTGGAGCAGGCTCTCGGAGCCTATGTCGCCCGGGCCGCGGCGGGGCACGGCGTCACACAGCTTCCCGAGCGGTCGCGAGGGAGCTTCTTCGAGATCAGCGCGCCGACGAAGATCGAAATCCCGCTTCACGTCTCGTTCGACCAGGAGGACGCCTGGGGCGACGTCCATCAATTGGAAGCGCGCTGCGGCGCTGGAGTGTCGGCTAGCTGGACGAGCGACCCACTGCAACCGATAATAGAATGGTCTTGCGTCGTTCCTCATCGAGAGCACAGGGTCGCCGCCGTGTTCAGGCAAGGCGCCGCCTATTCTCACTCGCCTGAGATCGTGATGGTCGCGCCGCCCGAAACAGTTTGCGAACTGAAGATCCAGTCCGGAGCCGGCGGATGACCGGCAGGTTGGATCTTTCAATTGAGCTTGACGAGAGGCGCGGCTTTTCGACATCCGGCGTCGCGGTCCGGATCGAGAGCGCAAACGATCGGCCGGACCTCGACGCGAAGACCTGGACCGTGCTTGTTCCAACGGGTTCCCGGGGACTGTTCGTCGATGTGCCGGCGGGATCCTATACCCTTCAGGCTTGGCTGCCCTCCGGGCAGATCTTGCGCAGAGCCGCGACGGTGAAGGACGATCAGATCGCGCTCGTCGTGTTCGTTGAGAAGAAGCTTAAGACCGGTATGGCGAGGGACCGCGCGTGGCAGGACCGCACGTTCGACCTGCACAAGGAATTCCACCCGCTCGAATTCCAGCCCGCCTATTCGTCTGGCTCGGATCCCTTCGCTGGCGAGACCGCGACGGCACAGATCGATTTCTTACATGAGCGCGCGTCGAACCTGTCCTGGTCGCGCCTCCCTCTGGCGGAGCATGTCGTCGATGAACTGAAGCTGCACCTCCTCGAGGGGGAGACGAGCACGGACATTGCGTCGAACGCCGAATTAACGGTCATATCGATCAAGGCAACCCGCAGCACCAACCCCGATATGCTGACCTGGTGTCGACACTGGGTTCGCGTCCAGAACGCCAACGGTGCAAGCATTGGCGCCTTGCCTTTGCCGTGGCTCACCAGCGCGGTCGGCGATTCGCGCCCGCAGATTGAGGTTAGCTACGAACATCACCAGCAGCATCTGGAGATTGCGGTGCGGGACCACGCGCTGGACCTGCTGCTGGCCTACATGAAGCTCGGACGGCTGTCGGCGGCTGAGATGTCGATCGACCTGCTCTCGCATGAGGGAACGCTGCTTCGAGCGCTCGAAGACAAGCGCGGCAATCCTCTTGCCGCCTGCGCGGCAGCCTATGTCAGCCTGGCGACGGCGAACAAGAAGCAGATCGACATCTGGCGGGATTGGGCTCCGAACCTGATGAACTGGTTTCCCTGGATGCCCGACGGCGCGATCATCAGAGCCTGCGCCTTGATGGATGGGCCCGTCTCGAAAGACGCCAAAGAGCAGATCCTTACTTGCGCGAAAGAGGGCTATCGGCGCGGCCTACCGTTCTTCACCGTCGGCGTTCAGCACCTTCGCGAAATCCTGCAGCTCTTCGGCGGAGATGATCCCGAAGCCGAGGAGATGCTCGGCTCCGTTCGTTCGGTCAGCTCTCGCTGCGACATCTCCGAGGCGTTCACGACCCTGCAGTTTCCGAGCCACTGACGAGAGCCATGTTCCGCCTCACGATGCTGCCCGCAGAAGACGGGGACTGCCTCCTCCTCGATTACGGGACAGAGGAGAAGCAGCATCATGTCCTTATCGACGGCGGCCGAACGTCGGCCTATACGGCGGCGCGCCCTTATTTCGATGCGATCAGGGCGCGAGGCGAGCGCATCGATCTGCTCGTCCTGACCCACATCGACGCCGACCATATCGAGGGGCTTCTGCCGCTCATCGCGGACGAGCGCTTTCCGGTCGAGGTTGCGGAGGTCTGGTACAACGGCTTCGACCAGCTGTCGGGGCTCGAGCTCTACGGTCCCGAGCAGGGCGATGCATTCTCGGCGGCGCTAAAAGCGCGCGCCTGGCCCTGGAACACAGCATTCGGCGGCGCGGCGGTGGTCTTGTCGAACGGCAAGCCGTTCGAGGTGGCGGGCCCCGGCGGACTTAAGATCACTCTGCTTTCGCCGACGCGGCAGGCGTTAGCGAAGCTCCGGGCGACCTGGGTTGAATACCGACAGGAGAACGGTCTGCCTGCCGCGGAGCCGGAAGTTCCCGCCGGCCTCGAGGTCTACGGCCGGGAAGCGCTGGAAGTGACTCCTGAGAACGTGGGAGCGCTCGCGACCTCGGCGACGTCGGTGGACCGCACGGTCCCCAATGGTTCGAGCATCGCGTTCATCGCCGAACATGAAGGACGCCGGCTTTTGTTGGCCGCCGATGCCCACCCGTCCGATCTCGTGCGCGCGTTACGCGACCACAACGGGAGGACGGCCCGCGAAATCCACCTCGCTAAGATCTCGCATCACGGGAGTAAGGCCAACACGACGAAGCAGCTCGTTCAAGAAATGTCGGCACTCCGTTTCGCGATATCGACCAGCGGCGCGCGCAACAAGCACCCCAATCCAGAAGCGATCGCGCGGCTAATTCATGGCCGGCCGGCCGGCGTCGAGCTTCATTTCAACTATCGGACGAAGTTCACCGAGATTTGGGACGCGCCGGCGGTGACTGGCGCGCACGGTCACAGGTGCTTCTTCGGGAGCAGCGACGGGGTCATCTCGATCGACGTGTGAGGCGAACGCGGCCGAGGTCTATCTGGACCAGAAGACGATCGTAGCCGCCGCGAGCGCGAGGACGACATAGGCAGCTGCTCGAGGCGGATCAGGAAACGCCTTCGCGCAGGCAGCGATTCGAACGCCGCTCGCCGTGCTTCCTCGAGCATCAGCCCGCGGTGATGTTGGCCCGGTCTGGGAAGTCGGCGGCCTTGTGCTGATCGGCCGGTCTATGGCTATCCGTCGGTCCTATGAACGCCCTGGTGCTCAGAGCCCGAACAGGCGCAACAGAGCCCGGCTTGCCTTGGCCGCTCGTGTCGCCGTCACGCCGTCAAATGCAACCGGCGATCCCGAACCCAGAGCGAGGTCCGAGTCGACATGGGCGCGAAGTGCCTGATCCGTGACGTGGTATCCCCAGTTGACGGCTCTCGCGTGGCCCTCTCGCCGAGGAAATGGAGGACGGTCGCGACCTCCATTGGCTTCGGGTCGCATGTGGCCAGGATGTCTCGAAGCGCCGGCGCACTCGACAGCAGGGTCGGGCTTGGAGCGATCGACCAATAGCAGCCGCGGGTGAACGTCCCGTCGGCGGCGATGTCGACACCCTTCGCCTCCGCTTTCGAGGCGGCCTTGAACGCGTCGATCAGCTCGCTTCTGCGCAGGGATCGAACCTGATTGTCGATCGTGTCGGTGACACGCTTGAGCTGGCTGTACCAGGTCCAGAACCCGCTGTCGGACTTCCTCCAGGCCGCGCCGGCGTCGGACACGAACACGCGCCGGCAGCGCTTCATGACGGGCTCGACACCGTGATTGTCGTAGACGCCTCCGTCCGTCAGCACCGCGCGTCCGGGCGGGGCCGCCGGACCGACCGATCCGTCGAGCTTCTCTTCACTCCATGTATGGGGCGTCAGGTCGATCCGGATCGGCGAGAGGAACGGCGGAAATGCCGATGAGCAAGCCACGACGTCGGCGAGCAGCCAATTGGCGTCCCGCGCAAGACCGATGCGATAGTCGGCGACATAGGCACGCGACATCCTGAACAGCGAGCCCGTCGTCAGGTTGCTGGCGCAGAAGATGAAGAGCGGCCTGTCCGTGAGGTCCTGAAGGCGGGTCTCGTCGAATAGGTGACGCGAATAGGCCTTCGCGACCTCGCGACCCGCCGTCGACCACGGCGTCGCCAAGCCTTTCAACACGGCCGGCCCGTCGACAAAAGCCTGCGAGAATTTGCACAGAGGCTCGATGACCTCTTCGCCCAGACGTTGCGCGACCCCCTTCTCGTCGAACTCGAGCCGTGGCCAGGCCTGCGCCAGGACGCCTGCGGCGATTGATCCGCCGGAGACTGAGCTCACCACTTCGATCCCCTTGAGCAGACCCGCCTCGTTCAGTCGGGCGAGCGCCCCGGCGTGAAACAGCATCGCCCTGTATCCGCCTCCCGACAGGCAAAGCCCGTCGGCGAACCGCTTGGCTTTTAGCGGCGCGGCCAACGCCTGATCATTCGAAAGCGGCAAGGGCTGGAGCGCTACGGGAGGCGCCATGGATTAAGCCTCGCTTGAGCGCCGGGCGCCTCGCCGGCCAAAACTCAAGCCCGCGAAGGCGCCGCTTGTCGTAAGGCGCCGTGGCCGTTCGGATCGGCCACGCGTCGTCATCGGCGAGCCCCTTCCATTTGGGTTGGCCGTTCTGCTTCTGCACCGACGGACGCCAACGGTACTGAGAGTAGATTCCATGATGTTGGCGTCATAGCGGCTCGCGAGCTTGGGATCGGGCCGCAGCGCCAGACGATCATCGCCGACGACGCCGGCATAAATGAGCATCTCGATAGGCATGCGTTCTTCGTCCCACAACGTTTGGTAGAGATTATCAGTTGGTCGCGACGCTGTTGAAAAGACGTTGTGGGAAAACTCGTCATGACGGGGGCGCCTAAGCGACCGCGAGAAAACGCCGAGCCAAGCCATAGCGCATTAGGCATAGCCTGCGGTCGGAACCCTCTTCTAGATGCTGACCAACGTCTCCTTCTGGCGCACGGCTGAAGGTTGGCTGCTGGCGCGAGGCCGCCGCCAATGCGTTGCGGCCGCTCGAATGGTTACGGTGATAAATGATAAAATAACACTTTGTGCCACTTATTTTATGTGCCTAAATGTCGAGGACGGGAGGTCTGAGATGAGCTTAGGCAATCGAATTCGTATGGCGCGGCACCAACGAGACTGGTCGCAGGCGGAGCTGGCCGCGGCGGTCGGCACGTCGCAGACCTGCGTCCACAATTGGGAAGCCGATAACACCTATCCGCGGCCAGCCAACCTACAAGCTCTGGCAGGCGCCCTCGGTGTGCCAATCCTTTTCCTTGAAGAAGGCGAGGGAGGCATCTCGATGGGGCAGACGGTCGATGAAGTCCTGGCTGCGGCCAAAATCGAGCTCGCCAGGGTGCTCAAAACCAAGCCCAGCAAGATCAAGCTTAGCATGCGAGTGGAATCCTAGCCGCACTCGTCGCACCCATCCATTTATCGCGCCATAAGCAAAGAGAGCCGTGTCATGGGAGACGTTGTTCAATTCCGGGGGCGTTCGGTTGTCGCCAATCGAGCGGGCCTAATTCCAATAACAGTATGGGTCATTGATATCGAACAGCCTGAGCGGACCCGATGGAGCGCTCAGCTCGAAATCTCCTATGCGGCGGGATTTCGAGCCCTGAAGGGTTTCACGGATGTAAATGCGCGGAAGGGAAAGCGCCATAAATTCAAATGCGCACCTGCGCGCTTGAACGACTTCATCTGGGCAATTGAGCCGCTCGTCGAGGCCGAGAGGATTGGCGTCGAAGTCTCTGGAAGGCGGGTCCGTGCGCGCCTTCGGCGTAAGCGAGCGTAGGCGCGGGACGGTCATGGTCCGAAATCGACCGCCGCCTCGGGTCTAACCCGCGAAGGTCGAGTTCCTGGAGGTGTGCCAGCGTCCGGTAATGGCGCCATTTAGCAGTTCACGCCTCTCCTGCCCTTCCCGCGATCGTCGTGTTCTGGTGCGACGGTGTTAGATCAGGACGAAATCGTCCTGCTGTAGCGCGCTCTTCGATACGCCCAGCAGCGTGATGGAGCGCTCAGCGTCGAGCGTCAGCAGTGTATTTTCGCCATCCTGAACGGCAGCGTTCATAACAGCATTGAAGTCCGCAAACGGGCCATTCTCAAGTCGGATGACGTCACCCGCGCTTCCAGGCGCAAAATCCCAGATCGAGTCGTGGCCGAAGGCGCCAGCAAAGACGAAGACATCGCCGCCGCTTCCGCCGGAAAGCGTATCGTCGCCGCCGCCGCCTTCAATCAGGTCGTCACCCTCGAAGCCCTGCAACTCGTCATAACCGAGGCCACCTCTCAGAGTATCGGCCCCGGAATAGCCTTGTGCGAAGTCATTCCCGGCACCAAGGGTGATTTCGTCATCGGAACCTGAGCCATAGATCGAGTCGTTCCCCGAACCTGACGTCACGGCCTCGAAGTCGCCGCTGGTGATCGCGTAGGACCAATCCGTCGACGCGTCGTAGATAAGCGCGTCGCGCCCGGTGCCTCCCGAGTAAACGGCGTCGTCGGCATCGACCGTGACGACATCGTCTCCGTCTCCGCCATAAAGATGGTCCACGCCCGCTCCGCCTTCTATCGCGTCATCGCCTTCGAACCCCTGAATGGTATCATTCCCATTCTGGCCGGAGATCTCGTCGGCGCCCGCATAGCCCTGTGCAAAGTCATGCCCTGCGCCAAGGGTGATCTCGTCATCGGCGCCTGAGCCATAGATCGAGTCGTTCCCCGAGCCTGACCTGATGGCCTCGAAGTCGCCGCTGGCGATGGCGTAGGACCAATCGGTCGTCGCGTCATAGATGAGCTGGTCGCGCCCGTCTCCTCCGGAATAGACGACGTCGTCGGCGTCGACCGTGACGACATCGTCGCCGTCTCCTCCATAGAGCATGTCGGCACCCGCGCCGCCCTCGAGGCTGTCGTTGTCTTCGAAACCCTGCAGCGTGTCGTCACCGTCCTCGCCGAACAGCGAGTCGTTCCCGGCGTATCCCTGCGAAAAGTCGTTCCCACCGCCGAGCCGGACCTCGTCATTCCCGCCCGAGCCATAAATGGCGTCGAACCCAAAATTGGTGACGACCGACTCGAAGTCGCCACTTGCGATAGCGGCTGGTGACGGTCGACCGCACGGAGATCGTTCGCGTCGGCAAGCCCAAGAGCGTCGATCCGGCCAAGCTCTGGGTGGTGATCGCGGAGATGGAGACCGTGAACCAGCCCTTCGCCCAGGCGGACATCGCGTTGGACCTGGACGTCTTGCGCAGGCTGTTCGGGTGCGAGATCGGCGGCAAGGTCCAGAGGGTCGAGAGCGACATCATTGTGAGGGCGGTCCTAGCGCGGATTCGTCTTAATCCGGGTCGTCCTGCGGCTGGACGCCGGCGGCGGATTGACCCAAGGCCGACGTTCGAAGGGTCCGCTTAGGCCGCACAGACCGCTGCCGAGGAAATGCGGCAAGACATCCAAGGAAACGGTGTGCAAGTGATCGGAAACAGCCACATACTGTTAGCGCGCTTCCCAATATTGCACTCTGAAAGATAAATAATTAGAATAATAGTACAAGCGTGATAGAGCATGCGAGCCACTAAAGCCGCGAGCCACCCGAGCCCGGCGAACTAGGAGCGCCAGTGCCGCAACCATAAGACAGGCTAGCGCCCGTGAGCCGGGATGGCTGGAAGGAGCTGAAGCGCGACCTTGCCACCAAATATATCACCTTCCCAGATCTCCCTATTGAGGTGCTCCGAGGATCGCCGATAACGGCGGGGGAGGGCACGCAATCCGCCCGCGGGGCCTTCAGACGTTGGCCGGGCAACCAAGCATGCTTGACGACTTCCTGCGAGTAAGAGCAGATTTCCTATCAATTGCACGTACGCACCTTTTCAACCCTAGAGGGGATGGAACCGATGCCGGCCTTGTCCAATTCCTACTGTCGGATCTTTCCGCCGATTGGGATCGCCCGGCTGGGTAATAGTCCGACGGAGTTCTTCTTGGGTCCGGAGGCACCGAATGTTGTCCCGGAACCTCAAGCCGGCTACAAGGATGAACAGGGAAGAATAAAGCGGCAGGGCGCGCGGTTTCGCCTTTACGCATTCTTTCCCGATGGGTCCGTCGAGGAGGTCACGGCCGATCATCCGGACGTCGGCTTAATTGAATGGACGGTCGCGCTCGCAAATCGGAAGGCCGCTTGGCATGAATTCGATGGAGCAAGAAATGTTGCGAAGATCCTCGCCGGCCAGCAATCGTCGCCTCTGCGGAACGCGGGAGTGAGCAGTAAGGATCGAGATCACCTTGCTATCGTCCCCGATCCCGTTGTTGTCGCCGGCAGGAGCACTGCCGGCACCAAGCTTGAAGGTACGTTTGGACTCAATCAGCGGCAGCGAAACCCCGTCACTTTGGGTGAGGCCCGGACCGACGAAGCGGGCCGGTTAGTTGTGCTAGGCGGATTTGGCCATTCAGAGAGTGTGCTTCCAACCAATCCGCTTGCTCACTACGCCAACAACGACGGGTGGTTTGACGACACGTCCGACGGTCCGGTCACTGCAACTGTCACGCTGAAGGATGGCAACACCCTGCCCGTTCACGGCAGAGCATGGGTTGTGTGCGCACCACCCCATTTCTCGCCTTGGACAAAAAGCGTGGTCACTTTGTACGATGTCATGACGGAGGCCGCGGCGAGACACGGTCTTTCTTGGGACGTTCTTGAGCTTGGCCCGAAACCTGACGACAATGTATCGTTCACGCGAGATATTTATCCTGCGTTATCGGCCATGAGCAGCTTGCAGTGGGTCTCGCGCAGAAGCCAACGAGGTCACGCGCCGGGCAAACGAGGAGCTTTCCCGGACGAAGCAATGTTAAAGACCCTCGCTTCCAGGGAAGAGGCGAGAAAGCCTAACTCGCCCCATAAGCGCTTTTTTGATCGGCTTCGGCATCCGGTGGCAACACCACCCTATGATGATGAGTCAGCGCAGCCTTGGCCGGTCCTAAGCCCGAACTCACTTCAGGCTCGAAGACAGGCAACTCTTTATTATATGCCACCGCTATCTGGCGATGAAGGCGACGTCGACCACGAAAAGCCCGAGTATTGGCTGTCAATTACACCCAGGCAGTACGCCAAATTTGCGCGCTGGAAGGACGGTGACTTTGTAGCCGACTGGATTGGCTCGCCAGCTTCCACACCGTTTGATCAGATTCCGGTCGCGCAGCAGCCGGCCGCCCTGACGGAAGCAGCGCTAGAATGGACGCAGGGCGGTGCCTTTTACCCCGGCATCGAGCTCACCTCGACTGTTCGCCACAGCGGCTTCTACAGCGAAGCCTTTCGTGTGTCGGACGGAGCAATTGCAGGCGATCTTACGAAGTGGATGGCGCTTCCCTGGCAGTCAGACTTCTACGAATGCCGTGATCACTGGTGGCCGGCTGTGCGTCCCGACGACGTGGTTCCTGTAGGAAATTATGAGCGCCTCATCGAGGAATTCGAACAGGAGGCAAAAAACGGAGTTCTCGCCGATCTTCTGACCGCGCGACGTCCGTGGACGCGCGGCGTCGGGACCGAGATCGTAGATCGTCCCGGGTTCCCTACCTTAATGGACGGCCAATCCGCTGGAGATTACAAGCGCGCCTTTGAGCGACTGTGGAACCGGCACGTCGATAGCTTCGTGCGTCGGTACATTCCTCAAATGATGGTGAATGAATTAGACGATGTCTATCGCGTTCGAGTTCTTGAGTTTCTCGATAAATCAATCTTATCAGCGCCGAATTTCGTAGTACCTGCGCGTCCAGTCGGCGCCCCTGAGGAGGAATATACTCAGACCGTGCTGCTGTCTATCCGGCAGTATATCTTCAGCAACACGCCTGTTCGGCAACCTTATGCATCGGAGTCGGCGAAAGCTTACCGAGATGCCTTACTCGTAGTTTTTAGCAGCAGCGAGATCGTGAATGGTGTTCTCGACGTCGTTTGGCGGGCGGCCTACGCTCACCGCGGTAAGAACGAGATGGTTAGAAAGTGGCATCGCCTTGGCTTCGTGGCACCACGCACCGCTGCGGACCAGAAGGTATGGGTTGAGACAGAACGACAACGCTTCGATCTGCTTGAAGCGCGAGAGCATTTCTACTTTCTAATGAATATCGAGACGTATCCCGAGTATTTGCCTATCGCCAAGCGGTTAGGTCGCGAATATTTTGATCGGGCCCGAACGGAGACGGAGCCAAGCCTTGAAGCTCAAGGTTTGGATCACTACAAATTTTTTAAGTATGATCCAATTACGTTCGAAGCCCGCTTAGAAAAGATCTACGAGAACGAGCGCCGAGAAGCTGAAAAAGCTGATCCGGTGCTTGGCACCGGGCTGGAAGCAGTCTTCAACTCGCCCGAGCGCATCATTCAGCGGATCCGGCAGCTTGCTCCATTTAATCAGTTGGACGGTTCTTGGCTTGAGCGAGTTACGAAAGCTGGGCCGATCAATGACGTGCAATCCTTCCTTTTTGAGATCTGGTCAGATGAGATTGGAAACGGCGACCCTTCTCAAAATCACGCCAACATCTATACCGAACTGCTGAAAAGCGCCGGCATCTACCTGCCTCCGCTCAATAGTCGCGCTTACTCAGATCATCAAGATTTGTGGCCAGGGTCGTTTTCAAGTCCAGCATATCAGTCGGCCGCAGCGCTGTTTCCTGAGACATTTTACCCAGAAATACTTGGTATGACCTTGTATCTCGAGTGGGAAGCAGTGTTTCTGCCTGCTATGGTCAAGCTCTATGACTATTATGGCTACAATTCCTTATTTTATCGATTGCACGTAGCAATTGACAATCCCGTGAATGGCCACGGAGCACGAGCCCGAGACGCAGTTGTACGCTACCTCGGCGACATCGATTCCGGCGGCGAGGACGAAGTGCAGGAGGCGTGGCGCCGGATATGGGATGGTTACCTTGCGTTCAAGTTCATCGGCGATCAGGATTGGGGCTATCGTCTTGCCAACCCGCCTACTATTGATGAGCGGATGGTAGAGATGCTAGTCGCGAAGCGGCACTTTGGGCAGCTCAATCACGGCACTCGTCGATTCGCCGGCAATTACCTCAATGACTGGTTTGATGAGCCGGAGCAGTTCCTGCGCGTGCTTGCCAGCTCCGATCTGATAGTACCGGGGGATGCGGCTGCGAGCCCAATCTTCGACACTATGGGACAGACTGGCGTGATGCTGAAGGTATTCACGTCAACAGAGAAGCAGCTTTGGACCGACTGGATCAACTCGCTGCCGCCCGACGCGCCCGGCGGCATGATGAGCCCACCGGAGGAGATGCGTGCTCTAATCCGTCAACTGCGTGCACGCGCGATGAGTGTGCTCGGGCATGACGGTGAGACTCTGCGGGGCAGATATTTGGATCCTGATAGCGGCCAGTTGGTAGAGACAGAGGCTACGGTCGGATGGTGGTTGGCGATCGGGCAACCTGAGCGGCTCATGGCGACTTTGAGCGATCCACAAAATGGCTGGATAGTTCCCGGCGATCCCGGGCGAAGCCGCTTCGTCCGGGAACTCCTAAGCGAGCGCCGGCCAATGGCGCGCTTCCTATCGCGTGGAATCCAAGAAATCGGCGGAAAAACCGCTCGGCAGATCATTGTAGATTGGATCCGTGGCGGTGCGCAGCTTCCGACTGAACGCGTGCATCCCGGTCAATTTAGTGCTCGGCTCCGCTTGATGGCCGCGGTACCAGAGCGCACTGGGGCGCGGTTGCGCGACGACTTCGCACCGGAGGTGATCCGCCGTACGCTTTCTTCTCACCGATTTACTGTGCGCGAGCGAACGGGCATGCGCGAGCGACAACTCAATCCTGGAGGTGGCGCCGCTCACTAGCGAAATCCGTGCTCCGCGGGATGTTTGATATTGCCGTCGCTGGCGCAGGGCCTGCCGGTGCCGTCGCGGCGCTTACTGCCGCTCGTGCGGGGGCGCACGTGCTCCTTATCGACGAGCCCACTTATCGGCGCGTAGACGTCGGCGAGACCCTCCCCCCGCTTGCCGGGCCGGTGCTAAGGGCACTCGGTCTGAATGCGCTGCTAGAGAGCGATCTCCCGCGCCTGGACACTGTACAATCTGTTTGGACCGAAACGCAGACAAATGAGCGAAGCTCCCTGTTCAATGCGCGCGGCGCAGGTTGGCGGCTGAACCGCCGCAGGTTTGCGCGCGGTTTCGCCGAGGAACTGAGCAGCGCTGGGGTCACCATTTGGGAAAACAGCGCGCTGCTTGATATTGAGGCGACGCGGAGCCAATGGCTGCTACATCTTCGTATTTCGAACGCTCCGCAAGAAGTCCGCGCCTTGGGCGTGATCGACGCAACGGGTCGGTCTGCGAAAGTCGCGCGAAAGCTCGGAGTAACGCGAGTACGCCGAGACCGTCTTGTTGGCGCCTTGCTCGAGCATCCCGGGATCGAAATCGCCGAAAATATGCTGTGCGTCGAAGCAGCATCCTATGGCTGGTGGTATACCGTCGCGACGAGGTCGGGAAGCCGGGTTTTCGGCCTGCTCACAGATGACGATATATTGCGCGCACTCGATGCGCGCGCAGCGCTTAGCTGGTGGCGGCTACTCGACGACACTGCCGCAATCGCACGCATGGCTGCCCCGGCGCTGCGACACAAACCGGTGATCGTCCCTGCGGGCGGGTCGCGACTTTCACAGTTCGTCGGTCCGCGTTGGATAGCAGCTGGCGACGCCGCCATTGCTTTCGACCCGCTCTCGTCTCAGGGAGTCACTACGGCGCTCATGACCGGCTACCGTGCTGCAGTAAGCCTGCTCCGCGAGCTAGATGGGCAGCCTAGCGGCCGTGAGGAGTATACAAACTTTCTATTGCGCATCGACGCCGACTACCAAGCTGAGCGCATTCGGCACTACCGCGCCAACCCTCGCTTTGTCACAGAACCATTTTGGTCTCGTAGGCAAACTGACAGTCTCGCTTGACACGCTAGACCAATGCGGCGATCCGTAAGGATACGAAAGCAACCCATGTGCTTTCAAGGAGCCGCCAGATGACAATGACAGCCCCAGACCTTGTCGGCCTCGACCACTACGCCGTCAATGTTGCGGACTTACAACGTGCCGCGGACTGGTACGAGAACATTCTCGGCTTCCACGTGCTTCAGAAGTGGAACACGACCTGGATGGTCGGACGTGGCAATATCAAAGTCGGCTTGTTCCTGCGGCCAAACGCAAAGCCGCAACCAGACATCGACAACACAGTGCTTATCCAACACATAGCTTTCTTAGTAGATGGCGATAAATTTGCAAGGGTCCATCAATTCCTGAATGAGAAAGGTATCGAGACTGAAGGGCCGGACGACAGCGGCATCGCTTTTTCAATCTTCTTCAAGGATGCCGACGGTCACTCTCTCGAGGTGACCGCGTATCATCCCGCCGCTGAACCCTTGAGGCAGCCCGGCCGCGCTTAAAGAGCCGGATTTATTGAAGGGTGCGGAACTGTGTCGGAGGCAGATTGAGACGCTCATCGAGGGCGCACCTGCTAAGGCAGAACTCCGAACGCTCCATCTCTGCGTTGAATAGATAGTGGCGGCTGCAATAGATAGGCAAGCTTTCTAACATCGACCGCCGATGTTGGATAAGACGAGCGCATTGCGCCTCTGCTCGCCGTACATTTAGCGCCTGACGCCACTATACGGCCCATTTCGCCTTAAGAGTGCCGACGTTCGCAGTCGCCAAATACCTTGCTTTCCAAGCGCGGAACAGCAAGTCCGCAGACGGCGTGAAAGGGCAATAAGATCAAAGTCCGCATATTGCTTGGCAGGGACAATTTCCTAGACTCGTTGAGACTTTGAGTCTGACCGGCCGCCGCCAAGTTCGGTAGTTTGCAGACGATCACACGCCTCACAGTTGTGCTGTGGTTAGAGATGTTCTAGCATCGGATTAGGCTGATCTTCTCCACAGGAGAAACCAAATGAAGGCGTGCGCGTTAGCCGGAATCATCGGGTTTATCATTATCTTAACGCCCGTATCAGCCAGTGCTACGACAGATGACGATCTGTACGCGGCGCTCCGTCAATACGGATTCACTGGAAAGATGGAAGAAGCGTTCGATCAAAAACTTGGTCGCACGCTCGATCCAAAGCTTGTCGACGTTGGTCGGCTGGTGTTCTTCGACAAAGGACTTGGCGTTCATAAGTCAAATTCTTGCGCTGGATGCCACTCGCCGACTCGCGGATTTGGGGACACTCAGCCAATAGCTATCGGCATCGGCTCCGGAAGCGACAAGGTTGGCCCTTCGAGAACGGGCGCGCGCAATCAACGACGCACGCCGATGCTCATCGGCATCGGTCTATTGCCATCGCTGATGTGGAACGGCCGATTCTCGAGCAATTCGGGGGATCCTTTTGACAATTCGAGAGGTTTCACGTTCCCCTACCCTGAAGGTCAAAGCTTCTTTCCAGCTTCGGACCCACGGTTTCCGCATCTTCTAGCGGCTCAAGCTCACATTCCTTTCACTGAATTGCCCGAGATGGCGGGATTTGGCGGGTTCGGCGACACCGAAAACGCGCCCTTCGTCGATGTCAGATTCAATTCGAGGCGATTTTCGACCGTCGTGATTCCTGCGCGGCCTAGCCAGCAGATGAAGGTGCTTGGCCTGCCGATCACACCGATCCCAAATGACCGGCCTATCCGCGACGACGACGACAACACAACTAATCCGCCTACGCCAAGTGACTTCGATCAATTCGACGACGTGAGCGGTAACCAGGACCGCTTTGTCCCCGAGCCTTACGACGACGTGCCTTCCCGCAACAACCCAATCCGGCACGAAGTTCTTGAACGCATCAACAACATGCGCGAATATAGACAACTTTTTGGACAGATCTATCAGTCGGTGAATGACGGAAACGCAATCGAATTTTATATGATTGGGCAGGCGCTTTCCGAGTTTCAGCTCTCGTTGACTTACGTCAATGCACCGATTGATCGATATGCGAGGGGAGAGCGCGGAGCGCTTACGGATGAGCAGAAGCGAGGCGCAATTTTATTTTTCGGAAAAGCGGGCTGCGTGACTTGCCACACGGTTGCTGGCAACTCCAATGAGATGTTCAGCGACTTCAAATCTCACGCAACAGGCGTTCCGTCGATCGCTCCGGTTTTCGGTGTGGGGAAAGGCAACGTCCCATTCCGAAACCAGGAAGGAACATTTACTGTAAAAGGCCCATACGACATGGGTTTGTTTGACATCACCTCGCTGGAAGCCGATAGGTTTAAGTTTAGAACATCGCCGCTCAGAAACGTCGGACTGCAAGCTAATTTCTTTCACAATGGGTCGTTCAACAATCTCGAACGCGCCGTTCGGTTTCATATCAATCCGAAAGCTGGAGCTAGGACTTACAATCCTGCGAATGAAGGCGTTCCGGCTGACCTTCGAAGCAACATGGGTCGGTTCGATGTGGTGCAAGAGCATCTGGCGCCACAGCTCGATAATCCCGTGACGCTGACCGACGCCGAACTCGATGCTGTCGTCGCGTTTCTAAACGACGCTCTCACCGACGAACGAGCAAGAGCGGACAAGCTGCGGCAGCTCGTGCCCGCAAGATTGCCGAGCGGAGAACCGGTCCAAGTTTTCGAGTAAGACGCGCCTACAGGGTCGCGCATCGCCATCGCTCGTCTTCGGTGACGCCTGTCGTGATCTGAGCCATCGTCGATGGCGGTTGCAAGAGGCCGAAGCGCGGAGCTGTCAGGTTGCGCAGCGCTTCGGCCGGAGGTCTCGAGGATGGCGGTGGCGTAGGCCCGAGGCGTCATCCAGCCGAGCTTAGAGTGCGGTCGTCGTTCGTTGTAGTCGCGCCGCCAGGCTTCAAGCACGGCGCGAGCGTGCTGCAATGAGCGGAACAGCGTCTCGTTCAGAAGTTCGTTGCGCAGCCGGCCGTTGAAGCAGTCCGGATTCTCACCGTCGCGTGCTCGTCAGCGCCGCGAAGAAGGCCGCGGAAAGCCAGGGTTACGAGATGAAGCGGGTTCCCGGGCGGGGGCTCAGCAACGTCTGGAACGTGAAGAAGGGCGACAAGGCGCAGGTCGCTTCGATCAGAACGACGCGTGATCGCTGGATCGCTTTCCCGCCGCTCGACGGCGGAAAGCGGTGGAAGACGCTCAGCGGTGTGGACCTCGTGATTGTCGCCGCGGTCGACTCGAAGGAGGATCCCCGGACCGTCGACGGCCACATCTTCCCCGCGGACGAGGTCAGGTCCCGGTTCGACGCGGCCTACGCCGCGCGCCGCAAGGACGGCCAGACCCCGAAGGACGGTTTCGGCATGTGGGTCGCGCTCGACCGCGACGAACGTGGTCTCGCCGCGAGCGTCGGCAGCGGCATTGGGGACAAGTACAAGAGCGTGGCGACATACAGCGTCGCAGAGCTGATCGTCGGCGACGCCAATGTTGGCGACGAGGCAGAAGCCGAAATCGATGACGCTGACGAGACGCACGCGGTCGCGCTCGAGGACCATGCCGGGATCCCGGCGCTCACGACCATATCCGAAGTCGTGGCGTGGGCGCGCCAACGGATCTCAAAGATGTCGGGCGCGCCGCTGTCAGCGGTCAAGCTGGACCTAAAGATCGAGTACTAAGCGCCTGCGTCGAGGTGCGCCCGGGTGTCGGCATCGAGCTGACGTCGGTGAGCGTCGAGAACCTCAAAGTGTGATCCGGCGTGGAATTTTGACCCCGTAGGTCGGGGGATCGGCGTCCAATT
>NZ_RYFI01000013.1:0-9471 GCF_004103825.1 Hansschlegelia zhihuaiae
TTCATGAGATCCGTCGTCGACTGCAAAGTGCGCAGATTCGAACGGACGGCGGAGTTGAGGGTGATGTCGGCCATGACGGCGCTCCTGTCCTAGGAGGTGTGTTCACGCCCCTTCCTGAGGCGCCCGAGGACAGTCCCGCCGCCGCCGCTAAACGCGGGTTAACGCCGGAGCCGGGTTCCGCGGCCGGCCCGACAAACGAATTTCATGGTTAAGTCCTGGCTAACGGTCTCAGGCGAGGGCCAGCATGAAGCCGGCGGCGGCCAGAACGCAGGCGATCGTCCGCATGTGGTTCCACCAGGTCCAGTCCCTGAGGTAGCGGCGCCAGAGCGCCTCGATCGCCGGCCCGTCCGCCGACGCGGCCTTGAGCTCTTCGTTGAGCGGCACGTTGCGCGCCATGGTCACGCCGACGCAGCCGGCGACGTACACGACGGCCGCAACGGTCGCGACCGCGGCCTTGTCCGCGGGCAAAGCGAGCGCCGAGATCGCCGACCCCAGGCCGATGAGCGCGGTTCCGAAGAACAGGACGAAGAACAGCGGGTTGAGGACGACGACATTGATCGTCTGCATGGCCGCCGCCGCCTCGCGCGTCGGCCTTTGGCCGAGCGCCGGCATCACGAGGCCGGAGAAGGCGTAGAAGAAGCCGCCCATGAGCCCGGCGCCGAGCGCGCTCGCGAATGCCAGGACTTCAGCCAGCGTCGCCATCGCGTCCCCGTTCGCCATCCTCCGGACGCCCCGTGGACCGCGGTCGGGTCCGGGAGATGGTCGAGCATACACCCGACCATCTCCCGATTCATGCCCGGATCACTTGCCCTGCAGTATGTCGAACAGGTCGGTGTGGTCCGTGGTGCCGAGGATGGCGGAGGCGCCGGGGCCCTTGGCCCAGATCGGAACGACCGCGCCGGTGTGCTGCTGGCTCGGCGGCGTCGCGACCGGGCCAGGCCCGCCGGCGGTGCCGTAGGTCACCCGCATGACCTGACCGTCCTTGGTGATCAGATTGTCCGAGTAGCCGGTCGGGTTGCCGGTTCCTGAACTGTCCTCGGCGACGATCTGGCTGGTGTGGGAATGGTCGGCGGTGACGATGATCAGCGTGTCCGGGTTCTCTTCCTGGAACTTGAGCGCGACGCCGATCGCGCGGTCGAACGCGACGGTCTCGCCGATCTGGCCGCAGGCGTTCGCCGCATGGTCCTGCTTGTCGATCGAGGCGCCCTCGACCTGCAGGAAGAAGCCGCGCTTGCCCTGCAGCAGTTCGATCGCCTTCTCGGTCATGAGCTGGAGCGACGGCTCGTTGTTCGGACGGTGGCCGGTCTCGCACTCATGCGCCTTGACGCCGTCGCCGGGGATCGCCTGCGGGCCGGTCCACTCGGTCGTCATGTTGCTGGCGTTGAACAGGCCGAGAACCGGCATGTCGGACGCCTTCAGACGCTCGAGCTGGCCCTTGGAGCCGATGACCTTGTAGCCCTGACGCTCCGCGGACTGCACGACTGTCTTGCCGTCGTCGACGCCGCCCGCGATCGCGCCGCCGGCGTCGTCGAAGCGGCCCTTGCCGCCGCCAAGCACGACATCGACCTTGTGATCGACGGTCTGTTCGGCGATCGAGCCGAGGCCGCCCTTGGCCTTCGTCTCAGTCGGGCACAGGCCCATGTCCTTCGGGGCCTGGCAGCCGCGGATGCTGATCTTGGCGTTCAGGACGGCCGGCGTGGCGTCGGTGATCTCGGCCGTGGAGACGTTGCCGACCCGCTTGCCCTTCGCCTGGAAGACTTCGAGGACCGTCCGGAGGTTCTTGCCGGGGACGTCGATCGCCGAGCTCGGGCCCTGCGAGATGCGCTCGTCGATCGTCTTCTTGCCGGTCGCCCACATGGTGCCGGTCGACGCCGAGTCCGGCGCGTAGTCGACTTCGTAATTCGGGCCTTCGCCCGGCTTGAGCGACCAGGTGGTCTGGTAGCCGGTGGAGCCAAGCTTGTCGAAGTTCATCCGACCCCTGGCGCCGTACTGATAGTAGCGGGCCGCAGTGACCTCCGAGACGCCCATGCCGTCGCCGATGAAGAGGATCACGTTCTTCGCGGCGCCCGCCTTGGCATCGGCCTGATCATCCGCTTGGGCGATCTGCGTCCCGAGCCCGAAAAGCAGCGCCGCGGCCGAGGCCGCAAGCAATTGACCTTTTTTCATAGGTCATTCTCCGAGGAAAAAGTTGCGCGATGGTCCAAGACGGCCGTGCCGCCCTTGAAGCAACGCCCTGCTATGATCTGTTCACAAACGTGAGATGACAGAATCGCTCTAAAAGTCGGCCGGAAGATCTCGCGCCGCGTTCGACGGCCGCAAAGCAGCGAAGCCTGCGTGAGCGCAATATGAGGTCGGCGCGCAGGCAAGTCCTGCGCCGAACAAGCGCGAAAGAACGATTTCATCTTTGAGACGAGGATCAGGCGATCCGATCCTCATCCCCGCTGCATACGTGCGAGTAGGGCCCGCGCAAGGACGTCCGCGGCGGCGCGTGGGGACGCGGCAGAAGAAGTTCGGGAGTCCGAACTCCGCGCCTTAGAGGAAGTTGACGAGCGTGAGCTGGCTCAGATTGGCGGTGACCTGATAGCTCGCCTGCAACTGGGTCTGCAGCGCGAGGATCTTCAGCGAGACCTCTTCCTTAGATACGTCCTCGACGCCCGAAACGGCGGTCTGCGCCATGTCCTTCGCGATCGCGTGCCGCTTGCCGGCCGCCGTGATCGTCGACGCGGCGGAGGCGAAGTCGACCGCCATGGTCTGGAGGTCGGTCGCGGTCTCGCTCGCGCCGAGCCTCTCGATCGTGCGGCCCGCGAGCGCCGAGTAGCGCGCCTTGCCGTCCGCGTCGCCGGTCGAAAACGTCATGGCGGAGAACACCGCGAGGTTCTGGATCACGCGGCGCGGGCCGTCCTCGTTGGCGCGCGCGCCATACGCGACCCCGACGCCTTCGTCGACGGTCGCGGCCGCGGTCTTGCGCGGATCGTCCGAGCCGGTCTCGCCGACATACCAGGACACGGTCCTGGCCGCCGTTCCGGTGGATGTGAGCCCGGTCGCCGACTGAAGCGCCGCGACGCGGTCGGCGTCGGTCGCGTAGACGCCGTCGAAGCCCGCCACGCGGGCCGGCTCGGCGCCCGGGGCGACATTGAAGAACTCCTCGCCGGCCTGCATGGCCGAGGCCGCCACGAGATCTGTCGAGGCCCGCGTCTTGAGCGCCGCGTCGAAGCTCGTCCGCATGTTCTCCGCGGTCTCGGCCGCGGTCGCGCCGAGCCGGAATTCGCCTTCGCCGAGCGCGGACGTGTCGGCCGGGTCCTTTACGGTCAGCGTCACGGTCTCGGTCGATCCGTCGGGCAGGGTGAGCCCGACGCGGATTTGCTCGCCGGCTTGCGGCTGGCCCGTGAGGCCGAGCGTGATCCCGGGCGGCGAGCCCGCAGGCCCGCTCGCGACCGCGTTGGTCATTTCGGAGGAGAGCGAGGAGATCTTGAAGCCGAACGGCCCCGACGCCTCCTCCGAGACCGTGAAGCTCGAGCCCGAGAGCGCCGAGACGTCGAGCCGGCCGCGCCCGTCGGCGCCGAGATCGGCGAGCTTGCGCTCCGAGATGACGGTTCGGAGACCCGCCTTGGCGCCGTCGTCCGACAGCATCGCGTCGGCCGAGATGACCGGCTTCACGTCGGTCGAGCGGCCGGAGAACAGGTGACGCCCGCCGACCTCGAGATTGAGCGCCGAGATCGCCTCCTGGAGATCGACGGACGCCTGGCTCTGGGCGATCGTCACCGAGCCGCTGGTCAGCGTGTACTCGTTCGGGTCGGTCAGCTTGTACTCGGCGGCGATGTCGTCGAGCCGGGTGATCGTGGTCGCCATCAGGTTGATGCGCGGCGTCACCGTCGAGGCCGTCGCCCCGAAGGAAGAGATGGCCGATAGCCGGCTCCGCATCGCGAGCGAGGAGCTCGCGCCGGCACCGAGCCCGGCATAGGACTGCGAAACCTTGCCGGTCGAAAGCTGGACGAGGAGGTCGTCGAGCTGGCCGCGGCTTTCCGTGAGCGCGCGCGTCAGGCTCGGCCGTCCGACCCCGCTCGCCGCATAAGGACCGATCGAGCTCATCTTCCGAAACCTCAGACCGCGTTCATCAGCATGTCGATCATCTCCTTGACCGCGGTGATGACGCGGGCGTTCGCGCCATAGGCGGTCTGGAGCTGGATCAGGCGGCTCATCTCCTCGTCGACATTGACGCCGGACTCGGTGGAGAGCCGGTCCTGCAGCGACGAGACGACGAGCGACTGGCCTTCCGCGACGCGGGTCGCGGTCGCGCTCGCCCGGGCCTGGGCCGAGATCGCGGCCTGCGCGAAATCGACCAGCGAGCCGCTGAAGGGCTGCGAGGCGCCGCCGATCCCGGTGTCGGCCGAAAAGCTCCGATCGGATTTGAGCGCCTCGCTCAGGAAGGTCGCGCGGGACGCGTCGCCCGCCGCCGCGCCGGTCGCGTAGACCGAGAGGGCGGACGGGTCGTCCAGAAGCGCCGGATTGACCGTGATGCGGCCCGCGAAGCCGATCCGCTGGCCGCGCCCGTCGAGGCTGCCGGAATAGACCCCGCCCCCCGAGCCGTCGACGAACACGGGCAGCGCGAGCCCGTCGCCGGAAAGCGCGGCGGCGGTGAGCCGGGACTGCCCGCCGGTGATCGTCAGGCCGGCCGCCCCGGACGTGAACGCGAAGCCGTCCGCCGAGGTCGCGACGTCGATCGCGACACCGCGCGCCGCGAGCGCCGCGTCGAGATCGGCCGCTGCGGTCGGCGACGAGAAGTCGACGCCGATCACCATGTCGTCCGGATCGGCCGTGACGCTGTCGTCGAGCGGCAGCCGGGACGGGTCGCCGACATTGACCACGGTGACCGAGCGCGCCCCGGCGCCGGACTGATAGCTCACCGTCAGCCGGTCGCCCGAAGCGGCGCCGGCGGTCGTGAGGTCGACGCCGCCCGCGATGGCGGCGCCGTCCTCGACCTTGGTTCCGAGCGCCTGGGCGAGGTTCGCGGCGAGTTCGTCGAGCTGGGTCTGGGCCTGCGGCAGCGTCTTGTCGCGCAAATCGGCGAGCGCGCGCAGGCTCCCCGAGCGCAGCTGGCCCGAGGCGAGCAGGTCGAAGGACTGCCCGGACGGCCGCGTCAGCGTGATCCCGCTGAGCCCGGCCCCGTAGGCGTCCTCCGGTCCGACCGATCCGGCGGCCGTGAAGCTGAGCGTCGAGGCCGCCCCGTCATAGAGCGAGAGACCCGACGACGTCTTGACGCGGATCTCGCCCGACGCGCCGACGTCCTCGACCCGGACGTCGACCAGCGAGGCGAGCGTGTCGATCGCCACGTCCCGCAGGTCCAGGAGGTCGGCGGTCGGCTGGCCGCGATTCTTGGCGCCGACGATCTGCCTGGTCAGGTCCTCGATCGACTTGAGCGCGTCGTTGGCCGCCGTGACGCCCTCGGCGATCTGCTGGTCGGCCTGCCCGCGAAGATCCTGGACGTCGCGCGAGGCGGCGTTCAGCGTCTGGGCGAGCGTCTGCGCCTGCGCCAGGACCTCGGCGCGGGCGCCGCCGCTCTCGGGCGACGTCGCGAGCGCGTCGAGCGACGCCGAGAACTTCGAGACCGACGTGTCGAGCGACAGTTCCCCGTCGGGCGTGCCGAAGATCGTCTGGACCCGGTCCAGATAGTCCGCGCGCGCCTGCGCGAAGGCCGCGCCGGCGGCCTCCGAACGGAGCGTGCGCTGCAGATAGAGGTCGAGCTCGCGACGGATGTCGTCGGTCCGCACGCCGATGGTGACGCCGCCCGAGACGACCTGTTCGACGCTAAGCGTCTTCTTGACGTAGCCCGGCGTCTGCGCGTTCGCGACATTGGCCGCGACCAGGTCGAGCCCGGCTTGGCTGGTCTTGAGACCCGACAGGGCGGCGCCGAGCGCCGACGACAAACCCATTTACGCCGCCCTCCGGCTCCTGACCCGCCTCAGCGGATCATGTTGAGCGCGTCCTGCATCATCGAGTCGGAGGTCGAGACCACCCGCGTGTTGGCCGAATAAGCCTGCTGGGTCACGATCATCTTCGTGAACTCGTCCGCGATGTCGACGTTCGACTGCTCGATCGCCTGGCCCATGATCTCGGCGTTGGCGTCCTCGAGCGGCTGGCCGGAGGCGATCGTCGCGGCGTAGGCGCCGCCGTCGACCGGAGCCAGGCGGTTCTCGGCGTAGAAGCTCACCACCGGGATGCGGTAGAGCGGCCGCGACTTGCCGTTCGAGTAGGTGGCGTTGACCAGCCCGCCATCGGCGATCTCGATGCTGGTGATCGAGCCCGAAGAGGCGCCGTCCTGCGTCAGCTGCTTCACCTCCGCCGAGCCGCTCGTGTCGGCGAACTGGGTCAGGGCCGTGCCGTGGTTGAGCGCGATGGCCCCGAGATTGGCGCCGTCGATCGTGAGATCGTTGAGCGTCACGATGCCGTTGGACGGCTTCGTCAGAAAGCCCTTGTCGTCGAATTCGTAATTCTGCTGTCCGCCGGTCGAGGAATCGGCGTCGACGCGGGTCCAGGCGACGTCGTCGGCGCCGGCTTCGTTGTTCGACATGTAGAACAGCGCCCAGCTGTCCTTGACGGCCGGGGTCGCCGAAGAGTCCTCGTTCGCGACCTTGCCCCAGCGGAACTGCACGTCGTGCGCGCCGCCCTTGACGTCGTAGACCGTGACGGCGTCGCCGCTGATCGTCGAGGCGAGGAACTCCTCCGACCGGGCGCCGGTGACGTCGCCGGTGATGTCCGGGTCGAGCAGCCACGACGTCGGGTCGCCGGCCTGGTAATTCGTGGTCTGGGGGACGCTCGCGAGGTTCGCGCGGTAGTCGATCGCGGTCGTCGCGGTTGCGGGCATGAAGTCCTTGGTGAGCTGGATCACCTCGTTGGTCGAGCCGACCGCGTTGCCGGTCGCCGGGTCGAGCTTGGCGCCCATCAGGAAGTATCCGGCGCCGTTCACCAGGTAGCCGTTCCGGTCGACCTCGAAGTCGCCGCGGCGGGTGTAGAGGTTGGCGCTGTCGAAGGTCGGCTTGCCGTCGATCTCGCCGGTCTGGTCCTGCACTAGGAAGAAGCCGGAGCCGCGGATGCCGATCGAGGTGGACGAGCTCGACGCCGCCAGCGTGCCCTGCACGTCGTTCGTCGAGCGCGAGAAGGCCTGCACCGAGCCCGCCACCTGGCGGCGGACATTCATGTCGCCGCCGAGCACGAGATCGGCGAAGGAGGTGTCGGTGCGCTTGTAGCCGACGGTCTGCGAGTTCGCGATGTTGCCCGAGATGTTCTCGAGCGCGAAGGATTGAGCCTGAAGTCCGCTGACCGCGGTCGTCAGCGCGCCGTAAATGCCCATTGCGGTCTCCCGATACGCGGATACGCGGCGCGGACTCGCCCGCGCGGTTTCCCCGCAGGAGCGTCGCAAGCGGCGGGCCACGAGTTGCATCGAGCGAATTCAATGGGTTGGACGGAGGACTGCCGGAGGCGAGGCCCGGCGTGTGTTGCCGGCCGGCAGGTTTTGCCGGGCCGGACGCAGCCTCCGGTCATGGAAGCGCCGTCATTTGTCGGTTGATCGCAAAGTGATCGATCGTGATTGGATTCACGCGATCCGGGCCATATCTGCGCCGCAGCGATTCAACATGGAGCGCCGCCATGCCGTTTCCGCTGACCGGACGAGCCGCCGCCATCGCCCTCGCCGCCGCGCTCGCCGCGGGCGCCGGCGCGAGCTTCGCCGTCGCGCAGTCCAAGGTCGGGCAATCCAAGAAGGCCTCGGAGGTCGTCGCGTCCGAGAAGCAGGCGTTCTCGGTCGAGACCGTGGCCGAGGGGCTCGAGCGGCCATGGGGCGTCGCCTTCCTGCCTGACGGCCGGATGCTCGTGACCGAGAAGGCGGGCCGGATGCGCATCGTGCTGCCCGACGGCAAGCTTTCGGCGCCCGTGACGGGACTTCCCAAGGTCGACGCCCGCGGGCAGGGCGGCCTGCTCGACGTCGCGGTCGCGCCGGACTTCGCTCAGACGAAGCTCGTCTATTTCACCTTCGCGGAAGCCGGGGAGGGCGGCGTGAACGGCACGGCGCTGGGGCGCGGCAGGCTCGCGGGCAACGCTCCTCGGCTCGACGACGTCGAGGTGATCTGGCGGCAGACGCCGAAGTACCAGTCCACCAAGCATTTCGGCTCGCGCATCGTGTTCGCGGGGGACGGCATGATGTTCGTCACCACCGGCGAGCGCTCCGACCGCGAGTTCCGCGTCAAGTCGCAGGCGCTGGACGAGACGCTCGGCAAGGTGGTGCGGCTGACCCGGGACGGCAGCCCGGCGGCCGGCAATCCGTTCGACGCCAAGGACGGCGCGAAGCCCGAGATCTGGTCCTATGGGCACCGCAACATCCAGGGCGCCGCCGTCAACCCGGCGGACGGCAAGCTCTGGACGGTCGAGCACGGCCCGCGCGGCGGCGACGAGCTGAACCGTCCCGAGGCCGGCCAGAACTACGGCTGGCCGGTCATCACCTACGGCAAGGAATATTCAGGCGCCGACATCGGCCCCTCCCAGAAGGAGGGCATGGAGCAGCCGGTGCATTACTGGGTCCCGTCGATCGGGACCTCGGGCCTCGCCTTCTATACCGGCGACGCCTATCCGGCCTGGAAGGGCTCGGCCTTCGTCGGCGGGCTCGCGATCCCGACGCTGGCCAGGCTCGAGCTCGACGGGACCAAGGTCACCCATGAGGAGCGGCTGCTCGAGGACTTCGGCGAGCGCATCCGCGACGTCCGTCAGGGCCCGGACGGCATGCTCTATCTGCTGACCGACAGCGAGGAAGGCCGCCTGCTCAGGCTGAAGCCGGAGAAAGCGCGGAGCTGACCGCTCAGCGCCTCGGGGAAAGTCCCGCGAGGCGTGCTGGACGAAGAGGATCGTTACGGTCTCCTCGCCGTCTCGGTCGCGTAGATGACGATGTAGGGCAGTCCCGGCACGATCTCCTCGAACGTGCCGGGCAGTCGGCCCGGCCGCCCTGTCGAGAAATCCGCAAGCCCGCGGATGGTCTTGTCGATGCGGTCGAGGACCCGTTCGGCGGCGGCGGGATTTTCGTCCGCGATCCATGCGAAAATGCGGTCGAGGTCGTCGCGCGCGACAGTCTCGATCCGGATGTCCCTCAAGCGGGCGTCCGGCGCCGCGCCGCGCGCGCGATGGTCTCCCGGAACTGCTTCTGGGCCTCTTCCCATGGAATGGTCTTGCCGGCCGCCGAATTGGCGCGCGCGGCTTCGATCTTCGCGATGAAGTCCGTCTCTTCTTCGAGGAACCGCCGGGCGGCGGTCTCCAAAAGCTCGTCGAGCGGCTGCCGATAGGTCTCGGACAGCGCCACGAGCTCCCTTAGGAGTTCGGGCGGAAGGGCAAGGGCCTTGGCGTCGACGGACATGCGCTCTCCTTCGCGCAGACCCTAGCACGCGGCCTCAAAAACCGTCAGCGGACCGCCGGGGAGCCGGCGGGCGCCCC
>NZ_RYFI01000013.1:9527-10852 GCF_004103825.1 Hansschlegelia zhihuaiae
CGTCGGCGAGACCGCCGAAGGGCGCACGCAGGAGGGCGGCGGCGTTCCAGCGCCCCTGCACATAGACGCCCTTGGCGTGGCTCATGGCGCGGAAGCCTTCGATCCCGTGATAAGAGCCCATTCCGCTCGGCCCGACGCCGCCGAAGGGCAGGTCGTCCTGGACATAGTGCATCAGCGTGTTGTTGACGCCGACATTGCCCGAGACGGTGCGCGACAGGACCTTGCGGCGGTCCGCGTCATCGGCGCCGAAATAGTAGAGCGCCAGCGGCCGGGGCCGGGCATTGACATAGGCGACGGCGTCGTCGATCCCGCGATAGCCGACCACCGGGAGGACGGGCCCGAAGATCTCCTCCTGCATGATCGCCATGTCGTCGGTCGCGCCGAGCACGAGGGTCGGGGCGAGCGTGCGCGCGCGCTCCCCCGCGGTCTCGGGCGCGGCGCCCGCCTCGACGATCCGGGCGCCCTTGGCGCGCGCGTCGTCGAGCAGTCCGCGGATGCGCTCGAAGTGCCGGTCGTTGATGATCGAGGTATAGTCGTCGCTCGTGGGACCCTTCGGATAGAGCGCCGTCACCGCTCGGCCGAAGGCCGCGACGAAGGCGTCGACCTCCTGTTCCTGAACCAGCGCATAGTCCGGCGCGACGCAGGTCTGGCCGCCGTTGGTCAGCTTGCCGAAGGCGACTTCCGAGGCGGCCGCGCCCTGGGCCTGGCCCGGGGCGACGACGACCGGCGACTTGCCGCCGAGTTCGAGCGTCACGGGAACGAGGTTTTCGCTCGCCGCCTTCATGATCGCGCGGCCGACCGTCGTGCTGCCCGTGAACAGGAGATGGTCGAAGGGCAGCGACGCGAATGCGGCGCCGAGCGCTGCGTCGCCGGTCACCACCGCGACCTGCTCCTCGGCGAAGATCTCCGCCAACATCTCCTGCAGGAGCCGGCTCGTCGCGGGCGCGAACTCCGACGGCTTGATCATCGCGCGATTGCCGGCGGCGATCGCCGTCGCGAGCGGGGTCAGCGCGAGCGCGAGCGGATAGTTCCAGGGCGCCACGATGCCGATCACCCCGAGCGGCTGATACTCGACGCGGGCGCTGGCGAATCTGAAGGTCGCCGCGACGTGGCGGCGGCTCGGCGCCATGAAGCGGCGGAGATTGCGGGAGAGGTAGTCGATGCCCTGGACCGGGGCCATGATCTCCGCCATCGCGGTCTCATGGCGCGACCTGTGGCCGAAATCGACGTCCAGCGCGCGCTCGATCTCGGACCGGCGGGCCAGAATGGCGGCCTTCAGCTTCTTCAGGTCGGACCGGCGCTGGGCGAGCGACGGCGGGCCGTCT
>NZ_RYFI01000013.1:10935-34737 GCF_004103825.1 Hansschlegelia zhihuaiae
TGGTCGCGGGAGCGGGGGCGTTCATTTCGATCTCCGATGTTGACAGTGACAACTTGTGAAGGCAGACATAGGCATGTAAGTTAACATTGTCAACATATGTTTTTGCCGTAAACATCGAGGTCGCATGCAAGACGCTTCCGATCGCCCCTACCACCATGGGGACCTGAGACGCGCGCTCATCGAGACCGCGCTCGCCATCCTTCAGGAAGAGAGGGGCTGGCAGTTCACGTTGAGGGAGCTCGCCCGGCGGGCGGGCGTCAGTCACGCCGCGCCCTACAAGCACTTCGCCGACAAGGCGGCGCTGCTCGCCGAGATCGCGCTGATCGGGTTTGAGAAGCTGCGCGAGGCGCTGCTCGCCGCCCAGACGGCTCAGCCCGCGAACGATCGGGACGCGCTCCTGCCGGCGGCTCGGGCCTATCTCGGCTTCGCCCGGCGCAACCCCGCGCTCTATCGGCTGATGTTCGGGGCCGAGGCCGGAGAACCGGCGGCCGTCCATCTCGACGACCGGGCGCGGGGCGCCTTCGCCGTGGTGGTCGAGTTTCTCGAGCGCGGGCAGGCCGCGGGCCTGATCCGCAAGCGTGAGGCGCTCGGCCAGGCGACCGCCTGCTGGGCGCTGCTGCACGGCCTCGCCATGCTCGAGCTCGACGGCCTACTGCTGCGTGAAAAGGTGGGCGAGGACGCGGTCGAGGCGGCGCTCGCGACGCTTCTGGAGGGATTGGCCGCCTAACGGCGGCGTGGCCTGCAAGCCGATCCCGCCCAAACGGTCAGCGGCCGCCGGGGGGAGCCGGCGGCCGCCTGCAGGTCCCGCGGGCGGGGTGGACGCCGCCGGCCGGACGCTTCCGCGACGTTTCCGGGCCGGCGCCGGCCGAGAAGTCGTCGCGAAGCTCGATGATTTCGTCGCTCAGAAGGGCAGCAGCACGTCCATCACCTGCTGGCCGTAGCGCGGCTGCTGCACGTCGGTGATCTGGCCGCGGCCGCCATAGGCGATGCGGGCTTGGGCGATCTTCTCGCTCGGGATGGTGTTGTCGCTGTCGATGTCCTCGGTCCGCACCACGCCCGCGACGATCAGCTCGCGGACCTCGAAGTTCACGCGGATCTCCTGTTTGCCCTCGATCACCAGCGAGCCGTTCGGCAGCACCTGGGTGACCACGGCCGCGACGTTGGTGGTCAGCGTCTCCTTGCGGTCGACCGAGCCCGCGCCCTCGCTCGACGCCGTCGAGGACGCGTTGGCGAGGTTGGTCGGGTCGAAGCCTTTCGGGAAGATCGAGGCCGCCTTGGTCTCGAAGCCGAACAGGTTGCTGATCCCGGACTGCTCCTCGTTGCTGCGGGAGCGCTTGGTGGTGTTCTCGATCTCGGCCTTGTCGGTGATGTCCACCTTGACCGTCAGCAGGTCGCCGACCTGCTTGGCGCGCGGGTCCTTGAAGAACGCCGTCGCGCCCGATCGCCAGAGCGAATTCGGCTGATAGGACACCGGCTGGGCCTCCGGCATCGGCATCCTCACCGCCTTGTAGCCCGGCTGCGTGACGGGGTTCTCGATCGGCGACAGCGACGGCTGCTTGCCGATATTGGCGAGGCGGTCGGCGGCGCCGCAGCCGGCGAGCGGGCCGGCGATCAGGCAGACGCCGAGCAGGGTGACGGGACGCATGGGACGCTCCTTCGAACGCGCTAGCGGCGGGCGACCGCGGTCGGCGCCGCCGTCACCGTGACCTCGGAGGGCCCGGTGACGACGCCGTTCACGACGCGCTTGGACTGGACGTTCTGGACCGCGATCACGTCGCCGGCGGCGCCGGCGGCGAGCGCCTTGGCCTTCAGCGACAGCGAAAGCCCCGAGCCCGCATAGATCAGGGTGACGAAGCTTCCGCGGTCGACATGCTGCGGCCGCATCAGGTCGCCCGCGCGGAGCGGCTGACCCTCCCGGATCGGACGCTTGGCCGCGAGACCCGCCGCTTCGGACGGCGCGACCGCGTCGGGAAACTGGGATTTCGGCCGCCGGTCGGCTCGGATCTCGGCTGCGGAGAGGATCTCGCCGCGGGCGACCGGCCGGGACGGGGTCGCGACCTCGATGGTCTCGACCGCCGAACCCGAGACGCGGATCGGCGATGCCGCGGCGCCGGCGCCCGCGACCGAAAGCACGGCGTCGAATCGGCCGGTCTTCGGATCGGCGGCGAAGCGCATGACCTCGAGCGCGCCCCTCGCGGCGGCGTCGAGATGGACCGGCGCGACGGCGCCGTCGAGCGTGACGGCGATGGCTTCGACGTCCGCGCCGTAATCGGTCGCGGCGCGCGCCGTAATCGCGCCTTCGATCTCGGCTTGCGTAACCTCGCGGCTCGCGCGGGTCACGAAGATCTGCCGCACCTCGCCCGCCTCGACGCCGCTGAGCCCGATGCGCTTCGCGGCCGCGATCGCGGCGGCCGCCGGCAGCGGGCCTGTCTGGCCGGGGTCGGGCGCCCGGAACAGCGCGACGCCTTCGAGCCCGTCGGCCCCGTCGATCAGGTCGCCGACGGTGACGATGTCGCCGCTCACCAGCGCCTCCGCGCGCAACGTCGGCGCGGCCGAGGCCGGTAAGGCCAGCGCGCTTCCGAGCGCGAGCGCGGACAGGATCCTGATCATCGCGCTCATCGCAGCATCGCCGATGTGTTCTGGAGCATCTGGTCGGCCGAGGAGACGACCTTGGAGTTCATCTCGTAGGCGCGTTGCGCCGCGATCAGGTCCGAGATCTCGGTGACGGCGTTGACGTTCGACTGTTCGAGATAGCCCTGCAGCACCGTGCCGAAGCCTTCCGCGCCGGGCACGTCCTCGAGCGGCGTGCCGCTGGCCTCGGTCTCGAGGAACAGATTGTCGCCCTTGGCCTCGAGGCCCGATTTGTTGATGAATCGGGCGAGCTGCAGCTGGCCGAGCTGCTGCGGCGCCGTCTGTCCCTGCAGTGTCGCCTCGACCATGCCGGTCGCGCTGATCGACACCGTCAGCACGTTCTGCGGCACCGTGATGCCGGGTTGGACCGTGTAGCCGTCCGCGGTGACCAGCTGGCCGTTCGGGTCGAGCTCGAAGGAGCCGTCGCGGGTGTAGGCCGTGGTCCCGTCCGGCAGCTCGATCTGGAAGAAGCCCTCGCCGCGGACCGCCACGTCGTAGGTCTTCTCGGTTTGGGTGACGACGCCCTGGCTCATGACGCGCGGGGTCGCCACCAGCTTGACGCCCGAGCCGATGTCGACGCCGGTAGGCAGCACCGTGCCGGCGTCCGACGAGGTCGAGCCGACGCGGCGCAGCGATTGGTAGAGCAGGTCCTGGAACTCGGCCCGCTGGCGCTTGAAGCCGGCGGTGCGCATGTTGGCGATGTTGTTCGAGATGAGCTCGACGTTCATCTCCTGGGCCGCCATGCCCGTGGAGGCGGTGTAGAGGGCGCGCATCAGGCGGTTCCTTGTTCGGCGACGGTCACGCGGGCACCTCGGCGAGCTTCTCGATCGACGAGCGGCGGACGTCGTCCTGCTTGGCGAGCATCGAGGTCACGCTCTCATAGGCGCGGGTGACCTCGACCAGCCGGCTCATCTCGAGGATCGGGCGGACGTTGGACTTCTCGATCGCGCCCTGGACGAGCTTGGTGCGCGAGGTGGCTTCCCCCGGCGTCGCATCGGACCTGAACAGGCTGACGCCGTCCTTCGCGAGATCCTGAAGATTGTCGAAGCGGGCGATCCTGAGCCGGCCGCGCACGCCTTCGCTGGTCGCGATGACGCCATCCTTGCCGATGGTGAGGCCGGTTTCGGTCGGGGCGAACTGGATCGCGCCCGCGGTCGACATGACGCGGGCGCCTTCGCTCGTGACGAGCTCGCCCTGGGCGTTGATCTGGAATGCGCCGTTGCGGGTGTAGCGGGTCCCGGCCGCGGTCTCGACGACGAAGAAGCCTTCGCCCGCGATCGCGACGTCGGTCTCGCCGCCCGTGGTCTGGATGGCGCCTTCCGACTGGTCGTGCCAGGTCGCAAAGTCCTCGACGAAGGAGAGCGGCCGATCTGATCTGCGAAACGTCTCGTCGCGCGCGTCCGGCGTGAGATATTCGCCGAACGCCATCTGCTCCGCCTTGAAGCCGGAGGTGTTCATGTTGGCGACATTGTTCGAAATGACGTCGAGCTCGCGCCGCAGAGCGACCTGCCGCGACAACCCGACCAGAGAGGCGTTTTCCACCACACGCTCCCGAGCCGCTATGTTCCGGATCCTGGTCGCCCATCCTCCCCGACGGGCGGCCGCATCCGCAGCAAGCTCTGCAGGCGGCGTGCCAGCCGGCCTGAAGGTTGAGAAATCAAGCGATTTGCGACCGTACGGGCCGGTGCTCAACGGCGCCGCGGACGGCCCGGCGGCGCAATTTGCCCGGCAGCTTTTGCCGGGTCGCAAGGCTTCGTTAACTTTTGCGACCTATCCGTTAACCATGTCCGGCGACCCCTGCCGGCGGGCGGGCGGCGCGGCGATGGCGGACGGAACCGAAGACGGGACGGCGGTGAAAGCCAAGTCGAGGAAGAAGCTGTTCATCATCGGCGGCGCGGCGGCTGTCGTGATCCTCGGCGGAGCCGGCGGCTATTTCGCGTTCGCGGGCGGCAAGGGCGGCGAGCATGGCGAGGTCGCGGCGCATGGCGAGGCGGCCGACGACGGTCATGGCCCCGTGGCGCCCAAGGCGGGAGAAGACGCGCCGACCGCGGCGGCGTCCTATGTCGATCTGCCCGAGATGACCGTCAATCTCGCGACCGTCGACAAGGACAAGCAGCGCTACGTCCGGCTCGCGGTCGCGCTCGAGGTCGACAAGCCCGAGATGGCGCAGGCCATCAAGCCGATGATGCCGCGCGTGCTCGACAGCTTCCAGACGCATCTGAGGGAGCTCCGGCCGGACGACATCCGCGGCTCGGCCGGCGTCTACCGGCTCAAGGAGGAACTGCTGCGGCGGGTCAACACCGCCGTCGCGCCCGCCAAGGTGGACGCGGTGCTGTTCAAGGACATCGTCGTCCAGTAGCGGGCGCGGAGCGCGACATGGCCGGCGAGCAGAAGCAGACCGACGAGGACATCGCCGCCGAATGGGAAGCGGCGATGGCCGAACAGGTCGGCCCCGTCTCGGGAGAGATGGCGGCCGGCTGGGCGGCGATGCTCGAGGAGCCCCAGGAGCAGGCCGGCGGGGCGAAGGGCGCCGACAGGGTGCTCAACCAGGATGAGGTCGACGGCCTGCTCGGCTTCGACCCGAACGAGCTCGGCCTCGCGGGCAAGTCCGGCATCCGGGCGATCATCGATTCGGCGCTCGTCTCCTATGAGCGCCTGCCGATGCTCGAGATCGTGTTCGACCGGCTGGTCCGGTTGCTCACCACGAGCCTCAGGAACTTCACCTCGGACGCCGTCGAGGTCTCGCTCGACGGCATCAAGTCGGTGCGCTTCGGCGACTATCTCGACTCGATCCCGCTGCCCGCGATCCTCTCGGTGTTCAAGGCCGAGGAATGGGACGGCTTCGGGCTCGCCATGGTCGATTCGGCGCTGACCTATTCGATCATCGACGTGCTGCTCGGGGGGCGCCGCTCCGTCGGCAAGGTCAAGGTCGAGGGCAGGCCGTACACGACGATCGAGACCAGCCTCGTCCAGCGGATGATCGAGGTCGTGCTGGAGGACGCCGAGCTCGCCTTCCGGCCCGTGAGCCCCGTCACCTTCAACTTCGACCGGCTCGAGACCAATCCGAAATTCGCCGCCATCACGCGGCCCGCCAACGCCGCGATCCTGGTGAAGCTCAGGGTCGACATGGAGGAGCGCGGCGGCGTGATCGAGATGCTGCTGCCCTACGCCACGATCGAGCCGATCCGCGACGTGCTCATGCAGATGTTCATGGGCGAGAAGTTCGGCCGCGACGCGACCTGGGAAGGACATCTCGCGACCGAGATCTGGTCGGCGAAGACCGAGGTCCAGGCGGTGCTGTTCGACAAGAAGCTGCCGCTCAAGCGCATCCTCGACCTCGACGTCGGCGACACCTTGATGCTCGACATCAGGCCCGACGCCCTGGTCGAGATCCGCTGCGGCGAGGAGACCCTGACGACGGCGCGCATGGGCCGGTCCGGCGAACGGGTGGCCGTGAAGGTCGCCCAGCCGCTCAGGCGGTCGCGCACGACGCTCGCGGCCTTCGAGGCGGCCGGCGAGAGCCGCAAGGAGGCCTCGTGATGGACAATGTCGTGGGCCTCGCGATCGAGTCGCTCGTCGCCGTGCTGCTCGTCGCCACGATCTTCTATTGCGCGACGCTCGACCGCAGGCTGAGGCGGCTGCGGTCGGACGAGACGACGATGCGCGACACGATCACGGAGCTGGTCGGCGCCACTCATGCGGCGGAACGCGCCATCGCCGCGCTGCGCGCGACCGTCGCGCAGAGCGAGGAAACGCTGTCCGAGCGGCTCGGCAAGGCGGCCGCGCTGTCCGAGCAGATGGCCGTCCAGCTCGCCGACGGCGAGCAGGTGATCGAGCGGATCGCCAAAATCGCCAAGGCCGCGCGCGACCACGCCAGCCGCGAGGCGGCGATCGCCGACGTCGAGCGCATCAAGACGACGCGCGAGGAGATCCGGCGCGAGGCGCGCCGCGACGCGGAGCGCGAGGCCGAAGCGGCGCGGCTCGCCGCTGAGCCGCCCGTCAGCGCTTCAGCGGCGGCGGCCGCAGCGGCGGAGCTGTTCTCCAACCGCATCCGCGCGCTCAGCCTCGGGGCCGCGACGTGACCGGCGTCGCCCGCACGCGCCTGCGGCTGATGCCCGTCGTGATCACGGCGGCCGCGGCGCTGCTCGCGCTGAAGGCGATCGGCCTCTCCAGCCATTCGAGCTATCTGTTCGTGCCGGCCGCCGCGGCGGCCGGCGCCTCCGCGCAAGAGAATGCCGCCGCAGAGGACCAGGGGTCCGACGAGGCCGGGGCGAAGCCGAAGGGACGGGTCGAGAGGCCGCCGGTCGATCGCAAGGGCGAGCTCGACGCCGAAGCGCCCGCAGAGCGGGCGCTGCTCGACGCGCTGGGCAAGCGCCGGGAGGCGATCGAGGCCCGCAGCGCCGACCTCGATCTCCGCGAGAACCTGCTGAAGGCCGCCGAAAAGCGGATGGAGGAGCGCCTCGCCGAGCTCGCGCGCCTGGAAGAGGCGGTCGCGGCCGCCGACCGTCGCCGCGCCGAGCAGGAGGGATCGCGGCTCAAGGAAGTCGTGACGCTCTATGAGGGCATGAAGCCCAAGGAGGCCGCGCGCATCTTCGAGAAGCTCGACCCTCAGGTCTTGCTCGAGGTCGCGTCGCGCATGAAGCCGCGGCAGCTCTCCACCGTCATGGGGCTGATGTCGGCCGACGCTGCGCAGAAGCTTACCGTCTCGCTCACGCGCCGCGAGGTCGCGGCCTCGCCCGCCGCCGCGATGGCCGCGACGGACCTGCCCAAGATCGAGGGCCGTCCGGCCGAACGCTGACCGGTCGAAGCCGGTAACGGCTTGCGAACGGCTTCCCGATAAGACTGCTCCCTTGATGAGCGGCTCACGCGCCGCCTGTTCGCCGAGGGAGCCCGGCTGGTGGCGTTCGGACTGCGCGCCGTCATCGCGAGCCTTTTGTTCGCGTCCGCGCTGGCCGCGTCGCCGGCCCGCGCGGCTCCGATTCCGGGCTCCATCGCCGCTGGCGTCGAACCGCAGGGCTACGCCCGCGTCGTCTTCGCGTTCGAGAGGATGCCGGGCGGCGCTTCGGCGCGGCTGGCGAACGGCGTTCTGGTCGTGTCCTTCGACGAACAGGTGGCCCTCGACACGAGCCCGCTTACGCGCGGGCTCGGCGCGCTCATCGGCGTGGTCCGCCGCGATCCCGACGGCGCCGCGATCCGGATGTCGCTCACGAAGCCGGTGAAGCTCATCGCGACCGAAGCCGGCGAGAAGCTGTTCGTCGATCTGCTGCCGCCGGACTGGGCCGGATTGCCGCCGCCGCTGCCGCGCGAACTGATCGCCGATCTCACGCGCGAGGCTCGCGAGGGACGGGAGATCCGCGCCCAGGAAGCGCGCCGGCGCGTGAAGCCGCAGCCGCGCCTCACGCTCGAAGGCGCCACCCATCCGACCTTCCGCCGGCTGATCTTCGGTCTGGGCGGCGAAGCGCCGGTCGACGTCAGGCGCGTCGGCGAAAAGCTCCTGGTGACGATCGGAGCGCCCTACGCCTTTGACGTCGCGGCCGTGCGCGCCCGCCTTCCGCCGGAACTCGCCGGCCTCGACGCGGAGTCGAAAGGCGGCGGGCTGGTGGTCTCGGTTCCTGCGCCGGGCGGTGGCGCCTTCCGCGGCTTCCGCGAGGACGGCGACTTCCTGCTGGACGTCGACCGCACGGACGTCGCGCCGTCGAGCCCCGCCACGGGCGGGACGACTGATCCGCATGGCGACCGCGCCGCCGTGACTCCGGTCCACGACGCCGACGCGCCCGCCTCCGTCACGACGCCCGCCCGGCCGGAGGCCGCGGGCGCGTCCCACGCGCCGGCCGAGGCCGTCGCGCCCAGCCAGCCAACCGACTCGCACGCGGCCGCCGGGGATGAGAAAGCTCCGGCTCCGGCCACATCCGACGCCGCGCCTCCGGCCAAGGAGACGCCGTCGGCGGCCGCCGTCGTCGCGCCGTCCGCGGGGGCCGAGGCGCGTGCGGCGTCCGTGCGCCGGATCGGCGGCGCTGTCCGCCTGGTCTTTCCGTTCGCGCGCGCGACGCCTGCGGCGATGTTCCTCCGCGGCCGGACGCTGTGGGCGGTGTTCGACGACCGGGGCTCATGGAGCCTCGACGGCTTCGTGAAGAATTCCGGCGGCATCCTGCTGAGCGCCGAAGAGACGCCCGTCGAACGCGGCCGCGCCGTCAGGCTGAAGCTCGCCGAGGCGCGTCTCGTCTCGGCCGCGGTCGAGGGCGCGGACTGGGTCGTGTCGATCGGCGACGAGGTGATGCAGCGCAGCGCGCCGCTGGCGTTCGTCGCGACCTTCGGCGACGACGGCCGCGCGAGGGCCTCGGCCGATTTGCCGGGGCTCGGCGCGGTCCGCGTGCTGCGCGACCCCGACATTGGAGACATGCTGGCGGTCGCGACGCTCGGCCAGCCCGCGCGGAACGTCCAGAGGCCGCAATCCTTCGTCGAGTTCTCGATGCTCGTGACGGCGCAGGGCGTCGCGCTCGCGCTCGCGGCCGACGATCTGCGGGTCCGCGCCAGCGTTGAGCAACTCTTGGTGGAGCACGAGGGAGGCCTCAACCTCTCCGCGACCGGCGGCGGCGCGGCGGACGGCGCGCCCGGGACGCCGGTTCCCGTCGTCGTGACGCAGGCCCGCGAGTGGGCGGAGGAAATCGCCCGACCGTTCCGCGCGCGCGAGAACGAGTTGATGCGCGCCGCGGCGCTGGCCTCCGCCGAAGACCGTCCGGCCGCCCGGCTGGCGTTGGCGCGCTTCTACCACGCGCGCGGCCGCGCCAGCGAAGCCAAGGCGGTGCTGGACGCGATCGTCGAGGACGGCGGCATTTCCGAACGCGACGGGCGGCTGGCGATCCTGAGGTCGGCGGTCGCGGTCGAGCTCGGACGGCCGACCGCTGCCCTCGCCATTCTCGCGTCGCCGTCCATGCGCATGACCGGCGAGGCGCAACTCTGGCGCGCCGCCGCCGAAGCCGCGATCGGTCATCCCGGCCCGGCCCGCACGGCGCTGAAGCTCGGCGAGCGGGCGCTTCCCTCGCTGCCGGCGGAACTGCGGGCGCGGTTCGTCGCCCTTGCGGTGGACCTCGCGCTCGACGCCGGCGACGGAGCGGCCGCCTCCGCCGAGTTCGAACGGCTGGAGGTGTTGCCCGCCACACGCGGCTTCGCGGCGCGTGAGCTCGCCCGCGCGCGGGTCGCCGAGGCGCTCGGACAGACGAAGCGCGCGGCCGCGGTTTATGCGTCGCTCGCCAAGACGCAGACCGACACCGCCTCGGCGGAAGCCGAGCTCCGCGGCGTCGAGCTCTCGCTCAAGACCGGCGAGTCGTCCCTGGCCGACGCCATCGCCCGCCTCGAAAGGCTAACGACCGGCTGGCGCGGTGACGACGTGGAGGCGGAGGCGCTCGCGCGTCTGATCGGGCTCTACGGCGACGCCGGGCGCTGGCGCGAAGCTTTCTCGACGCTCAGGACCGCGGTCGCGGCCTTTCCCGAGGCTGAGGAGACCCGCGCCCTGCAGGACCGCATGCAGAGCCGTTTCACGGACCTCTTCCTCGGCGCCGGGGTCGACAGCCTGCCGAAGCTCGACGCGCTCGCGCTGTTTTACGATTTCAAGGAGCTTTCGCCCGGCGGCAGGCGCGGCGACGAGCTGGTCCGGCGGCTCGCCGACAAGCTCGTCGACGTCGACCTGCTCGATCAGGCCGCGGAGCTGCTCGACTACCAGATCGACAATCGCCTGGCTGGCGCGGCGCGCGCGCAGGTCGCGGCGCGCGCGGCCCTCGTCGACCTGATGAACTCAAAACCCGCCAAGGCGCTCGAGACCCTGCGGAAGACCCGCCAGGCCGATCTGCCCGCCTCGCTGATCGCGGCGCGGTTGAGGCTCGAGGCGCGCGCGCTTGCGGAGACCGGCCGGGTCGACCTCGCGCTCGAGATGGCGGCCGGACTGGAGGGGCCCGAATCCGACAAGCTCGAGGCCGACATCCTCTGGACGGCGCGCCGCTGGCCGGAGGCCGGCGAGGCGCTCGAGGCGACGCTCGGTTCGTCCTGGCGGCGTCCCGATCCGCTGACGGCCGAGCAGCGCGCCGACGTCCTGCGCGCCGCGATCGCGCTTTCGCTCGCCGACGACGGCCTCGGGGTCGACCGCCTTCGGCAGAAATTCGCGCCGAAGATGGCGGACAGCGCGGAAGCGGCTGGCTTCGAGGTCGTGACCGCTCCGATCGAGGCGCGGGGCGACGCCTTCCGCGAGATCGCCCGCTCGGTGGCGGCGCGGTCCTCGTTCGAGACGTTCCTGCGCGAGTACAGGAAGCGCGGCGCGGAGGAGGCGAAGCCCGGGCGCGCGCCCGCGCCGACCGATCGGCCGGCTCCAGACGCGACCGCCGCCGGGGCCGCTCCGTCTCGGGCCTGAGCGAGGCCGCGGCCGCGCCGCCTCAGCCGCCGTAGCTCTGCACCAGGCTGCCGGCGATCAGGCTCCAGCCGTCGACCAGCACGAAGAAGATCAGCTTGAACGGCAGCGAGACGATCGCGGGCGGCAGCATCATCATGCCCATCGACATCAGCACCGAAGCGACCACGAGGTCGATGACCAGGAAGGGCACGAACAGCAGGAAGCCGATCTCGAAGGCGCGGCGGAGCTCCGAGATCATGAAGGACGGGACCAGCACCCGGAGGCTGACCTGGTCCGGCGTCTCGGGCGCGGGCTCGCGCGACAGGCCCTGGAACAGCGCGAGGTCCTTCTCCCGGACGTGCGCCAGCATGAAGGCGCGGAACGGCGCGGCGGCCCGCTGGAAGGCGGTCTGGTCGTCGATCTGGCCGGCGATCCTCGGCGCGATCCCGTCGGTGTAGGCGGTCTGGAACGTCGGGGCCATCACGAAGGCGGTGAGGAACAGCGCGAGCGCCGTAATGACGGCGTTGGGCGGCGCGGTCTGCGTGCCGATCGCGGTCCGCAGCAGCGACAGCACCACCACGATCCGGGTGAAGCACGTCACCATCACCAGGATCGACGGGGCGAGGCTCAGGATGGTGATGAGCGCGACGATCTGGAGCGCGCGCTCGCTGACGCCGCCCTGACCGAGGTCGAGCGTCACCGTCTGGGCCGCGGCCGGCGCCGCCGCGGCGAGCAGCGCCGTCGCGCCGAGAGCGGCCAATCCCGTCCGAAGCGGTCGTGCTAAGGCGGCCGGCGCGCGGCTCGGGGCGGGCGCCCGGACCTTAAGGCCTCTTGGCCACATCCCGCCCCAGAAGGTTCGCCATCTCGGCCTCGAGCGACGCCAGCGGATCGTCCTCCGGAGCTTCGGGCTTCTCGGCCCGCGGCTCGGCCTTGACCTCGGGCGCCGCGGGCTTCTGGTCGGGCTTGGCCTCCGGCGCGGCCTGGTCCGCCATCGGCGGCATTTCGCGCGGTAGGTCTTCGTCCGGCTTGTTCGGACCCGCCTGCGGCGCAGGCGCGGCTTTGGGCTCAGCCGACGCAGCGGGCTCCGACGCTGCGGGAGCGGCCGGAGCGGCCACGGCCGCCAAAATGGCCGAAGCCACCGGCGCGGCTGGAGCCGCCGGGGCGCCCTGCGCCTGCGCCCTCTCGGGCGCGGGCTGCACGGGTCGCTTCAAGGCCGCGGCGAGCCGCTCGGCGAGGTCGCTAGAGCGCGTCGTGGGCGCGGGACCGCGCTGCGCGACGCCGCGTCCGGCGGGGCCGGCGATGATCTGCTGCGGCACTGGCCTTGGCGCAATCGGGGGCGCGGGCTGGGCGGCGGGCGTCTGCGGGGCCGGCTTGTCCTCGCCGGCCGGCTCGGCCGGCTTCGACGCCTCGACGGGCGGCGCAGGTCGCGCTGGAGCGGGTTGCGGACGGGCGGCAGGGGCCTCGGCCTGAGGCGTCGCCGGGCGGACGGGCGGAGCCGGCGGCCTCTGCTGGGCCGGCTGGGGCGCCGCGACGCGCTGGGCCGGCACGATCGGCGGAGCCTCGACGGTCTTCGGCTGCTGGCGCTCGGGCTGCGCGCGCTCGGCCGCCGGCTGAGCCGCAGGGACAGGCGCGGTCGGCGCGACCCGCGGGCCGGGAGATGGCGGGACCGGCTGTGGAGGCGCCGTCCGGGACGGCGCAGGATCGGGCGGCAGGATCGCCGGCGCGTCGCGCTGCGCCGTCATCCCGGTCGGCACCCTCAGGATGCCGCTCTCCACCACTACGTCGTTCGGCCCGCCGATCATGATCAGGTGTTCGACATTGTCGCGCCGCACGATGACGAGGCGCCGCCTTCCGTCGACCGCGAGCACGTCGAGCACGCCGAGGCGCGGCTGGCGGGAGCGGCCGGTGGCGGCGGTCGGCCCGAAGCGCTGCCCGCCGAACCGGCGGCCGAGCCAGACCGCGACCACCATCAGCAGGATGATGACCGCGAAGGCGATGACGAATTTCAGGGGCGTCGGAATGTCGCCGAGGATCTGGTCGAGCACTCAGGTCACCTCATCTTCGGTCGCGCGGCGGCGGCCCCGAACACGGCCGCGGAAGGAGCCAGGTTGACGCGCGACCGGCGGCGGCGCGCATCTTTGGACCTCGTCATAGCCAGAGTCTCGCTGAAGGTGAATTGAAACTTCGCGGTCTTAACGGCCTGTTAACCATGCGGGCGGCAGTTTTTGCCGACCGGCGGCGCAATTCGCGAAAATCAAAGCGGGCCCGTCGCGAGGAGAAGACTCGTGACCGGCATCGCCGAACCCTCGCTGATCGCGGCGCTCAAGACGAAGATGCGCTGGCACGAGGCGCGGCAGGCGGTTCTCTCTGAGAACGTCGCGAACGCCGCCACCCCGAACTTCCACGCCCATGATCTCGCCGCGCCTGAGCTTTCGAATCGGATCGCTGGCCCGGTCCGCACCGACGTCAGCCACATGACGCTTGCCTCATCGCAAGGGCTCGGCCGCTCGAACGCCGTCGACGGCTTCGAACGCACTCCCGACGGCAACACGGTGACGCTCGAAGAGCAGATGATGAAGGCGGCGCAGAACCAGATGGACCACCAGATGGCCGCGATGCTCTACCAGAAGAGCCTCGGCCTGCTCAGAACCGCGCTCGGACGGCGCTGAGGAGCTTAGGCCATGGACCTCACCCGCGCGATCGGCGTCGCGGCCGCCGGCCTCAAGGCCCAGGCCGGCCGCATGCGGATCATCTCGGAGAACATCGCCAACGCCGATTCGACCGCACGCACGGCCGGCGGCGACCCCTATCGCCGCAAGGTGCCGACGCTTCGCAGCTCGTTCGACGACGAACTCGCGGCGCAGGTCGTGTCGCTCGGGCGCGTCGAGCGCGACCGCTCCGACTTCCGCGTCAAGCACGAGCCCGGACACCCGCTCGCCGACGCCGAGGGCAATGTGCGGCTGCCCAACGTCAATTCGCTGATCGAGCAGACCGACATGCGCGAGGCGCAGCGGTCCTACGAGGCGAACCTCAACATGGTCGGGGCGGCGCGGCGCATGATCGTCCGCACCCTCGACATCCTGAGAGCCTGACGGGAGCTGACGCGAGATGACGAGCCCGACGGCCGCGGCCAACGCCTACGCCTCCATCTCGAGCCTCGTCGGCGGCGCGGCCGGAGCGGCCGGCGGCGCGGCTGCGCCTTCCAGGGCGGGCGGCTTCGGCGACATGCTCGAGCAGGCGATGTCCGGCTTCGTCGAGCAGGGCCGCCAGACCGACGCCAAGGCCATGGAGGCGATCTCGGGCAAGGGCGACGTGGTCGACGTGGTGACGGCGGTCGCCGAGAGCGAACTCGCCCTCAACACCCTCGTCAGCGTCCGCGACAAGGTGATCGCGGCCTATGAGGAAATCATGCGGATGCCGATCTGAAACGCCTTCGGGGTTCCTCCTTCGGCCGGACGGGGTCCGCCGCAGAACCAGGCCTGACGTCATGAAGCCCTCATCCTCGAACCTGCCCGCCCTCGATCGGCGCCCGCCACTGAGAGTCGGCGCGCTGGCCGCGCGCGTCCTCGAAGGCTTCCGGGAGCCCGCCAGGGCGCTCGCCGACGCTTTCGCGGCGCCGCCTGCGGAGCCCGCGCTGAGCCGCGTTCGAGCGGCGGACCGTCGGCGACCAGGGGCCGCGCGGCGATGAACGGCGCCGAAGTCCTCGACGTCGCGCGCGACGGGCTCTGGACGATCCTGAAGGTCGGCGGCCCGCTGATGCTGGTCACGCTCGTGGTCGGCGTCGTGGTCTCGCTGCTCCAGGCGCTGACCCAGATCCAGGAGATGACGCTGGTGTTCGTGCCCAAGATCGTCGCATTGTTCGCCGCCATGCTGCTGGCGCTGCCCTTCATGGGCGACGCGCTCGCCGGCCATATGAGCCGCATCGCGGAGAAGATCGTCGCAGGCGGCTAGGCCGGCGATTCGAGCCGAGGCCCATGACCGTCGAGTTCCTGCCCAACGAGGTCGCGGCCTATCTGCTGATCCTCGCGCGCGTCGGGGCGCTGGTGATGCTGCTGCCGGCGTTGGGCGAGGAGAACGTCTCGCCACGCTTCCGGCTCACCATCGCGGTGCTGCTCGCCTTCGTGTTCTGGCCCTTCGCGCGGCCGCTCTACGTGGTGGACGCCGACAATCCCGCCGGGCTGATCGGCCTTGCGATCTCGGAGATCGCGGTCGGGCTCGCGCTTGGCCTGGTCGGGCGTTTCGTGATGTCGGCGCTGTCGGTCGCGGGCAACGTCATCGCGAACCAGCTCGGCCTCGGCTTCGTCATGACCGTCGACCCGACGCAGGGGCAGCAGGGCGCGATCATGGGCGCGTTCCTGACGCTGACCGGCGTCGCGCTGATCTTCGCGACCGACCTGCACCACCTCGTCATCCAGGCGATCGCCGGGAGCTATGAGGCGTTCCGCCCCGGCGCGTTTCCTGAGACCGGCGACGCCGCGAAGCTCGCGATCGATTCGGCCGCGAGCGCCTTCCGGATCGGCGTCCAGCTGTCCGCGCCCTTCCTGGTGTTCGGCCTGATCTTCAATCTCGGGCTCGGCGTGCTGTCGCGGCTGATGCCGCAGCTGCAGGTGTTCTTCGTCGCCGCGCCGCTGTCGCTGATCGCGGGCTTCGCGCTGCTCGCGCTGGTGCTCGGCGTGCTGATGGGCGTGTTCATCGAAAGCGTCGGCGACACGCTCCGCATGCTCACGGGACGCTGAGCGATGGCGGATGCCGAGGGCGGCGAAAAGACCGAAGAACCCACCCGCAAGAAGCTCGACGACGCGCTGAAGCGCGGCGACGTCGCCAAGAGCCAGGAGCTCAACGTCTGGTTCGGGCTCGCGGCCGCGACGCTGACGATCTCGGTGTTCGGCGATGGCGCCGTCGCGAGCCTCGGTCAGGCGCTCCTGCGCTTCCTCGAATCTCCCCAGACCATCGCGGTCGACGGCGTGTCGCTGCGCGCCATGGCTGGCGGCCTCGGCCTTGCGGTCGCGGCGGCGCTCGCGCTGCCAATGCTGCTGCTCGCGCTCGCCGCGATCGCCGGCAACATGGTGCAGCACCCGCCGCTCGTGACCGCCGAGCCGATCACGCCGAAGCTCTCGAAGATCTCGCCCTTCGCAGGCTTTAAGCGGATCTTCTCGGCCGAGAGCCTCGTCAATTTCACCAAGGGTCTCGTGAAGATCGGGATCGTGGGGGTGGTGATCTGGATGGTGGTGTGGCCCGAGCGCGCCCGCGTCTCGGCGCTGACCGCCTCCGACGTCGCCGCGATGCTGCCGGTGCTCAAGGAGCTCACGCTGCGCGTGCTGGTCGCCTCGGTCGCGGTGTTCGCGGTGATCGCCGTGGGCGACTACCTCTGGCAGCGCCACCGCTGGCGAGAGCGCCTCAAGATGTCGCTGCAGGAGGTTCGCGACGAGCACAAGCAGCAGGAGGGCGATCCGCACGTCAAGGCGCGGATTCGGCGCATCCGCCAGGAGCGCTCGAGCAAGCGCATGATGGCCGCGGTGCCGAGCGCGACCGTGGTGATCGCGAACCCGACCCATTACGCCGTGGCGCTCAAATACGAGGCGGGCATGAACGCGCCGCTCTGTGTCGCCAAGGGGGTCGACGCGCTCGCGCTCAGGATCAGGACGCTCGCCGAGGAGAGCGGCGTGGCGGTAGTCGAGAACCCGCCGCTCGCCCGCTCGCTGCACGCCGTGCTTGAGGTCGACCGCGAGATCCCGGCCGAGCACTACAAGGCGGTGGCCGAAGTCATCGGCTTCGTGATGCGGCGGAAGACGCGGCGCTGACGAGACGCCTTCCTCCTCGGGCTCCGCGCGCCTCGAACGCGACCATGGCGACGAGCGTCCGTTACCGGGAAGAGGCGCATTCGTCGGGCTGCTCCGGGACGCTCTCCCGATAAGTAGTATTACTTACAGGATGCCAGTTGTCTTGAGCTTGCTGGCGGAACTGGCAAATTAAAAATTGCCGAGCATCGCCCCGAGGACTAAAGCGATCTTGACTTGTCCGCGACGTGGATAAGTCAAGACGTCCATGAAAAGGGTGGGGGGAATGATGAGAAAGCTTCTATTGGCGCTCGGTACGGCGCTGCTCTTCGCGCCGCTGGTGGATGCGACCACCGCTCACGCGCAAGCGACGCGCACTTGGGTCTCGGGCGTTGGCGACGACGTCAACCCGTGCAGCCGCACCGCGCCGTGCAAGACATTCGCGGGGGCGATCAGCAAGACGGCCGCCGGCGGCGAGATCAACGTCATCGATCAGGGCGCGTATGGCGCGGTCACGATCACCAAATCGATCACCATCAGCGCCAAAGGCGTCACCGCCGGCGTGCTGGCTTCCGCCACCAACGGCGTGATCGTCAATGTCGGGGCGAACGACAAGGTCATCCTCGACGGGCTCGACATCAATGGCGCTCCTCCGACCGTGCCCGGTCTCAACGGGGTCCGGATGATCGGGCAGGGCCGCCTGACGATCCGCAACTGCATGATCCAGAACTTCTCGGTGAGCGGCGTCGACCTTCAGGGGACCGGCAACGCCCGCGTCTTCATCATGGACAGCTTCATCACCAACACGACCATCGGCTTCAACATCAAGGGCAACGGCGTCGCCAACATCGGCAACCTCGACAACGTCGTGCTCGACCTGCACGCGACGGCCGCGGTGAAGATCGACGGGCCCAGCACCCTCGTCATGAGCCGTTCCGTGCTGAACGGCAGCGGCGCAGGCATTCAGAACTTGAATGGCGGCGCCGTGATTTCCTATGGCAACAACCTCATCAGGAACGGCGGCGCGCCGACTCAGACGCTGTCGCTGCAGTAAGGTGGCCTTGCCCGGCGTCCGCCGGCCTGGGGCCGGCGGACGCCGGGGAGGGAATTCTGAACATCGACCTCAGCGCCTTCCTCGCCGGCGCCCGCGGCGGCGTCACGGTCGAGGAAGGCGTCGCGCTCGCCCGCCACGCGGCCGAGAGCCGTTCGGGCGCAATCGTCGAGATCGGATCGTTCCGCGGCAAGTCGGCGGTCGCGCTCGCCTACGGCGCGTCCCAGTCCCAGGCCGGCGCCGCGGTCGTCTGCGTCGAGCCGCATGCCGAGTTCACCGGCGTCTATGGCGGAAAGTTCGGCCCGGAGGATCGCGCCGCCTTCTTCCGTGTGATGCTCGAAACCGGCGCCTATGAGCATGTCTCTCTCGTAAACCTCAGGAGCAGGGACGCCGCCCGGGCATGGGTGGGTCCGATCGGCCTTCTGTTCATCGACGGCGACCACACCCTCCGAGGCGTCTCGACCGACGTCGAGGCGTGGGAGAAGCATGTGGCGGTTGGCGGCGTCGTCGTCTTCGACGACGCGATCGACCGCAAGATCGGTCCGGCGCGGGTCATCGATCAACTGCTCGCCTCGGGCCGCTTCGAGAGGATCGAGACGGTCAACAAGATCGTCTTTCTGCGGAAGCTATCCGCCGGTCCGCGATCGCCCGTCGGCGCCAAGCGGATCCTCGTGCCCTGCAAGCACCTGACGGGATCCGGCGGGTTGCTGCGCTTCGAGCGGTTCGGCCGCGCAGCGAGAAGCAGGGGCCATCACCTCGCTTATCTTCAGCTTGATCACGGCGCGGCCCCGCTCAGGTCGTCCGAGTTCGAGGTTCTGAGCCCCGAAGAGGCGTCCGCCCGCGACTGGGACGTCACGATGATCCCGGGCGGCGGCTTCGCGCCTCGGCACGAGGACGCGCTGAAGGCGCTCCGCGCCGCGAATTTCGGCTTGCGCATGCAGCACATCCTGAATGACGAGACGCGCAGGGACCGCTTCCTGCGGGTCAATTCGGCCGTCGCGCCGGACCTCGTCGTCTTCAACAACCGTCATTGGCGACCGGGCAGCTTCACGACGTTTCGGGCGCGTCGCTTTCACGTGCTCGAGGGGGCCGTGGACCTCGCGGCGTTCTTTCCGGCCCCGTTGCGCGAGCGTGCGCACGAAGACGCCTTCGTGGTCGGGGGGCTCGCCAACAAGAATCCCGAGCCGCTGCTCGCCGCCGCGCGGATGCTCGACGAGAAGGTGCGCGTGGAACTGATCGGGCCTCCCGGGGACCTCGCGGCCGGCGCGGCCGATCTCCTGGCGTCCGGCCGGCTCAAGCTTCTCGGCTCCCTCGACGAGGCCTCCCTGCCGGCGTTCTATCGCGGCCTCGACTGCGTCGTTCACTGCGAAACCTTCGCCGGCTGGGCCAATCTCGGCGCCGAGGCGCTCGCCTCCGGCGCGCCCTTGATCGCGACGCGGCACGGAACCTTGGCCTTCGCGGCCGCCGAACAGACTGCGATCGTTCTGGAGCGTCCGGAGCCGCGGGCGATCGCCGACGCGATCGTCCGGTTGCGCGACGACCCCGCGCTTGGACGACGGCTCGCCGCCAACGGTCGCGACACGATCGCAAGGTTCGGCTGGGACGCCTATGTCGACCGGCTGCTGGAGATCGTGGACGATCCGGACGCGTCCACCCACTACACAATGGCGCCGGAGCTTGGACTTTTCGGAAAATGGCCGATCGACACGCGGCTCGACGGCCTCTCCGGGGTCCTCGACGCCTGCGCCGGCCGAAGCGTGCTGGATCTCGGCGCGGCGGAAGGCGTCGTGGCCCGCGCCCTCTGTGAAAAGGGCGCGGCGTCCGTCGAGGGATTTGAACTCGATCCCGCCAGGGTGGGGCGGGCGCGCCGGGTGTGCGCCGGCTATGACGGCGCGCGTTTCGCGTGCCTCGATCTCGGCGACCTCGCGGCCGTCGATCGGGCGTTCGCGGCGACGCCGCAATCGTTCGACGTCGTGCTGCATCTCGGGCTGCACCACCATCTCCCCGCAAGGACGCGGATGGGCCTGCTGGAGCGAGCGGCGGCGAAGGCCCGAAAGGTTCTCGCCTTTCGGACCTCCCGCAAGCTTTATGAGGCTGACGGCGTCGTCGCCCGCCTCGCCGAGCTTGGCTTCCGTCTCGAAAACGAAACGGCCGACACGCACGGCGCGGAGATGGGCGACGCCAAGGTCTTTCTGCGCATCGGCGAGCCATGACCAGACCTGACGGGACGCCGGTCCGCGAGTTCATCTCCTTCCCGAAGTCGGGGCGGACCTGGCTTCGCTACGCGTTCAGCGTGCTGGGCGTCGCAGACCAGATCGCGTTCCATCATGACGGCTTCGAGTACAATGACGGGGCGCGTCCGCCGCTCGACTTCGATTTCCAGGCGCGTCTGCGCCGCGGCGAGGGCAAGCGGATCGTCTACCTCCACCGCGATCCCCGCGACGTGATGGTGAGCCTGTATTTTCAGGTCACCGGTCGTTTCCGGGATTTCTTCCGGTATGAAGGATCGGTCGGCGATTTCCTTCGCGACCCGTATTTCGGCGCCGCCAATCTGCGGGAGTTCCAGCGCCAGTGGGATGAGATCTGCGCCAGTGGCCTGGCGCTGCGCTTGACCTACGAGGACTGCCACGAGGACCTGGAGGGCGTTCTCCACAGGGCCCTGTCCTACTACGGCATCGACACTGCGCCCGACTCGGTTCGTCATGCGGTGACCGCGTCGTCCTTCGAGGCGATGCGTCTCGTCGAGCGCGAGGGACGATTTCCGCGCAAATGGCTCAAGCCGCGGCTCGGCGCGCCCAAGGTGCGCGAGGGTCGGGTCGGGGGCCATCGGGACGTCCTCGACGCGTCCGACCTCGCCTATCTCGACGAGGTCTTCGGGACGCCCCCATAGGGCCGCAGGCGGATCCTCCAAGTGGAAGGCCGCTGCTCCATCCTTGCGCCCCCTTCCGTCTCAAAGCATCTTCCAAATTCGGCGCCGCGCGCTGAAGCCTGCGCGAATCGCCGCCCTGGAGCCGTCATGTCGAGCGTCGCCGAGAGATCCACGCCCGCGGAGCCGCCGATCGACCGCTCGGGGCGGTCGGGCTCGATCGGCCTCGTGGTGCTGCTCGCGGCCGCGCTCGTCGGCGCGGGGCTCGCGATCTCCTTCCTCAAGGGCGAGGCCGCCCAGCCCTGGATCCTGGCGCTGCTGGCCGTTCTTGCGATCGTCGGCGTCCTCGCGCTGTTCGCCGGCGCCGTCGGCATCCTGCAATTCGGGTCCGGCGGCGCGGCGCGCGACGATCTCGCTCGGGCGATCGTGGCCGCCGACGAGGATGGCGTGGTGGCGACCGACGCGACCGGACGGATCATCTTCGCCAACGAGGCCTATCTCGACTTGACCCGCGCCGAGAGCGCCGCGGCGGCGCGCACGGTCGAGCGCGTTTTCGCCGGCAACGCCGACATCGCCGAGGCGATCTATCGTCTGTCGCAGGCCGCGGGCGCCGGCGAGCGCGCCCATGAGGAGGCGCGGGCCACGCTGCCCGACGGCCGCGGCGCCTGGTTCCGCATCGGCGTGCGGGCCGTCGCCCGCTCCGGCCGGACCGAGACGGTGTGGACGCTCTCCGACGTGACCCGCGAGCGCGAGCGGCAGGAGAGCGTCTTCCAGGAGCTTCAGCACGCGGTCGACTTCCTCGACCATGCGCCCGCGGGCTTCTTCGCCGCGCAGCCGGACGGCTCGATCGTCTACATGAACGCGACGCTCGCAAGCTGGCTGGATCAGGACCTGACGCGGGTCGGCTCGGGAACCATCAAACTCCGCGACATCCTGGCGGGCGACGGCGCGGCGCTGGTCGAGGCGGTGGCGCCGAAGGCCGGGTCGATCACGACCGAGATCATCGACGTCGACCTCAAGACGCGCGGCGGCCGGGCGGTCCCTGCTCGGCTGCTGCATGCGGTGGCCGGGGCGCCGGACGGCCGGGTCGGCGCGTCGCGCACGCTGGTGCTCGACCGGGGGCCCGGCGCGGACGTCTCGGAGCCCCTCCGCGCCGCGGAGGTGCGCTTCGCGCGGTTCTTCAACAACACGCCGCTCGCGATCGCGACCGTCGACGCCAAGGGTCGGATCGCGCGCGCCAACGCGCCCTTCGCCAAGCTGTTCGGCGACCGGCTGAAGGGCGAGGAGCGCTCGGTCTATGCCGGGCTTGCGCAGGAGCGCGACCGTCAGGCGCTCGAGGCCGCGGTCTCGGCCGCGGCGCGCGGCGAGGGCGACCTCGCGCCCGTCGACGCCACCCTTCCGGGCGACGGCGCGCGCTCCGTCACGCTGTTCGTGACCCGCGTCGACGACCGCGACGGCGACGACGAGGCGGCGGTGGTCTACGCGCTCGACACCACGGAGCAGAAGGCGCTCGAAGCGAAGTTCGCGCAGAGCCAGAAGATGAACGCGGTCGGCCAGCTCGCCGGCGGCGTCGCGCACGACTTCAACAACGTGCTGACCGCGATCATCGGCTACTCCGACCTGCTGCTGGCGAACCACCGGCCGACCGACCCGTCCTTCCAGGACATCATGCAGATCAAGCAGAACGCGAACCGGGCCGCGAGCCTCGTTCGCCAACTGCTCGCCTTCTCGCGCCGGCAGACGCTGAGGCCCCAGGTCATCGCGCTCGGCGACGTGCTGGCGGACGTCCGCATGCTGCTGTCGCGGCTGCTCGGCGAGAAGATCAAGCTCGAGGTCGTGCACGGCCGCGACCTCTGGCTGATCAAGGCCGACCTCAACCAGTTCGAGCAGGTGATCATCAACCTCGTGGTCAACGCCCGCGACGCGATGATGGACGGCGGCAAGGCGGAAGAGGGCGGAGCGGTCACGATCCGCACCCGCAACGTTCCGGCCGCCGAGATCGCGGGCTTCGGCCATTCCGAGATCGTCCCCGGCGACTACGTTCTGATCGACGTCGAGGACACCGGCCCCGGCATTCCCGAAAACATCATCGACCAGATCTTCGAGCCGTTCTTCTCCACCAAGGAGGTCGGCAAGGGCACGGGCCTCGGACTCTCGACCGTCTACGGCATCGTCAAGCAGACCGACGGCTACGTCTTCGCGCTGTCGGAGCCGGGCAAGGGCGCGACCTTCAGGGTGTTTCTGCCGCGCCACGTCGCGAGCGAGGAGGAGGCGAAGCCCGCGGCGGCCGCCCAGGCGACCCAGCAGGACCTGACGGGCAGCGGGACGGTGCTGCTGGTCGAGGACGAGGACGCAGTCCGGGCCTTCGCGGCGCGCGCGCTCGCCTCGCGCGGCTACACAGTGATCGAGGCCCGGTCCGGCGTCGAGGCGCTCGAACGGATGGCCGAGAACGGCGACAAGGTCGAACTGGTGGTGTCCGACGTGGTCATGCCGGAGATGGACGGGCCGTCGCTGCTGCGCGAGCTGCGCAAGAGCCAGCCGGGGCTCAAGATCATCTTCGTCTCGGGCTATGCGGAAGACGCGTTCAAGAAGAACCTGCCGGACGGCGAGACCTTCTCGTTCCTGCCGAAGCCCTTCAGCCTCAAGCAGCTCGTCCAGGCCGTGAAGGACACGATGGGCGATCGCGGCTGAGGCCGCGACCGGTCAGCGGTCCGCGGCGATCGCCTTCATCGTGAAGATCTCGGCGAGCAGACGGCCGTCGACCGCGCCCGAGACCTGAATCCAATGGCCGAGCCCGGCGGGTGAGCGTTTCACGCCGCGGAGCGTCAGGCTGAGGCGCTCGCCCGGATCAAGATTGCCATGGAACACGACCTCGCGGTCGCGGGTCGCGACGCCGGCGGCCGGCAGGTCCAGAAGGTCCCATTCGGCCCGGTCCGCGAAGGCCGGGTAGGAGACGAAGTAGAGCAATTCCGCGCCGTTGAAGTCCTGCGTCGGGCAGGGTCGTATCGCGTAGGTTCCGAGCTCCGCCGCGCTGTCGCGCCGGAAGCCGCGATGCGCGTCCCAACGGTCCTTCCGCAGCCGGTTCGGCAGGGCGCCG
>NZ_RYFI01000013.1:34808-34948 GCF_004103825.1 Hansschlegelia zhihuaiae
TCGACGGCCGGCAGGTCCGCCACCGTGACCTTCGCGATCGAACGGTTGCCCGTCGAGGCCTCGCGCGTGACGAAGGTCGACAGCAGCTCGACGACGCCCGCCGGCTCGCCGCGGCGACGAAGGACATGCCGGCTCCCGAA
>NZ_RYFI01000013.1:34992-124535 GCF_004103825.1 Hansschlegelia zhihuaiae
CGTCCGGGAGACGGCCGCGATCTCGGAATCGAGTTCGAGGACGTCGTGTTCGTCGAAGGCGTCGAGGCGCAGGCTCGCGGAGCGCAGCGCGCAGAAGGCGGCGTAGGCCTTCCGGCCGTCGGCGTCGCGGAACTCCGGCACGTCCCGCCCTGCGCGATCGGCGATCAGGCGCCAGTGCAGGTCTCCGCAGGCCTTGAGCAGCCACGTCTCCGACAGGCCGCCGAGGCAGAGCTCCGGCATGCCGAGCAGGAAGCGGCTGAAACGCCGATGGCGGCCGACGGGCCCGGCTGGCCGCAAAGCCCGCGGGTCGATGGCGACGTTCATCGCATCAGACCGCGACGCCGAGGCGCGGCCGGCGGAGCGCGAGGCGCTCGGCGATCGTGGCGACGACATGCTCCGCGTCGCGGCCCACCGCCCCGAAGCGGCCGGAGCCCCAGGTGTGCAGCCAGGGCAGGCCGATGAAGGAGACGCCCCCGACCTCGCTCACGCCGCGCCGGTGCGCCGGGCGTCCGGCGCCGTTGAAGACCGGGACGTCGAGCCATCGGAAATCCGGCGCGAAGCCGATGCACCAGACGACCGAGCTTATGTCGGAGGCTGCGAGATCCAGCGCAGGCCGCTCGGCGGGCGGCGTCCAGACCGGCTCGTAGACGGAGGGCGGCGGCGCGTCGACGCCCGTCTCGGCGATGTGCCTGTCGATCGCGGCGTTGATGCCGTTATAGGTCCGGTCGGCGAAAGCGAGGCTCGCGGCGAGGTTCTCGCGGAACCTGAGCCGGCCCTCTTCGAAATCCTCGAGCACGCCGTAGAGCTCCATGCCCTCGCGTGCGAACCGGCGCAGGTCGATGTCGCGACCGCCGTCGCGGCCCGTGACGTAGTGGTTGGTGTTGTCGCGCACCCCCTCGCGCAAGGGGTGCTGGTCGACCGGCATCTCATAATAGCCCATGTCGGCGAGCCAGGCGACGACGTCGCGGCCTCGATAGAAGCGGGCGCAGCGCGGCGCCTCGCCGACGGCGAGATGGACCTTGCGGCCTGCGAGGTGCAGGTCCTCGGCGATCTGGCAGCCGGACTGGCCCGAGCCCACCACCAGCACGGCGCCCTCGGGGAGCTGGTCCGGGTTGCGGTACTGCTCGGAATGAAGCTGCGCGATCGTCTTCGGCAGCTTCTCGGCCATGCGCGGGACGATGGGCGTGTGGTAGCCGCCGGACGCGACCACGATCTCGTCGGCCGTGTAGTCGCCGTCCGAGGTCGAGATCGCGAAGCCGCCCCCGCTGCGGCGCGTCGCGCGGGTGACCGCGACGCCCTCGCGGATCGGTGGGTCGACCTTCCGGACGAAGGCCTGCACATAGGCGACGATCTCGTCCCTTTTCATAAAGCCGTCGGGGTCGGGGCCGTCATAGGGGTGGCCCGGCAGGTCGCACTGCCAGTTGGGCGTCACCAGGCAGAAATTGTCCCAGCGCGCGGTGCTCCAGACATGGGCGGCCGTGCGCTTCTCGAAGACGAGATGGTCGATCCCGCGGCGCTTCAGCCAATAGCTCGTCGAGACGCCGGCCTGGCCGCCGCCGACGACGATAACGCTGCGATGCTCAGGGCTCGGAACGGACATGGGACATGCTCCGCGGTCAGGGTTCGAAGGAGAGAATCTGGACGCGGGCGTCGGCCGCGTTCGCGAAGGCGGCGGCTGCAGTCTCGATGCGGGCCAGCTGTCCGAGCGCGCGCGAGCACGGGAAGCCGTATTTCGCCTGCACGCGCTCGCTGGCGACCGAGAGCGCCGTCCGCGCGCGGGCGAGAAAGTCGTCCAGCCGGTAGACCTTGCCCGCCGCGAAGTGGTCGCGCACTACGAGCGAGGGCGAGTAGCAGCTCTCGGTCGCGCCGTCGGGCCAGCGGATAGTGAAGCGCATCTCAGGCATGGGCCGGGTCCTGCAGGCGGCGGTAGACGCCGAGATGCGCGCGCGCGACCGCTGCCCAGCCATGGCGCGCCGCGACGTCCGGTCCGCGTCGCGACAGCCGCGACCGCAGCGGTTCGCCGAGCGCCATCATCAAGGCGTCGGCGATCGAGCCGGGACTGCGCGGATCGCACCAGACGACGTCCGCGTCGGAAAGATGCTCGGTGAAGGGAGCGATGCGGGAGACGACCGCCGGGACGCCGCTCGCCATCGCCTCGAGGACCACGAGGCCGAAGCCCTCCCGCAGCGAGGGGAAGGCCAACACGTCGGCGAGCCGGTACAGCGCCGGCATCTCGACGTCGGACAGCGGGCCGGTCACGAGCACCGCTTCGTCGGGCAGTCCGCTTTCGGCGAGATCCCGATCGAAGGCGGCCCGGTAGGGACCGTGGTCGAGCACCGAGGCGCCGCCCGCGATCACCAACTGGGCGCGCTCGTGGATCCGGCGCAATTGCCGGAAGGCGTCGAGGATGCGTCTCGTATTCTTGCGCTCCTCGACGCCGCCGATCGACAGGATCACCGGCCCCGCGCCGAGGCCGAGGCGGCGCCGCAGCGTGACCTCCGCGCCGTCGGGGCCGGGGCCGAAGCGGCGCAGATCGACGCCGTTGCCGACGAGGGTCGGCGTCGCGCCGAACCGGAGACGCAGCTCCTCGCGCCACAGCGCGCTCACCACGAAAACCGCGTCGGCGGAGGCGACCGAGCGGGTCTGCAGCGCGTCGAGCCTCGGGTCGTCGAAAGGGTCGAGATGATGGACGGTTCGGCTGAAGCCGCTGATCGCGCCGTCCGCCTTCAGGGAGGCGAGGGCGTTGCCCGAGATGCCGTCCTGGGCGTGGAACACGTCGAAGCGGCGCGCCGCGGCCCGCTCGAAATGGCGCAGATAGTCGCCGATCCTGGCCATGACCATGTCGGCGACGCCGCCCTCGACCGGCCGTCCCGGAACGCCGACCGTCTCGAACGCAGCCTTGCGGAAGAAGCTCCGGCCGTCCGGGTCGGGCGCATGAAGGACGGGCTCGTGACCGAGCTCGTGGAGCTTGGCCGCGAGCTCGAAGGCGTGGACCACGCCGCCCCGCGGATTGACCGAGTGGCAGAGCAGGGCGATGCGCAGAGGCCGGTCCGCGATCATGCGAGCGCCCTCTGCGGTCCGCAGCCGATGAGCGGCTCGCGCGACAGGTTCCAGACGGTCTCGCGGGAGGCGCCGGAGGCGACCTCCACCAGGCAGTCCTGCGTGATAGCGCCGATGTCGGCGGCGGCGATTCCGCGGGCGCTGAACCGCGAGACCACGGCAGCGACATTTTCAGCGCGCACGGCCAGCACGTAACCGAAGCTCGGGAAGCTCCTCAGCCACCGGTCGAGCGCGACGCCCGCGGGCCGCGGGACGGCGTCGAGGTCGATCCGCACGCCGACGCCCGAGCATTCCGCGAGCATCGCGGCGGTGCCGACGATCCCGGCCTGGCTGACGTCCTTGGCCGCGCGGCTGAGCCCAGCTTCAGCGATCTCCGGCAGGAGCGCGAGGTCGCCGGCGAGCCGTCCGGCCGGGGCGTCGGTCGCGGCCTCCCAATTGTCGAACGGTTCGCGGTAGCGACCCCGGATGTCGATGGCGCAGACCAGCCGGTCGCCGGGCTCGGCGTCGAAGCTGGTCAGCAGCCGCTTGGCGCGGCCGAGCACCGCGACCGCAAGCTGGCCGCGGTCGCAGGACAGGTTGGCGTGGCCGCCGACGATCGGCACGCCGAAACGCTCGGAGGCGGCGCGCATGCCCTCGAGCACCGGCCCGGCCGAGGCTTCGCCCGCGGCCCATACGGCGTCCACCACCGCGATCGGGCGTCCGCCCATGGCGGCGACGTCCGAGACGTTGACCATCACGCCGCACCAGCCCGCGAACCACGGGTCGCGCTCGACGAATTCGTTGATGAAGCCCTCGATGGCGAGGAGCAGATAGCCGTCGCCCTCGGGGATCGCGGCGCAGTCGTCGCCGACAGGCACGACGGACGTCCCGGACAGGCCGAGCCGTTCGGTCGCGCGCGCGATCTCGGCCTTGGCCGCGAGCCCGCGGCCCTCCCGGATTCCCGTCGCCAGCCGCGACAGCGCTTCGGCGCCGATGGTCATGCGGCCTCCTTCCCGTGGCGGCGGGCGAGGGTCAGGAACCCGGTCTCCGGCGTCTCGAAGGGCGGGTAGAAGTTGAGGTCGGCCTGCATCTTCAGATGCGGCCGGCCGTGCAGCTCGATCTCCTCGATCGTCTCCCAGCGCATCCGCCGGAACAGCGCGCCGTTCTGCGGCTGGACGTGGGCGAGGAACCGGGTGCAGCCGCGGGCGTGGGCGGACGAGACCGCGAGCCGGATCAGCGCGCCGCCGAGCGCGCCGATGCGGCGGTGACCGGCCGCGACCGCGAGCCGCGAGCCCCACCAGATGCCGGGCGCTGCCTCGTGGATGCGGACGGTTCCCACCACCTCGTCATGGGCGATGACGAGCGACGACACGGCGACCAGAGGGATCGCGACGTCGTCGATCGCGTCACGGTCGTCGCCCTCGAAGATCTGCTGTTCGGCGCAGAAAACCTCGCGCCGGAGCGCCGCCGCGCCGCGCCGCTCCCAGTCGCCGACCGCCCATTTGATCTGGTAGCTCGCCGGGACGAAGGGCGTGACGGGCTCGAAGATCATGCGACCCGCCCCCGCTCATAGGTCGCGAGCGCCGAGCACGCGCCGCAGCGGGCGCAGCCGGCCTTGACGTCGACGGCGCGCAACCCGCTTTCGACCAGCATCTTGGCGAGCGGGCGGAGGATCGAGGCCATGAAGTCCGGATTCGGGGTCGGGTGGCTCTCGAGCGGCGTGCCGGAGATCGGCGTGAACGGCACCACGAAGGGGTAGACGCCGATCGCGGTCAGCCGCTCGCAGACGTCGAGGATCTCTTCGCGCGTGTCGCCGAGCCCGGCCAGGATGTAGGTCGAGACCTGGCCCCGCCCGAACACCGGGACGGCGGCCCTGAAGGCCTCAAAATAGCGCGAGACCGGCACCGTCGCCTTGCCCGGCATGACGCGGCGGCGGACGTCCTCGGAGACCGCCTCGAGATGCATGCCGAGCGCGTCCGCGCCGGACCGGCGCAATGTCTCGAACCAGCCGTCGTCGTTCGGCGGCTCGCACTGGACCTGGATCGCGAGGTCGACGCGCGCCTTTACGCCGGCCGCGCTCTCGGCGAGCACGGCCGCGCCGCGGTCGGAGCCCTTCGGCGTGCCGGTCGTCATGACCATGTGGCGGACGCCGTCGAGCCTGACGGCCGCCTCCGCGACCTCGCCGAGCTGATCCGGCGTCTTGTGCGCGATGGTGCGGCCCGCCGCGAGCGACTGGCCGATCGCGCAGAACTGGCAGGTCTTGGTCCGGCTCTGATAGCGGATGCAGGTCTGCAGAACGGTCGTGGCCAGCACGTCGCGCCCGTGCAGCGTCGCGATGTGGCTGTACGGCGTCCCGTCCGCGGTCTTGAGCCCGTAGAATCTCGGAGCGAACGGAAAGCTGACGTCCGCGAGCGCGACCCCGTCGCGCGTGAGGCGGCTGCGGCCGAAGGCGTCGGGCTTCTCGATGAGATAGGGGCTCTCGAAGGCCGGCGCGGTGTGCACCGGCGCCATCACGGTCATGCCGTCGATGGTGATGGCCTTGTGGTCCGAGGGGCCGGCGCCGCCGCGGCGGCTCGACGCCCCCGCGCTAGGGTCGACGAGCCGGACCCCGAAGGACTGCAACTCGTTGATCAACTGCTCGGTCGGCATCGTCCGCGGCTGCGTGGTCATCGGCTTCATCGGATCGGCTCCCAATGGCGGGGACGTCTTGCGTGCGGATGTCTTGCGCGCGGCCGCGCACCGGCGGCTGCGGGCGGTCGTCGAGGACGAGGCTGAGCAGCTCCGGCCGGGCGTAGTGCCCGACCGAATCCATCATCCGCTTGCGCTTCAGCACGAGCGCCATGTCGAGATCGGCGACGAGGACGCCTTCGCCGGAGGTGAGCGGCTCGGCGAGATGCTGGCCCTCCGGCGAGACGATCGCCGTGAAGCAGCCGCCGGTCAGCGCCTTCCGGAGCTTCTCGTCCGGCGAGATCTTCGCCCTCTGCTCGTCGGTCAGCCAGCCGGTGGCGTTGACCACGAAGCAGCCGCTCTCGAGCGCATGGTGGCGGATCGTCGCCTCCATCTGGTCGGCGAAGATCGGCCCGACCATCGAGCCCGGGAACTGGGCGACGTGGATCTCCTCGTGCTCCGCCATCAGCGCGTAGCGGGCCAGCGGGTTGTAGTGCTCCCAGCAGGCGAGGGCGCCGACCCGGCCGACCTTGGTGTCGACGACCTTGAGGCCCGAGCCGTCGCCCTGACCCCAGATCATCCGCTCATGATAGGTCGGCGTGATCTTGCGGCGCTTGAGTTTCAGCGTCCCGTCGGCGTCGAAGATCAGCTGGGCATTGTAGAGCGAGCCGTGGTCGCGCTCGTTGATCCCGAGCACGACCACGAGGCCACGGCGGCGCGCCGCGCCCGAGACCGCGTCGGTCACGGGACCCGGCACGACCACCGCGTGCTCGTAGAGCCGCAGGTGCTCCGCGCCGGTCGCGACCGGCGGATGCACGAAAGAGAAGTACGGGTACCAGGGCACGAAGGTCTCGGGGAAGGCGACGAGCTCGGCGCCCTTGTCCGCCGCCTCCTCCAGCGCGTTCAGCACGCGCGTGAGCGTCCCCGCGCCGTCCTCGAGGTCCGGCGAGATCTGCACGGCCGCCGCGCGGACCTTGCGTCTGTCCGTCATGGCCGGCCCCTCGCCCCCGGCCTCACAGCGTCCAGGTGTTAAGGATGAACGCGCCCTCCTTGCGGTGGAGCAGCACGATGTCGAGCACGTCGAGCGGGCTGATCGGCGTGACGCCGGGGATCAGCGCGCCCTCGCCATGGCCGTAGAGCGCCTGGAGGGCGAAGCGGCAGCAGAACACCTTGCCGCCGTCGTTCAGGATCTTCTCGATGCGCGCCTGATAGTTCAGATGGCCGGGAAACGCCTCGTCGCCGAGCTTCGGGAAGCCGCGCTGCACGCCGAGCGTGACGCCCGGCCCATAGAGCAGCACAGAAGTCTCGAAACCTTTGGAGATCAGGCGCGACGCCTGCAGCAGGTTGACGAGGCCGATCGAGCCCTCGAAGGCGACGGTGTGAAACGTGACCAGCGCCTTCTCGCCCGGCGCGGCCTTCACATCCTCGAAGACCTTCGATTCGTAATCGACCAGGAAATCGCCCTTCTGGTTGGCGGGCTTGGTGACTGCGGGCATCTCGCTCTCCTCATCAGGCCGCGTCGCGCTGCGGCATGACCCCGGGGGAGCAACCGCCGTGCCAATTGATCGAATAGGAAAGCAGTCATTGACTGGCGCAATATGCAGTCAATAATCCAGGCAATATTGGATGGATTGATCGCTTTCGGTCGACTCGAATTCTAGGTATTGCATGCTGCGTGGGCACAGATCGCGCAGGTGAAAGGCGCCGAATTGATAGGATTGATGGGCGGCTCGACATCCGACGCAATCCAGTCAATGTTGCTGTCCTAACGCTGCCCTGATCGCGGATTCGACGATGGACTGGACGCCCGATCTCTCCCTGAGCGACAGGCCGCGTTACCTCGCCATCGCCGAGCGGATCGCCGCCGACATCAAGTCCGGGAGGCTCGCGGTCGGTGACCGGCTGCCGCCGCAGCGGGCGCTGGCGAAGCGCCTCGGCATGGACTTCACCACCGTCGCGCGGGGCTATGTCGAGGCGAAGCGGCGCGGTCTGGTCGACAGCCGGGTCGGGCAGGGCACCTTCGTCACGGGCGCACGGACGGCGACCGCGCTCCGGGCCTCCGCGCGGCTCTCCGCCGACCTCACCATGAACCTGCCGCCGGAGCCGACCGACCCCGATCTCATCGAGATGATGCGCGAGGGACTGATCGAGGTGTCGCGCGATCTCGTCGCCCGGCTGCGCTACCAGGGTTTTGGCGGCTCGCCGGCCGACAAGGACGCGGCCTCGTCATGGCTCGGCCGGCGGGCGCTGGTGCCGTCGCAGGACCGCCTGTTCGTGACCCCCGGAGCGCATGCGGCGCTGCTCGGCATCCTAAGCATTCTCGCAAAGTCCGGCGAAATCGTGCTGTGCGAGGCGATCACCTATCCGGGCTTAAGGGCCGTCGCGGCTCAGCTCGGGATCCGGCTTGTCGGCCTGCAGATGGACGACGACGGCGTGACGCCCGAAGCTCTGGACGAGGCCTGCCGCCGCCACGCGCCCAAGGCGATCTATCTCAACCCGACGCTTCAGAACCCGACGACTTTGACCATCTCGGAAGGACGCCGGGCGGAGCTTGCTGCGGTCGCACGCGGATACGAACTGCCGATCGTGGAGGACGACGCCTATGGCTTCATCCCGACGTGCAAGATCTCGCCTTTCGCCGCGATTGCGCCGGACCTGACCTGGCACGTCGCCGGCCTCGCCAAATGCATCGGGGCGGGTCTGCGCGCCGCCTATGTTGTGGCGCCGAGCGCGCGCGCCGCCTGGCCCTTCGCGGCGGCGGCGAGGGCCGCGAATGTGATGGCGTCGCCATTGACGGTCTCGCTCGCGACCCGCTGGATCGAGGACGGCGCCGCCGACGCCATCCTGCGCTTCATCCGCGAGGAGACCGCGGCGCGCCAGAAACTCGCGGCCGAGATCATGCCGCGTGGCTCCTACCGGTCGGACCCGCTCAGCTTCAACCTCTGGATCCCGTTGCCCGCGCCCTGGAACCGCGCGTCCTTTGCCGGCCATTTGCGCGAGACCGGCATCGGCGTGGTGGCGAGCGACGCGTTCAACGCCGGCGCCGCGCCGATCGAGGCCGTGCGGGTCTGCATCGGCGGGCCGTCGACCCGGTCCGAGATCAAGCGCGCGCTCGAATTCATCGCGCACGCGCTCGAGGAGCCCCCGGAGCTCGCCTCCGCCTATATCTGAAGCACCTCAGGCGGCCTGGGCGGACCGGGCGTAGCTCCGCCAGCCGCCATAGGCGGTGATGTCGGGCGCTTTCGCGACGGCCGCCGCCTCGACCAGGAAGCCGAGCACCTCCGAGCCGTCGGCGAGTTTCGTCCAGCCGATCCCGAGCGGGGCAGGCACGCGCGAGACGAAGGGGCCGTAATTCGCCGCCGGCAGCGCCCAGACCTCAAGTTCGATCGACGCGCCTTCGCCGTCGGCGATCCGCAGCAGGCCCGGACGCGGCGTGCGGCCCTCAAGCAAATGGAGCCGATAGCTCGGCGCCGTCCGGGTCGCGCGCAGGAACCGGCCGCCCTGGCGGGTCAACTCGCCATTGAGCGCCATGCCCGACATATGCGCGCCCACGACCGCGATCTCGATCTCGCCCGGCCCGGCGGCCGCGGGTCGTTCCGCCGGCTTCGGCGGCGTGCGGCCGGTCGCGCCGATCGGCGTGGCGCCGGCGGCGTGGATCGCGGCCCCGAGCGAGGCGAGCAGGCCGTCGGCGCCCGCCGGGCCGATCAGCGTGACGCCCGCGGGAACGCCGTCCGTCCGCGGCCGCCCGGGGACGGCGAGCGCGCAGTAGTCGAGCAGATTCACGAAGTTGGTGTAGGCGCCGAGCTCGCTGTTGAGCGCGATCGGGTCGGCCAGCACCGCCTCCACCGTATGGGCGCGCGGATAAGTCGGCACCAGCATGCAATCGACCCCTGACCAGACCGCGCCGAGCGTGCGGCGCAGTTCCGTTAGCCGGTACATGTCGCCATAGGCGTCCGCGGCGGAGAACTTGCGCGCGCCCTCGATGATCCCCCGGGTCACCGGGTGGAGCGCCTCGGGCGAGGCCTCGATGAAGTCGCGGATCTGGTGGTAGCGCGAGGCCACGAAGGAGCCCTCGTAGAGCATGCGCGCGACCGCGAAATAGGACTCGAGATCAATCTCGACGGTCTCGCCGCCGAGCCTGCGGACGTCCTCGATCGTCGCGTCGAAGGCGGCCTCGGCCGCCGCGCTGCCGCCGAAGCGGCGGCTCGTGGCGTCGGGGATCGCCACCCGGGTGACAGGCTGGAGAGGGCCGAGCTTCGGCACCGCCATGTCGCGCGAAAAACCGTCCGCCGGGTCGAGCCCGCCGATCGCGGCCAGGACCTCATAGGCGTCGTCGACCGTGGTGGCGAACACAGTGACGCCGTCGACGAAGCGCACCGAATAGACCACGCCCACGGTCGGCGTGAGGCCGACCGTGGGCTTGAGGCCCACGATATTGTTGAGGCCGGCCGGCACGCGGCCGGAGCCCGCCGTGTCGGTGCCGAGCGTGAAGGGCAGCACGCCGGCCCCGACTGCGACCGCCGAGCCGGAACTCGACCCGCCCGGCACGAAGGCGGGGTCGACGGTGTTGCGCGGCACGGCGTAGGGCGTGCGCACGCCGACGAGACCGGTGGCGAACTGGTCGAGATTGAGCTTGCCGATCGCGATAGCTCCGGCGGCGAGGGTTCGCGCCACGGAAGGAGCGTGGCGCTCGGGCTCATAGGCGAAGTCCGGGCAGGCCGCGGTCGTCGGCAGGCCCTTGAAGTCGATGCTGTCTTTGATCGCGAAGGGCACGCCCCAGAGCGGCCGTCCGTCGGGCGTCGGTCCCAGCGCGCGGGCGGCCTTGCGCGCCGCCTCGCGGTCGACCAGCGAGATGAAGATTCCGGGGTCGTTCCAGGCCTCGAGCCGGTCATAGGCCTCGTCGACCACGGCGACGGGGTCGAGCCCCTCGGCATAGGCGCGGGCGAGCGAGGGCAGGTCGAAGACGAGGTCCGAGAGCTTGGTCGTCATGGTCTTCGCCCTTTCAGACAGGGGGATGGGGAATGGCGGAGATGAGTTCGCGCGTGTAGTCGGCCTCGGGCGCCTCCAGCACCTTCTCGGACGTGCCCTCTTCGACGATGCGGCCCTGCCGCATGACGATGACGCGGTCGCAGAGCAGGCGCACGACATGGAGGTCGTGGCTGACGAACAGGTAGCTCATGCCGAGCTTCGCCTTCAGGTCGTCGAGCAGGTTGAGCACGACCGCCTGGACCGACACGTCGAGCGCGGCCGTCGGCTCGTCCAGGATGACGAGCTCCGGGTCGAGCGCGATGGCGCGCGCGATGCCGACACGGGCCTTCTGGCCGCCCGAGAGCTGGTGTGGGAAGCGGTCGAGCAGGTCGAGCGGCAGCCCGACCAGCGTGGCGAGCTCTTCGCAGCGCGTCCGGATCGCGTGGCGGCCCTTCAATGCGCTCATGCGCAGCAGCGGGTCGGCGATGGCGCGCGCGGCGGTGAAGCGCGGATTGAGGCTGTCGGTCGGATCCTGGAAGACCATCTGGATTCGCCGGCGATGTTTCGAGGCCGCGAAGCTCCTGGCCGGGATCGCGCCGATGTCGTCGCCGCCGAGCGTGATCTTGCCGGCCGTCGGGTCGAGCAGCCGCATCACCATCATCGAGGTCGTGGACTTGCCGCAGCCCGACTCGCCGACGAGCCCGAGGCTCTCGCCCCTGGCGATCTCGAACGAGATCCCGTCGACCGCGCGGAACGGCGCCTCGTCGGTTGCGGCCGCGCCGCCGCCGAACATCTGCCGCCAGGTCTTGCTCACCCCCTGGCGGGGATATTCCTTCAGCAGGCCCTCGACCTTCAGCAGGGTTTCGCCCGATCCGGCGGCGGCCGGGCGCTCGGCAGGCGCGGTCCCTTCGGGCAGCAGCCCGCGCAAAGTCGAGCCCGGCCGCGGCGTCGCGCGCATCAGGCGCTTGGTGTAGTCGTCCTTCGGCGCTGCAAAGACCTCGCGGGCGCCGGCGGTCTCCACCACCTCGCCCTTCTTCATCACCACGACCTTGTCGCAATAGGCGGCCGCGAGGCCGAGGTCGTGGGTAATCAGAATCGTGGACATGCCCCGCGCCTTGGTGAGCTCGGAGACGAGGTCCATCACGGCCTTCTGGGTGGTGACGTCGAGGCCGGTGGTGGGCTCGTCGGCGATCAGCAGCTGCGGCCGGCAGGCGAGCGCGAGCGCGATGACGATGCGCTGGCACATGCCGCCCGACAGCTCAAACGGATAGGCGTGGTAGCGCTCTTCCGGCCGCGCGATCCTGACCTGGGTCAGCATCTCGATCGCCTTGGCGCGGGCGTCCATCGAGCCGGCCTGAGCATGGCGGCGCAGCACATCCTCGATCTGGCGGCCCACTTTCCGGATCGGGTTCAGGGCCATGCGCGGGTTCTGGAAGATCATCGAGATCTCCCGGCCCCGCAGGTCGGTCATCTGGCGCTCGGTCGCGGCGCGCAAGTCGAGGCCCGAGAAGGCGACCGAGCCGTCGGCGATCCGGCCGGCGCGGTCGAGGATGCGCATCACCGCATAGGAGGTGACGGACTTCCCCGAGCCGGACTCGCCGACGACGCCGACGGTCTCGCCCTTGGCGACCTCGAGATCGACCCGCTTGACCGCCTGCACCGTTCCGCGCCGGGTCGCGAACTCGACCGTGAGCGCCTTGACGTCGAGAAGCGTGCTCATGCTCACGTCCTCCGCTGCGGGTCGATGATGTCGCGCAGTCCGTCGCCGAGCAGGTTGAAGCAGAACACGGCGATCATCAGGGCGAGGCCGGGGAACAGGGCGATCCACCATTCGCCCGAGATGATGAAGCCGGCGCCCTCCGCCACCATGATCCCCCATTCCGGGGTGGGCGGCTTGACCCCGAGACCGATGAACGACAGGCCCGCCGCGTTCAGGATCGCGTAGCCCATGGTCAGCGACATCTGCACCGCCATGATCGGCATGATGTTCGGCAGGATCTGCGTGAGCAGGATGCGCATCTCGGAATTGCCCGTGAGGCGCGCCGCCTGAACGAAGCCGGCCTCCCGTCGGATGTTGGCCTCGGCCCGCGCGATGCGCTGGTACAGGGGAAAATTCACGATCGCGGTCGCGATGACGATGTTGGTCACCGTGTTGCCGAGCGCCGCTACGATGCCCATGGCGAGCACGAAGAGCGGGAACGCCATGATCGTGTCGCTGACCCGGCTCATGATCCGGTCGGTCCAGCCGCCGAAGAAGCCGGCGCAGATCCCTGCGAAGCCGCCGAGGCAGAACACCAGCGCGACCGAGCAGATCGCGATCACGAGGTCGAGCCTTGTCGCGACCAGCACGCGGGAGAAGATGTCCCGCCCGACCTGGTCGGTGCCGAACCAGTGCGCCGCAGATGGTGGCTGCAAGGCTGCGGCCGTGTCGGAGGCGAGGGGATCGTAAGGCGCGATGACCGGGCCGACGATCGCCGCCAGCGTGATCAGGAAGAACAGCGCGAAGGCGAAGCCGGTGACCGGGTTCGAGGTCGCGACGTAGCGGGCGTGACTGAGGGCGGCGGCGAAGCCGGTCGCGGGGCGGGCGGGCGTGGCCGCCGGCCCGGGGAGGGGCGCCGCCGCGGCGACGGAGAGGTCGACGTTGCTCATGCCTCGAGCCTCACGCGCGGGTCGATCAGGCCGTAGACCAGGTCGATGACAAGGTTCAGGGCGACGTAGAGCAGCGCCATGGCGAGCACGAAGCCCTGCACCGGCGCGTAGTCGGACTGGATCAGCGCCTCGACGGCGAAGGAGCCGACGCCGGGCCAGGCGAACACCTTCTCGACCAGGACATTGGCGCCGAGCAGGAAGGAGAACACCATGCCGAGCGTGGTGACGACCGGCAGCATCGCATTGCGGAAAGCGTAAGCCAGAATGACGGTGCGGGACCGGAGGCCGGCGGCCCGCGCGGTGCGGATGAACTCCGACGACAGCACCGACAGCATCGAGGCGCGCGTCATGCGGGCGATCGGCGCGAGCGAGAACAGAGCGAGCGTCGCGGCCGGCAGGAAGAGCTGGGACGCGGCCGCCCGGAAGGTCTCGAGGTCGCCCGCCAGCAGACTGTCGATCGTGAAGAAGCCGGTGATCCGCTCGGGCTCGGTGAAGTAAACGTCGAGCCGTCCGACCGGCGCCGGGGCCCAGCCGAGCAGGTAGTAGAAGACGTAGACGAACAGCAGGCCGGTGAAGAACACCGGCAGCGAGACGCCCGCGGTCGTCACCACGCGGCACACATGGTCGATGAAGGAGCCTTCCTTCACCGCCGCCAGGATGCCGAGCGGGATCGCGATCGACATCGAGATCAGGAGCGCGGTCAGCGTCAGCTCGGCCGAGGCCGGCAGCCTGGCCGCGAGCTCGGTCAGCACCGGCTGGCCGGTCGAGAGCGCGTTGCCGAGATTGCCGGTCGCGAGATCCTTGACGTAAGCAGCAAACTGCACCGGCAGGGGCTGGTCGAGGCCGAGCGCCGCGCGGATCTGGTCGATCGACGCCTGATCGGCGGTCGGGCCCGCGAAATAGGCCGCCGGGTCGCCCGGCAGCACGCGGGTCAGCAGGAAGGTCACGATCACCACGCCGATCAGCGTCGGCACGATGGTCGCAAGACGTCGCGCGACAGCGCGCATCGGCGGCCTCCTATCGGTTTTGGCGCGGCCGTTCAGGCCGCGGGCGGCATGCGCATGCGTATGCGGGTGGCGCTGATCGCCGGCCGAGTCGACGGCATGTCGAGATGATGCGTCCGTCATGCCCGGGCTTGACCCGGGCATCGATCTGACCGGCCGCGTCCGCGGCCAATGGATCGCCGGGTCAAGCCCGACGATGACGCTCCATTGGCTATTGCCCGGAAGCGTCGCCAAGCATGGCGGCGCCCGCCGCCCTCACGCCACAGTCTTCACCAGAGAGCGGTAGTCGAGCTGGCGGTGGAACCAGTAGGCGTAGCCGCCGATCGACTTCTGCATCGCGACGTTGAGGTAAGGCTGGAACAGCGGGATGCGCGGCGCGTCGTCATAGGCGATCTCGATCATCTTTTTGACTGACGCTTCGTAGGTCGCCTTGTCGCCGCTCGCGGCGGCGGCGCGCGCGGCGTCGACCTCCTTGTCAAGCGCCGGGTTCTTGTAGGCCATCGTGTTGAACACGGCGTTCTGGCCGTGATAGGCCCAGAAGAAGAAGTATTCGGGATAGTCGAGCCAGCCCGAGAAGAAGTTGATCATGAATGGCATCGACTTCTTGGCCATCTCGCCGCGCCAGTTCGCGCCGGGCACCTTCTCGATCGCGGCCTTGATCCCGATCTGGGCGAGGCTCTCCTGGATGAGCACGGCGACGGGCTCGCCCACGACGCCCTGTCCGAGATCGAAGGAGAGCCTGGTCTCGAAGCCTTCCGCGAGGCCGGCCTCGGCGAGCAGCGCCTTGGCCTTGGCGATGTCCGTCGTGTAGGCGGCGGGACGCGGCCAGCTGAGATCGTCCGGCTTGTTGGAGGCCGCGCCGAACAGCGGCTTCGCCTCGCCGAACAGAACCGCGTCCATGATCTTCTGGTAGGGGATCGCATAGGCGATCGCCTGCCGGACCTTGACGTTGTCGAAGGGCGGCTTGGTGACGTTCATCTCGATCGACCACATGCCGTTCGAGATCGGCGTCGAGGCGACCGCGACCTTCCCGGCCTTCTTCATCTCGGAGAAGTCCTTCGCCGGCAGGTCGAAGGAGACGTCGGCGTCGCCGCGCTCGACCAGCGCGCGCCGGTTGCCGGCGGAGGGGATCGTGCGCCAGATCACGCGCTTCAGGTCGGGCAGGGGACCGCTCTTCCAGTCGTCGTAGCGGGCGTAGACGACCTCGGCGCCGGGCGTCCATTTGGCGACTTTGAAGGCGCCGCCGCCCGCGACGTTGTTCTTGGTGTAGTCGAGGCCCCAGGGGTCCTTCTCGGTCGCGTTCTTCTTGACCAGCGCCGAGTTGAACACCGCCGGCACGATCACGGCGATGTCGGGAAGCGTCAGTGCGTCGGGCCGGACGAACTCGACCCGGAAGGTGTGGTCGTCGACCGCGGAGAACTGCTCCGGCTTCAGCAGGCTGCCAGCGGCCATCTGGGTGGTGGGGAAGCCGCCCACCGTGACGGCTCGGTCGAAGGACCATTTGACGTCGGCCGCCGTGACCGGCGTTCCGTCATGGAACTTGGCGTCCTTGCGGAGCTTGAACGTGATGCCCTTGTCGTCGGCCTGCCAGCTCTCGGCGAGCTCCGGCGCGATCACGTCCTTATCGTAGGAGCGAGATCCGTCGGGGAGCGTCTTGATCCCGTAGGTGACGAGCCGGTCATAGCAGTTCCAGGCCGCCTCGTAGCCGGGCCGGTTGGCGCCGACGCCGTGGATGTCGAGATTGTTCGGCCCGTTCTCGGAGATCAGCAGCAGCGTGTCCTGCTTGGCGCCTTGCGCGAAGGCGCGCGCCCAGGGGAGGCCTGAGCCGAGAAGCCCGGCGGCTGCGGCGGACGAGGCGGAAGCAAGGAATGCGCGGCGGTCCATGGCGTGTCTCCCGGCTGCGCTCTGAGGATGCCCCGATATTGTATGCAATATGCAAAAATTGCATGCTTAAATGCTTAGCAAGCGTGCACAAAGAATAGAGTGCATACGCTTTAGGCTTGTGCAGGTCGCCGATGCGGGCCATCGTTTTCAGGCAGCGGAGCCCCCCAAATGGTGTTTCTCGACGATCGCACCCGCGCCGACCGCCTGGTCGCCGACGTCTCGCAGGACATCATCGACGGCGCCTTCGCGCCCGGCGAACGGCTCGACGAACTGTCGCTCGCCGAACGCTACGGCGTGTCGCGAACGCCGGTCCGCGAAGCGCTGAGGCGGCTCGCCTCCAGTGGGCTGGTCGACGTGCGGCCGCGCCGCGGAGCTGTCGTTGCAAGCATCACGCCAGCCAAGCTCGCCGAGCTGTTCGGCGCGATGGCCGAACTCGAGGCGACCTGCGCGCGGCTGGCGGCGATCGGCATGAGCCCGCTCGAGCGCCGCCGCCTCGAGGATTTTCACGCTTCGATGGCGCCACTCGCCGACGCGGACGACGCCGACGGCTTCGCGGCCGCGAACCTCACCTTCCACTCCCAGATCTACGCCGGCGCCCATAATGGGCACCTGGCCGAGATCGCGGCGGGCCTCAGGGCGCGGCTGCTGCCCTATCGCCGCGCCCAGTTCCGCACGCCGGGCCGGCTGCCGCGCTCGCATGCCGAGCACGGCGTGGTGGTGGCCGCGATCCTCGCCGCCGACGCCGCCGAGGCGCATACCGCGATGCTGCGGCATGTGAGCCTCGTTGAGGATTCGTTCGAGCGCCTCGCCGCGCTTCAGCCGGCGACGCGGCGGGCCGTCCGCGCGTAGCCAGTTCGCCAGCAGGACTTCGTCAGCGCCGGCGCCTGACCGGCCGCCAGCTCGCGACCGCCTGGCTTCTCGGCAGCATTGGGATGTTCCGTGCACGGCGAACCGCCGCAGGCGGGCTTTGACTTGAACGACCCGCGCCTCATCTAAATTTCAGATCGTGAAATATTGCTCTGCAATATGAAATTTGGTTGACCTATCGGCTCATCAGCCTTTTGATAGGAGGCATGGGACCCGTGCTCCTCTCCGACGCCGATCTGGACAAGGCCGCCCCCGCGGCGCCGGTCGCGCTGCGGCCGACGGCGATCCAGTCCGTCGACCGCGCGCTGACGCTTCTGGAGCTGATCGCCTCGGCGGGCGGCGACGTCGGACTGAACGAGCTTGCGGCGCGGGCCGAGCTCAACCCCTCGACCTGCCATCATCTGCTCGCGACGCTCGCCCAACGCGGCTATGTGGCGAAGGCGCCGGGGCGGCGCTACCGGCTCGGCTCCCGGATGCTGGCCTTCAGCCAGGCCTGCCTGCGCCAGGTCGACCTGCCGCAGCGCGCCGCGCCCTATCTCGAGAAGATCAACGAGGCGACCGGCGAGACCGTGCATCTCGCGATCCTGCAGGGCGACGAACTGATGACCGTCGCCAAGCGCGACGCGCGCCACGCCGTCCGGGTCGACGCCGGCACCGTCGGCAAGAGCGACGCCGCGCACGCCACCGCCACGGGGAAGGCGATTCTTGCCTGGCTGCCGGAGCCCGAGATCGAGCGCATCGTCGCGGCGCGGGGGCTTCGGGCCTTCACGCCCAACACCATCACGACCTTCCCGACGCTGATCGAGGAGCTGCGCTCGGTGCGGCGCGAGGGTTTCGCGATGGACCGCGAGGAGTTCCAGCCCTTCGTGGTCTGCGTCGGCGCGCCGATCCGCGACCTAACGGGCGCGGTGGTCGGCTCGATCAGCGCCTCGACCCCCGTGTTCCGCGCGACCGAGGAGCACCTGACGCTGATGCGCGCGGAAGTGGTCGGCGCGACCCGACTTCTGTCGGACGAGCTTGGACACGCCGCGGCCGCCTGAGCCGCTGACAGATCACGCGGCCCGGCCAACGGGCCCGACGGAAACGATGACCTCGAGGAGTTCGCCATGCGCGCTGAAGGCGTGAAGACCGACCCGAACTATCCGATCCCGGAGACCATGAAGGCCTGGGTCCTTGGCGATCCCGACCAGCTGACGCTCGCCGACAAGCCCGTTCCGACACCGAAGAAGGCCGAGGTGCTGGTCCGGATCGACGCCGTCGCGATCTGCGCGACCGATCTCGAGATCATCCACAAGGGTCCGCCCGCCCAGATCCAGGGCGGCCTGCCGTTCAACAAGAACTTCACGCCGGGCCACGAATATATGGGCACCGTCGTCGCGCTCGGACCGGGCGTCGACGAGTACCGGATCGGCCAGCGCGTCACGGTCGAGATCCATGCCGGTTGCGGGCAGTGCAAGCGCTGCCGCGAGGGCATGTACACGGCCTGCCACAATTACGGCCTGAACTATGGCGACCGCGACAAGGGCCACCGCGCCAATGGCTTCACCACCGACGGCGGCTTCGCCGAATATGCGGTCAACAACATCAACACGCTGGTGCCCGTCGCCGACACGATGTCGGACGAGGAGGCGACGCTTGTCGTCACCGCCGGCACCGCGATGTACGGCCTGACCGAGCTCGGCGGCTTGGTGGCGGGCGAGAGCGTCGCGGTGCTCGGCCCCGGCCCGATCGGCCTCCTAGGCGTCGCGGTCGCCAAGGCGCTCGGCGCCCAGCCCGTGATCCTCACCGGGACCCGCGACAACCGGCTCGAGATGGGCCTCGAGCTCGGCGCCGATCACGTCATCAATGTGAGGAAGGAATCCGACGTCGTCGGCAAGGTCCGCGAACTCACCGGCGGCAAGGGGCTCGACTATGTGGTCGAGTGCTCCGGCGCGCCGGACGCCATCAACGAGGCCGCGAGGATGCTGAACCGCGGCGGCAAGATCTGTCTCGCGGCGTTCCCGCACGAGCCGACGCCGATCGACGTCGCCTATCTCGTGCGCAACAACATCTACCTCTACGGCATCCGCGGCGAGGGCAAGAGCGCGACCCACCGCGCCGAGGCCTTCATGGCCCAGAAGCGGTTCGACGCGACCAAGATCCACACCCACACCTTCCCGCTCCAGGACCTGCCGACGGCGCTGAAATACGCCCGCGAGCGGATCGAGGACGCGATCAAGGTGGTGGTTAAGACGCGGTCAACCGAAGCCCATCGGATCGCCGCCGAGTGATCCCGAGGGGCCGGGCGCGGGTCGCTTCATCCCGCGCCTGTCCCGCCGGCCTTCGACGCCGAACCGCCATCGCGAAGACGCCGACGCCCAGGAGCGATCCGTGCTGACCTGCGACGACTATCTGATCCCGACCTCGCTCGACGACGCGCTCGAGCTGATGACGCGGCATTCCGGCCGCCAGCGCATCGTCGCGGGCGCGACCGACATCCTGCCCTGGGCGCGCGAGGGCCGGGCCGGCGACGTGCATGTCGAGCATCTGATCGACATATCGAAGGTCGCTGAGCTCAACGAGGTCTCGTTCGGCAAGGGCCGGGTGCGCCTCGGCGCCGCGACGCCGTTCCAGCGCTTCCTCGACCGCGACGATCTCGTGAAGGCGCTGCCCAACATGCGCCACTGCGCGATCTGGTTCGCGGACGACCAGATCCGCGAATGCGCCACCGTCGGCGGCAATCTCGCCAACGCATCGCCCGCGGCCGACGGCACGCCGCCCTTCCTGGCGCTCGACGCCGAGATCGAGCTTGCGCGCCGTGAGGACGGTCGGACCGTGCGCCGGCGGATGCCGCTGTCGCAGTTCATCACCGGCCCCGGTGGCAACCAGCTCGTCACCGACGAGCTGATCGTCGCGATCGAGTGCGACGCGCTGCCGGACTATGGCGGGTCGTTCGAGAAGGTCGGCCACCGCCGCTCGCTGGTCATCGCGGTCGCCTGCGTCTCCGCGCTCGTCTCGATCGACCGCAGCGGCCGCCATTTCGACGACGTGCGGCTCGCGGTCGGAGGCGTCGGGCCGAAGGCGCTCCGGCTCGCCGACGTCGAGGCGCTGCTGCGCGGCGCGCCGATCGAGGCCGGCGTCATCGACGAGGCGTCGCGGCTGCCGCTCGACCTCGTCCAGTCCCGCACCCGGCAGGCCTACCGGCGCGAGGTGTTCCGCGGCTTCGTCTCGCGGGCGCTCGCGGGCGCAGCGCGCGACGCCGGCGCCGAAATCGACGCCGTCGAGGCCGAACTCGAGGTTCACCACCATGCCTGACATGATCGTCGAGGCCACCGTCAACGGCCGCAAGATCAAGAAGATCGCCCAGACCCACCAGCGTCTGCTGGACTTCGTGCGCGAGGAGCTCGAGCTCACCGGCACCAAGGACGGCTGCGGCGCCGGCGAATGCGGCGCCTGCTCGATGTTCGTCGACGGGCGGCTGGTGAAGTCCTGCCTCGTGCCGGTCGGCAAGGCGCAAGGGTCCGAGGTCGAGACCATCGAGGGCCTCGGCCGCACCGGCGAGCTCTCGGTGATGCAGAAGGCCTTCCACAAGGCCGGGGCCAGCCAGTGCGGCTACTGCATCCCCGGCATGGTGATGGCCGCGACGGCGGCGATCCGCGTCAACCCGGCGGTCGGCGACGAGGAGATCAAGGAGCGCCTCGGCGGCAACATCTGCCGCTGCACCGGCTACCAGAAGATCTTCGACGCCGTCGGCCTCGCCCGCGACGTGATGAACGGGCGTCTGCCCGCGACCGCGCTCGACGAGGACGCCGCGGAGGGCGGCCGCTACATCGGCGCGAACGTCCGCCGCCTCGACGCGCCCTCCAAGGTCTCGGGCGCGCTGAAATACGCCGGAGACCAGGTCATGCCGCAGATGCTGCATGTCCAGGTGCTGCGCTCGCCGCACGCCCACGCCCGGATCGTGTCGATCGACACGTCCGAGGCCGAGGCCATGGAAGGCGTCGAGGCGGTCGTGACCTCGGCCGACGTGCCGGGCAAGGACGGCTTCGGCGTGTTCGTGCACGACCAGCCGATCATGGCGCGCGGCAAGGTCCGCTATGTCGGCGAGGCGATCGCCGCGGTCGCGGCAGAGGACCTGCTGACCGCCAAGCGCGCGCTCCAGAAGATCAGAATCGAGTGGGAGCAGCTGGCCGGCCTGTTCGACCCGGACGAGGCCATGCAGGCCGGCGCGCCGGTGGTCCACGACTACGCGCCCGACAACCTCGTCAAGCACATCCCGATCCGCAAGGGCGACGTCGAACGGGGCTTCGCCGAGGCCGACCTCGTCATCGAGGAGCGCTTCGAGACCCAGCAGGTCGAGCACGCCTATCTCGAGCCGGAGGCAGGCATCGGTTACGTCGATCCGGACGGCGTCGTCACGATCGTCTCGCCCAGCCAGAACATCACCCATCACCGCCATATGCTGGCGGAGATCCTGGCCATGCCGATCAACAAGGTCCGCTTCGTCATGAGCCCGGTCGGCGGCGGCTTCGGCGGCAAGGAGGACATGATCTACCAGGGCATGCTGGCCCTGCTGGCGATCAAGTCGCGCCGCCCGGTGAAGCTCGTCTTCACCCGCGAGGAATCGATCGCGACCACGGCCAAGCGCCACCCGTCGCGCACCTCCTACCGGATGGGCCTGACGAACGACGGCCGCATCGTCGCGAGCGAGATCCGCGTGATCTATGACGGCGGCGCCTATGGCATGTCGACCGAGGGCGTGATCCGGAAAGGCGCGATCCTGGCCGCCGGGCCCTACGCCGTGCCGAACGTCAAGATCGACACCTATGGCGTCTACACCAACAACACGCCGTCCGGCGCCTTCCGGTCCTTCGGCTCGCTGCAGACGCAGTTCGCGACCGAGTCGATGCTCGACATGGCGGCCGAGAACCTCGGCCTCGACCCGTTCGAGATCCGCCGCATCAACGCGATGCAGGCCGGCGACCTCACCCACACCAAGCAGGAGCTGAAGAGCGTCTCGCTGCTCCAGTGCCTCGACGGCGCCGAGAAGGCGTCGGGCTGGGAGACGGGCGCGCCCACGGTCCGCGGCGCGACCCGCGAAGACCTCGACGGCGAGGGCTGCAGAAAACCCTGCCGGCTTGGCGCGCGGTTCCACGCCGAAATTCCCGCCCCCAAGCTGAGCGAGGTGGCGTGATGGCCCTGAAGCGCGGACGCGGGGTCGCGGGCGGCTGGTACGGCATCGCCCGCACGGCCAGCATCGACCGGGCCTCGACCTGGGCGGAGCTCGACGACGGCGGCACCGCCAAGGTCGTGACCGGCGTGACCGAGATCGGCGAGGGCATCCTCACCGTGCTCGCCCAGATCGCGGCCGAGGAGCTCGGCGTCAGGCCCTGGGAGGTCACGATCGGCGACAACGACACGGCGCGCGCTCCGGAAGCCGCGCATGCCGGGGCGACGCGCCAGACCTACATGATCGGCAATTCGGTGGCGCTCGCCTGCCGCGAGGCGCGCCAGCGGCTCTACGAGCAGATGGCCGACCATTGGGGCGTCGAGGTCTCATCGCTCGCCTCGCGCGACGGCGAGATCTGGTCGGAAGGCTCCAACCACCGCTGCACGATGCGCGAGGCGGTCGACATCTCCAAGAAGCGCGGCGTCGTGCCGGTCGGCTCGGCGAACTTCACCGCCCACCACACCGGGCTCGACGGCCAGGACGGCTCGGGCCGCCCGTGGCAGGCCTATGTGTTCGGAGCCCAGGTCGCCGAGGTCGAGGTCGACACCATGACGGGCGAGGTCCAGGTGCTTGGCATCTGGGCCGCGCACGACGTCGGCCGCGCCGTCAACCCGAAGGGCGTCGAGGGCCAGATCGAAGGCGGCGTGGTGCAGGCCATCGGCCAGGGGCTGATGGAGCATTACGAGACCAAGGACGGCCGCACCACCACGCCCGGCTTCGCCAAATACATCCTGCCGACCGCGCTCGACGTGCCGAAGGTCACGAGCGTCATCGTCGAGGACCCGGATCCGATCGGCCCGCTCGGCGTGAAGGGCATCGGCGAGCCCGCAATGGTGCCCACCATCCCGGCGGTCATGAACGCGATCTACGACGCCATCGGCGTCCGCATCACCAGCCTGCCCGCGACCCCCGACAAGATCGTCGAGGCGCTCAGAAAGAAGAACGAGTCGGCGAAGGCCGTCCAGTCGGCCGCCTGATGAGGCGGACTTGACCCATCCGTTCCCTGGGGAGGGAAACCCATGATCGAAGCAGTGCCGCTGGACGCGCCGAAAGACCCGCAAGACCGCCAGACCTGGTGGGGCGTGAGGTTCCTGAAGAAGCTCTATGTACAGGTCATCGTCGCGGTGGTGATCGGCTCGCTGCTCGGTCATTTCGAGCCGCAGATCGCCCAGCAGCTGAAGCCGCTCGGCGACGTCTTCATCCGCGCGATCAAGCTGATCGTCACGCCGATCATCTTCCTCACCATCGTGGTCGGCATCGCCACGATGGGCGACATGAGGCGGATCGCGAGCGTCGGCCTCAAGGCGCTGATCTATTTCGAGGTGGCGTCCACCATCGCGCTGATCATCGGCATGATCGTGGGCAATGTCTGGCCCGTCGGGCAGGGCATCAACGCCGATCCGGCGACGCTCGATTCGGCGGCCGTGTCCGGCTACGTCACCAGCGCCAAGTCGATGACGCTGGTCGAGTTCCTCGTGAACATCATCCCGACCACCTTCGTCGAGCCCTTCGTCAAGGGCGAGATCCTGCCCGTGCTGTTCGTCGCGGTGCTGTTCGGGCTCGCGCTCTGCAAGTTCGGCGACAAGGTGAAGCCGCTGATCGGGATCCTGGAGCAGGTCTCGGCCGGCCTGTTCGGCATGGTCGGCATCATCATGCGCTTCGCGCCGATCGGCGCCTTCGGCGCGATGGCGTTCACCATCGGCAAGTACGGGCTCGGCACGCTGGTCAATCTCGGCGAGCTGGTGCTCGCGGTCTACATCGTCTCGATCCTGTTCGTGGTGATCGTGCTCGGCGGCTTCCTGAAGATCGCGGGCTTCAGCCTCTGGCGGGTGCTGTCCTACTTCAAGGACGAGATCCTGGTCGTGTTCGCAGCGACCTCGGCCGAGACCATGATCCCGCGCTCGATCCAGAAGCTCGAGCGGCTCGGCGTGAAGAAGGACGTGGTCGGCCTCGTGATGCCGACCGGCTTCTCGTTCAACATGGACGGCACGGCGATCTACATGACGATGGCGACGCTGTTCATCGCGCACGCCACCAATATCGAGCTCTCGCTCGGCCAGCAGCTGACAATCCTGTTCATCATGCTCTTCACCTCGAAGGGCGCGGCGGGCGTCACGGGCGGCGGCTTCATCGCCCTTGCGGCCACCATCCCGACCATTGGCGTGCTGCCGGTCGCGGGCCTGACGCTGCTGATCGGCGTCGACCGCTTCATGGCCGAGATCCGCGCGGCCACGAACCTCACCTCCAACATCATCGCGACGCTGGTGGTGGGCCGTTGGGTGGGCGCGGTCGACATGGAGCGGGCGAACGACATGCTCGCCCGTGGCCCGGAGGCCGACGCCGTGGCCGAGCGCGAGCAGGCCGAGGAGCGTCCGGCCCGCCCGGTCGAGCCGCTGCGGCCGGTCAACGTGGCGACCGCCTGACGATACGCAAGGAAAGAGACGCATCATGACGCCGACATCCGCCTCGATCGTCCGTCACCCCGCCTCCGTCGAGGCGGAGGCTCGGACGCCGGCTGCGGCCTCAGACATCGAGGAGCGGGCGCGCATCATCGCCCGCCATGGCGGGATCGAGCAGGCGCTCGCCGCGGGCGCGCTGCCGAAGCTCGTCCGCGCCAGTCTCTCCGAGGCGCTGGTCCTTGGTCTCCTCAAGCAGGGCGTGACCAAGTATCTCGCGATCTTCGGCCATGGCTCGACGGACCTCGGAGAGGCGCTCCGCATTTATGAGGAGGCCGGCGTCACGCGGACCTTCAACTGCCGCAACGAGGTCGCGATGGCGCACGCCGCCACCGCGCTCCGCTGGCAGTATGGCGAGCAATGCGCGGTCGTGACGTCGATCGGGCCCGGCGCCCTGCAGGCGATGGCGGGCTCGCTCGCCGCCGCCTCGAACGGCGTCGGCGTCTGGCACATCTATGGCGACGAGACGACCTTCGGCGAAGGCCCGAACATGCAGCAGGCCCAGCGGGCCGAGCAGAGCGTGTTCGGCAAGATCACCGAGCTGATGGGCGGCTCCTACGTGCTGCACACGCCCGAGGCGCTGCGCGACGCGATGCGCCGCGGCTCGGCGCGCGTGAACCATCCCTACAAGGCCGGCCCGTTCTACCTGCTGCTGCCGCTCAACACGCAGCCCGCGGAGTTCACGCTGAACCTCGCGGCGCTGCCCGGGCGCGTCGAGGCGCCGAAGCTCGCGCCGGCCGACGACGCCATGATCGAGGAGGCCGCGAAGGCGATCGCGGCCTGCGGGAAGGTGACGATCAAGGCGGGCGGCGGGACGCGGGGCCACGACGCCGCGATCCGCCGGCTCGCCGAGGCTGCAGGCGCCGCCGTGGCGCTGTCGCCGGGCTCGACCGGCGTGCTGCCCGACGCCCACCCGCAGAACATGCATGTCGGCGGCTCGAAGGGCTCGATCTCCGGCAATTTCGCGATGGAGACCGCCGAGCTGGTGATCGTCGCGGGCTCGCGCGCCGTCTGCCAGGCCGATTGTTCAGGGATCGGCTACAAGTCGGCTAAAGCCGTGATCAACATCAACGGCGATCTTGCCGACGCCTTCCATTACAACGAGACGCTCGCGCTTCTGGGCGACATTGGCGTGGTGGCGGAGCGGCTGGCCGACAGGCTCGAGGCGATCGGCGCGGCGGACGCGCCGGGGAAGCGCGACTGGCTCGCGGCCTGCGCGGCCAAGAAGGCCGAATGGTCCGCCTACAAGCGGGAGCGCTACGACGCCGCCCCGATCAAGGACGCGGTCTGGGGCCGCCCGGCGCTCGCGCAGCCCGCGGCGATCAAGATCGTGGCGGACTTCGCCAAGCAGATCGACGCCGCAAAGCTGTTCGACGCCGGCGACGTGCAGGCGAACGGTTTTCAGATCGTCGAGGACGACCGCTCGGGCGACACCTTCACCGAGACCGGCGCCTCCTATATGGGCTTCGCGACCAGCGGGCTCTTGGCGAGCGGGCTCGCCAAGAGCCCGCGCTACACGATCGCCTTCACGGGCGACGGCTCCTTCATGATGAACCCGCAGATCCTGATCGACGCCGTCGAGCACGGCGTGCGCGGCATGGTCGTGATCTTCGACAACCGCCGGATGGCCGCGATCACCGGGCTCCAGCGCGCGCAATATGGCCGCGAGTTCCGCACCAATGACGCGGTCGCGGTCGATTATGCGGCGCTCGCCGGCGCCGTCGCGGGCGTGAAGCCCGTCTTCGCCGGTTTCGACGCCGCCGGCCTCAAGTCGGCGCTCGAAGAAGCGCGCCGCCATGACGGGCTCTCGGTCGTCCACGTCCCGGTCTATGCCGGGGAGGATGAGCTCGCGGGTCTCGGCGCGTGGGGCCAGTGGAACGTCGGCAACTGGTGCGACGACGTCCAGCGCGAATGGCTCGAACAGGACATTTGAGGATCCATTTCATGTACGGCTATGACGATTTCGGCCTCTATATCGGCGGCGCCTGGGGGCCCTCCGGCGGCGGCCGGGTGAAGGAGGTCTTCGACCCGGCGACCGAGGAAGTGCTAGGGACGGTCCCCGACGCGACGCCCGAGGATCTCGACCGGGCGCTCGCCTCCGCCGAGCGCGGCTTTTCGGTCTGGCGGCGCGTCCAGCCCTGGGAGCGGGCCGCCAAGCTCCGCAAGGTCGCGGACCTGATCCGCGAGCGGATCGAGCCCTATTCCAAGATCATGTCGGCGGAGTCCGGCAAGCCGCTCGCCGAGAGCCGCGGCGAATGGGGCGCGACCGCCGACCAGTTCGAGTGGTACGCCGAAGAGACCAAGCGCATCTACGGCCAGCTCATCGAGGGCCGCGAGCCTGACGTCCGCTTGTCCGTCATCTACCAGCCGGTCGGCGTCGTGGCGGCGCTGTCGGCCTGGAACTTCCCGGCGCTGCTGCCGGCCCGCAAGGTCGCGGCCGCGCTCGGCGCCGGTTGCTCCGTCGTGCTGAAGCCCGCGGGCGAGACGCCAGCGACCGCCATGGCGATCGTCCAGGCCTGCGCCGACGCCGGCCTCCCGGAGGGCGCCGTGAACCTCGTCACCGGCAACTCCTCGAAGATCTCCGAGCACCTGATCCGCTCGCCGATCGTTCGAAAGGTGTCGCTCACCGGCTCCGTCCCGGTCGGCAAGCAGATCCTGAAGCTCGCGGCCGAGGGCGTGAAGAAGGTCTCGATGGAGCTCGGCGGCCACGCGCCCGTTCTGGTGTTCGACGACGCCGACGTGAGACAAGCCGCCGAGACGTCCGCCGCGACCAAGTTCCGGAACTGCGGGCAGGTGTGCATCTCCCCGTCCCGGTTCTTCGTGCATGAGCGGGTCTATGACGAGTTCGCGGACAGCTTCGTCGCGGCGGTGAAGAAGCTGAAGCTCGGCCGCTTCGACCAGGACGGCGTGAACCTCGGGCCGCTCGCCAACCAGCGCGGTCTCGACAACGCCAAGGCGCTGGTGGAAGACGCGGTCGACAAGGGCGCGGAATTGCTCGCCGGCGGCCAGCAGCCGGCCGGCTTCAACCGCGGCTATTTCTTCGAGCCGACGGTGCTCGGCCGCACGCCGGACGAGGCCCGCGTGATGATCGACGAGCCGTTCGGCCCGGTCGCGCCGCTCACCACCTTCTCGGATTTCGACGAGGTGATCTCCCGCGCCAACGGCGTGCCTTTCGGGCTCGCGGGCTATGTCTTCACCAAGAGCCTGCGCATGGCCGCGCAAGCCTCCGAGGCGCTCGAGGTCGGCATGGTCGGGGTCAACGACATGATGCTGGCCGCGGCCGAGATCCCGTTCGGCGGGGTCAAGGAGAGCGGCATGGGCCGCGAGGGTGGCTCTCTCGGGATCAAGGACTATCTCGAGCCGAAATATGTGAAGACGCGGCTTTAGGCTCCACGCTCATGTCCCGGCCTTGAGCCGGGACCCATAACCACCATGCTTGCAGGGGTAGCGCTCTTCGGCGCCGCGGGTTTCCCGCGGCGGCAGAGCTGATGGGTCCCGGCTCAAAGCCGGGACACGAGGATCGCGATCTACGCCCGACGACCGGAACGAAACAGAAGAAATGACCGACCAGACCCACGGCGTCGCCGGCGGCCTCACCAATTACGGCGACCGCGACTTCTCGATCTATCTCCGCCGCTCCTTCGCGCAGTCGATGGGCTATTCGCTCGACATGCTGAAGCGGCCGGTCGTCGGGATCGCTTACACGCCGAGCGGCTTCAACAACTGCCACCGGCACTTCCCCGAGATGCTGGAGGCGGTGAAGCGCGGCGTGATCGCGGCCGGCGGGCTGCCGCTCGAGTTCCCGACGATCTCGCTCGGCGAGGTGTTCCTGTCGCCGACCTCGCTGCGCTATCGCAACCTCATGTCGATGGACACCGAGGAGATGATCTCGGCCCAGCCGATGGACTCGGTGGTGCTGATGGGCGGCTGCGACAAGACGGTGCCGGCGCAGCTGATGGGCGCGGTGTCGGCCAACAAGCCCGCGATCCAGCTGATCGGCGGGCCGATGATGACCAGCCGCCACAAGGGCGAGCGTCTCGGCGCCTGCACCGACTGCCGCCGCTTCTGGGCGCAGTACCGCGCCGGCAAGATCGACGCCGAGGAGATCCAGACCGTCGAGGGCCGGCTCGCCACCACCGCGGGCACCTGCGCCGTGATGGGCACGGCCTCCACCATGGCCTGCCTCGCCGAGGCGCTCGGCATGATCCTGCCGGGAACGGCCGCGATCCCTGCCGTCCACGCCGACCGGCTGCGCGCCGCAGAGGCGACCGGCATCGCGGCGGTCCGGCTGATCGGCGCCCCGATCCGGCCGAAGCAAATCGTCACCAAGGACTCGGTCGAGAACGCGATGCGCGTTCTGCTCGCGCTCGGCGGCTCGACCAACGCCATCATCCACCTGACCGCGATCGCGGGCCGGGCGGGCGTCGAGATCGACCTCGACCGCTTCAATGCGCTCTCGGACGAGACCCCCGTGCTGGTCGACCTGAAGCCGACGGGCCAGCACTACATGGAGGACTTCCATGCGGCCGGCGGCATGGGCGCGGTGCTGCGCGAGCTCCGTCCGCTGCTCAATCTCGACGTCATGACCATCACAGGCGAAACGCTGCGCCAGCGGCTCGACGCCGACGCCGAGAGCTGGGTCGACCGCTCGGTCATCGCTTCGCGCGAGGAACCTCTGGAGCCGGTCGGCGGCCTCGTTGCGCTGTTCGGCTCGCTCGCGCCGCGCGGCGCGATCCTGAAGCGCTCGGCCGCGGACAAGTCGCTGTTCGAGCGCGAGGGCAGGGCGGTGGTGTTCTCGTCGCTCGCCGACCTCGCGGCGCGGATCGACGACCCCGCGCTCGACGTTAACGCCGACGATTTCATGGTCTTGCAGAACGCTGGTCCCCATAGCGCCTCGGGCATGCCGGAGGCCGGCTACCTGCCGATTCCCAAGAAGCTCGCCGCCGCGGGCGTCAAGGACATGGTCCGCATCTCCGACGCCCGGATGAGCGGCACGGCGTTCGGCACGATCGTGCTGCATGTCACGCCCGATGCGGCCTCGGGCGGCCCGCTCGCCCTCGTGCGGAACGGCGACCGCATCAGATTGTCGGTCCGGGACCGGCGGATCGAGCTTCTGGTCGACGAGGCGGAGCTGTCCAGGCGCCGCCGGGAGCTCGGTCGCCATCAGGAGACGCCGCGCCGCGGATATGGCCGGCTCTACGCCAACCAGGTGCTCGACGCCGACGGCGGATGTGACTTCGCTTTCCTGAGATCGGAGGATCTCCCGGATCGTGGCGAAGCAACAGAGCTGTTAAAGGCTGGCTGATATTCAGCAGACGTCGTCAGTTTCATTATATGAAATTTCATATTGTCGAAGATCGTGTATCAAGAATGGTCTTCGATAATTGCAAATCTGCCACAAGTAGTGAGGAATATAGGAAAGTCGGCTGAATTGTTGGGTCGGCATGTTGCCTTGATCGGAAATTGGCTCGCAGAATACTCACCACTACGCACGTAAGCTGATCAACAGCGACAAGGCGGCCAAGAGCTGCCGGGCGCGACCGTCGCCGATGGGCGGGGCGACGCCAAGGGGGAAATCGCCATGAGACTGGTCAAGGGCCTCGCGCTCGGCTCCGCCGCCGCTTTCGTGATCGCGGGAGGCGTCGCCAAGGCGGCCGATCTGCCGGGCGCCGAGCCGGTCGACTACGTCAAGGTCTGCGACATCAAGGGCAGCACCGGCTTCTTCTACATTCCGGGCACCGAGACCTGCCTGCAGATCGGCGGCTTCGTGCGCTTCGAGGCGACCGAGGCGTTCAACCGCCATGGCGACGACGACACGGCCAACAGCTACGGCATGCGCACCCGCGCCCGCGTCTGGTTCGACGCGCGCACCGACACCGAATATGGAGCGCTGCGCACCTTCATCCGGCTGCAGTTCCAGCGCGACAGCGGCGCTCCCGGGACGGCCGGCTCGGCGTTTCCGCAGTTCGAAGGTGACGACTTCTTCTATGATCAGGCCTTCGTGCAGTTCGCAGGCCTGACGGCGGGCGTCACCGACAGCTTCTGGGATTTCAAGCCCTATCCGACCTTCGCGATCCCGTTCGTCTCCGACCGCACGCTGCCGCTCCTGGCCTACACGGCCAAGTTCGGAGACGCCTCGGCCAGCGTTTCGCTTGAAGACAAGACCTATCGCTATCGCGACGCGACCAACGCCGTGCAGAACGCCGGAACTGAGGCGCCCGACATCGTCGCCAACATCCGCGTCAAGCAGGGCTGGGGCGAGGCCCAGATCTCGGGCGTCGCGAGCTACATCAACCCGAAGAAGAACTTCGCGGATCCGCTGACGGGCGGTGTCGGCGGCGACAATGAATGGGGGTGGGGCGTCCAGGCCGGCGTGAAGTTGAACCTGCAGAGCGCCAACACCTCGGACGGCAAGGGCGACTATGTCTGGGGCCAGGCGGCCTACAATGACGGGGCCGGCTTCTCCTACGCCGGCGTCGGCGACCAGAATTTCGGCTCCGGCCGCACCCAGAACATCGCCAACTTCAACCCGGCGCGCGACTATCTGCTGATCGGCGGCGAGACCGAGAAGACCCGCATCTTCAACGCCAATCTCGGCGTCCTGCACTACTGGGCGCCGCAATGGCGGTCGGCCTTGCACGCGACCTTCATCGACGTCGACTATCGTGGCGTCGACGCCGACTGGCGCACGGGCGCGATCATCGGCAACCTGATCTGGACGCCGGTCAAGAAGCTCGATATCGGCGCCGAGCTCTCCTACGTCAACAACATGCGCAAATCGAAGGTCGCCTATTCGGGGACCTCGGAAGACGATTCCTTCGTCGGCCGCATCCGGGTCCAGCGCGACTTCTAAGCCGGCTTCCCAACCACGGCGCCGAGCCGGCACCGAAGAGCGCAGGGCGGCCTCCGGCCGGCCGCGCGGCTGAGGTGACAGCCTCGCTTCAAGCCGCCCGGCCGGTCGCTTCTTTCGATTTCCCAATCGCGACGCGGGCCGCTTCCGCGGCGCCTGTCATGCCGCTGTCTTCGACGCAGCTTACGCTCCCGAAGGTCGCTGGCGTCCGCCGATCTCGCGATCGGAGTCGTGCGGCCGTGATCTTCGACGCGACGGAATGCTCCGGGCTCAATCGTTGAGCACGAGCTGCCGGTTCAGGAAGAGCGACGCCAGCGTGCAGAGCGCGCCGGACAGCAGATAGGCGCCGACCCATGCGAGGCCGAATTCGGTCGCCACGACGAGCGCCACGAGCGGCGCGAAGCCTGCGCCGATCAGCCAGGCGAGGTCGGAGGTCAGCGCCGCGCCGGTGTAGCGGTTCCGGCTCGTGAAGTTCGACGTCAGCGCGCCCGAGGACTGTCCGAAGGCGAGGCCGAGCAGCGCGAAGCCGATCAGCATATAGGCCACGTCGCCGGCGATCCCCGATCCCAGCATGGACGGCGCGATGAAGCTGTAGACCGCGATCAGGCAGGCGCAGACGCCGATGAGCCGACGCCGGCCGATCCGGTCCGCCAGCGCGCCCGACGCCACGATCGCGAGCGCGCCGACGACCGCGCCCGCCATCTCGATCACCAGGAACTGGCCGGCGGGCAGCTCGCTGAACAGCGTGACCCAGGACAGCGGAAAGATCGTCACGACGTGGAACAGCGCGAAGCTCGCGAGCGGCGCGAAGGCGCCGATGATCACGTTGGGGCCCTGCTCGTGCAGCAGCTCGAGGATCGGCCGGGGGTTGAGCTCGCGGGTCTCGAGCTGCTGCGAATAGGCTTCGCTGAGCACCAGCCTCAGCCGAGCGAACAGCGCCACGACATTGACCGCGAAGGCCGCGAAAAACGGATAGCGCCAGCCCCAGTCGAGGAAGTCGGCGGGCTCGAGATAGGCGACCAGGAAGGCGAACAGGCTGCTCGCGAGCAGGAAGCCGAAAGGCGCGCCGAGCTGCGGCATCATCGCGTACCAGCCGCGCCGGCCGGCCGGCGCGTTGAGCGACAGCAGCGAGGCGAGGCCGTCCCAGGCGCCGGCGAGCGCGAGACCCTGGAAGAAGCGCAGGATCGCGAGCAGCACCGCGGCGGCGTGCCCGATGCTGTCATAGCCCGGCAGGAAGCTCATCGCGGCGGTCGAGGTGCCGAGCATGAACAGCGCGATCGTCATCTTCACGCCGCGGCCGTAGATCCGGCCGATGGTCATGAAGATCACCGAGCCGATCGGCCGTGCGATGAAGGCGAGCGAGAAGATCGCGAAGGAGTAGAGCGTCGCCGTCAGCGGCTCGGCGTAGGGGAACAGCAGCTTCGGGAACACCAGCACCGAGGCGATGCCGTAGACGAAGAAGTCGAAGAACTCCGACGAGCGGCCGATGACGACCGCGAGCGCGATCTCGCCGGGCGCCACCTTGCCGTGGCTCTCGACCTTCCCCGACGCGGGCGCGCCCGATTGCATCGCGATGTCTTGGCTCATCTATCGAACGCTCCAGAGAGCTTCCTGCGGGACGCGGCGCGCCCGACTTTCAGAACCAGACGCGCCCGCGGACGACTGGTCAACCACCGCTCGCGGATCAGCAGGGGCCCGGCTCTGAGCGGCTTGTTACCGCCGCGCGGAGAGACCGGCGATAGGACAAACGGTCCAATGTCGCGGGGCGTCCAACCGGCGTAGGGCGACGGCGAAACGTCCGCTCCGTCAACGGATTTGCCGACCTTGCGCGCAATCAAGAGACTGGCCTTACTCCCGCTGCTGCTCGCCCTGGCCGGCTGCAACTGGGTGGTCATGAACCCGTCGGGGGACATCGCGAACCAGCAGCGCGACCTGATCCTGATTTCCACCGCGCTGATGCTGCTGATCATCATTCCGGTGATGGCGCTCACCGTGCTGTTCGCCTGGCGCTACCGGCAATCCAACAAGGACGCGGTCTACGACGCCGAATGGCACCACTCGACCAGGCTCGAGGTGGTGATCTGGGCCGCGCCGCTCGTGATCATCATCGCGCTTGGCGCGATCACCTGGATCTCGACCCACCTGCTCGACCCCTACCGGCCGCTGTCGCGGATCGACGCCGCGCGGCCGATGCCGAAGGACGCCAAGCCGCTGAACGTCGAGGTGGTCGCGCTCGACTGGAAGTGGCTGTTCTTCTACCCCGACTACGGGGTCGCGACAGTCAACGAGCTCGCCGCGCCGGTCGACGCGCCGATCCACTTCAAGATCACCTCGTCAACGGTGATGAACTCGCTGTTCATCCCGGCGCTCGCCGGCCAGATCTACGCCATGCCCGGCATGGAGACGAAGCTCCACGCCGTCATCAACAAGCCCGGCGACTATGAGGGCTTCTCGGCGAACTACAGCGGCGCCGGCTTCTCGGACATGCGCTTCAAGTTCCGCGGGCTCGACGCCGCCGGCTTCGAGGCCTGGATCAAGCAGGCGCGCGACGCCGGCGGCATGCTCGACCGCGCGGTCTACACCGAGCTCGAGCGCCCGAGCGTCGCCGAGCCCGTCAAGCGTTGGTCCTCGGTCGAAGGCGGACTCTACGACGCGATCCTGAACCGCTGCGTCGACCGGGCGAAGATGTGCGCCAAGGACATGATGCGCGTCGACGCCCAGGGCGGCGGCGGCAAGGAAGGGACGGGCGCGGTGCTCGCTTTCGAGAAGCCGGACGCCTCCGGCGCGGCGACGCCGAAGCGGTTCGTCTCCGCGGTCGCCTGCACCACCGCGGCGCCGCGCGACGGCGAGACGGCCGAGACGCCGATCCCGGCCCCGATCGGCCGCCGCGCCGAAGCTTCGACGATGACCTCGATCTTCGCGCTCGCGCGCGGCGACGACCTTCCCGCCCGGCCCGCGGCCGGCGGCAGACCCGAGTGATCCCATGACGCCCGCCCCGACCTCCGAAAGCGTCCTGTTCGGCAAGCTCTCGCTCGCCGCCCTGCCGCTACACGAACCGATCCTGGTCGCGACCTTCGCGGTCGTGGCGCTCGGCGGCGTCGCGATCCTCGGCGCGCTCACCTACTACCGCGTCTGGGGATACCTCTGGCGCGAGTGGATCACCTCGATCGACCACAAGAAGATCGGGATCATGTACATCATCCTCGCGCTCGTCATGCTGCTGCGGGGCTTCTCCGACGCCATCATGATGCGCCTCCAGCAGGCGATCGCCTTCGCGGGCGCCGAGGGTTATCTGCCGCCGCACCACTACGACCAGATCTTCACCGCCCACGGCGTGATCATGATCTTTTTCGTGGCGATGCCGTTCATCACCGGCTTCATGAACTACCTGGTGCCGCTGCAGATCGGCGCGCGCGACGTGGCGTTCCCGTTCCTCAACAATTTCAGCTTCTGGATGACGGTCGGCGGCGCCGTGCTGACGATGATCTCGCTGTTCGTCGGCGAGTATGCGGCGACCGGCTGGCTCGCCTATCCGCCGCTGTCGGGGCTCGCCTCGAGTCCGGGGGTCGGCGTCGACTACTACATCTGGTCGCTGCAGGTCGCGGGCGTCGGGACGTTGCTGTCGGGCGTGAACCTGATCGCGACCATCGTGAAGATGCGCGCGCCCGGCATGACGATGATGCGCCTGCCGGTGTTCACCTGGACGGCGCTCTGCTCGAACATCCTGATCGTCGCCTCCTTCCCGGTGCTGACCGCCGCGCTCGCGCTGCTGTCGCTCGACCGCTATCTCGGCACCGCGTTCTTCACGAACGACTTCGGCGGCAGCGCCATGATGTACGTCAACCTCATCTGGATCTGGGGCCATCCGGAGGTCTACATCCTCGTGCTGCCGGCCTTCGGCATCTTCTCCGAGGTGGTCGCGACCTATTGCGGCAAGCGCCTGTTCGGCTACGCCTCGATGGTCTACGCGACCGTCGTCATCACGATCCTCTCTTACCTCGTCTGGCTGCACCACTTCTTCACGATGGGGTCGGGCGCGAGCGTGAATTCGTTCTTCGGCATCACCACGATGATCATCTCGATCCCGACGGGCGCGAAGATCTTCAACTGGCTGTTCACGATGTATCGCGGCCGCATCCGCTTCGAGCTGCCGATGATGTGGACCGTCGCCTTCATGCTGACCTTCGTCATCGGCGGCATGACCGGCGTGCTGCTGGCGGTGCCGCCGGCCGACTTCGTGCTGCACAACTCGCTGTTCCTGGTCGCGCACTTCCACAATGTGATCATCGGCGGCGTGCTGTTCGGCCTGTTCGCCGGCATCGCCTACTGGTTCCCCAAGGTCACCGGCTTCAAGCTCGACGTGTTCTGGGGCAAGGTGTCGTTCTGGTGCTGGGTCGTCGGCTTCTACTTCGCCTTCATGCCGCTCTACGTGCTCGGCCTGATGGGCGTCACGCGCCGGATGAACCGGTTCGAGGACCCCTCGCTCCAGATCTGGTTCGTGATCGCGGCCTTCGGCGCCGTTCTGATCGCCTTCGGCATCGGCGCGTTCCTGCTGCAGCTCTTCGTCAGCTTCCGGAAGCGCGAGCAGCTCAAGGACCTGACCGGCGATCCGTGGAACGGCCGCACGCTCGAATGGTCGACCTCGTCGCCGCCGCCGGCCTACAATTTCGCCTTCACGCCGGTGGTCCACGACCTTGACCCGTGGTGGGACATGAAGCGGCGCGGCTATGTCCGCCCGACCGAGGGCTTCATCCCGATCCACATGCCGAAGAACACCGGCGCGGGCGTCGTGCTCGCGGGTCTCAGCGTGGTCTGCGGCTTCGGGCTGATCTGGCACATCTGGTGGCTGGCCGGCGCCGCCTTCGTGACGATCGTCGTCTCGGCCATCGTCCACACCTTCAACTACGCCCGCGACTTCCACATCCCGGCCTCCGAGGTGACGGAGACCGAGAACGGGCGCACGCGCATGCTCGCGGCGGGGGTCTGACGATGAGCACGCCCTCCACCGTCCCGGCCGACAACGGCACGATCTTCTACCTCCGGAGCGAGCACCATCCCGAGAACGGGACGCTGCTCGGCTTCTGGCTCTACCTGATGTCCGACTGCCTTATCTTCGCGTGCCTGTTCGCGAGCTATGGGGTGCTGGGCCGCAACTACGCCGCCGGGCCGTCGGGCGCGGACCTGTTCGACCTGCCGCTGGTCGCGCTCAACACCACGATGCTGCTCTTGTCGTCGATCACCTACGGCTTCGCCATGCTCGAGATGGCGAAGAACCGGGTCGGCCTGATGCTGAGCTGGCTGGTGCTGACGCTGCTGTTCGGCCTCGCCTTCCTGTCGATCGAGCTCTACGAGTTCCACCACATGATCGCGGAGGGCGCGACGCCGCAGCGCTCGGCCTTCCTGTCGTCCTTCTTCACTCTGGTCGGCACCCACGGCCTGCACGTGACCTTCGGCTGCATCTGGCTCGTCACCCTGATGGTCCAGGTCGCGAAACGGGGGCTGATCGCCGAGAACAAGCGCCGGCTGATGTGCCTGTCGATGTTCTGGCACTTCCTCGACGTCGTGTGGATCGGCGTCTTCTCCTTCGTCTATCTGATCGGATCGATGTCATGAGCGCGACCGAAGGCAACGCTCCCGCTCACGGTCATGGCGACCATCACGACGACCACGCCGCCCACGGCTCGCTCAAGGGCTACCTGACCGGGTTCGGGCTCTCGATCCTGCTGACTGCGATCCCCTTCTGGGTGATCATGGGCGACGTCTTCCGCAGCACGACGACGGCCGCGGTCGTGGTGCTGGTGTTCGGCGTCGTGCAGATCTACGTGCACATGATCTACTTCCTGCATATGAACTCGAAGGCCGAGCAGGGCTGGACCATGCTGTCGATGATCTTCACCGTCGTGCTGGTGCTGATCACGCTCGGCGGCTCGTTCTGGGTGATGTTCCACCTGAACAGCAACATGATGCCGATGCAGGCCCCGCACGAGACGATGACGTCGCCGAAATGACCCACGCGGGCGCCGCCGCGTTCGAGGCAGGCGAGGCGGAGCCCGCCTTCCGCCCCCGTTCGCCGGCCGCGCTTCTCGCAATCGCGCTCGCGACGATCGTCGCCTTTTCGGGCTTCTGCGCGCTCGGCGTCTGGCAGGTCGAGCGGCGGGCCTGGAAGCTCGATCTGATCGGGCGGGTCGAGGCGCGCGTCCACTCTGCCCCGACGGCGGCGCCGGCTCCCGCCGATTGGCCGCGCGTCAACGCAGCGGACGACGAGTACCGCCGCGTTCGGATCGAGGGCGTCTTCGAGCGCGGCAAGGACACGCTGGTCCAGGCGACGACCGAGCTCGGCGCCGGCTACTGGGTGCTGTCGCCGCTCCGCACGACGGACGGCTTCTCCGTGCTGGTCAATCGCGGCTTCATCCCGGCGGATCGCAAAGATCCCGCGAGCCGCGCGGCCGGCGAGCCCTCGGGCGAGACCACGGTGGTGGGCCTCCTGCGGATGACGGAGCCGAAGGGCGGCTTCCTGCGCGCGAACGATCCCGCCGCCGACCTCTGGCGGTCGCGGGACGTGGCCGCGATCTCGGCGGCGCGCGGTCTCACAGACGCCGCGCCTTACTTCATCGACGCCGACGCCGCGCCGAACCCGGGCGGCCTACCGGTGGGCGGCCTGACCGTCGTCGCATTCCGCAACCAGCATCTGGTCTACGCGCTCACCTGGTTCGCGCTCGCAGCGCTCGTGGCCGGCGCCGCCGCGATCGTCGCGCGGCATGAGTTCCGGGCGCGCCGCTGACCTCGGGGCCCGCTATGCTCGCCGACACGACGGGGCGCCATACCCGCGCGGACGGCTCCTCCGCCCGCAAGAACATGCTCCAGCTGGTCCAGCTCCGCTGGATCGCGGTCGGCGGCCAGGTCGCCACCATCGCCTTCGTCCAGTTCGGCCTCGGCGTCGCCTTGCCGCTCGCGCCGATGGCCGCGGTGGTCGCCGCGCTCGTCGCCCTGAACCTTAGCTTTCTCGCGAGGCTTCGCTGGCGCCGCAGCGTCTCCCACGTCGAGCTGTTTCTGACGCTCGCCTTCGACGCCTCGGCGCTCACCGCCCAGCTTTATCTCAGCGGCGGAGCGACCAACCCGTTCGCCTTCCTGTTCCTGCTGCACGTCACGCTCGCGGCTGTGCTCCTGCAGCCCTGGGCCACATGGACGATCGCCGCCGTCACGGTTGTGGCCCTCACCTTCCTGGTCTTCTTCAACCGGCCGCTCATGCTGCCGGCGGAATGGGACTGGAGCCTCCCGGATCTTCAGATCGCAGGCATGCTGATCTGCTTCGCGCTCGACGCCGGACTTCTCGCGGTGTTCGTCGCGCGCATCAGTAAGAACCTGCGCGAACGCGACCTGCGCCTCGCGGCCATGCGCCAGCGCGCCGCCGAGGAGGAGCACATCGTCCGGATGGGGCTGCTGGCCTCCGGCGCCGCGCATGAGCTCGGCACGCCGCTCGCGACCCTCGACGTCATCCTCAGCGACTGGCGGCGGATGCCGAAGCTCGCGAAGGACAAGGATCTGGCGGCCGAGATCGCCGACATGCAGGAGGAGGTGCGGCGCTGCAAGACGATCGTCACCGGCATTCTCATGTCGGCCGGCGAGGCGCGGGGCGAGGCGCCGGCCGCGACCACCGTGCGGCGCTTCCTCGAGGAGATCGTCGCCGACCGGCGCTCGGCCCGCGCCGGCGCCGAGATCGAGCTGCTCGACCGCTTCGGCGAGGACGTCGCCATCGTGTCCGACTCCGCGCTCAAGCAGGTGATCGGCAATGTGGTCGACAACGCGGTGGAGGCGCCGTCGGCCTGGGTCGGCGTCGAGGCGAGTCGGGAGGGCGAGGCGTTGATGCTCACAGTCCGCGACGCCGGGCCGGGCTTCGCGCCGGAGATTCTGCGCGGGCTCGGCAAGCCCTATGTGTCCAGCAAGGGAAAGCCGGGCGGCGGGCTCGGCCTGTTCCTCGTGGTCAATGTCGTGCGAAAACTCGGCGGCGTCGTCGAGGCGCGCAATCGTCCCGAAGGCGGCGCGGCGGTCTCGCTCACGCTGCCGCTCGAGGCGCTCGCCGTTCATGGGGGCCGGCAGGATGCAGCCTGAGCGCACGATCGTCATCGTCGAGGACGACCCCAAATTCTCGAAGACGCTGTGCCGGTCCTTCGAGCGGCGGGGATACCGCACGCTCGCCGCCGATTGCCACGACGCGCTCCGCGAGCTCCTGTAGACTCAGTCTCCCGGCTATGCGGTGGTCGATCTCAAGCTCGCCGGGGGCTCGTCGGGCCTGACCTGCGTCCAGACGCTGCACGCCCACGACGCCGCCATGCGGATCGTCGTCCTGACGGGCTTCGCCAGCATCGCCACCGCCGTGGAGGCGATCAAGCTTGGCGCCCGCCACTATCTCGCCAAGCCCGCCAACACCGACGACATCGAGGCCGCCTTCGAGCGGACCGCCGGCGAGCCCCAGACGCCGCTGACCGAACGGCCGACTTCGATCAAGACGCTCGAATGGGAGCGCATTCACGAGACGCTGGCCGAAACCGACTTCAACATCTCCGAAACCGCGCGACGGCTCGGCATGCACCGCAGGACGCTCGCGCGGAAGCTCGGCAAGCGGCAGCTCAGCTAGCCGAGCGCATCTCGACGTAGCCTCCTCAAGGCGGTCGGCGCGGGCAGGCGAGTGGCCCGCATCGAGGCCTGCGCGCTGTTCGCGCCGATCTTGGTCGGAGCCATGAATGCGCGCTGCGCCCAGAATTGGGCGCTCTGCGCAGAGACGATCGACTGGGCCCGCGCGAGTCTGCCGCCCTGCGTATGCGTCTCGCCGTGATCTCTCAGTCATGGTCAAGGGTCGTGAGACACATAGGCCAGGGACACGAGCCCACCCCCGCCTCGAGCCGCGATCTCCGCAGGATCGACACGGCCGACCAGATCGTTCGCCGTCATCCGGCGATCAGCGCGTCCCGTTTCGAAATCTCCGACAATCTCGGCGTCGGCGCGTTTCTGTTCGAGAACGCCCGGGCGGGACAGTCGATCAAGCCCGGAAATGTGGACTTTCACGTCTTCGGATACCGCTGCTCCGGCGCCAGGACGCACAGGGTCGACAAGTCGTGCCGACGACCGGGCCGTTCCGGCGGGCCCGGCATGTCATCCTTCGTCGCGGCCGACGAGGCGTGCACCTGGGATTGCGAGGGGGCGCACGAGATGGTGGCGGTCTTCCTCGGTCGGGAATTCCTGTCCCACCTCGTCTCCGAGGCGTTCGGCGTCGATGGCGATCTCGTTCAGTTCGAGGACGCGGCGTTCCATTTCGATGAGGACGCGACGCGGCTCGGAAAGATGATCGAAGGGCAGTTGCGCAGCTCGGCGCCGGTCTCGACCCTCGAGCTTGACGCGTGGGGGCAGCTGGTCGGCTTGCATGTCGTTCGACGCTATTCGGGGCTTGGCCAGCGCGCCGTCATGGCGGGTCACGGCCGTCTGTCGGCGGTTAAACTTCAGATGGCCGTCGACTTCATCACGGGAAATATGGGTCTTCCCCTGCGGGTCGCCGACGTGGCGCAATATGTCAGCATGTCCCAGTTCGCCTTCGCCCGGGCCTTCAAGACCTCCACGGGGCTCAGCCCGCACCAGTTCCTCACTCAGGCGCGCGTCGAGCGGGCGCAGGACCTGCTCGGAACGGGGGAGCAGTCCATCAGCCATATCGCGAATTCGGTCGGCTTCGTCGATCAGAGCCATCTGACGACGCAGTTCCGGCGCGCTTTCGGCGTGACGCCGGCGCGCTACCGGCGCGCGCTGAGGAGCTAGCGCGGAGCCGCGCGGTATTGGCGCGTCGGCCATTCCAGCCAAAACGCCGGCGTTCATTGCGCCCGGCTCTCCCGCCCATGACGACCTCGCGCCTGGCGTCCCGGGCTCATCCTCGCCCGGAACCCGCGCGGGGGAGGATTTTGGTTCTGCTTCACGTCTTCCGAAACGGATCTGTTGAATTGGTGAAATCAGCAAGAATCAAAAAACGCCCTGCAGCAATCTGCAAGACAGCAGCTTCGCCCGACACGCAAAATACTAGACCAGTCCGCGTCACGCCGAACCAAGTGTTCGGTCTCCGCGGCCCTGGTTTCAGATTGAAAACAACAATCGCAAAAAAGGGAGAGGCCGCCATGTCCGACAGGTCAAGCAAAACAGAGACGCCGCCCGACGCGTCGAAGCCGCAGATGCGTGACGAAGACCAAGCGACGATCGGCCCGAAGCTTGGCGCCGTCGGCCGCAGGACCTTCCTTGGCGGCGCCGGCGCGCTCGCCGCGTCGATGCCTTTCGCGGGCGCGCCGGAGGCTCTGGCCAAGCCCGCTGCGGAAGACGACGGCGTGCTGATGATCAAGAAGCAGGGGAGCTTTTTTGTCGGCGGAAGGAGAGTGCAGGCCCCTGGGACGCTCGATCCCTATACGACGAACGCGAACGCCTCTGACGACGGGCAGATCTACTATTACGACCGGCTCTACGCGCAGTTCCAGATTCCCCCGGACGCGCGGCGCTATCCGCTCGTCCTCATTCATGGCGGCGGCGGAACCGGCAGGGTGTGGGAGACCACGCCGGATGGGCGCCAGGGCTTCCAGTCGATCTTCCTGCGCCGCGGCTACGGCGTCTACATTGTCGACTTCCCGCGGCGCGGCAGGGCGAGCCTCCCATCGTTCAACGGGCCGTTCGGCGAACTCGCGGGCGTGCCGATCGTGGCCAACCGGACCAACCGGTCGGGCGCACAGCTGGCCTTCGTGAGATGGCGGCTTGGTCTCGAATATCCGAAGTTCTTCCCGAACTCGAAGTTCCCGAAGTCGTCCGAAGCGCTCGAGCAGTTCTTCTCGCACCTCGTGCCGACCGTCGACGACCCCGTCGTGGTGGTCGACGGGCTGGTGGCGCTGGTCGAGAAGATTGGCCCGTGCATCGTGGTCACGCACTCCCAGTCCGTGCCCTTCGGGTGGCAGATGGCCATCCGGTCCTCGAACGTGAAGGGCATCATCGCGTTCGAGGGAGGTTCCTACTTCCCCGACGGCGAGCAGCCGGTCGCGATCCCGACCTATGCCGGAACCGCGAGCACGCCCGGCACCAGCATCCCGAAGGGCGACTTCAAGAAGCTGACGAAGATCCCGATCCGCATGTTCTACGGCGACGGCATCTCCAAGCCGAGCCCGTTCCCCGGCGTCGACAGCATGCGGCTCAATCTCCATTACTCGAAGGAGATGGCCAAGACCGTCAATCGCTACAAGGGCGACATGAGCGTGGTGCACCTGCCGAAGATCGGCATCGAAGGCAACACCCACTTCGTCTATTCAGACACCAACAACGTGAAGATCGCGGATCTAATGTCCGAATACTTCCAGGAAATGGGTCTCGACATCGGATCGGGCAGCGCCTGACGGGCGTGCATGGCTGCGGGCCGGCGGAAACGCCGGCCCCTCGCTTTCCCGACGGAGCGGAACGGTGCGCTGGCGGGACGGCTGCGCCATGGCGCGCAGGGAGCTTCACGCGCCCCGGGTCGCGGACAGGATGAGCCGGGCGATCGCGCCGGGCTGCGAGATGAGGGAGACGTGGCTGGCCTTGACCTCGATGGTCGTCGCGCCCATGCGCTTGGCCATGAAGCGCTCGAGGTCCGGGTCGATCGTTCGGTCCTCGGTCGAAACCGCGTAGAAAGACGGCTTCGTTCTCCAGGCCGCGTGGGTGGTCCGGCCTGTGAGCAGCTCCTTGCGGAACGGCTGCTGCACGGCGAACAGCGCCTTCGCCCTCGCCTTCGGGAGGTCGCCGGCGAAGTCGCGCAGGAACCCCGCTTCGCCGAGGCGCCCCTCGTCGCCGTCGAACAGGACCCCGGCCGAGGCCGGCGGCGTCGGGAAGGTCTTCGCAAGGGCGGCGTAGTCCTCGCCCGCGTCCGGGGCTCGCGCGGCGACATAGACCAGCGCCGAGACGTTCGGATGGACGCCCGCCTCGGTGACGATCATGCCCGAGAAGGAATGTCCGGCGAGCACGGTCGGGCCGTCCTGGCGGTCTAGCACGCGCTGCGCGGCCGCCACCGCCTCGGGGAGCGTGGTGAGCGGATTCTGCACGGAGGTGACGTTGAGGCCCGCCGACTGCAGCAGGGGGATCACCTCGGACCAGGACGAGCCGTCCGCGAACAGCCCGTGCACGAGCACCACATTGCGGGCGGGCGTCTGGGTGGCGGCGCGCGAGCCTCCGAGGGCTGCGAATGCGCCGAGGCCCGCAAGGGCGCCTGTGAAGGTGCGACGGGTGACGCCGGAAAGGCCGAAATCCTGACGCGTGCGAGCTTCGGTCATCTCGAGAAATCCTTCTGGCCTGAGATTTAAGCGCGCCCGAGGCCCGCACGACGTCATTCATCGCCATGCGGGCCTTGGTTACGGTTGGCGTCAGCCGTTGTTGACGTCGCCGGTCCAGTCGAAGCTGGACAGCGACGAATTGCGCTCCGCCGGCGCCGCGACGTCGCGCACCTGGCGCATGCGGACGACGTCGCCCTTCCCGAGGGTCGCGGACGAAGCGACGGGAGCCTGGCTCTGGCGCTGCGCGCCGTGGTTGGCGGGCTCGGCCATGGCGGTGGTGGCGACCAGGGCGGAGGCGGCGAGGGCGAACAGAACGGTCTTCATGACTTCTCTCTATCGGGGTTAGGAGCGCCGGGGCGGCGCCGATGGAGAGCAAGCTAAGAGGCCGGGCGCCCCGGGGTTATCGTACTGAACGGCAGGCCGATCATACGAAGGTTTGCCGGGATTAGGGCCGAGGGTTCGGTCGTCGCGCGGCCGACCAGCCCGGGCCCAAGAAGTTCCACGATCTAAACCTGCGTATGATTCCGGCGCGCTCGCGACGCTGCGAATGTCGTGGGCGTAGGGGCGCCGCGCCCTCTTACCGCTCGGGGACATGCGATGCAGCAGACCGGATCGACCTCGGTGGCCGAAGCCGACGCCAGGCTCGCCCTCGCCCGACGGATCATGGCGGTGGCGGGTCACGACCTGAAACAGCCGCTTCAGCTTGCAATAATGTCGATCGAGCTTGCGGCTCACAGTGGAAACGGCGCGCTCGCCGAAAGGCGGTTGGGCGTCGCCCAGGACGCGCTGAAACGCCTGAATGTCGAACTCGACGATCTGGCGCGCATGTCGCAGGTCGACGACCGCCTTACGCCGCGCATAAGGCCGACTGCGCTTGGCCCCATCCTGCGCGACCTGGACAGCGACTGGCAGGGCCTCGCTGAAGCCTACGGCGTCTCGCTCGCCTTCGACGGCCCGGACATTGAGGTCCTCACGGATCGGGCCATGTTCAAAACGATCCTGCGCAACCTGATCGGAAACGCCGTCAAATATTCCGAGCGCGGCGGCCGCGTGTCGGTGACCGCGCGCGTCGCCGGGAGTTTCGTGATCCTGGACGTCGCCGACGAAGGCGGCGGGATCGCGCGCGAGAAGCTCGAGCGGATCTTCGACGCTTTCGACCGGGGCGGCCGTTCGGACGCCGATGGCGGGCTCGGTCTCGGCCTCCACATCGTCCGGCAGACGGCGGAGCTGCTGGCCCACCCGATCGCGGTCCGCTCGATCGAGGGCGAGGGATCCGTATTCTCGGTCGCCCTGCCGCTCGCGGCGCCGGCCGGCCGCGGCTACGAGGCGCCGGCGCGTCAATGAGGCGGCCGGGCGCGCATCCGCCGTCGCGCGAGGAGCGTCTTTTCCAGGACGCGGCGTTCGGTGCTCCTCCGATCAACAGGGCTGTCATAGGCGCGGTCTCGGGCCTGATGGCGGCTGCGATCTTCGCCGTCGACACCTTGGCGCCGATCGACGGCGCGGTCGCTGTCCTCTACGTTCTTGTGGTCTTCCTCGCCGGCCGCTCGCACAGGCCCGCCGACATCGTCGCGGCGGGGCTCGGCTGCCCCTTCCTGACGGCGGCCTCCTACGCCGCGACGCATGGATTCGAACGGCTCGACGCCTCCACGTTGAGGGCGTTCGTCGCCATGTCGGCGATCACGATCGCCTCCTTCCTCGCATGGCAGAACCAGGCCGCCACGGCGACGCTCGCGAAACAGGCGCAGCTTCTCGAGCTGTCGCACGACATGATCTTCGTGCGCGACCTCAAGGGCGCCATCACCTACTGGAACGCGGCCGCGGAGCAGGCCTATGGCTGGACGCGGGCCGAGGCACTCGGCGAACCGGCCGACGGACTGCTGCGCACACGCTATCCGGCCGAGCGCGGCGAGGTCGAGGCCGAACTGCTGCGCGTCGGCCGGTGGGAGGGCGAGCTCGTTCAGCTCCGGCGCGACGGCGAGACGCTCTCGGTGGCGAGCCGCTGGGCGGTGCAGAGAAACCGCCAGGGCGCGCCCGTCGCCGTGCTCGAGACCCACACCGACGTCACCGAGCGCAAGCGGGCGCGCCAGGCGATGCGGGAAGCGCAGGCCGAGCTCGCTCACGCCGTGCGCGTCTCGACGCTGGGCGAGCTCAGCGCCTCGATCGCGCACGAAGTCAAGCAGCCGCTGACCGCGATCGTGACCAGCGGAGAGGCCGCGGCGCGCTGGTTGCGCCGCGATGTCCCAGACCTCGCGGAGGCGTCGGCGGCGGTCGCCCGCGCCGTCGCAGAAGGCAAGCGCGCCGCCCAGGTCGTGGACAGGATCCGGACGTTCCTCACCAAGGACGCAACCTTCCGGGCCGGCGTCGACCTCGCCGCCTTGCTCGAGGAGGCCGCAGGCCTTGTCGAGCATGAGCTTCAGAAACACGATGTGCTTCTTGAGATGGAGATCGCGCCTGACCTGCCGCCGATCGAGGGCGATCCTGTCCGACTCCAGCAAGTCGCGGTCAACCTGCTGGTGAACGCCGCGCAGGCGATGTCGGGACAGGCCGACGTTCGCCGGCTTTCGCTGCGAGCCGCACGCGACGCCGATTGTGACGGCGTGCTCGTCGCGGTCAGCGATTCCGGCCCGGGGCTTCCAGGCGACGACTTCGAAGGCGTCTTCCGACCGTTCTTCACGACCAGGCCGGAGGGCATGGGAATGGGGCTCGCCATCTGCCGATCGACGATCGAAGCTCACGGCGGCCGGCTCTGGGCCGAGAACGGGTCTGGAGGCGGGGCGGTCTTCTCGTTTACGCTTCCGGTCCCGGCCGCAGGAGCAGAAGGATGATCAGGCAGTCCTCCAACTCCGTTCGGGGCGCGGCGCCCCAGAAGCCGATCGTGGCGATCGTCGACGACGACGAGGCGATCCGGGAGTCGCTGCGAAGCCTTTTCCGGTCGGTCGACCTCGAGGTTCTGACTTTCGCTTCGCCCGCCGACCTGCTCGCGAAACCCCTGCCTCCGGGCGCCGCCTGCATCGTCCTCGACGTCCGGCTTCCCGGCGTCAGCGGCCTCGATTTCCAGGACCAATTGGTCAGGCTCGAGATCCGGACGCCCATCATCTTCATGACCGGCCACGGGGACATCCCAATGACCGTGCGCGCGATGAAGGCCGGCGCCATCGACTTTCTGGCCAAGCCCTTCCGCGACCAGGACATGCTGGACGCCGTCATGTCGGCGATCGAGCGGGATGGGCGGAGGCGGGTCGAGGCCGCGGCGCAGGACGGCCTCAAGGCGCTTCTGGAGACGCTGACGCCTCGGGAGCGGCAGGTGATGGCCCATGTCGTCGCCGGTCTGATGAACAAGCAGATCGCGCATGCGCTCGGCGTCAGCGAGATCACGGTGAAGATTCACCGCGGCAACGTGATGCGGAAAATGTGCGCGAAATCGCTGGCGGACCTCGTGCGCATGGCCGAGGCGCTCGACCTGCGGCGCGGGCGGGAGGGCGCGGCGCAAACCTCTGTATGATTCAAATCGCCGGTCCGAGAGCGCAGGTCATATGCGACGCCGGGCTTGTTCACCCGTTCGGCGACGTGTGAAAGGCGCCTGACATGACTGACGTTCCCATGATCGCGATCGTCGACGACGACGAGGCGGTCCGCACCTCGACCGCAAGCTTCGTGCGGTCTCTCGGATATGCGACGAGGACCTATCGGTCGGGGACCGAGTTTCTGAGCGAATCCTCCCGCCGGGAACCCGACTGCATGATCGCGGATGTCCAGATGCCCGGGATCAGCGGGCCGGAGCTGCAGCAGCGGTTGATCGCCGAAGGGCGACGGTTTCCGATCATCTTCCTGACGGCTTTTCCCAGCGAGGCGATCCGCGGCCGCGTCATGGCGGCGGGGGCCGCAGGCTTCCTCGCCAAGCCGTCCGACGGCGAGACGATCGTCGCCCGCATCGAGGACGCCCTGGCGCGACGCGCAGCGCGCTGAAGGGCCCTTCACATGGAGAACGCCATCGCGGATCGCCAGCGACACGGGCAGGCGCCGCGGACATAGACGGACCGCTGCACCGCGCCCGGGGAGCCGGAGGCCCACCTCATCGCGCATCTGCGGCAGGCTCGAGGACGAGGCCGTCCGCCCGACGGCGCAAGGAACTCGACTGGCCGCGAACATGGGCTCGCCGCGACGGTCGCCCGAACTGGCTGAGAAGCTCGGACCGGTCGAACCGACGAGCTGACGCGAGGCGTTCCACGCGGTGTTTGTGGGCGGCGCCTCCGTGCCAGCGCGGGTCCGCGCATTCGTCGATTTCCTGGTCGCTCGGTCGCGCTGAGAGGGCCGGCGAAGGTCCAAGTTCGGCGTGTGCCTAATGACGGCTCTTGGCGGACTGTTGAAAAACTCAACGCTCTTACCCGCCAAACCGCGATACGACGACCCTCCCGGAAGTGGGATCGACGCTGATCCGGTCTCCTGTCCGTATGCTCGTCACCGGATCCGGCTCGAGGCGATGCAGGATGGGAATTCCGGCGAGGACCGCGCCCTGCACGAAGACCGGATTGGTCTCGCGGCAAAGAATCGCCGCGGGCGCGATCCCCCGGCGCATGAGGTCGTAGAAGGCCCATCCGGCCGCCACCCCGCCCTTCACGGCGGGAATGACCAGGATCTTTCCCGCGAGGTTGTGACCCTCGACCGCATGGCCCTTCCGGGAGATCAGCCCTGTCGAGCGGTCGAGATCATAGCGTGGGCTGAACGGGTCGCTCGACACCAGCGCCTCGCCATCCAGCGGGCGCCCGAAGCCGGGCGGACCGCGAAGCTCCAGGACGGATGGGTCGACGGCGTCGCGGGTCATGACTGCAGCCTCCCGGCCACCGCGGCCTCGACGCAGTCGCGCGTGCGGCGAAAGATGGGATGATATCGATAGCCGCCGATGATGTTGGCGAGCTTGGCCGAGTTGGTGAGGACGTTCCGCCAGCCGAAGCGCTCGCGCATCACGTCCGCGCCCATGAGATAAAAACACACGCCGACCAGCACCATGCCGCCGGCGCGCTCGATCGCCGGCACGTAGCCGAGCGCGGTCGCGGCCGCGTGGTTCATCTGGTTTGTGGTGATGATGAAGCGCGTGTTGCCGTGGACGCTGCGCCCGTCGAGGAGTTCGGCCACGAGCTTGATCTCGAACAGCGAGAGCTGCGGCCCGGTGAGAACCACGAGGTCGATCTCGTCCCGGTCGGCCGGATAGGACGCGTACACATCCGCGATCGCGGCGTCGTCGACTTTGATGGTCTGCTTCGGCTCGCGCCCCGCGAAGGCCGCGTCGACGCTCGCCGCCTCGGGGGTCACGCCCACCATATGGAACATCGCGAGCGAGCCGTAGCTCGCAAGGCTCGCCCCAAGGTGCTTCATCCGGTCGGACGTGACCGATCCCGGCTTGGCGCCGTCGATGACCGGGACCTGCCAATAGTCGTTGCACTGGCGGCCGACGACCGCCCCCAGGGCCCCCCAGTCCGCCAGGTCCTCGAGCTCGGCTGAGAGTTCGACCAGGACGGTTCCGCGCCTTTGCTCCGGAACATGGAAGCCGTAGCGGGGGGTGCGCCCCGTTATGCCGGCCGCGAAGGCGGCGGGGCCGCTTTCGAAATTCGAACGTGCGCCCAGAACCGAGTTCGCATAGATGACCGTGCCGGTGTCGCCCCACGCGACGTGCTCGCCGAAATGAGGCTGATAGACGCTCTGATAGTTGATGCAGGTGTCCGTCTGTATGGCCCCGATCGTCCGGATCGCCGCGATCAGCTCCTTTTCTTTGCAGACCATGCCGGGGTCCTGAAGCAGCCGCTCGGCCGCCGCGAAGTCGACGCATCTCGCATTGGTCGTCATGGGCACGCGGAACCGCGCCGCGCCGTGGGCGATCTTCTGGAGCAGCGCCAGTCCGGGCTCGCCCATCACCTCCATGTCGCCGACCATGTGGGCCGACGTGACGGGCACGAGACGGTCCGCGCCGAAGAAGCGCCCGACATCGACCTGCATCCGGATCGCCCACTGGACGAGTTCGCCCTGCTCGCCGGCGAGCATGGCGTCCTCTTCCACGGTGAGCCGCAAGTCCGTCTTGGCCATGAGCCGCCTTTGCCTCCTCGAACCGACCGTTGACCGGGCTGATAATGTCTTATAATGTTATATGTCAAGATCAGTCATTATAAGACGTTAGGTCGGATTGATCGCTGTGGAACGCCGCTTCCCCGCGGCGACGGCGGTCGACGGACGGGTCGGGAAGAGGGCTGACGATGAGCGTGCATCGGTTCGAGCTTCGGCGGGAGAGCTCGCACGCCATGTACCAGCAGCTCGCCGATCACCTTGCGGATCAGATCAGGACGGGCCGGTACAAGCCGTTCGACCGGCTTCCGACCGAACTCGAGCTGAGCGAAGAGTTCCGCGTGAGCCGGATCACGGTGCGCCAGGCGATCGGGCGCCTGCTCGCGCAGAGCCTGGTGGTCCGCAAGCAGGGCAAGGGGACGTTCGTCGCGGGGCCGGCGGTCCGCCATGATCTTCAGGGCCGCAAGGGCATCATCGAAGAGCTCAGGTCCCAGGGGGTCGATCCGCAGACGAAGCTCCTGGAATTCGGCTCGGTCGAGCCGACCGAGCAGATCAGGCGGCGTCTCGGCGAGGCCGGCGCGCTGGTGCGGATCCGACGGCTCTACAGCGTCAACGGCGCGCCCTTCGCCGTCACCACGACCCATCTCCCGGCCGAAGTCGGGCGGCTCAGCTGGGAGACGGTCGAGGCCCACCCGGTCTACGACATCCTGGAGAAGTTTCTCGGGATCGCGATCGGGCGCGTCGACCTCGGGGTCCGGGCCGAAGCGGCCGGTCCGGATCTGGCGCGGCTGCTCAAGACCCGGTCGCGCGCGCCGCTTCTCGTGTTCGACCGGGTGTCGCGCTGCACGGCCGGCGTTCCGCGCGAGCACACGCTCTATTGGTCGCGCTCGGAGAACTACGAGTTCTCGCTCCGGACCGTGGGGCCTCTGTCGATCAATTCGTCGCTGCGGCGGGCCGGATAGCCGCAGCCCTTCGACATGGGCCGGGCCGATCTTCGGCGCCGCGACCCCAAGAAAAAAGGGAGGACCGAATGACGAGATTCATCGCCGCCTGCTGTCTTGCCGCATTGGCGGTGCTGGCGCCGTCCCCCGGCTCCGCCGCGCCCTATCCAACGAGGGTCGTCACGATCATCGTGCCGTTCCCGGCCGGCGGAGCCACGGACGTCGTCGCGCGCACCATCGCGCACGAACTGTCCGGGCGGATCGGCCAGCAGGTGATCGTGGAGAACCGGCCGGGCGCCAACGGTCTCCTGGGCTCGGCCGTGGTCGCCCGCGCGGCGCCCGACGGCTACACGCTGCTGATGGGAGGCGCGAACACGCAAGGCATGAACGACGTTCTGTACAAGAACCGTCCCTACGACTCGCTGAAAGACTTCTCCGCGATCACGCTGACGGCGCAGATTCCGGTCGCCATCGTCGTCAATCCGTCGCTGCCGGTGAACTCCCTCCAGGAACTCGTCGCACTGGCGAAGGCCAAGCCGGGCCAGCTGAGCTACGGGTCCTCCGGAGCCGGGGGCCCGCACCACATGGCCATGGAGCTGTTCAAGTCGGTCGCCGGAGCGGACATCCAGCATGTCCCGTACAAGGGCGGCGCGCCGCAACTCAACGACCTCGTGGCCGGCCACATCAAGATCGGCGCCATTGGCCTGCCGCCGGCCCTGCCGCATGTCCGGGAAGGCAGGCTTCGACCTCTCGCTGTGACGGGGAGAACGCGGACGGCCTTCCTGCCCGACTTGCCGACCGTGGCCGAGTCGGGCTTTCCGGGATTCGAGGTGAACTACTGGCTCGGCCTGTTCGGGCCGGCCGGCGTGCCTGGCGAGATCGTCGACAAGCTCAACGTCGAGGTGGCCGGACTTCTCAAACGACCGGACGTCCGTGACCTCCTGGCCAAGCAGGGCGTCGAGACCCTCACCAGCACGCCCGCCGAGCTCCAATCGCTGGTCGCCGTCGAGATCGAACGATGGGGCACGGTCGTCAAAGAGCGAGGGATCGCTCTCGACTAGGTGTACGGTCCGCGGATGTGGCGTGACGGATTGAGCCTGAGGCGTTCGGGCTCCGTCGGCCAGGCTTGCCGGACGCGTCCGTCCGGCGTCATTCCCGGGAGGGTTTTTGAGCGCTCGGGCATGATTGTGGGCGTCGATTAAGAGCTGCAGGTGAGTTCTGAACTGGATCCGTCGCCGCGATAGACCCGGCCGTCCCAGTTCCCGCCGTCCGCCTCGCCTACTCGCACCTGCGGTGAGATAGCGAAGACGCCTTGCGCCGCGTCCGCGAAACCACCTACCGCCGCTGACGCGACGGTCGGGGTCGCCGGGGTGGAGCGGCGCCGGCGCGTTTAGCTGAACGCGGGCCTTTACTGGTCGATGGGAGAACCGTCCCGGTGTCGCCGCATCGAGACCTTTCGCGTCACCGGCGGCGTCTCGACCACGACGTCCTCCAGCACGCTGACGCCAAGCCCCGGCCGGGTCGGGATTCTGACGAAGCCGTTCTCGTTCCGCGGCGGCGCGTCGACGAACTCCGCGCCGAGCAGCGCGCCGTCCGAGCGGAGCTCGAGGTTCCGGAAGCCGGTCGGATATTCCTGGATCGCGAAATTCGGCACAGCGGCCGCCACCTGCAGGCAGGCGCAGAGACCGACCGGCGAGAGCGGGTTGTGGGGCGCGATCGGTATGTCGAAGGCTTCGGCGATGGCGGCCGCCTTCTTCGCCCCGGTGATTCCTCCCACCACGCAGGTCGAGACGCGCGCGAAGCCGATCGGCCCGCGAGCGAACTGCGCCTTGAACTCCGTCGGCCCCGTGAAGCGTTCGCCTGTCGCGATCGGAACCGGGATGCGCGCGGCGAGCGCGCCCATCTCGTCGTGAAACTCCGGACGAATGGGATCCTCGAGCCACATCGGTTCATAGGGCTCCACGAGGCGCGCAAGCCGGTCGGCCTCGGACGGGTTGAGGCGGCGATGGAGCTCGAGCAGCAGATCCATGCCGTCGCCCGCCGCCTCGCGGAAGCGGGCGACGTTCTCTGCGGCGTCGCCGAGCTTTCGGAGCTGAGGCTTGAAGAAGCGGTCAGCCTCCGCCTCGTCGAGGAAGGGATTGATGTGGCCGACGGCGGTGAAGCCCTGGGTGCGCAGCCCCTTCAACTCCTCCAGCACCTCGTCGATCGTGGGCGCATAGACATGGCCGTAGAGCCGCGCCTCGTCGCGCACCGCGCCGCCGAGCAGCTGATGAACCGGAACGCCGAGCGCCTGGCCGGCGATGTCCCAGAGCGCGATGTCGATGGCCGACACCGCGCCGTTGACCGCATGGCCGCGGAAATGCGCGAAGCGCTGCATCACGTTCCAGTGCAGCTCGATCCGGCGCGGATCCTCGCCGACCAGATAGTCGGCGAATTTCTCGACCGCGGTCGCCGAAGCCTCGAGGTGCCCCCAGGCGCCGCTTTCGCCCCAGCCGACAACCCCGTCCGCCGTCTCGACGCGGGCGTAGAGGAACTGACCCGCCCTGACCGGGCGGACGCTTGCGATCTTCATGACGTCTGTCCTTACTCCGGCTTGACGCCGGCGCGTTGCAGAAGCGCGGTCCAGCGCTCGCTCTCGGAGGCGATGCGCGCCGCGAAAGCGTCGGGGCCGAGATCGGCGGGATCGGCGCCGGCGGTCGTGAGCTTCTGACGAATGGCCGGATTGGCGCCCATCGCCTGGATCTCGCGATGGATCGCGTCGAGGATCGGGCGCGGCGTTCCACGCGGCGCGGCGAGGCCGAACCAGAGCGAGAAGATGAACTCCGGCACGCCTGCCTCGGCGGCCGTCGGCACGTCGGGCAGCAGCGGGATCCGCTTGTTCCCGGAGACGACCAGCGCGCGGATCACGCCGTTCGCCGCGTGCAGCGCGATGGTCGGGCCGGCCGAGCTCAGCGCGTCGATGTTGCCGGCCACGAGATCGGTCACGGCGGCGCCGGAGCCGCGATAGGGGACGTGGCTGATGTCCACGCCGGTCAGGCTCTTGAAATACTCCATGCCGAGATGCGGACCGGAGCCGACGCCGCCGGAGCCATAGGTCAGCTCGCCGGGCCGACGCTTCGCCAGCGCGACGAACTCCTGCAGCGTCTTGGCCTGGACCTTGTTCGACACGGCGAGCACGACCGGCGTCTCGGCGACGAGCGCGGCCGGCGCGAGGTCCTTCACTGGATCGATGGCGAGATTCGAGATCAGCGCCGAGACGACGGTCTGGGCGATGTCGTTGGCGAGCAGCGTGTAGCCGTCGGGCTCGGCGCGGGCGACCGCGGTCATGGCGAGCGTGCCCGAAGCGCCGCCCCGGTTCTCGACCACGAAGGACTGTCCGAAGACGCCGCGCATATGCTCGGCGGCGATGCGCGCCGTTATGTCGGTGGTGCCGCCGGGGCCATAGGGCACGAGGATGCTGACGGGCCGTTTCGGCCAGCCGTCAGGTCCTGTCGCCGCCCGCGCTCCCGCCGCCGCCAGAGGCAGCGCGGCGAGGCCGCCCGCCGCCGCCAGAAGGCTTCGCCTGGTCCAGGTCAACATGACGCTCCTCCGTGCTTTTCTTGTCCTGCGGCCGATCCGGCGCGGCGGTCAGGCCGACGTCGAGCTCGAGGTGGCGCGCCATGCGGCGGCGCGCTTCGGCGACGTCGCCGGCGATCAGCGCGTCGCGGATGTCGAGATGCTGGGCATGCCGCTCCTCGTGCGGCCGCGGGATGACGCCGGACGCCTCCCAGGCCTCTGCGAAGAGGCGCTGCGCGTGGCGTTGCAGCTCGATCAGATAAGGGTCTCCGACCGCGGCCGAGAGGCTCTGCTCGAAGGTGAAGTCGAGCCGATGCCGGCGCTTTTCCGCCTCGCCGCTCATCTCGACCCGGTCGAGCGTCGCGAAGGCCGTCGCGAGCCTCTCGACTCCCAGCGACGCTGCGCGTCCCGCCACCTCCACCTCGACCAATGACCGCGCAGCCGAGGCCTGGCGCAGCATCTTGAGGCGTTCCGCAGAGTCGAGCTGCGTGATGCTCGTGAGCGCGGGATGTTGCGGCGAGGCGACGTAAGCGCCGGACCCATGACGCATCGTCAGCACGCCGAGCGCCGCGAGCTCGCGCATCGCCTCCCGCAGCGCCGGGCGTCCCACTTCAAGCGCGGCTGCAAGTTCCCGCTCGGAAGGCAGCCGAGCGCCCGGCGAGAGCCTCTGGTCGGCGATGTATGCCTGCAGGCTGCGGCGGATGACGTCGCCCAGAGACGGACGAGCAACCGGGCGGATTGGAATTGTGATCATGTGGTAAGACCAATTATCGAAGCGAGACAGGATCGTCAATGCGCCTGCGCGCCTACATCGCCTTCCATGCAGGTCTGGAATCTTGGATCGAGCAACGAGGGTTGAGAGCGCTGGCGCGGTTGCGCCCGGCTGGGTTTATCGATCGGCTTGAGGGGCTGATCCCCCTCCTGCTCGCCGCGCGCCGGCTGACGCGGATCGTACGCATCGAGGCTGAGATCGCGCCCTATGCGATCTCGACGGAAATCGAAACCGTCGCGCATGGCTCGGCCCTTTTCGAGCAGGCTTTGAGTGAAGACGCGTTTGCCGCACTACCCGAACCACTGAGGGCGTTCCATGGATCGGACGGCCATCCCGTCTGGTGGGGTGGCGCCATCGCTCTGCACCGGACGCGGCGACCGTTTAGCGATCGATCGGCATCGCGATCATCTGCTGACAAAGCCCATGTCCCAAGCGCAATTTCCAAGCGGCTCCCGCCCGACGCCGCCGGCATCCCGATGCACAACAAAGCCTCTCCGGGCGAGGGAGAAGCCGTGGGAGTCGACCTGGCTGGACTCGAGCGACCTTTCCAGCGCGCCCGCCCGCGACGCGAAGGCTGCCGAAAACGACACGATCGCGACAAGTCCACGGAAGCGGGTCATTTCTCACGCCATTCGATCGCGGCTCTGAGGCCGCCCATGAGAGCGAGCGTTACCTGCCGTCGCTCCTGACCAAGATCGAGGCCATCCTCGACGAGAACGGGCTCGGCGGCGAACCGATCACCATCCGGATGAGCGGCTGTCCCAACGGCTGCTCGCGCCCCTACGTCGCCGAAGGATGGAGCATTCTGGTGCGTTATGCACCCAGCGGGACGCGACGGTCGATGATTCACGCCCGGCTGCCGACGGCCGGACCGGCGAATTGAAGGCGCCGCCGCAGAAAAGCGAGGACGCGACAGGATCTTTAGCCGGCCGGAGGCGCACCGAGCGGCAGCCTGTCAGCCTGCCGCCAAGCGATCGTAAGACGTGTGTCGATGTCCATCACAATGAGATTTCAGGCCAGAGCCGCCATTGAAGCTGGCCGGTGACGGCGCGTTTCGCCCCCTCGAACCGGCGGGGTCGCTATAGTTCTCCTGATAAGTCGGCTTTGATCTGCGGGGCGCGAGCCCGCGTGTTGTAAGAACGACGCGCCCGACCCGATCGTCGCACGCCGTCTTTTTTACCCCCTTGCGCGCGGTGCGAGAATCCGCGCCACTCTCGCAACTGCTTTCGTTGTGCGCGACGCCGGTTGCGTTCGATGGGCGTCGGGGGAACGGCGTGGCGAAGATCAAGGGCGCGGACGGCGACGACTCCCTGGTCGGCGTCGAGGATGAACCCAACGCCATTTACGGGCGGGACGGGGCCGACACGCTGGTCGGCGGCGAATGGTCCGACACGCTCTATGGCGGGACCGGCGACGACCGCCTGCTGTCGGGCGGCTATGTCTCGAACAAGCTGCTCGGCGGCGCCGGGGCCGACACGCTGATCGCGGATGTCGGCGATCTCTACGGCTCCGACATCCTGCGCGGCGGCGCCGACGCCGACCTGCTGATCGGCGGCCGCGCCGACACGCTGGAAGGCGGCTCGGGCGACGACGTCATCGAATGCTTCGAGTCGGAGAACCACGCCTCCGGCGGCTCCGGCGACGATTTGGTCAGCGTGAGCGAGCCCTTCGTCGGTTTCTTCGACGGCGGGACCGGCTTCGACACTTTTGAGGCCGGCGGCGACCTGATCGCCGAGATCTCGAACTTCGAATTGCTCCGCGCGACGTCGGCCGTCACCGCGACGGCGGACGGCATCGAGGGCTTCGACAGGATCGAGCTGGCCGGAGAGGCGGCCGGCTCGCTCCTTGACCTGACGATCTTAACATCCGGGGCGAGCAGTGGCGTCCTCGATCTTTCGGACGAACTCGGGGAGCTGTCGGTTCGTCTCCACGTGTCGCTCTTCGGGGAGGTCATCACGGTCGGCGCCGGCGACGACGTCGTCGAATCCTATGCGGGCTATCACACGATGTTCGGCGGCGCGGGCGACGACGCGCTGCGGGTGCGCTCCGGAAGCGTCACCATGCATGGCGGCATGGGCGACGACGGCCTGACCTCCAGCGATGGCGACGACCTGCTCGACGGCGGCGAGGGCAATGACCGTCTGTCCGGCGATGACGGGATGGACACGCTGCTCGGCGGCGACGGCGACGACTTCATCGCCTCTTGGAAGTCCTTCGTGGTCGAGGTCGACGCGGGCGCCGGCGACGACGCCGTCAGGCTGAACGTCTATGCCGATGTCGGGACCGGCGAGGTCGAGGGCGGCGACGGCTTCGACACGCTGATCGCTAAGGGAGAGCTGGCGAAATTCACGCTCAGCGGGCTGGAGCGTCTCGAGACGCTATCGCGTGTGCGCGCGACCGTCGAGCAGTTCGCGTCCTTCGAGGAGATCGCCGGCGCGTCCGAGGACAGGAGAGCGGTGCTTGCGCTCGAAGGCGCCGGCTCGCTCGACCTGACGGGAAAGACCGACGGCCTCGGCGTCTCGGTAGCGGGCTCCGGCGGAGACGACCAAATCTTCGCCGGCTCCGGCGACGACATCCTGCGCGGGCGGAACGGCGACGACCTGCTGAATGGCGGCGCGGGCGCGGACCGCCTGATCCTCGACGCGGGCCGCGACACGCTGGACGGCGGGTCCGGCGACGACGTCTTCGACTGCGCCGGCGACGCGCGCGCCGTGGTCATTGGCGGCGACGGGGTGGACACGCTGAGGGTCGAGGGCAGCCTCTCGCGCCTGAAGGTGCAGGGGGTCGAAGTGCTGGACGTGGTCCGCGGCCCGTTCAGCGCGAGCGCCGACCAGTTCGAAAGCTTCGACGCGATCATCGCCTCGAAGGGAGTTCCGGACGGGCCCCTGAGGCTGACGCTGACCGGGGCCGGGGAGCTCGACCTGTCCCGCCAGCTCGACGGCCGCGCCGTGAGCCTCACGGGGTCGCAGGGCGACGACGCGCTCGCGACCTCCGGCGGCGCGGACGCGGTCCGGGGCGGCAAGGGCGACGATGCGATCGACGGCTCGGCCGGCGACGACACGCTGTCTGGCGACGGCGGCGCGGACACGCTCACGGGCGGCGAGGGAGGCGACGCGTTCCTGTTCTCGGCCGCGCTGTCGAACCGCAGCTTCGACGTGGTGGCGGATTTCGAAAGCGGGTCCGACGTCATCCGGCTGGACGCGAAGGTCTTCGACGGTCTGGGCCGGGGGCCGCTCGCCGAGGGTGCGTTCAAGGACCTCGCGCAAGGCGCGTTCGACGCCGACGACCGGATCCTCTTCGACCGGGCCGCCGGCGCGCTGTTTTTCGACGCCGACGGCGCCGGCGCGGCCAACGCCGTGTTGTTCGCCGAACTCCGGGGCGCGCCGGCGCTGTCCTGGGAAGACTTCCTGATCGTCTAGACGGCGCCGAAGCACGCGCCGGACGCGCCGATCGCCGACGAGAGTGGTGGCATGACGGACATTGTTGGCGGCGAGGGCGACGATTCGCTCGAGGGCGTGTGGAGCGAGTCCGACAGCATCCGCGGGCTCGGCGGCGACGACACGCTGGTGGCGATCGGCTGGAGCGACACGCTCGACGGCGGCGAGGGCGACGACGAGCTCCGCTCCGGCGGGCATGACGGCGACCTGCTGATCGGGGGCGACGGCGCCGACACGCTGATCGGCTATTTCGATGACGTCTCCATCTCCGATCTGCTGCGCGGAGGAGACGGCGACGATCTGCTGATCGGAGGCGGTTTCGACACGCTCGACGCCGGCGACGGCGACGACACGCTCAGGGCGTCTGAAAACTGGAACTGGGCGTCGGGGGGCGACGGCGACGACATCATCGAGATCGAGTACTTCTATGGCGGCGTCATCATCGGCGGGGAGGGCTTCGACCGGCTGATCGGCAGCGGCGAGCTCTATGGATGCGAGCTGTCGGGCGTCGAGGTCCTCGAGGTCGTGGGCGGGGTCTCGGCGACCGCCGAGCAGCTGGAGAGCCTCGACCGCATCGAAAGCCACGAGAGGAACGGCGACGAGCTGATCAGCATCCGGATCGGCGAGCAATCCGCCGACCTTTCCGACGAGCTCGGGGACCTGGCCGTCCACATCCACGGCGCCAGCTCGGTGGTCACGGGCGGCGGCGACGACTGGATCGAGATGGCGCGCAAGGCCGATGGCGGCGCCGGCGACGACACCATCGAGGGCGGGTCAGGGGAGGATCGGGTCGCGTTCAGGGGCGCGGAGGGCGACGACAGCCTGCGCACCCAGGCGGAGATCGCCTCGCTCGATGGCGGCGCCGGCGACGACGCGCTGTCCGCATGGGGCGGGCGCCGCCACGCGCTCAGCGGCGGGGATGGCCAGGACGCCATCTCGTCCTCCTTCGCGAGGGTGCTGGCGATCGATGGCGGGGCGGGCGACGACGTCGTCGACGTCAGGGCCCGCGCCGACGGAGGCGCGCTCCACGGCGGAGAGGGCGACGACCGGCTGGTCGCGGTGGGCGACATAAGCGAGCTCACGGTCGACGGTTTCGAGACCCTCGCGACCCGGGGCTTCGTCTGGGCCACGAACGCCCAGTTCGAGGCCTTCGAGACCATTTCGGGGCGCGTCCGGGGTTCGCTCGCGAAGATCGCGATGGCCGAGACCGTGGCGCTCGATCTGTCCGCGCAGCTGAAGGGCGGCGGAGCGTTCATCATCGGCTCCGCGGGCGACGACACGATCTTCGGGGCAGAGGGCGACGACGTCGTGCGGGGCGCCGAGGGCGACGATCTGGTCGATGGCGAGGCGGGCGACGACCGGCTGATCGCGAGCGCCGGCGTCGACACGCTTTCGGGCGGCGAGGGCGACGACGCCTTCGAGGTCGGACGGCGGTCCCGCGGCGTCCTGGATGGCGGGGCCGCGACGGACACGCTGCTCGGCGGCAACGACCTGACCGGCCTGTCCCTCGCCAGCATCGAAGTCCTCGACACGCGCGGCGGCTATGTCGAGGCGACGGCCGAGTTCTTCGAGAGTTTTGAGACGATCCTCGCCTCGGCATCCGGTTTGCCCGTCAATCTCGCGCTGTCGAAGGCCGGCGACCTCGACCTGTCGGCGCAGCTCTCGGGCCATGACGCGCGGGTGTTCGGGTCCGGGGGCGCGGACGCCGTCCGCACGTCGGGAGGCGTCGACCGGATCGAGGGCGCGGACGGGAACGACACGATCGACGGCTCGGGCGGGAACGACTACCTGACCGGCGACGAAGGAGCCGACGTTCTCATCGGCGGCGAGGGGCGAGACAGCCTGGAGGGCGGCTCCGGCGACGACCTCTATGTCATCGATGCTGACGACTATAGGATCAGGGAGATGACGTTCGGCGGCGGCGACACCGTGCGGGCGTCGTTCAGCTACACGCTGAAAACGAATTTCGAGAACCTTGAGCTGGCTGGCTCCGACGATCTGTCAGGAACCGGAAGGTCCGGCGCGAATCGCATCGCCGGCAACGACGGCGACAACATCCTCGACGGCCGCAACGGCGATGACACGCTCGAGGGCGGAGCGGGGCGCGACAGCTTCCTGTTCACGAGCGCCCTGTCGGGCCGGAACGTGGACGAGATCGCCGACTTCCGCCCCGGCGAGGACGTCATCGCGCTCGATTGGTCCGTGTTCGCCGGTCTCGTCGAGGGCGCGCTGAAGAAAAGCGCGTTCAAGGACATCTCAACCGGCGAGCCCGATAGAAATGATCGTATTCTTTATGACGCGGAGAGCGGCAGCCTTTACTTCGACATCGACGGCAAAGGCTCGGCCGAGGCCTCGCTGTTCGCTATCCTGAACGGCGCTCCTGCGCTCTCGGCGGACGATTTACTGATTGTATAGGAAAACTGGAAGCGGCGCGCCTGCGGGCTGATCGGGATGGAGCCGAAGACGTATCGCTATGCGTCAGTCCGGCCGGACGACGCCGGCGTCAGAGCGCGCCTGCGAGCGCTGGCTGCGGAACGCCGGCGCTTCGGCTATCGCCGCCTCCACATCCTGCTGCGGCGGGAGGGCGTCGTCCTCAATCACAAGAAGCTCTTCCGGCTCTATCGAGAGGAAAGGCTGACGGTGAGGAGGCGCGGCGGACGCAAGCGCGCGCTCGGCACGCGAGCTCCGATGACGCTGCCGCAGGGGCCGAACCAGCGCTGGAGTCTCGACTTCGTGTCCGACGTTCTGGCGGATGGGCGGCGGTTCCGGGTGCTGGTCGTCGACGACTTCACCCGGGAGTGCCCGGCGCTCGTGGCCGACGCCTCGCTGTCCGGACGGCGGGTCGCTCGTGAGCTCGACAGGCTCGTCGAGTTGCGCGGCTGCCGCTGATCATCGTCTCGGACAACGGACCGAGCTGACGTCGCACGCCACGCTGCAGTGGCAGGAGGAGCGCGGCGTCGGTTGGCATTACATCGCGCCGGGGAAGCCGCAGCAGAACGGCTTGGTTGAAAGCCTCAACGGGCGCTTCCGGGACGAATGCCTCAACGAGCACGTCTTCCGCAGCTTGCCGGCCGCCCGTCGTATCGTCGAAGCTTGGCGGATCGACTAACAATCTTCACCCGGCCGCACACGAGCCTCGGCGGTAAACCTGAGTTTGCAGGAAAGTGTTTGGTGGAGCCAGGCGGAATCGAACCGCCGACCTCTTGAATGCCATTCAAGCGCTCTCCCAACTGAGCTATGGCCCCACCGGGGTGCGGTCCTCGTTCAAATCCGCGGCGTTGGGAGCCGCGCGAGGACCGGACGTCTAGTTTCGCGCCCTGGCTGCGGGAGCGCCGCCGGAGGGCCCGGCGGAAGGGCGCTCCGAACCTTTAGGGCCGGCGCGCCGCGAACGAGAACCACAGTTCGAAATGCGGTTCAAGCCTCGTCGTCTTTTTCGCGGTCGCCGATGATGTCGGTGACGTCGTCGTCGCTCTCGTCGTCGGTCTCGAGGAAGCTCTCGTCGTCGGCCTCGTCGTCGTCGTCCTCGATGTCGACGTCGTCCTCCTCGTCGACGCTCGGCGCCGCCTTCTTGGTCGTGCCGACCGTCTCCTCGTCAGCGTCCTCCAGCGAGATCGCCTCGGCGTCCTCGTCCTCGACCTCGACGACCGCGACGTCGTCCTCTTCCTCTTCGGGCTTCTTGCGCGCCTCGGCGCGGGCCGCGCGGGCGATCGCCGCGCTTGACAGGATCGCCGTCGCGACGAACTGCGCGCCGCATTTCGGGCACACGATCGGGTCGCGCATCAGGTCGTAATATTTAGCGCCGCAGGACTGGCATGTCCGTTTGACGCCGAGTTCAGGCTTGGCCATTCGGTCGTTCCGGTGTCGAAGCGAGGCGGTGGATTGACGTGGGCGGACCTGCCTGTCAAGAGCCGAGGCGCTCCGATCTTCGCCAAGTTCCGCTCCGTGCGGGACGCCCCGTCTCCAGCGACAATCCATCCAAGCCCGCCCGTGTCCTCAGTCGCTCCCTCGCCCGCCCGCGCCCGAAAGTCCCGCGCCCTCTCGGGAACAGTGCGTGCGCCCGGCGACAAGTCGATCTCGCATCGCTCGCTGATCCTCGGGCTGCTGGCCGTCGGCGAGACGCGGATCGAGGGCTTGCTCGAGGGCGAGGACGTGCTCGCCACGGCGCGCGGCGCGAAGGCGCTCGGCGCCCGGGTCGAACGCCTCGGGGAGGGGAGCTGGCGGGTCCATGGCGTCGGCGTCGGCGGGCTGCGGGAGCCGTTGGAGACGCTTGATTTCGGCAATGCCGGCACCGGCTCGCGGCTGATGATGGGCGTGGTCGGCGGCAGCCCGATCGAGGCGACGTTCGACGGCGACGCCTCGCTGCGCTCACGCCCGATGCGCCGCATCCTCGACCCGCTCGAGAAGATGGGCGCGACCGTGGTCTCGGCCGCCGAGGGCGGCCGCGTGCCGCTGACGATCCGTGGGCCCGAGCGCGCGATCCCGATCGTCTACGAGACGCCCGCGCCCTCGGCGCAGATCAAGTCCGCTGTGCTGCTCGCCGGGCTGAACGCGCCGGGCGAGACGGTCGTGATCGAGCGCGAGGCGACGCGCGACCACACCGAACGCATGCTGCGCGCCTTCGGCGCGGAGGTCTCGGTCGAGCCGCACGGCCCCCACGGCCGGCTGATCCGCCTCAAGGGCGAGCCCGAGCTGAAGCCGGCGGCGATCGCGGTGCCGGCCGATCCGTCCTCGGCGGCGTTCCCGATGGCTGCGGCGCTCGTCGTCGAGGGCTCCGAGGTCACGCTCGAAGGCGTCATGATCAACCCGCTTCGCTCCGGATTACTGACCACGCTGCTCGAGATGGGCGCCGACATCCGCCTCTCGAACCAGCGGGAGGAGGGCGGCGAGGAGGTTGCGGACCTTGTGGTCAGGGCGGGCGCCCTGAGGGGCGTCGACGTGCCGCCGGAGCGGGCGCCGACGATGATCGACGAATATCCGATCCTCGCGATCATCGCCGCCTTCGCCGAAGGCGAGACGCGCATGCGCGGGCTGCACGAGCTCCGCGTCAAGGAAAGCGACCGGCTGGCGGCCGTCCATGCCGGGCTTCTGGCCTGCGGCGTGGAGGCCCGGATCGAGGGCGATGATCTGGTGGTGACGGGCGAGGGCCGTGTTCCGGGCGGCGGGCCTGCGGTCGCGACCCATCTCGACCATCGCATCGCCATGAGCTTCCTCGTGATGGGCCTCGGAGCTCAAAACCCTGTCGGGATCGACGACGCGGCCATGATCGCGACGAGTTTTCCGGACTTCGTGGAGCTGATGCGCGGCCTCGGGGCCGAGATCGAGATCGAGATCGGGGAGAGGGCATGATCATCGCGATCGACGGGCCGGCGGCTTCGGGGAAGGGCACGCTGGCGCGCCGGCTCGCGGCCCGCTACGGCCTGCCGCATCTCGATTCGGGCCTGCTCTATCGCGCGGTCGCCCATCATCTCGCGGCCCATGGCGGCGACCTCGCGGACGCGGCGGCCGCCGAACGCGCGGCACGCGCGCTCGATCCCGGCCAGCTCGGCGACCCGGCGCTCAGGACGCGCGGGGCCGGCGAGGGCGCCTCGATCGTGTCCGCCCATCCGGGGGTCCGCGCGGCGCTGCTCGACTTCCAGCGGAGCTTCGCGGCGACGGCGCCCGGCGCCGTGATCGACGGGCGCGACATCGGCACGGTGATCTGCCCGGACGCCGACGTGAAGATCTTCGTCACGGCTTCGCCAGAGGAGCGGGCGCGCCGCCGGGCGCTGGAGCTCGAGGCGCGCGGCGAGCCGGCCGACCACGCCGCGATCCTCGCCGACGTCCGGCGCCGCGACGAGCGCGACATGACGCGCGCGACGGCGCCGCTGAAGCCCGCGGACGACGCCGTCGAGCTCGACACCACGGCGCTCGACGCCGACGGGGCCTTCGCTGCGGCGGTCGCGATCGTGGACGCCCGCACGGCCCAGCGACGGCGCGCCTGAAGAAGGCCTTGGGGACAAGCACGTCGCGACCGGCGTCCGACCGCATTCAGACGGAGCGGCCATGACCCTGAAATTCTACGGCCACGTCTTCTCATCCTACACCCAGAAGGCGTTCATCGCCTTCTACGAGAAGAACGTCCCCTTCGAGCTGCGTCACCTCTCGCCCGACAACCCGGACGTGGCGCAGGAGTGGCTCGGGCTGTGGCCGATCGCGCGGTTCCCGGTGCTCGTCGCGGACGGCGAGACCGTGGTCGAGGCGACCTCGATCATCGAGTGGCTCGACATCGAGCGCCCGCAGGCGCCGCGCCTGATCCCCGAGGACCGGCGGCTGGCGCTCGACGTGCGGACGCGCGACCGGATCTTCGACAATTACGTCATGACCCCGATGCAGACGATCGTGTTCGACCGGCTGAGGCCGGAGGGCGACAAGGATCCGTTCGGCGTCGCCAAGGCCCATGAGTTGCTGGACAGGTCATACGCCTGGCTCGATGGCGAGATGGCGTCGCGCGAATGGGCGGCCGGCGACGACTTCACGCTCGCGGACTGCGCCGCCGCGCCCTCGCTGTTCTACGCGGACTGGGTGCACCCGCTCGATGGTCGGCCGAACCTGATCGCCTATTACGAGCGGCTGAGGCGGCGTCCGTCCTTCGCGCGCTGCGTCGAGGACGCGCGGCCGGCCCGCGAGCTGTTTCCGGGCGGCGCCCCGAAGGACCGGTTCGAAGGCTAGCGGATTCGAGGGCGAAAGAGGCCGGTCCATCGCCGGCGGACGCCTTCCCGCGTTGCGCGCCATCCCCTGATCTGCTAACGACCCGCGTCCGGAAAGGCGCGGTCCGCTTCGCCGGCCGCTCGTGCGCGTCCTGGCGCGCCGTCCGGCCGAGAGCTTTCCGTTTCCGGACATGGCCCGAGGGGTTCCGCGTCCTGGCGCCGGCCCGCTCGCTCGCTTGAGCGCAGCGGCCACCGGACGGCGGCGCCCGACGGGCTTTCGTCAACCCCAACGCCGGCGCCCAAGGCCCGAAGACGGGCAGGAGATTGAATGAACGCCACCGCTGCAGCCGCCGCCCCGTCGCGCGAAGATTTCGCCGCGATGCTGGAGGAGTCCTTTGACCAGCACGACGTCGCCGAAGGCTCGGTCGTCAAGGGCACGATCACGGCGATCGAGAAGGACATGGCCGTCATCGACGTCGGCCTGAAGACCGAAGGCCGCGTCGCCATCAAGGAATTCACCGGCCACGGCCGCGACAACCCGCTGAAGGTCGGCGACGTCGTGGAGGTCTATCTGGAGCGCGTCGAGAACGCGCTCGGCGAGGCGGTGCTGTCGCGCGACAAGGCGCGCCGCGAGGAGAGCTGGGTCAAGCTCGAGGTCGCGTTCAACGACAACCAGAAGGTCGAAGGCGTCATCTTCAACCAGGTCAAGGGCGGCTTCACGGTCGACCTCGAGGGCGCGACCGCCTTCCTGCCGCGCAGCCAGGTCGACATCCGCCCGGTGCGCGACGTCGGCCCGCTGATGGGCACGCCGCAGCCCTTCCAGATCCTCAAGATGGACCGTCGCCGCGGCAACATCGTCGTGTCGCGCCGCACCGTGCTCGAGGAATCCCGCGCGGAGATGCGCCAGGAGCTGGTGCAGAACCTCGAAGAGGGCCAGGTCATCGAGGGCGTGGTCAAGAACATCACCGACTACGGCGCGTTCGTGGACCTCGGCGGCATCGACGGCCTGCTCCACGTCACCGATATCGCGTGGCGGCGCGTCAACCACCCGACCGAGCTGCTGCAGATCGGCCAGCAGGTGAAGGTCAAGATCATCAAGATCAACCACGAGACGCACCGCATCTCGCTCGGCATGAAGCAGCTGCTCGACGACCCGTGGCAGGGCATCGAGGCCAAGTATCCGGCCGGCGTGAAGTTCACCGGCCGCGTCACCAACATCACCGACTACGGCGCGTTCGTGGAGCTCGAGCCGGGCATCGAGGGGCTGATCCACGTCTCCGAGATGTCCTGGACCAAGAAGAACGTCCACCCCGGCAAGATCGTCGCCACCTCGCAGGAGGTCGACGTGATGGTGCTCGAGGTCGACCCCGTGAAGCGGCGCATCTCGCTCGGTCTCAAGCAGGTCATGCAGAACCCGTGGGAGGCCTTCGTCGAGAACCACCCGGTGGGCTCCGAGGTCGAGGGCGAGGTCAAGAACAAGACCGAGTTCGGCCTGTTCCTCGGGCTCGACGGCGACGTCGACGGCATGGTGCACCTCTCGGACCTCGACTGGAACCGTCCGGGCGAGGTGGTGATCGAGGAGTTCAAGAAGGGCGACATCGTCCGCGCCCAGGTTCTCGACGTCGACGTCGAGAAGGAGCGCATCTCGCTCGGCGTGAAGCAGCTCGGCGGCGACCCGTTCGTCGACACAACCGGCGAGATGCGCAAGGGCTCGGTCGTCACCTGCGAGGTCATCGAGGTGAAGGACGGCGGCCTCGAGGTGAAGATCGCCGATACCGACCTCACCGCCTTCGTGCGGCGCGCCGATCTCGCCCGCGACCGCGCGGACCAGCGGCCGGAGCGCTTCGCGGTCGGCGAGAAGTTCGACGCCCGCATCACCCAGTTCGACAAGAAGGCGCACAAGATCGCCGTCTCGATCAAGGCGCTCGAGATCGCCGAGGAGAAGGAGGCGGTCGCCCAGTACGGCTCGTCCGACTCCGGCGCCTCGCTTGGCGACATCCTGGGCGCCGCGCTTAAGAAGCGCGACTCCGAGGGCGACGACTGAGGTTTCGCGCCCGAGGCGCCGGGTCTCCGGCGCCCCCGGACCGTTGGCGAACGATCATGAAGGCCCGCCCGGAGTTCCGCGCGGGCCTTCTTCGTGTTAGATCAGCGGCTTCGCGGAGCTCGCCGGACGCGACCGGCCCGCATTCAGGGCAAGAGACTCTCCATGCCGCTTGACGCCGACGCGATTCTCGACCGCCGGGCTCTGCGCCGCCGGCTCGCCTTCTGGCGGATCGGCGCGATCGCGCTCGTCGGGCTCGTCATCGTGGTGGGCGCGCTGTCCTTCGGCCGCGGCGGCGAGCGGGTCCCGGGCCCGCGCGGCCCGCACATCGCCAAGGTCGAGATCTCCGGCGTCATCTTCGACGACGAGAAGCGCTCGAAGCTGCTCGCCGATCTCGCCAAGAGCGACGCCAAGGGCGTGCTGCTGATGATCGACAGCCCGGGCGGCGGCGTGACGGCCTCCGAGGACATCTACGAGGCCGTCCGTCGCGTGGCGAAGGACAGGCCGGTCGCCGCCGTGGTCGGCACGCTCGCGGCCTCCGGCGGCTATGTCGCGGCGATCGCGGCCGACCACATCGTGGCGCGCAAGACCTCGATCACCGGCTCGATCGGCGTGCTGGCGCAATATCCGAACTTCACCGAGTTGCTGAAGACCGTCGGCGTCCAGGTCGAGAGCATCAAGTCGTCGCCGCTGAAGGCCGCGCCGAACGGCGTCGAGCCGACCAGCCCCGAGGCGCGCAAGGCGCTAGAGGCGCTGATCCTCGACAGCTACGCTTGGTTCAAGAGCGTGGTGGCAGAGCGCCGCGGGCTCGAGGGGCCTGCGCTCGCCGGGGTCTCGGACGGGCGCGTCTTCACCGGCCGGCAGGCGATCGAGCTGAAGCTCGTCGACGAGATCGGCGGCGAGCCCGAGGCGATCGCGTGGCTTCAGACGAAAGGAGTCGACGCCTCGTTGCCCGTCAAGGAATGGAAGCCGAAGTCGAGCCCGTTCGAGCGCTTCGGCGCCGCGAGTCTCGCAGCCGCGCTTGCCGACGCCTTCGGACTCCACGCCGTCGCCGAAAGCATTCGCCGAACGGGCGAGACGCTGGTCCTTGACGGTGTTTTGGCCATCTGGCACCCTGCCGGGTGATCTCAAAACAGTCCAATTCTCACGTGAATACTTTGCGTTGGGCCACAAAGTCTTTGGCGGGCTGGGGAGCGGCCAATGATAAAATCTGAACTCGTCGGCAAGATCGCGGGCATGAACCCGCATCTCTATCAGCGCGACGTCGAGAACATCGTGAACGCCATCCTGGACGAGATCGTCGACGCCCTGTCGCGCGGAGACCGCGTCGAGCTGCGCGGCTTCGGGGCGTTCTCGGTCAAGTCGCGGCCCGCCCGCGTCGGGCGGAACCCGCGAACCGGCGAGCACGTTCCGGTCGACGGCAAGGTCGTGCCGTTCTTCAAGACTGGCAAGGAAATGCGGGTGCGCCTGAACAAGGACGACCTGGAGGCGGGGGCCTCCGCGTGAGGCTTCTCGGCATGAAGGAGCGGGCATGACGTTTCGCCGTTTTCTCGCGGGCCTGATCGGCGTCCCGCTCGCGCTCTTCATCATCCTGTTCGCGGTGGCGAACCGGCAGTCGGTGACGATCGGCTTCGATCCGTTCGCGCCCGACGCGCCGGCGTTGTCGGTCGACCTGCCGCTGTTCGCCGTCGTGCTGTTTTCGCTGATGCTCGGCGTGGTGGTGGGCGGCGTCGCTTCCTGGGCGCGCCAGGGCAAATGGCGCAAGGAAGCGAAGCGCCGCCGCCTTCAGAACGAGCGGCTCGAGGCCGAGACCGAGCAGGCCCGCCGCGAGGCCGCCGCGGCGAGGCGTTCGGCCGCCATCGCGCTGCCGGCCCCGCAGAAGGCGGCGTAGGACCGCGTCGTCCCGGCCGACCGTCAGCGAGAGCCGGCATCGTTCTCCAGATAGAGCGCCTCTCCGAGGACGATTCAGGAGTCGCATCCGATGCGACCATGTCCCGGCGCTGAGCCGGGACCCATCGGGCTCTACCCTGCGCCAGGCGAACGGAGCCCGTCGCGCTTATCTCGGCCATGCAGCGCTCGATGGGTCCCGGCTCAGGGCCGGGACATAAACGGAGTGGATTCCTACCCCGCTCCGCCGCGCGCGGCGCCTGGATCCATCCGCTCCACCACCAGCTTGCCGATGATGGTCAGCAGCGCGATGCCGGCGAGCACGGTCGCGGCCGCGAAGGCGCCGGCTGCGTTGTAGTCTTGGTAGAGCAGCTCGATCTGCAGCGGCAGCGTGTTGGTGACCCCGCGGATCGAGCCCGACACCACCGACACCGCGCCGAACTCGCCCATGACGCGAGCGTTGGTCAGCAGCACGCCATAGAGCAGCGCCCAGCGGATGTTGGGCAGCGTCACGCTCCAGAGCGTCCGCCAGCCCGAGGCGCCGAGCGAGAGCGCGGCCTCCTCCTCCTGGCTGCCCTGCGCCTGCATCAAGGGCAGGATCTCGCGCGCCACGAAGGGGGCGGTGACGAACAGGCTCGCCAGCACGATCGCCGGATAGGCGAACATGATCTTGATCCCGTTCGCCTGGAGGATCGGACCGAACCAGCCCTGCGCGCCATAGACGAACAGATAGGCGACGCCCGCCACGATCGGCGAGATCGAGAACGGCAGCTCGACCAGCGCGATCAGCAGGTTCTTCCCCCGGAACTCGAACTTCGCGATGGCGTAGGCGGCCGCGATCCCGAACGCGGTGTTGATCGGCACGGCAAGCAGGGCTGTCGCGATCGTGAGCCAGACCGCGTGCGCGGTGTCGGGCGCCGTGAGGTTCCGGGCGTAGGTCTCGAGGCCGAGCTTCAGCGCCTCGACGAAGATCACGACGAGCGGGCCGACGATGATGAGGGCGCTCGTCAGCAGCACGAGGCCGAGGATCAGCGCCTTGGCGAGCGAGCCGTCGCCGATGCGGGGGCGGCGGGAGGCGGTCATCGTCCCTCCCGCGCGTAGCGCAGATGCCAGAGCTGGATGGCGTTGACCACGAGCAGCATCACGAAGGCGGCGGCCAGCATCACCGAGGCGATCGCGGCCGCCGCCTGGTAGTCGTATTCCTCGAGCCGGATGAACACGAGCAGCGCTGCGATCTCGGTGCGGAAGGGCTGGTTGCCGGCGATGAAGATCACCGCGCCGAACTCGCCGAGCGAGCGCGCGAAGGCGAGGCTGCAGCCGGCGAGGAAGGCCGGAAAGATCGCCGGGAACACCACGTTTCGGAACGTCCGCCAGGCGCCCGCTCCGAGCGTCTCCGCCGCCTCCTCGGCCTCGGCCGAGAGGTCCTCGAGCACCGGCTGGACCGAGCGCACCACGAAGGGGATCGAGGTGAAGGCCATCGCGGCCATGATGCCGAGCGGCGCATAGGCGACCGTGATCCCGAGCGGCTCGAGGAGCCGGCCGTACCAGCCGTTCGCGGCGAACAGCGCGGTGAGCGCGACGCCCGCGACCGCGGTCGGCAGAGCGAAAGGCACGTCGACCAGCGCGTCGAGCAGGCGTTTGCCCGGAAACTCGTAGCGCACCAGGACCCAGGCGAGGCCGAGCCCGAACAGGGCGTTGAACGCCGTCGCGCCGAGCGCCGCCGTTATGGTGATGTGAAACGAGGCGAGCGCCCGCGGGCTCGTCACGACCGCGGCGAAGCGCTCCCAGCCGAGGCCCGCCGCCTGCCAGATCAGCGCCGCCAGCGGCAGCAGCACGATCAGGCCGAGATAGGCGAGGGTCAGGCCGAGCGCGAGGCGGAAGCCGGGAAGGACGGTGCGGGACATCGGGGCCGTCAGATACGCGTCATCCCGGACGGCCGTCAGGCCGAGCCGGGATCGTGAGCAGAGTGAAGCGCCTTATAGGTGAGACGATCCCGGATCGCGACCCTTAGGCCGCGTCCAGGATGACGCTTTATGTTCAGGGCGTCATCGCCCCACGAACGCCTGGTCGAGCTTGCCGCCCGAGGCGAAATGGGTCTCGTTCGCCTTCTTCCAGCCGCCGAACACCTTGTCGACGGTGAGCAGCTCCACCTCGGGGAAGCGATCCTTGTTCGCCTCCATGATCTTCTCGTCCTGCACGCGGTTGTTGAAGGACGCGATGATCTCCTGACCCTTGGGGCTGTAGAGGTAGTTCAGATAGTCGGTCGCGATCGCGCGGCTGCCGCGGCGGTCCGCCACCGTGTCGACGACCGCCACGGGGAATTCCGCGAGCAGGCTCACGGGCGGCACCACCACGTCGACCTTGTCGGCGCCGTACTCCTTCTTCACCGCCGCGGTCTCGGCCTCGAACGTGACCAGCACGTCGCCGATGCCGCGCTCCACGAAGGTGGTGGTCGAGCCGCGGCCGCCGGTGTCGAACACCGGCACGTTCGACAGCAGCTTCTTCACGAAGGCGTCGGCCTTGGCCTCGTCGCCGCCATTCTCCTTCAGCGCGAAGGCGTAGGCCGCGAGATAGGTGTAGCGGGCGTTGCCCGAGGTCTTGGGGTTCGGGAACACGACCTTGACGTCTTCGCGGACGAGGTCGTTCCAATTCTTGACTTTCTTCGGATTGCCGGAGCGCACCACGAAGGCCGGAAGAGAATAGTAGGGCGAGGCGTTGTTGGGGAACTTCGCCTTCCAGTCCTTGGCCACCAGTCCGCCCTTGTCGGCGAGCATCTGGACGTCGAGCTCCTGGTTGAAGGTCACGACGTCGGCCTCGAGCCCCTCGAGGATGGCGCGCGCCTGCTTCGAGGTGCCCGCATGGCTCTGGTTGACGGTGAGGTCCTTGCCGGTCTTGGCCTTCACATCGGCCGAATAGGCCTTGTCGATCGCGGCGTAGAGCTCGCGGCCGATGTCGTAGGAGACGTTGAGGATCGTGTCCGGCTCGGCGGCCGCGGTCGGGACGATCGAGGCCGCGACCAGGCCCAGGGCCAAAACCGTGCGGCGAAGGATGACGGAACGCATCATGAAGCTCCAAGGGGCGAGGGCGCGCGACGGCGCCCGGTCGGTCGCCATCGATCTAATCGGGGGCGTCGCCGCATGCAATCAAATACGTTTCGAAAATAGGGAATATGCATAAAACCAAATCTTTAATGTTGATTTGCGGATGGACGCGGTCGACGCCACATGCCAATCCGCCGTGAGAAGTCGGGACGCCACGGGACGATGACGGTCGAGATCAAGATCTGCGGTTTGTCGGAGGAGAGGACGCTCGAGGCGGCGATCGCAGCGGGCGCCGAAATCGTCGGCCTGGTGTCCTTCCCGAAGAGCCCGCGCCACGTGGCGCCCGAGCAGGCCGCGACGCTCTCGTCTCTGGCGCGGGGCAGGGCGCGGGTCGCGCTGCTCACCGTCGACGCCGGCGACTCTCTGCTCGGCGAGACGGTGGCGGCCGTGACGCCCGACATCCTGCAGCTTCACGGCGCCGAGACGCCGGAGCGCGTGAAGGAGCTCCGGCGCCGCTACGACCGTGAGATCTGGAAGGCGGTGTCGATCGACGAGGCCGACGATCTGCGTCGCGCCGCGCCGTTCTGGGAGACGGCCGACCGTGTGCTGTTCGACGCGCGTCCGCCGCGCGAGGCGACGCTTCCGGGCGGCAACGGGGTCCCGTTCGACTGGCGCCTCCTTGCCGCTCTTGACCCTCACCGCGCCTTCGTGCTTTCCGGGGGGCTCACGCCCGGCAACGTCGCAGAGGCGATCCGGACGACGCGCGCCCGAGCGGTTGACGTGTCTTCCGGCGTGGAGTCCGCGCCGGGGGTCAAGGACGCGGCGCTGATCGCAGCCTTCGTCCGTGAGGCCCGCGCGGCCGCAGCTTGATTTGTCTCAAGGGAAGGGTTCGCCCGTGACGGCGCAGCCGACGCCAAATTCGTTCCGGACCGGCCCCGACGAGCGCGGACGCTTCGGCGTCTATGGTGGGCGCTTCGTGGCCGAGACGCTGATGCCGCTGATCCTCGACCTTGAAAAGGCCTATGAGGACGCGCTGAACGACCCCGCCTTCGCCGAGGAGATGGCGTACCATCAGACGCACTATATCGGCCGGCCGAGCCCGCTCTACTTCGCCGAGCGCCTGACCGAGCATCTCGGCGGCGCGAAGGTCTACCTGAAGCGCGAGGAGCTGAACCACACCGGCTCCCACAAGGTGAACAACGTCCTCGGCCAGATCATGCTCGCCCGCCGCATGGGCAAGAAGCGCATCATCGCCGAGACCGGCGCCGGCCAGCACGGGGTGGCGACCGCGACGCTCTGCGCGCGCTTCGGGCTCGAATGCGTCGTTTTCATGGGCGCGGTCGACGTCGCCCGGCAGGCCCCGAACGTGTTCCGCATGAAGATGCTCGGTGCGGAAGTCGTCCCGGTGCAGTCCGGCGCGAAGACGCTCAAGGACGCCATGAACGAGGCTCTGCGCGACTGGGTCACCAACGTCGCCGACACCTTCTACTGCATCGGCACGGTCGCGGGTCCGCATCCCTATCCGACCATCGTGCGCGACCTGCAGTCCGTCATCGGCCGCGAGACCCGCGAGCAGATGCTCGCGATGGAGGGGCGGCTGCCGGATAGCCTGATGGCGTGCGTCGGCGGCGGCTCTAACGCCATGGGCTTGTTCCATCCCTTCCTCGACGACCCCGAAATCGAGATCTACGGCGTCGAGGCGGCCGGCTTCGGGCTCTCGGCCCTTAATGCGGCCTCGATCGCCGGCGGCCGCCCGGGGGTGCTGCATGGCAATCGGACCTATCTGCTGATGGACCAGGACGGGCAGATCGAGGAGGGCCACTCGATCTCGGCCGGCCTCGACTATCCGGGGATCGGGCCCGAGCACGCCTGGCTCAACGACGTCGGCCGGGTGAAGTACCTCTCCGCCACCGACGACGAGGCGGTCGAGGCGTTCCAGATCCTGTCGAAGCTCGAGGGCATCATCCCGGCGCTCGAAAGCGCCCACGCCATCGCCAAGGTGCTGGAGCTCGCGCCGGGCAAGCCCAAGGACCACCTGATGGTCGTCAATCTCTCGGGCCGCGGGGACAAGGACGTGCCCCAGATGGCCGAGCGGCTGGGAACCCGCCTGTGACCGCCCGCATTGACGCCCGTTTCGCGCTCGCCGCGCGGGAGAACCGCGCCGCGCTCGTGACCTTCGTCACGGCGGGCGATCCCGACCACGAGACCTCGCTCGAGATCGTGCGGGCGCTGCCCGCCGCTGGCGCCGACGTGATCGAGCTCGGCATGCCGTTCACCGATCCGATGGCCGACGGCCCCGCGATCCAGGCCGCGGGCCTGCGCGCGCTGAAAGCGGGCGAGACCCTTATCAAGACGCTTGGTCTCGTGCGCGAGTTCCGCAAGACCGACGACGCCACGCCGATCATCCTGATGGGCTACTACAACCCGATTTACGTCTACGGAGTCGAGCGCTTCCTCGCGGACGCCAAGGAGGCGGGAGCCGACGGCCTGATCGTGGTCGATCTGCCGCCGGAGGAGGACGAGGAGCTCTGCCTGCCGGCGCTCGAGGCGGGGCTCGCCTTCATCCGGCTCGCGACGCCGACCACCGACGACGCGCGCCTGCCGACGGTGCTCCGGAACACCTCGGGCTTCGTCTATTACGTCTCGATCGCCGGCATCACGGGCGCCGCGACGCCGGACTTCAACGTGGTCGCCTCCGCCGTCGCGCGGCTCAAGAAGCACACGCGGCTGCCCGTGGCGGTCGGCTTCGGGGTCAAGACCGCGGAGCACGCCGCCGCCATCGCGGCCGGCGCGGACGGCGTCGTGGTGGGCTCGGCGCTGGTCGAGGCCGTCCGCACCTCGCTCGACCACGAAGGCCGCGCGAGCGCGCGCACCGTGGAAGCTGTCGTCGACCTCGTCCGCTCGCTCGCCGCAGGCGTCCGGCGCGGCCGCGCCGCAGCGTGACCGCCGCTTCACAGCGCTGTAAGAGTTCCGTCCATGAACTGGCTCACCAACGTCGTCCGACCGAAGATCAACTCGCTCTGGCAGCGCCGCGAGGCGCCGGCCGAGAATCTTTGGATCAAGTGTCCCGAGACCGGCCAACTCGTCTTCCATAAGGACGTCGAGGCCAATGACTGGGTGATCCCGGGCTCCGGCTATCATCTGCGGATGGGCGCGAGGCAACGCCTCGCCGCGACGCTCGACGACGGCTTCCAGGAGGTCGCTCTGCCAGAGGTCGCGACTGACCCTCTCAAGTTCCGCGACGAGAAGAAATACGCCGACCGGCTGAAGGACGCCCGCGCCAAGACCTCGATGACCGACGCCGTGAAGGTCGCGACCGGAACCATCGAGGGCGCGCCCGCGACCGTGGTGGTGCAGGATTTCGACTTCATGGGCGGCTCGCTCGGCATGGCGGCCGGCGAGGCGATCGTGCGGGGACTCGAGACCGCCGCCGAGCGCGGCACGCCGCTCGTCCTGTTCGCGGCGTCCGGCGGCGCCCGCATGCAGGAGGGCATCCTGTCGCTCATGCAGATGCCGCGCACCACGGTTGCGGTGCAGATGCTGCGCGAGGCGAAGAAGCCCTACATCGTCGTGCTCACCAATCCGACGACCGGCGGCGTCACCGCCTCCTACGCCATGCTCGGCGACATCCACATCGCCGAGCCCGGCGCGCTGATCGGCTTCGCGGGCCCCCGGGTCATCGAGCAGACGATTCGCGAGAAGCTTCCGGCCGGCTTCCAGAGATCGGAATATCTCAAGGAGCACGGCATGGTGGACATGGTGGTCCACCGCAAGGACATGCGCGCGACGCTCGCAAGGCTCTGCCGTCTCCTGACCAAGCATCCGCGCCCCGAGCCGAGGACCCCCGAGGCGGAGTCCGTCTCCGCCGAGGCCGAAGCATCCGCCGCCCACGCGTGAGCGCGTTCCCAGCCAGGTCAGAGCCGGTGGACGGCAGCGACGCCTATCTCGATCGCTTCCTCGCGCTGCACCCGAAGGAGATAGACCTCTCGCTCGGGCGCATCGAGCGATTGCTCAAGGACCTCGGACATCCCGAGCGCGCCATGCCGCCCGTCGTCCAGGTCGCGGGCACCAACGGCAAGGGATCCAGCGCCGCCTTCATGCGCGCGATGCTGGAGGCGGCCGGCAGGCGCGTGCATGTCTACACCTCGCCGCATCTCGTGCGCTTCCACGAGCGCATCAGGCTCGGCGGGCGGTTCGTCGACGAGGACAGGCTGGCCGCGACCTTCGAGGAGGTCGAGCGCGTCAATGACGGCCGCCAGATCACGCTGTTCGAGATCACGACCGCGGCCGCCATGCTGCTGTTCGCCCGGGAGCCGGCTGATCTGCTGCTGCTCGAGGTCGGGCTCGGCGGCCGCTATGACGCCACCAACGTGGTGGAGAAGCCGCTCGCCAGCGTGATCACGCCGGTCAGCCTCGACCACCAGAAGTTCCTGGGCGACGATCTCGGGGCCATCGCCCATGAGAAGGCCGGCATCCTGAAGAGCCTCGTGCCCGCCGTGATCGCCCGGCAGGACGCGGCGGCCCTCGAGTCGATCGAGCGCGAGGCCGCCAAGGTCGGCGCGCCGCTGTCGATCTCCGGCCAGGACTGGCAGGCGCGCGAGGAGCGCGGCCGGCTCGTCTTCGAGGATGGCGACGGGCTGCTCGACCTGCCGCTGCCGCGCCTCGTCGGTCGCCACCAGATCGAGAACGCCGGCGCCGCCATCGCCACGCTGCGCGCCGTCGAACGGCTCAATGTCGAGACGCGCGCGATCGAGGTGGGACTGTCGTCCGTCGACTGGCCGGCGCGCATGCAGCGTCTGTCGTCGGGGAGGCTCCCGACCCTTCTTCCGACCGGCGCGGAGCTCTGGCTCGACGGCGGCCACAATCCGGACGGCGGGCGCGCGATCGCCTCGACCATGGCGGAGCTGGACGAGCGCTCCCCGAAGCCGATCGTGCTCGTCGTCGGCATGCTCAACACCAAGGATTCGGACGGTTTTCTCGAGGCTTTCGCGGGCCTCGCCGGTCGGCTCTACGGCGTGCCGATCGGCTCCTCGACCGCGGCGCGCGCGCCCGACGAGGTGGTCGCGGCGGCCGAGCGGGCGGGCCTCGCGGCCGAGGCCTGCGGCTCGATCGAGGAGGCGCTGGCGAAGGCGTCGCGCGCCGCGGGCCCTGTCCCGCCGCGCGTGCTGATCACCGGCTCGCTCTATCTCGCAGGCGAAGCGCTCGCCGCGAACGGCACGCCGCCTGGCTGAGCCGGCCGCTCTCTCATCACTTTACCGCCGTGACGCCGCAGGCTCGCCACGCTGCGCCCGTAGCAAAGGTTCGGGGCCGAATTTCACGAAGGGAGCTGCGACATGGCCAATGATCCGTTCGACTTCCCGGACGACCTCGACCTCGACGACTATCTGGGGTCCAACGGTCCAGACGACTTCAAGGGCGACGACGGCGCAGACTTTTTCTACGGGCGCGACGGCGACGACGTGATCCGCGGCGCCGGCGGCCATGACGGTCTCGCCGGCGGCGACGACGAGGACAGCATCGAGGGCGGCGCCGACGGCGACGCGCTGCTCGGCGGCGGCGGCGACGACACGATCAACGGCGGCAGCGGCAGCGACTCGGTGGCCGCCGGCTCAAGCGACGATATCGTGCACGGCGGCTCCGGGCGCGACTTCATCTCCGGCGACTCGGGCGACGACGCGGTCTCTGGCGCTGGCGGAGACGACGTGCTGTTCGGCGCCTCGGGCGCCGACACACTGAGGGGCGGGATCGGCGACGACATCCTGACGGGCGGTTCCGGCGACGATCAACTGAGCGGCGGCAAGGGCGAGGACCGTTTCGTAATCGAGGATGCCGGCCGGGACGCGGTGCTTGACTTCAGCAAGACGAAGGACGTGCTCGATTTCTCGGCCACCGGTGTCGACAGCCTCCGAGACCTCGACAACATCGCGCATAACGAGGGCGGCGATCTGTTGATCGATTTCGGCGGCGGCGACGTAGTGACGATCAAGGACACCGTTTTCGCCGACCTCGACAAGCACAACACCGACTTCCGCCCCACTCAGGACGATTTCTCCGACAAGATCCCGGACTTCGACGACCTGTTCGGCTGAGACGGGGTCGAGGCGGAGGGAGATAGAGCGCCGGACCGAGCCGATCGTGCTGGCGCTCGGGATTCTGAATGCCGAGGATTCGGACGGGTTTCTCGAAGCCTTCGCGAGCGGCCGGCCCCGTGCCCCGCTCGCGCCGATCGCGGGCTCGCTCTATCTCGCAGGCGAAGCGCTGGCGTCGAACGGCGCCTTGCTGGGCGACCAATGGCGCGACCATGGCGCCATACGTAGTTGCCCTCATATCTGATCGTCATCCGAATACCCTACGGTCTCCGCTGGCGTGACGCGTCGCAGAGGCGACGCGTCGATTCGCGCGCGGACGGTCGAGATGGGCGAACAGGCGAGCGTTCCGGACGAGATCATCTGCGTGCTCTACGACCACGAGAACGACCCCGTGACCGCCGAGCCGGACGAGACGACCGGCGTCCCGGACCCGCTCGAGCCGGATGACGGCGAGGGCGCCACCAGCGCCGGAACGACCGCTCAGCCTGGGGAGACGGCGGGCTTGTCGCACGGCGCGCCGCTGCCGGACGGCGTGTACTTCGTCGACACGATCCGGTGGGGCGGGACAGATGGCGACGACGTCTATGAGGGCGGCTCCCGGACCAACGTCTATTTCGGCGACCGCGGCGACGACAGGATCTCGGGTCTCGCGGGCGATGACGGGCTGCTCGGCGGCGCCGGTCGGGACACGATCGAGGGCGGAGCCGGCTTCGACTACCTGGGCGGCAATGGCGGCGACGACGAGATCGATGGCGGCGCTGGCCGGGACTTCGTCTGGGGCGGCTCCGGCGACGACGTCCTTCGCGGCGGCAAGGGCGACGACTTCCTGCTCGGCGGCGTTGGCGACGACAGGCTGACGGGCGGCCTCGGCCGCGACCGGTTCCTCGTCCATGCGAGCGGCGAAGACATGATCCTCGACTTCGACAAAGGCGCGGATCGACTCGACTTCTCCCTGACATCCGTCGAAGGGCTCGACGAACTTGAGGGCTTGAGCGAGCAGCGTGGCGACGACCTCGTCATCACTTTCGTGGACGGCGACGTCACCATCCTAAGGGATGCGACCTTCGCCGACCTCAATGACGGCAATACGGATTTCGGACTGATCTGATCCGGCTCAGCCGGCCTTCAGTCCCGCCTCCTTGATCAGCTTGCCCCATTTTTCCGCTTCGGCGGCCTGCAGCGCCTGGACCTCCTCGATCGAGCTCCCGATCGGCGTGAAGCCGAGCTCCGTCAGGCGCTTGGCTGCCTCCGGCTTCCGTACGCCGGCGGCGATCGCCTCGTTCATCCGCTTCACGGCGTCGTCGGGCGTCCCGGCGGGGGCGAGCAGCGGATACCAGCCGTCGAGTTCGTAGCCAGACACGGCTTCGGCGACGATCGGGGTCTGCTCCCATCCCTTGGCCGGCGTCTTGCCCGTCGTGGCGAGCGCGACCAGCTTGCCGTCGTCCACGAGCTTGCGCGCCACCAGCGGGCTGATGAAGCTCATGTCGACGCGGCCGGCGATCAGGTCGACCACGACCTCGCTGGTGCCCTTGTAGGGCACGTGCACAACGTCGATCCCCGCCATGCTCCGGAACAGCTCGCCGCCGAGATGGAGCGTGGTGCCCACTCCCGACGACGCGTAGGTGAGCGCACCGGGCTTCGCCTTGGCGAACTCCACTAGCTCCTTCACGGTCTTCGCTTCGAGCCCGTTGCGGGTCGCGAGCACCGAGGGTCCGCTGGTGACGTTGGAGATCGCCCGCATCGCCTCGATCTTGTAGGAGGCGTTCGGCGTCAGCATCGGATGGGTCACGAAGCCGACGCCGGAAGGCAGCACCACCGTGTAGCCGTCCGGATCGGCGCGCGAGACGGCCCCGACCGCGGTCGCGCCGCCGGCTCCCGGCCGGTTTTCGACGATCGCCTGCTGGCCGAAGGCCTCGCCCAGAATCTGGCCGACCAGCCGGCCGATGATGTCGTTCGGGCCGCCGGGCGGGAACGGCACCACGAGCGTGATGGGCTTTTCAGGGAACGCCGCCAAGGCAGGCCGGCAGAGGGCCGCGGCCATGACGGCTCCGGCCGCGCCGACCACGAGCCTCCGCGATGGGTTGTCGAAAATCCGTTCCAAGACTGTCTCCCCGCTCGCTGACCGCGTGTCGGGAGATCATAAAGCGGGCATGACTAAAGTCTATGCACGAGAGAGAGGGGACATCCCGGCCAAAGAAAACCCCGGCGTCGCCGTCGGGGTTCTCACATGCCATCTCCGGACACGCCGGACTGGGGCTCGGCTCAGACCGAAGACTCGATCCAGCTGACGAGCTTCGACTTCGGGGCCGCGCCTCGCTGCGTCGCGACGTGCTCGCCGCCCTTGAACATCATGAGCATCGGAATCGCCGAAATGCCGAAGCGCGTCGCGATCTCGGGGTTCTCGTCGACATTGAGCTTCACGATCTTCACCTTGCCGGCCATCTCGTTGGAGATCTCTTCCAGCGCCGGGCCGATCGCGCGACACGGGCCGCACCATTCGGCCCAGAAATCGACGACCACGGGCTCGGACGAGTTGAGCACGTCCTGTTCGAAGGTCGAGTCGGAAACCTTTGCGGTCGCCATGGGGTGCCTTTCCAAGAGGGGACGCGGGCGGCGCAGGATTTGCGAAAGGCCGCTCGCCACGTTGACCGAAAGGTATGGACGGCCCCGTTGAGCGTCAAGCAAGCGCGGTCCAGTGCGTAGCGCATGTCTCCCTCGCCTTTCAAAGGGGAGGAATATTCGCGGCTCGGATCAGCTTGCGACTTTGGCCGTCTCTGAGAGCTCGAGGCGTTCCAGCCGCGGCGTAGCGGTCCACAGGATCGCGGCGCGCACGGGGCGGTCGGGCCAGATCTCCTGAAGCAGCTCCGCATAGGCCGCGAGCTGGGCGACGTAAGCGGCGGGCGCAGGCGCGCCGGGGGACGGCGGCGTGCGGTCTGTCTTGTAGTCCACGACCAGCACCGCCTCGTTAGTCACAGCCAGTCGGTCGATTCGGCCGGAGACCGGCCGGCCGTCCGCCAGCCGCCCGACGACCGGGACCTCGCCGCGCGCGTCCGGCGCGAACACCTCGGCGAAGGCGGAATCGGCGACGATCGCGAGCGCCGACGCCGCAAGCGCGCCGCAGGCCTCCATGCCAAGCGCCTCCGCTCCGGTTGCGGCGATCCGCGCGGCGACTTCGGCCCGGCGCGCGGTCTCGACGTCGGGCAGCGCCTTCAGCAGCCGATGGAGCAACACGCCGCGGGCGCGCGCGGCTTCCGCGCCGGGCGGACCCGCAAAGGCCGGCGCACCGTCGTCCTCCGCGACGATCGCCGAAGGCGACAGCGGCCTGCCCGGCGCAGCCTCGAAGGGCGCGGGCGTGAAGAGCCAGTCGGCGGACGGCGCTGGCGCCGACTGAGGCGCGTCGGCGCGCGTGGCGAGCGGCGGCGCCGGCTCGCCAGAGCGGAGCGACAGATGCGGGCCTTCAGGGCTTTCGACGGTCTCCACGCCCTCCGCGCAGCCGAGTCCGTCGCGCACGAGGTCGTACCAGGCGCCCTCGGGCCGCTCCCGGCCGACGTCGTGGCCGCAGACCAGCAGCCGGTCCTTGGCGCGCGTCATCGCGACATAGAGCAGGCGGCGGTGCTCGGCCTCGGCGCGCGCTGTCCGTTCGGCGCGGGCGGCGGCGAGCGCCGGCGGGTCCTCGGCCTTCGGTCCCGCCCAGACCGGGATCGCGGCCGCGTCGTGGCCGGCATGCGGCCGCGGCAGCATCAGCAGGCAGGCCCCGCGGCCGGACGTCGCCGGCCCGCAGGTGTCGGCGAGCACGACGAACTCGGCCTCGAGCCCCTTCGCGCCGTGCACTGTCATAACCCGGACCTCGCCCGAGGAGACGTCGAGGTCGCGCTTGATCTCGGCCGGCGCCGCCCGCATCCAGCGCAGGAAGCCCGCGAGAGTCGGCGGGTGGCTCCGCGAAAACTCCTGCGCGAGGTCCAGGAAGGCGTCGAGCGGGTCGTCGACCTCCTCGCCGAGCCGCGCCCGGAACGCCCTCCGGCCGCCGGCCTTGGCCAGGACATGGGCGTAGAAGTCGAGCGGCGAGCGCCCCGCCGCCTCGCGGGCGAAGCCGCGATAGGCCTCCGCCGCCGCAACCGCGCGGGGCGGCCCGTCGGGGAGAGCGTCGATCAACCGACCCTTCCGGCCCGGCGCGACCCCCATCAGGTCGTCGTCGTCGAGCCCGAACAGCGGGCCCTTCAGCGCGCAGGCGAGCGCGAGGTCGTCGTCGGGCGTCACGATCGCGTCGCCGAGCGCGAGCAGGTCCATGACCGCGATGTGCTCGCCGACGATCAGCCGATCGGCGCCCGCGACCGGGACCCCGCGGCGCTTCAGCGCCCGCAGGATCGCCTCGAACAGCGCCTTGCGCTGGCGGACGAGGATCAGGATCTCGCCGGGCGGCACCTCGCCGGCGGCGACCGTGCGACTGACCTCGGCCGCGATCTTATCGGCGAGCCGAACCACGGCGCTCTGCGGGTTCACGCGGTCGAACGGCGCGTCCCACGCTTCCTCGGCGTGCTGCGCGGCCTCCGCCGCGACGATCGGCCAGAGCTCCACGAGGCCGGGCGCCGAAGCCCTCGTGGTGGTGTGCAGCGTGCCTGCCTCGTCGCCGAAGGTCAGCCCGCGGTTGGCGGCTTCGCGCGAAAACACCGCGTCGACGCCGTCCAGCACCGCCTTCGTCGAGCGGAAGCTCTCGGTCAGCCGCACGTCGGCGAAGCTCCTGTCCACGTCCTTGTGGGCCGCGTCGTAGCGCCGCCGCGTGGCGCCGAAGGCGGCCGGTTCGGCGCCCTGGAACGAGAAGATCGACTGCTTCTCGTCGCCGACCGCGAAGACGGTGCGGTTCGCCGCGGCCCGTGCGCCCGCGCCGGCCAGAAAATCCTCGGTGAGGCGGAGCACGATCTCCCACTGCTCGGGCGCGGTGTCCTGCGCCTCGTCGACCAGGATGTGGTCGAGCCCGCCGTCGAGCTTGAACAGCACCCATTGGGCGTCCGAACGTGTCAGCAGCGCGCGAGCGCGGGAGATCAGGTCGTCATAGTCCAGCATGCCGCGCGCCGACTTCGCGGCGCCATAGGCCCCGATCGCGGCGTCGGCCAAGGTGAGAAGGGCGTGGGTGCGCTCGACGGCAGCGGCCAGGCGCATCCGCGCGACGAGCGAGGATATCCGGGCGAGCTCGGCGTCGAGGCGCCGCGCGAGGCCGGGCTCGGCCTTGCGCATCGCGGCGGTGACGAAGCGGCTTGCCGCGCGGGGCGCGCCGGACGCGGTGAGGAAGATGGCGAGATAGGCCTCGCGCGCCTTGGTCTCGGTCGTGGCGCCGGCCGCATGGACGAAGCAGCCGCCGAGCTTGGCGTCGGTGACCGACCCTTGCGACAGCGCCGCGCCGATCGCCGGCCATTCGCTGCGCGGGAGCGCGCCGGCCAGAACCTCGGCGTCCAGCGCTTCCGTCGTGTCGCCCATGTCGAGGCCGAGCACGGCGCGTAGCTCGCGCGCCGCGCCGTCCGGATCGTCGATCCCGTCCGCCGTGAAGAGCTTCCGGATCGCGTCGCGCTCCGAGACGGCCTCGGCGAGCGCGCCGTCGATCGTGCCCTCGGCGGCGCGGGCGACGAGGCGGGACAGCGCGCGGCCGACGGGCCTTTCGGGATGGCGCGCGGCCTCGGACAAGACGGCGGCTCGGGCCTCGGCCATCAGCTCCGCCTGGTCGCGCTCGTCGAGCTCGGAGAAACCCGCCGGCACATTGGCCTCGAACGGGAACTGGTGGAGCAGCCGGCCACAGAAGGCGTGGATCGTGTAGATCTTCAACCCGCCGGGCGTCTCCAGCGCGCGAGCGAACAGCTTTCGGGCGGCGCGCAGGCGGGCGGCGTCGGGGGGGACGCCCTCGATCGCCGCGATCTCCCGGGCGAGCCGCGCATCTTCCGCCGTAGCCCAGCCGCGCAGCCGCTCGACGACGCGGTTCTGCATGTTGGCGGCCGCCGCCTTGGTGAAGGTGAGGCAGAGAATCCTCGACGGGTCGGCGCCGTCGAGCAAGAGCCGAACAACGCGCTGAACAAGCACATAGGTCTTTCCAGAGCCGGCGTTGGCCGAGACCCATGCCGAGCTCCGGGGGTCGGAAGCCCGCGCCTGCCGCGCGAGCGTGACGGAGGACGGCCCGCTCATTCCGCCTCGCCCTCCTCGCCGCCGCCGGTCGCGGACCATTCCTTGACGCGGGCGAGATGCGCGTAGGGGCCCTCGGGCCGCTTCAGGAATTTCGGATGGGAGAGCGAGCGGTAGGGCTCCGCCTCGTCCTCGAAGCGGTCGACCACCGCCTTGAACCGGGCGAGCGCCTCGGCCGCAACGGCGTCCGGCGCGCGCTCCTTGTCCCGGATCTCGACCACCTCCCCGGCGGGCTCGCGGCCCGCGAGCCGGACGAGAGAGAGTTCGCCGATCACGGCCCCCGGAAGCGTGACGTCCGCGAAGCCGCCTGCCTTCAGGATCGCGCCCTCGAGCGGCAACTGCGGCGCGAAGCCCGCCATCACCTGCTTCGCGGTCGGGGTCGCGCCGGTCTTGTAGTCGAGGATCGCGAACCGGCCGTCCGACAGCGCCTCGATCCGGTCGGCCCGCGCGGTCAGCCGGAAGGTCCGGCCCGCTTTGGTCGCGAACTCGATCGCGCCTTCCTGCTCGACGAAGCCCGTCTCGACCAGATCCCGGCGCCCGGAGTGGAAGGCGAGCATCCAGTCGGCGATCTTCTCGAAGCGCGGCCACCAGAGCGTCCGGGCGTCGTCTCGCTCCAGCAGGGCGCCGAAGGCGTCGCGTCCGAAGGCGAGCAGCGTCTCGCGGGCGTGCGGCGCGTCGGGCGCGATCCTGGAGCGCTCGAAATCCTCCAGCGCCTTGTGGATCACTCCGCCGAGCTCGCCCGGACCCGGCTCCGGCCCGACCGAGTCGAGCTCCTCCAGGCGGAGCACGTGGCGGGCGTAGATCGAATAGGGGTCGCGCAGCAGCGTCTCGATCGCCGTCACGCTGAGCTTGAGGGGCCTGAGTTCCAGAGGCGGCCGCGGCTCAGGCGGACGCGGGGCGGGGCCGCGTTCGGTCCGGTCGAGCGTCTCGGCAAGGGCGATCAGCCGTCGCCCTCGCACCACCGCCTCGTCATGCGCCGGGCCCGCGGCCACGGCCGCGAGCCGCTGCAGCCAGCGCGCCGGGATGGTGGGCGCGCCGCCGACCTTGGCGGCGCGGGTCAGCACGACCTCGTCGGCGCCGAGCCCCTGCGCGAAGTCATGAGCCGAAAGCCCGATGCGTCGCTCCGGCGGCGCGAGGCCGAGTGCTATGCGCAACGGTCGGTTGATCCAGGGATCGGCCTGCGGCACGGCCGGCCAGACGCCCTCGTTCAACCCGCCCATGATGAGAAGGTCGAAGCGGATCAGCCGGGCCTCGAGCGGCCCGAGGATTCGGATCCGCGGATGTCGGTCGCGCGCCGGACGAAGCGCCCGGCCGGCCATGAGCGCATCGAGCACGCCTGGAAACGCCATGGGCGCGATCGGGTCGGCCTCATGCGCGGCCTCCGCCAGTTCGTCGAGAAGCGCCGCGACCGCCGTCGCGTCGTCGGTCTCCGCTTCGCCCGCAAGGGCCTCGAAGGCTTCCGTCAGCGCCGCGACCAGCCGGGAGAACGGCGCATTCGGCTGCTGCGCGCATGTCTCGAGCCCCGCGAGCGCAGCCTCGAGCCGATCGATCAGTTGCAAAGCCGCGCCGCGATCCTCCGCGCCGAACCGCGCCGCCGTTCCGCGCGACCTTTCGGTCGAGGCGAGAGCTTTGCGGACACTCAAAAAACCTTCGCCCGGCAGGGGCGTGCGGAAAACCGCGACGTCGAGCGTGTCGACCGCGCGCGGCTCTCGCGATCCGAGCCTGCACGCCGGCGCGCGGAGCAGCGCGAGCAACAGGTCTGGGCGGGGATCGAGCCCGGCCTCGGCGGCGAGCCTCAGCAGCGCGCCGGCGGGCGTCGAGGAGAGCGGCCGGCCCGCCGAGTCGTCGACAGAGATGTCCCAACGCTCGAGCTCGGCCGCAACGCGGGCCGCAAGGTCCCGGTCGGGGGTGACGAGCGCCGCCGTCCTGCCCGGCGTCGCGACAGCCTCGCGGAGCGCGACCGCGATCGCCGCGGCCTCGACCCTCACCGACGGCGCCTCGACGATCGAAACGCCCGCGAGGGCCGCGTTCCGATCCTCCGGGCCGACAGGACGCATGGCCCAGGCGTCGGTGGTCTCGGCGGGGCGCAGCGCGTCGGCGACCAGGCGCGCGCGCTGGCCAAGCGCGGGTGTGACGCGCCCGATCGGCCTGACCTCCCGCCGCGCGACGCCGAGCGCGACGAGGAGATGCGCGAGGCCGCGCTGCGGATGGCCGTAGAGGCCCGGCCCCTGTCCTTCGAGCAGTTCGCGCCAGGCGTCGTCGTCCAGTCCCTCCCGGTCGAGACCGGGCAGCACGACGGCGCCGAGAGGGTGGCGGGAGATTTCGCCCATCAGGCGGCGGACCGCGGGCGCGGAGCCGGTCGACCCCGCGGCGATCACCGGACCACGGGACTTCGCGACCCGTCGCGCCGCGGCGTCGATCTGCGCGCGACGGCGGCGGCTCGGGTCGATCCGCCCCTGTGCGGCGACATGCTCGGGCCAGGCGGCGAGCGCGACCTTCAGGAAGGCGCGGGTGATGGCCCAATACTGGTCGTGCTCGCCGGGGATCAGCGCGTCGAGGCCGGAAAGGTCGATCTCTTCTGTCTCGATCGCGTCGATCAGCGTTTCGAGGTCGCCCGCGAGGTGGATGGCGTCGGCCGCGGTCGCCGGCACCAGCGGCCCGTCCTCGGGCGAGAGCGACAGGATCGAGCGGTCGAGCGCGCCCGCGAAGGCCGCGACGAGCCTCGCCAGCACCAGGCGCCGCTCGAAGGGCGCGACCGCTGGCGGCAGCTCGAGATCGGCGTCGGCGAGCGGCTCGACGATGTCGGCGTCCTCCTCGACGTCGCCGAGCGGCGCGATCCGCGGCAGCAGCGTGGCGCGGCCGTCGAGCGCTTCGAGGAAGGCGTCGCGCAGCGCGCGCGCCGCGCGACGAGTCGGCAGAAAGATCGTCGCGTCGGCGAGCGCGATCGGGTCATGCCGGGGGGCGAAGCCACGGATCAGCTCGCCGTCGAGCAGCGCCTCCGCCAGCGTCGGCAGGAACGCCGCGCCTGCGGGGATCGTGAGAACGTTCGGGCGCGATTCGGCCATGGGCCAGTCTAGCGCGGGGCGCCCGACGGGTCCCGGCTCGAGGCCGGGACATGAGCGTGGGGCCTCACGCCCCCGAAAGCGCGATCGCCTGTTCGGCCTCGGTGATCGCCTGGGGCGTGCCGACATGGAGCCAGAGGCCGTCAAGGCGGAGGCCGAACAGCCGGTCGCGCTCGATCGCTTCGTTCCAGAGCCGGTTGAGCGAGAACGGCCCCTCGGGCGCGCCTTCGAAACTGGCGCGCGACATGATCGCGACGCCCGCATAGGCGAATGGCGTGACCTGCCGCTCGGCGCGCCGGCGCAACCGGCCGTCCGGCGCGAAGGTGAAGTCGCCCGCGCCGTCGAAGCCGACGCTCGCGGTCAGCGCCGCGACCAGCAGCAGCGCGTCCATCCGCGCCGGATCCCAGGCGGCCGCCATATTGGCGAGGTTCCGGCTCCCGCCGGCGATCCAGAACGTGTCGGCGTTGAGGACGAAGACGGCGTCGCCGGCGAGCAGCGGCAGCGCCTTGACCACGCCGCCGCCGGAATCGAGCAGCGCGTCGCGCTCGTCCGAGACCTCGATCCTCGGCGTCTCGCGCCCGGCGAGATGGCGCTCCATCTGCTCGGCGTGGTGATGGACGTTGACGACCGCGCGCTCGATCCCGGCGTCGGCGAGCTTGTCGAGCACATGGTCGATCAGCGTCCGGCCGCCGACCTCGACCAGCGGCTTTGGCTTGAGGTCGGTGATCGGCTTCATCCTTGTGCCGAGCCCCGCGGCCAGCACCATCGCGTCGGTCGGCGCCGTCACTCGGGCTGTCCCGACGGGCCGAGCCGCTCGCGATACCAGGCGGCCAGAGCCGCGAGGTCCGGATGGGCGAGGTTGGCGTCGAGCGCCCGCCGCACGCGCGGAAGGTGCTGGAGATAGCCGGGCTTGCCGTCGCGTTCGGCGAGCCGCACGAAGATGCCGAGGATCTTGGTCGCCCGCTGCGCGCCGAGCGTGGCGTAGGCGCGGGCGAAGTCGCGCGGTTCGAAGGTCGGGTCCGCCCGTCGGCGCGCCGCGAGGTAGCGGGCCGCGAGCGCCATCTCGAGGCCTTCGGGCATGTCGACGCGCGCGTCCTGCAGCAGGGAGACGACGTCGTAGGCGGGAGGGCCGAGGCAGGCGTCCTGGAAGTCGATCACGCCGAGCCGCCTGATCCCCTCGCGGTCGTCGCGCCAGGTCAGGTTCGGCGAGTGGTAGTCGCGCAGCGTCCAGGTCAGCGGACCGTCGAGCAGCGGCGCGAGCGCCTCGGCCCAGAGCGCGCGGAACGTCTCGCGCGCCTCGGGCTCGGGCGAGACCCCCGTCATCCGCGGAAGATACCAGTCGTTCAGCAGGTCGCATTCCACGAGGAAGGCGGGCACGTCGTAGGCGGGCAGCCGATAGGTCTGGTCGCCAAGCGGCGTCTCGGCCGGAACCTCGCGGCCGTGGAGGTCTGCCAGCAGGTCGACCGCGGCCTCGTAGCGGCTTGCGATCGGGACTCCGAGCGCGACCACCGGCTCGACGCCGAGGTCCTCGACCAGCAGGAAGCCGGTCCGCAGGTCCGCGGCGTAGATCTCCGGCGCGCCGTAGCCGAAAGCCCGCAGGCCGTCGGCGATCGCGACGAAGGGCCTGGCGTCGGTCGCGAGCCTGGCGAGCTCCGAATAGCTCTTGCCGTCGCGCACCGTCGGGCCGGGTGCGCGCGGCGGCGTGTCCATCAGGATCGCGGTCCGGTCGCCGAGCGTCAGCCGCTCATAGAGCCTGGTCGAGGCGTCGCCCTGGATGTGCTCGCGCGCCGCGCGGCCCCAGCCGGCGGCGTCGAGGAAGGTCTGGCCGTCGCGCAGGCGCGTCAGCCGCGGCCCGAAGGCGCCGTGACCCGCGAGCCTCGCCTTGCGGGCGGTCGGCTCGGGGCCG
>NZ_RYFI01000013.1:124629-147924 GCF_004103825.1 Hansschlegelia zhihuaiae
AGCACGATCGCGTCCTCGCCGGCCTCGTCCCAGCCGAGCTCCTCGAGCTCCTCTGGGCCGGTCAGGCGGTAAAGGTCGGCGTGCACGATGACGCCGCGCGGCAGGTCGTAGGTCTGGAGCAGGGTGAAGGTCGGGCTCGGCGCCTCGAGCTCCGGGTCGCCGGCGCGCGCCCTCACCAGCGCGCGCGCGAAGGTGGTCTTGCCGACGCCGAGATCGCCGCCGAGCGTGACGAGGTCGCCGGGCTTCAGCGCGCGGGCGACCGTCGCGGCGAGCGCCTGGGTCGCGGCTTCGTCCGCGAGCGCGATCTCCCACACGGGCGCCACGCCGCCGGCGCCCGCGCCGGGGGCGGTCGTGACCTTGGCTGCAGGACCCTTCATCGCGCGCCTTTGGACTGCGGGCCGCCCACGGGGAAGCGGCAGGTGACGACCGTGCCCTCGCCGGGCGTGGACTGCAAGGCGACCGATCCGCCGTGGAGCTCGACCAGCGAACGCGCGATCGACAGGCCGAGCCCGACGCCGCGATGGTGGGCACCGGCCGAATGGCTCTCGAAGCGGTCGAACACCTTGTCGATCATCTCGGGCGCGATGCCGGCGCCCTGGTCGGCGACGCGGAACACGACGTCGTCGCCGTCGCGCTGGGCCGCGACCCGGACCGCGACGCCGGGCTTCGAGAAGCCGATGGCGTTGGCCAGCAGGTTGAACAGCACCTGGCGGACCCGTTTCGGGTCGCCCTCGAAGGTCCCGACGCCGTCCGCGACGTCGACGTCGAGTCCGAGGCCCGCTTCGGCCAGGCGGTCGCGGACGCCCTCCGCCGCGGCTTCGATCGCGGCGCGCGGGTCGACCGGCCGCCGCTCCAGCTCCATGGCGCCGGCGTCGATGGTCGCAAGGTCCAGGATGTCGTTGATGATCGCAAGCAGCGCGAGCGAGGACGAGACGATGTGCTCGACATATTCCTTCTGCTTCGGGTTGAGCTCGCCGACGCGGGGGTCGCCGAGCAGCTGGCCGAAGCCGATCGTGTTGGTGAGCGGCGAGCGCAGCTCGTAGGAGACGTTCTTGACGAAGTCGACCTTGAGCTTGTCGGCGGCCTCGAGCGCCTCGGCGCGCTCGCGCTGGACGCGCTCGGCGTTCACGCTGTCGGTCACGTCCGTGAAGGTGGTGAGCGTGCCGCCGTCGGGCAGCGGCAGGGTGATGACGTCGACGATCGTGCCGTCGTCGAGGTCGATGCGGGCCGCGACGCGGTGGCGCTCCTCCGGCATCGCCGTCATCGCCATCTTGAGCCGGCTCCAGAGCTCGGCGTCGTGGTGGCGCGCTCCGCAGGCCGCGAGGATCTGCTCGGCGTGGGGCCGGTCCTTGAGCGCCTCGGGGGAGAGCTTCCAAAGCGCCTCGAAGGCCGGGTTGTGGAGCCGGAGACGCCCGTCGGAGCCGAACACCGCGACCGCCTCCTTGAGGTGGTCGATGGTCTCGCTCTGGACCTTCGTGAGCGCGTTGAAGCGGCTCTCGAGCGCCAGCCGCTCGGTGACGTCGTCGAACAGATAGGTGACGCCGCCTTCCGGGTTGGGCGAGGCCACGACGCGCAGCGTCCGGCGGTCCGGCAGGTGCCACCAATGCTCGCGCGGCTCGATCGCCTGATAGGCTTGGTGGAGCTGCGTCTTCCAGGTGCGGAAGTCGGCCTCCTCGGGGAGCTTCCGGTCGGCCCGCAGCCGGTCGAGCACCGCGCCGTCGGTCGGGCCGCCTTCGAGGAAGGCGGGGTCGAGCCCCCAGAGCCGGGCGTAGGCCTGGTTGTGGAAGGCGAGCGCGCCGTTGGCGCGGAAGATCGCGACCGCGGTGGCGAGCTCGTCGAGCGTGCGCCGATGCGCGTCCATCTGGCGGGACAGGTCGGTGCGGACGTCCTCGAGTTCGGAGACGTCGATCGCGATCGCGGCCGAGCCCCCCTGCGACGGCGCCTCCACGATGTCGAAGATCCGCCGCGAGCCCGCGAACACCGCCGGCGCGCGCTTGCGGTAGACATGGCCGGCCTCGACCGCGCGGCGCGCGGCGGCGCGAAGCGATTGATCCAGGAACTCCGCCCGGCTCTCGACCGCAGACGTCCCGTCCTTGGCCTCGACGGCCCGCGCGTAGGCTTCGTTGGCGTAGGTCAGCCAGCCATGCTCGTCGCGCGTCCAGACCGGCTGGATCAGCGACTCGATCAGCGCCGTGAAACGGCCGAGCGCGCCGCGCAGCGCGGCGTTCTCGGTCTCGATCTCGGCGCGCGCCAGCCGTTCGCCGGTGACGTCGCGCAGCCGTAGCGAGACGGCCGCGCCGATTGGCCGCCCGTCGGCCTCGATGTGGCCACCCTCGGGCGTCCGCAGCATGAGACGGAACGGCTCGCCGCGCTCCCTCAGCGCCGAGAGGCGATGTTCGAGGGCGCGCGCCGTCTCGGGTTCGAGCCAGGCGCCGAAGGCGAGCAGACGCCGGCCGGGCGGCAGGCCGGTCAGCTTGGCGGGATCGCCGACGGTCTCGGGCTCGGAGCGGCCGCTGCGCCAGGTGACGGTCAGCCTGTCGTCGGCCGCGAGCTCGGCTTCGGCCTGGTCGAGGCGGGTGTGGAGCGCGCCGCGTTCGCGGCCCCATGCGGCGGATGCGTCGGCGAGCTTGCGGCGGGCGCGCAGAAGCAGCACGGAGGCCGCGACGGCGACGAAGATCGCGCCGAGGAACAGCGCGAGCGCTGCGGCCTCCTCGGCCGCGAGCCCGGCGGCCTGGGCCTGGTCGATGGGCGCGGCGACGAACAGAATGGACGTCGCGGCCGTCACCAACGCGGCGCTCGGCCGAGACCATCTCGACATCTGGTGAAGCCCCCGACGTCGACGTCGCAGGCCCAAGCCCGCCGACGTCCCAAAGCGCCGTCGCCCCGCGACGCCTTCCCGAATCGGTCACCAACCTAGACCAGTCAGGACTCCGAGCTAAAGAGTCCTGGCGGCCACGCTCGGGGTAAATCGCTCCGCGCCGGCCGTCTTGTGGAAGGTCGCGGGGCGCAAAAGAGCTCCCTCCCCGCGGACGCGGGGAGGGAGCTTTCGAACCGCCTTGGCGGAGCGATGGTTCAGTAGCGGTAGTGTTCGGGCTTGAACGGGCCGGCCTCTGGCACGCCGATATAGCTCGCCTGCTTGTGCGAGAGCTTGGTCAGCTTCACGCCGATCTTGCCGAGGTGGAGCGCCGCCACCTTCTCGTCGAGCCGCTTCGGCAGGGTGTAGACCTCGTTGCCGTAGCGGCCGTCCTTATTGTTCGCCCAGAGCTCGATCTGCGCGAGCGTCTGGTTGGTGAAGGACGCCGACATCACGAAGGACGGGTGACCGGTCGCGTTGCCGAGGTTCACGAGGCGGCCTTCCGACAGCACGATGATGCGCTTGCCGTCCGGGAACTCGACCTCGTCGACCTGCGGCTTGACGTTGTCCCACTTGAAGTTCTTCAGCGCGCCGATCTGGATCTCGCTGTCGAAGTGGCCGATGTTGCAGACGATCGCCCGGTCCTTCATGGCGCGCATGTGGTCGACGGTGATGACGTCCACGTTGCCGGTCGCGGTCACGAAGATGTCGGCGCGGGTCGTGGCGTCCTCCATCGTGGTGACCTCGTAGCCCTCCATCGCCGCCTGCAGGGCGCAGATCGGGTCGACCTCGGAGACCATGACGCGGCAGCCGGCCTGGCGGAGCGACGCGGCCGAGCCCTTGCCGACGTCGCCGAAGCCCGCGACCATCGCGACCTTGCCGGCCATCATCACGTCGGTGCCGCGGCGGATCGCGTCCACCAGCGACTCGCGGCAGCCATAGAGGTTGTCGAACTTCGACTTGGTCACCGAGTCGTTGACGTTGATCGCCGGGAACAGCAACTCGCCCTTCTTGGCGAGGTCGTAGAGGCGATGGACGCCCGTGGTGGTCTCCTCGGTCACGCCTTTGATGGCGTCGGCGTTCTTCGTGTACCAGCCCGGATTGGTCTTCAGCCGCTTCTTGATCGCGGCGAACAGGATCTCCTCCTCCTCATTGGTCGCGCCGTCGAGGAAGGCCACATCGCCGCCTTCGGCGCGCTTGCCCAGATGGATGAGGAGCGTGGCGTCGCCGCCGTCGTCGAGGATCATGTTCGGCGTGCCGCCGTCGGCCCACTCGAAGATGCGGTGGGTGTACTCCCAGTACTCCTCGAGGGTCTCGCCCTTCACGGCGAAGACCGGAGTGCCGGCCGCCGCGATCGCGGCCGCGGCGTGGTCCTGCGTCGAATAGATGTTGCACGACGCCCAGCGGACGTCGGCGCCCAACGCCTTCAGCGTCTCGATCAGCATCGCGGTCTGGATCGTCATATGCAGCGAGCCGGCGATACGCGCGCCCTTCAGCGGCTGCGACGCGCCGTACTCCGCGCGCACCGACATCAGGCCGGGCATCTCGGTCTCAGCGATCGCGAGCTCCTTGCGGCCCCAGTCAGCGAGCGTGATGTCCTTGACGATGTAGTCCTCGGCGGGAGCTTCCTTGCGGGCGGCGTTCGAAGCGCTCATGCGGGCGTGTCCTTTCGGTTGGTCGTGCCGGGGCCCAAACCGCTTGAGGCGGCCCCGCGATCGAACTCGTTCGTCCGTAGCATGCCGGCTGCCGACGTTCAATAAAGATATAAAGAACTCTTTATGTCAGCCCGCCGCACCGAAGCGCGCGCGCGCCGTCGCCCGTCGCGGCGACGGATCACATGCATGAGGGAAGGTTCAGCGGGTCGGCAGGAGCATCGCCACCAGCGACGGGGTCGGCGCACGGGCGATCCGCGTCACGCCGGCTGCGCCGCGGGTGAGCTCGAGCGACGCATAGGCGAGCCCGTCCGGACCGTAGGCGACGAAGCGGCCGAACGCGGCGTCGACCCGGCCGTCCCCGACCGTCGCCAAGGCGAAATCGTCGGGAGCGGCCAGCCGGTCGCGGTCGATCCGGACCGCGATTGCGAGCGCCGCCTCGTCCAGACGGGCGGTCCGCGGGACGTCGTCGAACACGAAGGCGTCCTGCGCGTCGAACGCGGCGGAGCCTTCGGTCGCAGACCAGGGCTCACCGACGATCGTCGTGGCGGGGTGCTCGTCGCTCCAGGGCCATGGATCCGCCGCCGCGGCCCAGCTCGCCGCGACGACCGTCGCGAGCGCTGTCAGAAGAGCCCGGATCACGCGCGAATCTCGCGGCGGAAATGCGTCATGACGTCCCTTGTAGGCTGATCCGCTGTCATGTCCGAGCCCGAAAGCAGGCTATGGGTCGGTTGGTCGCGGTCGTGACATTTGGGCCGCAGGACGGCGGGATGGCGGCGCGGAGGTGGCGACCATCCGGTCGGTTGCGCGCAGGATGTCAAGAAAGTGAGCGGCCTGCCCGGTCGATGACGGTCTCGTGGGATGACAAGGGGGGGCGCGCCGACCATCTCTCTCCGTGACGCCACGACCAGATTCCGATCGAAAGGCCGCAGATGTCCCTCGCCTCCGTCGCCCGCCGCGCCGCCGTCGTCGCTGCGGCCGTGCTGCTTCTCGGCGCGACGCTCGTCCCGCAGGACGCCGACGCCCGCGCGGGCCGCGGCGGCAGCTTCGGAAGCCGCGGCTCCAAGACCTTCTCGGCGCCGCCTCCGACCGCGACCGCTCCGGGCGCGGCCCCCATGCAGCGCTCGATCACGCAGCCCGGCCAGCCGGGCTCGCCGGCGGCCGCGCCCTCCGCGGCGAACCGGCCGACCTCGCGCATCGGCGGACTGTTCGGCGGCGGGCTCGCGGCCGGCATCATGGGCGGCCTGCTCGGCGCCGGCCTGTTCGGCCTGCTCTCCGGCTCGGGCCTGTTCGGCGGCCTCGGGTCGATCTGGTCGCTGCTCGGCCTCGCGATCCAGATCGGCATTGTGGTGCTGGTCGTCCGCATGGTCATGAAGTGGATGCGCAGCCGCCAGCAGTCCCAACCGGCCGCGGCAGGAGCCGGCGCGGGTTCGCCGTCGGGCTATCGTTTCGACGGGCCGGGAGGCGGCAGCGCCACGGGCTCACGCTACGGCTATCCGGGCTCGGGCGGCTTGTCCCCAGGGGCCGGCTACGGCGCCGGGTCTTCCTATGGCGGCTCGTCCCACGACGGCGGGGAGATCGAGCTCGAAAAGGAAGACTTCGACGCGTTCGAGCGACTGCTCTCGGAGGTGCAGGAGGCCTGGTCGCAGCAGGACCTGTCGCGCCTGCGCGGCATGGCGACGCCCGAGATGGTCGAGATCTTCGGCGAGGACCTGGCCGCCGATGCGAGCCGCGGCGTCGTCAACAAGGTGACGGGCGTCAAGCTGCTGCAGGGCGACCTCGCCGAGGCCTGGCATGAGGACGGCCGCGACTACGCGACCGTCGCGATGCGCTACGAGCTGGTCGACGTCACCGAGGAGCGCGACACGGGCCGGATCGTGGAAGGCGACAGCCAGCCGGTGGAGACCACCGAGCTCTGGACGTTCCTGCGCGCACCCGGCGGCCGCTGGCTGCTGACGGCGATCCAGCAGGCCGAATAAGTTCGGACGGCGGCGGCGGGGAGCGGAGCCCTACTCCTCCTCGCCGAACTTGTTGGCGACGAGCGTCGCCAACGCGTCGACGGCCGCTTCGGCGTCCGCGCCTTCGGCCTCGACCTCGATCGTCGTGCCGGGGCCGGCGGCGAGCATCATCAACCCCATGATCGACGTGCCGCCGACCGTCTCGCCGGCGCGGCTGACCCACACCCTGGCGTCGAACTTCTCGACCGTCTGGACGAACTTCGCGGAGGCGCGGGCGTGCAGGCCGCGCTTGTTGGTTATCGAGAGCTCACGTGAGAATCGGCCGCGGCCGTTCGCAATCGACTCGCTCTGCACCGGCGGCTCGATCATTTGACCGAGAGCACTTGGCTCGCGACATTGATGTATTTGCGCCCGGCCTCCTGGGCCTGAATGACTGCGGCGTCGAGCGGCAGCGTCGGCCGCACGGTCGCGAGCTTGATCAGCATCGGCAAATTGATGCCGGCGATCACCTCGACCTTTCGCCCGTCCATGCAGGAGATCGCGAGGTTGGAGGGCGTGCCGCCGAACATGTCGGTCAGCACCGCGACGCCGTCGCCGGTGTCAACCTCGCGGACGGCCGCCAGGATGTCGCCGCGCCGGAGCTCCATGTCGTCCTCCGGCTCGATCGTGACCGTCGCGATCTGGTTCTGCGGGCCGACGACATGTTCGAGGGCGGCGCGGAACTCACAGGCGAGGCGCCCGTGGGTGACGAGTACGAGGCCAATCATGCAGTCTCCGCGCAAAATTCATTGCGCTCCGGTCAGAGGCCGCCGCGCGCCACCCTTGCGCAGTCGGGCCGGATGAACGGCGCGCTCCGGCGCCGATGACGCAATCTTTTCATGTTGCGGCGCGAACGCAAGGGCCAAAGGGCCACATCCCACGGCCGTCCGTCCCGGATCGAGACAGTCGAAGGCAAGCGCCGGCGCCGAGGGGTCCCCGATCCTCAGCACAAGCCGAGGAAGCGACACGCCTTCGAGATTTCGTATGCGCCCGGCGTCGTCGGGCATCCGCTCCGGATCCGCCTCGAGGTCGATCACAAGTCCGAGCACGACCTCGCGCAGCGTCTCGACATGCGCGATCCCCGCGCCACGCCGCTCGATCAGGCCGGCGATCGAGGCCGGCGCCGAGGCGATCAGCCGTCCGTGCCGGCGCTCGATCAGGGTCCTGTCGTCGGCGACGAGCCGGGCGAACCTTCCGCGCGACCGGGCGAGCTCGACTAAGGCGGCCGACAAAGCCGACTTGCCCGACCCCGATGCGCCCCGGATCAGCGCGCCGCGCTCGCCCACCACGACGCAATTGGCGTGGATCGACGGCGTCGCAGTCACGCCAGCGCCGCCGGCAGGCGGACCATGAAACGCGCGCCCGCGACCCTGGTCTGGCCGTCGACGACCTTGGTCCGGTTCTCGGCGCTGATCGTGCCGCTATGGGCCTCGACGATCTGCTTCGAGATCGAGAGGCCGAGCCCCGAATTCTGCCCGAATCCCTGCTCCGGGCGGTCGGTGTAGAAGCGCTCGAAGATCTTCTCCATCGCGTCCTCGCGGATGCCGGGCCCCTGGTCGTCGACCAGGATCTCGACGAAACGCCGCGATCGCCGGCACGTCACCTTCACGACCGAGCCCTCCGGCGAGAACGAGCGCGCGTTGTCGACGAGGTTGGTCATCACCTGGCCGAGCCGCGAATCGTGGCCGAGCACGAGATAGGCGTCGCGGCCCTGGGCGGCCTCGACGATCCTGAGCTTGACCGTGACGCCGTCATTCCTCGGCGCGCCGTTCTGCATGTCCACCACCATGGAAAGCAGCTTCACGACGTCGACCGGCTCCGCCTCCTGGCGCTGCAGTTCGGCGTCGAGCCGGCTCGCGTCGGAGATGTCGCTGATCAGCCTGTCGAGCCGCCGTACGTCGTGGCCGATGACCTCGAGCAGGCGCGCGCGCGCCTCCTCGGTCTTGGCGAGCGGCAGCGTCTCGACCGCGGAACGCAGCGAGGTGAGCGGGTTCTTCAACTCGTGGGCGACATCGGCCGCGAAGCGCTCGATGCCCTCGATGCGCGCATAGAGCGCGTTGGTCATGTCGCGGAGCGCGCCGGACAGATGGCCGATCTCGTCCGTGCGGCTCGTGAAATCCGGGATCTCGGCGCGCCGCGACATGCGGCGGCGCACGCTCTCGGCCCCGTCGGCGAGTTTTCTGACCGGACCCGCGATCGTGCTCGCGAGCAGCAGCGACAGCACGATCATCACCGCGGCCGCCACCAGGAAGACGCGCAGGATCGCGCCGCGCTCGGCCCGCACGATCGCGTCGATGTCGCCGCCCTGGGTCGACAGCAGCAGTGCGCCGGTGACCGCCCGGAAGCGCTGGATCGGCACCGCGACCGAGACGATGATCTCGCCCGCGTCATTGACTCGCACGATGCTCTCCGGCGATCCGGTGAGCGACTTCGACACCTCCGGGTAGCCGCGGCCGTTCGCGGCGCCGAGCTCGGAATAGAGCGGCAGGTCGGTGCGCCGCAGCAGGCGGTTGATCGCCTGGCCGATTCGGTCGAGCAGGTTCGGGTCGCGGCGCTGCGGCGGCAGGTCGAAGCGCAATATGTCGCCCCGGGCGTAGAGCGACCGCGAGTCGAGCAGCAGCGAGCCGTCCCGGTCGTAGATCCGCGCGCGGGTGCGGGTCGGCGTCACGAGGCGGCGCAGGACGGGGGCGACCCGCTCCGGATTGATCGGGAATTCGAGGCCCTGGAGGCCTTCCTCGGCGGGGGAGGCGGTCTGGCCGAGCTGCAGCTCGAGCAGCTTGTCGGGGTCGACATAGAGCTGGTTGGTCTCGACCGTCGCCTGCGAGGCGATCGCGCCCGCGATGATCTCGCCCTGGATCAGCAGGCTCTGGACGCGCGCGTCGATCAGCCCGGCGCGGAACTGGTTGAGGTAGAGGATGCCCGAGACCAGCGCCACAAGGCCGGCGAGGTTCAGCACCACGATCCGGCGCGTCAGGCTCGAGAAGCCGACGACCTTCAGCGACGCGAACGCGCCCTTGAGGCGCGCGCTGATCGTCTGCGGGCGCGCCTCGTCGTCCGCGTCGGTATGCACGATTTCGTCGGCGCGCTCGGCTTCGACGCTCATTAAGCCAAAGACCTATCGGCTGAGACGCCGGCCCGCCAGCGGCGCTCAGACCTCCTTGAAGCGATATCCTACGCCGTAGAGCGTCTCAATCATGTCGAAATCGTCGTCGCAGGATTTGAACTTCTTCCGGAGCCGCTTGATGTGGCTGTCGATCGTGCGGTCGTCGACATAGACTTGGTCGTCATAGGCGGCGTCCATCAGCGCGTTGCGGCTCTTGACGACGCCCGGCCGCATGGCGAGCGCCTGCAGGATCAGGAATTCGGTGACCGTGAGCGTGACCGCCTCGCCCTTCCAGGTGCAGGTGTGGCGCTCGGGATCCATCATCAGCTGCCCCCGCTCGAGCGCCTTGGAGTCCGCGCCCTTCACGGCGCCGGCGGCCTGCGGATCCTTGGCCGCGGCGCGGCGCAGCACCGCCTTCACGCGCTCGACCAGCAGGCGCTGCGAGAACGGCTTCCGGATGAAGTCGTCCGCACCCATCTTGAGGCCGAACAGCTCGTCGATCTCCTCGTCCTTGGAGGTGAGGAAGATCACCGGCAGCTCCGACTTCTGCCGGAGACGTCTCAGCAGCTCCATCCCGTCCATCCGCGGCATCTTGATGTCGAAGATGGCGAGGTCCGGGGGCGTCGAGCGCAATCCTTCGAGCGCCGTCGCGCCGTCATTGTAGGTCTGTATCCTGTAACCTTCGGCTTCGAGCGCGATGGATACGGACGTCAGAATGTTGCGGTCGTCATCGACCAAAGCGATCGTCGGCATGGCGCCTTCTTTTATAGCATAGACTTTCGCGCATGAACCGTTCCGGCATGGCTGAATTGTGACGTAATGTCCAACGTCCAAGTTTTCGGGCCGATTCCACCACAGAAATGACGTCAGGGACCGAGCATGATCACGTCTGACACGCAGGCCACGGAACACCCTGCGCCGCCGTCCTTCGATCCCGTCGCCGCTTCGCGCGCGCTTTTGAGAGCCGCGCGACGCGCAAGCCTCGCGACGATCGACCAGCGCTCAGGCCAGCCTTACGTCTCCCTGATCAGCCTGGCCACCGACAAGGACGGCGCGCCGCTGCTCCTGGTCTCGGACCTCGCGCGCCACACGGCGAACCTCAAGGCCGATCCGCGCGCGAGCGTGCTGTGCGCCGAGGTCGGCTCGGGCGATCCGCTGGCTCATCCGCGCGTCACGCTGTTCGGCCGCTGCGTCCCGGTCGACAAGGCGGACTTCAGGCGACGCTGGCTCGCCCGCCAGCCCGAAAGCGAAATGTATTACGGCTTCGCCGACTTCAACATGCTTCGGCTCGAGCCCGAAGGCGGGCATCTGGTGGCGGGCTTCGGCCGCATCGTCGATCTCGACTGGGCGCAGTTGAGGACCGAGACCGACGGCGCCGAGGCGCTGTTCGAGGCCGAGCCGGGGATCGTAGAGCATATGAACGAGGATCACGCGGACGCGACGCGGCTCTACGCTACGGCGCTGCTCGGCGCGCGCGACGGCGACTGGCGCTTCGAGGGCTGCGACCCGCTCGGCGTGGAGATCGGGCTCGACGGCGAGGCCCGGTATCTGCCGTTCCCCGAACGGGCGACGAGTTCGGGCGACGTGCGCAAGGCGCTTGTCAAGCTCGTCGGCGACGCGCGCGCCCGGCTTGCCGCATCCGCGGCGGCCTGACGATCCGACGTCGGCTCGACCGCCGAGCCCCTTTCATCGGCGGCGCGCCTTGCATCGGCGCCGGCCAAGGGGCGCGTCCTGTTGCGATCGACGATCGGCGTTGTCGATCGCATCATACGAAAAGGCGATATCATTCAATCGGGATTAATGTGCCGTTCAGGCGGTATGAATGATAGGACAGGGCGGCTGACAGAGTTGGTTGTTTTGGCCCGATGCGCTCGGGCGGCTTTTGCGACCGTCCTGTCATGATCGCGCCGATTTTCGCTGTTTCGTGAGGATGAGGGAAATGAACGCAGCCCCCGAATTCGCGGACGGGCCCGTCCACACGGAGGAAACTGAATTGCGACAGACCGGCGTTTGGAACGCGTCGCATGGCGCCGAGGCGTTCGGCTTCGAAGGCCTGAGCGGGGTCAATTGGAACCTCGGCACGGCGACGCTGGTGGAGCGCGCCGTGCGGCGCGGCGAGGCGAGCCTCTCGGCTTCCGGCGCGCTGACCGCCGAGACGGGCGTCCACACCGGCCGTTCGCCGAAAGACAAGTTCGTGGTGCGCGACGAGTCGACCGAGAACGAGGTGTGGTGGGACGCGAACGCCGCGATCACCCCGGAGCAGTTCGAGGCGCTGCGTGAGGACTTCCTGGCCCATGCCCGCGGCCGCGAGCTGTTCGCGCAGGACCTCTATGGCGGCGCCGACCCCGCGCATCGCATCAAGGCGCGCGTGTTCACCGAATACGCCTGGCACGCGATGTTCATCCGCACGATGCTGATCCAGCCTTTGCGGAAGGAGCTCGAGAGCTTCATCCCGGAGCTCACCATCCTCGACTTCCCGAGCTTCCAGGCCGACCCCGCGCGCCACGGCGTGCGGGCCGGCACCGTGATCGCGGTCGACTTCGCGCGCGGCGTCGTGCTGATCGGTGGGACGTCCTACGCCGGCGAGATGAAGAAGTCGGTCTTCACCGTCCTCAACTACCTGCTGCCCAAGAAGGGCGTGATGCCGATGCACTGCTCGGCCAACGTCGGACCCGACGGGGACGCGGCGGTGTTCTTCGGCCTGTCCGGCACCGGCAAGACGACGCTCTCGGCCGATCCCGCCCGCACGCTCATCGGCGACGACGAGCATGGCTGGGGGCCGGACGGCCTGTTCAATTTCGAGGGCGGCTGCTACGCCAAGACGATCAAGCTTTCGGCCGAGCAGGAACCCGAGATTTACGCCGCGGCCCAGCGCTTCGGCGCGATCCTCGAGAATGTGCCGCTCGATCCCGACACCCGCGAGCCCGATTTCGACGACGTCTCGCGGACCGAGAACACACGCGTCGCCTATCCGCTGACGTTCATCCCGAACGCGAGCGTCGATGGCCGCGCGCCGCATCCGAAGAACATCGTGATGCTGACCTGTGACGCGTTTGGCGTCCTTCCGCCGATCTCCAAGCTCACGCCGGCCCAGGCGATGTATCACTTCCTCTCGGGCTACACCGCGAAGGTCGCGGGCACCGAGAAGGGCGTGACGGAGCCGCAGGCGACCTTCTCGACCTGCTTCGGCGCGCCCTTCATGCCGCGCAACGCGGCGGTCTATGGCGAGCTGCTGAAGTCGCTGATCGCCGAGCACGGCGTCGATTGCTGGCTGGTCAACACCGGCTGGACGGGCGGCGGCTTCGGGACCGGCGGGCGCATCCCGCTCAAGGCGACGCGCGCGCTGCTCACCGCCGCGCTCGACGGCTCGCTCAAGGACGCCGAGTTCCGCACGGAGCGGTTCTTCGGGCTCGAGGTGCCGACCGAGGTCCCAGGCGTCGAGGTCGAGCTGCGTCCGCGCCGCGCCTGGGCCGACAAGCCGGCCTATGACGCCGCGGCCCGCAAGCTCCGCGACATGTTCCAGTCGAACTTCCGCGCCTATGCGGACCATGTCGACGACGACGTCCGCGCCGCCGGCCCGCAGGAGTTCCGCGAAGCCGCGGAATGATCGCGGCCGCCAAGGCCGAGACTTCGAAGGGCCGCGGCGCTGGGAAGCGCCGCGGCCTTTTTTGTTCTGGCCTAAAGGCGAGAACGCATGAGGCCGAAACGTTGAAACACCGCGCGTCGTCCCGGCCGAAGTGCCGGGACCCATTGCCGCAAACGACGCAAAACTGCCGAAGACGCGGCGCCAATGGATTCCGGGACAAGTCCGGAATGACGGTCTCCTACTTGCGGCGGCTGGCCGTTAAAGCAAGAAGTCGTCGGCGCTCAGATCCTTGATGCGAAGGTCATAGATTTCGAGCGTGTCCTCGTTTGTGAGCTTGAACGCCACGAAGCCGTCATTGGGCTCCGCCCGTTTCATCAGGTCGTTGAAGCTCTTGAAGCGGAACGAGGTGAGGTCGATCTGCTCGGTCGCCCGGTCGAAGCCGTGGATGATGACGTGGACGTCGTCGCCATTGCGGATGCGGTACTGGTCGACGCCCGTGCCGCCGGTGATCTCGGCGCCCCCCGTCAGCACTGTGAAGATGTCGGCGCCTGCGCCGCCGTCGGCCGTCGCCGACGTGCCTTCGAAGAAGATGACGTCGTTCCCGAGGCCGCCCTCGATTGATCCGGAGAAGGCCTGGGCGGAGATCGAGTCGTTGCCCTCGCCCCCGAGGATCGTATCCATCTCGACGCCCGTGTCGGTCGAGAGCACGTCGTCGCCGTCGCCGCCGTCGATGATGTCGGAGCCGGTCGATCCGTCGATCGTGTCGTTTCCGTCCATCCCGCTGAGGATGCTGGACTCGCCCTTCGCGGCCTTCAGCGTGTCGCCGAACTTCGAACCCTGGACGTTGTTCAGCCCGTCGAAGGTGTCGACGTCGCCGGCCGCGCCTTTGGCGATCCCGGTCTGGAGCGAGACCGTCACGCCGACCTTCGAATAGTCGTAGGACAGGATCGCCTGCCGGCCGCCATGGATCTCGTCGGCCCCGAGGCCGCCGATCAGTTTCGGCAGCACGCCGTCGACGTCCCCGACCTTGGCGACCTTGAGCACGTCGTTCCCGGCGCCGCCGTCCAGCAGGCCGAGACCCGAGACCTGGTCGTTCCCGTCTCCGCCCTTGAGCCAGCCGGCGCCGAGCAGCGTGTCGGCGTCCGCGCCGCCGTTCATATCGTCGGCCTTGCCCTGGAAGGCCTCGAGCCAGGTGAACACGTCGTCGAAGGCGATCTGGCTGTCGGAGAGCGTGTCCTTGCCCCCGCCGCCGTCCAGCACGTCGTCGCCCTGCAGGCCTGTCAGCTGGTCGTTTCCCAGCCCGCCGAACACAGTGTCGTCGCCGAGCCCGCCCGAGAGGGTGTCGTTGTCGGCTTCGCCGGAGATCAGGTCGCCGCCCGCGCCGCCCAGCACGGTGTCGTTCCCCGCGCCGCCGTTCAGCGTGTCGATCCCGCCGCCGCCGTCGAGCCTGTCCGCGCCGTCGCTGGCGTTGACCGTGTTGTCGGCGTCGTCGCCCACGATCGTGTCGGCGAGCAGCGTGCCGCGAACGCTCTCGATTTCGGAGACCTTGTCCTTGTCCCCGAAGCTGTCGGTCGCGGTCTTCTTGTCGAGCCTGACGACGACGCCGCGGTCGCCGAGCTCCTCGAGGAAGTTCAACAGGTCGACGCCGTCGCCGCCGAAGATGCGGTCCTTGCCCTCTCCCGCCACGATGGTGTCGTCGCCCTCGGCGCCGTTGACCTCGTCGTCGCCGTCGCCCGCGAGCATCGAGTCGTCGCCGAGATCGCCGTTGATCTTGTCCGCGCCGTCGCCGCCGTCGACGAGGTCGTTTTCGTCGCCCGCCTGGATGAAGTCGGCGCCGTCGCCGCCGTCGAGCGTGTCGAAGCCGCGGCCGCCGTCGAGCGTGTCGGCGCCGTCGAGGCCGTTCAGGATGTCGGCGGCGGATTCGCCCGACAGCCGGTTCTCGCTGTCGTCGCCCGAGATCGTGTCGGCGAAGCGCGAGCCTATGGCGTCGTCCACGAAGGCGATGCGGTCCGGAAATTTCTTGCTGCCGTCGATCGCTGTGCCGGCCACGAGGTCGATGACGACGCCTTTCTTTGCGTCCGAGTAGTCGACCGTGATCTGGCGATAGTCGTCGTCGTCATCGTCGAGCGTGTAGGGCAGCGAGACGCCGCCCGCATATGTGCGCCCGTCGTCGACGGTCAGGATGATGTCGATGCCGGCGCCCGGCTTCCAATGATATTCGCCGCCCGTCACAGGCGCGAGCACGTCGTTGCCCTCGCCGCCCTCGATCACATAGTCGAGGGGCAGGTCCTGCGAGGTCGCGAACTCGCTCTGGAAGCCGTCATTTCCCGAGCCGAGAATGACGGTCCCGGAGGAGCCTGCGTTGACGCGCACGCCGTCGCCGCCCGCCCCGGCGTCGATCGTGTCTTCGCCGCCCCGATTCAGGATGAAGTCGTTGCCGGAGCGCGCGGTGACGCGATCGTCGCCGAAGCCCGACTGTATGGTGTCGCCGCCGAGCAGCACGGCGTCGTCGTTCGGGCCTAGGCCGCCGACGATCGTGTCGTCGCCGTCGCCGGCGTCGAGACTCGACGCGTCGCCTGAGCCCTCCGACGTACGGTTGATCGTGATCTTGTCGTCGCCGCCGCCGGTCACCAGCGTCCGGACGAACTCGACGCCGACGAGCTTGAACGGCCCATTGACGGTCGCGCCGTTCTCGTTCTGCACGAAGGTGACGTCGGCCGCCTCCCTGAGGGTGATCTCCGCGACGTCATAGCCGGCCCCGCCGTCGAGCGTCGCGTTCTGGCCGAAGGCGAAGTCCGCGACGATGTGATCGTCGCCGTCTCCGCCCGAGGCGCGGTCCTGGTCGGAGAGTCCGATCAACTCGTCATTGTCAGCGCCGCCGTCCAACGTGTCCTTGCCGCCGTCGCCGACGCCGCCGGCCGAGAGCGTGTCGTCGCCGTCGCCGCCATTGACCTCGTCGCCGTCGAGGCCGCCGTTCAGGCTGTCGTCGCCGTCCTCTCCGTTGACGACGTCGCCGCCCGCCTCGCCGAGCGCGAAGTCGTCGTCCGCGCCTGTGTCGATCTGGTCGTCGCCGGCGCCGCCGAACACGACGTCGTTTCCGGCGCCGGAGTCGATGGCGTCGTCGCCTTCGCCGTCCCGGAAGTTCTCGCCGGTGACGTACTGGTAGCGGTCGCCGTCGATCGTGTCGTCGCCGTCCGCGGTGTTGACGACGTCATCCCCGGCGCCCGCCAGCACCCAGACGTCGAGGACCGAGCTCTTGACGTTGATCAGGTCGCTCGAAAACCCGTCGCCCCCCTCGTCGGCGTGCGCCCAGACGAGGTTCTCAGCGCCGGTCAGATTGACGTTGATGGTCCAGCCGCCGCCGACATTGGTCTTGTAGATGACGCCGTTGCCGTTGAGCGTGCCTTCCGGGTGATGGTTCTCGTCGGTGACCGTCGGCATGTCCGCTCCCCCGCAGGCCGTGGACTATCACGGCCACGTGAGACGCTAGCGCGACGGGTGTCTTTCGACGTCCGTAGTTCTCCGTAGGCCGTGCGCGGCGCGCGCCCTAAAGGAAGAAAACCAGGGTCAGGATGACGAAGCAGGGCCCCAGCACGCCCCAGCTCCAGGCCATGTAGCCGAAGAAGCTCGGCATCGCGACGCCGCGGTTCCGGGCGATCGCCAGCACCATGAAGTTCGGCGCGTTGCCGATATAGGTGAGCGCGCCCATGAACACCGCGCCGCCCGAGATCGCGGCCAGCGTCGAGGCGAGCGGGCCCATCAGCTGCTGGGCGTCGCCGCCCGCGAGGTTGAAGAACACGAGATAGGTCGGCGCGTTGTCGAGCACGCTCGACAGCAGGCCGGTCAGCCAAAAATAGATCTCGTCGCGCGGCGCCCCTGTTTCGTCGGAGACGAGCGCGACCAGCGGCGCGGCCGCGCCGTCCCGGCCGGCCTTGAGGATCAGCAGCACCGGGATCAGCGTCACGAAGATCGCGGCGAAAAGCTTAGCGACCTCGCGGATCGGCTCCCAATCGAAGCCGTTGCGCTCCCGGAGGTCGGTCGGGGTGATGGCGAGCGAGACGAAGGCGAGGACCACCAGGACCGCGTCGCGCACGACCGCCTGCAGCGGGACATGCGTGCCCCAGACGTCGAACTCGATTCCCGGCTTCCAGACGCCGCTCATCAGGATCGCGCCGACGACGCCCGCGAGCAGCAGGACGTTCTGGAGGCCCAACACCCCGACCCGACTGTCGGGCGTCGGGTCCGGTTTCTTGAGGCCCTCCTCGCGGGCGTAGAACCAGCGGTCGATCACGTAGAACAGCGGCAGCAGGATCGCGACGAGCGCCAGCGTCTCCTTCCCGAGATGCGTCGTCGTCCAGAAGAAGTCGACGCCCTGCAGGAAGCCGAGGAACAGCGGCGGGTCGCCGAGCGGCGTCAGCGAGCCGCCGATGTTCGACACCAGGAAGATGAAGAACACCACGACATGGGCGTTGCGGCGCCGGTCGTCATTGGCGCGCAGCAGCGGCCGGATCAACACCATCGAGGCGCCGGTGGTGCCGATGACGGAGGCGAGCAGCGTCCCGATCGCCAGGATGCCGGTGTTCACCGCCGGGCTGCCGTGGATGTTGCCCTTGACCAGCAGCCCGCCCGAGATCGTGAACAGCGAGAACAGCAGGATGATGAAGGGGACGTATTCGAGCAGCGTGGCGTGGACGACCTCGGAGGCGACCGGCCCGAACCCCTCGACGGCGGCGAACGGAACGAGCAGCGCGAAAGCCCAGAAGGCGGCGATCTTGCCATAGTGGTGGTGCCAGAGATGCGGCGCCGCGAGCGGCAGGACCGCGATCGAGCCGAGCATGCCGACAAGCGGCAGCGCCCAGACAAGCGACAGCTCGCGTCCCTCGACATGGCCGTGGATCAGGGCTCTGAGCGGCGCGTCGAATGCGACGAGCAGAGCCACGACCGCGACTGCGGCAGCGCCGAGAAAGCCAAGGCGGCGCAGAACGGGTCGGCTCATTGCTCGTGACGTCACGGCGCTCCTCCTGTCGGACGCCTCGGCCTTGCGGGCGCGGTGCTTAGTAGAATGCGGCCGGCGCGCAGCCAAGCGCCGGGCCCAAAAGGCTTGGTGATCGCGCGACGGAATTCTGAGGACCGCGGGAGGCGCCCCTGCGGCCGAAGCGAACCGAGGTCCGAGCCGGCAAGCAATCCGAGAAAATGATCGCGTGATAGTCTTGCGCGCCGGGGCCTGACGATCTGTATAGATCGTCGATTTCGAAGTATCCTTCTTGCAGCGGCGCGTGACAGGGGGGCTCCGGATGGGCACGCTGGTCGTCGAGATACTCGAAGACGTCGTCGCGAACGACGGCAAGCTGTCGCTGCGCGAGGCGATCGACAGGGCCGGCGCCGGTGATGTGATCACGTTCAAGTCGAGCCCGGAGGGCGTCGTCACGCTCGACCGGTCGATCGTGATCGAGAACGGCAAGTCGGTGACGATCGACGGCGGCGGCGACGTCCGCATCTCCGCGATCCAGAGCGCCATCGTGGTCGAGGACGGCGCCGCGCTGACGCTCCGCGACGTAAATCTGCAGGGCGGCGTCAACGGCGCGTTCAGCACCGGCGCTGGGACGCAGGGCGCGGATGGCGAGCATGGCGCGCAGGGGCAGGGCGCCCAACAGTCCGGGCAGTCCGGCACCAAGGGCGGCGACGGCGAGGGCGGCGAGGATGGCGGCAAGGCAGCCGACGCCGGTGACGCCGGCGGCCTCCTGCAGAACTTCGGCGCGGTCACGCTGGATCACGTCCAAATCCACGGAACCGGCTATGGCGGCGGCGCGGCGCCGGGCGGCGGCGGCGGCAGGGGCGGCTGGGGCGGCCTCGGGGGCTACGGCCTCGGAGGCGGCAACGGCGCCGACGGCGGCGACGCGGGCGACGGCGGCCATGGCGGGGACGGGGGCGACGGCGGCGACGCGATCGGCTCGATCTACAACGCCGGCGAACTGACGCTGATCGACAGCGTGATCGGCGGCACGGCGCAGGGCCGGGACGGCGGCGTCGGCGTGTTCGGCGGCGACGGCGGCCGCGGCGGCTATGGGGGCAACGCCGGCGGCGGAAATGGCGGCAATGGCGGCGACGGCGGGCATGGCGGCGACGGAGGGGACGGCGGCGACGGCGGCACGGCGGTCAGCGCCATCCTGAATGACGGCGAGATCACGGTCATCGGCGCCGCCCTGATCAACGGCGCCGTCGCCGAGGCCGGTCTCGGGGGTCTCGGCGGCCGGGGCGGCCTCGGGGGCGACCGCGGGCTCGGCGGCAACCAGAACGGCGAGGGGCCCCGCGGGCTCGACGGCAAGGACGGCGAAGACGGGGTCGACGGAGCCGAGGGCCGGGACGGCGACGCGTTCGACGTGCTGGACCGCGGGGACATCGACGGCAAGCTCGGCTTCGACGCGCATTTCTTCGAGTTCGGCGGTGGCGCTGGAGTGCCGTCGGGGATCAGCGTCGAGAACAAGGCCGGCGCGCGGACGGAGTTCTCGGCCACGGTGACGATGGTCGGCGACGGGTTCGACGAGGCGTCCGTTCAATGGCGCCTGGTCGTCGACGGCGGGCTGAAGGCGGCCGACTTCGTCGGCGGCAAGCTGCCGACGGGCAAGCTGACCTTCGAGGGCGACGGCTCGGTCACGGCTGAGATCGAGTTTGCGCTCAAGGCGGGCGTCAAGCTGCCGAAGGATACGAGCTTCGACATCGTCCTGTTCAACCCGAGCAAGGGCGATTTCCTCGGCAGCGGCTTCACCGTCTCGGCCGACATCTTCCGGGTCACCGCCGGCGCCGACAAGGTCGGCGGCACGAAGGGAGACGACGACCTCTCCGGTCTCGGGGGAAGCGACACGCTGGCCGGCGGAGCCGGCGACGACAGCCTCGACGGGGGAGCCGGCGCGGACCGTCTGACAGGTGGCGGGGGAGCCGATCTCTTCGAGTTCGCCCGCAAGACCGACAGCGTTCAGGCCTCGCGCGATGTGATCGTCGGGTTCAGCCAGAAGGACGGGGACGCGATCGACCTGCTGTTCGACGCCGACGAGACCGAGCGGGGCGTCCAGGATTTCACGTTCCGGGGCGAGAAGGGGTTCAACGACGTCGGACAAATCCGCTTCGAATATGACTCCCGCCAGGACGTCACGCGCGTCGAAGCCAATCTCGACGGCGACAAGCAGGCCGAGTTCACCTTCGACGTCGCGGGCCGCGTCAAGCTGACGGCGGACGATTTCCTGATCTGAGCAAGAGCCGGCCTGCCGTCCGATCGCCGATCCGACCGCGCCGTCTCCGCCCGTTCCCGAAAATTTTCGGCGACCGGCGCCCCGGCCCTCCGCCGGCGGCGATGGGTTGGCGCAACTAACCTTATGAAATAACGAGAATATTCGCCGGTCGCACCGCAAAACTGTGTCGGACCTTCATCGGCAAACGGTAAGATGCCGTCAGTTTTGTGCATCACGCATGCATGAATAGGGCTGATGCTGGCCAAGGATCGCGAGCCGCGGCGAGCCTGTCGTCGCGCCACGTCTCCAACGCCTTGCAGGGCGAGTCGCCGGGAGAGACGCACATGGCAGACCGAAACGCGCAGGCGGTTGAGCGCCGGATGGCCGGGTCGCGACGCGCCATCCGCGTCATGCGCCGGTTGGGGGCGCTCGCGGCCGCGATCGTCCTCGCCGCCGCATTCGCGGGCTTCGGTTCCGCCTCGGCCGCCGGTCCGGAAACGGCCGCCGCCTCGAGTGGAACTCCGCATGCTCCGGCCGCCGACGCCTTCACGATCTGCGCCGACCAGACCTACGCCCTCTGCGCCGCCGCAAAGTGCACGATGTTCAACGATGTGGCCTATTGCAGCTGCGACGTGAAGAAGGGCGACAGCATCAGCCTGACGCAAACCTTCAAGAATGGCGATGTCTGCGATTTCAACGCGAAGGGGCCGGACAACGGCTATATGGTCAGCACGTTCAGCACGCCGCCCTCGGTGGTGAAGCCGGCCGGCGACCAGGCGATCTACACCTGTGAGGCCAGCACGTCAGACGGCGCCTATGCGCAATGCGACGGCGGCGTCTGCTTCAAGAGTTCGAAGGGCCAGAACTTTCCGGGTCTCGGCAAACTCGAGAACAACGAGATCGTCTGCGCCTGCCCGACCGTGACCGGAGACCCGGACACGGCCAAGATCGGCTATCAGATCGTCGGCCCCTACCCGTGCCAGGACAGTTTCTTCAATTTCTGCAAGAGCAGCAAGGCCAATACGGACAATGGCTCGCCCCTCTATGTCGGCGCGCCAACCGGCAGCGCGAAGCAGCTGAGCAGGAAGCTCTCGGGCAAGGACTTCAGGTTCAACCAGTGCGTGGAGGGCGGCTGAGCGTTCTTCGGCGGCCTACGGCTTCAGATTGGCGGGGATCGCCCCGGGCGCGGCCGTGAGCGAGATCGTGACCCGCCGGTTGGCGGCGATCTGCGGAGCGTCGGGGAACATCGGCTCTGTCGCGGCGCGTCCCTGCACGCTCTTGAACCGGTCGTCAGGCACGCCGGCGGCGGCGAGCAGCCCCCGCACCGCGCTTGCGCGGTCGGCGGAGAGCCGCCAGGGATCGATGTTCGACGCTTCCGAGACGCCCGCGGCCGTGTGTCCCGCGACCGCGATCGGGTAGCCCAGCGCCCGCAGCGGCTGGGACAGCGCCGAGAGCGCGTCCGCCACGCGCTGGGAGGGCGCGGAGGAGCCCGGCGGAAACATCGATCGCCCGTCCTCGTCGACGAGCGCGATCGAGACGCCGTCGTCCGAGCTCTCGACGATGATCTGGTTCGACACGTCGGCGATCTCCGGCATCGCGCGAAGCGCCTGGCGGAGCGACGCGGCCGCGCGGGCGAAGCCGCGGGCGTCGACGTCCTTGTCGGCCCGGCTCTCGGAGAGCGGGCCTGCCAAGTCGGAGGTCTCCTCCGGCGTCTTGGCCTCGTTGTTCTTGAGCTCGGTCCGGGCCGGCGAGCCCTCGATGTCGATGAGGCCGTCGGCCACGACCTCCTTCTGCTCGCCAAAAGCCTCGCGCATCGAGCCGGCGACGATCGCCATCTTCTTCTTGTCCTGCGTCGAGAACGCGACGAGGACGACGAAGAAGGCCATCAGCAGGCCCATCAGGTCGGCGAAGGTGACGAACCAGCCGTGGCCGCCGGCGTGGCCGGCATGCTTCTTCCTGGCCATTTAGGCGGCCGCCTCGGCGAGTTCGGCCCGGTGTTTCTCCGGCAGGTAGGCGAGCAGCATCTCCTTGATGACCGCGGGGCTCTTGGCCGCGCGAAGCTGCAGCACGCCGTCGATGACGAGCGTCTGGTTGAGCTCGTCATGGTTGAACTTGATGGTGATCTTGTCGGCGATCGGCAGGAAGAAGAAGTTCGCGACCACCGCGCCGTAGAGCGTCGCGAGCAGCGCGATGGCCATGAAGGTGCCGAGCTTCGAGGGGTCGGACATCTCGGCGAACATCTGCACCATGCCGATCAGCGTCCCGATCATGCCGAAGGCCGGCGCGCAGTCGCCGATGCCGCGGAACACCTTGGCGGCCATCTCGAGCCGATGAAGGTTGAGGTCGCGTTCGCGCTCCAGGGTCTCGCGGATGAAGTTCTCGTCGAAGCCGTCGGCGACGTAGCGGACGCCCTTGGCCAGGAACGCGTCGTGCGGCGTGGCCTTGTCGAGGCCGACCGGGCCGGACTTGCGCACGATCTGCGCCATGCCGGCGATCTCGGCGATCAGGTCGCGGGGATTCGAGTGACCGCCGCCGATCCCGAAGCAGGTCTTGATGGCGGTCGGGAATGAGGAGAGGAAGGCGCCCATCTCGAAGCGGATCAGCGTCGCCGTCATTGCGCCGCCGAAGATCACGATCACCGCGTGCTCCGAATAATAGCGCTCGAGGCCGCCGCCCTCGTGGATCAGAAAGCTGAGGACGCCGACGCCGCCGACGAAGCCGATAATGCTGGCGAAATCCATGATCGTCCCCGAACGCAGCCAGGCGCACACGCCTTCGCCGTCGGGCGGCATGGTGAAGATTCTGGGTTAAGGCGGGGTGAAGGCGCCTTTTTCAGGCGATTCCGATTTTGAGGAGGTCGTGGATGTGGACGAGGCC